>NZ_WHJG01000032.1 GCF_011682175.1 Massilia frigida
AACTTCTGCACCATCCGCTCCTGCCTCGACACCCTACGCAAACAAGGGCACAGCATGCTGGAAGTGCTGCGCCGTGCATTTGCTGGCGATCCGATCAGGCCAACTGCGTAGCGGCTGAATAGTTACGAAATATTTAAAACTGTCCTCGTGCGCCATGTTCCGAGAATCGGACAAAACAACGAAAGCGATGCGCCATCGCGCTTATAAGCTTGCGAAACGATAATATTATCCGTTTGAAGTTTCTGAATTACCAGGGGAGAGTGGGTATTGATGATAATCTGGCGCAGTGGATTGTCGGGACCCACGGCATAGTCAGTATCGACGGCCATGTCGGTCAAAAGCTGGACAATGGCGGGGATTCTCGCCGGGTGAATACCATTTTCCGGTTCCTCGAGACAAATTACGCCGCCAGCGTCAGCGTCTGCCCCAATAATAGACAGGGCAAGAAACCGCAGGGTTCCATCCGAAAGCGCACGTGCCTCATGACGTATGCCGCTGACGCTTTCCAAGTACAGCGTTTTTAACTGTCTGCGCTCATCCACATCGACGGTAAGGCTCTTCACATCCGGCAGCAGATTAGCCAATTGGCTTGCAACCTCATCGAATTTTTTCAAACGATCCAATGTCGCCGGCAAATGCTCGCCTGTGGACGAGACCTGACTCGACGCCAAAAAATCGTCTGGTTTGCGCAACGAGCTCGACTCAAGCTGCAAATTGATCCAGGACTGCATTTCACGCCGCGCCGCCAATGCAGTCGGACGGTCAATAGTATTTATATTGCTCAGCAGCGTGCGTTCAGCCTTGTCAATCGGAATACTGATCGGCTGCCCTCCTCCGGTACCATCCTGGCGTATTTTCGCAACAGTTGGGTCGTCTTTATCCATATAGATAAAATCGATCCGGCTAGTGCCGACATAAACGGAGTCAAGAAATTCCTGAGATACCGGAAAACCGAGACGCCGTTTTGCTTCGCCTTTTTGCACAAAATCCAGCGACTCATGTGCGAGTTCAATTCCCTCCGGTTTAGAACCGGATGCGGCGACATATCGCAAACCCAACTTATACTGCAGGAACGTGACCTTTGGTTTAGCATTACGGCCAAAATCATCTGTGACAGTATCGTTCACCAAAAAATCGACTTCAAACTCCATTAATTGAGCTTGCCCGACTGCAGTTCGGGTAAACAACGACGACAGGTTGACACGTTGGCGTCCGCTGTTTCGGATCCTGGTGGCGGCATCAATAATGGACGTATCCGCCAAATCCTTCAAAAACAGGATGGCGTCGAATAAATTGGATTTTCCCACGCCGTTTACACCGGCAATGCACGTGAAAGGGCCGAAGCGAACTTCAATATCCTCCAAACTCTTAAATCCATTAACTTTCAGCCGGGTTAGCATATGTTCCTCCGATAGCTCAATGCCTGACTTCGCCGTGGCCGAATACCACGTACTTCAGAGATGTTAATCCTTCCAATCCGACCGGGCCGCGCGCATGCAGCTTGTCGTTGGAGATGCCGATTTCGGCGCCCAGGCCATACTCGAAACCGTCCGCGAACCGGGTCGAGGCGTTCACCATCACCGACGCCGAATCGACTTCGCGCAAGAAGCGCAGCGCGTCGCTGTAGTCTTCGGTGATGATCGCTTCCGTGTGCTTCGACGAATAGGTGTTGATATGGTCGATCGCCGCGTCCAGCCCGTCCACCAGCTTGATCGACAGTACCGGCGCAAGGTACTCGGTGCTCCAGTCTTCTTCCACGGCGGCGACCAGGTGCGGGTAGCCGGCCAGCAGCGCCAGCGCTTCCGGATCGGCGCGCAGTTCGACTTCCTTGGTCGCGTACAGTGCCGCCAGGCGTGGCAGCACGGCCGGGGCGATGGCGCGCGCGACCAGCAGCGTTTCCATGGTGTTGCAGGTTCCGTAGCGGTGGCACTTGGCGTTGAACGCGATCGCCACCGCTTTTTCCAGGTCGGCCCTGGTGTCGATGTAGACGTGGCAGATGCCGTCCAGGTGCTTGATCATCGGGACCGTGGCCTCGGCGATCAGGCGCGCGATCAAGCCCTTGCCGCCGCGCGGCACGATCACGTCGACATATTCCGGCATGGTGATCAGCGCGCCGACGGCGGCGCGGTCGGTGGTGTCGACAATCTGCACGCCGTCGTTCGGCAGGCCGGCGCCGGCCAGGCCTTCGGCCACGATTTTCGCCAGTGCGCGGTTGCAGTTGATCGCTTCCGAGCCGCCGCGCAAAATGGTGGCGTTGCCGCTCTTGATGCACAGGCCCGCCGCGTCGACCGTGACGTTCGGACGCGCTTCGTAGATGATGCCGATCACGCCCAGCGGCACGCGCATCTGGCCCACCTGGATGCCGCTCGGGCGGAATTTCATGTTCGAGATTTCGCCGATCGGGTCGGCCAGCGAGACGATCTGGCGCAAGCCTTCGACCATGGTGTCGATGGCCTTGTCCGACAGTTGCAGGCGGTCCAGCATGGCCGGCGCGAGACCGGCGGCGGCGGCCGCATCGAGATCGAGCTGGTTGGCCGCGCGCAGCAGCGCGCTGTCGCGCACGATCGCATCGGCGATCAGGAGCAGCGCGCGGTTGCGCGTGGCGCTGTCGGACCTTGCCATGGCGCGCGAAGCGGCGCGGGCGCGCTGGCCGACCTGTTGCATGTATTCGGTAATGTTCATTATCTCGTCTACGTAGGTGAAGCGCATTCGTCGCGCAGGCACCATGGTAGCGTGCCGCTGCGGTCTATCCGCGCGTTACTTTCAAGGCCAGCTGCAGCATCGCATCCCAGGCGTCGCCCGCGAAGCCCTTGGCGCGCAGGCCCTTGATCATCTTGTCGACCTGCGCGGCGTCGCGCATCGCGCCTTCCAGGGTCGGGAGCGAGATGCGGCGCAGCGCCGGTTCCATCATGCGTTCGCGCGGACCCCAGATGCGGTATTCCTTGAGCAGCATGCCGAGCGGCCTTCCCTGCGCCATCCCGGATTTCAATTTTAACAGCGTACGGATTTCTTCGGCGACCGCCCATAAAACCAGCGGCAGCGCCTCGCCCTCGCCTTTCAGGCCTTCGAGCATGCGCACCAGGCGCGCCGGATCGCCCGCCAGCATCGCCTCGGACAGCTTGAACACGTCGTAGCGCGCCACGTTGAGCACCGCGTCGTGAATCTGCTCGAACGTCAGCTTGCCCGGATCGTGCAGCAGCGCCAGCTTCTGGATTTCCTGGTGCGCCGCCAGCAGGTTGCCTTCGACCCGGTCGGCGATGAAGTCGAGCGACTGGCGGTCGGCGGAGAGGCCATGCGCGGCCAGGCGCGTGCCGATCCAGCCAGGCAACTGAGCGCGTTCGACCGCCGGAATCTCGATGTACACCGCGGCCTGCTGCAAGGCGCCGACCCAGGCCGCCTTGGCGGTCTGCCAGTCGAGCTTGGGCAGGGTGATCAGGGTCAGGTTATCGGGACTGAGGTCCTTGGCATAGCTTTGCAGCGCCGCGCCGCCATCCTTGCCCGGTTTGCCGGTCGGGATGCGCAGTTCGATCAGCTTCTTGTCGCCGAACAGCGACAAGGCCTGGTTCGCGGCCAGCAGCTCGCCCCATTTGAAGGTGCGCTCCACCGTCAGCACGTCGCGCTCCGAATAGCCGTTGGCGCGCGCGGCGCGGCGGATCTTGTCGGCCGCCTCCAGCGCCAGCAGATGCTCGTCGCTGGAGATCACGTACAGCGGCGCGATCGTCTTGGCCAGGTGCCCTTCGAGGGCGTCAAAGCGCAGTTGCATCGCTCATGCTCATGTGGGCTTGACCGCCACCAGGCGGCGCAGCACCTGCTGTACCAGGTCGGTCTGCATGTCGCGGTACAGCAGCACTTCTTCCGATTCCTTGCCCAGCACCTGGCTCTCGTTGAAGGTAATCGAGCGCTTGAGCGAGATCTCGGTGGCCGGCAGCAGTTCAAAGCCCTTGGCGTCGCGCAGGCGGAACACCAGGGTGTACGTGAGCAGATACTCGCGCACGCGGCCCTGGGCGTTGAGCGAGAGGATCTGCTTGCCGCGCGTTTCCGACAGCACGTCGAACAGGGTCTCGGCCTTGGACGCATCGGTCAGCACCTGCACGGCGTCGCCGCCGCGCAGGTTGCGTTTCAATTCCGTGCCGAGCGCCGACGTTTCGGGGAACGCCAGGTAGATGCTGTGGAACGGCATGTTGAATTGGCCGTTCGAGCCGCGCAGCTGGAAGCCGCACGCGGACAAGGTCGCGAGCAGCACCAAAGCAAAGGTGGCGCGCAGCACGGTGGCGGAGCGAAGGATCGTCATCGCTTACACCACGATGCTGATCAACTTGCCCGGCACCACGATCACCTTTTTCGGCGGCGTCTCGATGTACTTCTGTACCGCTTCGCAGGCCAGCGCCATCGCTTCGATGGACGCCTTGTCGGCATCCTTGGCCACCTTGATCGAGCCGCGCAGCTTGCCGTTCACCTGGATCATCATCTCGATCTCGGCCTGTTCCAGCGCGGCCGGGTCGACCTGCGGCCACTGCACGTTGAGGAGGTCGCCGTGGACCTTGGCGTAGCCCAGTTCTTCCCACAGCACGTGGGTGATGTGCGGCGCGACCGGGTTGAGCACGCGCAGGAAGATCGACAGGCCTTCTGCGATCACCGCGTCGGTGGCCGGGCCGTCTTCCAGCTTGGCCGATTCCATCGTGTTGAGCATCTTCATGCAGGCCGACACCACGGTGTTGTACTGGATGCGTTTCAGGTCGTAGTCGGCCTGCTGCAGGATCTTGTGCAGTTCGCGGCGCAGCGTCTTGTGCGCTTCGCTGCCTTCAACCTTGTCGGTCGCGGCCAGGGCCGAGGCAACGCGGGGCGCCTGCGCGTACGCATATGTCCACACGCGGCGCAGGAAGCGGCTGGCGCCTTCGACGCCGCTGTCGGACCATTCGAGCGTCTGCTCCGGCGGCGAGGCGAACATGGTGAACAGGCGCGCGGTGTCGGCGCCGTACTTGCCGATCTGGGCTTCCGGGTCGATGCCATTCAGCTTCGATTTCGACATCTTCTCCGTGCCACCAATGATCACCGGCAGGCCGTCGCTCTTGAGCGTGGCGGTTTGCGGGCGGCCCTTGTCGTCCAGCGTCAGGTCGATGTCGGTTGGATTGAAATAGATCTTCTTCGGCGGTTCCGGTTCACGGTAGTAAACCTCGTTGAGCACCATGCCTTGGGTAAGCAGGTTGACGAACGGTTCATCGAACTTGACCAGGCCCAGGTCGCGCATAATCTTGGTCCAGAAGCGCGCGTACAGCAGGTGCATGACGGCGTGTTCGATGCCGCCGATGTACTGGTCCATCGGCATCCAGTAATCGTTGCGCGCGTCGACCATGGCGTCCTTGCTGCCCGGCGAGGTATAGCGCATGTAGTACCACGACGAGTCGACGAAGGTATCCATCGTGTCGGTCTCGCGGCGCGCCGGTTTGCCGCATTGCGGGCAGTCGCACTTGAGGAAAGCTTCGTGCTTGCCCAGCGGGTTGCCGCTGCCGTCCGGGACGCAGTCCTCGGGCAGCACCACCGGCAGGTCTTTTTCGGGCACCGGCACCACGCCGCAATCGGCGCAATGGATCATCGGGATTGGCGTACCCCAGTAGCGCTGGCGCGAGATACCCCAGTCGCGCAGGCGGAAGGTGATCTTCTTGTCGCCCAGGCCGGCCGTGGCCAGGTCGCCCGCAACCGCGTTGACGGCGGAAATGTGATCGAGGCCGTCGTATTTGCCGGAATTGACCGAGACGCCGTTCTCTTTGTCGCCGTACCATTCCTGCCAGGCCTCAAGCGAGTATTGCTTGCCTTCGACGGCGACCACCTGCTTGATCGGCAGATTGTATTTTTTGGCGAACGCGAAATCGCGCTCGTCGTGCGCGGGCACGCCCATGACGGCGCCGTCGCCGTAGGTGATCAGGACGTAGTTGCCGACCCAGACTTCGACCTGCTCGTTGGTGACTGGATGGGTGACGAACAGGCCGGTCGGCATGCCCTTCTTCTCCATCGTTGCCATGTCGGCTTCGATCACGCTACCGAGCTTGCATTCGGCGATGAAGGCCGCCAGTTCCGGGTTGGTCTGCGCGGCGTGCTGCGCCAGCGCGTGTTCCGGCGCCACGGCGCAGAAGGTCACGCCCATGATGGTGTCGGCGCGGGTGGTGAAGACGTACATCTTGCCGTCGTCAATCAGCTCACCGGCGGCGTTGGCGATGGTGTGCGGGAAGGCGAAGCGCACGCCGACCGATTTGCCGATCCAGTTCGCTTGCATGACGCGCACGCGCTCCGGCCAGCCCGGCAGCTTGTTGTCGACGTAATCGAGCAGTTCGTCGGCGTAGTCGGTGATGCGCGCGTAGTACATCGGGATTTCGCGCTTTTCGATCGGCGCGCCGGAACGCCAGCCCTTGCCGTCGACCACCTGCTCGTTGGCCAGCACGGTCTGGTCGACCGGGTCCCAGTTCACGGTGCCGGTTTTTTTGTAGATGATGCCTTTTTCAAGCATCTTGAGGAACATCCACTGGTTCCACTTGTAGTATTCGGGCTTGCACGCGGTCATTTCGCGCGACCAGTCGATCGCCAGGCCCATCGATTCCATCTGCTCGCGCATATGGGCGATGTTGGAGTAGGTCCATTGCGCCGGCGGCACATTGTTTTGCATCGCCGCGTTCTCGGCCGGCATGCCGAAGGCGTCCCAGCCCATCGGCATGAGCACGTTGTAGCCGTTCATCCGCAGGTAGCGGTACATCACATCATTGATCGTATAGTTGCGCACGTGGCCCATGTGCAGCTTGCCCGACGGGTAAGGCAGCATGGAGCAGGCGTAGTACTTACCTTTCGGGAAACGCGGGTCGTTCTCGACAGCCTTGTAGGCGTCGATCGCCTTCCAGTGGGCTTGGGCGGCTTGTTCAACGTCGGCGGGACTATATTTATCTTGCATGATATGTGCAGCCAAGCGTGGCCCGGCCAAAAGTGAATATGAACCGGTCATTATACTGGCACATCCCGCATCCGGGCGCGGCCGGGGCTTGGGGGCCAAATTTCGCTGAACTATGGGGCGGCGTTGCTGTCCAAATAAGATGACAAGCGAATTGGACGCGTCAGCTTACGGAGCTGCCGAAAAGCGCACCACATGCCAAGCCGGCCGCTCTTTTCCCTGAACTTTGCTGAACTATCCGGCCATATCGACGTCTAATTGACATGATGAGCAATTTCGACACGACAGACTACGTGCGGAAGCTGGAGTTGGCAGGTTTGCCACAACAGCAGGCGGAGGTGCATGCACAAGCGTTGGCCAAGATGATGGACAAGGCCAACCAGGAGGCTCAACTGTTGACCCTGCAATACAATTTGCAAACCTCAAGCCATGAATCGGAAGCGCGTTTGATGTCGCACGTGACAAACGCCAGAAAGGTCCTGAGCGCCGAAATCGCACTGCAGAATGCAAAAATTGACGCGCTCAAGTCGTTCCTTGATGTACGAATGGACCAGCGAGGACTCATCTCGCGCGACCTCTCCTATCTCTACATGGGAGTGTTGATCGGCGTAACGCTCGCCATGCTTACCAAAATAATATTCTTTTGGCATGCAGTTCGCTCGATCCTGATGCAGTCATCAAGCACGGCTCAAGCGATGTCGCTGCATATTCTGTTGAACCGAATACCACGTACCGGAGACTGCTGTCATGACAATTGAATTCGATGCGATTGGACACGCCCAGCAGTTGGAATCGGCCGGGGTAGCCAGAAACCAGGCGGACTTGCATGCCAAGGCACTGACCGAGGTGGCGAGCGCGGGGGTGTCGACATCCGACCATGTGCAAATGAAGGACGAGTGGCAACGCGATATTCGTCGGTCGGAAGAACGATTAAGTTCGCAAATCACTCTGGCAAAGACGGAACTCAGCGCCGAACTACAGACATTCAGAACCGAATCAAGCGCAAAAATCGAGGTGCTCGACGCCAAAATCGACGGTGTCCGAACCGACCTGACCACCAACATCGACGGTGTCCGAACCGATCTGACCGCCAAAATCGACGCTGTCCGAACCGATCTGACCGCCAAAATCGACGGTGTCCGAACCGACCTGAACGCGAAGGTCGATTCGGTAAAAGAGGCATTGACCGTGCACCGCTGGCTACTCGGCGTCCTTCTCGTCATGAACAGCGCGATTTTTGCCAGGATATACTTCCCTTGATGCCCCCTTTAAAGACAGTGCGCGCAGGGTAAAATGGCCTTTTTTGCCACTTGCAGGGCACCACATGGTTCTCTACCAGGAACACCCGCCTCACCCCGCGCTGGCGCCGTATCTGGCCTGCCTGTGGACCTGCCAGGTGCTGCCAGGCGCCTCACCTGTCACGCACCGGGTGCTGCCCGATAACTGCATGGATATCCTGTGGCAGGATGTGGCCGCGCTGAGCCGCGTATCCGGCATGATGAGCACGGTCGTCCACGTTCCCGTGCACCAGCCCGTGCGCACCGTCGCCGCCCGCTTCAAGCCGGGTGCCGCCGCGTACTTTTTCGCCATGCCGCTGCACGAACTGGCTGACCAGCATCCTCTGCTGGACGAGCTGTGGGGCGGCGCCACGGCGCGCCAGTTCACCGACGCCCTGTGGTCGCGCACACTCTCCGACGTCGACGCCGTGGGCACCGTCGAACGCTTGCTGCTGCAGCGCCTGCGCAGCGCAGGCACCACCATGGCACCCGGCCTAGTCGACGCCGCCGTGGGCGCCATCGAACAATCCGGCGGCACCATGCGCATCGAGACGCTGGCCACGCAGTTGGGCGTGTCGCGCCAGCACCTCTCCAGCCAGTTCCGCGCCAGAGTCGGCCTGGGCGCCAAGCAGTTCGCGCGCGTGTGCCGCTTCCGCCAGGCGAGCGAACGCATCCGCGCCGCCGCACGCGATGCAAACCAGCTCGACTGGGCATGCCTCGCACTCGATCTTGGCTATTACGACCAGCCGCACCTGATCCACGAATTTCGCCAATTGGCGGGCAGCACGCCGGAATCGTTCGCCGCGCCGCCGGCCTGACCGCCTTACATTTTTACAATACAAACGCGGCGCTCCATGGCAGGATGCTGCTTTGCACTCAAGGAGACGAATATGATCAACGGAATGCGCACTGTCTGCTACCCGGTCCAGGATATGGACGCGGCCAAGGCCTGGTTTACCGAGGTGTTCCGCACCGCCCCCTACTTCGATCAGCCGTTCTATATCGGCTTCGAAATCGGCGGCTTCGAGCTGGGCCTGCACCCGGGCGAACCCGGCATGCCCGGCTGCGTGGCGTACTGGGGCGTGGATGACATCGAGGCGGAAACCGACCGCATCACGGGCCTGGGCGCGAGTATCCACTCGGCCATCCAGGACGTGGGCGAGGGGATCAAGGTGGTCGAGCTAAAGGATCCGTTCGGCAATACGCTGGGGCTGATCTACAACCCGAATTTCGACCTCAAGAAGGTGCGTTAAGCGCCAGCCGGAAACCTGTGCGCGGGCACGCGCTGCCCGCGCAGCATGAAGCCGGTCAGCGCAACACCAGCGCCAGCGCCGGCTTTTCGCCGTAATCCTCGTAGCGCTCGTTGATGCCGGCGATGCAGAAAGTCATCTCGTCGAGCAGGTCGGGCACGCGCTCGCGCATCGATGCGGCATCCTTGACGACGATTTCCAGCACCTCGTTCGGTTTCAGCCGGAATTTGGTCATGCCGTCTTCGTCGCGCAGATAGCTCAGGCAATCGACCCAGGCATCCATCGTGTTGGCGTAAAACTCGGGAAACCCGAACGCCGCGCGGCTTTCGGAATGAAAGGTATCCCAGCCGAGGATCGAGGCACCATTGAGTTCAGCGCTGGCCATGTTATTTCTCCTTTTTTGGATCGGTCACGAAGCCCAGCTTGCTCAATCCGTGGGACTGTGCCGCCGCCATGACCTGGGCCACGACTTCGTAACGGGTGTTTTTGTCTGCGCGCAGCTGCAATTCGGGTTGCGGGGCTTGGCGCGCGGCCTGCAGCAGGCGCGCGTCGAGTCCGGGCACGTCGACCTGCTCCCCGCCCCAATGCAGCACGCCGGCCGCATCGATGGCGATGGTGACCGTGTGCGGCTGCTGCTGCGCTGCCGCAGCCTGCGCGCGCGGCAGGTCGAGCTTGACCGCATGCGTGAACATGGGCGCAGTGATGATGAAAATGACGAGCAGCACCAGCATCACGTCGACCATCGGGGTCACGTTAATATCGCTCATCATCGACTGCTGGCGCGATGGATTGAAGCTGCCGAATGCCATGCCGTTCCCCTTATTTGCTGAAGTAGGAATGCAAATCGTGGGCAAATCCGTCCAGCTCGGCGAGGGTCAGCCGATTCAGGCGGTTCAATCCGTTATACGCCAACACGGCGGGAATGGCCACCACCAGCCCGAAGCCGGTCATGATCAGGGCTTCCCCGACCGGCCCGGCGATCTTGTCGATCTGCACGATGCCGGCTGCGGACACATTCGACAGCGCATGATAAATCCCCCACACGGTGCCCAGCAGCCCCACGAACGGGGCGGTGGCGCCGATCGAGGCCAGCACGGTCAGTCCGCTTTCGATGCGGTGGGTGGCGCGCGTGATTTCCTGGCGCAGCACGCGGATAATCTGTTCGTCCTTGCTCATTGCGCCGGCCAGGGTGGCGGCGCCAGCGGCATGCGCCAGCCCTTGCGCGGGCAGCGGCGCATAGACGCCCTCGCGGTCGGCCAGGCTCAGCAGGGCGATGCCGTCGTGCAGCGTGGGGGCGCCCCAGAAGGCGTCCAGCGCCGGCGCCGCACGGCGCACGCGCCAGGTGCTGAGCGCCTTGGACAGGATGAAGAACCAGCTCACCAGCGACATCAGCATCAGCACATACGCCACCGCGTGGCTGATCGCGTCGCCCTGTTCCCAGTAGCGCGCAACGCTGAAGTGATTGACCGGTGGCATGGCGCCGCCTAGTCCTTGAGTGCCAGCACGTCCTGCATGTCGTACAAGCCGGTCGCCTTGCCGGCCAGGAAGCGGCAGGCGCGCAGCGCGCCGTTGGCGTAGCTGGCCCGGCTGCTGGACTTGTGGCTGATCTCGATGCGCTCGCCGGTGCCGGCAAACAGCACGGTATGGTCGCCGATGATGTCGCCGCCGCGGATGGTGGCAAAACCGATGGTCGACGGATCGCGCTCGCCGGTGACGCCTTCGCGTCCGTACACGGCGCATTCCTTGAGGTCGCGCCCGAGCGCGTCGGCAATCACTTCGCCCATTTTCAAGGCGGTGCCGGACGGCGCATCGACCTTGTGGCGGTGGTGCGCTTCGATGATTTCGATGTCGTAGCCTTCGGACAGGCTTTTGGCGGCCAGTTCGAGCAGCTTGAGGGTGACGTTCACGCCCACGCTCATGTTCGGCGCGAACATGATCGCGGTCTTTTCGGCGGCGGCGGCAATCGCGGCCTTGCCGGCATCATCGAAACCGGTGGTGCCGATGATCAGCTTGATGCCATGGGCGGCGCAATATTCCAGATGCCTGAGCGTGCCTTCGGGACGGGTGAAGTCGATCAGGTAATCAGCCCCGGCCAGGCCGGCGGCAAGGTCCGCTTCGATCCTGATGCCGGCCGGTTGGCCGCCAAAGGCGCCCGCGTCCTGGCCGATCGATGGCGAACCTGCCAGGCCGAGCGCGCCGGCCAGCACCGCGTCGGGCGCGGCCGCGACCGCATCGATCAGCATCCGTCCCATACGCCCATCGGCGCCCGCTACTGCAATTTTCATCTGCGTCATTTTGCTACCCTCGTGCTACCCGTGCGATGGCTTATTTGTTGATCTTGATCGAGGCCGAACCGGCTTCTTCGCGCTTCGGCGCTTCCTTGGCGGCCACCTTGGACGGACCGGCGATGCGGGCGATGTATTCCTTCTCGGTCGGCAGGTTGCCGCCGTCGAATTTCTCGACCTTGTTATCCTTGAAGTAGACCGTCACCCGGCTGCTGGTCAGCTCGCCATCGCCGCGCGCCAGGTAGAACGGGAAATCCCAGCGGTCGGCGTGGAAGACGTCGGTCAGCAGCGGCGTGCCGAGCAGGAACTTGACCTGTTCGCGGGTCTGGCCCACCTTGAGCTGGGTCAGCATTTCCTGGGAGATGAAGTTGCCTTGCTGAATGTCCGGACGATACGGCGAGAAGATCCACAGGAACTTCTGCAGCTTGCTGGCCTGGACGGTCTGGGCGCCGGAGTCTGGCGAGGTGCTGACCGGGACCACGGGATCCTTGGCGCCGCCGAACATGGAGCAGCCCGACAGGCTCAGGACGGCGCCGGCCAGGGTCGCCACGAGCGGGGCGCGCAAGCTAAAACGGTGCAAAACGGCAGTATCGACAGGCATAGAGGACCTCAAATCGTTGTACGGAAGCCTAGGCACCTCCGTCTAAAACGCTATATGATAAAGCACTACGCCAATATACGAGTAACAAACATGAGTAACAATCCTAGCGACCTCAAGGCCAGCGGCCTGAAAGCCACCCTGCCCCGTCTGAAAATCCTCGAGATTTTCCAGAACAGCGAGGTGCGCCACCTGACAGCGGAAGATGTATACAAGATTTTGCTGACCGATAATATGGATGTCGGCCTGGCCACCGTGTACCGCGTACTGACCCAGTTCGAGCAAGCCGGCCTGCTCAACCGCAACCATTTTGAAACCGGCAAGGCGATCTTCGAGCTCAATGCCGGTTCGCACCACGACCACCTGGTGTGCCTCGATTGCGGCCGCGTGGAAGAGTTCTACGATGAAGAAATCGAATCGCGCCAGCACAAGGTCGCGGTCGAGCGCGGCTTCAAGATTGCCGAGCACGCGCTGGCGATTTACGGTAATTGCGTCAAGCCGGCCTGCCCCCACAAAACCTGAAGCAGCGGCCGGCGCCGCTGTCTAGGAGTGGCTGAGCGCGTTCGACAGCAGCTTGGCCGTAATATCCACGATCGGAATCACGCGCTCGTAGGCCATGCGGGTCGGCCCGATCACGCCCAGGGTGCCGACGATCTTGCCGTTGACCTCGTACGGCGCCGTGACCACGCTCATTTCATCCATCGGCACCAGGTTCGATTCGCCGCCGATGAAGATCTGCACGCCTGTCGCCTTGCTCGACACGTCCAATAGCTGCATCAGCCCGGTCTTTTGCTCGAACATGTCGAACATCTGGCGCAGCGAGCTCATGTTCGACGACAGGTCCGACACGCTGAGCAGGTTGCGCTCGCCGGAAATGACCATATCGTCCGACTGGTCGGTCATCGCCTCGCTGCCGGCCTCGACCGCTGCCTGCATCAGGCTCCCCATATCGTCGCGCAGCTGGCGCAATTCACTGGACAGGCGCGTGCGCACGTCGTCGAACGACAGGCCGCCATAATTCTGGTTGATGTAATTGGCCGAGCGCACCAGCTGGGCCGGCGTGTAGTCGGCCTCGGTGAGCAGCAGGCGGTTTTGCACGTCGCCGCGCGGATCGACGATCACCAGCAGGATGCGCTTTTCCGACAAACGCAAGAATTCGATCTGCTGGAACACCGATTCGCGCCGCGGGCTGAGCACCACGCCGGCGAACTGCGACAGCGACGACAGCATCTGCGCCGCGTTGGCGATCATCTTTTGCGGTTGCTGGGCCGGCAGGCGCAGGCGTCCATCGACCGCGTGCTCGTCCAGATGCTGCACGGTTAACAAGGTATCGACAAAGATGCGGTAGCCGCGCGGGGTCGGAATGCGTCCGGCCGAGGTGTGCGGACTGGACACATACCCCAGTTCTTCCAGGTCGGCCATGATGTTGCGGATGGTCGCGGGCGAGAGGTCGAGTCCGGAAATTTTCGACAGCGCGCGCGACCCTACCGGCTGGCCGTCGGCAATATACCGTTCGACCAGGGCTTTGAGCAGCGTTTGCGCACGGGTATCGAGTTGCATGATTCTATGTGTGGTGCGAGGTGGACATGCACAAGTGTTGATCCGCTTATTATGCACGTTCGCAGGCGTGGTGTGCAGTTTAGCGCTTTTCCGGGCCGACGGGCGCCGCCAGTGCGCCCCGGCCGCCTCAGTCGTGCGCGCGCTTGAGCCAGTCGAGCAGCTCGTCGAAATTGCCGCAGATGGCGTCCGGCACCACCCCGTGTTCCAGATGCAGCGCGCTGCCGGTGCGGTTGAGCCAGACCGCGCGCAGCCCGGCACGCTGGGCGCCCTGCACGTCGAGCAGCACATCGTCGCCCACGTACACGGCATCGGCCGGGTCGACCCCGAGTTCCCCGCAGGCGGCCAGGAAGATGGCCGGGTCCGGCTTGGCGCGGCCGAACTGGCTGGCCGCCAGCGACACCTTGAAATGGTGCGACAAGCCGATCGCCTGCAAATCGGCATTGCCGTTGCTAACCGAGCCAAGCAAGCTGCGGCCTTTCAGGCGCAGCAAGCCGGGCACCACGTCATCGTAGGGAATCACGGCATTGCGCGCCGCATAGAACTGGACCATGGCTTGCTCGACCTTGGCGGCATCTTCGCCGGCCGCCTCGAACGCCGACAGCAGGCCGGCGCGGCGCAGGGCGCCCAGGTCGAGCTGGAACTCGGGTTGCTGGGCCAGCAGCGCCAGGCGCGCCTGGCGCAGGGCGTCGACGGTGAAGCGCTCGGCCACGCGCGGCGCGTTGCTGTGCAGCCAGGCATGCAGGGTTTGCTCGGCCTGCAGGATGACCGGGGCGATCGGCCACAGGGTATCGTCCAGGTCGAACAGGATGGCTCTGGGCCAGGTGCGGCGCGGCGGAATGCTCATGTTCTGGCTCGGTAATGGGACAGGTTCCAGCATAACGAGGGCGGCGCCGAAAATCAATCGGCGCGCCGGGCGCGCCAAGTCCCTTGCACCCGTTACAAGGCAATGAGCCGCCGGGTTAACAAATGCACTAAAATGACGTCCACATCAGGCTGTCCATCGGCGGCCCAGCCTCCCACCTTACCGCATTCGTTTTGGAGAAAGTATGAAAAATCTGTACCTGCGTTCCGCCGTGGCACTGTCGTGCGCGCTGAGTCTTGCCGCTTGCGGCGGCGACGACGATGGCACCATGCAGCTGGGCGGCACCGTGGAAAATGTGACCGTGTCCGGCCTGGTGTTGCAAAACAAGGGCGGCCCGGAACTCAAGGTCGAACCGAACGTCAACACCTTTGTGTTTCCCGACCTGATCGCCACCAATACCGAATTCGACATCACCATCAAGTCGCCGCCATCGAACGCCACCTGCGCCATGGTCAATGGCAAGGGCAAATCGAGCGTCTACGGCGTCGGCAACATTACCGTGCGCTGCACCCTGATCCCGCATGATATCAAAGGCAAGATCACCGGCCTGACGAGCGGCCCGCTGGTCATCATCAACGGCAGCTATCGCCTCAGTATTGCGGCCAACTCCACCGAATTCAACATGACCACGCTGGCCGAGAATAAAAAAGACAAGCTCGGCCAGGTCGGCGAAACGATGGCCTACGGCCTGAGCGTGCTGCAACAGCCGCCGGGCTTGACTTGCCGGATTGACAACGCCATCGGCACGATGGGCAAAGCCGACGTCGACCATATCCTCATCACCTGCAACTGATCCCGGCAGCCGCCCCTGCGCGGGCGGCGCCCTTTCCCCTGGAGAATTCTATGAAGTTATCCGTCCTGCGCCATTCGCTGCTGCTGGCCCTCGTCGCGGGCCTGTCCGCTTGCGGCGGCAAAGCGACCTTCCCTGTCGAAGGCACCATTGAAAACCTGAAGTATTCCGGCCTGGTACTGAGCAACGTCGGCATGCAAGACCTCACGGTCGAGGCCAAGGCCACCACTTTCCGCTTCCCCAACACGATCGAATACGGCGTGCCCTACGATGTCCAGGTCAAAACCAGTGCGCTGCACCAGAAATGCACCTGGGACAACGGCAAGGACAACGCCGGACGCCAGGCTTCCATCAGCGTGATTATCAAGTGCATCGATAACGCCTTTTCGATCGGCGGCGCGGTCAAGGCGCTCGGCGCCGACGGCGGGGCCCGTACCTACACGGGCGAAGGCTTGGTGCTGATCAACGGCAGCAGCGACAAATACGCCGTCCCCAAGGACGCGACCGCCTACAAATTCGCCGGCGCGACCACCTTCGGCACCAGCTACGGCGTGTCGGTATTCAAGCAGCCGGATGGCGGCAAGTATGCCTGCACGGTCGAGCGCGGCGTAGGCGAAATGGGCGATGCCGACATCACCAACATCGATGTGACTTGCCGCGAAAAGTAAGATCGGCGAGGGTTGGGCAGGTGATATTTGCAAAAGCTATAACTGATATTCCAAAGATAAATTGGCTTGATATGCTGTAGCGCAGCATAATTGCACCTGTCTCCTCCAACTCTCCTCAAAAAGAATTGGATTTCAAGCCCGCTTCACAGCGGGCTTTTTTTTGTCCTGGTTTTCGGCGTGCTTGCGCCTTATTTCTTTTCCAGCGCCGCCAGGTGGCCGGCCGCATTGCGGTTGTCCGGGTCCAGTTCCAGCGAACGGCGGTAATGGCGGATCGCCAGCGCTTGCTCTTCCACGGCTTCATACGCTTCGGCCAGGCTGTCATGGGCGTTGGCGCTGTCCGGATACAGGCGCGCGGCCAGGCCGAGCACCGCAATGGCCGGCTTGAGCTGCTTGCGCGACAGCAAGCGGTAACCCCAGCCGTTCAAACTGCCCTCGGACGGGTTCGGCACCGCGTATTGCCGCGTCACTTGGCGCAGCTGCCCGTCGATATCATCGAAACCGCCGCGCGCGGTCTGCTCGCGCAAGCGGTACAGGGCATAGCCGCCGCCGCCGGTGGCGCGCAGCGCCGGCGCATACAAGCCCGCCACCGTATCGATCAACTGGTCCGGCTGGGCGCCGGCCAGGTTGGTCAGGATGATGACCGCCAGGTCGTCGTCCGGATAAATATAGAAGGCCGAACGCCCGCCCCCGATCCCCGCCACCGCCCGGTGCGCCTGTGCGCCACGGCGGATCGCCGGCCAGCCCATGGCCCACGGTGCCGGCCGCCCATCGGCGAACGAGGACGGCGTCCACATCGCCGCCATGGTCGCCGGCTGCAGCAGGCGCCCCTGCTGCAGGGCCACGATCCACTTGCCCAGTTCGGTCGCCGTGGTATTCATGCCGGCGCCCGTGCGCATCGCCGGCGGAAACTCTTCGACCACGTTGCGCAGCGCGCCGTCGCGCCCGAAGCGGTAGGAATTGGCCTTGTTCTTGATGACGTCGGCGCTATCGCCGAAGCTGCTGTCGGGCATGCCAACCACGTCGAACTGGCGGTGCCGGATGGACGCCAGGAAGGGCTCGCCGCTCAGGCGGTCGATGATTTTCCCCAGCAGCACGTAGTTGGTCTGGTTATAGCTGAAGCGCTGGCCCGGCGCGAACCGTACCGGCAGCGTTTGCGCGGTCTTCCAGGCGCCGTCCATGCCGCCCGGCAGCAGGTCGCCTTCCGGATCGAGGACGTCGGGAATCCCGGACGTGTGATTGAGCAACTGGGCGATGGTGACGCCCTGCCACGCCGCCGGCAAGCCATCCAGATAGCGCGACACCGGCGCGTCGAGCGCCAGCTTGCCCTGTTCAAGCAGCTGCATGATGGCCACGCCGGTGAACGCCTTGGTCCCGGAATTGATCGAAAATACGGTGCGATCATTGACCGGCACCCCGTGCTGGATGTTGGCCACGCCGAGCGCGCTTGAAAACACCACTTTCTGGTGGCGGATCACGGCAATCTGCAAGCCCGGTATGCGCCGTTCCTGCATTTCGGCGCGCATGAATTCCAGCACGGCCTTGCTGGCGGCGCTGTCGGCGGAGGTATCGACGGCGGCACTGGCTGGCGCCGCCGCCAGGGCGCTCGCACCCGGCATGGCGACGGCCAGGCTGGCGAGCAGGAAACACAGTGTGCGGGGAAAACTCATCGGATGTCATTCCTTCAGGGTGAGAGCAATTCGTTCGGCAAGCCAGCATCCATCATGGCATGAACGGGGTTAATGTTGGCGCTTTGGAAACGATATTTCTGCATGGATCGTCTTGCGCGGTCATGCATCCTGGATCGACAGGCCGGCGCCTGTCATCATCCTGTCATCCTGCCGTCACGGCACGGTCATCTGGGCTGGCTAGAATCCGGCTTGCTAAATCAACCCCCAGCCATAGGACCTTCATGAACAAGCCAAACGATCCGGTTCGCGCCATTGATCCGGATGATATCGACTGCAACGATTCGCCGAACGAACACTTCAACACGGTGCTCAATGCCCGCCTGAGCCGCCGCAGCCTGCTGCGCGGCGGCATGGCGTCGGCCGCCACGGCGATCTTCGGCGCAGTCGGTTTGTCGGCCTGCAGCAGCGATGACAGCCCAGGTCCGGTAACGCCGACCCCGACGCCGGTCCCGGCTGAAAAACTGCTGGCGTTTACCGCCGTGCCGAAAAGCCTGGCCGATCTCGTGACCGTCCCGGCCGGCTACACCGCGTCCGTCATCTATGCGCTGGGCGACCCGCTCAACGGCACCACCCCCGCCTACAAGAACGACGGCACCGACGACAACTTCGACACCCGCGCCGGCGACCATCACGACGGCATGGAGTTCTATGGCCTGTCGGCGACCGGCACCGCCACCACCAGCAGTTCGGAGCGCGGCCTGCTGGCCGTGAACCATGAAGCGACCACCGATGCGAAACTGTCGTCCTTCTTCCTGCACGCCAATGGCGGCGCGACCACCCTGCCGCGCCCCGCCGCCGAAGTGGACAAGGAAATCGCGATCCATGGCGTGAGCGTGGTCGAAGTCAGGAAGACCGGCGCCGCCTGGGCCTACGTCAAAGAGTCGTCGTTCAACCGCCGCATCACGCCGCTCTCCGACATCGAACTGTCCGGCCCGGCGCGCGGCAATGCGCTCCTGACCACCAAATACTCGCCGACCGCGACCAAGACGCGCGGCACCCTGAACAACTGCGGCACCGGCAAGTCGCCATGGGGTTCGTTCCTGACCGGTGAAGAAAACTGGTCCGGCTACTTTGTACGCGGCGGCGCCGACGACGCAGCGCGCGCCGGCGACAAGAGCATCGCCTCGCTCAAGCGCTATGGCCGCAGCCAGGGCGCCACCTCGCGCCACGGCTGGGAAAGCGCCGGCAGCGACGACAAGTACGCGCGCTGGGACATCAGCAAGAAAGGGACGTCGCTCGATGGCAGCGACGACTACCGCAATGAAATGAACGGCATGGGCTACATCGTCGAAATGGACCCGTACGACAAGTCCAAATCGGCCAAGAAGCGCACGGCGCTCGGCCGCTATGCCCACGAAAGCGCCGCCTTCGGCAACCCGGTCGCCGGCCAGCAGCTGGCCGTGTACATGGGCGACGATTCGCGCAATGAGTACATCTACAAATTCGTCTCGACCGCCGTCTGGGCCGCCGCCGACGCCAGCGCCAGCGACCGCATGGCCACCGGCGACAAATACCTCGACAGCGGCAAGCTGTATGTGGCCAAATTGAACGCCGACGGCAGCGGCCAGTGGATCGAACTGGCCATGTCGAACGCCGCGATTGCCGGATACGGCGCCTACAAGTTCGCCGACCAGGCCGACATCGCCATCAACGCCCGCCTGGCCGCCGATGCGGTGGGAGCGACCAAGATGGACCGTCCGGAATGGTGCTCGGTCAATCCGGCCAACGGCGAAATCTACTACGCGCTGACCAACAACTCGAACCGCGCGGTCGACCCGACGTCGTCGCAGCTGGTGCCGGACAGCGCCAACCCGCGCGCCTACACCGACATGAAAGGCAGCTCGGCCCAAAGCGGTAATCCGAACGGCCATATCCTGCGCATGAAGGAAGGCGCGGGCGCCAGCGCGGCCACCAGCTTCACGTGGGATGTGTACCTGTTCGGCGCCGAAGCGGGTGCCAGTGGCGGCTTCGTGAATTTGTCGAACCTGACCGCGGACCAGGATTTTTCGAGCCCGGACGGCCTGGCCTTCAGCCCGTACACCGGCATCTGCTGGATCCAGACCGACGATGGCGCGTACACCGACGTCACCAACTGCATGATGCTTGCCGCGATTCCGGGCACGGTCGGCGATGGCGCCAAGGTCACCCTGAACCATCCAAAGGCCAATGGCGGCACCTTGGCGGTCGATACCTACGTGGGCAAGAAGCCAAGCGCGGAGACGCTCAAGCGCTTCCTGGTCGGGCCGGTGGGGTCGGAGATCACGGGGATTTGCGAAACGCCGGATGGGAAGTCGATGTTCATCAACATCCAGCACCCGGGTGAAAATACGGCGCAGGCGAATCTGGGCGATCCGTCGAAGTACACCAGCCAGTGGCCGAGCAATGCCGGCTACGGCGCGGGCAAGCGACCACGGTCGGCGACCATCGTGATCACCAAGAACGATGGTGGGCGGATCGGGACGTAAGGACCGCTAAACTAAAACCTTTTACCGGTAAACTAAAAACCGTCATTCCTGCCACTGGCAGAAATGACTTCCCGCGCAGGAATGACGGTTTTGAGGTTTTAGGTCAAAGGGTACTTGGCTCGGTAATTGATACGCGAAGACCACTTCAGGTCGTCAGCCCACTCACAATCCGCAGCACCTCGGCGCGGGCATCCGACCATCCAGACGCCGCCAGCTTCGGCCCGCACTCCGGGCACGCCTCAAACGGATTGCACCCGTGTTCCAGCGCCACATAGCGCGCGCCCACGACCTGCTTGCCCGCATACGAATCAACCCTGCCCGCCGGAGCGCCGGAAGCCTTGGCGGGGCCTGGCGCCAAGCCCTTGAGCACCCAGCGCTGGAACGGCGCCGCATCCACGTTATCGGGCACGTACCACAGCTTGCTATCCTTGTTCCAGCGCGCGCCCAGGGCCTTGGCCTCGTCTTTTTCGGCGTACGGGACTTTCAGCATGATCATGACAATGCTCCCATCGGATCGGCCAGTCAGGCCGGTTGCTTGAGCAAATTCGACAGCGCCACATACTGCTCCAGGCTGACCGTCTCCGGACGGGTCGAAGGATCGATGCCCGCCTCGATCAGCTGCGCCTCGGTAAACATCCCCGCCACGCAGTTGCGGATCACCTTGCGGCGCTGCGAAAACGCCTTCATCACCACCGCCTCCAACGTCGGCCCGTCGCAGGCCAGCTTGCGCGCGGTCGGCACCATGCGCACGATCGCCGACTCCACCTGCGGCGGCGGATCGAACGCGGTCGGCGGCACGATGAACATCAGCGACATGTCGTAGCGCCATTGCAGCATCACGGACAAGCGTCCGTACACCTTGCTGCCCGGCGCCGCCACCATGCGCTCGACGACTTCCTTTTGCAGCATGAAATGCTGGTCTTCGATCAGGTGTGCGAATTCGGCCAGGTGAAACAGCAGCGGGCTCGAAATGTTGTACGGCAGGTTGCCGACCACGCGCAGCTTTTGCCCTTCCGGTACCGGAATCTGGCCGTAGTCGAACTTGAGCGCGTCGCCCGAGTGAATGGTCAGCTTCTCGCGCGGGAAGTTGTTTTCCAGGCGCGCGACCAGGTCGCGGTCCAGTTCCACCACGTGCATGTGGTCCAGGCGCTTGAGCAGCAGCGCCGTCATGGCGGCCAGGCCCGGCCCGATTTCGACCATCGCCTGGCCCTTCTCGGGACCGATGGCGTCGATGATGTTATCGAGGACGAGTTTGTCGGTCAAAAAATTCTGGCCGAAGCGCTTGCGGGCGACGTGTTTCATATTCTTCTTCTCAAATCTGTTTAAAGCTGCGATGCACGCTGTGCGTCCACCATGTGCAGGGCGGTGCGGATGGCTTGTTCCATGCTGCCGCAGTCGGCGCGGCCGAGGCCTGCGGCGGCCAGGTCGAGCGCGGTGCCGTGGTCGACCGAGGTGCGGATCAGCGGCAAGCCGAGCGTGATGTTCACGCCGCGTCCGAAGGTGGCGTATTTGAGCACCGGCAGGCCCTGGTCGTGGTACATGGCCAGCACGCAGTCGGCGTCGATCAGATACTTGTGCTGGAACAGGGTATCGGCCGGATACGGCCCGCGCGCGTCGATGCCGTTCGCGCGCGCCTGTTCCAGTGCCGGCGTGATGGTGTCGATCTCTTCGCGCCCCAGGTAGCCGTTCTCGCCCGCGTGCGGATTGAGGCCGGTGACCAGGATGCGCGGAGCGGCAATGCCGAATTTGGTTTTCAGGTCGTCATGAATGATGCCGATCACCCGCGCCAGGCCCTCGCGGGTGATGGCCGCCGCGACATCCTTGAGCGGCAAATGGGTGGTGGCCAGCGCCACCCGCAGCGGCGGATTGCCAGGTTCGGTCTCGCCGGCCAGCATCATCACCACCTGCGCGGTGCCGGTTTTTTCGGCCAGGTATTCGGTGTGGCCCGAAAAAGCCACGCCGGCGTCGTTGATGGTGCTCTTTTGCAGGGGCGCGGTGACGATGGCGTCGAACCAGCCGGCGCGTGCGCCTTCGAGCGCCAGGTCGAGCGTGGCCAGCAGCGCGCGCCCGTTGGCCGGATCGAGCACGCCCGGCACCACGTGGGCACCGAGCGGCACGTCGATCACGGCGATGCGGGACGGCCCGAAGTGCGGCAGGCCGCCGTTGCGCAGCGCCTGCACCGACAGCGCGGCCAGTTCGATAGCGGGGTCGATCAGGCTGGCGGTTAGCGCCAGGAAGGCGGCGTCGCCGAGCAGCACGCAGTTGACCTGCGCACGCATGGCCCAGGCGGCGCGGATCGAGATTTCCGGCCCGATCCCGGCCGGTTCGCCGGTGGTGATGGCGATCGCCGGCCGTGTGCTTGCCTGGTGCATCGGCTTACTTGTTTTCGTCGCGGAACTCGACGTAGGCGCGGTCGCGCACCTGGCGCGCCCAGTCTTCGGTGGCTTCTTCGAGCTTGCGGTCGCGGATCACCTGGCGCGCGGCCATGCGCACCCGTTCCTTGTTCTGGTCGTCGCTCTTGCGTTCCATCACTTCGATCAGGTGGAAACCGTACGGCGTTTCGACCACGGCGCTCAGCTCGCCCGGTTTGAGCGTGCTCATGACGGTCTCGAATTCGGGCACGACGTCGCCCGGGTACAGCCAGCCGAGGTCGCCGCCCTTGCTGGCCGAACCATCGTTGGAGAACAGGCGCGCCAGTTCCTCGAACTTGGCGGCCTTGTTGTCGAGGCGCTCCTTCAATTCGGTCAGCTTGCGCTTGGCGTCGGCCGCCGTCATGGTCGGGCTGACCTTGAGCAGGATGTGGCGCGCGCGCGTCTGCTGCACCGCCGCCGGCGCGCTGGCGTCGGCCAGGTTGCGCTTGTCGACCATCTTGAGGATGTGAAAACCGGTGGTGCTTTTCAGGACCGGGGTGACCTGGCCCGGCTTGAGCTTGGACAGGGCGTCGGAAAACAGCGGCGGCAGGCGGTCGGTGTTGCGCCAGCCGATTTCGCCGCCCTTGAGCGCATCGCTCGAATCGGAATAGGTGGCGGCGATCTTGGCGAAGTCGGCGCCGGTGCGCAGCTGGCGCATCACTTCGTCGGCCCGTGCGCGGCGCGCGGCGATCTGCTCGGGCGAGGCGTTTTCGGGGATGCGCACCATGATCTGCGACAGGTTCATTTCGACCTTGTCGGCGGCGGCGGCTTTTTCGGCGGCCAGGTAGGTGTCGACCTCGGCGTCGGAAATCTGGATCTTGTTGTCGACTTCATGCTCGCGCAGGCGCTGCATCATGATTTCGCTGCGGATCTCTTCGCGGAAGGCGGCGAAGGTGGTGCCGCTCTTTTCCATCTGGTTGCGCATGTCCTGCACCGACATCTTTTGCTGCTCGGCGATGCGGCCGATAGCGCGGTCGAGCATGGTGTCGTCGACGCGCACGCCCATTTCCTTGGCCAGCTGCATCTGGGCGCGTTCGACGATCATGCGCTCGATGACCTGGCGCTGCAAGTCGGCCGCTTCGGGCACGGGCGCGTTCTGCGCCTTCATCGCGCCTTCGACGGCGCGCACGCGCGCGGCGATTTCGTTGCGGGTGATGACTTCATCGTTGACCACCACGGCGATCGAATCGATGACATTGGCGGACGCCGATGCCGGCGGCAGGAAGCCGCTCGACGGCTTGGCGGGGGCCGCTGGCGCCGGCTTGGCCGGGGCGCCTGGCTTGGCCGGAGCGCCCTGCGCGGCGGCCTGTCCGGCGCACAGGGCGCACAGCAGCGTCGCTGCGATCTTGAGTTGGTGCATACGGATATTACGCATAATCTGGGAAGCACTCATATTCAGGTGATATTCGGTGAATAAAAAATCCGACGTCCCGCTTAACGGCTCGGGCCCGGATTGAGCCTCGTGTAACCTGGAACGCTCTTGTAAAACGATTCGAGCGGACTGCCGAAACCAAGCTTGGACAGGCCGTTCAGCTCAAGCTGGACGAACGCCTGGGTCGAGGTATTGCGCGTGGTCGTCACAAAACGCTGGCCACCCATGCGGAACACCCAGCAATCGGCCTGGTATTCCAGCCCGACCAGGCTTTCGACCACCTTGTGGCTCAGGACCGAGTAATTCATCCGGCCCACGCCATACCAGCGCTTCGAGAGCGGCCACTGCGACGATATCATCGCATTCTTGACGCTGTCGCGCAGGAAGCGATACTCGGCGTTGATGACCTTCTTTTCGCCCGGCTGCCACTGTACCCCGTAGTTGGATGCGACCACGCTGCTGGCGCTGGCATTGTATTGCACCGCGCTGTCGAAGTTCCATTTCTCGGAAATGCGGCCGGACGCCTGCAGCAGCACGTCGGAGCGGCTTTCGGTGCGCGGCGCGTTGGCCAGCAGCTGGACGCGCTGCTCGTTGAGGTAAAAGCGCTGCCCGAATACCAGGCGCAGGCGCTCGGCCCCGTTCGATTCCAGGAAGCGTGAGACCAGTGCCGCGGTCAATTGGTTCGCATCCGATACCCGGTCGTTGCCGATAAAGCGGTTTTCGTTGAAGATCTGGGCCATGTTGAAGCTGGCCTCGAAGGTATCGAAATTCGGGAACTTGCTCTGGTCCTTGTACGGCGTGTAGACGTAGAACAGGCGCGGTTCGAGCGTTTGCGTCATCTGGCGCCCGGCCAGCTTGGCGTCGCGCTCGAATACCAGGCCGCTGTCGAGCGAAAAGGTGGGCAGCACGCGCGTGAGCGAGGTCGGGGCGTTGGCGGCGCTGTCGACGCCATGGCTAAGCTCGTAGGCGCTGGCGTGCAGGCTGAGCTTGGGCGTGATGTGGTAGCCGGGACGCACGATCGGATAGCTGAGCTGCGGCATCACCACCGCGCGGTTGCCGGTAGGCAAGTCCGGATGCGCAAAGCGGGTCACTTCGGTGTCGACCGCCCAGTCGAAGCCCTTGACGTCGTAGCGGCCGGCATGCAGCAACAGTTCCGGCAAGCGTGCGTACGGACGCGCAATGAAGAAATTCGGGTCCTGCAAAATCTGGTAGCTCTGCGCCCGCAGCGACATATTCCAGTGCTCGGCGCGATAGTCAGTGCGCACTTCGCGCACCAGCTGCCGTTCGGCGCTGCTGGAAATCGATTGCGAGAAGTCGCTCGGATAATTGTCATCCGAGGCGCCGTTCAGGTTCCAGCCGAACGACAGGCCGCGCGCAATGCCCTGGTTGTGCAGCGAATTGACGCGCCAGCGGTCGGTCTTGGTGACCTTGTCGTTGGGCAAGACTTCGGCATGGGTCTGGCCGGAATAGCCGCCATACGCGTTTTCGCCCAGGTAGCGCGCGGTGGCGCCGAACTGGATGCCGCGGTCGAGCATCCAGCGCGGATACAGGGTCAGGTCGCGGTTGGGCGCGATGTTCACATAATAAGGTTGCAAGACCTCGGCGCGGCCCTTGGAACGCAAGCCCACGGTCGGCGGCAGCCAGCCGGAACGGCGCGCGCCCGACAGCGAGAACGACAGCGCCGGCGTGCCGATGATCGGCACGCCCTTGAAATAAATCACGGTCTTGCCGGCCACGCCCACGTCGCGCCCGGCGTCGAGGCGCAGGGTGTTCGACTTGAGGTACCAGTCGGGCGTGAGGCCTTCGCAGGTGGTGTAGGTGCCGTCAACGACGATGGCTTCGTCTTCGCTGATGAAATCGACGCGCTTGGCCGCGCCCTGCGCGTTGTTGAGCCCCATGCGGTACTCGGGACGCAATACCCAGCCCTTGCCCGAAGACAAGTTCAGCTGCAACTCTTCGCCCTTGTAGGTGTCGCCGAAGCGTTCCATCCAGACATTGCCGTTGGCGGTGACTTCATTCTCGACGTTCTTGAAACAGGCGCGGTCGGCTTTCATCCGGGTTTGTCCCCGGCTCAGTTCGACACCGCGCTCAAGAATGAGTTCGCGTTCGGGGCGGCCGGAAATTTCCTCTGCGCGCACGTTCACGGGCAGGTTCGGATCTTCGGTACGTTCGCGCTTTTGGACGTTTTGGACGGTTTGGGCGTGCAAGGGCACCGCGGTGGCGGTGACGAGCGCCGTCAGGGCATAGGCCCAACGCTGCGAGGGGAGAGCTGCCGGTTTTTTCCAGCTCATGAAATGACGTGTGCAAACACCATGGCAGGCGATTTTTTGAGTTTAATCCCTTATTATATGGGAATCTTCACCTTCAATCGGATTCTCAGGCTGCATCATGTCTTCATCGCTCCCCACCACCCCCGCAACATCGTCGGACACCCGCCTGACGCAGCTCACCACCTGGCTCGATACGCTCGGCCTGGTGCAGGTCGAATCGCGCCGTCCGGCCTCGGCCGACGCCAGCTTCCGCCGCTACTTCCGGCTCGACGTCGCGCCCGCACTGCGCGCCAAACTCGGCGCCACCCTGATCGCCATGGATGCCCCGCCCGAGCGCGAAAACGTGCCGGCCTTCATCCACGTGCAAGGCTTGCTGCTCGCTGCCGGCGTGTCGGTGCCGGCCATCGTGGCGCAGGATGTGGCCAATGGCTTCCTGCTGCTGTCGGACCTGGGTACCACCACGTACCTGCAGCGCCTGGACGTCGACAACGCCCCGTTCATGTACTCGGACGCGGTCGACGCGCTGATCAAGTTCCAGCTCACCAGCGAAGCCGGCGTGCTGCCCGAATACGACCGCGCCTTCATCGAACGCGAGCTGAACCTGTTCCCGGAATGGTTCGTCGGCAAGCACCTGGGCGTGACCATGACGCCGGCACAGAGCGCCACGCTGAACAAGGTGTTCGAGGCGATCATCGCCAACAACCTGGCCCAGCAACAAGTATTCATGCACCGTGATTTCCATTCGCGCAACCTGATGTTCATGGACCAGGGCAACCCGGGCGTGCTGGACTTCCAGGATGCCGTGTTCGGCCCGGTCACCTACGACCTGGCCTCGCTGCTGCGCGACGCGTATGTGCAATGGGATGAAGAAATCGTGCTCGACTGGGTGGTGCGCTACTGGCAGCGCGCCAAGGCGGTCGGGCTGCCGGTCAATCCGGACATCGACGCGTTTTACCAGGACTTCGAATTCATGGCCTTGCAGCGCCACCTGAAAATCCTCGGCATCTTCTGCCGCCTGAACTACCGCGACGGCAAGAGCGCCTACCTGGGCGATCTGCCGACCGTGATCGACTACGTGCGCAAGACGTGCAACCGCTACATTGCCCTCAAACCGCTGGCGCGCCTGCTCGACGCCTTCGAGGACAAGGTTCCGCAAGTGGGCTACACCTTCTGATGCGGGGCCACTCATGAAAGCCATGATCCTGGCCGCCGGCCGCGGCGAACGCATGCGGCCACTGACCGACCATTGCCCCAAGCCGCTGCTGACAGTGCGCGGCCGGCCGCTGATCGTCTGGCATATCCTGAACCTGGTGCGCGCGGGGATCACCGAGATCGTCATCAACCACGCATACATGGGCGACGTGATCGAGCGCGAACTGGGCGACGGCGGCAAGTACGGCGCGCGCATCGTCTACTCGCCCGAAACGGTGGCGCTGGAAACGGCCGGCGGCATCGCCAACGCGCTGCACCTGCTGGGGGACGATCCGTTCCTGGTGCTGTCGGCCGACATCTACTGCCCCTACTTCGATTTTGCGCAGGTGGCCGACGTGCTGGTTGACGAAGACATGTGGGGCAATCCTTACCCGCTTGACAAGCGCGACGCCTGCTGGATCTACCTGACGCCGAACCCCTTCCACAATCCGCAGGGCGACTTCGGCCTGACCATGTACCAGGTGGCCAACGACGGCGACACCAAGTGGAATTTCTCGAACATCGGCGTGTACCGGGCGGAGATGTTCAAGGCCATCGCGCCGGGCACGCATGCGCGCCTGGGCACCCTGATCCGCCAGTACGCGGACCTGGGCCAGGTGGGCGGCGAAATCTACGAAGGCGACTGGGTCAACGTCGGCACGGTGGCGCAGCTCGAAGAGCTCAACGCACCGCTGGGCGCGCGCAAGGCGGCACCATGAACAACGCGCCTTTCGCGGCGCGGCGCGCGCGCCTGTGCGCGGCGATGCAGCCGGGCGCGGTGGCGATCCTGTCGACCGCGCCGGAAGTGCAGCGCAACAGCGACACCGACTACCCCTACCGCCACGACAGCTATTTTTACTACCTGAGCGGCTTCACGGAACCGGACAGCGTGCTGGTGCTGGTGGCCGGGCATGGGTCGACGGCGGCGCAGGCGATCCTGTTCTGCCGCCAGAAGAACGTCGAGCGCGAAATCTGGGATGGCTTCCGCCATGGTCCCGAGGGCGCGCGCATCGCCTTCGGTTTCGATGCCGCCTTCCCGATCGAGGAGCTGGATACGGAAATGGCGCGGCTGCTGGCCAACGCCCCGGCGGCGTATTATGCGCTCGGGCACAGCGCCGCGCTCGACATGCAAATGAAGAACTGGCTGCTGGCGGTGCGGCGCCAGGCGCGTACCGGCGTCACTGCGCCGACGGTGGCGCATGACCTGCTGGCCATGCTCGACGAGATGCGGGTGTTCAAGGACGACGGCGAACAAGCCGTGATGCTGCGCGCCGCGACCATTTCGGGCAAGGCGCACGAACGCGCCATGCGTTTTTCAAAACCCGGCGTGTACGAATACGAGATCGAGGCGGAACTGCTGCACGAGTTCCGCCGCAACGGCGCCCAGTTTCCGGCCTACACGCCGATCGTGGCCTCGGGCGCGAACGCCTGCGTGCTGCACTACAACGCCAACAACGGGCAAACGCGCGACGGCGACCTGGTGCTGATCGACGCCGGCTGTGAACTGGACAGCTACGCCGCCGACATCACCCGCACCTATCCCGTCAACGGCCGCTTCAGCGGACCACAGCGGGTGCTGTACGAGCTGGTACTGGCAGCGCAGGAGGCGGCGCTGGCGGTGCTGCGGCCCGGCCAGAAGTACAGCGACATCCACGACGCCGCCACGCGCGTGCTGGCGCAGGGCATGCTCGACCTGGGCTTGCTGGACAAGGGCAAATTCGGCAGCGTCGACGACGTCATCGCCGAGCGCGCGCACCAGCAGTTCTACATGCACGGCACCGGCCACTGGCTGGGCCTCGACGTGCACGATGCCGGCGCTTACCGCGACGTCACGGTGGATGGCAAGCCATCGCGCCCGCTGCAGGCGGGCATGGTGCTGACGGTCGAACCGGGCATCTACGTGCGTCCGGCGGACGGCGTGCCGGAACAGTTCTGGCACATCGGCATCCGCATCGAGGACGACGTGCTGCTCACCCCAGGCGGGCATACGATCCTGAGCGCTTGCGCTCCAAGGCTGGCGGACGATATTGAACAACTGATGCGGACCTGATGGACAACACACAAACAACGTTCGATGTGGCGATCTGCGGTGCCGGCCCGGTCGGCATGGCACTGGCCGCCCTGCTGGCGCGGCGCGGCATGGATAGCGCGCGGATTGCCCTGATCGACGCCAAGGCGCTGGGTACGGCAATGAGCGACCCGCGCTCGATCGCGCTGTCGTATGGCAGCCGCCTGCTGCTGGAAGAGATCGGCGCCTGGCCGCTGCCGGCCAGCGCCATCCACCAGGTCCATGTATCGCGCCGCGGCCACTTCGGGCGCAGCCTGATCGACCGCGGCGAGCATGGCGTGGAGGCACTCGGTTACGTGGCGCGCTACGGCGACCTGGTGTCGGCCCTGTCGGCGGCGTGCGAGCGCGCCGGCGTGGTGGCGATGCGGCCGGCGCGCGTGGCCGGCCATGCGGAGCGTGCCGATGGCGTCGGACTGACCTTGGACGACGGCCGCGCGCTGGATGCGGCGGTGGTGGTGCAGGCCGAGGGCGGCGTGTTCGGCGAGCAGGATGCCAGGTCGCGCACGCACGACTACCGGCAGACGGCGGTGATTGCGCGCGTCAGCGCCAGCGCGCCGCTTGCGCATCGCGCGTACGAGCGCTTTACCGGCGAAGGGCCGCTGGCGCTGCTGCCGCAGGACGGCGCCGATGGCCATCAGTATGCGCTGGTGTGGTGCGTGCGGCCGGAGCGCGCGCAGGCATTGCTGGCGCTCGATGACGCGGCTTTCCTGGCGCAGCTGGGCGAGGCGTTCGGGCAGCGCCTGGGACGGTTTACCGCAACTGGCGCGCGCAGTGCCTATCCGCTCGGGCTCAATGCCGAACCGGCTGCCACCAAGCGTACGGTGGCGATCGGGAATGCGGCGCAGACCTTGCACCCGGTGGCGGGACAGGGATTGAACCTGGGGCTGCGCGATGCGGCCGTGCTGGCGCGGCTGCTGGTACGCGAGGCGGGGCCGGCGGCCGTGAGCGCGTTCGCCAGCGAGCGGCAGAGCGACCGCAAGCTGGTGGTGGAGCTGACCGATAGCATGGCGCGCGCGTTCGCGCATGAGGGGCCGGGGCAGGCCCTGCTGGGATTGTCGCTTGGCTTGCTCGACACATTCAACCCGGCCAAGAATTTGCTGGGTGAATGGATGATGTTCGGACGGCGCTGATAGCGTCGTTTAAAACTCTTCCCAATCCTCGGCCGGCGTGGCGCTGCCCAGCTGCTTTTTCACCGGCGCGCGCCCCACCGGCTTGGACGCGCTGCGCGCCGCCATTTGCCGTGGCGCCGATGCCACCGCGGTGCCGGCATTGAGCTTGAACACGCTGACCACGGCGGCCAGCTGGCGCGCCTGGTCCTGCATCGCTTCGGACGCCGCCGCAGCCTCTTCCACCAGCGCCGCGTTCTGCTGCGTCACCTGGTCCATCTGCGTGAGCGCCTGGTTGATCTGCTCGATCCCCAGGGTCTGCTCCTGGCTGGCCGCCGCGATGTCGCCCATGATATCGGTCACCCGGCGGATGCTCTGGACGATATCGTCCATCGTGCTGCCCGCGTCGTTTACCAGTTTGCTGCCCGCCTCGACCTGCTCGACCGAGCTGCCGATCAAGCCCTTGATCTCCTTGGCCGCCTGGGCCGAGCGCTGCGCCAGGTTGCGCACCTCGCTCGCCACCACCGCGAACCCGCGTCCCTGCTCGCCCGCGCGCGCCGCTTCCACCGCCGCGTTCAGGGCCAGGATATTGGTCTGGAACGCGATCCCGTCGATCACGCCGATGATGTCGACGATCTTGTTGCTGGCCTCATTGATGCGGCCCATCGTATCGACCACGTTGCCGATCACGTTACCGCCCTTGGTAGCCACGTCCGATGCCGTCGCGGCCAGGGTGCTGGCCTGGCGCGCGTTGTCGGCGCTCTGCTTGACGGTGGACGTCAGTTCTTCCATCGACGATGCGGTTTCCTCCAGCGAGCTGGCTTGCTCCTCGGTGCGGCTCGACAGGTCCTGGTTGCCGGCCGCGATTTCGGACGAGGCGACGGAAATCGTATCGGTGCCCTGGCGCACCTGGCGCACCACGTCGACCAGGCTGTCGTTCATTTTTTGCAGCGCCGTGAGCAGCTGGCCGATTTCGTCGTTCGATTCGATCTTGACGGTGCCGGTCAGATTGCCGCCGGCGATGCTGTTGGCAAAGCGCAGCGCCTCGGCGATCGAGCGCGAGATGCCGCGAATGAGCGCGGCGCCGATCAGCAGGCCGAGTGCGGCGCTAACGACAATCAGGCCGATGGCGAGCGCGCGCGCCGTCTCGAAACGCGCCGTGGCTTCCTGGTACTCGGACTTGCCGACGCCGAGCTGGTACTTGATCAGCGCGTTCATGTTCTCGCGCACCGGCTGGAAGGCCTGGGTCAGCGCGCCGTTCACCAGGGCGACAGCGGCTGGCGCGTCCTTGGCGCGAAACGCGGCCAGGGTCGGCTTGATTCCCTGCGCCACGAACGCTTCCCGGCTGGCCACGAACTTGGCCGCGATGATTTTTTCTTCGGCGGTCAGATAGGTCTGCATATATTCGCCCCACACGGTGGTGACGACCTTCACGCGCTGCTCGACCTCGTCGGCCACCGCACCCAGGCCGGCCGGGTCGGCGCTGACCGCTTTCGACAGGGCGGTCTGGTTTTGCTGGATCTCGGTCAGCACTTCGGCCAGCATGCCCACCGCCACCAGGCGGTCTTCGTACACCGTCTTGAGCGAGGCGTTGGTCACGCTCAGGTTGCGCAAGCCGAGCAAGCCAATGAGCAGGGAAATCACACTGAGCACCGTGATGACGAAAATGAGGCGGGCCTTGATCGTCAGGTTCTTGAACATGGTCGGTGACCTTTCAGCGTGCGATTGTGGGAGCCAGATGGGCATGGCGGGGCGCGCCATGAAAGCCTGTCCTCCAAGAAATATACCTAACTTGGGTGGCGAGTTAAATGGCGCATTATCAACATGGAACAAATTCAGCGTCGCGTGTGTTTGCGATGCGACAAGCGCAACGGCGATGTTGTGTGCTCGTTATTGTCGATGCGGCCACGCGCCCGCCAGTGGCAACTGCCGGGCACGATCGATGGCGTTGGGTGGCAAGGCGCCTCGCGCCCACGGTTTTGGCGTGTACGGACGTGGAAAGAAGTCGTCCGGCGGTTCACTGGCCTCTAGGCGGCACGACGGCACGCGTGTTGACGGAATGAAGTCGCTGCGGGGGCAGAAGAGACGATCGTCGCGCCTGCGTGCAAGCAGGCGGCATGACGATCAGTATGGATGGCGTGGGTGCGCCTTGAAAGAGGCACCCACGCGCCGGGCTGAGAACTTGCAGGGCGAAAACCGGGGCCCCATCGCGTCGGCGCGCAACGACCGGCCTGGCAATTGCCAGGGGCGCGCGACTGGTGGATAAGGCTGGTTGAGGCCCCTGTACGGCTATCGGTTGCCGGCGTTCGCCGGAGCGTCCTTGGTGCGGGCGGCCGGATCCGTTGCGCCGGAAGTGGCCTTGTCCGTTGTTGCCGGTGCCTTGAGTTTGAAGGTGTCACCGGCGTTTTCGGTCCCGTGGGATTTGGGCCGCTTGGCGGGTTTGCCGTCCTTGGTTGGCGCCGCAGGCTTTTCCAGGACCATCTTCTTGTTCGGATCAAATTTAAAAGGTAACTATTCAGCCTGAGCGAGCGCTGCGATAGGCAGTTGTAAACTGCTCTGAAATCCCGCATGATGTCGCCATGCCACCGAAACCGCCACGCCCAGCCACGACCCAATTGTCCCACGAGGACAAGGACCGTCTCATCGAAATGCTGTTTGCCAGGATGGAAGCGCTCGAGGCGAAGTTAGGGATGAACAGCGAGAATTCGAGCAAGCCGCCGTCATCGGACGGACTTGGCAAGAAACCGAAGACGAGCTCGTTGCGCGGCAAGTCCGACAAGGCCGTTGGTGGGCAGACGGGCCACAAAGGAAAGACGCTCAAGCGCGTTGCCGATCCCACCGGAGTGCAGGACCATCGCCCACCGCCGCAGTGTAGCCACTGCCACAGCACCCTGGCCGTAGATCAGGCACAGGTATTGGAACGCCGCCAGGTATTCGACGTGCCAACGATGTGCTTCGAGGTGATCGAACACCGGACATACTCCGTCGTGTGCACGTGCGGCCAGCGCCACGACAGCGCCTTTCCCGCTGCGGTGAGCGAGTTCGTCCAGTACGGCCCGCGCGTTCGTGCACTGGGCGTGCATCTGACCCAAGGACAGATGCTGCCCTATGCCCGCGCGGCCGGGTTGATCAGCGAAATGACCGGCCTGTCGGTGTCGCCGGCTACGCTGTATGGCTGGGTTGAGGACGCCAGGCTGGCTTTGCAGGGAACGGCAGATCAAATTGCCCAGCAACTGCACCATGCTCCCGTCTTGTGCGCCGACGAGTCGGGCTTGCGCGTCGCCGGTCAATTGCACTGGATGCACGTGGCCGCCACAGCCGATCTGACCTGGTACGGGATGCACGCCAAGCGTGGTCTGGAGGCCATCAACGCGCATGGCATTCTGCCTAAACGGATTGGCGTTCTGGTGCACGATTGCTGGGCTCCTTACTGGAAACTCGACGATGGCATGCATGCCTTGTGCAATGCCCATCTGCTGCGCGAGCTGGTCTACATTCACGAATTGACCGGACAAACCTGGCCGGTCGCCATGACGGAACTGCTGCTCAATGCCCAGCGGCTTACCGGGGCAGCACGGCGCCAGGAGCGAACAATTGACGCCGATGGCATCGCCGCCTTCAGCACCGTCTACCACGCCATCGTGGCTGAGGGCGAGCAACTCAACCCACGCAAGCAAGCTGACGGGCAATCCGGCCGCTGCAAGCAGTCTGACGCCCACAACCTATTGCGCCGATTTCGACTCCATGCCGACGCCATCCTGCGCTTCATCGCCGATCCGTCCGTACCTTTCTCGAACAATATCGCGGAGCGTGCCGTCCGCATGCCGAAGGTCAAACAGAAGATCTCTGGGTGTTTCCGCACGATCACCGGAGCCGAGAATTTCTGCGTCATCCGCTCTTGCCTCGACACGTTCCGCAAGCAGGGCCAGAGCATGCTGGAAGTGCTACGCCGCGCGTTTATCGGCAATCCAATTTTGCTACGCCGCGTAGTGGCTGAATAGTTACCTCGCGTTAAAACAACAACGCGCTATTCGATTGCGAGGAAACCACCGGTGCCTGCTCACCCGGCAAACCAGGGGCATAGGCCATGCGCCGCGCGCTGCCACTTTCCCTGCGCGCCCGGACCCCACGGCTCGCGGCTGCCACGGCTGGCGGCTGATTGAGCACGATGCGCGCTGACGCAGCGCTACCGTTTCCACCTGCGGCAACCACTTTCAGGACATACCCCAGCCGGAATCCGCTGATGAAATTGCCCGAGTAATAGCAGCTAAATGCCGCACGCAAGGCATCCTGCTGGCTGCGGCCTGTTTTGCCCGCCCGCTGATAGCATTCCGCAAGGATTGCGCTTCCCGCACTCAAGTTCCGGCATGGATCGAATGCGGTGGCCAGTGTCAGCCCGTACTTGGCCAGATTGCGCTTGTTTACCTGCGCCAGGCCCATGCTGAAGTTATAGCCATTCTTTTCAAGCCACTGCGCCGTGGCCAGCGCTTCGCCGCTATTGCGCGGCTGGCGTTCGAGCCGCGCGCCGACCACACCGATGGCATACGGATTAAACGAGGACTCGACACGGACAATCCGCTGCATCGTGTCGACATGAACACCCGGCGCACACTGTTGCGCGAGAAACACAAAATCGATCATTCGCCCATCCGCCTGTTTGACACCACTGTTGTGATCCGCGTCATTCGACCGTACGGACAAACGTTGAATACTCTCCAAATTACGCAAAGAACTGCATTTTTCGCCCGATCATGTTGTCGAAATGAAACATTGCCGCAACAATGTCACAAATAATCATTTAGTGAGCAGAAAATATTTTATTTATCTTATTGTCAACTTACCCATGCATATTGTCAACTTATTTTGTGTAAAAACGTTGAACCTATGCAACATCAAACCCTCCCGCCCAGCGCCGCTGCACTCTGCCAAGGGCGGCGCTAATGTTCCGGAAGAGCAAATTCATGCGATACTTCTTTTGCAATATTTACTGCGTCCATCGTGGCGCTACGCCCTATTCTACCCACAAAAAAACGCCATGAAAAAATTTCACAGAAGAATTATTGGATTCGGTTTCGCAATTGGATGCGTAGCAACATCGCCCGCCCTCGCGGAGCGGGTCCAGCTCAGCGGCGAGTCTTCGGGAGCCGATGTGTTGTTTTCCACGCAGGACGACATCGCCCTCTATTTGGTTGACTTTATCAACAAAGCACAGCGCCGCGTGTGGGTCTCCGCCAACGAGTTCACCCTGCCGGAGGTAGCGCAAGCCATCATCCAGGCCAAGGTGCGCGGGCTCGATGTGCGCGTCCTGCTCGACGCGTCCCAGACCGGTCCGGACAAGAACAACGCCGCCGCGCGCTTTCGCGCCGGTGGCATTACCCCGCTGGTTCATTCACGCAACCGCGGCATGCATCAGAATTTCGTGATCTGCGACGACGACCGGGTCGCCTTCGGCAGCGCCGGCTTCACGGCAGCGGCCATGCAGAAGGCGCGCCCGGGCACGCCGTCCAAAAAGACCGCGGATAACTTCAATCTGTTTGTCGGCGTGCCAGCATTGGCCAAGCAATACGTGGCCGAGTTCGAGCGCCTGAGCTTGGAATCGGCGCGCTAGGACGCCCGGGACGAAAAAAAAACGCGCCAGCCTCATCGGGTGGCGCGTTTTTTGCTTGGCGCAGCCGGTACTAGTCGACTGCCTTGACCATCGCCTCGATCACCTTCTTGGCATCGCCAAACACCATCATGGTATTGGCCTGGTAGAACAGGTCATTATCCAGGCCCGCATAGCCGGACGCCATCGAGCGCTTGTTGACGATGATGCTCTTGGCCTTGTACGCCTCCAGGATCGGCATGCCGGCGATCGGCGACTTGGGATCCTTGGCCGCCGGATTGACCACATCGTTCGCGCCCAGCACCAGCACCACGTCGGCCTGGCCGAATTCGCCGTTGATGTCCTCCATCTCGTATACCTGGTCGTACGGCACCTCGGCTTCGGCCAGCAGCACGTTCATGTGCCCCGGCATGCGGCCCGCCACCGGATGGATCGCATACTTGACGATCACGCCCTTGTGGGTCAGCTTCTCGACCAGCTCCTTGAGCGAATGCTGGGCGCGCGCCACCGCCAGGCCATAGCCCGGCACGATGATCACGGTTTCGGCATTGCTCATGATGAAAGCCGCATCGTCGGCGGAACCCGACTTGACCGGACGCTGTTCCTGCGCGCCGCCAGTGGCCGCCGCCGCCGGGTCGCCGCCGAAGCCGCCCAGGATCACATTGAAGAACGAGCGGTTCATCGCCTTGCACATGATGTACGACAGGATCGCGCCGGACGAGCCGACCAGCGACCCGGCAATGATCAGCATCGAGTTATTCAGCGAAAAACCGATGCCCGCCGCCGCCCAGCCGGAATAGCTGTTCAACATCGACACCACCACCGGCATGTCGGCCCCGCCGATCGGAATGATGATCAGCACACCCAGGATGAACGCCAGCACCGCCATGAGGATGAACGGCGTCCATGCCGGTTCCACGCCGGGCGCGAAGCAAAACACCAGGCCGAGCGCGATCAGGGCGATCGCGATACCGAGGTTGAGCATATGCTGGCCGGGGAAGCTGACCGGCGCGCCCTGGAACAGGCGGAACTTGTATTTGCCCGACAGCTTGCCGAAGGCGATCACGGAACCCGAGAACGTCACCGCGCCCACGAAGGTCCCGATGAACAGCTCCAGGCGGTTCCCGAACGGCAGCGCCACGCCGGCGGTGGTGATCTGGAACACCCACGGTTCGGCCACCACGGCCACCGCGATGCACACTGCCGCCAGGCCGATCAGCGAGTGCATCGCCGCCACCAGTTCCGGCATCTTGGTCATCTCGACTTTTTTGGCCGCATACGCGCCAATCCCGCCGCCCACCACCACGCCCAGCAGCACCAGGCTGAAACCCAAGCCGCCGCTGCTGGCCGCCTGCGCCTGCAGCTTGAAGATCAGCGCCACGGTGGTGACCGTGGCAATCGCCATGCCGCTCATGCCGAAGGCGTTGCCGGTGCGCGCCGTGGCCGGCGACGACAAGCCCTTGAGCGCCTGGATGAAGCACACCGACGCGATCAGGTAGAACATCGTCACCAGGTTCATGCTGATATAGCTCATGCGTGATCCCCCGCCTTGGCCTTGGCCGCCTTGGGTTCCTTCTTGCGGAACATTTCGAGCATGCGCTGGGTGACCAGGAAGCCGCCGAACACATTGACCGCCGCCAGCGCCACCGCCACCGTGCCGGCCACCTGCCCGACGATCCCGGTGGTCAGGCCGGCGGCGAGCATGGCGCCGACGATGATGATCGCCGAAATGGCGTTGGTGACCGCCATCAGCGGCGTGTGCAGCGCCGGGGTGACGGTCCAGACTACGTGGTAACCGACGTAAATCGCCAGTACGAAGATGATGAGATTAATGATGGTGTGACTGACTTCCATGCTGCCTCCCTCTAAAGTTGATGTGATGTGGCGGCGCGCGCTATGTGCGCAGCACCGTGCCGTCGGCGCACACCAGGGTGGCCTTGAGGATCTCGTCTTCGCGGTCGATCACCAGCTGTTCATCCTTGTCGATGACCAGCTTGAGGAAATCGAGCACATTGCGCGCATACAGGGCCGAGGCATCGGCCGCCACCAGGGTCGCCAGGTCCGGCTCGCCGATGATATGCACACCGTATTTGGTGACCGTCTTGTTCAGTTCCGACAGCGGGCAGTTACCGCCCTGCGACACGGCCAGGTCGACGATCACGGAACCGGGCTTCATGGCCTTGACCGTCTCTTCGGAGATGAGCACCGGTGCGGCGCGCCCCGGAATGAGCGCGGTGGTGATGATGATGTCGGCCAGCTTGGCGCGTTCGTGTACCAGTTCGCCCTGGCGCCGCATCCAGTCGGCCGGCATCGAGCGCGCATAGCCGCCCGAACCCTTGGCGATTTCCTTTTCCTCGTCGGTCAGGTAGGGCACGTCGATGAACTTGGCGCCGAGCGACTCGACCTGCTCCTTGACCGGCGGGCGCACGTCGGACGCCTCGATCACGGCGCCCAGGCGCTTGGCGGTGGCAATCGCCTGCAGCCCCGCCACGCCAACGCCCATGATCAGCACGCGCGCCGCTTTCACGGTGCCGGCCGCGGTCATCAGCATCGGCATGAAGCGCTGGTAGGTGTTCGCCGCCATCATCACCGCCTTGTAGCCGGCGATGTTGGCCTGCGAAGACAGCACGTCCATCGACTGCGCGCGCGTAATGCGCGGCACCGCTTCGAGCGCAAAGGCGCGCAGGCGGGCTGCGGCCATGGCGGCGATATTGTCGGTATCGAAAGGATTGAGCATGCCGATCAACACGGCATCGGGTTTCATGAGGGGACGTTCGGCGGCGTTCGGTGCGCGCACCTTGAGCACCACGTCGCAGCCGAAAGCATCTGCGGCGGTGCCGATCGTGGCGCCGGCCGCCGCATACGCTTCATCAGTGACGGATGCCATCAGGCCGGCGCCCGCCTGGACGACGATCTGGTGCTTGACGGCGAGCTTCTTGACCGTCTCGGGAGTTGCTGCAACACGCGTTTCACCCGACCGCGTTTCGGCCGGTATGCCTATTCTCATGACGCCTCCATAGAATTAATAAACTGCTCACGATAGTACACGCAAACTTCAAAATAGCACGACCATCCGCTTTTTCTAGATGAACTCTTCCACATCCAAACCGGTTGCACTGCGCGCTGCGCAAAATCCCGCATTTTCTTGTATCAGATCAATACCGTGTTCCCCGATTCAGGCTTGTGTTCGGTGACGGATCGGCAAGCGATGCTGCATGAAGGTAAAATGACGGCTCATTTTGAAGGACACGCATGCCGCATATCTGGAAACCCTCCGTTACCGTTGCCGCCATCATCGAGCGTGATGGCAAGTTCCTCCTGATTGAAGAAGAGACCAGTGAAGGCATCCGCCTGAACCAGCCGGCGGGCCACCTCGACCCGCTCGAAACGCTGGCCCAGGCGGTGGTGCGCGAAGTGCTGGAAGAGACGGCGTACGACTTCACGCCGCAGGCGCTGGTGGGCGTGTACATGTCGCGCTACGCCTCCACGCGGCGCGGCACCGACGTGACCTACCTGCGCTTCACCTTTTGCGGCGAGGCCGGCGCCGAACATGACCAGCCGCTCGACGATGGCATCATCCGCACCTTGTGGATGACGCGCGACGAAATGGCGGCCTGCCAGGAGCGCCACCGCAGCCCACTGATGCTGCAGTGCGTGGACGACTACCTGGCCGGCCGGCGCGCGCCGCTGGACATGCTGCACACCCACGCCTCGGTGTTCGAGGGTGGATTAACCTAAGACGGATGTAATGCAATGACGAACGCAGGGAAAAAGCAGAAAGTCGTGATCGGCATGTCGGGCGGAGTCGACTCCTCGGTCGCGGCGTGGATGCTCAAGGAACAGGGCTACGACGTGGTCGGCCTGTTCATGAAAAACTGGGAAGACGACGACGATTCCGAATACTGCTCCACGCGCCAGGACTGGATCGACGCGGCCAGCGTGGCCGACGTGGTGGGCGTGGACATCGAAGCGGTCAATTTCGCGGCCGAATACAAGGACCGCGTGTTCGCCGACTTCCTGCGCGAGTACCAGGCCGGGCGCACTCCGAATCCGGATGTGCTGTGCAACGCCGAGATCAAGTTCAAGGCTTTCCTCGACCATGCGATGCACCTGGGCGCGGACCTGATCGCGACCGGGCACTATGCGCGCGTGCGCCAGAACGGCGCCAGCTTCGAGCTGCTCAAGGCCTTCGACCATACCAAGGACCAGAGCTACTTCCTGCATCGCCTGAACCAGGCGCAGTTGTCGCGCACCCTGTTCCCGCTGGGCGAAATCCCCAAGACCGAAGTGCGCAAGATCGCCGAAAAGCTGGCGCTGCCCAACGCCGCTAAAAAGGATTCGACCGGCATCTGCTTCATCGGCGAGCGTCCGTTCCGCGATTTCCTGAACCGCTACCTGTCGTACAAGCCGGGCCCGATGAAAACCGACGACGGCAAGACGGTGGGCGAGCACGTCGGGCTGTCGTTCTACACGCTGGGCCAGCGCAAGGGCATCGGCGTGGGCGGCATGAAGGCGTACAAGAACCCGGACGGCAGCAGCGACGCCTGGTACGTGGCGCGCAAGGATATCGCCACCAACACCCTGTATATCGTGCAGGGACACGACCATCCGTGGCTGTTGTCGAGCGCCCTGCGCGCCGACCAGGCCAGCTGGGTGGCCGGCGCGCCTCCCGAAGCGCGCGCCATGTCGGCCAAGACCCGCTACCGCCAGGCCGACGTGCCGTGCGTGGTCACGCCCGACGCCATGGGCAATTTCAGTTTGAGCTTCAGCGATCCCCAGTGGGCGGTCACGCCGGGGCAGTCGGCGGTGCTGTACGACGGCGACGTGTGCCTCGGTGGCGGCATGATCGATACGTCGACGGCGGCCTGAGTGGGCGCGCACGTCCGGATCTTCAAGTGGTTCTGGGCGGCCCGCGAGCACGAGCAGGAGCTGTGGCTGCGCCGGATGGCGCAGCAAGGCTTGCACCTGGCGGGCGTGAATGTGCTCTCGCTCTGGAAGTTCAAGCAGGGCGTGCCGGCCGATGTGGTGTACCGGCTCGATTGCGGCGACAACGTGGACGAACCGGAGCAATACTGGGGACCGTTCGCAGCGTTGGGCTGGGAACGTGCGGCCGATGCCGGCGGCTGGAAGTATTTTCGCCAGACCGCCATCAACGGCAAGGTGCCGGCATTCCCGCCGGACCAGTATTCGAAGCGCGACAATCTCAGGGCCATGCTATTGCTGCTGGCCGTCATCGGCGGCTGCCTCTGCCTGTCGGCCTGGCTCATGGTCGACTGGGACGCGCTGCGCACACTGTCGGGAGTCTACCTGCAACCGGCGCTCGCCTTCGGCGCCGTGGCGGCGCTCGTGTACGGGTATGGCGTGTACCGGCTGGTCATGCGCATCCGCCAGTTGCGCTGAACCGGCGTTCGCCCCTTGATATGCCGCTTATGCCGGCAGCAGCGATGCCGGGTCAATCTGGTCCCAGTCGACGCTGACCGGATTGAAACCCACGACGTAGGTGCTGGCCACGTCGTAGTACCCGTTCTGGGGCCAGTGCCGGGCGGCCTTCGCGTGGAAGGCGCGCGCCTGATCGTGCTCACCGCGCCGGAAGCACAAGAATCCCATCAGCCAGTTGGGCTGCGGCTCGTCCGCGTCAAAGCGCAGCGCCTGCGCCACGTCACGCTCGGCGGCGGCGAAGTCGCCTTGCGCGATGCTGGCCTCGCCCCGGATCCAGTAAGCTTGCGCCAGCGGCTGATCGTTCCAGTTCGAGACCTGGGTAAAATCGATCGACTGTGTCGCCAGCTCGTGCGCCAGTTCCAGCCGGCCCAAGCGCAAGGCGAAGCGCGCGGCGGCGTTGAGGGCTTCGTTCACCAATCCGGTTTGCTCCAGCGGGAACAGCTTGCTCGCTTCCAGGTACAGATCGAACGCCTGGGCATACGCCTGGCCCGCGCGCATGGCGTCGGCCATGCCCATGGTCGCGGGATAGTAAGCCGGCGACATGGTAGCCGCCTGCTTGTACCGCACATGGCCCAGCCGGAAGTCAGCGCTTGCCATCGCCGCGCCGGCCGCGTCCATCGCTTGCTCGCAACGCAAGTCGACACCGGCGCGGTAGATGCTCTCGCCAGCGGCCAGGGCGTTGATGATGGCGCGGCTGTCCCAGATGTCTTCTTCCGTGTTGATGCAAGTGAAGGGCTTGAGGAAACGGCTGTCGATCACGTGGATCATTTGCTGGTGAGCGTAGCAGCGGTTCGGCAGCGTGGAACCCCACCACTCGAAACCGAGGACGAACATGACGGCGTCCGGGTTCAGGTCGATGTTGTCGGGTTTGTAGTTCCATAAAAACAGCAAGGGCGTGTCGATGCGGGTGGCTGGCAAGTCGAGCATCCACCCCTCGTCGCTGGCGCTGACAAACACGCAATCGCTGGCGAACACGCGCCCGCACACCGAGAAGCTGGCCCAGGCCTTGTCGATCCCCAGCCAGTTGCAATACAGGTCGCCACTGACGGCAAACAAGGCGTCCGTTCCACCGTCGACGTGCACGCTGCCGTCGACGGCAATGCGCAGCGTCCAGTTCTCTTCGAGTTCCAGTGCCGCTTCCATTTCCCTGGCCTGCTCTTGCGAGATACTGACGTCGCCGCTGATCACAATGAATTCGAGGTCGTCGATATCGCCGTCGGCCAGACCGGTCTCCCCGGCCTCGTAGGCCTCGTCGATCACGGGAAAACGCTCGAAAAATTCATCGACGTTCAGGCGCGGCAAATCGGACCACGCGGTCAGTGCTGGAAATGCGGGAGTCATCGCGTCCTAAGTGGCTTTCTGTTTTCTGATCACGGCGATCACCGTGTTGCGGATGGTGTTGAGCACCGCATCGGCCTTGAACGGCTTGACGATAAACCCGTGCACCCCGCGCGCCACCGCTGCCTGCACGGTGGGCGCGTCGAGCGTGCCGGAGACCATGAAGATCAGGGTCTTCGGAAAATGCGCGCGGATCTGTTCGACGATCTCGCCGCCATCCTCGACCTGTTCGAGCGCCACGCAGACAATCTGCGGGTGATGCTTCTGCACCATCAGATAGCCCTTGGCGCCCGTGTGCGTGTCGCCGAGGACGTTGTAGCCACCCTCGCTCAACACGCTGTTCAACAAGCCCCGCGAAATCGCATTTCCATCGACGATCACTGCTCTTAACATCGCGTCTTTTCCTTTTCGTCAGAACGTCTCGAATGCCAGCATGTTCCAGGTCACGCCCAGGCGCACATCGGTCTTGAGCTGCACCAGCTGGCGCGACAAATACAGGACCTCGCGCTCGGCGCGCAGGCGTTCGCCGACCGGGGTCTTGAGAATGCCGGCGCCGGCCATCACCGCATCGAGGTTGCCGTAGGCGTTGAGCAGCTTGGCCGCAGTCTTCATGCCGACCTTGGACACGCCCGGCACGCCGTCGGTCACGTCGCCCATCAGCGCCAGCAAATCGACCAGCAGCTCGGGCGCGACGCCGAATTTCTTGCGCACCCAGGCGTCATCGTGCCACTCGCCCTTGAAATGGTCCCACACCAGCGCCCCTTGCGCAATCAGGCCGTGCAAGTCCTTGTCGGTGCTGGCCACGATGGCGTCGCCGCGCCCTTCGGCCAGCCAGCGCAGCACCCCGGTGCCGATCACGTCATCGGCTTCGACCCCGGGCAGCGTTAGCACGTGCAGGCCTTCCCCCGCCAGCTTCGCATGAAACCCGGGAAGCGCGTCGCGCAGGAAGGTTGGCATCGGCGCGCGCTGCTCGCGGTAGCGCGGATACAGCGCGTGGCGCCAGGTGGGCCCGCCAAAGTCGAACGCCGCCAGCACGTGGGTCGGCGCGTGCGTGGCCAGCAGCTTGCGGAACGACGAGAGCGCGTGGCGCAGCGCGATATCGGCCTTCTCGGCCGAATCGGGCTCCGGACTGGCCTCGTACACGCGCCGTACGATATTGAGCCCGTCGATCGCAAGCAGCTTGCCCACGGCCTTACTTGAGCAGTTCGTACAGGCCGCCGCGCTCCAGCGCGCGCTGGTAGGCGGCACGCGCATGGATGCGGTTCAAGAAGTCCATCAGCTTGGGGTACCTGTCGCCCAAGCCACCGCGTGCGGCCGCCGCCTCCAGCACGAAGCTGATCTGGATATCGGCGCCGCTGAACTCCGGGCCGGCGAACCAGCTTGACTTGGCCAGTTCGCCTTCAAGGTAGGCCAGGTGCTGCGCGATCTGCGGCAGGATGAACGTGCTCTTGACCTTTTGCGCGATACCGCGCGCAATCGGCTTGGCGAAGAACGGCATCGGGCTCTTTTCAACGCGGTCGAACACGAGCTTCATCAGCAGTGGCGTCATGGCCGACCCTTCGGCGTAGTGCATGAAGTAGGTGTAGCGCAGCTTGTCCGGCGTACCGGCGGCGGGCACGAATTTGCCATTGCCATAGCGTTCGAGCAGGTACTCGATGATGGCGCCCGATTCGGCCACCGTGTTCGCGCCATCGGTAATCACCGGCGACTTTCCCAGCGGGTGCACCGCGCGCAGCTCGGGCGGGGCCAGCATGGTCTTGGCATCGCGCTGGTACTTCTTGATCTCGTACTCCAGTCCCAATTCTTCCAGTAGCCACAAAATACGCTGGGAGCGCGAATTATTCAAATGGTGGACAATGATCATTGGGTTCTTTCGCCGGTATGGAATCGGCGCTAGCTTAGCATTGTTGCTGCCTATTGACCATGGAGTCACCAATGAGTTTCGCCGCGCCGCGCTACCTGCCGTTCCTGATCTCGCTGATCGTCTTTGCCTGGTCGGGCGCCCTCGCGCTGCGCGGCGAAGGCCCCGGATGGTGGCTGGTGGTTCTCAGCGGGGCCCTGGGTGCGGTCGGCATCGCCGACCTGTCCCAGACCCGGCGCGCGCTGCGCCGCAACTACCCGATCCTGGCGCACTTCCGCTTTTTCTTCGAATCGATCCGGCCCGAGATCCGCCAGTACTTCCTCGAAGACGATACCGACGCCAAGCCGTTCTCGCGCAACCAGCGCAGCATCGTCTACCAGCGCGCCAAGATGGAAACCGACAAGCGCCCCTTCGGCACCCAGCTCGATGTCTACCAGCCGGGCTACGAGTGGATCAACCACTCCATGGCGCCGGCGCCCATGGGCGACTATAATTTTCGCATCGAGATCGGCAACCACCCGTCGTGCCCGCGCGCGCAGCCTTATAGCGCCAGCGTCTTCAATATCTCCGCGATGAGTTTCGGTTCGCTGTCGGCCAACGCGATCCTGGCGCTCAACGGCGGCGCGCGGCTGGGGGGCTTCATGCACGACACCGGCGAGGGCAGCATCAGCCGCTATCACCGCCAGAACGGCGGCGACCTGGTATGGGAGATCGGCTCCGGCTACTTCGGCTGCCGCAACCCGGACGGCAGCTTCTCGGAAGCGAACTTCGTCGCCAACGCCATTCAGCCGCAGGTGAAGATGATCGAACTCAAAATGTCGCAGGGCGCCAAGCCGGGCCAGGGCGGCATTCTGCCGGGCGCCAAGGTGACCATCGAAATCGCCGCCGCGCGCGGCGTCACGGTGGGCGTGGATTGCCTGTCGCCGGCCAGCCATTCGGCCTTCTCGACCCCGATCGAAATGCTGCACTTTATCGAGCGCCTGCGCACGCTCTCGGGCGGCAAGCCGACCGGCTTCAAGCTGGCCATCGGCCACCCGTGGGAATTTTTCGGCATCGTCAAGGCCATGCTGGCGACCGGCATCCTGCCCGACTTTATCGTGGTCGACGGCGGCGAAGGCGGCACCGGCGCGGCACCGGTCGAATTCTCGGACCACGTCGGCACGCCGCTGCAGGAAGCGCTGCTGCTGGTGCATAACACCCTGGTCGGCGCACGCCTGCGCGAGAAGATCAAGATCGGCGCCTCGGGCAAGATCATCACCGCGTTCGACATCGCGCGCACCATCGCGCTGGGCGCCGACTGGTGCAATTCGGCGCGCGGCTTCATGTTCGCGCTGGGCTGCGTGCAGTCGCAAAGCTGCCACACCGACCGCTGTCCGACCGGCGTGGCGACCCAGGACGAGCAGCGCCAGAAGGCGCTCGACGTGCCCGACAAGACCGCGCGCGTGGCCAACTTCCACCAGAATACGATGAAGGCGCTGGCGCAGCTGATCGCCGCCGCCGGGCTGACCCACCCCAACCAGCTCAACCCGCATCACCTGGTGCGGCGCGTCTCGCCGAACCAGGTCAAGCAAGTCTCGACCCTGCTGCCTTACCTGAGCGAAGGCGAACTGCTCGACCCGGACCAGCTCGAACGCCTGCCGCCGGTCTTCGGGCTGTACTGGCCGATTGCGCAGGCCGAATCGTTTCATCCCCTGTCTTGAAGGATGGAGCGCTTGCGCGCGCGGGAAGCGCACGGCGGCGAGCATACACGGATTATCCGGCTGAAAAAGCGCGGTTTGTCACAACGACACTGAATTTTCCATTCGCTGCAAATGTCGCCGCATGCGGATTGCATACGCGTGTTTGATTAGGTACTATCAAGCAATATTGCAATAAAGATCGCATTGACGATCAGTTCACCCTGGAGACATGAATGCCGCGCCAAAGCACCATCCGCCTGTCCGCCCTATCCCTGTTACTCCTTTCCGTGCCGCCGCTGGCCTCCGCCCAGACCGCGCCGATGGCGCCCGACATCGCCGCCACCGCGTTTGTCCAGCCCGATAACGGCGCCGATTACGTCAAGCGCATCGTGATGATTCCGATGCGCGACGGCGTCAAGCTGCACACCGTGATCGTGATCCCCAAGGGTGCCGCACGGGCGCCGCTGGTCCTCTCGCGCACGCCGTACAACGCGGCCAAGCGCACCGAGCGCAATGTCAGCCCGCACATGGCGTCGATGCTCTCCGAGGGCGACGACGGCTACGTCGCCAACGGCTACATCCGGGTGTACCAGGATGTGCGCGGCAAATACGGCTCGGAAGGCGACTACGTGATGACGCGCCCCCTGCGCGGCCCGCTCAACGACAGCGAGGTCGATCATGCGACCGACGCCTGGGACACGATCGACTGGCTGGTCAAGAATATCCCGGAAAGCAATGGCAAGGTCGGCATGGTCGGCTCCTCGTACGAAGGCTTCACGGTGCTCATGGCGCTGACCGATCCGCATCCGGCGCTCAAGGCCGCGGTGCCGATGAGCGCCATGGTCGATGGCTGGCGCGGCGACGACTGGTTCCACAACGGCGCTTTCCGCGTCACCAACCTGTCCTACATCGCCGGCCAGACGGCCACGCGCGGCAATGGGCCCGGCCTGGCCACCGGCGTGTACGACGACTACGAATACGCGCTGCGCGCCGGCTCCACCTCCGACTACGCCAAACGCTTCGGCGTCGACCAGCTCACCTTCACCAAGAAACTCTTCGAGCACCCGGCCTACGACAGCTTCTGGCAGCACCAGGCGCTCGACCGCATCCTCGGCGCGCGCCCGCTCAAGGTGCCGACCATGCACGTGGTGGGGCGCTGGGACCAGGAAGACATCTACGGCCCGTACGCCGCCTACGCCGCCGCCGAAAAGCTCGACACCACCAACACCATGAACCACCTGGTGGTCGGCCCGTGGCGCCACAGCGGTGTCAATTACGACGGCTCGAACCTGGGCGCGATCCGCTTCACCGGCGACACCGCCGCCGAATTCCGGCGCGAAGTGATGCTGCCCTTCTTTAACCAGTACCTGCGCGACGACGCCCCCGAGGCCGACACGGCGCCGGTGCTGTCGTACCGCACCGGCACCAACAAGTGGCAGCGCCTGGACAAGTGGCCACTCACCGAGGTCATGAAACCGGTCTACCTGAAAGCCGGCGCGCGCCTGGACTTCGACAAGCCGGCCGCCGCTGCCAGCCTTGGCGCGGCCCAGGCCGACGACTACGTCTCCGATCCGGCCAAGCCGGTGCCCTTCATTGCGCGTCCGGTGCGCATGCACGATGGCGCGGTCTGGAAGCCATGGCTGGCCAGCGACCAGCGCTCGTTCTCGGACCGCCCCGACGTGCTCACCTACGTGTCGGACAAGCTCGATGCGCCCCTGCAGATTTCCGGCCAGCCGATGGTCAAGCTGTTCGCCGCCACTACCGGCAGCGATGCCGACTGGGTCGTGAAACTGATCGACGTCTATCCCGACGAAGTGGCCTCGCAGCCGGAACTGGGCGGTTACCAGCTGGGCATCGCGATGGATATCTTCCGCGGCCGCTACCGCACCGGCCTGGACAAGCCGGAGGCGATCACGCCGAACAAGGTGGAGCGCTACCGCTTCGCCCTGCCCAATGCCGACCACGTGTTCCTCAAGGGGCACCGGATCATGGTGCAGGTGCAATCGAGCTGGTTCCCGCTGTACGACCGCAATCCGCAAACCTTCGTGCCGAATATTTTCTTCGCCAAGCCGGGCGACTACCGCAAGGCCACGCACAAGGTGTTCCACGCGCCGGGCATGGAAAGCGCGGTCGAACTGCCGGTGGTGCCGGCGGCGAAGTGAAACTGGCCGAGAGCACGGGCTCTTACGAGACAGCCTATAATCGTGCACAGGCAAGTTCCTTCGGCTTGCATTGTTTCTGAATAGGCGTCTCGTGCGAAATCGATCCGGGCTGGTGTTGGCACTTCTCTGTTTCTGTCTGAGCGCGTGTTCGCTGGTCAGGCTCAAGGAAGAATCGAAGAACTTTTATTCGTCCACGGTGCTGGCCGGCGACATCTCCAGCGCCGTTGCATGGGACAAGCCGGTGGTTGTCGCCGCCTACACGAGGCGCAATGGCCAGATCGAGATCGCGCACTACACCATGCTGCATGAAGCCGGCGGCTACGAACTGATTGTGCAAAAGGGCGACTACGCCCTGTTTGCATTCGGCGACGCCAACGGCAACCTGACCCTGGACGCCGGCGAACCGGTCGGCGAATACGGCGTGGCGCCGGTGCGGGCCACGGGCACCGGCTCGCTGGTCAATCTCGATCTGGTCATGTCCGACAAGGTGCAAAGCGCGATCCCGATCGGCACGGCGGTAGGCACAGCGGTAGGCACGGCGGTAGGTGCCCGTCCATCCGGCAAACCGCACAGTACCCAGGTCGGCGCCATCGCCACGCTCGACGACCCCTTGTTTTCGGCCGACGCCGGGCGGCGCGGCTACTGGGCGCCGGTCGATTTTTTCAAGGAAGTGGGCGGCAATATCTACTTTTTGGAAGAGTACGATCCGCGCAAGACGCCGGTGCTGTTCGTGCACGGCGCGGCCGGCTCGCCACAGGATTGGACCTACTTCCTCCAGCACCTGGACCGCAGCCGCTACCAGCCGTGGATTTTCTATTACCCGTCCGGCTCCTCGCTCGATTCCATGTCCTACCTGCTGTACTGGAAACTCGGCAATCTGCAGCGGCGCTACCATTTCGACCGGCTCTACCTGACCGCGCACAGCATGGGCAGCCTGGTGGTGCGCTCGTTCCTGGCCAATTATGGCGACCAGTTCCCGGCCGCGAAACTGTTCATCACCTTGTCGGCGCCGTGGGGCGGCGACGCGCTGGCCGACCAGGGCGTCGCCTACTCGCCCGCCGTCATCCCGTCGTGGAACGATGTGCGGGCTGGCGGGCGCTTCGTGCAAACGCTGTTTCAAAAACCGCTTCCGCGCGAGCTCGATTACTACCTGTTCTTCGGCCACGGCGGGCGTTACAGCATGCTGCGCCCTGCCAGCAGTGACGGCGTCATCACCCTGGCCAGCCAGTTGCGGGCGGACGCGCAATCGGAAGCGCGGCGCGTGTTCGGCTACGACGAAGACCATGTCGGCATCCTGTCGTCGCCCCAAGTGTTCGCGCAGTACGCGGCACTGCTCAAGGAGGCCGACCAGCGCGGGAGCGATGAGCATGCGGCGGGCAAGGGCAATCTGCGGGTGGCGTTCTCGTACGCGCGGCCGGACGAGACATCGGCCTCGACGCCGGTGTTGGTACTGACACCGCTCGACGCGGCGCGCGAGCGGATCGTGTGGCCGCTCAACGCGCGCGACAGCGGGCGTGAACTGGGCCCTTTCCCACCCGGCACCTACAACGTGGGCCTGGTGACGCGCGCATTCAAGACCACGCCGGCCAGCACGCAGGTGACCATCGGCCCCGGCGGCATTCCCGACCTGGCCTTCCAGCTCACGCCACAGGGCATCCTGTCCGGCTACATCGGCGCCGACGTCACGCCGGCCGACAACCCGGCCGGCAGCTTCCGCGCGGGCCGCCGCGACATCGAGATCGAGTCCATCATACTTGCCAACGAAAGCGACCGGCGCGAGATCACGCCGAGCGCCGACACTAGCGACCGCACCCTCGAAGCCTATCTGGCAGGCCAGGATTACATGTTCAAATCGTTTTTTTCGTTTGTCGGTTTGAACGAAGGCAGGTATGAATTGACGATCAAGGTAAGGGGTTACCCGCCGTACCGGCATACGTACGATGTGGTGCCGGGAAAATACGGCTATGTGACGCCGATCGATTTGACTGCGCCGAAATAGGAAGCGCCATGACCGCAGACCCGGGCGAGCGCCGCAGCATTCTCCTGAGCCTGGCGCTGGTCGCCGCCGGTATCGCCACGGCGGCCTACCAGATGCCGCGCCAGGCAGCCATGGCAGCCGAGGCGGAACAACGCCGCCGCGCAGTGCCGGCGGCGCACCAGGAAGTAATCGAAGATGGCAAGGACATCATCGACGGCATGACCGTCGATGCGCGCGGCACGCTGTATGTCAGTTCCAGGCGCGACGAGCGCGTATATGTCATGCGCGCCGACGGACGACGCAGCGAATTCATTCGCGAGGTCGTGCGCAGCGACGATCCGCTCAAGCGCATCAACCTGATCATTCCACACGCCCTGAGCGCCGACGGGCAAGGAAACATCTATGTCGCCGATACCAGCAATGATGACCACGGCTGTATCCGGTACCCACGCATCAAGAAATTTACGCCGGATGGTAAGGTAACGCGGCTCGCGCATGCCGACGCCGCCATGGAGTACCAAAGCATCACCGACCAGTACATCCACATCGCTGCCATCGCCAGCGACGGCGCAGGCCAGTTGTACGTGCAGGATGACGATAACACCTACAAAATCTCCGGCACGGGAAAACGGATACGCCTCCCGATTCCCGGCAACGCGCGCATGCACGCGTACGCGCCCGGCACGCTGGCGCAAAAGCGCGGCATGGCGGCCCATCCGGACGGCGGCGTGGTGGTGACGGACAGCCGGCATGGCGTCTACCGCATCACGCCCGATGAGCGTGCCGTACCGGTAGCAACGCACGGCGGCGATTGTTCACTTGCCGCACCGGAATCGCCTGACGACAGCAGGTGCGCGGGCGGCGCGCACACCGCGTGCAGGGCCAATGTGGACGCCACGCGGGCGGTGTCGTGCAAGATCAGCGCGGTGGCGGTCGATGCGCACGGCCGCATTTTTCTGACCGACAATACCCGCATCCTGCAGGTCGATACCGATGGCAAGATGAGCACGTACTTCCGGTTTGACAAGGCCGGACTGCTGCCGCGACAGAATCCTGCGGTGCGACACGACCTGACCGAGATGGCACTGGGGCCGCGCGGCGAAATCTACGTCGCCAACGACATGACGATCTATAAGATCACACCAGGGAGAAGCTCGCGCCGGAGGTGAGGCCGAGCCGCCCCAGGCACGGGAACCGCGATCATGGATCGACAAGTCATCAGAGGGTCACCCGGATCAATAGGCGGGGCATCCCGGCGAACGTGCTCACTTCAGATGGAGCTGGATCACGCGCCGTGACGATGGGCCGGACGCATCGATGCGCGGCGCCGCCGGCCCATCCTCGCACGTCCCGCAGCTGCTGCACCCGCTGCCGCAGCCGGCGGACGCCTTCTTCTTGCCGAACAGCTTGGCCCGCAAGGTGGCTGGCAGATATTTCGACGCCGCATACCAGGCGGCCACGGCGACGATCAATGCAACGATCAGGTTCTCCAGCATATCAGGCTCCCATCGCGATCGCGACGCGGTAAGTGATGAAAGAGGCGGCATACGCCAGCGCGAACATATAGCCGGCCATGATGAAGGCGTAACGCACGCTGCCCGTTTCGCGCCGCACCACCGACAGGGTGGCGATGCACTGGGGCGCGAACACATACCAGGCCAGCAGGGACAGCGCGGTCGGCAGCGACCACGATTGCGAAATGATGGGCGCGAGCGTGGTGGCCAGTTCGTCGCCGGTCTGCGACAGCGCATACACGGTGCCCAGTGCGCCCACGGCCACTTCGCGCGCGGCCATGCCCGGCACCAGCGCGATGCAGATTTGCCAGCCGAAGCCGATCGGCTCGAACACCACGGCCAGCGCGCGGCCCAGCATGCCCGCGATGCTGTAATAGATCGGCGGCTGGGTGGCGCCTTCCGGCGCGCCGGGGAAGCTCGACAGGAACCACAGCAGCACCATCAGCGCCAGGATCACGGTACCGACGCGCACCAGGAAGATCTTGGCGCGCTCCCACAGGCCCAGCGCCAGGTTGCGCAGGTGCGGCCAGTGGTAGCTGGGCAGTTCCAGCATCAGCGGCTGGTGGCTGTTGGCGCCCATGAAGCGCTTGATCACCCAGGCCACCGCCATGGCGCTGAAAATGCCGGCAAAGTACAGGATGAACAGCACCAGTCCCTGCAGGTTGATCCAGCCGCCGCCCACGTCGCGGTTGGGAATGAAGGCGGCGATGATCAGCGCATACACCGGCAGGCGCGCCGAGCAGGTCATCAGCGGCGCGATCATGATCGTCACCAGGCGGTCGCGCGGATTCTGGATGGTGCGCGCGGCCATCACGCCCGGAATGGCGCAGGCAAAGCTCGACAGCAGCGGAATGAAGGCGCGGCCCGACAGGCCGACCCCGCCCATGATCCGGTCGAGCAGGAAGGCGGCGCGCGGCAGGTAGCCGCAATCTTCCAGCACCAGGATGAAGAAAAACAGGATCAGGATCTGTGGCAGGAACACCAGCACGCTGCCGACGCCGCCGAGAATGCCCTCGACCAGCAGGCTGCGCAGCATGCCTTCGCTCATCATGCCGCCGACCCAGGCGCCGACCGCTTCGACGGCGCCGCTGATCATTTCCATCGGCACCGCGGCCCAGCTGAACACCGCCTGGAACACCAGGAACATCAGCACCGCCAGCAGGATCGGGCCGAACACGGGATGCAGCACCACATCGTCGATTTTTTCGGACAGGTTGCCGGTATCGTTGGCGTAGCTCACGCACGCCTCCAATATGCGGCGCACTTCACGCTGGGTTTCTTCGACCGGCACGGCATCGATGGCCGACAGCGGCGCGGCCTTCACGGTAGCCGCGTGCGGCATCAGGTCGAGCGCCTTGAGCAGCGCCATTTCGCCGCCGCTCTGCACGGCCACGGTTTCGACCACGGGCATGCCCAGTTCGCTCGCCAGCTTGGCGCTGTCGATCTTGATGCCGCGCTTGTTGGCCACGTCGACCATGTTCAGCGCCAGCACCATCGGCAAGCCGAGGCGCTTGATTTCGAGGACCAGGCGCAGGTTCAGGCGCAGGTTGGTGGCGTTGACCACGCAGACGACGGCGTCGGGCGCCTGTTCGCCGGCGCGCAGGCCGCCGACCACGTCGCGCGTGATGGCTTCGTCGGGGGTGGTGGCCGACAGGCTGTACGCGCCCGGCAAATCCAGTACTTTATAGGCGCGCCCCATGGGCGAGGTGAAACTGCCCTCCTTGCGCTCGATGGTCACGCCGGCGTAATTGGCGACCTTCTGGCGCGCGCCGGTGAGGCGGTTGAACAGGGCAGTCTTGCCGCAGTTCGGATTGCCCAACAGCGCAATGAGCGGCGTGCGCGTCACTGCCTGGACTTGTGGTTCTACAGCACCCATTGTTGTTTCCGTTGTTTCGGTTATTCCGGTTTGAGCGAGATCAGCGACGCCTCGAAGCGGCGCAGCGCGAAGGTGGAGTCGCCCACCTTGACCGCCACCGGATCGCCGCCCGGCAAGCGCTTGAGCATGCGGATCGACTCGCCCGGCACGAAGCCGAGCTCCATCAGGCGGCGCGCGACATCGACGCCGCCGCCCGCGTCCGCCGCACACGGCGCGATATGGATCACGGTGCCGCTCTGGCCGGGAACGAGGGCATCGAGCGTGATCAGGGTGGGGGCAAGAGTCATATTGTCACTTCACTAAGATAAGTGGAATTCGCGCTACATCGTGTTGGATACTAGCATCATAAACGTAAATGCGACTTATTTCTATTTGGAGTTGGCCCTTTTTGAGAAAACCACTTGCAAACGATCTGGAGTTGCGACAGAATACAAATCTTAATGATAATGATTCTCATTATAGTGAAAGCGGCAAGATTGTCCGCTGAGCCAACGCAAAGCCAAGTCAAAGGAAGGTGCTTCGATGATCGTCTGTGTTTGCAATAACATTTCCGACCGCGAAATTCGTCAGGCGGTCGATCTGGGCCTGTCGTCGATGGCCGAGCTGCGCCGCGACCTGGGCGTGGCCACCTGCTGCGGCAAATGCGCCAGCTGCGCCAAACAAGTGCTGAACGAACACCTCGACAGCAAAATCCACGCCACCGAGCTGTCGTTCCGCTCGGCGCAAACCGCCTGAGTATCGCCATGAGCGCAATGACCTTTTCCACCGACGCCGGCATGGGCGATCCCACCGCCGTGGTGGCGAAGCTGCGCGCCAAGTTCGGCCCTTTCGCCGCCGTGGTCGCCATCCACGCGGTGCTGTTCTACCTGATTTCGAGCGGCCTGCTGCACCGCATGGTCGAGGTAGCGATCCCGCAAGCGGTGATGGTGACCTTGGTCGCCCCGCCGCCACCGCCACCCAAGCCGGCCGCCCCCGCCGCGCCGAAAACCGTCTCGATCGCCAGGCTGCGGCCACCGCCGCCGGTGATCGTGCCGCCGACGCAGATCGTGCAAACGCCGCTCCAGAATACGATTACCGCGTCGCCCGCGTCGGCCCCTGCCGTGACCGAGGCGCCAGCCCCGCCGGTGGCCGTGGCGGCGCCGCCGGCCCCGCCGGCGGCAGGTCCCAAAACGATCACCTCCGGCGTCGAATACATCCAGCCGCCGCAGCCGGTGTACCCGACCATGTCCAAGCGCATGGGCGAACAGGGCAAGGTCGTGCTGCTCATCCTGGTCAATGAAAAAGGCATGCCCGACCAGGTCAAGGTACAGAGCTCATCGGGCTCCTCGCGCCTCGACGAAGCGGGCCGCCAGGCCGCCTTGCGCGCCGTGTTCAAGCCGCACGTGGAAGATGGCCATCCGGTCTCGGTCTACGTGATTGTCCCGCTGACCTTCCAGCTCGCCAGCTGATCGGTTTGGGAGCAACAAACGATGGCCCCGCGAGGGGCTTTTCGTCATTGTGCCGCGTTTTTTGCTATGATGAACATACTCTCCATCATTAAAGAAAGCCTCCCATGAAGGGCGACAAGAACATCATCCGGCTGCTCAACGCACAGTTGACCAATGAGCTGTCCGCGATCAACCAGTACTTCCTGCATGCGCGCATGTACCGCCACTGGGGTCTGGAAAAGCTGGCCAAGAAAGAATACGAAGAATCGATCGGCGAGATGAAGCACGCCGACAAGCTGATCGACCGCATCCTGATGCTCGACGGCTTGCCGAACCTGCAAGCGCTGCACAAGCTGCTGATCGGCGAATCGACCCAGGAAATGATCGAATGCGACCTGAAACTTGAGCAAGCCGCGCATGCGACGGTCAAGGAAGGCATCGCCGCTTCCGAAGTGGCCGGCGACTACGTCACGCGCGACCTGTTCCTGATGATCCTGGAAGACACCGAGGAACACATCGACTGGCTCGAAACGCAGCTGGACCTGATCGTCAAGGTCGGCATCCAGAACTACCTGCAAAGCCAGATGGGCGAGCACGCTTAATCAGGTATCGCGTTAGCCGCAACATCGGCCACCGCCCACCGTCCACCGTCGCCCCCGCCGAGTGCCGCCTTGGCGCGGGGCGACGGTTTTACGACAAGCGATAGGACGCATGGGTCTAGCTCGATGCCGTCGGCTTCCTCACCCGGCGCGCCAGCGCGCCACCCACTTGTCGTAAAAGGCAAGATTCCTCGGCACCGCACCGGGGATCGCGCACACCGCGCCGGCGAACTCGTTGGCGCGCGCCAGGGTCATGCCAAGTTCCCAGCCGCGCATGCGGCCCAGCAAAAACATCGCCGAAAACGCATCCCCCGCCCCCACTGTATCGATCACGAACGGCGGCAGCGGATTGTCGCGATGGACCAGCACCGTGCCGTCGGCCCCGAAGTACACCGAACCGCGGTGGCCCAGGGTCACGATCAGCGCCGCGAGCCCGAACAACTGCACCAGCACCGCGCACGCGGCGCGCACCTCGTCGCCTTCCAGCGGCGGCGACGATGGATGGATATCGACGTACCACGCGAACAGCGATTGCAGTTCTTCCTCGTTGACCTTGGCGATATCGGCCGCGTGCAGCGAGTGGAACACGCAGCGCTCGTCGAACTGGCCTTCGCGCAGGTTCAGGTCGAGGTAGCGCGTGGCATTGCTGGCGTCGAGCAGCGCGTACAGCGTGTCGCGCGAGCGCGGACAGCGCTGCGCCAGGGTGCCGAAATAGATCGCCGACGCCTCTACCGACTCCATGGCGGCCAGCGCCTGCTCGGGATTGATGTAATCGTAGGCCTGGCCCGGCAAGATCACGAAGCGGTGGCCGCGCACATGGCGCCGGGCCGCGACGCGCCCGGTTTCTTCCATCTGGTCGAGCTGCAGGCCGGCGTCGGACATGGCGAAACGCTCGAATTCGGCGCGCACGATGGCGCCGTTCCTGTCGTCGCCGATGCGGGTAATGGCCAGCTGAGGCGACATGAAGGCCGCCAGGTGGCGCGCCACGTTGAACGGCGCGCCGCCCACCACCTGCTCGCTGAGGAAGTCGTCGACCAGCGCCTCGCCATACACTACGGTTGTCATCTTCTGCATTCCTTGCGCGTTGCGGCGCCGGCAACGCCTATGGCTTGGCGCCGGCGAGCGCGGACGGCGCACTGGCGTGCCCCGCTCGATCGACCTTTACGCGCAGCACCGCCGCCGCCGCGCACAGCATGAGGGCGCCGGCCAGCATTATAACGTTCTCGGGATTGCCGCCAAGCCAACTACGGTAGTACAGCGGCAGCGTGACAATCTGGATGATCATCGGGATCACGATGAACATGTTAAAGATGCCCATGTAGACGCCAGTGCGCTCGGGCGGAATGCTCCCGGCCAGCATGATGTACGGGTTGCCCATGATGCTGGCCCAGGCCAGGCCGATGCCCACCATCGGTATCAACAGCAGCGCCGGCGACTGAATCTGCGGAATCGCCAGCATGCCGATGCCGGCCAGCGCCAGGCACACGCAATGCGTGGCCTTCGGTCCGTGGCGACGCGTGTACGGCACCAGCGCGAAGGCGCCGATAAAGGCAACCAAGTTATAGAACGCGCCGACCTTGCCATTGAGTAGCCCGGCGTCGCGAAAGCCCTGCGAGGCCGGGTCGGTGGTGCCGTAGATGGTGGTGGCCAGCGACAGGGTGATGTATTGCCAGTAGCAAAACATGGCGTACCACTGGAACAGCTTGACCAGCGCCAGCTGCTTCATCGTCGGCGGCATCTCGCGCATCGCGCTGCCGATCTCGCGCAGGGTGTGCGTAAAGCCCTGCGGCTGGCTGCGGATCGCCGCCAGCTCGCGCGCGCTCAACGCATGCTCCTTGGTGGTCCTGAGTGTCCACAGCACCGACGCGATCGAAAACACCGCGCCGATCAAGAACGCGGCGATGACGATGTGCGGGATCTGGCTGGCGTTGACGGCATCCTTGTTCATCCCCGCCAGCACCAGCAGCGACGGCGTAAGGTAGGCCAGGGTCTGCCCCAGTCCCGTGAACGCGCTCTGGGTCATGAAGCCCAGCGAATGCTGCGCGGGATCGAGCTTGTCGCTCACAAAAGCGCGGTACGGCTCCATCGTCACATTGTTGGCCGCGTCGAGGATCCACAGCAGGCTGGCGGCCATCCACAGGGTGGGACTGAACGGCATGCACAGCAGGCCGATACTGCACAGGATCGCGCCGAGCAGGAAGTACGGCGTGCGCCGCCCCCAGCGCGTGACGGTGCGGTCGCTCATGGCACCCACGATGGGTTGGACGATCAGCCCCGTCACCGGGCCGGCCAGCCACAGATAGGGCAGGCTGGCCTCGTCGGCGCCGAGGTAGTTGTAGATCGGGCTCATGCTGCTTTGCTGCAGGCCGAAGCTGAACTGGATGCCGAAGAATCCGACATTCATGTTCACGATCTGCCAGAACGACAAGGTGGGTTTGGTGGTCGACATGGTGCTCTTTCGTGGGGTCAGTCGGCGAGCCAGCGCGCGATGTAGGGCGCGTAAAAGGCGCGTTCGGCCGGCACCGCGCCGGCAATGGCGCAGACGGCGCCGGCAAACTCGTTGGCGCGGGCTAGGGTGAGCTCGAGCGGCCAGCCGCGCTCGCGCCCCAGCAGGAAGAGCGCGGAAAAGGCGTCGCCGGCGCCGACCGTGTCGACCATGCGCGCCGGCTTGACGGTATCGGCATGGACCAGGGTGGCGCCGTCGGCGCCGAAGTACACCGAGCCGCGCGGCCCGAGCGTGACGATCAGGGCGTCGAGCGCGAAGATGCGGATCAGGGCCGTGCAGGCGCCGCGCACGCCGCTGCCGCCCATGTCGCCGGTGTCCTGGCGCGTGTGGGTGTACCAGCCGAACAGGTCCTGCAGTTCCTCTTCATTGACCTTGACGATGTCGGCTTCGTGCAGCGACTCGAACACGCAGCGCTCGCTGACCTGGCCTTCGCGCACATTCAGGTCCAGGTAGCGCACTGCGTCGCAGGAGCGCAACAGTGCGCGCAGCGCCGCGCGCGAGGTCGGGTGGCGCTGCGCCAGCGTGCCGAAATACACGGTCGATGGCGTGCATGCTGCGGCCGCGGCCAGCGCGGCGGTGCTGTCGATGTGGTCATAGGCCTGGTCGGGCAGGATGGTGAAGCGATGACCGTGCTCGCCCCGTTCGACCAGCACGCATCCGGTCGGCCCGGTGGGGTCGCGCTGCAAACCCTGCTGCGCCAGGCCGAAACATTCGAATTGCGCGCGCAGCAGCGCGCCGGCCTGGTCGTCGCCGATGCGCGTGATCATCAAGGGCGCGCTGCCGAATGCCGCCAGGTTGCGCGCCACGTTGAAGGGCGCGCCGCCCACCACCTGCTCGCTAACGAAATCGTCCACCAGCGCCTCCCCGAACACCACGATCGATCCTGTCGCCATCTCCATGTCTGCCGCCCTCATTAAACCTGATCCATCGTTAAAAAATCATACTACGCTCAGCGTTCCAGCCACAGCATGTCCCAGGGCGCCAGCGCGATGGCGTCGCCCGCGCCCGGCCACTGCCCCGCCCCGATATCGGACAGGCGAAACGAGAGCGGCTGCGCCGAAAAATTCGACAGGCTCAAAAAGCGCTCGCCGCGCGCCAGGGCCAGCAAGGCGGGGTAGGGTGTGTCGAGCAGCGCGCGCGGCGCATCGGCGGCCAGCACCGGCAAGCTGCGCCGCCGTTCAAGCAGCGCGCGCAAGGCGCCAAACACACGCCCGGCCGGCGTCGATGGATCGTGGCGCTGCGCGTAACGCAGCGGGTCGAACGGTGCGCGCTGCACCCAGCGCGTGTCGCGCGCGCGCCCGGCATCGTCGAGATACGCGTGATCGTTTTGCATGCCCAGCTCATCGCCCATGTACAGCATCGGCATGCCGCCGAAGGCCAGCGCCAGGCCATGCAGCAGCATCAGGCGGCGCAGCGCGCATGCCTCCTGCTCCGGGCCGCGGGCCGTCTCCAGGCCCGCCAGCGCGGCGGCGCTGCCATTGGTGCCATGCACGGCGTGCCCGGCGCTGGTCTGGAACGCCACGCCGGCCGCGAAGCTGGCGCTGTCGCCGCCCCCGTAAAAATGGGCGATGGCGGCAAGCCGCTGCGGCGACCGGGCCTCCGCGCGCAGCACGGTCCAGCCGATGTCGTCGTGGCAGCGCACATAGGTCAGCCAGCTGGCGGCCGGCGGCAGTGCCGGCGTGGCGGCGGCGACGGCGCGCAGCAGGCCGGCGTCCTGCTCGGCCAGCGCGGCCCAGCCGGCCGCCATCAAGGTGCTGTGGTAGGCCAGGTGGCATTCGCGCGCGCCGCCGCCGGCGTCGCCGAAGTAGGCGGGCAGTTCGCGCGTGGGGACGATCGCTTCGGCCTTGAGCAGCACCCCGGGCGCGGCGATCTCCACGATCGCGCGCAGCACCTGCAGCAGTTCGTGCGCCTCCGGCTGGTTCATGCAGTCGCTGCCCTCGCGCTTCCACAGAAAGGCGGTCGAGTCGAGCCGGAACACTTCCACGCCGCGGTTGGCAAGGCCCAGCAGGCTGCGGACCATGGCCGCCAGCACGTGCGGATTGGCGTAGTTCAGGTCCCACTGGAAGGGATAGAAGGTGGTCCAGACCCACGCCTGCATCGGATCGATCCAGGTGAAGTTGCCGGGCGCCGCCTCGGGGAAAATCTGGCCCACCGTCTGTTCGTAGCGATCCGGCTGTTTGCGCTCGGGGAAGACATGGAAGTAGTCGCGCAAGGCCGCGTCGCCATCCTTGGCGCCAAGCGCCCAGGCGTGATCGTCGGCCACGTGATTGAGTACCAGGTCGCAGCACAGGCTGATGCCGGCGCCGCGCAGCGCCGCCGTCAGGTCCAGCAGGTCGGCCTCGGTGCCGAGGGCCGGATCGACTTCGTCGAAGCTGGCCACGGCAAAGCCGCCGTCATTGTCGCCGGCGCGCGGGCGCAGGAACGGCAGCAGGTGCAGGTAGGTGACGCCCATCTCGCGCAAGTGGGCGATGCGCCCGATCACGCCGCGCAGGCTGCCGCCGAACTGCTGCACGTAGGCGCTGTAGCCGAGCATGTGCTCGCCGGTGAACCAGGCGGGATCGGCGGCGCGCCTGGCGTCCTGCGCCAGCAGTTCGGGCGAACGCGCGCCGTGCAGCGCGCCGACGGCGCCCATCAGGTCCGCGTACCACGCGTGAAAATCGGCGCGATGGCCGTACAGCCGCCGCAGGCGGTCCAGCAGCACCGGTTCGTGCCGGGTGTAGCGCTGCGCCGCCTGCTCGCGCAGGTGAAGCGGCAGCGCGTCGAGCATGCGCTGGCGCGGAGAGAGTGTGGTCATGGTTGCCAAAAAAGAGAGGAGGCCGCAGTCGGCGCGCTGGGAATGCGCCGGCCGCGGCGGGACTTAGAACGCGTACTTGATGGTGGCCTTGATGGCACGGCCGCTGATCGAACGGGCGGCGTGGCCGTCGCCTTCGACTTCGGTGTAGCCGATCTTGTTGAACAGGTTGTTCGCGCTCAGCGCGAGCTGGGTACGCTCGCCCAACTGGTAATTGAAGAAGCCATGCACCACCGCGTAGGCCGGCATGATGATCGTGTGCGCGTCGTCGGCCCACGACTTGCCGGTGCCGATCGCGCTCACGCCGAAGCTGGCGTCCCCAATCACGTAGCTCGGCGTGAGCTGGTACACCACCTTGGCCTGGCGCCGTGGCGTGTTGCCGATAATGGCCTCGGCGCCGGGCGCGGTGGCGGTGATCCTGGCATGCGTCCAGGTGAGGCCGCCGGCCACGCGCAGCGCGCCGCCGTTGTAGGCCGCTTCCAGCTCGACGCCCTTGGCGTCGTAGCTGTTGGCGGTGCTGCGCTGGGTGGTCGCCTCGTAATTCGATTCGCGCGTCTTTGCCTGGAACACGGTGGCAAAGGTACTGATGCCGCCCTTGCGCCATTTGACGCCGCCTTCGAGCTGCTTGACCGTGTTGATGCTGACCGGCGCGCTGCCGTCCAGCGGAGCGCCGAACAGGATGCGGTCGGCATTGAAGGCGACGCCGTCGCTGGCGCGCGCGAACACCGCCAGGCCGGTGCCCAGCCTGTAGTTGCCGCCCACCGAATACGAGGTGCGCGCAAGGTCATAGTCGATCCGCTGCGCCGTCGCCGGATCGTAGCGCGTGGCAGCGCTGGCGATGTTGGCGCTGCCGCTGGCGCTTTGCATGTCGCGCCGCAGGCTGGCGTCGACATTCAATGCGCCGCGCTCGACACCCAGGTTCACATAAGGAGAGGTCAGCTTGTATTGCATGTCGACCGCGCGCGAACAGCAGGCGCCGAACGCCGGTCCGACCAGGCCCGGGGTGGCGCTGGCGGTGCGCAGCAGCGCCGGCTGGTCGCCGCTGGCCTGCATCAGGTACTCGTTGAAGTTCCAGGTCAGCCCGAGGTTTTGCACGGACAGGTACAGGCCGCCCGTGGCGGTTAGCTTGGTGCCCTGGTCCAGGGTAAAGGCCTTCGACAGGCGGGTGTCGTTGAACACGGCGCCGGCGTCGTCGATCGAGGTATTGAATACCACGGCGGAAAAGGCGCGGCCGCTGTAGGCCTTGCCGGCGTTCGGCCCGGTGGCGAAGGTGTACTCGCCCATGCTGCCGTTGTTGCCCGCGAAGACGCCGATAAAGCGGCCCGTGTTATCCGACCAGCGCAGGTTGTCGCTCAGGGTCCAGGCGTCGCCCAGGGTGAAGCGCGCTTCCAGGCCGATGGCGGTGCTCTTGACCGCCAGGCCATCGTTCACATCGCTAGCGACCTTGCCGTTGTCCTTGGCAAGCGTGACGTCGCGCACCCAGTGCGGCGAATAGAAGCTCACCTCGCGCGGATCGATGCCGGGGATCTCGGAGATGACCTTGTTGTTCACCTGGACCGGCACCGGCATGCCGGCCGGCGTCTTGTCGTTGACGTGCTTGAACGACAAGCGGATGAAACCATTATCCAGTTCATGGGTGACATTGGCGCGGATCTGGCCGCCCTGCTCGGTGTTCATGCCGGTCTTGCGGATACCTTCGCCGTAGCGGTAAAAGCCGCCCACGAAGAAGCGCGTCCTGTCCGACAAGGGCGCGCCATAGTCGAAGTCGACCCGCGTGGTGTCGTAATCGAGGCCCTTGGTCAGGCCGACGCTGCCGCCCTTCTCCACCCCGCTCTTGCTGATGAAGTTGATGATGCCGCCCGGCGCATTGCTGGCCAGGGTCGATGCGGAACCGCCGCGCACCACTTCCAGGTGATCGAGGCCGCCGTCGATCTTGACGTAGCTGTCCGGCGTGACGAAGTTGAAGTCGCCCGATTGCAGCACCGGCAGGCCGTCTTCCTGGATCTGCACGTAGCGCGCGCCGCCGGCCGACACTGGCACGCCGCGCACCGAGATGTTGGCATTGCCTTCACCCCCGGATGACTCCGAGCGCACGCCTGGGATCGAGCGCAGCACGTCGGCCGCGCTGGTGGGCGCGGTCTTGAGGACGGCGTCGAGCTCCAGGGTGCTGAGCGAGACGCTCGACTTCATTTTCGACGCGCCGCCGCTGGTGCCGGTGACGACGACGCGCTCCATGTTCAGGCCATCGGTGGCGGGCACCTCGGTGGACGGGGTTTGCTGGGCGGCGGCGCCGATGTGAAGCACCGCGATGGACACGGCCGCGGCCATGCGGTTGGTCTGGAATTTCATAGTCTCCTCCGGTAGGGGATGCGCCGTAGACCGGCGCTTATTGGTGTGTGCGAGCAGATTATGACTCAAGCAATTTTTTAATGCAATCGATTGCATTTCCGTTCAATTCAACGAAATGAGGCATTTTTTCCACAACATTGCAAATTAATGCAACCGATTACATGCTATTCGACAGGCGCTACAAGGAAGAGGGAACGGAAGATCAGGAGGACGTGGCGCGGACGATCAGCTCGGTCGGCAATTGCAGGGAGCCGGCCGGCTTGCTGTCGATGATCGCCAGCAGCGCCCCCACCAGGGCCTGTCCGGCGGCGCGGATCGGCTGGCGGATCGTGGTTAGCGGTGGATGGAAGTACGTGGACAGTTCGATGTCGTCATAACCGACCACGGCGACATCATCGGGCACCTGCTTGCCGAGCGCGCGCAGGGTGTTAATCGCGGTCATCGCCAGCAAGTCGCTGCAGGCAAACGCCGCATCGTAGGGCACGGCGCGGCGCTCGATCTCGCGCACCGCCTGGTCGCCGCCCTCGGGCAGGAACGACACCGACACCCGCAGTTGCGGGTCCAGCGGCAAGCCATGCGCGGCCAGCGCGTTGCAATAGCCGCTGTAGCGCTGCGCGACTTCAGGCAGGTGGATATCGCCGAAAAACGCGATGCGCCTGCGCCCCGCCGCGATCAGGTGCTCGGTGGCCAGCATGCCGCCGCTGACGTTGTCGCCGCCGACGGTGGTGTAGAGCTGCTGCGGCAGCTGCGCGCCCCACACGACGATCGGCACGTGGCGCGCCGCCAGCTGGTTGAGCTGGTCGTGATGGCGCCACTGGCCGATCAGGATCAGGCCGATCACGCGCCCGGTATCGAAAGGCATGGCGGCCGCGTCGAGCTGCTCGGCGTCCACGCGCGAGAGCAGCATGTCGAAACCGCGCTCGGTCAGCGCATCGGCCAGGCTGCCGAGCATGCTCAGGAAAAACGGATCGGACAAATGCTGGCGCGTCGCCGAATCGTAGGGAACCACCACGCCGATCGTGCGGTTCTGCTTGAGCCGCAGGTTTTGCGCGCCGATATTGATGGTGTACTTGAGGGAGCTGGCCAGCTCCAGGATGCGGGTGCGGGTTTCCTCGTTGACCAGCGGGCTGCGGTTCAGCGCGCGCGACACGGTCGCTTTCGACACGCCGGCAAGGCGCGCGATGTCGGCCATCTGCAAACGCTTTTGCGCGGCGCTGCCTGCAGCGTGGTCCGGTGGAGAAGTACCCATTGCCCCGCAGTGCGCGTTTAGAACGGCACCGTGTCTTTGAACGACTGGCGCTCCGACAGCTTGTCGAACAGCTTGGCCAGGTTGGGGTAGTCGGTGCGCCAGTCGATCTCGGGGAAGCGGAAGGCGATCCAGCCGAGCGCGCAGCCGACGGCGACATCGGCCAGGGTGTAATGGTTGCCCTTGCAGAAAGGCGACTCGCCCAGGTTGGCCGACATGATGGCCAGGCCCGCATGCACCTTGCCCATCTGGCGTTCGATCCAGGCGCCGCTCTGCTGCTCTTCCGGACGCAGGGTTTTTTCCAGGCGCACCAGCACGGCCGCGTCGAGCACGCCGTCGGCCAGCGCTTCCCAGACCTTGATGTCGGAGCGGTCGCGCCCGTTCGGCGGCAGCAGCTTGCACACCGGCGTGAGCGTGTCGATGTACTCGACAATGACGCGCGAATCGTACATCGAGCTGCCGTCTTCCATGATCAGGCAGGGCACCTTGCCCAGCGGATTGGACAGATGAATTGTCGTTTCGGCGGTCCAGACGTTTTCGAGTTCGAGATCATAGTCGAGCTTTTTCTCGGCCATGACGACACGAACCTTGCGGACAAACGGACTGGCGGTGGAACCGATGAGTTTCATAGATGCTTAGAGTGGACGATTGACCGACAGTATAGCATCGCGTCCGGCGGGCGATGGCCCCCGACAAGCCGCCCGGACGCGCTTGCAACATGGGCTTGACAAGGACGCCGGTGGTAAAATGCTGGTCTTTGCAGCCATGCACACAGTTCACCCACTCCTCCTTAAGCGCCCCCTCCCATGACCTCTACCGCTCCTTACTCCACGCTGTCGGCCCTGTCCCCGCTGGACGGCCGCTACGCCGCCAAGACCGACAAACTGCGTCCGATCCTGTCCGAAGCCGGCTTCATGCACCACCGGGTCAAGGTGGAAATTTCCTGGCTGCAAGCGCTGTCGCAAGCCGGCTTCGCCGAGATCAAACCGTTCTCGGCCGAGGCAAGCGCCCTGCTCGACAAGATGGCCAGCGATTTTACGGAAACCGACGCGGCGCGCATCAAGGCGATCGAAGCGGTCACCAACCATGACGTCAAGGCGGTTGAGTACTGGCTCAAGGAACAGGTCAAGGACGTGCCGGAACTGGTCGCGGCGACCGAATTCATCCATTTCGCCTGCACCTCGGAAGACATCAACAACACCTCGCACGGGATGATGCTCAAGGCCGCGCGCGATGGCGTCATGCTGCCGGCGCTGCAAGGCCTGGTCGCCAGGCTGACCGAGATCGCGCATGCCAACGCCGAGCTGCCAATGCTCTCGCGCACGCACGGCCAGACGGCCAGCCCGACCACCCTGGGCAAGGAAATGGCGAACGTGGTTGCGCGTCTGAAACGCGCGATCAAGCGCATCGCCGAGGTTGAAATCCTGGGCAAGATGAATGGCGCGGTCGGCAACTACAACGCCCACCTGTCGGCCTATCCAGATTTCGACTGGGAAACGTTCTCGAAGAACGTGATCGAACAGCGCCTCGGGCTGAGCTTCAATCCGTACACGATCCAGATCGAGCCGCACGATTACATGGCCGAGCTGTTCGATGCGATCGCGCGCACCAACACCATCTTGCTGGACCTGAACCGCGATATCTGGGCCTACATTTCGCTGGGCTACTTCAAGCAGACCACCAAGGCTGGCGAGATTGGTTCCTCGACCATGCCGCACAAGGTCAACCCGATCGACTTCGAAAATTCCGAGGGCAACCTGGGGCTGGCCAATGCCGTCCTCAAGCACATGGCGGAAAAGCTGCCGGTGTCGCGCATGCAGCGCGACCTGACCGACTCGACCGTGCTGCGCAATATCGGCGTCGGCTTCGGTTACGCGCTGCTGGCCTACGACAGCTGCCTGCGCGGCCTGAACAAGTTGGAAGTGAACGCGGCGCGCCTGGAGCAGGACCTGGACGCGAACTGGGAAGTGCTGGCCGAGCCGGTGCAGACCGTGATGCGGCGCTACGGGATTGCCAACCCGTACGAGCAGCTCAAGGAGCTGACGCGCGGCAAGGGCATTTCCAAGGATGCGCTGCGCGAGTTCGTGCTGACCCTGGCGATTCCGCAGGAAGCGAAAGACTTGCTGCTGGCGATGACGCCATCCAATTACGTGGGCATTGCGGCCAAGCTGGCCAAGGCCATTTGAGTTGCTGGACCGCGTGATGTGACGCAAAACGTAAAAACGGGCCTGCGGGCCCGTTTTACATTCACTTACGACTGATACGGCTTTCGGGCTAGCTGCCGGGGGTATCCTCCGTTAATCTTTTACTCAAGATCAAACGAACAGGAGCACTACCATGGAACAGATCAACAAAGCCTCGCGGATTCACCCATTGATGGCGGCAGCGGCGCTGTCGGTCATCGCGCTCAGCGTAGCGGGTACCGCGGCCCTCACTGGCCTGCTTCCAAGCTCCAAGGCCGACACCAGCGCGGCCGCCACGGCGCCGCAAGCACTGGTGGCGCCCCAGGCACTCGCGGCGCAGCCAACCCCGACGGCCCAGCAACTGGCCGACGCACAGATGATGGTGGCAAAGTATTCGCCGCCTGCCGCGCAGCCGGCACCGGAAGTCGTGTACCACAAGCCGGTGGCAAAGAAAGCAGTTCATACGCAGCACCGTGCACCGCAGCACACCCGGGTTGCGCAACACCAGTCGGACAACTACCGCGCACAGCCGGTGCAGCAGCAGCAAGCCAGCCAGCCTAACTATGTGGGCATCGGCGCCGGCGCAGTCATCGGCGGCCTGATCGGTAACCAGATTGGCGGCGGCAAGGGCAAGAAGATTGCCACGGTGGCCGGTGTGATCGGTGGCGGCTTCCTGGGCAACGAAATCGCCAACCGCAACAAATAAGACGGCAGCGCGCGAAGCGCACTGACTCAAAAAAGATCGCTAAATGACGATCCCGTCGTTTCCGGCAGTGCCGGAAAGTCGTTTCCGGCAGTGCCGGAAACGACGGATCATAAGTCAACGGTGCACAGGATCGGCGCCGCAGTAACCGGTAGCGCGACACCTTGCTACTTCAATTGAGCCACACCAGCTTGAGCGCGATCTCGCGCGGCACTTCGGAGCGCGTGGCCAGCGGCCCGTACTCGGCGTGCGCGCCATTGAGGTTATTCCCCGACACCGACAGCTCGACATTGCGGCGCAGGCGCCAGCCGAAGCGCGCATCGAGCGCATGGTAGCCGGGCACCTTGTCGCTTTCCAGACGCGCCACCTTGCGCACGGCCAGCTCCAGTTCATTGCCATCGGCCACGGTGAAGGTGGAACGCAGCTGCGCCGTGTGCGAGGGATCGCGTCCGCTGGTGCGCGGTCCGGCCGCGTCGTTGCTGCCCGGCTTGAGCCAGAAGCGCTGGTGCAGCGCCATCCAGCCCGCGCTCAGGCGCCAGTACGGCGTGGCTTGATAGCTGCCCCACATCTCGATGCCGCTAGCCTTGCCTTCCATCTTGCTGGCGAAGGTCAAAAAGGTGCCGCTCACATCGACTTCCTGGGTGCGCAAGTAATCGTAGCGGTTGTGGAACAAGGTCGCCGAGTACGACAGCTGCGGCAGCGGCCGGCCGCGATAACCGAGCTCGCACACCTTCGCCACTTCGGAGCGCACCTGCGGCCCGCCGCGCAGTATGAACGGGGCGTTGCCGGGAATAAAGGTGTCGGCGTCGAGCCGCGACGGCGCGCGCACCGTGCGCGAGGCGCCGCCCCACAGCGCATGGGTGGGCGTGAGCTGCCAGGCCAGGCGCATGCTGGGGAGGTATTCGGCGCCGGTGTAGTCGTTGCGCTCGACCCGCGCACCGAGAATCAGGCGCAGGTCCTCGCGCACGGCCAGCTCGTCCTGCACGAACAGGCTGGCCCAGTCCTGATTCACCTTGGCGGGCAGGAAGGCGACCGTCTTGCTGTTGGTCACCGCATCCCAGGTGTGACGCACATTGGCGCCCCACACCAGTTGACCGATGCCGCTGGCCGGCAGGCTGTGCTGGAATTGCAGGTCGGCCACCTGGATCCGTTCGGCATACGTCGGCGGCACCTCGCGCTCGCTGTGGTCGATGTAGCCCTGCAGCATCAGGCTGCCGCCGCCGGCCAGGGCATGGGTCCAGCGCGCCGTCAGGCTGGCGCCGGACGACTGGACCGTGCCCAGGGCCAGCTTGGTGCCGGTGGAGAGCGCGCCCGGCTCGGGCTGGTCGAGCGCGCCGCGATAGGCGTTGCCGGCCACGCTGAACTGGTCGGCGCCGCTGCCCCAGTCGCGCCGCATGCCGGCCTGCCACTGGTGGCGCGCATCGTTGACCGGCGCGCCGCTGGCCAGTTCCGTGTGGCGCTCGTTGACATAGGTGGCGTGCAGGCGCCAGTCGCCGCCCCCGCCCTGGCGCAGCGCCACGCTATTGCCGCGCTGGCCGGCGCGCAGCGCCACCAGGCTGCCCTGGGTCGCGCCGGCGGCGCGCGTGGTGATATTGATGACGCCGTTGACGGCATTCACGCCCCACAGAATGCCGCCGGGGCCGCTGATGACTTCGATCCGCTCTATGTCTTCGAGCATGACTTGCTGGGCATCCCAGGTCACCCCGGAAAAGAAGGGCGAATACACCGAGCGTCCGTCGATCAGGACCAGCAGCTTGTTGGGGACGGTATTGCGGCTGCCGTTAAAGCCGCGCGCGCTGATGGCGTAGCCGTAGCCGCTGGCCTGCGCCACCTGCAAATTGGGAGCCATGCGCAGCGCCTCGGGCACCGTGGCCGCGCCCGAGCGGCCGATGTCGTCGGCCGTGATCACGAACACCGAGGCGGCGGCGGCGGCCAGGCGCTCGGGCTTTTTCGACACCGACGTGACCTCGATATTGGCCAGGTCCTCGATCGACATGTCGGCCATGGTGTCCGCCGCGAACGCCGATAGCTGCGCCGACACGGGCAGCGCCAGCAGCAGCGGCGCGAGTCCGATCCAGCGAGAAATAGTCGCAGTCATGCCGCCCCAAGCTCAACAATGCAACCAGGATTCCCGGGTCCGACGCCGAACCGGGCATCGGGCAATTTTACAATAGTCAACGCGCTGCACCGCACGAACACTATGGTAATCTGCCCTTCGCAAGCGGCGATGCTGTTTATTTGGTATATTAGTCCTAATACGTACTATTTCCAGGAGCAGGTCCATGCAGGAACGCTACACGCTGACCGCGATTATTTTCCACTGGCTGATCGCCGTGCTGATCGTGGGCGCCTTCATCATGGGCCTGGTGATGACCGACATTCCCGGCCTCACGCCGACCAAGCTCAAATACTATTCCTGGCATAAATGGGCCGGCGTGACCGTGCTGGCGCTGGCCGCCCTGCACCTGCTGTGGCGCCTGACCCACGCCGCGCCCGCCTATCCGGCCGCCATGCCCGCCTGGCAAAAAGGCGCCGCCCACGGCTTGCACGGCGTGCTCTACCTCCTGATGTTCGCGGTGCCGGTGTCGGGCTATCTGTACACCCTGTCGGCCGGCATTCCGGTGGTCTATTTCGGCCTGTTCCAGCTGCCCGTCATCATGGCTGCCGATCCGGACTTGAAACCGGTGCTCAAAGGCGTGCATTTCTGGCTCAACATGGGGCTGGCCAGCGCCGTCGCCATGCACCTGGCGGCCGCCCTGAAACACCAGTTCATCGACCGCGATGGCGTGCTCAAGCGCATGCTGCCGTAAGCCCCCCTATTCATCCCAAGGAGATTGTATGAAGTTTACCAATGGCACTTTGCTTGCCTCCCTGCTCGCCGTGGCGCTGGTCGCCAACGCCGTGCCGCTCAAGACCGACCCGGCCAAAAGCATGGTGTCGGCCTCGTTCAAGCAAATGAACGTGCCGGTCGAAGCGACGTTCACCAAATTTACGGCCAGCATCGATTACGACGCGGCCAAGCCGGACGCCGCCAAAGCCAGTGTCGAGATCGACACGACCAGCCTGGACCTGGGCGATCCGCTGATGAACAAGGAAGTAGCCAAGAAAGACTGGTTCAACTCCGCACAGTTTCCTAAAGCGACGTTTGTCTCTTCGGGAATCAAGGCGGCCGGCCCGGGCAAGATGACGGTGACCGGCAAGCTGTCGATCAAGGGCAAGACGACCGATGTCAGCTTTCCGCTGACGGTGAAAACCGAGGCCGGCAAGCACACCTTCGACGGCACCCTGCCCATCAAGCGCCTTGCTTACAACATCGGCGACGGCGAGTGGAAAGACACCAGCATGGTGGCCGATGAAGTCGTCATCAAATTCCGCGTCAGCGCGGCGCAGTAAACGCACTAGCTTCTTCCACACACACCAAACAGTTAACTCAAGGGACACCCATGAAACTCAAGCACCTGATCGTTGCCATGCTCGCCACCGCGACCGCGACCGCCGCCTTCGCCGCCGACACCTACAAGATCGACCCGACCCATACCTTCCCGAGCTTCGAAGCCGACCACATGGGCATTTCCATCCTGCGCGGCAAGTTCACCAAGACCGAAGGCAGCGTGACGCTCGACCGCGCCGGGAAAACCGGTTCGATCGATATCAAGATCGATGCCGATTCGCTCGATTTCGGTAACGAAAAACTGAACAAGCACGCCAAGAACGCAGACATGTTCGATGTCGCCAAGTTCAAGGACGTGACCTACACCTCGAAATCGATCACCTTCAAGGGCGACGTCCCGGTATCGGTCGACGGCACCCTGACCTTGCACGGCATCAGCAAGCCGGTGACCCTGACGATCAACAAGTTCAAGTGCATCATCCACCCGATGCACAAGAAGGAAGTCTGCGGCGCCGATGCGTCGGCTGAATTCAAGCGCACCGATTTCGGCATCAGCTACGCCGTGCCGCCATTCGCACCGGAAGTCAAATTGATGATCCAGGTCGAAGCGGTCAAGAACTAAGCAATCCTTCGCGCCAGACACGAAAAAGCCTCGCTTCCCTGACGGGAAGCGAGGCTTTTTTACGTGCCGCCTGGACTAGTCAGTCCGGCCTAGCGGCCATCGCGGTCGAAGTCGCCCGGCATGGCGCGCTCGACCTTATCCCATGCCGCGCGGGTGGCCGACTTGGCTTGCTGCCAGTTCAGGCGCGATTTGCCCTTGACGGCTTCCCACTCGTCCGACAGGTTGTTCTCTACCGAATCGAAGCTGGTGCCGGCATAACGGCCGCGGCTGTTGTAGCCGAGTTCGTAGGCAGGACCGTAATCGTCATAGGTGTAGCCTGGCGAATAGTACGGCGCGCTCTGGTACGAGCTGCGCCAGTAAGCCGACTCTTCTTCCGGATTGACCAGCTGGCCAGCCGCTTTACCGGCCATGCCGCCCGCCAGTGCGCCGACTGCCGCGCCCGCCGCCATGCCGACCGGACCACCGACCGCACCGGCGGCCGCGCCCATCGCCGCGCCACTACCGGCGCCCATGCCCTTGGCAAAGTGATGCTCATGCAGGTCGTCGCCCAGTTTCGGGTTGATGACTTCGGCCGCGCCCTTGCCAGCCAGGCCGCCGGCGATACCGCCGATGGCCGCACCGGCCGCCATGCCGATCGGACCGGCAGCGGCGCCGATACCGGCCCCGGTCAGTGCGCCCGCGCCGGCGCCGACGCCGGTACCAATGATGTGTTCGCCTTTGTTTTCAGTCCAGCTGCGCTCGATGTGGGTGGCGTCCTCGTCGTTGCGTGGGTTCACGCCCATCAGGATGCCGCCGTTCTTGATGCCTTCTTCGTAATGCACGACACGTTCTTCAGGGATGCCGGCGCCGATCAGTGCGCCAACCAGGCCGCCGGCGATGCCGCCAGCGCCAGCACCGGCCAGTGCCGCTGCGATCGGACCGGCCACCACCAGGCCAATGCCAGGCAGGACCAGGGTGGTGCCGACGGCGGCGATGCCAGCCAGGACAGCGCCGATGGTGCCGCCGATGCCGGCGCCAACGCCGGCGCCTTCAGCCGCTTTGCTGCCGAGTTCAGTATCGGTATCGTTGAAATAGGTTTTCCGGGTATCGTCCGACATCATCAAGGTGACATCGTCCTTGCTGTAGCCGCGGTCGGAGAGGGAGGTGTAAGCCCGCTCTGCACTGTCGCGATCACGGAACAGGCCGGTGACCATGCGGGAATCTTTTTGGGTCGTGGTGTCGTCATTGCTCATTTCAATTTCCTTTCGAATTTTTGATGTGCGGGGCTCGCATGCAAACCTGGAAATCAATGCCAGTGACGAAACGATAATGCCGACTGGACAATGCTTCCGTACGTTGCCGCACTCAAAAACAGTGTTTCCAAGTGGCATAAAAATTGGTGCACCGCAGCGTGCGACGCTCGCTGGCCTATATCATCGATGCGCGTGGCGGCTGCGGCACAGTGGGGTTGGATAGGGCTGGGTTCGCCTTATCGGCGGCTGCACCGTAGCGTGCACGCCCGCTGCCAGCGGCGCGGCGCCCGGCACGGGATGATGGCCGGCGTAGCGGCGACGAATCATCGGAAAGATGTTGATTCGTCCATTACGTTCGTTGCCGCACCGACCGAGCAAAACGGGCGAATTATTCTTTTTCCATGGCCCGGCGATTGCACGGGGCCGGGGGTAAATCACTTAACCAACTGGAGGAATCATTATGTTATTCATCATCTGGATCATCGTCGGCGGTATCTTGGGTTGGCTGGCAAGCATGGTCATGAAAACGGATGCCCAACAAGGCATGATCCTGAACGTGGTGGTCGGCATTGTCGGCGCCTTCCTGGGCGGCTGGCTGCTCTCTCCCCTGTTCGGCACCGGCACCATTAATATGGATGACTTCAGCATGTCGTCGCTGCTCGTCTCCTTCCTGGGCGCCGTCATCCTGCTAGCCATCGTCAACCTGCTGCGTCGCGGCAAAGTACGCTGAATGCCGCTCTCCCCATGACCAACGCACACGTGCGTTGGTTTTTTTTTGCCTGGAATATCGATGACCAAGAAACCGCTCTACGTCGCACTGATCAGCTGCGCGCTTACCTTGCTGGGCGTGTTTTTGGTTTTCAACTTCATGCCAAGCGAGAAGAAAATCGAGCGCCAGCTGCACCGCCTGTACGACACGGACGACCCGCAATTCCGGCGCTCCATGGGCGTGCTGCTGGGTCCGCCAATTCTCGAAGGGAACCAGGTCCAGGTCTTGCTCAACGGCGACCAGATCTTCCCGTCCATGCTCAAGGCCATCCGCGAAGCCAGGCACACGATCACGCTCGAAACCTATATCTACTGGTCTGAATCGATCGGCCAGGAATTCACGCAAGCGCTGAGCGAACGCGCGCGGGCCGGGGTCAAGGTCCACGTCATGCTCGACTTTATCGGCAGCATGAAAATGGAGAACGCCGCGATCGAGCAGATGCAGCAGGCCGGGGTCCAGCTGCAGCGCTACCACAAGCCGGTCTGGTGGAAATTCACGCGCCTGAACAACCGCACCCACCGCAAGCTGCTGGTGGTGGACGGCAACATCGGCTTTACCGGCGGCGTCGGCATCGCCGACCAGTGGCGCGGCACCGGCCAGGACAAGCAGCACTGGCGCGACACCCACTTCCGCGTCGAAGGCCCGGTGGTCGGCCAGATGCAGGCCGTGTTCGCCGATAACTGGACCAAGGCCACCGGCGCCGTCCTCGACGGCCCGCATTACTTTCCTCCACTCAAGCCGCTGGGCGGCCACGCGGCCCAGATGTTCAGCAGCTCGCCCAGCGGCGGCAGTGAAAGCATGCTGCTGATGTACCTGATGGCCATCACGGCGGCGCGCGACACCATCCACCTGTCGAGTTCCTACTTCGTGCCGGACGAGTTGACCATCCACGCGCTGGTGGCGGCTGCCAAACGCGGGGTCAAGGTCAAGATCATCACCCCGGGCGAAGACATCGATTCGGACCTGGTGCGCATCGCCTCGCGCGAGCGCTGGGGCGACTTGCTCGCGGCGGGCATCGAGATTGCCGAATACCAGCCCACCATGTTCCACGTCAAGGCGCTGGTGGTCGACTCGCTGATGGTCTCGGTCGGCTCCACCAACTTCGACAACCGCTCCTTCAGCCTCAACGACGAAGCCAACCTGAACGTCATCGAGCGCGCCTTTGCCACCGAGCAGGTCGCCATCTTCGACCAGGACTGGCGCCACGCGCGCCAGATCACCCTGCAGGCATGGCAGCAGCGGCCGTGGACCGAGAAAGTGGCGGGCCAGCTGGCCTCGCTGGTCGGCGACCAGCTGTAAAGACGGAGCGAAGAAGGAGCGGGCAGGCGGCGCATGTCCCGGCACGCGCGGCCGGCAGTCAATCAAAATTTGATTGACTATTATTTTGGCGATACGGATACTCTAGGGCGCTCAGCGAGCCAAGACAGTTCCGATTGACCAAAACGAGACGAAATTCGAATGAAAAAGACCTTCCTAACGCTAGCCATCCTCAGTACCGTCGCACACGCCGACGAAGGCATGTGGATGCCGCAGCAGCTGCCACAAGTAGCCAAGCAACTCAAGGCCGCCGGGCTCAAGCTCGATCCGGCCAGCCTGACCAAGCTCACCGAATTCCCGATGAATGCGATCGTCAGCCTGGGCGGCTGCTCCGCATCGTTCGTCTCGCCGCTGGGCCTGGTAGCGACCAACCACCACTGCGTGTACAACAGCGTGGCCGTCAACTCGACGCCGGAGCGCGACCTGCTGGCCAACGGCTTCCTGGCCAAGACCCATGCGCAAGAACTGCCGGCCGCGCCGGGCAGCCGCATCTACGTCACCAAGGACGTCGCCAACGTCAGCGACAAGATCATCAGCCCTGACGTTGCCAAGCTGGCCGGCAAGGCCCGCGTCGACGCGATGGAAAAGAACATGAAGTCGATGGTAGCCGAGTGCGAAAAAGACGCCGGCCACCGCTGCACCGTGGCCAGCTACTACGGCGGGCTCGAGTTTTACCTGATCAAGCAGCTGGAAATCCGCGACGTGCGCCTGGTGCACGCGCCACCGTCGGGCGTGGGCAAGTTCGGTGGCGACACCGACAACTGGATGTGGCCGCGCCACACCGGCGACTACGGTTTTTATCGCGCCTACGTGAGCAAGGATGGCAAGGCTGCCGACTTCTCCAAGGACAATGTGCCGTACGTGCCGAAAACCCACCTCAAGATCGCCAAGGAAGGCGTGAAAGAAGGCGACTTCATCATGGCGCTGGGCTATCCCGGCCGCACCAACCGTCACCGCCTGCCGTCGGAAGTGGCGTTCACCTTCGACTGGAGCTACCCGGCATTCGTGAAAGCCTCGGCTGAGACGCTGGCCATCATCGAACGCGAAACCAAGACCAACGAAGATGCCAAGTTGAAATACGCGGGCCAGGTCGCCAACGTCAACAACTACTACAAGAACCGCAAAGGCATGCTGACCAGCTACGAAGGCAGCGACTTCCTGGCACGCAAGACCAAAGAACATGCGGACATGAAAGCCTGGGTCAACGCCAACCCGGCGCGCCAGAAAGAATACGCGGCCGACATCGAGCAGGTCGAAAAACTGATTGCCCAGCGCGATGCCGAAACCAAGCGCGACTTCTTCCTGAACGCGTCCGCACCGCGCCTGCTGACGGTGGCACGGCGCCTGTACCGCCTGTCGAACGAAAGCACCAAGCCGAACGTCGAGCGCAAGTCGGGCTACCAGGAACGCGACCTGCCGGCCCTGAAATCGGCCGTGGCCGCGATCGAGCGCACCTACGATGAAAAAGTCGACAAGGCGCTGGTCCTGAACAGCCTGAAGAAATACGCAGCCCAGCCAAAAGCCGAGCGCAACGCCAGCTTCGACGCTGCGGTCGGCATTGCCGACGGCATGAGCGAAGCGCAGCTCAAGACCGTGCTCGACACCATGTACGCCGGCTCCAAGCTCGGCACCGCGGCTGAGCGCGCGGCATGGATCGGCAAGACCCCGGCCGACTTCAAGGCCAGCGGCGACAGCTTCATCAAGGCTGCCGTGGCCATGTACGACGCCGGCATGAAAAGCGAAGCCGAGGAAGAAGAGCTGGCAGGCAAGATCCAGCAAGCCTACGCCAACTACATGAAGGCCAAGATCGCCTACATGACCGGCAAGGGCCAGGCGGTCTACCCTGACGCCAACAGCACCCTGCGCGTCACCTTCGGCAAGATTGCCGGACGCGATCATGGCGCCGACGGTACCGGTTCCTGGACGGCGTTCACGACGGTCAAGGGCGTGGTAGCGAAAGCGACGGGCGAAGGCGAGTTCAACGCCCCGGCGGCGCAACTGGCGGCGATCAAGGCCAAGGACTTCGGCAAGTATATCGATCCGAAGCTCAAGACCGTGCCGGTGAACTACCTGGCGACCTTGGACATCACTGGCGGCAACTCCGGTTCGGCTGCACTGAACAGCAAGGCCGAGTTCATCGGTTTGGCGTTCGACGGCACCCTGGACTCGATCATCTCCGACTGGGACTTCAACAAAGCCAACACGCGCGACATCCAGGTCGACGTGCGTTACATGCTGTGGAACATGAAGCATGTCGACAAAGCCGACAACCTGCTGAAAGAAATGAACGTGGAATAAGCCGACGCCGGGCGCCGCCCGAGAGCGGCGCCAGCCCAGCGCCCACCAAGAATGCCTGCCTCCTCCGGGACGCGGGCATTTTTTTCGTCCGTACGGCCCGTGGCCGGGCGGCAAGCTCGGTCCCAATGACAAATTTCTACAATTTATTAATACCAATCTACGACCAGTCGAGTTACTATACATTCCAATCTAAGACCACATTCCCAAGCCGGGGTCAGAGCTCTACATTGAAATAATTGCAAAACCAACTAGTTTCCCAACCGGGGTCTGACCTCGGTTAAGCAACTTTTGAGGATGGCTGGACGTTTCCTAACCGGGGTCTGACCCCGGTTAGGAAACTATTGCGAGGGATGTCGCCGAACATGACGGTTTTTAGCAACCAGGCAGTCGAGCCGCCGGTTTGACACCAGTTTGTTGCTAATCAGAGGTCAGACCCCGGTTGTGTGACATCAGTTTGTTGCTAATTAGAGCTCTGACCCCGGTTGTAGGAGTTCGGGATCTCAGCCATAGGACTTTTAGAAGATTTTTCAGGTGGAAAACATGTTCGAAAAACGCCCGCAGTTGCTCTACTTTTCCCTGTTTTTCATCCTCTACGAGCTGACCGTTTACTTGTCGAACGATATGATCATGCCGGCCATGCCGCAGGTCGTGCGCGAGTTCCAGGCGTCGAACCGCACGATCGGCCTGTCGCTGAGCCTGTTCATTCTCGGCGGCAGCATGCTGCAGATCTTCCTCGGCCCCATCGCCGACCGCATCGGCAAGCGCAAGGTCATGCTGGCCGGCGTCGCCCTGTATCTGGTGGCGACCTTGTTCGTGCCCTTTTCCGCCACCATCGCCCAGTTCCTGAGCGCCCGCTTCTTCCAGGGCATGGGGTCGTGCTTCATCTTCATCGGTTACGCCGCCATCCACGAATTGTTCGACGATGCCGATGCCGTCAAGCTGACCGCCATGCTGTCCAATACCACCGTGTTCGCCCCCCTGATCGGCCCCGTGGTCGGCAGCGCCGTCATCAGCATCGCTCCGTGGGAATCGATCTTCGGCATCGGCTTCGTACTCGGCAGCATCGCCTGGCTCGGCCTGTTCGCCTTCATGCCACGCGCCGACACCGTCAAACCCCGGGCCGACCTGGCCTCGATCCGCGCCAGCTACCTGACCATCGTGCGCAATAAGAAATTCATGTCCGGAATCCTGGTCGCGGCCATGGCCATCACGCCGCTGACGGCATGGATCGGCCTGTCGCCCGTGATCATCATGGAACACATGGGCAAGTCGTACGGCACCTATATCCTGTACCAGCTGGTGATTTTCTCGGGATTCATCCTCAGCACCATGGCGATTCAAAAACTGGGCCACGGCTTTTCGCTCACGCGCCTGATTCGCCAGGGCGCGGGACTGGCCGTCATCGGCATGCTGGGCGCGGGACTGGTGCATCAGCACGGGCATCTGTTCATCATCTGCATGTTCATTTTCTCGGCCGGCTTCGGCCTGTTCAACGGCGCCCTGATCCGCCTGTCGCTGACCGCCACCGGCGTATCGATGAACCTGACCTCGTCCGCAATGAGCCTGCTGTATTGCGTGTATATCGCCGCCGGAGTCCAGATCTATAACCTGGTGTGCGCCCAATTCAATTATTCGCTGGCGTCGTACGCGCTGTTCAACGTGCCATTGGGTCTGGCGCTTGGCGTGTGCCTGATGCGCTTCGCGAAAAACCACGATCAACAGGAACCAGCCCTGGCGCAATCGCCCCAGGCCGAGTAAGCAATCGGACAGGAGGCAGCATGCATGTCGATCTGGAATATGAAGTGCTGATCAAGGATCTGAAGGCCGAATTCCTTGCGTACAAACAGTGGGAAGCGTTCTGCCGGCAGGATGCCCATGGCGGCGCCGATGCCCAGGCCCGCCGTCAGGCATCGGCATCGGTCTACTACGGCCATCTGCGCGAATTGCGCCACTTCGTGCGCCGCCACGCCAGCGGCTTCGATGCGCGCAAGATGTCGTCGCTGCTCGCGGTCCCCACCCAGCCACTGGGCGCCGACGAAATGATCATGCACCGGATCTGGCTCGGCGGCCCGCTGCCGGCCATGGCGCGCGAATCAATCCGCCAGTGGGATTGCGCCCTCGACGATATCGGCCCGCTCGACGCCGGCCCTTACCGCCTGATGTTGTGGGTCTGGAATGGCGAGCAATTGCGCGGCGACCCGTACTTTCATCCGGCGCCAGCCGCGCAGCATGTCATCGGCACGTATCTGTGCGGGGCGCGCCTGTTGACGGTGCATTCGCTCCAGGCGCTGGCGCGCGAACATGGCACCGATAGCGCGCCGCTGCTGGCGCAATTGCACAGCAAGCGCTATTTCGTCAATCTGGCCGATTATTTCCGGCTGCTGATCCTGCACCGCTGCGGCGGCATCTATCTCGATGCGGACACCCTGCCCTACCGCGCCGCCACGCTGTTCCTGTGCAAGCCCGAAGTCCCCGATTACGTCAGCTTCACGGTGAACCGCGACAGTGGCCGCATCGACGCCAGTTTTGTCTGCTGGATGAATCTGTACAACGATGAAAATGGCGTACTGGTGGCCCGCAAAGCCAATCCGGCGATAGCGCAGCTGATCGCGCGGATCGATGCAAACCTGGCCGCCATGGGCCACGACGTGCCCGATAAAGCCCCTGGCGGCGGCGCCTGGACCGCAGCCCTGCACGACGCCACCTACGGCGCCTGGCACGCCACGATCGGACGCTCGCTGACGGCCTACCACGACCTCGCCGCGCGCCACGGCGTGCTGCATGACGACGCCACCGAACACATCGTCAGCGGCCTGCACGGCATGCGCCTGCGCATGGACGCGCTCACGCGCACCCCGGTGCCGCTCACGAGCGCCGAACAGCACAGCTACGAGCGCTGCATCGCCGCCCTGGAACAGCGCGACTGGACCCTGCCCGAGATCCGCGAACTGGCCAGCGTGGCCCAAGTCCTGAGCACCACGGAATTGCCGCGCATGGCCTACGCCGCACAGCTGCGCGCAGCGCCCGAGGGCTGCCATTACTATTCCTTCCTGTCGCAGGACCCCAAGCTGGACCGGGTCAACGATTTATTCGGCGTCTATCTGATGGCGATCAATGCCGACCGTATCCTGCGCGGGAACTTCTGGCGCAAGACGCACGGACCCGACGCGCCACGCGAGCGCAGGTACGCCAGCGTCCACGCGGCCACCGCAACACGCATCCACGGCGCCCATGCAAACGAACGCTGAAACGCAGGTCTTCGTGCCTGGCCCCTTGCTTCCCGATGCCTGCCGCGACCGCATGGCGGCGCTGCTGTTTGCCACCAGCTATCTCGAATACTGCTCGTTCGGCAATCGCCTGCGGCTGCCGCTAGTGGCTTTGCAGCGGCGCCAGAATATCGATCCGTTCATCGCCCATTCGCTTGGCCTGTTCGACGCCGCCGGCCAATTCAACGGTTTTTACACGGCCGCCACCATCGGCGAATTCGGAAAAATCAAAACGGTATCGTATTACCGCGACGAGATGCGCGCGATGGATGCCGCCTACGATGCCTTTATCGCCCTTCACGCGCGCGAAAACGACCTGTTCGTGGCCAGCCTGGCGCTCGAGGAGCGCTATCGCGGACGCGGCCTGTTCAACGTCATGCTGGCCCATATCGGCACACTGGCGCGCAGCAAAGGCAGCCCGCGCATCGTGTTGACGGTGTGGGAAAACAGCGCCGCCATGGGCATTTACCTGAACAAGGGCTTCCGCTCGCGCGCGGTGTTCGATTACGCCGCCGAGCTGTTTTTCGACCGCCTGCATTTCATGGAACTGGCGCTACCTGGAGAATCGCAATGAACGGCAATATCGAGGCAATCGGCAAGCACAGCGTCGACACGCGCAATCAGTCGACCGTGACACAGGCGGCGGCACGCCTGAACGACCGTTCCAATGGCGCGCCCCTGCGCGTGCTGTCGGAACAGGATTGGGACTTCTGGATAAAGAACGGCTATATCGTCATTCCCGAGGCGGTCGATGGTGCCGCGCTCGACCGGCTGGAGCAATTGATCTGGGAATTCGAGGAACTCGACCCGCATCATCCCGGCAGCTGGTACCCGCCCGAAAAATCGCGCCTGCGAAAAACAGAGCTGAGCTTCAATGCGGGGATGATAGAGTTATACAACCACCAGTATCTGTGGGATACGCGCCAGATGCAGCGGGTGTATGACGCCTTTGTCGATATCTGGGGCACGCACAAGCTGTGGGTATCGATCGACCGCATCAACCTGAACCTGCCGCCCGAGCCGGGATTCGAATTCAAGAGCTTCATGCACTGGGATTACGACCCCGAGAGCGCCCCGCAGAACGTGCAGGGCGTACTATCGATCAGCGACCAGACGGATATTGAAGTAGGCGGCTTTGTCTGCGTACCGTCGCTGTTCCAGGATTTCGAGACCTGGCGCCGTACCCAGCCGGCCGATTGGGACTGGTACCGGCCAGACGTATCAAGCCTGCCGCATGTGCCGGTGCTGTTGAAAAAGGGCGATCTGCTCATTTTCAACAGCCGCCTGTGCCACGGTATCCGCCAGAATGTCTCGGCGGATAAGGTCAGGATGGCGCAATATATCTCGATGATGCCGGCGCAGGAGCATGACGAGGCATTGAAACAATGGCGCATCCGCTCCTGGCGCGAGCGGGAAGCGCCGGCCGGATACAGCCTGCACGGCGACCCGCGCCGATGGGAACAGACCAAATACGCGCGCGCGCAATTGAGTGCGCTGGGCGAACAACTGCTGGGCCTGCGCCCATGGCAGGACACGGAATAACGTTTTTACGGATAGCGAGGAAATTCAAGATGCAATCGGATATGCAGCACAACATCGGACAGTTATTCATGGTGGGCTTCGACGCCCTGGAACCGAACGACCATATTATCGGCCTGATCCGCGAGCGCCGCATCGGCGGCGTGATCCTGTTCCGGCGCAACGTCCACACGCCGGCGCAAGTGTCCGCGCTGTGCCAGAAGCTGCAGGAAATCAACGCCGAGGTCAGCGACGAGCCCCTGCTGATCGCGCTCGACCAGGAGGGCGGCATGGTGATGCGCATCGAACAGGGCGTCACGCCGATTCCTGCGGCCATGGCTTTCCAGGCGGCAGGTTCGGTGGACGAGTGCCGCCAGATCAATTTCATCAATGGCGACGAAATGCGCCAGATCGGCATCAACATGATGCTGGCCCCGGTACTCGACGTGAACAATAACCGCCTGAACCCGATCATCGGCGTGCGTGCCTATGGCGAAGATGCCGACACCGTGGTGCGCTACGGCATGGCGGCCCTGCGCGGCCAGCAGGAAGCCGGCGTGATCGTCACCGCCAAGCATTTTCCCGGCCATGGCGATACCGCCGTGGACTCGCATTATTCGATGGCGCTGGTGCCGCACGACCTGGAGCGCCTGCGCGCGGTCGAGCTGGTGCCGTTCCGGGCGGCCATTGAAGGCGGCGTGGACGCGATCATGACCGCGCACGTGGCCTTTCCCGCCATCGAAGCGGACCCGTCGGTGCCGGCCACGCTGTCCAGGGCCGTGCTGACCGGGCTGCTGCGCGAGGAGATGGGCTATGACGGCGTGATCATTTCCGACTGCCTGGAAATGGGCGCGATTGCCGATGGCGTGGGCGTGGCGGCGGGCGCGGTGGCGACCTTGCAGGCGGGCGTCGACATCGTGCTGATCTCGCACCGCGAAGACCAGCAGCGCGCGGCGCTGGCGGCGGTGACTGCGGCCGTGGCGCAGGGCGCAATCGAGGCGCAGCGCATCGACGACGCGCTGGCACGCGTGCGGCGCCTGAAACAGGCGCGCGCGGTGGGCGGCTGGCGCGAGCGCGCGGCCACCCCAAGCGGCCTGATGACAGCCGAATCGATTGCGCTGGCAAAAAAAGTGCAAAAAGCGGCGCTGCGCGTGCAGGGCGGGTTCCGCCCGCTCGACCGCACCCTGCCGGTGAGCCTGATCACGGTCGAGGTGCGTTCGCGCAGCGAAGTCGACGAAGTGGCCAATGGGCGCAACAACGAAGCGCGCAGTTCGATGCTGCCTGCGCTGAAGCAAGCCGGATTCGACGTGCGCGAGTATGCGATGTCGGCCGATGCGCTCGATGCCGAAGTGGCCGCAGCGATTGCCTTTGCCGCCGGCGCGCCGCAGATCGTGGTGCAGACCTACAACGCGATGCTGGTCGAGGGCCAGCGCCGCCTGCTGGCAGCCATGCCGTCCGACAAGCTGTGGGTGGTCGCGGGCCGCCTGCCGTACGACCTCGACCTGGCGCCGCAAGCGCAAGGGCGCCTGGCCGCGTTCGGCTGCCGTCCGGCCGCGCTCGAACCGGTGGTCGAACGCCTCGCCGGCGCCGCCTAAGCCGGTTCGACGGGCGATAACGGATCGCTTACCGATGGCGGTTTTGGCGTAACTCCACCATTGCCTGTCGCATTCGGACAAGACGCTGTACATATGCTCCTTTACATTGGCTGCTCCATCCCACGGAGGAGCCACCATGTCGGACAGCATCAAGCGGCGTCATTTTATGGCAGCACTGGGCAGCCTGGTCGCAGGCGCCAGCCTCGCGCCACCCCCAGCCCGGGCCGCCACGGCCCCTCCCCGCATCCCGCTCAGCCGCGCGCCCGGCCAGCTGGCGAGCGTCTACGATGTGCTGGTGATCGGCTCCGGCTACGGTGGCGCGGTGATGGCGGCGCGCCTGGCGCCGGGCCGCTCGCTGGCCGTGCTCGAACGCGGCAAGGAATGGTCGCCGGACGCCTTTGCCAGCGGCCTCGTTGATACCCTGGCGCAATTTCGCACCGCTTCCTCACCGCTCGGCCTGTTCGATTACCGGGCCGGCGGCAGCATCGATGTTCTCAGCGGCAATGGTGTCGGCGGCACCTCGCTGATCAATTCGAGCGTGGTGCTGGCCCCCGACCGCGACATCTTCGGACGCTGGCCGCAGGCCATCCGGGACGCCTACGCCAGCGGCGCCATGGATGGCTACGAAGCGCGGGTGCGCACCATGCTGGGGGCCGACACCGTCACCGAGGCGGACGCCCTGCGCAAGAGCTGGTTCCACCTGTCCACCACGGCCGCGCGCAAGCGCCAGGGCGCGCTGGTGCAGCCGCGCGCGCTGCCGATTGCGGTCAACCTGCGCCGCTACCAGGGCCAGCCGAATGCCCAGGGCGTGTTTCAAGCGGCCTGCACCCATTGCGGCGATTGCGTCACCGGTTGCCGCGTCGGCGCCAAGAACAGCCTCGACGTCAATTACCTGCCGCTGGCGCGCAGCGGCGGCGCCCAGATTGTCGCGCGCATCGAGATCGACTGGATCGAACGCCTGGCCGACAACCGCTGGCGCGTGCATTACCTGGCGCGGCCGGACAGCGGCCCCGCCGTGGCCGGCTCGGTGGTGGCCGCCAGCGTGATCCTGGCCGCCGGTTCTCTCGGCAGCACCCAGATCCTGCTGCGCTCGCAGGCGCGCGGCCTGGCCCTGTCGCCCGCGCTCGGCACCCGCTTTTCAACCAATGGCGACCTGCTGGGGCTGGCCTACAACACGCGCGTGCAAACCAATGTGATGGGCTTCGGCGCCGTGCCCGCGCCGTTCGGCCTCAAGCGCGTGGGACCGACCATCACCGCCATGGCCGACTACCGCGCTGCCGGCACCCCGGTGGCGCAGCGCTACCTGATCCAGGATGCGGCCATCCCCAGCGCCCTGGTCGACGCCCTGCGCCTGGCCATGCCGCTGGCCGCGCCCGGCGGCAGCGATTTTCCGGCGCTGCAGCGGATCGCGCGCGATGGTGCCAAACGCGGCACCGACGGCGCCCTCAACCACAGCATGGTGTACCTCGGCATCGGTCACGACAGCGCCTCGGGCAAGGTCGAACTCGATGCGCACGGCAACGCGCGCGTGCTGTGGCCCGGCATCATGAAAGAGCCCTTCGGCCAGCGCATGCGGGCCGAAATGGCGCTGCACGCGCAAGCCTTCGGCGGGCGCTACGCCGACAGTCCGCGCAGCAGCCCGCTGTTCGGCGGCGCCATGACCACCGTGCACCCCTTGGGCGGCTGCCCGATGGCCGACCGGGTCGAGGATGGCGTGGTCGACGCCGACGGCCGCGTATTCAATCCGCATGGGGCGCCGCAGGCGGTGTACCCGGGCCTGCGCGTGATGGACGGCGCCATCGCGCCGGCCTCGCTCGGTGCCAATCCCCTGCTCACCATCGCCGCGCTGGCCGAGCGCGCCGCCGACCGCTATCGTCTCTGAGGACCGACCATGACCACGTTCCTGCACAAACTGTTGCTGCTGACCGGTCTCGCGCTGCTGCCCGTCCTGGGCTGGGCGCGGGGCATCGCATTTTCCGAGGAAATGCACGGCTACGCCTATCACCAGGGCGAGTACCGCTACGTGAGCGTGTATTTCAAGGTCGTCATCGACGATATCGATGCCTGGCGCGCCAATCCCCAGCATCTCGCCAAGCTCAGCGGCGAACTGGTGCTCGACCGCGTGCCGGCCGGCAGCGTCAGCGGCAGCTTGCAGATCCTGGCGCCGGCGCCGGGCGCGGACGGACGGGTGCTGACCTACCGCTTCCAGGGCGCGGCGCTGCAGTTCGTCGGCATCAAGCACGTGTACAACAATGCCGGGCCCGACATGCTGGACGACATGACCACCGTGCGCGGCGTGTTCCAGGCGCAGGGCCAGGCCCAGCCGAGCGTGCCGGACTTGCTCAAGGGCGATGCCTGGACTTCGGAACTGCACTTCGAGTGGTGGCAGCCGGCCACCTTGTGGAACTTCTCATGGTCGTTCAGCACCATCGCCACGCCGTGGTACGAGGAACTGGCGGTGAAGATCCTGTTCCTCAAGACGATATTCGGCAACTTGGCCAAGGTGCTGTTTCCATGGGCGGTCTGAAGCGATGCTGACGCGCGCCGCGCCCAGCGTATCGACCTTGTACGCCGATGCGCTGGGCGCGTTCCTGGCCGAGCAGGGCTTGCCGCGCGACGCAGGCGCGGCACCGCCTGGGCCGCGCCTGTGCGGCAGCGCGTTTGCGGGACTGATGACGGGCGGCGCGCGCGAGCTGGGCGACCCGGCGCTGGGCCTGCGCTTCGGTACCCGGGTGGGCGCGGCCGGCTTTGGCATGCTGGGCATCGCCGCAGCCAGCGCGCCCACCCTGCGCGACGCCATCGGCCACCTGACCGAACTCGAATCGATCACCAGCACGCTGGGGCGCGCGCGCGTACTGCGCCGGGGCCAGCGCGTGCACCTGGTGTGGCAGCCGGCGCAGACGGTGGCGCCGGCCGTGATCGAGGGCATCCTGGCCGGCTGGGTCTCGTTCGGCCGCTATCTGCTGGGCGGCCAGGCCGAGGTGGCGCATGTGTCGCTGCGCCACAGCCGCATCGCGCAGCTAGCAGAGTACGAGGACGCCTTCGCCTGCCCGCTGCGTTTCGGCACCTGCTGCTACGGCGTGACGATTGCCACGGAGCTGCTCGACGCCACCCCACGCTTTGCCGACGCCAGGCTCAATGCGGCGCTCGGCACCTGGCTGGGGCATTGTGCCCGCACCAGCGCGCGTGACGGGGCGGTCGTGACGCGCGCGGTGGGGGCGCTGTTCGCGTCCAGCGTGCCGCTGGCGGAGGCCGACGAAGCGCGCACTGCCGCCGCCCTCGGCCTGGCGCCGCGCGCATTGCAACGGGCGCTGCGGCGCGAGGGAGCCAGCTTTCGCCAACTGCTGGGCGCGGCGCGCGCGCAGCAGGCGCTGATCGGCGTGCTGCGCGGCGACGCGCCGCTGGCGCAGCTGGGCGCGGCGGTCGGCTTCGAGGAGCAATCGTCGCTGTGCCGCGCCTTTCGCGGCTGGACCGGCTATCCGCCGCTGGTGTTCCGGCAACGCATGGCGCAGGTATTTCGCCCGCTGCGGCTGGCGCAAGAGCCATCCGGCGCGGGGCCGCACGCGTGATGACACTGGCCCACGCCAACCGCTGCCGCTTCGTGCCGGGCAGCCGCGCCGGCCACTACGAAAGCTATTTCCTCCGGGCCAACGAGGCCGGCCGCGCGCGCGCGTTCTGGATCCGCTACACCTTTTTCAGCCCGGCGGGGCAGCCGCAAGAGGCCGTGGGCGAAGTCTGGGCTGTGTTCTTCGATGGCGAACGGCGCCGCATCGTGGCGGTGAAGAACCAGTTTGCGCTGGACGATTGCACGATCGGCAGCGGTGCGCCGGACTTGCTGATCGGCCAGTCGCAGCTCAGCGCCAGCTGCCTGATGGGCAGCGCCGCCACGCCCGCGCACCGGATCGCATGGGCGCTCGGCTACGACACCCCACAAGCACCGCTGCTGCTGATGCCGGCCGCGATGTACGCGGGCCGCTTTCCGCAATCGAAGGTGCTGGTCGGTGCACCGGGCGCGCTGTTTGCGGGTGAGCTGGAGGTCGATGGCGAAACAATCGCCGTGCAGCAATGGCGCGGCAGCCAGAACCACAACTGGGGCAGCCGCCATACCGATACCTATGCCTGGGGCCAGGTGGCCGGCTTCGACGATGCGCCCGAGGTGTTCCTCGAATGCTCGACGGCTCGCCTGAAATTCGGCCCGGTCTGGTCTCCGCAGATGAGCCTGGTGGTACTGCGCATCGGCGCGCTGGAATTCTCGCTCAACAGCATCACGCAAGCCTTGCGCACGCGCGCGCGGATCGACGGTTTCAGCTGGGACATCGACGCCCTCGCCGCCGGCGTGCGCGTGCAGATCCGCATCGACGCGCCGCGCGCAGCCTTTGCCGGCTTGCATTATCCGAATCCTCCGGGCGGCGTCAAAACCTGCCTGAACTCCAAACTGGCGTCGTGCACGCTGACCGTGACCCTGCGCGGGCAACCGCCGCGCACGTTCGTCTCGCGTCACGGCGCCGCCTTTGAAATCCTCACCGACCGCACCAACCACGGCGTGGCCATTCTCGCTTGAAAACAATGACAACCGACATGACACTGATCACTCCCACCCCACGCCTTCTGGCCGCGCTGCTCGTGCTGGCAAGCACCCTTGGTCCTGCGCATGCCACGCCGGACGATGCCACCGTTGCCGCGCATATCAACGGCGCGCCCGTGCACGCGCTCACCTTGCGCGCGCTACAACACCAGGCGCGCGACCAGCCCGGCCACCCGTCCGCCGATGCCGTGCTGGCCGACATCGTGGCCGACCGCCTGCAAGCGGACTGGTCGCGCGCGCGTTTCAGCGCTGCCCAGTTGTATCCCGCCAGCACGGTCGGCTTCGCCCCCGAGGTGGGGGTGGACGACCGCCTGGTCGGCCTGCTGCGCAGCATGTACGCCAAGGAACTGGAAGCGGCCCTGCGCGCCCTGCCCGGCGCCACCCTGGCCGGCGTGATCGAAACCACTTTCCCGCTGGCGCCGGTGCAGCTCGAGCGCCTGTTCGGCGCACCGCGCGCGCTGCGCCTGGGCTACGACTTCAATCCGGAGCAGGCCGCGCTGGCCACGCAAACGCCGCTGCTGCGCTTTCGCCTGGGCAGCGCGGCGCCGGTCACGCTGACGCTGCGCGATGTGTACCAGCGCCAGAATGTGCAGGGCCGCATGGACTTCTTCAACCGCAAGCTCGACTTCATCTATCAACAGGCGCGCCTGCGCGTGGCCAGCCTGTTCGTGCTGGACTGGGCGGAGCGCAAGTTCGGCGCGCAGGCGCTGACCGACTTGCGCCAGGCGCTGGACGAGCAGGAAGCGGTGCGCGGCGCCATGCGCCAGTACGGACTGGCCGACGGCGCTGAAGCGCACAGCCCGCTGCAAACGGCGCTGGCGCGCCAGGTGACGCAGGCCGAGATCGGCGCCTACTACACCGCGCACAAGGACCAGTTCCGGCGCACCGAGAAGGTCCGGGCGCGCCACATCCGCGTCGACAGCGAAACGCTGGCGCAGCGGCTTGCGGCCGAGGCGGCGGCCGGCAAGGACTTCGGCCTGCTGGCGCGGCGCCATTCGACCGCACCGAACGCGGCCCGTGGCGGCGACCTGGGCTGGGTGATGCAAACCGAGGCGCCGGACTGGCTGTCGGCGCTGGCGCTGCTGCAACCGGAAGGCAAGGTGTCGAGCCCGTTCCGCGCGCCGGTGGGACCGGGCGCGCAGGCGACCTGGGACATTGTGCTGGTCGAAAAGCGGGTCGAGGGCTATCACCCGCCCGACTCGGAAACGGTGCGCTACATGGCGCGCAAGGCCATCGCCCACGAGCGTGCGCGGGCGGAATTCGCCGCCGCGCGCAGCAAGCTGGTGCGCGCGGCCACGGTCGCGGTCAACCGCAAGCTGCTCGATGAACAGGCACGCGGCACCGGGGGCGCGCCATGAGGCCGGTGCTGCTGGCGCTGGCCGGCGCGGCACTGGTCGGCGGAGCGCTCTGGCTGGTGTGGCCGCAGGATGACTTGCCGCCCGATGCAGGCGCGGCCCAGGCCAGCGCCGGCACGCCAGCGCCGCCTGCCGCAAGGCCGTGGCTGGATGCCTGGCCTGCGCCCACCCAGGCCGCGCCGGCGGGCGAGGCAGCGCTGCCGGCGGCGCAAAGCCTGGCACAGACCCGCCTGCACGGCGACCCGCAAGCGCCGCCGATTGCGCTCGACGTGCCGGCGCGGGCTCGCCCCACGGCCGAAGAACTGGCGGACCCGAAGGCTTACCAGGCATTTGAAGCGCGCCAGAACGCGCAGGTCATGGCCGCTTACGTCAAGGCGGTGGACGAGGAACTGCCGCGCCTGCGCGACGACATCGCGCGCGGGCGTTCCATGGGCATCGCCGCCGACAAGATCGCCAAGGCGGAAGACAAGGCGCGCGGGCTGGAGAACATGCGCGCGCAGCTGTTGAAAGATCATCCCGCTATCGGGAAATGAGGCCGCACACGCGGTCGTGACAATGCAGCAAGCCAGTCGGGCATCGCCTTCGGGCTGTCCGTATACATAATGAAAATAAAAGGAGAACTGATGAAAGCAGTATTCAAGCTCGCCCCCGTCGCATTCGCCCTGCTCGCATGCCTGCCCGCCAAGGCATGGAATACCGAAACCCACCGCCGCATCGTGCTCGACGCCGTGGAATTCATGAAAGCGCATCCGGACCAGACCCGCTACGCGACGCTGGTGGCGGGCGTGACGCGGGCGGGCTACACGATCGAGCAGTTCGCCGCCGCCATCGGCCAGGGCGCGCACGACGTCGACTATTTCGAGGATACCTACATCTGCGGCGCGACCACCGGCAACTGCCAGGGTTCGCCGCTGTGGGGCTTGGGTTCCGGGCTGGCGCGCTACACCTCGTTCTGGCACTTCCAGAACCACACGGCCGGCGCCGACGTGCACGGCAACGACTTCGGCGGCTACCACTACGCCAAGCTGGGCAATCCGGGCGACATCGACAAACTGGCGGCGGTGTGGCTGGTCAATGATTACCTGGACGATGGCGCCGGCGGACTGGGCGGCTGGTTCGGCGACGCCAGCAAGTACAACACCTTCGGCATCACGGAAGCGCGCTACCGCCAGGGCGGGTATTCGACCGCGAGCATGTACCAGGATTACCAGCAATTCCCGTTCCAGCCGCTCGACAACCTGGCGCAGCATTTCTGGACCCGTTTCCTGCAAGCGCCGTCGGCGCAATCGCTCGGATTCACCCTGCACTCGACCGATTTGCTGCAGCCGCACCACACTTTCAACGTGCTCGGCCACAACCATTCCGGCTGGGAAGGCTGGATCGGCGACTATTACGATACCGAAAAGCTGAACGACCCGGCGCTGGTGCTGGCGGCGCTGAACGATTTCACGCCGCTGGCCAATACCGCGACCGACATCCGGCCGCTGCTGACGCAAGGCGGCACGTATTCGTATAAATATGGAGGCGCGGTGATGTCGTCGACCGATCACGCGGTGCGGCGTGGCGTGGCCAAGAAAATGGTGCCGCACGCGATTGCCATGGTGGTGCGCGTGCTGGACCGGGCGGCGGTGCGTCTGGCGCTCTAACAGCCACGGGCGGTCAGTAAGTCGAGGACTGTGGACGCGGCCGGTTTAGCCAGGCATCAACCCGTGTTTGTATGTCAGACCTCCCCGCCGCCCTAAGCTGCCCCTAAGCTGCCTTTTATGGGCTCTATGACGTTTTCGGTGAAACTTGACGACCGCCACGGTATCGCCTAATTGAAACCGACCGCTTCGCGGCGGCCTGCAAGGGATTGACGGGTAAATGAGCGAGTTTGGACATGCGCAGATAGG
>NZ_WHJG01000033.1 GCF_011682175.1 Massilia frigida
TGTTGCTCAGAAAGCGGTAGGCCGCCACCGTCTCGCTCCAGCCCTCGCATGCCGCCGGAATGCTCGCTTGCGGGTTTGCCGCAAATCGTTCCATCAGTATCTTCGCCCTCTTGTTGAGACGACTGTCACCAAGGTCGAGCCCAGCAAACTCATGATCGGTCCACCGCGTCACTGCCTTGCCCATGTCGTCGTCCAAAAGGCAAGAGTAAACGCCATTTCGCTACAGTTTACAAGTGGCAGCTGTAACTCCTTGAATGTTAACGGGTTTTCTCGTCATGGCGACAGGGAGTTCGGAGTTGTGTATAACGTGATGGTCTCAAGTCGAAAACAGGCTCGATTTACGTCGATTTCGGCATTGGCCCTTTTTTGACGAGTCGCATCAATTTCCCGTAAAAATGGATAGGCGACCATCTTCAGTGCGAGTAAGCAAAGTTACTGACGTATTCATCTCCCGTCGTGCTCCGCAATGGTAGCAAGAGTTTGGCTTAGATCGTTCTCGGGAACCGGTCTGGAGTTACACCTCCGCACAGTAGCGGCCTACGCCTTTTGGCACGGTCGCGACTTGAGTAGCCAATGGTTGGGCCAAGCAGGTAGCGCGGCTACGTGGCCGCCTAGATATATTGGAATTTGACCGAGTAGCCTCTTGCGCTCACAAAGGCGTCGGTTTCGCTATCGCGTCCAGCACTAACCGAATCAGCAGATATTGATGCCGGATTGAAAATTTAACGAATTTTATTTTCAATAGGAACAACTGCCTAGCTTCCAAAATCACCGAAGGATAACGTCGAATACCGTCGTAACAATGTTAATGTCCAACCTCATCCCGGGCAGCCCGAGACTGTTTTCCGTACTTTTTCCGTACCCAACAAAAAAAGGACTTGACGATTTCTCGCAAGCCCTTGATTTCATTAGTATTCTTGGTGGGAAGTGCAAGTTTCGAACTTGCGACCCCTGCAGTGTGAATGCAGTGCTCTACCCCTGAGCTAACCTCCCGAAGCGGGGCGTATTATGACACAGGTTTCGCAAAACGTCACGCTTCCGCGTAATTTCTCCAAATACAGTTTCCCTTGACCGCCTTGTCCAGCCCGCCCAGCACGCCTTCATGCTCGGCCAGCTCGTCCGCGCTGGCGGCCAGCACGATCACCTCGGCCAGCGCCACCGCTTCGAGCGTACCACCACCACCGGCCGACTCATCCTCCACATCCATCGACAGACTGTTCTGCCCGCGCGTCATCGACAGATACACATCGGCCAGCAACTCGGCATCGAGCAGCGCGCCGTGCAGCTTGCGGTGGGCGTTCGACACGCCATAGCGGTCGCACAGCGCATCGAGCGAGTTGCGCTTGCCCGGATGCATTTCCTTGGCATTGACCAAGGTATCGATCACCCCGCTGCAATGCTCGGTAAACGACGGCAGCCCGAGCAGCTTGAATTCATTGTTCAAAAAGCCCAGGTCGAACGGCGCGTTATGAATGATGACCTCGGCGCCCTGTATATACTCGCGCAACTCCTGCGCAATCTCGGCAAACCGGGGCTTGTCGCGCAAGAATTCCGTGGTCAGGCCGTGCACCGCCAGCGCGCCCTCTTCCGAATCGCGGTCGGGATTGATGTAACGGTGGAAATTATTCCCCGTCAGCATACGGTTGTGCAGTTCGACGCAGCCGACCTCAATGACGCGGTCGCCCGTGCGGGGATTGAGGCCGGTGGTTTCGGTATCGAGGACAATTTGGCGCATGGCAGTCTGGGTGAAGAGTGAAACGAAGCGCGCAGTATAACAAAGCGCGGGCGCGCTCAGCGGCGGACGGTCTCGACCCCGCGGTTGGCGAGCACGTCGGCCCGTTCGTTGCCGGGGTGCCCATTGTGACCGCGCACCCATTTCCATTCCACCGCGTGCTGCGCCTGCGCCAGATCGAGCGCCTTCCATAAATCCTCATTCTTGACCGGCTCCCTGGCCGCGGTTTTCCAGCCGCGCGCCTTCCAGCCGTGGATCCATTCCGAAATCCCCTTCTGTACATACTGGCTGTCGGTATGCAGCACCACTTCGCACGGGCGCGTGAGGATGCAGAGCGCCTCGATCACGGCGCGTAGCTCCATGCGGTTGTTGGTGGTATTGAGTTCACCGCCACAGATTTCCTTCTCGTGGCCGTCGGCCACCAGCAAGGCACCCCAGCCGCCGGTGCCGGGATTGCCCTTGCACGCACCGTCGGTAAAAATCTCTACTTTGCTCATCCTGGCTTTCTCTGCTTTCGCTGTCTTTACTTCCGATTGGTGGCCGGCACCGCTTGTGGCGCCGTCGCCGATTTTTTATTCCAGGCAGGACCGATCATGGTCATGCCCTTGACCCGCTTGATCGCATGCACCATGTACACCGCGCCCAGATACGGCCACCAGCGCTGCCCGGCCGGCTCCATGAAGGCATAGCGCTCGATCCACTGCGCCGTGCGGCAAGGCGGCGCATAGCAGCCGAAATGGCTGCGGCTCACGCCCAGATTGAGCAATTTTAACCAGTCTTTCATACGCGGCATAGAGATGAATTCGCCCGCCACCGGCAGGTAGGCCGAGCGCGTCACGCACCGCAAGCCCTGGCGCAAGCCCCACAAACTGGCCGGATTGAAGCCGCAGATGATTAATTGCCCCTCCGGAATGAGCACCCGCTCGACCTCGCGCAGCACCTGGTGCGGCTCGGCCGCAAATTCCAGCACATGCGGCATCACCACCAGGTCCAGGCTTTGCGAAGCGAACGGCAGCTCGGCGAAATCGAGCGCCACGGCAATCTGGCGCTTGCCCGCGCCCAGCGCCACCAGCTCGCGCGAGGAGGTGCGCGTGGCCGCCTGCCACTTGTTGGGCATGCGGCTGGCGGCCAGCGCATCGATCTGCGGCAAGCCGATCTGCACCGCGTTGTAGCCGAAGATATCGGCCGTCAACTCGTCCAGGCAAGCCTGTTCCCACGCGCGTACGTAAGCGCCGGCCGGCGTCTGCAGCCAGCCGTCGAGCGCTATAATGGATTTTTCGGATGCCGCGCTATCCATGCCTACCCCTTTGCCGACACCTTCACTATGACGTATCCGACGCCCCGCCCCTTGAGCGTGCTCGCCGTCCCCGCGTTCAAGGACAATTACCTGTGGCTGATCCACGATGGCGTGCACGCCGCCGTGGTCGACCCCGGCGACGCCGCGCCCGTCATCGCGGCCCTGGCCGCGCATCATCTCACGCTCACCGCCATTTTACTCACCCATCATCATGCTGACCACATTGGCGGCGTACCGGAACTGCTCGCGCATGCGCGGGTACCGGTGTACGGCCCGCGCGCCGAAGCCATCGCCACGGTCGGCGTGCCGCTCGCCGAGGGCGACCTGGTCGAGGTGCCCGGCCTGGCGCTCGCCCTGCGCGTGCTGGAAGTGCCCGGCCACACCCTCGGCCACATCGCCTACCTGCGCGAGCGCTCCGGCGAGCACTGGCTGTTTTGCGGCGACACGCTCTTTGCCGGCGGCTGCGGGCGCCTGTTCGAAGGTACCCCCGAGCAGATGCGCGCCTCCCTCGCGCGCTATCTGGCCTTGCCGGACGACACGGCCGTCTATTGTGCCCACGAATACACCCTGTCCAACCTGCGCTTCGCCGCCGCGGCCGAACCGGCCAACGCGCTGATCGCGCAGCGCATCGCGACCGAAACCGCCAAGCGCGAGCGCGGCATCCCCACCCTGCCCTCGAGCATCGGCCTGGAAAAAGCCACCAACCCCTTCCTGCGCGACCGCCAGCCCGGTATCGTCGCCAACCTGATTGCCCTGGGCAAACTGGACCCGGCAGCGCCGCCGCAAGCTTCCTTCGCCGCACTGCGCACCTGGAAAAACACGTTTTGATCACCATCAAACGTCTGTTAAATGCCACGCCAGCACAGTTGATGTAAAGACAGCACACCCAAGGCGGCATAACTCAGCTAAGATATTCCACAAAGAAACAGTGTGAATAATCACATGACGAGACGATACCCAAGCGCGGCCCACCAGCCCGATCCAGCAATGGCGCAAGCGCGCCGCTGCCTTCATGGCCGGGCGCCGCGTCATCGATAAGCTGGCGCCGCCCTCCCCGCACAGGCGTGCATTGCTGCGCCTGTGCGCCGCGCTGGCCGTGCCACTCGTGCCGCACGCGCCGCTGCATGCGCAAACGATCTTCACGGGCGAACTTGCCGCGCCGCGTCCGGTCGCGGTCCTGTTTCCCGACCTTCCCGAGCCGGTGCGCAAAGTCTTCACCGACATCATCGGCGGCATCGAAGAGCAGTTGCACCAGCGCGTGCAAGCCTGGCCGCTCACTGCCGCGCTGGACCCGGCCGAACTGGGCGCGGCGTTGCGGCGCCAGGGCGTGCGCGTGATCATCGCCCTCGGGCGCCAGGGCCTCAAGGTGGCCGAAGCGCTCGATCCCGCACTCGGCCTGGTGATCAGCGGCATTTCCTCGCTGCCCGACGGCGACCGCCACACCGGCATCTGCCTCAGTCCCGACCCGGCCCTGCTGTTTACCCGCCTGCGCAACCTCGCGCCCGGCGTGCGCCGCGTCATCGTCGTCTACAACCCGCAGCACAACGACTGGCTGCTGCGGCTGGCGCGCGAGGCGGCCCGCCTGCACGGGGTGGAACTGGCGGCGCTCGAAGCGCTCGACCTGGGCGCCGCCGCGCGCCTCTACCAGAGCGCCTTCGCCGCCGCCGACAACCGGCGCGACGCGCTCTGGCTGCCCACCGACCCCACCACCGTCGACGAAACCACCATCCTGCCACTGGTGCTGCGCGAAGCGTGGAACCGCGCCGTGCCGGTCTTTTCCAGCAGCTTCCTGCACGTGCGCAAAGGCGCCCTGTTCGCGCTCTACCCGAACAACATCGAACTCGGCCGCAATCTTGGCAATCTTGCCACTGCCATGATGACGGCCGAACCGCCGCCGCGCGGCCTGCTGCCCCTGCGCGAAGTCTACGCCGCCCTCAACCTGCGCACCGCCAGCCACCTGGGCATCGCGGCCGGCCCGGCGGTCCAGCGCAGCTTCCAGTTCCTGTATCCCGAACCGTGACCGTGGTTTTTTGTTAGATTTTCAAAATTCTTTCTTTCGGGCTACTTCGGTGACGTATACTGCAGCCTGGTGTGTGCCCACATGCGTGGCTGCTTACAAATTAACCGGACCACGCGTCCCCGCTGTACGCAATGACTACACTTCTTTTCAACGCCCGGCCACGGCCGCGCGCGCCGCGTGGCGCGTCCGCGCTGCTGTCGTTGCTGCTGCTGGCCGGCCCGGCGCCGCACGCCATGGCTGACGATCTCGCGCCTGCGACGGCGGAGTCGGCCGGCCTGCTCGAACGCTACGACAGCGGCGGCCAGTACGGCCTGCAGCCGCTCACCGTCTCCCAGCTCGAAGACCAGCTGCGCCGCCCCGAGCTGCAAGCCTCGGTCGGCCAGGGCGGCATCGCGGTGTTCTATCCGAACGTGTCGGAACCGTTTCGCAGCGCCTTCATCGGCATGATCCAGGGGATCGAAGAACGTACCCGCCTGCGCGTGCGCAGCTACGCGGTCGATGCCCGCGTCGACGCGGCCGACCTGAATGCGCAGCTCAGGCGCACCGGTACCAAGGTCGTCATCGCGCTCGGGCGCCAGGGCCTGAACACGGCCGTGGCGCTGGACCGCGATATCGAGGTGCTGGTGGGCGGCGCCCTGCTGCTGTCGGACGCCGAAATCGTCAACCTGAACGGCATCAGCCTCACGCCCGATCCGGCGCTGCTGTTTGCGCGCCTGCGCACGCTGCTGCCCGACACCCGGCGCGTGATCGTGGTGTACGACCCCAAGAAAACCGAATGGCTGCTGCGCCTCGCGCGCGAAGCGGCGCGCGGGCAGGGCCTCGAACTGGCATCGTACGAAGCGCGCGACTTGTCCCAGGCCGCCCAGCTGTACGCCACCCTGTTCGCCGGCGCCGACAGCCGCCGCGACGCCGTCTGGCTGCCGCACGACACCACCACCGTCGAAGAAGGCACCCTGCTGCCGCTGATCCTCAAGCAAGCCTGGAACAGCGGCGTGCCTATTTTCTCCAGCAATGTGCTGCACGTGAAAAAAGGCGCGCTGTTCGCCATGAGTCCCAACAACGTGGAGCTGGGCCGCTCGCTGGCCAATTCGGCCGAGGGCGCCATCGCCGGCGAGCGCAGGAAAGGCGTGCAGCCGCTGCGCGAACTGCACGCCGCCATCAACCTGCGTACCGCCAGCCATATGGGCCTGAACATCGGCTACCAGCAGCAACGTACCTTCGACCTTATTTATCCGGAGCCCTGAGTAGATGTTCCACGACTTCCTTCGCCGCACCGGGTTTCGCCGCCAGCTGACAGTGATCGTCTCGGCCGCCATTCTTGGCCTGGCGCTGTTTTCCTCGCTGATGAATTCCTGGGAAGCGCGCACCCGCATGCGCGACTACTTCCTCGAACAGGGCGAGCGCATCGCCGACAACCTGGCGCGCCAGAGCACCCTGGCGCTGCTCTACCACTCGCCCGAAAACGCCCAGGACGTGGTGGCCACCACCCTCACCTTCCCCGATGTGCTCAGCGTGCAGATCAGCGACACGCGCGGACGGGTCCTGCTCTCGAAAAGCCAGGCCGGCGCCGCGCCGGCCGCAGCGCCGGGGCCCGTCTCGCCCACGCCGCTGGCCCGGCTGGCCAGCGAAACCTCGCAGGCCTGGCACTTCACGGCACCGGTCTTCGGCGGCCAGGGACTGGCCTCGCCGTTCGACCTGCAAGAGCCGCCCAAACAGCTGCTCGGCCACGTCCACGTGACCGTCGCCAAAGTGACGCTGAACCGCCTCACGCTGTCGCTCCTGGTGGGGAACCTGGTGGTCACGCTGTCGTTCGCCATCATCCTGCTGGCCATCGTGCGCCTGCTCACGCGCCACATGATCAACCCGCTGCATGCGCTTTCGCGCCTGATGCAGCGCGCCGAGGCGGGCGAATCGGGCATGCGCGCCGCCCCGGCCGGCCCGCGCGACCTGATCGACATGGCGCTCGCCTTCAACAAGATGATGAACGTGCTCGAACAGCGCGAAGCGGAACTGAAGGACTCGCGCGACGCCGCCGTCAGCATGGCGCTGGTGAAGGCGCAGTTTGCCGCCACCGTCAGCCACGAAGTGCGCACCCCGCTCAACGGCGTGGTCGGCATGCTCGACATGCTCAAGGAAATGAGCCTGAACAAGCGCCAGGCCGAATGCGTGGACGTGGCCTGGAATTCCTCGCGCACCCTGATCGAACTGATTAACAATATCCTCGACTTTTCCAAGATGGAAGCGGGCAAGCTCTCGCTCGAAGAAGTCGATTTCGACCTGCGCAAGCTGCTCGAAGAAGTCATCGAACTGGTGGCCAAGCAGGCGCAGGTGCGCGACGTCGAACTGGGCTACCTGCTCGGCGCGGGCGTGCCGCAATGCGTCAATGGCGACTCGCTGCGCCTGCGCCAGGTGCTCATCAACCTGCTCGGCAACGCCGTCAAGTTCACCGAGCATGGCGAAGTGGCAGTGGCAATCGCGCTGGCCGACGGCCCGCAATTCGGGCTGCGCTTCGAAGTGCGCGACACCGGCATCGGCATGAGCGCCGACCAGCAGCAGCACCTGTTCCAGTCCTTCGCCCAGGCCGACCCGTCGACCACCCGCAAATACGGCGGCACCGGCCTTGGCCTGGCGATCTGCAAGCAACTGGTGGAACTGATGGGAGGCGCCATCACGGTCGACAGCGCGCTTGGCGGAGGTACCGCCTTCACCTTCAACATCGTCTGCAAGGCCGCGCTGCAGGAATTGCCGGAACCGGCCCACACGGAGCTGGCCGGCCTGCGCACGATCGTGGTCGACGACAGCCAGATCGTGCGCAGCTTCGTGGCCCAGACCATGCAGCGCCACGGGATCGACTGCCACGTCACGCGCTGGGGCGGCGAAGCGCTGCTGCAGCTCAAGGTCGGCGCCATGGAGGCGCGCCCGTACGCCATCGTCATGATGGACATCGGCGCCCTCGACGACGACGGCAACGACCTGGCGGGAAGAATCGCGCACGACTCGCCCGGCACGCTGGTGCTGATCCTCGACCGTTTCGGCACGCCCTCGGGCGGCACCCTGGTCGACGGCCACCCCTCGCTCGGCAAGCCGCTGCGCGAAGACCGCCTGCTGCAAGCCCTCAAGGACTTGCTGGCCGGTGCCAAGGCGCCCGCGCTGGCCATCGCCAGCCAGCTGGCCGCGCCGGTGCGCACCTCGTTCCGCATCCTGGTGGCCGAAGATAACCGCACCAACCAGATGGTCGCCGCCGGCATGCTGGCCATGAACGGCTGCGCCTGCGAATTTGCCGCCAACGGGCGCGAAGCGCTGGAAGCGGTGCGCAATGGCAGCTTCGACCTGATCCTGATGGATTGCAGCATGCCGGAGATGGATGGCTACGAAGCGACCGCGCATATCCGTGCGCTTGAACAGGGCAGCGGGCGGCGCACGCCGCTGGTCGCGATGACCGCCAACACCCAGCGCGGCGACGCCGAAAAATGCCTGGCGGCCGGCATGGACGACTACCTGGCCAAGCCGATCACCCTGTTCGAGCTGCGCCAGAAGCTCGACCGCTGGCTGCCGCGCGGCGATGCGGCGCCCGGCGAGGAGCCGCGCAGCGTACCCGCGCCGGGAGAGCATGTGGGCGACAGCGAGAGCCCGATCGACCAGGCCATGTTCGTCAAGCTGCGCGAGATCATGGGCGCATCGCTGGCCCAGGCCATCAGCCCCTTCCTCGAAGACACGCCGCAATACCTGCTCGACCTGGAGGCGGCGGCCCACGGCGGCGACTTTGATACCGCGCGCGCCAAGGCGCATGCGATCAAGGGTTCGGCCGGCAACCTGGGCGCGACCCACCTGGCGCAACTGGCCAAGGAAGCCGAAGACCACGGCATCGGCGGCCACCCCGAACTGATCGTGCCGCTGCTGCCACGCCTGCGCGTGGCCTACAACGCGGTGGCCAGCGCGCTGGCGCAGGAAGTGACCGGAGACGGCATGGCCGGCCAGGGCGGCGTCGACGACGTGCCGCAGGTGCTCATCGTCGACGACGACCGCAGCACCCGCAGCACCTTGCGCTACACCTTGCAGCGCGACGGCTTCAAGGTCGAAGAAGCGGCCGACGGCGCCCAGGCCCTGATGATGCTCAAGCGCTTCCAGCCCGACGTGGTGCTGATGGACGCGGTCATGCCCGTGATGGATGGCTTCACGGCCTGCGCGCGCATGCAGGAACTGCCCGGCGGCAGCAGCATTCCGGTGCTGATGATCACCGCGCTGGAAGACAATTCCTCGGTCGAGCGGGCCTTCGCGGCCGGCGCCAGCGACTATATCCCGAAGCCGATTCACTACGCGGTGCTGTCGCAGCGCGTGCGCCGCATCATCGAAGCGAACCGCGCCGAGAAGCGCATCCGCCACCTGGCCTTCAACGACCTGCTGACCGGACTGCCGAACCGCACCCTGTTCTTCGACCTGCTCGGGCAGGCGGTCGACCAGGCGCGCGTGAACAAGACCTCGCTGGCGGTGCTGTTCCTCGACCTGGACCGCTTCAAGTACGTCAACGACAACCTCGGGCACGACATCGGCGACCGCCTGCTGGTGGCGGTGGCGCAGCGCGTGCGGCGCGCGGTGCGCAGCATCGACATGGTGGCGCGCCTGGGCGGCGACGAATTCACCATCGTCCTGGGCGATGTCGACGGGCCGGCGCCGGCGGCGGCCGCGGCGCAGACCATCTGCCGTGTGCTGGCCGCGCCGTTCCAGATCGATGGCCACGATATTTTCGTCACCAGCAGCGTCGGCATCGCCATGTATCCGTTCGACGGCCTCGATGTGCCGACCCTGGTCAAGCGCGCCGACAGCGCCATGTACCGGGCCAAGAAGACCAATACTGGCTTCCAGTTCTACGAAGCGTCGATGGAACAGGCCATTTCGGAACACGTACGCCTGGAAAGCGACTTGCGGCGCGCGCTGGAGCGCAACGAGCTTGAAGTGTTTTACCAGCCGCAGGCGCGCTTCGACAACCAGCGCATCGTCGGCATGGAAGCGCTGGTGCGCTGGAAGCACCCGACGCGCGGCATGGTGCCGCCGGTCGAATTCATCCCGCTGGCGGAAGAAACGGGCTTGATCAATCCGCTCGGCGAATTCGTGCTGCGCACCGCGTGCGCCCAGCTCAAGGCCTGGATCGACCAGGGCTTGCCGCCGATGCGGGTGGCGGTCAACCTGTCGGTGCGCCAGCTGTTGCAAAAGAATTTTGCCGATACGGTGGAAGCGGTGCTGGTGGCATCCGGCTTGCCGCCCGATTTGCTGGAACTGGAAATCACCGAAAGCACCCTGATGGAACACGCGCAGGATACGCTCAAGGCGCTGCACCGCCTGCGCGGGCTGGGCGTGCGGCTGTCGATCGACGATTTCGGCACGGGATATTCATCGCTGTCGTACCTGAAGCGCTTCCCGGTCGACATCATCAAGATCGACCGGTCGTTCGTGGCCGACGTGCCGCACGACGCCGACGACGCGGCCATCATCGCGGGCATTATCGCGCTGGCGCACAGCCTGAGGCTGGAAGTGGTGGCGGAAGGGGTGGAGACGGAAGCGCAGCTCGACTACCTGCGGGCGCAGCGTTGCGATCTGCTGCAAGGGTGGTATTTGGCGCCGGCGATGCCGGCGGAGCAGTTTGCGGAGCTGATCATCAAGCGCGAAGCGATGGCGCTGCGCGCTTGACCCACCGTCGTTCCCGCGCCAAGGCGGCACTCGGCGGGAACCCAAGTCCGTAGCGTAGTAGATGGCGGATCAAACAACCTTGGGTTGCCGTGGGGGCGCCTAGCCCTGCGCGGGAAGTCGTTTCTGGCAATGCCAGGAACGACGGCTCTTAGATCTCTTCGTACAGCGGCAACGTCAAGAACTCCGCAAACGATTCCGACGTCGACATCTCTTCAAAAATCACCGCCGCGCGCACATAGGTCGGGTTGTCGCCATTCGGTGCGACTTCCTTGACCTTCGCCAGTTCCTGCGGAATCATCGCGCGCACCATGTCGGCGGTGACCTTGCGGCCGTCGTCGAGCACACCCTTGGTCGACCGAATCCACTGCCACACCTGCGAACGGCTGATCTCCGCCGTCGCCGCATCTTCCATCAGATTATGGATCGGCACGCAGCCATTACCGGCCAGCCAGCTGCCCAGGTAATGAATACCGACGTTGATGTTATAACGCAGGCCCGCTTCCGTGATCGGCGCTTCCGGCTTGAAGTCCAGCAGTTCGGCCGCCGTCACCGCGATATCGGGACGCTGCTTGTCGATCTGGTTCGGCTTCTCGCCCAGCACCTTCTTGAATTCGCCCATCGCCAGTTCCACCAGGCCCGGATGCGCAACCCAGCCGCCGTCGTAGCCGTCGCTCGCATCGCGCGCCTTGTCGTTGCGTACGCCGCCCATGGCGATCTCGTTTTTCTCCGGATCGTTCTTGATCGGGATCAGCGCCGCCATGCCGCCGATCGCCGGTGCGCCGCGCTTGTGGCAAGTCTTCAGCAGCAGCAAGGCATACGCGCGCATGAACGGCGACGTCATCGTCACTTTCGGACGGTCGGCCAGGCAGAAGTCCTTATCGAGCTTGAATTTCTTGATGCACGAGAAGATGTAGTCCCAGCGGCCCGCATTCAGGCCGGCGCTGTGTTCGCGCAGCTCGTACAGGATTTCATCCATCTCGAACGCGGCCAGGATCGTTTCGATCAGCACGGTCGCCTTGATGGTCCCTTGCGGCAGGCCCAGTTCCTGCTGCGTCATGACAAAAATATCGTTCCACAAGCGCGCTTCGAGGTGCGATTCCATCTTCGGCAGGTAGAAATACGGCCCGGCGCCGCGCGCCAGCTGCTCTTTCGCGTTGTGGATCATGAACAGCGCGAAGTCGAAAATGCCGCCGGAGACGCGCTTGCCGTCGACCAGCACATGTTTTTCATCGAGGTGCCAGCCGCGCGGACGCACGACCAGGGTCGCGATCTTGTCATTGAGCTTGTACACCTTGCCGTTCTGTTCGAGCGAGATGGTGCGGCGCACGGCGTCGCGCATATTGATCTGGCCCGTGATCTGGTTGTCCCAGTTCGGCGTGTTCGAGTCTTCGAAGTCGGTCATGTAGCTGTCGGCGCCCGAGTTGAAGGCGTTGATGACCATCTTGCGCTCGACCGGACCGGTGATTTCGACGCGGCGGCACTCGAGTGCCGGCGGAATCGGGGCGATTTTCCAGTCACCGGCGCGAATCTGCGCGGTTTCAGGCAAAAAGTCGGGACGCTCGCCGGCGTCGAGGCGCTTGGCACGCGCCACGCGCGCGGCCAGCAGCTCCTGGCGGCGCGGCTCGAACGCGCGCGTCAGGCGCGCCACCAGGGCCAGCGCCTCGGAAGTGAGAATCTGTTCGTAGCCAGGCTTGATCTCGGCGGTGATTTCCATGCCGGCGGGGATATTGATAGTCATGCGTGCTCCTGTCGAAGGTAAATGCAAAATTGGCGTTTCATCTGTCATCTAGTATATTCACTAACTGGTAGCTAAACGAGACAAAAAATACATTCATCTGTGCGTTTTTGTCACAGACAAAAGGAGTACACGTGGGGCAGTTCCGTCAGATTTCCACCTTCGTCGAAGTAGTCGCCCGCGGCAGCCTGTCGGCGGCAGCGCGCGCCGAGGGCATCGCGCCGGCCATGATCGGGCGCCGCCTCGACGCGCTCGAAGCGCGCCTGGGCGTCAAGCTCCTGCAGCGCACCACGCGCAAACTGGCGCTCACCGACGAAGGCGCGGCCTTCCTGGAAGACTGCCAGCGCATCCTGGGCGAACTCGAAGAAGCCGAATCGGCGGTCGCCGAACGCAGCGCGCGCGCCAGCGGCCACCTGCTGGTGTCGGCGCCGGCCGGCTTCGGGCGCCAGCACGTGGCGCCCCTGCTCCCCTCGTTCCTGGCCGAGCACCGCGACGTGACGGTCAACCTGAACCTGAACGACCGCGTGGTCGACGTCATCGGCGAAGGGGTGGACGTGGCGATCCGCATCGCCAGCCTGTCCGATTCGAGCCTGATCGGGGTCAAGCTGGCCGACAACCAGCGCGTGCTGGTGGCTTCGCCCGCCTATCTGAAACGCCACGGCATGCCGGAAACCCTGGCCGACCTGGCGCGCCACAACTGCCTGGCGATCAGCAGCGAAGGCAGCCAGCGTGGCTGGACCTTCCGCGACAACGGCAAGCTGGTGACCCTGAAAGTGGCGGGCAACATGGTCTGCAACGACGGCGAAGTGCTGCACGACTGGGCCTTGGCCGGCAAAGGCCTGGCGTGGCGCTCGATGTGGGAAGTGGGAACCGAGATCGAAGCGGGCACCCTGTGCACGGTGCTGGACCGCTTTGCGGCACCCGGCAACGACATTCACGCCGTGTTCGCACAGCGCCGCCACCTGCCCTTGCGCATCCGCGCCTTCGTGGACTTCCTGCGCCGCACCTACGCGCAGCCGGGCTACTGGCGCGCCTGAAAACAACATCGGCCCGCACGAGGCGGGCCGACGAAAAGACGGACAAAAAAAATCCCCGGAAACCGAGGATTTTTTGTCGTTGATTCAGCGATTAGATAGGCTGAATGTTCGAAGCTTGCTTGCCTTTAGGGCCAGCGGTTACTTCGAAAGAGACGCGTTGGTTCTCTTGCAAAGATTTGAAGCCGTTCGACTGAATCGCCGAGAAGTGAGCGAACAGATCTTCGCCGCCTTCATCAGGAGTGATAAAGCCAAAACCCTTCGAATCATTGAACCATTTTACGATGCCAGTTGCCATTACAATTTCCTATTTCAGTTAAGTTGGGCTTACGCCCGTTTTAGATCGTTTGACGAAGCAAGAAAGAAATGACAGACAGACTGCACAACTACCTCGAATCACAACGATCCCGCATTATACCGAATAAAACACAAAAAACACGTTCTCTGCAAAATAAACTTCCCGGAAGCTTTAAAAATTCAAAACATCAACTTTGCGGCACCGGGTTTGCAGCGGCAGTTCGATAAATATAGGGGCATCGACACTGCGGAAGTTTGCGCTAAATCAAACGATACGCGCACTTGACCTTGCATGCGCGCACAATTGGTAAAAAAGTACGTGCGCTGTCGTTTTCTTGGCGTCTCAGTCGTCCTGGCCGGGGTAACTGGCCGCCTTGGGGTCGTGCCGCGCCCAGGCCACGTACACGTCGAGCGCATGCAGCCAGTCGTTCCAGTCCTTGGGCGCGATCAGCTCGAACGCCATCAGCACGCGCAGGCGCTGCTCCAGCTGGCGCGCCTGGGCCCCGAACACGCGAAAGCCGAACGTCGCGGCCGAACCGGCGATCGTATGCAGGCTCTGATGCAGCTCCTTGACCAGGGCCGCGTCGGCGGCGGCCGGGTCGAAGCTGGCGCGCAGCTCTTCCAGGCGCGCCAGCGTGGCCGGCACGCTGGCCGCGAACTTCTCGTTGAGCGCGTGCAGGCGCGCGAAAAACTCCTGGTCGATCAGCGTGGCCATCGCGCGCGGCTTCTTACTTGGTGCCGAAGATGCGGTCGCCCGCGTCGCCCAGGCCCGGCACGATGTAGGCATGTTCGTTCAGGTGCGAATCGAGCGAGGCCACATACAGCTTCACCTTCGGATGCGCGTCCTGCACCACCTGCACGCCTTCGGGCGCGGCCACCAGGGCCAGGAAGATGATCTGTTCGTCGGTCACGCCGCGCTTTTTCAGCACGTCGATCGCATGCACCGCCGAATTGCCGGTGGCGACCATCGGGTCGCACAGGATGAAGATGCGGTCGGTGGTGTCGGGCAGGCGCACCAGGTACTCGACCGGCTTGTGCGTTTCCGGGTCGCGGAACACGCCCACGTGGCCCACGCGCGCCGAAGGCACCAGTTCCAGCAAGCCGTCGCTCATGCCGATACCGGCGCGCAGGATCGGCACGATCGCCAGCTTTTTACCGGCGATGACGGGCGCGTCGATGGTCACCAGCGGGGTTTCGATCTGGCGCGTGGTGAGCGGCAGGTCGCGCGTGATTTCGTAACCCATCAGCAGCGTGATTTCCTTGAGCAGCTCGCGGAAGGTGCGCGTGGAGGTGTCGCGCTCGCGCATGTGACTGAGCTTGTGCTGGATCAGCGGGTGGTTGAGGATGAAGAGATTGGGGAAGCGCGGATCTTGTTTCATGGAATTCGATTCAGTTATCGTTGTTGTGGCTTGTACCCGTATTATCCCGCAAACCGGGCGCTTGTTCGCTTTTTTGTCGGTACGCGCGTCAGAGCGGCAGCGCGCGCGCCAGGATCGCGGCGCAATCGACACCGGCCGGCAGGCGACCGAACGCCCCGCCCACGTCGATGGCCACGCGCGAGGCGATGAAGGCCTCGCTCACGAAGCCCGGCGCATGGCGCAGCAGCAGCGCGGCCTGCACCGCGATCACGATGCGCTCGGCCAGCCGGCGCGCGCCGTATTCGTCACCCTGGGCGCCATCGAGGTCGGCCAGCAGGCTTGCGGCGCACGCATCGAACGCCGGATCGGTGCCGCCGGCCAGCGCCAGTTCCGCCGCCAGTGCCGCGCGCGCGGCCGGCGTCTTGCCGAAGGCGCGCAACAGGTCCAGGCACATCACATTGCCGGAACCCTCCCAGATCGAATTGACGGGAAACTCGCGGTACAGGCGCGCCAGCGGACCATCTTCCACGTAGCCGTTGCCGCCCATGACTTCCATCGCTTCGGCGCCGAAGGCGGGACCGCGCTTGCACAGCCAGTATTTGCCGGCCGGGGTCAGGATGCGGCCCAGCAGCGCTTCGGCCGGATCGGCCACGTTGTCGAAACAGCGCGCCAGGCGCAGCGCGAACGCGGTGGCGGCCTCCGATTCGAGCGCCAGGTCGGCCAGCACGTTTTGCATCAGCGGCTGTTCGGCCAGTGTGCGGCCGAAGGCGGCGCGTTGGCGCGCGTGGTGCAGCGCGTGGGTGAGCGCCGCGCGCATGATGCCGGCGCTGCCGATCACGCAATCGAGCCGGGTGTAGCCGCCCATCTCCAGGATGGTCGGAATGCCGCGCCCCACCTTCCCCACCGGCCAGCCGACGGCGTCGCAGAACTCCACCTCGGACGAGGCGTTCGAGCGGTTGCCCAGTTTATCCTTGAGGCGCTGCACGCGGATCGCATTGCGGCTGCCGTCGGGCAGGTAGCGCGGCACGAAAAAGCAGGTCAGTCCGGCGCTGCCGGCGTCGTCGGTCTGGGCCAGGATCAGGTGCGCGTCCGACTGCGGCGCCGAAAAGAACCATTTATGGCCGACGATGCGCCAGGCATCCACGCCCTCTTCCCCGAACCGCGCGCGCCTCGGGCGCATCGAGTACGGTGGCGCGCGTGGTGTTGGCGCGCACGTCGGTGCCGCCCTGCTTTTCCGTCATGCCCATGCCGATCAGGGCGCCGCTTTTTTGTTCGATCGGCAGCGAGCGCGGATCGTACTGGCGCGACAGGATCTTGGGTAGCCATTTGGCGCCGATGGCCCCGGCCTGGCGCAGCGCCGGTACCGAGGCATAGGTCATCGTCAGCGGGCACTGGGAACCGTTTTCGACCTGCCCGAACAGCATGTACTGGGCCGCGCGCGCCACCTGAGCGCCGGGCCGCGCCGCCTCCCACGGCGTGGCGTGCACGCCGGCCCCGATCATCAGTGCCATCAACTGGTGCCAGGAGGGATGGAACTCGACTTCGTCGACGCGCCGCCCGCCGCGGTCGAAATTATGCAGCACGGGTTTGTTCACATTGGCCTGGCGCGCCAGGTCCAGCACCTCGGCGCGTCCGAGCTGTTCGCCCAGCGCGTGCAGGGCGTCGCTGGCCCACCCCGCCCCTTCGCGCGTCAGCGCTTCCTGCAGCGCCGGATCGCAGGCATACAGGTTGACATTCCCAAATGCGCTTGCCTGGTTAAAAATCTCGTGGGTATCGTATGGATTCATGGTCTGGCCGGGTGCGGGTCCCGAAAATATTGCGCAAAAGCAGCATTATCCAAGTGCGCGCCCCCCTCGAACCGCTCAGGGTGAGCGACAATAGCAAGCCGGGCCGGAAAACCGGCGGCGTGCCGCGCTCCAGCCTAGCCCAAAGCCGAAAACGGGGCAAGAGTTGCTTTCCCGCCCGTCCGGCACACCGCTATTTGCGTTCGCTCAAGCAACTTTAAATGACGCACCACACCGGTGGTTTTTGATGCATCCTAGAATCTTTCCGTGCCACATAGGATAGCGATTTGTTAAACTAGACCAGGCCGGGCAGCCGGCCACCCGCGCCAAGCCACACTACGAAGGTAACGATTTCACCATGCGCCCCAGTGCCCCATCAGTTCCCCACGGCGATACGGCCACCGAGCTTGACCAGTTCATGGAAGCGGCCGGCGACGTCGTGTTCCGGCTCGACCCGGCGGGCCGGATCGTCGCGGCCAGCGAGCGCACCCGGACCCTGTTCGCGCTGCGCGGGATGGGAGCGGCGCTGGTATCGCTGGCGCCCGAGGCCGACCAGGCCGCACTGGGCGCGGCGCTGCTCGATGCCGGCGCCGCCGCCGAACCGGCCCGGCTCGACGTGCGCCTGCACACCGCCAGCAAGGATATCTGGTTCGAGCTGCGCCTTGGCCGCCTGCAGCACGCCGGCGGCGCGGCCCTGCTGGTGGTCGGGTGCGATATCTCGCTCCGGCGCGATACCGAGGAACGCCTGCGCCACCTGGCCACCCACGACGCCCTGACCGAACTGCCCAACCGCCTGCTGCTGTCGGACCGCATCCGCATGGTGATCGCCCACGCGCGCCGCTCGGGCCAGAATTTTTCAGTCGCCACCATCGGCCTCGATGGCTTCAAGAAGGTCAACGATGGCCTCGGCCACCCGGTCGGCGACGCCGTGCTGCGCATCGCCGCGGCACGCCTGCGCAAGACCCTGCGCGACAGCGACACCCTGGCGCGCATCGGCGGCGACGAGTTTGTCGCGGTCCTGCCGGGCACCTGCAGCGAGGCCCAGATCAAGCTGGTCACCGGACGCCTGCTGGCGACCCTGCAAGCGCCGTTCGAGGTCGACAAGCACACGATCTACATCGGCGCCTCGATCGGCCTGGCGCTGTTCCCCGAGCACGCCGAAGATGAAGTGCAGTTGGTCGCGCTGGCCGACGCCGCCATGTCGCGCGCCAAGGAAACCGGCAAGGCGCGCTGCCTGGTCTACAGCCCGCGCGACAGCGGCCCGCCGGAACACGACATCTCGCTCGAAGCGGCCATGTTCCAGGCCGTGCGCGAAGGCGAGTTCCTGCTGTACTACCAGCCGATCGTGGATGCCCCCACGCGCCGCATCCAGGGCTTCGAGACCCTGATGCGCTGGAAGCACCCGACCCTGGGCATGGTGCCGCCGGTGCGCTTCATCCCCATCGCCGAGACCAATGGCCTGATCAACCTCCTGGGCGCGTGGGCCCTGAAAGCGGCCTGCGTGCAGCTCAAGCAGTTCGAGGAAGTGGCCAAGCGCCCGCTATACATCTCGGTCAACATCAGCCCGCGCCAGTTTCGCAACGATAAATTCCTCGAGGTGCTGGACCATGCGCTCGCCTTTTCCGGCATGAGCGGCAGCCAGCTGGTCCTCGAAATCACCGAAGGAACCCTGATGATCGACCCCGTGCACGCAGAATCGATCCTCGTCAAGATGGCCGAGCGACAGGCGCGCATCGCCATCGACGATTTCGGCACCGGCTATTCCTCGCTGGCGTACCTGAAACGCTTCCCGATCTCGGTGCTGAAAATCGACCGTGCCTTCATCAAGGACTTGCCCGACGCGCCCAAGGATGGCGCGATCTGCAATGCGGTGCTCGACCTGGCCAAGCACCTCGGCCTGTCGGTGGTGGCCGAAGGCGTGGAAACGGAAGCGCAGCTCGATTACCTCGACCAGCGCGGCTGCCAGTACATCCAGGGTTACCTGACCGGCAAACCGATGCCGGCCCACGCGGCCATGGCCGCCCTCAAGGAAGACCTGTACGCGTCCCTGATGCCGATCGAACCGCAGGCGGGGATACGATGATTGCCGGCGCCCTGCTCCATCCCACCCCGCCCGGCCCGGCCAGCGCCGACGCCACCCTGAACCAGTTGTGGGAACGGGTGCGCCGGCGCGGCGACATGCCCGGCTTCGCCAAGGCCATCAGTTCCATTCTCGGCGCCATGCGCGGCGAGGACGAGCACCAGTTCAGCATGACGCAAACGGTGCTGTCGGACCCGGTCCTGACCCAGAAGGTGCTGCGCCTGGCCAACAGCGGCATGTATTCGGCCTTCGGCCAGCGCATCAACACCGTCAGCAAGGCGGTGCTGGTGCTCGGCACCGAAGCCATCGGCCACCTGGCGCTGGGCCTGAAACTGATCGAGGAATTGACGCGCGCCTCGCCCGATTCGGCCATCGCCCACGTGGAGATGGAAAAAGCGGTGCTGGCCGGGATGGTGGCGCAGCAGGTCGCCGCCAGCGCCGCCGCGCGCGACTCCGAGGAAGCGGTGGTGTGCTCGATGCTGCACACCCTGGGGCGCATGATGATCACCTTTTACATGCCCGAACGCTGGACCGCGCTGCAGGCGGTCGGCGGCACCGGCGGCGAAGACGCCGCCGCGCAGCCGGTGCTGGGGCTGACGATGGAAGAGATCGGGCGCGCCGCCGCCGAACACTGGGGTTTGCCGAAAAACCTGATCAACGGCATGCGCCGGATCGAGCCGGCCGAGCGCGGCGACGCGTTCACCCACGAAGACTGGCTGGCCGCGGTATCGACCATGTCGTCGCAATGCGCCAGCTCCCTGTGGAACGACGACGAGGCGGGGGCCGCCAACGTGCGCGCGCTGGCCAGCAGTTTTTCGTCGATGCTGGGGGTCGAACCGGATCACCTCCTCACCGCCATCGAAAAAGCCAAGGAAACGGCGGCGGCTGACCTGTCGATCGCGCCGCTGGCCAAGCCGGCCGAAAAACGCGAAGCCGACATCGCCACGCGCCGCATGCGCGCCGAGGGCAACAAGGTGCTGCTCTCCGGCGTGTCCGACATGCGCGACGTCGTCGCCACGGCCAATCCGGGCCAGATGATGTCGATGGCGCTGGAGACGGTGCACCAGGGCCTGACCTTTTCGCGCGCCGTGGCCTTCTTGCGCAACCGCCGCGAAAACAAGTACATCGCCAAGATGGGGCTGGGCGATGGCGTCAAGGACCTGATCGGCGGCCTCGGTTTCGACGACACCTACAGCGCCAACGTGTTCCATGCCTCGCTCGGCAGCGACCGCGTGATTTTCGTGGAAAACGCGCACGACCCCAAGTTCGCGGCCAAGCTGCCGCAGTGGTGGAAAGATGCGCTGTCGGCCGGGCGCAGCTTCGTGATCCTGCCGCTGTCGTCGAACGGCCAGCCGGTCGGCTTCATTTACGGCGACTGGGACGACAGCTTCCCGGCAATCCACCTCAGCCAGACCGAATTCGCACTGCTCAACGACCTGCGCGCGCTGATCGTCAAGACCGTGGCCCGCCGCCAGCAAGTGGAACTGGACGCCGCGGCAGCCAAACCGCGCTGAGCGCACGCATCAGCCGACATGCTGCGCGCGCTGCCAGCGAAACGACAGCGCGGCGCTGGCGGCAGCCCCCAGCGCCAGCGCGCCGGCCAGATAAAACACGGCCGGCGGGCCAATGCGGTCCCAGCACAGCGACATCGCCAAGCCCCCGGCGGTGCCGCCGATGCCATACGCAAGGCTCATGTACAGCGCCTGGCCGCGCGCCTGCAACGGACCTGCGAACCAGCGCTGCATGACCATCACCGAGCTTGAAAGGTGCGCGGCAAAGGTCACCGCGTGCAGCAGCTGCGCCAGCGCCAGCACCACCAGCAGTTGGCCGGCCGCGCCGACCAGCGGAAAGCGCACGGCAGCCACCGCGAAGGCGCACATCATGACGCGCTGCGCACCGAAGCGGCGCAGCAGCGGCGCCTGGAAATAGAAAAAGGCCACCTCGGCCACCACTCCCAGCGCCCACATGGCGCCGATCACCGGCTTGCTGTAGCCGGCCTGCTCCAGGTACAGGGAATAAAAGGCATTGAGCGACATGTGCACGCCCGCCATCAGCGCGGCCGAGACGAAAAACGCGATCACCTCGCGCCGCCGCAGCACGCTCCACAAGCCCGGCGCTGCTTCCGCATGGGGCACAGCGGGCGCCTGCACTATCAGCAGGCCCGAGGCGCCGACGCACACCAGCAGGAACAGCGCGATCGCCGGCAAGGCGTTCACGCCCAGCCAGTCGAGCAGCCAGCCGGCGGCCAGTACCGCCACGATGAAACCGACCGAACCCCACATGCGCACCCGCCCGTAGTTGCTGGCGTCGCCGCGCAATGCCGCCAGTAGCAAGGCCTCGGCCAGCGGCGCCTGCGCGCTCGAAAACAGGTTGTACACCACCATCACGGCGATGAACTGGGCATAGGATTGGGCGAAGAACATGCCGCAAAAGGCCAGCAGCGCGCCGGCGCTGGTCAGGCGCAGCACGCGCACGCGCTGGCCACTGTGGTCGGCCAGAGCGCCCCACAGGTTGGGGCCGATGATGCGCATGACCTGGATCAGCGACATCAGCACGCCGATCTGGGGCGCGCTCATGCCGCGCGCGGCGAAGAACAGCGTCGCGTAGATGGCAAAGGCGCCGACCTGCGCGTAATACGCAAACAGGAACAGCGAATAGGGAAGAAGTTGCGGGGACGCGCGCCCCGCTCCGGCGTCAGGCAATTTTCGGCGTATCGACCCGCACATCGCCGCACTGGGCGCGGTGCATCAGCGCGTGGTCGATCAGCACCAGGGCCAGCATGGCTTCGGCGATCGGCGTGGCGCGGATGCCGACGCAGGGGTCGTGCCGGCCGAACGTCTCGACCATGACCGGATTGCCGGCCTTGTCGATCGAACGGCGCGGCGTGCGGATCGACGATGTCGGCTTGATCGCAATCGACACCGTAATATCCTGGCCGGTCGAAATGCCGCCCAACACGCCGCCGGCGTTGTTGCCGACAAAGCCTTCCAGGGTCAGTTCATCGCCATGCTCCGAGCCGCGCTGGGCCACCGAGCGGAACCCGGCGCCGATTTCCACGCCCTTGACCGCGTTAATGCCCATCATGGCGTAGGCGATGTCGGCATCGAGCTTGTCGTAGATCGGCTGGCCCAGGCCCACCGGCACGTTTTTGGCCACCACGTCGATGCGCGCGCCGATCGAGTCGCCGTCGCGCCGCAGTTCATCCATGGCCGTTTCCATGCGCGCGATCAGGTCGGCGTCGCCGCTGGCGGCAAAGAAGGGGTTGTTCGGCACGTGTTCCCAGGCCTCGAAGGGCACGGGAATGTCGCCCAGCTGGCCCATGCAGCCCATGAAGACGGTGCCGTACTGCTCGTGCAGCCATTTCTTGGCGATCGCCGCCGCGCCCACCACGGGGGCGGTCAGGCGCGCCGAGGAACGTCCGCCGCCGCGCGGATCGCGTACGCCGTATTTGTGCCAGTAGGTGTAGTCGGCGTGGCCGGGCCGGAAGCTCTCGACGATATTGCCGTAATCCTTGCTGCGCTGGTCCTGGTTGCGGATGATCAGCATGATCGGCGTGCCGGTGGTCTTGCCTTCGTACACACCGGACAGGATCTCGACCGTATCGGCTTCCTGGCGCTGGGTGACGTGGCGCGAGGTGCCCGGTTTGCGGCGGTCGAGGTCGGGCTGGATGTCGGCTTCGGACAACACCAGGCCCGGCGGGCAGCCATCGATCACGCAGCCGATGGCCGGTCCGTGCGATTCGCCAAACGTTGTAACGGTAAACAGCTTGCCAAAAGAATTGCCGGACATGATAGGAAAGTGAGTGGCGGAAAAGCCAATTCTACCAGTCCGCGCGCTTTTGCTGGCGGCGCCGGCCAAGTAGTTCCACGCCAACCACGCCAGGCGGCTGGACATTTTGCCAATTCGCCCGATCCGTTGTGCAATTTCTTTTTCTCATGGTTAATACATACAGCAGGCGGAATTCGTGGCATGCTGTTGGAAATCAGTGGCAGTTCCGCAATCTGTGTCGCCCTATCTGCATGAATATGCGTTACTGTAACTATTGGACGTATACTGGCGACGCGTCTTTACCGAGAAACGCCTGGAGAAGCGACACATGCCCCCATCGAGCACGCCCTTGGACGACCTTGAGGACGACCACGACGATCTGGTATTTTTGGAGGAACATCCCGCGCTACCGGCAGCCGGGGGTGGGAACGGCGTTTGGCGCGTGATGATCATCGACGATGACGAAGACGTGCACTCGACCACCACCTTCGCCCTCGGCAACCTGGACATGCAACAGCGGCCGCTCGAATTCGTGCACGCCTACTCGGCCGGCCAGGCGCGCGAAATGCTCAAGCACGAACACGACATCGCCGTCATCCTGCTCGACGTGGTGATGGAACAGGACGACGCCGGCCTGCACCTGGTGCGCTACATCCGCGAAACGCTCAAGCTGGCCGACGTGCGCATCATCCTGCGCACCGGGCAGCCCGGCTACGCGCCCGAAATCGACGCCATCCGCGATTTCGACATCAACGACTACAAGACCAAGTCCGAACTGACCCGCATCAAGCTGTTTACGACGGTGACGGCGGCAATCCGCTCGTACCAGCAAATCCGCGCGATCAGCGCCAACCGGCGCGGCCTGGACCTGGTGGTACGCGCCAGCACCGAGCTGATGGCCCTGCACGGCGTGCAAAACTTCGCCGCCGGCGTGCTGGCCCAGATCGCCGAGATCCTGGACGTGGAGCCGAACGGCGTGCTGTGCGTGCAGGAGTGCCCGGACGGGCGTTGCCGCGAGCTGCACATCATCGCCACCGCTGGCGCCTACCGCCGGCTTGGCACCGGCAAGCTGACCGCAGTCGAAGATGCCGCCGTCGCCACGGCCATGGAACGCACCCTGGCCCAGCGCCGCAACATCTACGAACCAAGCATCGTCACCCTGTTCTTCGCGGGGAAATCGAGCCGCGATTTCGTCGCCTACCTGGCCCCCGGCCGCGTGCTCGGCGAGATTGACCAGCGCCTGCTCGAAGTCTTTTGCAGCAATGTCGCCGTCGGCCTCGATAACGTCGAACTGGTGACGCATCTGCACAACGCCGCCTTCTACGACCAGCTGTCCAAGCTGCCCAACCGCACCCGCCTGGTCGAAATCCTCGACGCCACCATGGCCGGACCGGCGCGCAACGACGCCACCCTGTCGCTGGTCGATCTCGACCACTTCGCCGAAACCAACGACGCGCTCGGCCACCAGTTCGGCGACATGCTGCTGGTCGCCGTGGCCACCCGCCTGCAGCAGCGCCTCGGCCAGCAATTGACGGTGGCGCGCATCGGCGGCGATATTTTCAGCGTGCTGGGCGACGCCGAGGCGGTCAATCCGGTGCGCATCCTGGAGCTGTTCGAGACCCCCTTCTCGATCGACGGCCAGGATGTGCAGCTGTCGGCCACCCTGGGCCTGGTGCGGCTGTCGGAACACGACGGCAGCGGCGCCGATGCGCTCAAGGATGCCGACATCGCCTTGAAGCGCGCCAAGAGCCAGCAGCGCGCCGGCCACTTCTATTTTTCGCGCAGCATGGGGGTCGAAATCCGCGAACGGGTGCGCATGATGCACGCGCTGCGCACCGGCTTTGCCAAGGGCGAACTGTTCGTCGTCTACCAGCCGCAGATGGACCTGGTGGCGCGCTGCCCGGTGGGCGCCGAGGCGCTGCTGCGCTGGCAGACTGCCGACGGCACCTATATTTCGCCGGACCGCTTCATTCCCATCGCCGAGTATTCGGGCCTGATCATCGATATCGGCGAATGGGTGCTGCGCAGCGCCTGCCATGAACTGGTGCGCCTGCGCGAAGCGGGGCACCGCCAGTTCACCATGTCGGTCAACGTCTCGCAGGTGCAGTTCCGCCATCCCTACTTCCTCGACATGCTGCGCTCGGCGCTGGAAGAAACCGGGGCGCCGCCGGAATTTGTCGAACTCGAAATCACCGAATCGATGGCGATGGAAGAGCCGGACCTGCTGATCAAGATGCTGGCCCAGATCAAGCACACCGGCGTGTCGATCGCGATCGACGACTTCGGGACCGGTTTTTCATCGCTCTCGTATTTGCAGCGCTTGCAGGTGGACCGGCTCAAGATCGACCGCGCCTTCGTCACCGAAATCACCCATTCGGCGCGCGGCAGCAGCATTGCCGAAATGGTCATCCAGCTCGGGCGCAACCTGGGCTTGTCGGTGATCGCCGAAGGGGTCGAGGATGAGCGCCAGGCCGAAATCCTGCAGTCGCTCGGCTGCCCGCTGGCGCAGGGTTTCCTGTTCGCCCGTCCGATGGCCACCACGGCGCTGTACGAGTGGCTCAACGACGAAGCCCTGCCGCGCCCTGCATGATGCAGGTGACGGTCGATATCACCAAACGCGATGTGTTCCTGGTGTCGCTGGCGATGATTCCTCGCCTCAAGGGCAACTGGATTTTCATGGGCGTGCTGGCGCTGGCGATCTTTGTGCTGGTGCTGGTCACGCGCACGCCGGGCAATCTGTACTCGCTGGGCGTGGCGGCGGCGGCGGCGCTCGGGGGCGCGCTGGGCGGGGGGCTGTCGGCCCTGACGATCAATATCGCGACCATGCTGCTCAAGCTCGATGCCGGCCACCCCATGCTGGGGCGGCACCACTATGCGCTTACCGACGCCGGGCTGGAGCTGCGCGCGGGCAAGCAGGACAGCATGCAGCCGTGGGCCGCGGTCGCTTCGGTGGGCCGGCTGTCGGGATATATCCTGTTCCGGCTGAAGGGGAATACCGTGTTTTTGCTGCCGCGCCGCGCATTTAGCAGTGGCGAGGCGTTCCAGGCATTCTGGCAGCAGGCCAGGACGCTGAAAACGGCGGCCTGAGCGCACACGCTCCCCCGACCGTCGCCCCCGCGCAGGCGGGAGCCCAAGTATTTAGATATGCCACTGGCTTCGGTACGAACTTGGCCCCCCGCCTGCGCGGGGGCGACGGTGAAGGTGTGCGCGAGCACCCCGAAGTATCCTAGTAGCAAGCAATCGTTGCACGTCGGCAACAGCACCCATTCCGTCATCTGTAAACGTCCCGTGCGCGCCTGCGTTCACGTAATATCGATCCCATGCTTTGCACTGGATGGGGCGCCAACTTGAATGAATGCATGAGGATCGACACGTCGCGCTGCAGCCCAAGCCTGGCGCGGCGCGCCTGGTGCTGCTGCGCGCTGCTCTGGCTGGCCTGTCTCGCCCTGAGCGGGCCGGCGTTGGCGCTTGACCCCGACAAAGCCTTCCACCACTTCGTGCGCACCAGCTGGTCGATCCAGAACGGCTTGCCGCAGATCAGCGTGCAAGCCATCACCCAGGATCAGCAGGGTTACATCTGGGTCGCCACCCAGAATGGCCTGGCGCGCTTCGACGGCGTGCGCTTCACTACCTATTCGCCCGAGAACCAGCCTGGCATGGCCGGTGTCTGGATCCGCAGCCTGATGGCCGACAGCGCCGGGCGCGTCTGGATCGGCACCTACAAGGGCCTGACCGTCTACGAAAACGGCGTGTTCCGCGCCATCCCCGCGGCCGATGCGACCCAGTTTCCCATGCTCGACATCTACGCCATGGCCGAAGACCAGGGCCGGCTGCTGGTGGCCACCACCAGCGGCGTGTTCGATTACGAGGGCGGCAAGCTGGTACATCGTCCCGGCAGCCCGGCGCCGGCCACCGCCCTGCTCAAGAGCGCCGACGGGACCTGGATCGGCGGCACCGGCGGCATCTTTCACAGCAGCGGCAAACAGACCGAACGGATTCCGTTGCCGGCCGGCCTGCGCCATGGTGTGGTCACGCGGCTGGCCGAGGCGCAAGGCAAAATCTGGGCCGGCACCAGCGTCGGCCTGTTTGCGCGCACCGGCGGCGTGCTGGAAGCGGCGGGCACCGAACCCATCTTGCAAAATTCGCCGACTACCATGCTGTATCAGGACAGCGACCGCAACCTGTGGGTTGCCAGCAACGCCGGCATGGCGCGCATCCGCGACGGCAAGACTACCGAAATCATCTCCGACCAGAACCCGGCCGCCTTCAAGGGCGTGCTGAGCGCCTTTGAAGACCGCGAGCGCAACCTGTGGCTGGGCAGCCAGTGGCAGGGCCTGGTGCGCCTGTGGAACGGCTCGACCCGGCGCCTGGCGGCGGCGGAAGGCTTGACCGAACCGATCGTCTGGTCCTTGACGCGCGCGCCCGACGGGCGCACCTGGGTCGGCACCCGCGATGGCTTGAGCGTGTACAAAGACGGGCGCTTCCGCCAGGTGCTGTCGGGCAGCCAGCTGCCGCATCCGCATGCCTACAACCTGCTGGCCGACGCCGACCGCATCTGGATCGGCACGCGGCGCGGGCTGGCGCTGTGGCGCGGCGGAAAAGTCGAGACGCCCGCCCTGTTCGCGCCGATGGCCGCGGCGCAAATCAACGGCATCGTGCGCGACCGCGCCGGCACGCTGTGGTTCCCGACCAGCGAAGGCGTGTTCCGGCTGGCCGGCGCCGCGCTAAGCAAATTCGGCAAGGACGAAGGCCTGCGCGACGTGCGCGCGCGCCAGGTGCGCGAACTCAAGGACGGGCGCATCCTGGTGACCACCCAGGACGGCTTGTACCAACTGCGCGGCGAGCGCATGGAGCAGATTGGCCCCGACAGCGGCTTGCGGCCGGGGATGGACATCACCGCCATCACCGAGCTGCGCGACGGCGCGCTGGTGCTCGGCACGCTGACCGAGGAAATCTACCTGTTCAACGGCCGCCGCTGGCACAAGTTCGGCGGCGCCGAGGGTTTGCCGCCGAACGCGCCCTTCTTCCTCGCGGAAGATGCGGCCGGCTATCTGTGGTCGGCCGGCCTGCGCGGCATCCTGCGCGCCCCGCTGGCCGACATGCGCCGGGTCCAGAACGGCCAGGCCAGGACCGCCGCCGGCGAAATGATCCTCAACGAGCGCGGCGACCGGCGCAGCGGCGAACAGGGTTTCTGCTGCAACGGCGCCGGCACGTCCAAGGGCTTCATGGACCCGGCGGGCACGCTGTGGCTGCCCAGCCGCGATGGCGTGGTCACGCTCGACACCATGGGCCTGACCAGGAACATGACGCCGCCAACGGCCGTGATCGAACGGGTGCGCGTGCTCGACACCTGGCGCGACATCCGCCAGGGCCAGGTCGGCGCCCTGCGCATGCGCGAAGATGCGCGCGACCTGGCCTTCGAATTCACCGCCCTGAGCTTCCAGGACCCGGCCAGCGTGGTGCTGCGCTACCGCCTGCATGGCTACGACAAGGACTGGCGCGAACTGCAGGCGGGCGCGCCGCGCGCGGTCAACTACACCAACCTGCCGCCCGGCTCCTACAAGTTCGAGGTCAAGGCCAGCAACAACGCCGACGTCTGGAGCAAGCTGCCGGCGCGCCTGGACTTTATCATCGCGCCGCATTTCTACGAGACCAGCTGGTTTTACGGCCTGCTGCTGGCCTGTTTGGGCGGCACCGTGTACGCCGGTTTCCGCCTGCAGCGCAGTGCGCATGAAAGACAGCGCGCCGCGCTGGAGCAGCAGGTGGCCGAGCGCACCGAGCAGTTGCACGTGGCCAACCGCGCGCTGGAACTGGCCAGCCAGACCGACCCGCTCACGGGGCTGCACAACCGGCGCTACCTGAGCAACCAGATCCCGGCCGACCTGGCCTTCTACGAGCGCGAAAACAAGCGCACCGGCTCCGGCGACAACACGCTGCTGTTCGCGCTGGTCGACATCGACCACTTCAAGCGCATCAACGACACCTATGGCCACAAGGCGGGCGACCGGGTGCTGCAGCAGGTGTCGGACGTGCTGCGCGCCCAGGTGCGGGTGGGCGACTACATCGTGCGCTGGGGCGGCGAAGAATTCCTGCTGGTGTGCCGGCCCGGCACGCGCCAGTTCGTACCGGTGCTGGGCGAGCGTATCCGGCGCGCGGTCGCCAACCATGTGTTCGACCTGGGCGACGGCATCGAGGTATCGCTCACCTGTTCGGTGGGGCTGGCCGAGAGCGGCCTGTATCTGGACGACGCCAAGGGCGTGAGCTGGGAACACCTGGTGGAACTGGCCGACGCCGCGCTGTACTGGGTCAAGGCGAATGGCCGCAATGGCTGGAGCGCGCTGCGGCCCAAGCCCAATGCGGACAACCGGGAGCTGATCGAAAAACTGCACCTGGGCGCGCAGGCGATGCTCGACACCGGCCGGGCGACCCTGATCAGTTCAAGCGACCAGCTCACGCCCGCGCACGCGGCGCTGGCCGAGTCGAACGACCCGGGCTGAGCACCTCGATCTCCCACTACGCAAGGCGACGGCGGCCGTAAGGACAGTCAAAGCGCTTGCGCTGTAAGAACTTCACCATCTCGCCATCTCGGCCTTGGCCGCTGAGCACATGTAACGATGCCGGCACGCGCCGGCATGCAGAATCCTCAGCGAACCCGCTTGCGGCGGGCCGCGCCGGCGACCAGCGCCAAACCACCAAGGAGCATCCCATAGGTTGCCGGTTCCGGCACCGGGCTGGTCGATGGCGTCGTATCGCGCGATTGCGCTTCGGCCCACAAGCTGATCGACAGCTTCAGGTTCTGCGTGGTCGATTTGGTGTTCTCGAACATGATCGACAAACGCTCGCTTGCCGACTGCGAGAACGGCAAATTCGGGTCGCTACTCCAGGTCGGCGCAGTCAACTCGAAGTGCGTCGTCGTAGTCGGGTACCAGTCGGGCGCGGCGCTTTCGAAGCCCATGCTGGCCTTGAGGGTTGAATTTTCCCTCAGCACATTTGTACGTGGCAGTGACGTTGCCACACTGCCACTCGCGTCGGCAAAGAACGTGATCTGCGTACCAGGCGAGAGGACGAATTCTTCGATGTACATGAAATTCGATGCGGTCGCCGACCGGCTATAGCCGACAGTGCCCGTGGTCGACGCGGCCGCACCCAAGTCCAGGCTCTGGAAATTGTTTCCGCTGATGGTAGAGACCACGGTCCCCTGGCGGGTGGACAGGCTGCCATCGACATCGCGGCTATACAGCGCGCTCGTCCTGTCCTGGTTCATGTTGCGCGTGGCACGTAATCCGGTTTCGATGATATCGCCGCCGGCCCGCGTGCCAGGGTAGCTGGTACTGCGCGGCTTGACGATCGAGAGCGAAGGCGCGATGCCGTCGTTGGGCAGCAGGTCTACCAGCGCATACGAAAAATTGGTCAATGTGCCTTGTGCGCTCACTTGCGCGCTGGCGGACAGCGGGACAGCGAGCGCTGCGGTCAATGCCAGCGTGTTAACAATGGTGTTCATAAAAATCCTGAGTGAATAATGAGCGTGTTCTACACGGAATGCGGCAAGCCAGTGCAGGACTCGGGGAGGCGCGTCCACCGTCAGGACGCGCCCATCGCGGCGCCGTCTGCCGATCAGTCCTTGCCCACGATCTTGCGTCGGCGCCGCACGGCACCGGCGACCAGCGCCAGTCCGGCAAGCAGCATGGCCGTGGTGGCCGGCTCAGGCACAGGAGTTGGCGGCACCTCGGTGGCCTTCAGAGCTTGCACAGTCGCGTGCAAGTCGTACTTCAGACTCAGATCGGCTGAAAACGCCGATTTGTTGTCGAGCGTAAGCGAGAAGCGCTCACTGGCAGGGCTTTCACCTGGATGGCCGTTCCATGCTTCCCGATTGATGAAATTTGATACATATACATATTCACCCGGCCGGTTTTGTATATTGGCGTTTAAAGACACCCGAGCCTGGATTTCCGCATAGTCCCGAAATGCCTGATGTGCCTCGCCTTCTGGCGTGATCAAGGCGCTTCCGGTAAAGTCTGCGAAAAACGACACCCGGGTACCCGGCGAGAGCACAAACTCGGTGATGTTCAAACCGCTTTGCCCTTTCGCGTGGCGGCTTGCAGCAGGGGTGCCGGCCGTCGACGCCACGGTGTGCAATTGCAATGAATGAAAATCAGTACCAGTCAAGCTCGCCCTTGCCGTGCCGACTGACGTGGCGAGGCCAACGGCGAGGTCGCGGTCATAAGGCGCTGTGAATTGGCTACGCGCGTCGTCAAACCATGGCTCGACGGAGTCAGACTGGCTGAGAGAGCCGAACACCGAGGCGCCACCGGCATAACCCTGTGGGGTGACGATGCTGAGCGACGGGGCAATGCCATCGTTGGGCAACAAGTCGATCAAGGTGTACGAGAAATTGCTCAGGCTACCTTCAGCGCGAACCTGTGCGTGGGCCAATAGCGGTGACGCCAGCGTAGCCGCCATCACCATACCTGCGGCGAATTTGTTCATGGATTAGCCTTAAATTTATAGCAAGATTGTCGGACACCGGAATATACCAGTGCCTGCCGCGCGGGCGATGGCCTGTTACAAATTTTTCACACTTCCCGGCTTCCGGCTTGGTTGCGGTGCCAGACTGGAAGATGCGCGCAGCGCTGGCACTGTCCCGGCCCATGTCGTCGCTCGCGCTGATGGCGGGATACCGGCTGTCCGGCGAAAATCAGGAATTCGGCCGCCCCGCGCAGGATCTTCATACACCAGGCGATCGGCATTGTTGCGGTGGTCGTAGCGCCAGTACCGGGTCTTGTTGGCACCCTCCGGCACGCCGCTATTACTGAAGCGACCGCCGTCGGCCGCGGCGCGCAGGGTTAGTGTCGTGTGAAAGTCGCGATTTCATATCACTTAAACGCGCACGACGCCATCGATCACCGTGATCGACTGGCCGCCGATCCACGGTTCGCCATCGACGTAGGTAACCGCGATGCGGCCGTCGCATTGCAAACAGGTGCCCTGGCGCGCAGTGTAAGCACGGCTGGTCTGGCCGCCGCCGGGAAAGCCCTGCGCCTGCAGCACCCTCGCGATGCAGGCATTGGCGCTGCCGGTAACCGGGTCTTCGACCAGCGATCCGTGCTTGGTAAACAGCGCCCTGACCTCGTAATCGGCCGGCCCGTCGGCGTCATGCGGGCCGTAGATCGCCACGCCGGTCACGCCCAGGCGGGTCATTTCCTGCAACGCGGCGCCGTCGATGCGCGCATCGAGACAGGCTTGCGCGCTCGCCAAACGCACGACCAGCCACGCGATGCCCATGGTGACGACGAGCGGCGTGCACACCGCATCGGGCACGGCGCCTGGCAAGACCCGCGCCAGCAAGGGCTGGTGCTGATGCTCGAGCGGCGCCAGGGTGGCCGCAGGCGCGCGAAACGCCAAGGTGCCATCGGCGCCGATCTCGATCGGCACCAGCCCCACCCCGCACTCCTGCACCAAGGTGGCGGCGCGGCGCGGCACCAGGCCCGCTTCGAGCAGGGCGTGCGCCGTGCCCAAAGTGGGATGGCCGGCGAAGGGAAACTCGGTATCGGGAGAGAAGATGCGGACGCGGTAGTCGGCCTGCGCATCGCGCGCGGTCAGTACGAAGGTGGTTTCGGACAGGTTGGTCCAGCGCGCCATGGCTTGCATGTCGGCGTCGGACAGGCCGTCGGCATCGAGCACGACGGCCAGTGGATTGCCCTTGAACGCGACCTTGGTGAACACGTCGACCTGCTTGAAGCGGCGCGCCGCGCCCGGGGCCACGCTCAAATCAGTCTTCCTGAACGGCTTCGGCCGGCCAGTCGCGGATGTAGGCCTTGAGCATGCGATTCTCGAAGCTCTGCGCTTCGAGCACGGCGCGCGCGACGTCGTAGAACGAAATGACGCCGAGCAGGGTTTTCGCGTTCATCACCGGCAGGTAGCGCGCGTGCTTTTCGAGCATCATGCGGCGTACTTCGTTGACCTCGGTGTCCGGGGTGACGGTGATCGGATGATCGTCCATGTGCTTGCGCACCGTGCCCGCGCCGACCGAGCCGCCGTTCTTGTGCAGCACCTTGATGACTTCGCGGAAGGTCAGCATGCCGACCAGGTCGCCGAACTCCATGACCACCAGCGAACCGATGTCCTTTTCGGCCATGGTGTTGACCGCGTCCACGAGCAGCATCTCGGGCGTTGCTGTGTACAGGATGTTACCCTTCACTTGAAGGATTTCTGAGACTTTCATGGTGGCCGCCTTGTCATGTGAGGTTATAAGTGGATGTCTTTTATAAGCCCTAGCTCCGACTGTAGCGTAAGCTTGGCAAAAAATCCAGCATTGCGAATAATCAGGCCCCTGGAGAAAGGGCCCGATTGGTCATTGCACCATTTTAGCGAGCAAACCACGCTTTTGTGCAACGCATGCGTGCTACGATTCGGCCCATCCTTTTTCTAACTGATGAGCCCACCATGAGCGGACCTCAATACCCCGGCTTCGACACCCTGTCGCTGCACGCCGGCGCTGCGCCCGACCCGGCCACCGGCGCCCGCGCCACGCCTGTCTATTTCACTTCCTCGTTCGCGTTCAAGGACTCGGACCACGCGGCGTCGCTGTTCAATATGGAACGCGCCGGCCACGTGTACTCGCGCATCTCGAACCCGACCAACGCGGTGCTCGAAGAACGCATCGCCGCGCTCGAAGGCGGCGTGGCCGGCATCGCCACCGCCAGCGGCCAGGCCGCCATGCATCTGGGGCTGGTGACGATCGCCGGCGCCGGTTCGCACATCGTCGCTTCGCGCGCGCTGTACGGCGGCTCGCAAAACCTGCTGGCCTACACGCTCAAGCGCTTCGGCATCGAGACCACCTTCGTGGACCCGCGCGACGCCGACGCCTGGCGCGCCGCGATCCGTCCCAACACCAAGGTGCTGTTTGCCGAAACGCTGGGCAATCCGGGGCTGGACGTGCTCGATATCGCCACCGTCTCGGCCATCGCGCACGACCACCATCTGCCGCTGATGATGGATTCGACCTTCACCACGCCTTACCTGCTGCGCCCCTTCGACCATGGCGCCGACCTGGTATTCCACTCGGCCACCAAGTTCCTGTGCGGGCACGGCACCGCCATCGGCGGCCTGCTGGTCGACGGCGGCACCTTCGACTGGCAAGCCGCCTACGACAAGACCGGGCGCTTCGCCGAATTGTGCGAGCCGTACGAGGGCTTTCACGGCATGGTGTTCGCCGAGGAATCGACCGTGGCGCCGTTTTCGCTGCGCGCGCGGCGCGAGGGCTTGCGCGATTTCGGCGCGGTGATGAGCCCCCACAATGCCTTCGCCGTGCTGCAAGGGATCGAGACGCTCAGCCTGCGCATGGACCGCCACGTGGCCAACACGCGCAAGGTGGTCGAATTCCTGCTGTCCAATCCGGCGGTGGAGTCGGTGTCGTATCCGGAACTGGAATCGCATCCCGATTATGCGCTGGCCAAACGCCTGCTGCCCAAGGGCTGCGGCGCGGTGTTCTCGTTCAGCCTCAAAGGCGACCGCGCCGCCGGGCGGCGCTTTGTGGACGCGCTCAAGATCTTCTCGCACCTGGCCAACGTGGGCGACGCCAAGTCGCTGGTGATCCATCCGGCGTCGACCACCCACTTCCGGGTACCGACCGAACAACTGGCGGCGTCCGGCATCAAGGAAGGCACGATGCGCCTGTCGATCGGGCTGGAGAACGTCGATGACCTGATCGAAGACCTGGCGCGCGGCCTGAAACTGTCGCAGAAGGGAGCCTGACATGATCTGCACCCTTCCCGGCTTCGACGCCTACTGCTACACCGGCGGCAAGGCCTTCAACGCGGCCCAGCCGACCATCGTCTTCATCCACGGCGCCCAGAACGACCATTCGGTGTGGGCCTTGCAGTCGCGCTATTTCGCGCACCACGGCTTCAATGTGCTGGCGGTGGACCTGCCCGGCCACGGGCGCAGCAGGGGCGCGGCGCTGCACAGCGTGGAAGAAATGGCGACCTGGCTGCTGGCGGTGCTCGATGCCGTGGGCGTCGAACGCGCCGTGCTGGCGGGCCACAGCATGGGCTCCCTGATCGCGCTCGAAGCGGCGTTCCGGGCGCCCGCGCGCGTGAGCCATCTGGCGCTGCTCGGCACCACTTATCCGATGAAGGTGTCCGACGCGCTGCTCGATACGGCCAGGAACAACGAGCAGGCTGCGATCGACATGGTCAATATTTTCTCGCACTCGTCGATGGCGCAAAAGCCATCGTGTCCCGGACCGGGGTTTTACACCATGGGCGGCGCGCGGCGGCTGATGCAGCGCATGTCGGTCATCAATCCGGACCAGCTGTTCTACACCGACTTTTACGCCTGCAATGCCTACGCCAACGGCCAGGCCGCGGCGGAGACGGTGCGCTGCCCTACCCTGTTCATCTTCGGCAGCAAGGACATGATGACGCCGCCGCGCTCGACAAAACTGCTGACGGGCGCCATCGCCCACGGCAAAGTCCTCCAGGTCGATGCCGGCCACCAGCTGATGGCCGAGCAGCCCGACGCGGTGCTGGACGCGCTGTTCGGGTTCGCCACCGCGCCCGCGTAAATCCGCCAGGAGAGCCGCATGCCGACCCGCCACGCCAGCTTCGCCGAATTTTATCCTTACTACCTGACGCAGCACGCGACCGTGCTGTGCCGGCGGGCGCATTTTATCGGCAGCTCGTCGGCGCTCGCGGCGCTGGTGCAGTATGTGGACAGCATGAATCCGTGGTGGATCCTGGCGGCGCTCGTGTCGGGTTATGGCGGCGCCTGGATCGGGCATTTTTTCTATGAAAAGAACCGGCCAGCCTCGTTTGCACGGCCGCTGTATTCCTTCATGGGCGATTGGGTGATGTACTGGCAGATGTTGACGGGGAAGCTGAGCTGGTAGTGCGGGCATGGTCAACGTCCAGCACTCCACCTGTGAATTCCCGTTCGTCCACGGCGATAAAAAGTTGAAAATTTGTAGGTTTATTCCGCGTTTTTTGCTGCTTGGACTACAATATTATTTTAACAAACTCAGGAAAATACCCATGCTGAGGAAAATCGCCGCCTGCCTGCTTGCGCTAAGCGCACTGAACAGCCAGGCCGCCGAGCAGGCTTATGAGTTTAGCTACACCGGAGCAAGCTTGGACGGGGTCTGGGATGCCAACGTAAGCACCGGGGGAAAGTTTATCGTCGATGATCTGAACGGCGACGGCGTATTCACTTTGCCAGAAGTGAAATCGTTCACCTACAGATTCCCGGCGGTACAGCACTGTGGAGAAGATCCATCGATTCGCTGTACGTTGTCGGAGTTTAATTACGATCCAAAAGGCGCATTGACTCTCTGGTATAGCTACAGCCAACAGATAGGAAATGGCACCCCTCCGTCCGATGGCGGAAGCATTTCCGATAGTATTGCCGTGACACCCGACTAGCGCTTCTGGGGCCATTTCTTTGATCTTGGCGAGGGCTCTTACACCATCTATATGATGACCCCCGACACCAAGTTCGCGATCACGGCAGTGCCCGAACCGCACAGCTACCTGATGCTCGGTGTCGGCTTGCTAGCCGTTGGCGCGATGCGCCGCCGTGCAAAGCGGGCAACGCCAGCCATGGCCAACGCCATCTGATCGATGCACACGGCGCCTGAAGTTCAGCACCGTGCCGGCAAGTCTGGCGCCCGGCGCTGTCTTTCAGGCGCGCGCCGCGGGCGCCAGCGGCGCGGCAAAATGCTGCGCCAGGGTTTGATGTAAACCATCCTCCACCGCGCACTCCACCTGGCGCGCCAGCGCGCTGCCGTCGAGCGTCATCGGCGAGTTCTTGTCGAGCTCGGTATCCTTGTCGAGGTCGATGGCCACGGCCGCATCGATCGCGGTCCGTCCGAACACGAACAGGCGGTACACATCGGCCAGCCGCAGCTTGTCGACATTGACCAGCAAGACCCAGTTCTCGGCGCTTTCGATGGCGCGCTTGCCCCAGCGTGAACGGGTGGTCACGTTCGCCTGCACCCGCCCGACCCAGCCCACCGCCAGCATCTGTTCGAGCAAGGTGGTCATTTCATCGTAGCCGATGCGCGTATGCGCGCGGATCGCGGCGGAAGACACCAGCGCCGTATCGCTCACCTGGGCGCGGCCGTGCAGCACCTTGAGGATGGCCATGGCGTCGACGAAGGCGCCGCCCGGCACCGGCTCATACCACCAGCGTTCGTACTTGACGATCGGCAGCGCGGCGGTCAGCAAGGCGCCGACCAGGGTGATCATCCACGACACGTAAATCCACAGCAGGAACAGCGGCAGCGCCGCCAGCGCGCCGTAAATGATGGCGTAGGTCGGAAAGCGGCTGACGAACATGGCGAACAGGCGCTTGGCGAGCTCGAAGGCGACCGCCGCCACCAGCCCGCCCCAGACCGCATCGCGCCAGTCGACGAAGCGGTTCGGCACCGTCATGTACAGCAGCGTGTAGGCACCGGTGGTCAGCCCGACCGAGGCCGCCGTGTAGAACAGGGTACTCAGGAATGGCAGGTTGCTGGCCAGCGCGCTGGTGGCCATGAACAGTTGCGAGGTGGCCGTCAGCGACAACCCGAACAGCAGCGGGCCGAGCGTGACCAGGGCCCAGTAAATGGTCACGCGCTGGCCGATCGGACGCACTTCGCGCACGCGCCATATCTGGTTGAAGGCGCGCTCGATCATGTTCATCATCGCCGCCGAGGTCAACACCAGCGCCACCGCGCCGACCGCCGACAGGCTCTTGGCCTTGCTGGCGAACTGGGTCAGGTTGCCGGTGATGGTGTTGGCGATGGCCTTGGGCATCAGGGTCTGGACGAAATACGCTTCCAGTGCCACTCGGAAATTGCTAAACACGGGAAAGGTCGTGAAAATGGCCAGCACGATGGTCAGCAGCGGCACCAGTGCGAGCGTGGTGGTGAACGTGAGGCTGCCTGCCACCTGCGGCAATTTCTCTTCGTTGAGGCGGCGCCGGGCGAAGCGCAGCAAGTCGCGCGCTTCGCTCCAGGTCAGGCCACGCACCATATCGACGCTGCTATTGATCATTTCGCTGGTGGATCGGGAAATCGAATGGACGGTTTTTGAAAGCATGTATCGTGAAAACGCGTGAAAAACGCGCCGGCTGCGCCGATGTAACCCTGTAAAGCGCCCTATAATACCAACGATGAACCAAACCAATCCGATTATTCTCGTTTTGTACTACTCGCGCCATGGCGCCACGCGCAAGCTGGCCGAACTGATTGCCCAAGGTATCGAAAGCGTCCCCGGGGTCGATGCGCGCCTGCGCACGGTGCCCGCCATCTCCACCGTGACCGAGGCCACCGAGCCGGCCATCCCGCCGGCCGGCGCCCCCTATGTGGAAGCGCAGGACCTGGCCGAGTGCGCCGGCCTCGCGCTGGGCTCGCCCACGCGCTTCGGCAACATGGCGTCAAGCCTGAAATATTTTCTGGACGGCACCGCCGCCGAATGGCTGGCCGGCACCCTGTCGGGCAAGCCGGCGGTCGTGTTCACCTCCACCGGCAGCCTGCACGGCGGCCAGGAATCGACCCTGCTGTCGATGATAATCCCGCTCTTACATCACGGCATGATGATCATGGGCCTGCCTTACAGCAACCCGGAATTGATGACCACCACCAGCGGCGGCACGCCCTACGGCCCCACCCACTGGGCCGGGGTCGACGGCAACAAAGCGGTCAGCGAGGATGAAAAACGGCTCGCCATCGCCATGGGCCGCCGCCTGGCGGAAACCGCCGCCCGCCTGCACGGAGCTTCCTGATGCAAGCGCCCAAGTACTTTCACATCGGCGCCATCGCCAGCCTGGCGGTGCTGATCGCCTGGCTGCTGGCCTGGGAAATCGTGGTCGCGCCCCTGCGCCCCGGCAGCTGGATCCTGGCGCTCAAGGCCCTGCCCCTGCTGATTCCCCTGGGCGGCGTGATCAAGCGCGATATTTACACCTTGCAATGGTCGTCGATGGTGATTTTGCTGTACTTCACCGAAGGCGTGGTGCGCGCCTGGAGCGACAAGCTGCCGGAATCGCGCATGATGGCGCTCGGCGAAATCGTGCTCGTGTTCGTCTATTTCGCCTGCGCGCTGCTGTACCTGCGCCCCTATAAAAAGGCCGCGAAAAAGATGGCCAAGGAATTGCTGGAGAAGGTGAACTGCACCAAATCGACGAAGTGAACTCCTTGAACAGTACAGCGCCGGGCAACGGCTTCCTGCAGCGCTGCCGCGCCATCGCCGGCCCGGCCCACGTGCTCACCAGCGAGGCCGACATGGCGCCCTTCCTGACCGACTGGCGCGGCCGCTTCACCGGGCGCGCGCTGGCGGTGCTGCGTCCGGCCGACCCGGGCCAGGTGGCGCAACTGGTGCACGCCTGCGCCGCGCACCGCGTGCCGCTGGTGCCGCAGGGCGGCAAGACCGGCCTGGTGCTGGGCAGCGTGCCCGACGCCAGCGGCAGCGCGGTGGTGCTCTCGCTGGCGCGCCTGAACCGGGTGCGCGCGCTCGACCCGGTCAACCGCACCATCACGGTCGACGCCGGCTGCATCCTGCAAACCATCCAGGAAGCGGCCGCCGCCGCCGGTTGCCTGTTTCCCCTGTCGCTGGCGGCCGAAGGCAGTTGCAGTATCGGCGGCAACCTGTCGACCAATGCCGGCGGCACCGCCGTGCTACGCTATGGCAACACCCGCGAACTGTGCCTGGGCCTGGAAGTGGTCACCGCCCAGGGCGAACTCTGGAACGGCCTGCGCGCCCTGCGCAAGGACAATACCGGCTACGACCTGCGCGACCTGTTCATCGGCGCCGAAGGTACCCTGGGCGTGATCACCGGCGCCGTGCTGCGCCTGTTCCCGCAACCGAAGGCCTCGATCACGGCGCTGGTCGCGATTGCCGCGCCGCGCCAGGCGCTCGACCTGTTGAGCCTGGCCCAGGACCGCTGCGGCGCCAGCCTGACCGGCTTCGAGCTGATGTCCGACTTTTGCCTGCGCCTGGTCGCCACCCATTTCCCCAGCCTGGCGCAGCCGTTCGTGACGCGCCACGCCCAGTACGTGCTGCTGGAACTGTCGAGCAGCGAGTCGGAACAGCATGCCGTTGGCCTGCTGGAAGACACCATTGCCGACGCCATCGCCCAGGACATCGCCGACGACGCCGTGGTCGCCACCTCGGTGGCCCAGTCGCTGGCCCTGTGGCAACTGCGCGAACACATTCCGCTGGCGCAGGCGGCGGCCGGCAAGAACATCAAGCACGACATCGCCCTGCCGGTGTCCTGCATTGCCGACTTCATCGACAGCACCGACGCCAAAGTGCTGGCGGCCTATCCCGGCTGCCAGCTGGTCTGCTTCGGCCATGTGGGCGACGGCAACCTGCACTACAACGTGGCGCCGCCGCCGGGCACCCCGCACGAGGATTTCCTGGCGCATCAGGACGCGCTCAACCGCATCGTGCACGACAGCGTGGCGGCGTACGCCGGCTCGATGTCGGCCGAGCATGGCATTGGCGCCCTCAAACGAGACGAACTCAAGCGATATAAATCGGATGTGGAACTGAACATGATGCGTGCCATCAAAGCGGCGCTCGACCCGCTGGGCATTATGAACCCTGGAAAAATCCTGTGAATCCGGAGCGAGCAATCATGCTACATCCCCTGCACATCCTGGCGCTGTGCGCCCTGGGCGGCGCCGCGCATGCCGGCCCCATCTATAAATGCAGCACTGGCGGCAAGGTCATCTACGCCGACCAGCCCTGCGCCAGCGGCAACAGCACCCAGCTCGACGCGGCGCCCGCGCCCGATCCAAACGCGGCCCGCGAAGCGCAGCGCCAGAAGGACTTGCTGGCCCGCTTGCAAAAAGAACGCGCCACGCGCGATGCCAGGCAGGCGCAGGCGGCCCGCGCCGACGCCCGCGCCAACCGGGCCGCCGCCGCGCGGCAAGCGACGTGCGCCAGCGCGCAGCAGCAACAGTCGAAGGAACAACAGCGGCTGGCCGCCGAAGCCGCCAAGGCCGGCGGCATGGGCAAAGCCGAGCGCGACCAGCGCGCACTGAACACGGCCCGGGCGCGCGACGCCGCGTGCCGTCAATGAAGACCCTGTCACGCTGGCTGCTGCTGGGCGAGTGGCGCGCGCACCCGGTGCGGGCCCTGCTGGCGGTGGCGGCGATCGCGGTCGGCGTGGCCATGGGGTTTGCCATCCACCTGATCAACGCCTCCGCCTTCAACGAATTCTCGGCGGCCGTCAAGAGCCTGTCGGGCCAGGCCGACATCCAGGTATCGGCACGTGAAAGCGGTTTCGACGAAACGATTTATCCGCGCCTGGCCGGGCACCCTTCGGTGGCGGTGGCCTCGCCCGTACTGACCCTGAACGCCGGCGTGCCCGGCGCCCAGGGCAATCTCAAGATCATCGGCCTGGACGCCTTTCGCGCCGGTTTCGTTTCGCCCGGCCTGCTCGGCGCCACCGATGGCGAGAACATGGCCGACGTGCTGGCCGACGACGCCGTGTTCCTGTCGCCGGCGGCCATGAGCTGGCTCAAGACGCAGCGCGGCGGCAGCGTGCAGCTGCGTTCGGGCACGCGCGACTTCACCCTGCGCGTGGCCGGCGGCCTGCAACAGGCGCGCCCCGGCCAGCGCATCGGCGTGATGGACATCGGCGCGGCCCAGTGGCGCTTCGACAAGGTCGGCACGCTTTCCCGCATCGACCTGCGCCTGCGCGACGGCATCGACCGCGACAGCTTCGAGCGCGCGCTGGCGCGCGAACTCGAACGCGATTTCCCCGGCCGTTTCAATGTCGGCCAGCCCAACGACGAAGACACCGAAAGCCGCAACCAGGGCATGAGCCGCGCCTACCGCGTCAACCTCACGGTACTGGCCCTGGTGGCCCTGTTCACCGGCGCCTTCCTGGTGTTTTCGACCCAGGCACTGTCCGTGATCCGGCGCCGCAGCCAGTTCGCGCTGCTGCGCGTGCTTGGCGTCGAACGCGGCCAGCTGCTGCGCCAGGTGATGCTCGAAGGCGCCAGCCTGGGTCTCATCGGCGCGCTGGCCGGCATCGGTGCCGGCTACGCGCTGGCCGCCACCGCCCTGCACTTTTTTGGCGGCGACCTGGGCGCCGGCTACTTTACCGGGGCGCGTCCGGCGGTGCAGTTCACCCCCGTGGCAGCCGTGGTTTTCTTTGCCCTGGGCCTGGGCGTCGCCCTGCTCGGCTGCATGGCGCCCGCCTTCGAAGCCTCGCGCGCGGCGCCCGCCGTGGCCCTCAAATCGGGTACCGACGAAGTCGCGCTGGCGCGCCTGGCGCGCATCTGGCCATCGGTGCTGTGCATCGTGCTGGCTGGCGCCATGGCGTTCGCGCCGCCCGTGTTCGAGCTGCCCCTGTTCGGTTACGCCGCCATCGGCCTGCTGCTGATCGGCGGCATCGGCCTGATGCCGCGCCTGGCCGCCTCCCTTTTCGGCCTGGTCAACCGCGTGGCGATGCGCCGCAATGTGCGCCATCCGGTGCTGGCCCTGACCATGGCGCGCCTGGCCAACGCCTCCGGCCAGGCCGCCATCGCCCTGGGCGGCGTGCTATCGAGCTTCAGCCTGATGGTGGCGATGGCGATCATGGTCTCCAGCTTTCGCGTCTCGCTCGACGACTGGCTGGTGCAGCTGCTGCCGGCCGACCTGTATGTGCGCATTGCCAGCGGCGGTAGCGCCGGCGGCCTGGGTCCGCCCGAACAGGCCGCGCTGCGCGCGCTGCCGGGCGCCGCGCGCGTCGATTTCCTGCGTTCGCGCCAGGTGTCGCTCGACCCGGCCCGGCCCGACGTGCTGCTCATGGCGCGCACCATCGACGCTGCCGACCCGTCGCGCACGATCCTGATCCGTGGCGCGACGGTCCCGGTGCCCGACGGCGCGGTGCCGGTGTGGGTGTCCGAAGCGATGGTCGACCTGTATGGCGTCAAGGCCGGCGGCGTGCTGCGCATGCCCCTTGCCGGCCGCCTGCGCGACTTTTTCGTGGCCGGCGTGTGGCGCGACTACGCCACCCAGGCCGGCTCGGTGCAGATGCGCCTGTCCGACTACCGCGCCCTGACCGGCGACATGCACGTCAACGATGCCGCGATGTGGGTCGCCAAAGGCGCCACGGCCGACCGGCTGGAACAGCAGATCCGCGCCCTGCCCTTCGGGCGCACCCTCGATTTCGCCAAGCCGGGCGATATCCGCGCGCTCAGCATGACCATTTTCGACCGCAGCTTCGCCGTCACCTACGTGCTCGAAGCGATCGCCATCGCCATCGGCCTGGCCGGCGTGGCCGCCACCTTCTCGGCCCAGACCTTGGCGCGCGCCAAGGAATTCGGCATGCTGCGCCACGTGGGCGTCACGCGCGGGCAGGTGCTGCGCATCCTGGCGCTGGAAGGCGGGGCGCTGACCGCGCTGGGCGTGGCCTGCGGCTTCGGTCTTGGCTTCATCATCAGCACGATCCTGGTCTACGTGGTCAACCCGCAATCGTTCCACTGGTCGATGCAGCTGCATGTGCCGTGGACGCTGGTGGGCAGCGTGGCTGCCGTGCTGCTGGTGGCGTCGGTCGCAACCGCGCTGGTGTCGGGGCGCTTCGCCCTGTCGGGCGGACCTATTCGAGCAGTCAGGGAGGACTGGTGAAACGATACATTTTCGCGCTGCTGCTGGCGGCGGCGCACACCTGCCAGGCGGCCCCGCCGGTGTTCGGGCTTGTCGCGCCCGGGCGCGCGCTTGCCTTCCCGGCGGACTACGGCGCCCATCCCGACTACCGCACCGAATGGTGGTACGTCACCGGCTGGCTGAAGACCGGCGACGGCAAGCCGCTGGGGTTCCAGGTCACCTTCTTCCGCAGCGCCACCGGGCATGACCGCGCCAATCCGAGCGCGTTCGCACCCAAGCAGCTGGTGATCGGCCACGCCGCGCTGTCCGACCCCGCGCTCGGCAAACTGGTGCACGACCAGCGCACCGTGCGCGAAGGCTTCGGCCTGGCGCACGCCAAGACCGGCACCACCGACCTCAAACTGGACGACTGGCGCATGCTGCGCGCGGCCGACGGCAGCTACCAGGTGAGCATCGTCTCGCCGCACCTGACCCTGAACCTGACCCTGGCGCCGACCCAGCCGGTGCTGGCGCAGGGCGAGCAAGGCTACTCGCCCAAGAGTGCGCAAGGCCGGCACGCCAGCTACTACTACAGCGAACCGCAGCTCAAGGTACGCGGCATGGCCGCTGCCGGCGGCGGCGCCGCGCACGCGGTCGAAGGGAGCGCCTGGCTCGATCACGAATGGTCCACCGAAGCGCTGCCGCCCGACACCCAGGGCTGGGATTGGGTCGGCGCCAATCTCGCGGACGGCTCGGCGCTGATGGCTTTCCAGATCCGCAGCAAACAAGGTGGTAAACTATGGGCGCACGCGACACTGCGCGACGCGGCCGGCAAAGTGACGCAATATGCCCCCGGCGACGTGGCATTTACGCCGCAGGCCCACTGGAAGTCGCCGCGCACGAATGCCGTCTACCCGGTGGCGACGCAAATAACGACGGGCGCCACCAACTGGCAGATCACCCCCCTGCAGCAAGACCAGGAGCTCGACTCGCGGCGCTCGACCGGCGCCGTGTACTGGGAAGGCGCGGTCACGGTCAAGCGCGATGGGGTGCAAGCCGGCCAGGGGTACCTTGAAATGACCGGTTACGACCGCGCGATGAAACTTTAAAAAACGAACACTGAAGCACTGACACGATGACCAACAGCTCCACCAGCAGCACGCAGTCCGAATCGAACCGCAAAGGCAGTCTCGCCGCATTCAAGGGCCTGTTCCCGTTCCTCCGACCCTACCGCCGCCAGTTCCTGATGGCCGGCATCGCGCTGGTGGTCGCCGCCTGCGCCACGCTGGCGATTCCGGCCGCCTTCAAGCAGATGATCGACCTGGGCTTCGGCGCCTCGGCCGGGCCCAAAAGCATCCGCCATGTCGACGCCACCTTCCTCGCCCTGTTCGGCGTGGCATCGGTGCTGGCCGTGGCTACTGCCGCGCGCTTCTTCACCGTCTCGTGGCTGGGCGAGCGCGTCACCGCCGATATCCGCAGTGCCGTGTACCAGCACGTGGTCGAGCAAAGTCCCGAATTTTTCGAAACCACCCAGACCGGCGAAGTCCTCTCGCGCATCACCACCGACACCACCCTGATCCAGGCGGTGGTCGGCACCAGCATCTCGATGGCGCTGCGTAACGTGCTGCTGTTCCTGGGCGGCCTGGTGATGCTGTTCGTAACCAGCGTCAAGCTCTCCGCCATCATCCTGGGACTGCTGGTGCTGGTGGTGGTGCCGATCGTGCTGTTCGGGCGGCGCGTGCGCAAGCTCTCGCGCGACTCGCAGGATCGCATCGCCGACGCCTCCGCCATGGCCGGTGAAATCCTCAACGCCATGCCGACGGTGCAAGCCTTCACGCACGAAAAAATCGAATCGGCGCGCTTCGGCAAATCGGTCGAAGGCGCCTTCCAGACCGCGATGCGGCGCATCCGCGCGCGCGCCCTGCTCACGATGCTGGCCATCGTGCTGGTGTTCGGCACCATCGTGTTCGTGCTGTGGCTGGGCGCCCACGCCGTCCTCCAGGGCACGATGACGGGCGGCGACCTTGGCCAGTTCATTCTGTACGCCTCGATCGTGGCCGGTTCGATCGGCGCATTGTCCGAAGTGATGGGCGAAGCCCAGCGCGCCGCCGGCGCCACCGAACGCCTGCTCGAACTGCTGTCGGTACAATCCTCGATCCAGAACCCGGCCAAGCCGGTCGCCCTGCCCGCGCGCACCGCCACCGGCGCCGCGCTGGCCCTGAACGACGTCACCTTCTCGTATCCGTCGCGGCCAGAAACGGCGGCGCTCGGGCACCTGACGCTATCGATCGCGCCGGGTGAAACGGTGGCCGTGGTCGGCCCGTCGGGTGCCGGCAAGACCACCCTGTTCCAGCTGTTCCTGCGCTTTTACGACCCGCAAAGCGGCACCATCACGCTCGACGGCGTCGACATCAAGCGGCTCGACCTGCACGCCTTGCGCGACGCGATCGGCATCGTCCCCCAGGACACGGTGATCTTCTCGGCCGACGCCATGGAAAACATCCGCTACGGGCGTGCCGGCGCCACCGACGCCGAAGTGATTGCCGCCGCGCGCATGGCGGCCGCGCACGAATTCATCGAACGCCTGCCGCAGGGGTACAAATCGTTCCTGGGCGAGCGTGGGGTAAGGCTGTCGGGCGGCCAGCGTCAGCGGATCGCGATTGCACGCGCGCTGCTGAAAAACCCGCCGCTGCTGCTGCTCGACGAAGCGACCAGTGCCCTCGATGCCGAATCGGAGCGGCTGGTCCAGAGTGCGCTGGAAGCGGCGATGGTCGGGCGCACCACGGTCATCATCGCGCACCGCCTGGCGACGGTGCAGCGGGCCGACCGCATCATCGTCATGGAAGACGGGCGGATCGTCGAAACCGGCACGCACGCCTCGCTGGTGGCGCTGGGCGGCATCTACGCCAACCTCGCCGCCCTGCAGTTCCACAACATCCACATCGCCCACGAAGCCGCCTGACCCCCAAACCGGGGTCTGACCTCTGATTCGAAACTTTTCCTAACCGGGGTCTGACCTCTGACTCAAAACTTTTTACCGACGCAATACTCTGACGGAGAAAAGCGACCAAACACGGGGTTTGAACGCAATGCGAGGACTGAACAGTATTAAAGAACATCTTTGCAAACCGGGCCTGTTCGCGATTTTGCAAAATTTCGAGTCAGAGGTCAGACCCCGGTTGGGGAATTAGTTGCCGAAGGAGTGTGTTTTGACGGATGCCGAGTTGTTTCAACACTGCCATACGGTGCTGCCGGGCCATCGGGCGCGTACGCCGGCCGAGACGTTCCGGGCCATGGCCGCGTGGTGCGAGGATAATCATGTCGCACATGATGTCTACGGCAACGGCGCGCTGGTCGAGCAGTTCGAGGAGAAAATCGCCACCCTGCTCGGCTTCGAGGCGGCCGTGTTCTGCATCAGCGGAACCATGGCCCAGGTCACGGCGCTGCGCCTGGCTTGCGAGGACCGCGCCAGCACCCTCGTGGCGCTCCATCCGACCTCCCACATCCTGGTCCACGAAAAATCGAACTACCAGCTGCTCGGCCACTTCCACGCGCTAGTGGCGGGCGAACGCCATCGCCCGTGGACGGCGGCCGACTTGCGCGCGCTTCCCGATAAACTGGGCGCCGTCGCCATCGAGGTGCCCATGCGCGAAATCGGCGGCCAGAATCCGGACTGGGAGCAGCTCGATGCGATCAAGGCCCATTGCCGCACCCGCAACGCGCACCTGCACATGGACGGCGCCCGCCTGTGGGAGGCGGCCGCCGCCTACAAGCGCACGCCGCGCAAGATCGCCGCCGGCTTCGATTCGGTCTACGTGTCGCTGTACAAGGGCATCGGCGGCCTGGGTGGCGCCATGCTGGCCGGCAGCCGTTCGTTCGTCGAGCGCGCGGCCGAGTGGTTCCGGCGCCAGGGCGGCAATGTGATCCACCGCTCGCCCTACGTGGTGTCGGCGGCGATGCAGTTCGATGCCCGCATCGCCGCCATGCCGCACTATTTCCGCCGCACCGAGTGGCTGTACGAGGTGCTGCGCGATTATCCGGCCATCCGCATCAATCCGGCCCGCCCGCAGGCCAACATGCTGCATCTGCACCTGCCGGTCAGCCGCGAACGCGCAATCGAGATCCGCAACCGCGTCGCGCACGACCACCAGGTGTGGCTGTTCGGCCGCGCCGCGCCGGGCGCCCTGGCCGATACCAGCATCGTGGAGCTGTACGTGGGCGAGAACCTGGCCGGCCTGCCCGACCAGCGCGTGCGCGACAGCATCGAGCTGCTGGCCAGGGGCCTGGCCGGCCAGTGAGTTATAATCAGCAGTTTTAGCGATGCGCCAATACCTCGACTTCATGCGCCATGTGAAAGACCATGGCACCGAAAAAACCGACCGCACCGGCACCGGTACCCGCTCCGTCTTCGGCCATCAGATGCGCTTCAACCTGCAAGACGGTTTCCCGCTGGTGACGACCAAGAAGGTGCACCTCAAATCCATCATCCATGAGCTGATCTGGTTCCTCGCGGGGTCCACCAACATCGGCTACCTCAAGGACCATGGCGTGAGCATCTGGGACGACTGGGCCGACGCCAATGGCGACCTGGGTCCCATCTACGGCTATCAGTGGCGCAGCTGGCCCACCCCAAGCGGGGAGCACATCGACCAGATCAGCCAGGTGCTCGACCAGATCAGGAATACGCCCGACTCGCGCCGCATGATCGTCTCGGCCTGGAACGTGGCGGACATTCCGAACATGAAGCTGCCGCCCTGCCATGCCCTGTTCCAGTTTTATGTTGCCGACGGCAAGCTGTCGTGCCAGCTGTACCAGCGCAGCGCCGATATCTTCCTGGGGGTGCCGTTCAATATCGCCTCGTACGCGATCCTGACCCACATGCTGGCGCAGCAAGCCGGCCTGGAAGTAGGCGACTTCGTGTGGACCGGTGGCGACTGCCACCTGTACTCGAACCATATGGAGCAGGTCGACCTGCAGCTCTCGCGCGAACCGTTCGCGCTGCCGCGCCTGGTCATCAAGCGCAAGCCGGACTCGCTGTTCGACTACAAGTTCGAGGACTTCGAGGTCGTCGGCTACGAATCGCACGCGTCCATCAAGGCGCCGGTCGCGGTGTGAACCGGGGCGGCGCCCGCCATTGCGCAGGCGCCGCCCTTTGCCTCAGAATGCGAAAGCGCTGATCACCGCGAGGGAACCGGCGTTGTTCGCCAGCGGCGCTACCTGGCCATCCTCACCCGGTTTGCTGGCCCGCTCCAGCACCCGGACAGTGCTTCCCGCGCCCGCATACAGGCGGTCGTGGGGACGGTCGAATGCCAGTACACTGCCGTCGCTTATGCCAGGCACCGCGACAAGCTTGTGCAATAGTCCACATACAATATGGCCGGCATCATGATACCGGCGCGCAGGCCCATGGCGGCGCGGGCGCCGCCATGGGCCTGCGGGTCCGATCAGAACTCTTCCCAATCCGATTCGGCGGCCGTGGTAGCGGCGCGCTTTTGCGGGGCCGGCTTGGGCGCGGCGGCTTTCTTGACGACCGGCGCGCTCTTGCCCGCCAAGCGCGGCGCTACCGGCGCGGCCTTGCGCGGCGGCGCCATGCGCGCTGGCGCTGCCGCTGCACGGCTGCCATCGAGCTTGAACACGCTGACCACCTGGGTCAGCGTGCCGGCCTGCTCTTGCAGCAGTCCGGCGGCGGCCGCCGCTTCCTCCACCAGCGCCACATTTTGCTGGGTGATCGAGTCCATCTGCCCGACCGCTTCATTGATCTGGTCGATGCCGGCCGTCTGCTCGGCGCTGGCGGTGGTGATTTCGCCCATGATGTCGGTCACGCGATGGATGCTGGTGACGATTTCCTGCATCGTCAGGCCGGCCTGGTCGACCAGCTTGGCGCCGCTGTCGACTTTTTCGACCGAATCGCCAATCAGTTCCTTGATTTCCTTGGCGGCGCCGGCCGAACGCTGCGCCAGGTTGCGTACTTCGGATGCCACCACCGCAAAGCCGCGCCCCTGTTCGCCGGCGCGCGCCGCTTCGACGGCGGCGTTGAGCGCCAGGATATTGGTCTGGAACGCAATGCCGTCGATGACGGCGATGATGTCGACGATCTTCTTCGACGAGGCATTGATCGAGCCCATGGTCTCGACCACCTGCGCCACCACCAGCCCGCCCTTGCTGGCCACTTCCGACGCCGACATCGCCAGCACATTGGCCTGGCGCGCATTGTCGGCGTTCTGGCGCACGGTGGAGGTCAATTCTTCCATCGAGGCGGCGGTCTGCTCCAGCGAACTGGCCTGGGAGCTGGTGCGGTCCGACAGGTCGGTATTGCCGGCCGCGATTTCGCTCGATGCGCTGGAAATGGTGTCGGTGCTGCTGCGTACCTCCGAGACGATGTCGGCCAGGTTCGATTTCATCTTGGCCATCGCGCCCAGCAAGGCGCCGATCTCGTTGCGCCCGTGCGAGACAATCTGTCCGGTCAGATCGCCGTCGGCGACGCGCATGGCGATCTGCATGGCTTCCTGCAGCGGTGCCGAAATGGCCTTGACCAGGGTCCAGCCCACCGCCATGCCCAGCACCACGCCGACCACCAGGATGCCCATCATGCCGTACGCGATGCGCGCCAGGCTGGAATTGACCATCTCGTCATCGGCCTTGACGCGTTTGTCGGCCAGTTCCTTGAGCGTGGCCAGGGTGGCGTCGCCGATGCGGTAGCCCGGGTTGATCTTCTTGATCAGGACCATCTCGGCGTCGTCCCATTTCTCGGCCTTGATGAAGGCCGCCGCCGCGCGCACGTTCTCGATCCCCAGTCCGTCGCTCTTGGCATACCACTCCTGCGCCAGGCGCTTTTCCTCGGGCGACCTGACCCCGGCGATGTACTCTTCCCAGCGCTTGGCGGTACGCCCGGCGATCGCGTCGATCTGGTCGAAGTGGACCGTCAGCGCGTGGTCGTGCAGTTGCGCCCAGCTCAGCACCGGATTGTGCTGGAGCGCTTGCAGGATCTGGCTGCGATTGAGTTCCATTTCGAGCCGGATGGCCGATTGTACATTGGTGTTGCGCTGGTCTTCGACGGTGACGTCGCGTACCAGCCCGACCGAATGTCGTCCGCTGTAGATCCCCATCGCGCCGATGGTAACCATCAGCACGATCAGGAAGCCGAGGACTCCCATCACCAGGGTCCTGATTTTCATGTTATCGAACATGCGTTCCTCCTTGTATGACTACGAAGTGGTGGTCGTGCTTGCGCCGTGCCGGATGGTGCTGAAAAATGCGTGGATGCCCTTGCGCAGCTCGTCGACGTGCTCGAATTCGAGATACGTCACGTCGCACAGGTCTTGCAGCTCGCGGATCAGGGTGGTCTTGATCGGTGCGTGCTTCCATACCAGGAACAGTACCGGCGTGCAGCGGCCCTTGAAGATGTGGTAGCCCAGCTCGAAGGCGCTGCTTTCGCTCATGCCGACCCGGATATTGACCACCGCATCGGCATGGTCGAGCAATCCGAGACGGTGGTCGCGGAAGTTCTTGGGCGTGAACGGCAGGTGGTAATCGCGTTCGAACGACTTCTTGAAGGTGTCCGCGCTTTCGGCGCGGGTGCCGGTCAGGTAGTCGAACGGGTGCGGCATGCCGTTGGCGCTGTCGATCAGGTCCATGATGTCGCCGATCAGGCGCTGCTGCTCGGCGTCCGACTCGGTGAACGGCTGGCGGATGAACAGCTTGAGCGGCGTGCCGCCGGCCGTGCGTTCGCGCGAACGTGCGCGCCGCTCGGGCAGGACGGTGGACGCCGCCGCCAGGTCGGCGGCGCTGGGCAGCGCGCGCGCGGGCGGCGCCGGTGCCGCCTCGGGGTGCTTGGCGTGCAGTTCCTGCAGCGAGGCCAGGCCGTAGCTGTCGGCGTGGCGGGCCGCTTCGAACATGCATTCGGCGCCGGCGATGGTGGTGCACACTACTGTGCCGGCCGCCAGCGCCGCCACCCGCAGCGGCCGCGAGGCCACCACGGCGCTGCGTTTTTCATCGACCGTCAGGACCATCATGGCGATCTGGCGCGCGGCCAGGCGTTCCAGGATGACGGCATCCTCGATATCCTCCACCTCCAGGTCGGCGGCGCGGATGACGGTGGCCGTCACCAGGCTGGCGCCCAGGGTGAAGCCGGCACCGAGCAGCTGGCGCGCCAGCACCACCGCGCGCGCCTGGTCGCCGCGCTTGACGCGCAGGTACACCAGGCCGGCGCGCGGCACCTTGACCGAGGCGCCCAGCTGGGCCTTGAAGAAGGCTTCGCCGAAGGTCGGGCCGACCCCCATCACTTCGCCGGTCGAGCGCATTTCCGGGCTGAGTATCGTGTCCACGCCGGGGAATTTCGCGAACGGGAACACCGCTTCCTTGACGCTGAAGCACGGCGCCACCGCTTCTTCCAGCATGCCCTGGCTCGCCAAAGACTGGCCGGCCATGCAGCGCGCGGCGATTTTCGCCAGTTGCAGTCCGGTCGCCTTGGACACGAACGGCACGGTGCGCGAGGCGCGCGGGTTCACTTCGAGCACGTAGACCACGTCATGCACGCGCCCGTCGACCCGCTTTTGCTGGACCGCGAACTGCACGTTCATCAGGCCGACCACGTTCAGTTCCAGCGCCATGAGGGCGGTCTGGCGCTTGATCTCGGCCACCGTGGCGGCGCTCAGCGAATGCGGCGGCAGCGAACAGGCCGAGTCGCCCGAGTGGATGCCGGCCTGCTCGATATGCTCCATCACGCCGCCGATCAGGGTGCGCGCGCCGTCGCACACGCAGTCGACGTCGATCTCGATGGCGTCGTTCAGGAAGCGGTCCAGCAGCACCGGCGAATCGTGCGAGACCGTGACCGCTTCGCGCATGTAGCGTTCCAGGTCGGCCTGCTCGTGCACGATTTCCATGGCGCGCCCGCCCAGCACATACGAGGGACGCACCACCAGCGGATAACCGATTTCATGGGCCAGGCGCACCGCGTCGACCTCGGTGCGCGCGGTGCGGTTCTGCGGCTGGCGCAGGTCCAGCTTTTGCAGGAATTGCTGGAAGCGTTCGCGGTCTTCGGCGGCGTCGATCATGTCGGGCGAGGTGCCGATGATCGGCACGCCGGCCGCTTCCAGCGCCAGCGCCAGCTTCAGCGGAGTCTGGCCGCCGTACTGCACGATCACGCCGGCCGGCTTTTCGAGGGCGACGATTTCCAGCACGTCTTCCAGCGTCACCGGCTCGAAATACAGGCGGTCGGAGGTATCGAAGTCGGTCGAGACGGTTTCGGGATTGCAGTTGACCATGATGGTTTCATAGCCATCGGCACGCAGGGCCATCGCCGCGTGCACGCAGCAGTAGTCGAATTCGATGCCCTGGCCGATGCGGTTCGGGCCGCCGCCCAGCACCATCATCTTGCTGCGCGTACTAGGCGCCGCTTCGCATTCTTCATCGTAGGTGGAGTACAGATAGGCGGTGCTGGTCGAAAATTCGGCCGCGCAGGTGTCGACCCGCTTGTACACCGGGCGCACGCCGAGCGCGTGGCGCGCTTGGCGCACCGCCTGTTCGGTGGCGCCCAGCAGCGCCGCCAGGCGGCGGTCGCCGAAACCCTGCTGCTTGAGGCGGTACATGACCGGCTTGTCGAGCGTGGCCAGGGTTTGCTGTTCGAGCCACTGCTCGACCTCGACCAGGTCGTGGATCTGCGCCAGGAACCAGGGATCGATGGCGCTGCACGCATGCACTTCATCCTGGGTGAAACCCTGGGCGAAGGCTTCGCCAACGTACCAGATGCGGTCCGGACCCGGTTTCGACAATTCTTCTTCGATCACGGCGCGCCCGGTCTGCATGCCGTCGCGGCGCACGCCGTCGACGCCGATGTCGAGCCCGCGCAAGGCTTTCTGGAACGATTCCTGGAAGGTGCGGCCGATCGCCATCACCTCGCCCACCGATTTCATTTGGGTGGTCAGGTGCTCGTCCGCGCCGGCGAATTTCTCAAAGGCGAAGCGCGGGATCTTGGTGACCACGTAGTCGATCGACGGCTCGAACGAGGCCGGCATGGCACCGCCGGTGATCTCGTTGCGCAGTTCGTCGAGGGTGAAGCCGACCGCCAGCTTGGCGGCCACGCGCGCAATCGGAAAGCCGGTTGCCTTGGAGGCCAGCGCCGACGAGCGCGAGACGCGCGGGTTCATTTCGATGACGATCATGCGCCCGTCCGCCGGATTGACCGCGAACTGCACGTTCGAGCCGCCGGTGTCGACGCCCACTTCGCGCAGCACCGCCACCGAGGCGTTGCGCATGATCTGGTATTCCTTGTCGGTCAGCGTTTGCGCCGGCGCCACGGTGATCGAGTCGCCCGTGTGCACGCCCATCGGGTCGAGGTTTTCGATGGAGCAGACGATGATGCAGTTATCGAGCTTGTCGCGCACGACTTCCATCTCGAACTCTTTCCACCCGAGCAGCGATTCTTCGATCAGCAGTTCGTTGGTGGGCGACAGTTCCAGCCCGCGCTGGCAGATGGTGTGGAACTGCGCCGCATCGTAGGCGATGCCGCCGCCGCTGCCGCCCATCGTGAACGAGGGCCGGATCACCACCGGAAAGCCAAGCGCACCTTGCGCTTCCCAGGCTTCGGCCATGCTGTGGGCCACGCCCGAGCGGGCCGAGGCCAGGCCGATGCTGGTCATGGCGGCCTTGAACTTGGCGCGGTCCTCGGCCTTGTCGATCGCTTCCGGCGTGGCGCCGATCAGTTCGACGCCGAATTCGGCCAGCACGCCGTGGCGGTGCAGGTCGAGCGCGCAATTGAGCGCGGTCTGCCCGCCCATGGTCGGCAGGATGGCGTCGGGACGCTCCTTGGCGATGATGCGCGCCACCACTTCCCAGGCGATCGGCTCGATGTAAGTGGCATCGGCCATTTCGGGGTCGGTCATGATGGTGGCCGGGTTGCTGTTGACGAGGATGACCTTGTAGCCTTCCTCGCGCAGCGCCTTGCAGGCCTGGGCCCCGGAATAATCGAATTCGCAAGCCTGGCCGATCACGATCGGGCCGGCGCCGATAATCAGGATGCTACGGATGTCTGAACGCTTAGGCATGTTTACGCCTTTCCATCATGGTAACGAATTTGTCGAACAGTACGGCCAGGTCGTGCGGACCGGGTGAGGCTTCGGGGTGGCCCTGGAAGCAGAAGGCTGGCTTGTCGAGACGCTCGAAGCCTTGCAGCGTGCCGTCGAACAGCGACACGTGGGTGACGCGGCAGTTGGCCGGCAAGGTGGCCGCATCGACCGCGAAACCGTGGTTCTGGGAGGTGATGGCGACCTTGCCGCTGGCCAGGTCCTGCACCGGGTGGTTGGCGCCGCGGTGGCCGAACTTCATCTTGACCGTGCGCGCGCCCGAGGCGAGCGCCATGATCTGGTGCCCGAGGCAGATGCCGAACACCGGCGTGCCGCTGTCGATCAGGGTGCGCGCGGCCTCGATGGCGTAGTCGCAGGCTTGCGGATCGCCCGGGCCGTTGGACAGGAAAATGCCGTCCGGGGCCAGCGCCAGCGCCTCTTGCGCGCTCGATTGCGCGGGCAGCACGGTGACGCGGCAGCCGCGCCCGGCCAGCATGCGCAGGATATTGGTCTTGACGCCGTAGTCGTAGGCCACCACGTGCAGCCGCGGGGCCGGGAGCGGCGCGTAGCCGGCGCCCAGCTGCCACAGGCCTTCGGTCCATTCGTAGGGCGCGCTGGTCGAGGCGACGCGCGCCAGGTCCATGCCTTCCAGGCCGGGGAAGGCGCGTGCCAGGGCCAGCGCCTGGCCCGGCTCGCCGCCGACCACGATGGCGCCGTTCTGCGCCCCTTTTTCGCGCAGCAGGCGGGTCAGCTTGCGGGTGTCGATGTCGGCAATCGCCACCACGCCCTGCTGCACCAGGTAGTCGGACAGGCTTTGGGTGGAGCGGAAATTCGAGGCCAGCAAAGGCAGGTCGCGGATAATCAGGCCGGCGGCCTGCACGCGCGCCGATTCGCCGTCTTCGCTGTTGATGCCGGTGTTGCCGATGTGGGGATAGGTGAGCGTGACGATCTGGCGCGTGTAGCTCGGATCGGTCAGCACTTCCTGGTAGCCGGTCATGGCGGTATTGAATACGACTTCACCGCTGGTGTGGCCGATGGCACCGATGGCGCTGCCTTCGAACAGGGTGCCATCCTGTAATGCCAGCGTGGCGCGCGGGCGGGCGCCGTTGCTGTTACTGAGTGGGTGCTTCATCTGATCTCCAAAATAGGGCACCCGCTGCGCGGTCCCGGCAGTCATCGTCTTGCAATCTGACAAGAAAAACCTGCGCTATCCATCCATGTTGCGGCGAGTGTTGGAATACGATACAGCACAGGAACGCAGTTGCCATACAGAAATTAATGCGTGACGTTTTATCCCAACACTTAATTTTTAATTTGCCAATTTCCCCTTTGTAATTAATGCTTTACAACAAAACAAGGTGTGAGAGTTTGTGACTTTTCAATTTGAAACATCGGGGCGAAGCAACGGCTCAACAGGGCATTCGACAGATCAAAATCTCGCGAAGTCGCCGATTTGCATGATAATGAGCACCTTCTGATTTGTTTGGAAACACCGAGGCCTTATGACAACACTCTCACTCATTGTTGCGATGGACGCCGCGCGCGGCATCGGCATCGACAACACCCTGCCCTGGCGCCTGCCGGAAGACCTGGCGCACTTCAAGCGCCTGACCACGGGCCACCCGATCATCATGGGCCGCAAGACCTTCGAGTCGATCGGCCGCCCGCTGCCGAACCGGCGCAATATCGTCATTACCAGCAATCCGGACTGGTTCCATGAGGGCGTGGAACGGGCAGCTTCGGTGCCGCAGGCGCTGGCGCTGGTGCAAGGCGGCGATGGCGCTGGCGACGCTTCGGCCTTCGTCATCGGCGGGGCCCAGGTGTATGCGCAGACGCTGGACCTGGCGCAGCAGGTGATCGTCACCGAGATCGCGCACAGCTTCGCCTGCGATGCCTTTTTCCCACCGCTCGACCCGGCCGCATGGACCGAGACCGCGCGCGAACCACACCATTCGGCCAGCAATGGCTTCGATTACGCCTTCGTCACTTATAGTAAAGCGAGTTAATTCCCATGTCAGGACACGGTTTTCACGTACACGGACCGCACGACCACGCGCTCGAACACGCCGCCCACGGCAGCGACACCTTCTCCAACAATATCGCGGTGATGACGGCGGTGCTGGCCACGGTCGGCGCCATGTTCGGCTACCAGGGCGGCGCCACCCAGAACGATGCGGCGCTGTTCAAGAATAACGCCGCGATCGAAAAGACCAAGGCCGCCAACAGCTGGAACTACTACCAGGCCAAGCGAACAAGCAGAACCTGGCCGAACTGGCGATGGTGCTGCCCGGCGTCGACCCGGAAAAATACAAGGCCGACGTGGCGCGCTACAAGCTTGAAAAAGACGACATCCGCAAGGATGCCGAAGCGCTCGACGCCAAGGCCGACGAGTGGAATCATAAGTCCGACGCCAAGATGCACCAGCATCACCAGTGGGCGCTGGCCACCACGGCCGAACAGATCGCCATTTCGCTGGCGGCGATCACCCTGCTGACGCGTAAATAATGGCTGATGATCGGCGCCTACGCGGTCGCCGCGGTCGGCATTTTGCTCGGCGTGTTCGCCTGGCTGCACGTCGATCCGATCGGTGCGCTGATGGGCGCCGGCGCGGCCGCGGCCCACTAAAAAGACGGCGTTTGGCGCGCGCGCCGCACGCGCGCCCCTGTTGTGCGACACTACGGTCCGCTTGTAGTTAATCTAGCAAAAGTTTTTCACCGGATTGCCGCCATTTCTGCGAAAATCCGCTTCTTCTTTTTTTGACCGGTGCCGTGAGCGGCGTCCCGCACAGGCGTGGACATCCTCACGGCGCTTCGCTTTGGAGCTGTCCATGAAATTTCGTTTCCCAATCGTCATCATCGACGAGGATTTTCGTTCCGAGAACACTTCCGGCCTCGGCATCCGCGCGCTCGCCGAGGCGATGGAAAAAGAGGGCATGGAGGTACTCGGCGTCACCAGCTACGGCGACCTGTCGCAGTTCGCGCAGCAGCAGTCGCGCGCGTCGGCCTTCGTGCTGTCGATCGATGACGAGGAATTCGGCTCCGGCTCGATCGAAGACACCGATTCGGCCCTGATCGCGCTGCGCGCGTTCGTCAAGGAGATCCGCCACAAGAACTCGGACATCCCGATCTACATCTACGGCGAAACGCGCACCTCGCGCCACATCCCGAACGATATCCTGCGCGAGCTGCACGGCTTCATCCACATGTTCGAGGACACGCCCGAATTCGTGGCGCGCCACATCATCCGCGAAGCCAAGTCCTACCTGGACGGCCTGGCGCCGCCGTTTTTCCGCGCGCTGGTCAACTACGCCAACGACGGTTCGTACTCCTGGCACTGCCCCGGCCACTCGGGCGGCGTGGCCTTCCTGAAGTCGCCGATCGGCCAGATGTTCCACCAGTTCTTCGGCGAGAACATGCTGCGCGCCGACGTCTGCAACGCCGTCGAAGAACTCGGCCAGCTGCTCGACCACACCGGCCCGGTCGCCAAGTCGGAACGCAACGCGGCGCGCATCTTCAATGCCGACCACTGCTACTTCGTCACCAACGGCACCTCGACCTCGAACAAGATGGTGTGGCACTCCACGGTCGCCCCCGGCGACATCGTCGTGGTGGACCGTAACTGCCACAAGTCGATCCTGCACTCGATCATCATGTGCGGCGCGATTCCCGTGTTCCTGATGCCGACCCGGAACCACCTCGGCATCATCGGCCCGATCCCGCTCGAAGAATTCACGCCCGAATCGATCGCCCGCAAGATCGAAGCCAATCCGTTCGCGCGCGAAGCCGTCAACAAGAAGCCGCGCATCCTGACCATCACCCAGTCGACCTACGACGGCGTGGTGTACAACGTCGAGACCCTGCGCGAAATGTTGGACGGCAAGATCGACACCCTGCACTTCGACGAAGCGTGGCTGCCGCACGCGACCTTCCACGACTTCTACAAGAACATGCACGCGATCGGCAAGGACCGTCCGCGCGCCAAGGAGTCGATGATCTTCTCGACCCAGTCGACCCACAAATTGCTGGCCGGCCTGTCGCAGGCCTCGCAAGTGCTGGTGCGCGAATCGGAAACGGTCAAGCTGGACCAGGATGCCTTCAACGAGGCTTACCTGATGCACACCTCGACCTCGCCGCAGTATTCGATCATCGCCTCGTGCGACGTGGCCGCGGCCATGATGGAAGCGCCGGGCGGCACCGCGCTGGTCGAGGAGTCCATTTTCGAAGCGCTCGACTTCCGCCGCGCCATGAAGAAGGTCGACGCCGAATTCGGCAACGACTGGTGGTTCCAGGTGTGGGGCCCGGACACCTTCTCGGAAGAAGGCATCGGCACCCAGGACGACTGGATGATCCGCGCCGAGGACGACTGGCACGGTTTCGGCAACCTGGCCCCGGGCTTCAACATGCTCGACCCGATCAAGGCCACCGTGGTCACCCCGGGCCTGACGCTCGACGGCGTGTTCGGCGATTCCGGCATTCCGGCGTCGATCGTCACCAAGTACCTGGCCGAACACGGCGTGATCATCGAGAAGTGCGGGCTGTACTCGTTCTTCATCATGTTCACCATCGGGATCACCAAGGGCCGCTGGAATACGCTGGTCACGGCGCTGCAGCAGTTCAAGGACGACTACGACAAGAACCAGCCGATGTGGCGCATCCTGCCGGAGTTCGCGGCGGCCAACCCGCGCTACGAAGCGATGGGCCTGCGCGACCTGTGCCAGCAGATCCACGACTTCTACAAGACTTACGACGTGGCGCGCCTGACCACCGAGATGTACCTGTCCGACATGATCCCGGCGATGAAGCCGTCCGACGCCTTTGCCAAGATGGCGCACCGCGAGATCGAGCGCGTGGCCATCGAGGAGCTGGAAGGCCGCATCACGGCGATCTTGCTGACGCCTTACCCGCCGGGCATTCCGCTGCTGATCCCGGGCGAGCGCTTCAACAAGACCATCGTCGACTACCTGCGCTTCGCGCGCGACTTCAACGAGCGCTTCCCCGGCTTCGAGACCGACGTGCACGGCCTGGTCAAGCGCGAAGTCGATGGCAAGCGCGGTTATTTCGTCGATTGCGTGCGCCAGTAATCACCAATCCATGCAGCACGCATGAAAGGAACCTTCGGGTTCCTTTTTTTTGGGGACGCGCGGCCGCCCGCGTGACAATTGAGGAGTATTCGATGGGACGCGCCGTGGCAAGCTGGCAGCCATCGCAAGTCCATCCATGGGAGAGTTTTCATGCACGAGATACTCGTCAGGCGCGTCCAGCACCCGGTCGGCCAGGGCGGCTTTCATATGGCGGACATGCGGGTGGCGAACAAGCCATTCCGCTACATCTACGATTGCGGATCGGGCAATCCGGGCACGATCGGCATCTTGCTGAAGGGTCTGCGGCGATCCACCGGCGAAAAAGCATTCGACTGGCTCGTCATTTCAAGTTTCGACATGGACCACTGCAACGGCGTGGCGCTGCTACTCGCCGACGGCTATACATTCAAGCGCGTGTTCCTGCCGCACAGCCTGGACAACAAGCTGCTGGTCTGGCTGCTGTGCTGCTACGTGCTGGATGGGCGCAGCCTTGCGGAGATCAGAGATGCCCTCACATCGCTGTGGGTACTCCGTACGCTGTCCGAACAATTCGACCGCGATGGCGACGGTCCGGACGATCTGCTCGAACGGATCGATCCGGATCCGGCGAAACCGAACGCGCCCAACGTCACCTACCATGTCAAGGGCGCGGACTGGATGTTTCGTTTCTACTCGCGCGAGACGAACCATGCGGACCTTGTCAAGACCCTGTTCGCCAAGGTCGAATTTGCGGAGCTCAAGAAGGTCATGGAACGCGCTGCGAAAACGGTCAGCGGAAAGGCCGCCAATCCTCGCGTTACTGAAAAGATCCTGACCGCACTGTTTGATGCGCTCGACAATCCGCCCAAGCCGGCACAGGCATGCAATGGCGCCGCACCAAGCGGGCCGTCGGTCAAAAAGCTGCTGGGGAAAGCCTATCAAAACCTGACCGAGGACGACGCCCGCGTATTTGGCGACTATAACGAGGTCTCGCTTTGCCTGTACTCCGGCCCGTGCACCTCGGGCCAGAGCGCCGACAGCCGCTTCAGCGTGGAGCGCAACGTGGGATACCATTTCGACTATGACGCCCGGGATTGGACCCGTCGCGTCGGTTGGCTGGGGCTGGGCGATATCGGCTTTCGCAATCGGGCCTCGCTCGACGAGCTGGCGCTGTACTACCGTGCGGAGCTTGCGCTGTCGTGTACGAAAATGGTGCCGCATCACGGCGCGCAGAGTAACTACGGCAAGCATCTCGCCATGCTGCAGCCATTCTTTGCGCTCGATGCGGCGCGAACGCTCTGGATCGCCGCCGCCTACCCACTCACGCGCTACCGTCACCCGGCCGGCGTGGTGGTCCTGGAATCGGCGATGAATGGCACCTTCGTGATGGTCTCGGACGACCCCGGATCGCGCATTGAAGAAACCATCCGCTCGATCCCGGCGCTGGCATTAAGCGGGTCCGGCGTCCGCTACCTGATCCATCTCTTGCGCAAGGCCGGCTATCGATAGCCGGCTGCGGCAATCAGGCCTTGGGAAGCGTGACCCCGACCTGCCCCTGATATTTGCCGCCACGGTCCTTGTACGACACTTCGCACACTTCGTCCGATTCGAAGAACAGCACCTGGGCCACGCCTTCGTTGGCATAGATCTTTGCCGGCAGCGGCGTGGTGTTGGAAAACTCCAGCGTGACAAAACCTTCCCATTCCGGCTCGAACGGGGTGACGTTGACGATAATGCCGCAGCGGGCGTAGGTCGATTTACCGAGGCAGATGGTCAGCACATTGCGCGGAATACGGAAGTACTCCACGGTGCGCGCCAGCGCGAACGAATTGGGCGGAATGATGCAAAAGCCCTTGCCCGAGACATCGACGAAATTGTTTTCGTCAAAATTCTTCGGGTCGACGATGGTGGTATTGATGTTGGTGAACAGCTTGAATTCATCGGCGCAGCGGATGTCGTAACCGTAGCTCGACGTGCCGTATGAAACGATGCGCTGGCCATCGCGTTCCTTGACCTGGCCCGGCTCGAAAGGCTCGATCATGCCCGTTTCCGCGGCCATTTTGCGGATCCATTTGTCGGATTTAATGCTCATGCGTGTGATTCCAAAATAGAGAATAGGTCAATAGAGCGCCGTTTCAATGGCGCTCTCTCCGCCACCTGGGCAGCGCTCGCTTCGGAGCCGACCGGCGCGAGGCTTGCCGATCCGGTGCGGCGAAAAAAGAAATTCCCGCGATTTTACGCGAAAAGCCTTTGCCGGCGGCGATTGGCGGCCTGTTTTTGCCCTGGCGTCCGCCGTTTCCGCCCGCCCTGCCGGGACGGCACGCCGCCAAAGTGAGCCGCCTCCTGCCTGCCAATGAGCCGATCGGCGCGGCATCGCCTTCATGCGGGGGGGGCCGCCGGCGCCGGCGCGTCCGGATGGCGGCCCGCTCGCAGCTAGCCGGAAGCAATTCCTGCCCGCACGCTTGGCATCGTACATCGCCTGGTCGGCCGCCCTGAGCAGCAGGTCCGGTGTCATGCCGGCTTCAAAATAGGCGACACCGATACTGCTGCTCACTTGCAGCAGGATGGCTCCGACATCGAAAAGCGGCACCATCGCCTCGACCAGTTTGTGCGCGAGAACCGCGCCATCTTTCTCCCCGGTCATCCCTTCGACGATCAGGACGAATTCGTCGCCACCGAGCCGCGCCATGAAATCGGACTCGCGCAGCATCGCGCGGACGCGCTGGGCATACATGCGAATCACCTGGTCTCCCACGTCGTGCCCGTAGGTATCGTTGATCTGCTTGAAGCGGTCGATGTCGAAGTACATCAGCGCCAGGCCATTGCGGCGCTGCGCCCGCTTGACCGCCTCCTCCAGCTGGCTCTGGAAGTATCCCCGGTTCGGCAGTCCGGTCAGACTGTCGAAGTTCGCGCGCCGGAACAGCTCCTGCTCCATGTATTTGCGCGCTGTAATGTCCTCGGTGACAGCAAGAACGCCGACCACCTTCCCTTGGTCATCTTTCAAGGGAATTTTGCTGGTTTCGATCCAGCATTCCGTGCCATCCGAGCGGACGTCGGTGGCCTGCATGCGCATGCGTGCCACCCCTGAGCGCATCACCTCGCGGTCGACCTGATGGAAATGCGCCGCCTGATCGCGCCAGCGCAAGTCCGCATCTGTCTTGCCGAGCAACTGATCGATGCTTTGCAGGCCGGCCACCTCCAGCAATGAGCGGTTACCTCCCTGATATTGACTGTCGATGTTTTTCCAGAAGACGTTTTGCGGAATATTGTCTAGTATGAGCTGCAACATTTGCCTGGATTCGTAGAGCGCCATCTCGGCTTGTTTGCGGTCGGTGATGTTTTCGGCGAACACCAGCACATGGCTGAGCTTATCGGCCACATTCATCGGTATCATGACGATCGAGAGGTCCGAGCTGCGCCCGTTGGCGGCAGTGATTTGGGTGGTGTAAGCAACAGCGTGCCCGGCAAGGACTTCGTCGAAATGCCGCGCCGCCGCGTCGCGCTGCCCGGCTGCGATAAACCTGTCGTCCGTGGTGCCGATCAGCGCTTCGCCGCTCACCCCGAGTTCCTTGGCCATCTGCTGGTTGACCTGGATGAATCGGCGCTGAGGGTCCAGTGCATAGACTGCGAACGGATGGTGGGCGAAAAAACCGCCAAACCGTTCCCTGAAGTCGACAATCGCGCGCTTGCGTGACAGATAGCGCGGCCAGGCCGCCGTGGCATAGCCCGCGATCAAGGCAAGCAAGAGTCCGATAGCGAACACCTGCGCTCCCGCGCGCCTGGACTTGGGTCCCAGGTCGGCCTGTTTCGCATAAAAATAGACCAGCCAAGTGCGGTAGGCGAACTGCACTTCGGCGCGGTGCGCCAGCAGTTGGTCCGATTTCGCCTCCAGGGCGTGGGGCCGCTGGTCGCCGTCGAATACAATATTGTTGGCTGCAACGCTATCCTGGAACACTTCGAGGTCGAAGTACCGGGCCAGGTGCCCATCGTCGAAGTTCAGAAACAAGTGGTTCACATACAGCGCTGAAAATACGAAGCCGGTCAGATTGTCGCGCTGTGCCGTGGCAGTGCCGGCGCCTGGCCGGGATGCCCGTACCGGAGCGAATATCAGCACCACGGGACGCTTGCTCGCATCGCGCAGCGCCATGTGGAGCCGGGTGGCGACCGGTTCATCGCGAGCCTCGGCCTCCCGCATCGCGGCGCGGCGCTCGGGAACCGCCGAAAAATCGAAGCCGCGCAGCCGGCCGGCACGGGCCGGGTCGCCGCCATGCTGGCCATACAGCAGAGGAAAGTAGGCATCGACACCAGCGCGCCGATTCAGGATGCGGTAGCGCGGAAAGAGCAGGCTCGCCTCGGCCTCGAAGCGATCGGCCTGTGCGGCAGGCACCTTGGGCAGGTAGCCGAACGAACTGATCCCCTCCAACTTTTCGAACATCCGGCTGGCGTTGATATAGTGGTCGAATTCTGCGGGCTGGACATCGTTAGAGGCGCTGAAAAAGGCCGCCAGCGCCCGGCTTGCGCTCACGTACAGGTCGAGCCGGTGCCGCAACAGCGAGGCATAGTTCTTTGCAACTTCCTGCAATTCGCTGAGCTGTTCCGCTTCACTGCGTTGCGCGCGGTCCACGTAGGCATAAGCGGAGAGCGCCAGGCCGATCACGAACACACCAGCCGGCAGCCCGTGGCGGCCGAGTGTTTTTTTAATGCGTTCCAAGTGCGAAGCCATTCTTTCCCCTGCCAGTTTGCTGGCGAATCCGGCGCGAGGGACCGCGCCCGCCCTTGCCGGGCAATACGGCTTGAGGGCGATGATGTCCTGATCTTAGCAGCCTCCTTTTTTCATCGCGGCAATGCACAAGGAATATTCCCGACAGGGTCAGCACAAATACAACACGTTCAGCTTGCATCGGTGCGCGATGGCGGCCAGGAACGCCGGGAAGCACTTACCGCATTCAAACTGGCCAGACTGGGAAGACGGCCAGGCCGGCCATCGAGATGAAGTGTCAACCGGCGGACATCATGGCCAGAATGGCATCACGGCCGTCGCGCGGGAAGCGTGCGCGTCAAAACCAGCCATGGCTGCGATACCAGGCGATGGTATCCGTCACGGTTTGTTCAAGCGGCCTGAACTTCAGTGCGAGTTCGCGCTCGCTCTTGGCGTGATTGAAGTGGCTACGTCCGGCTTCCTTGACCATCAAGCGCACTGTGGCCAGACCGAGCAGAATGGGCCTGCCGCTGATGCGCGCGTAGAGTTCCTGCGCCGCCGCCAGGACGTACAAGAGGGGTAAAGGCAGATCGCGCATGGGTGTCTTGACGCCGGCGATCTTGCCCAACAAGGGCACCAGTTGCCGCATTGTCATGTGGCGGCCCGCCGCCAGGTAACGTTCTCCGCGTTGCCCGTGCAGCGCCGCCGCGATATGTGCCTGCGCCACGTCGCGCGCGTCGACCACGGAAAAACTGCCTGGCACCAGCCCCGGCAATTTACCAAGAACCACGTCGTTGACAAATTGTCCCGACGAGGTGGGACCGATGTCGGCCGGTCCCCACATCCACCCGGGCAGAACCAGACTGGCGTGCATGTCCGGGTGGCCTGCCAGAAAGTGCAGCACGGCTTGATCGGCCAATATCTTGCTGCGGTAATAGTCGTCTGCATCCTCCAGCTCGCGCAGGCAGGATTCGTCGATGGGTGCGCCTGGTTCGCCATTGAGCACGGCAATCGATGAGGTCTGCACAAAACGCCGGATGCCGGCGCCGTAAGCCTGTTCGATGAGCGACCGGGTCCCATCGACATTGATGCGCTTGAGTTCCTTCCAGTGGCTGCCGCCCTTGTAGTTGTCGCGGAAGAAGGCTGCCGTATGAAACACGACATCGCATCCTCGCAGCTGATCGGCGAAGGCGGACACGTCCGCCATGTCGCCCAACACCAGCTCGACGCCTTCCAGTCCCCCGAATTGTTGCTGGCCCTTGTACAGCGAGCGAACCAGCGCCTTGACGGCAAAGCCGCGCCCGATCAGCTCGCGCACGAGGTTGTTGCCGAGGAGGCCAGTCGCGCCGGTGACGAACGCGGTCTTCAGTTGCGGGTCTATTTTCATATCAGATGAATTTCAAAGTTCGATTGATATTTAGTTTGCCGGAGCCACCCCAGGGGTGTCAAGGAATATCTCAGCCCCTATCCAGAGTTCGTGTGATATCTTAATGGGCATGAGTCAAACCACACCACGAAAACGCCTGTCCCGCGAGGAAAGCCAGGCCCAGACACGCGCGCGTCTGATCGACACCGCGCAGCAGCTATTTGTCACGAACGGCTATGGAGGCACGTCGATCCGCGATATTGCGGATTGGGCGGGGTATTCGCAGGGGGCCTTCTACTCGAACTTTGCCAGCAAGGAGGAGGTTCTTTTGGAGTTGCTGCGGGGGCATATGGAGGCCGAAGCCGCGCAACTATCCAACGCCGTCGACAGCGGCGGACGGACGCCGGAACAGATATTGGGCGGGCTGGAGTCCTGGGCCGCCACGCTCAACAACGATGCCGACTGGTGCACGCTGTCGATCGAACTGCAGCTGCATGCCAATCGTAGCCCGACCTTCGCGCTCGAGTACCAGACGGTGTGGGATGCGCACCGGGCTGGGCTGGGCCGCGTGGTCGGCAAGTTATTCGCCACACTCGGACGCACGCCGCCGGCCGAACCGGAGGAGCTCGCGGCGGCCTTCATTGCGCTGACATATGGCCTGGCGCTGCAAAGAGTAGCGGGGCGGCCCGATCCGTCAGGACGCTTGATCCTGGTGTTTCTGCGCGGACTGATCGCCAGCGCCGGCTTGCTGGATACGGCGCCTGGCGCTGATCCGCAGCCGGCGTTGCCGGCATAGGCCGAAGGGATCAACCGGGACAGGCTCTGAGCGCGGCGTTGGCCGCGCCGGGGAATCGCTAAACCTGGCGCTGCGGGAGCAGCCTGGCGATCATCTCGCGCGTCAGGCGCCCCGCCAGCTCGGGCGACTCCATCGGAAACAGATGCCCGCCGCCGGGGATTTCGACGAAATTATCGCCCACCAGCTTGCGCGTGGCGTCCAGGCCGGCCTGGCGCAGCTCCACCGATTCGGTGCCGGCGATGAAGCCGATCGGCACCGGGTAAGCCTTGTCCATCACGCTGCCCAGGTGGTGCGGCAAGCCGCGGTAAATATCGGTTTCCACGTCGCGCGAGAAGCGCAGCTGTACCCCGTCCGGATGCGGTTCGAGGCCATGTTCCAGATAATCGTGCAGCACGCCGGGCGCCCAGGCCGCGAACACCGGCTTGGAGACAAAGTGGTCGTAGGCCGCCTGCACGCTGGGCCACACCGTGCGGCGTCGGCGCGACAGGCGGGCCGGCGACAGATAGTCGCTCCAGCTCTGGTTCACTTTCACCAGCCGCCAGAGCATGGCGCGCCAGCCCGCCACCACGGGCGAATCGAGCATGACCACGCAGCGCACCAGGTCCGGGCGCTCCTTGGCCGCCATCATGCTCAGCATCCCGCCCAGCGAATGACCGACCAGGATCGCTGGCGTGCCGTAGCTCTCCAGCGTGGCGACCAGGTGCTCGACCAGCTTGGGCCAGCCATCGCTGACCGGATAGTCCGGATCGTGGCCGTACATGTCGACCGCGCGGATGTCGTAGTCCGGGCGCAGCTGGTCGAAGAACTTGCGGTAGCTACCGGCCGGGAAGCTGTTGCCGTGTGAAAAATGCAGGATCGGTGTCGTCATTTTTCGATTGTAAGACGATTCCGGGGCCGCTTATGCAGGATTAGAGGGAAACCCCTACTGTCAGCGTGGCGACGTAGCCCAGGCTCGCGCTGCCGCTCACGCTGGCGATTTGCAGCGCGCTGCCGTCGCTAAATACGTTGTCGGTGGCGTAGCTGATGTTGGCCAGGTTGCGCACGCTGGCGCTGTAGCCGGTGGCGGCGTAGGTGTCGGCCAGCATCGAAGTGGGAAAGCCGAACTGCGAAGTCTTGATGCGGTTGGCCGCGCTGGTGCTCCTGGCCAGGCTTGGATAGACCTCGAAGTGCACGTGCGGCATGCGGCCCGCGTAGCAGCCCGGGAAGATCGTGGTGAAGGTGACCATGCCGCTGGCGTCGGCTTCCTGCACGCCGCGCAGGTAGTTTTCGACGGTGACGCCGCTGGTGTACATCGAATAGCGCCCTTCGCGGTCGCAGTGCCACAGGTAGACGGTGGCCCCGGCCAGCGAGGCGCAGCTCGATTTCACTTTCACCATCTGCAGCTTGATCGTCAGCGGCACGCCGGCGGCGACACCGCTGGCGCCGGCGATGCTGGCGCGGATATCGGGCCGCACGATGCCGGCCAGGATCAGCGCATTGGCCACGCCACCGACGCTGCTGTTGGTGCCGTCGCCGGGGTACGGGCCGCCCGTCTCTTCCGGGATCACGGCGCAGGAAGCGCTGCTGCCGGTGGCGGGCGTGGTACCGGTATCGGCGGCCGGGGTGGTGCTCACGCTGCCGCCCGAATCGCCTCCGCCGCCGCATCCAGCCAGCGGCAATGCCGCCGCCGATGCGAACATCCAGCGCAGCGATCGGCGCCGGCTGATGGTCATATCCAGCATGGTTTGCATGTCCTGGGCCAGGCTGTGGTCGTGGTCGTGATGTTCCATGGTATTGTCCTTGTGTGCCGAATCAGGCGGTGGTGTTAATCAGGTTGCCGGCGGGTCGCGTGGCATCGAGTTTGGTGGCCAGCGTTTGCAGGAAGTGGCCCAGCCTGGAGGACGCGTCCGCGCTGTCCAGGCCAAAGGCGCCGAGCAGTTTGCCGAACGAGGATTCCAGCCTGGCGGTGCTGCCGGTGGTGTCGCTGTCGTCGGTGTCGGTCTCGCTGCCGGCCTGTTTGGTCAGGCTGCCGGCCAGCGACGCCAGGTCGGACTGCATGCCCCCTCCTCCGCCCCCGGGCGGTGGTCCGCCGCCACCGGGAAGCGGCCCTTGCGGACCTTTGCCGCCCTTGCCGCCGGCCGACTGCAGCGATTCCATCAATTCATTCAAGAAGTCGCCCAGCGCGCTGGCCGGATCGGCGCTCGCGCTGCTGTCGGCCGCATCGGCATCGGCCACGCCGATCTCCTGCAAGGCGCTGGCGATGGCGCTGACAAAGGCCTTGCCGTCGGGCGGGGCAGCGGCCGCCGGCTTGGCTGCGGCGCCGGCGGGCACGCTGCGGTACTGGCTGGCCTGGGTCGTGGCGGTCGGGCTGAATGCCCCAATGGCGCTGGTGGACATGGTGTTCTCTTGGGAAGATCAGGGACGTGGGTGGTGGCGCGGACGATTGTCGGCGGACTGCTTGCGCTGCTCCGGCGTGAGCACGGCGCGCACCTGGGCGTCGGTGCGGGCGTCGAGCAAGGCCAGTGCGGCCAGCGCATTGCCGGCGGCCTGCGCCAGGGAGCTCGCCCTGGCGTCGTCGAACTGCTCCGCATTACCGAGGGCGCGCAGGGCCTCTTGCGAATTATGCAAGGTGCGGGTGTGCTCGCGGCGCTTCGGTTCCTGCGCATGCATGATGGCGAAGACCTTGTCTTCCTGGGCATCCGTGAGGTCGACCCCGTGTCCGAACGCCGGACCGCGATCGTGCGGGCCGTGCGCGCCCATGTCCGGCCTCGGTCCCGGCGGCGGCATGCCGCCCTCCCCCGGCGCGGCAACGGCGCCAAGGCAGGCGCTGCTTAACAAGATGGCGAGTACGCGTTGTTGTATGTTTTTCATGGCGGTTCCTGTCAGTGCGTTACGAAGGATTCCATTGTGCGAGGGCGAGATGTAAAGCGGTGTTAGGGACATGTAAAAGCGCGTAAAGGCACCGGCCCGGCGCCCAACCAGGGTGGTCCGATTTGCTATGATGGATGCATGAATCAAGTGCTACTCATCGATGACGACGTTGAACTGGTCGGCATGTTCCGCGAATATCTGGAGCAGGAAGGATTTCGCGTCAGCTGCGCGCATGACGGCGAGGCCGGCGCGCGCGAGGCGCTGTCCGGACGCAGCGCCATCGCGGTGCTCGACGTGATGATGCCGCATATGAATGGCCTGGAAACGCTGCGCCGCATCCGCGCGCACAGTCAACTGCCGGTCCTCATGCTGACCGGCCGCGGCGACGATACCGACCGCATTCTCGGGCTGGAACTGGGCGCGGACGACTACGTGACCAAGCCCTGCACCCCGCGCGAGCTGACCGCCCGCATCCGCGCCATCCTGCGCCGCACCAACGCGCCGCGCGGCGATGGCGAAGGGATCACCATCAGCGTCGGCAAGCTGTCGATGCAGCCGGCGCAGCGCCGCGCCAGCTGGGATGGCGCGGCGCTCGAACTGACCAGCACCGAATTCAACCTGCTCGAAGTCCTGGCGCGCAACGCGGGCCGGCCGGTCAGCAAGAACGACCTGTCGGAACAGGGCCTGGGCCGGCCGATGGCGCGCTTCGACCGCAATATCGACGTCCACCTGAGCAGCCTGCGGCACAAGCTGGGCACCCTGGCCGACGGCCGCTCCTGCCTGCAAACCGTGTACCGCCTCGGTTACCAGCTCATTCGCGACTAGCATGGGCCGCCTGTTCTGGAAGTTCTTCTTGTCGATCCTGCTGGCGCAGCTGGCGGCCACCGTCGGCATCGGCACCGTGTTCTGGCTGCGCGACCAGGCGCGCGCGCAGGCGGCCATCGACACGCCGCGCGCGACCGGCATCGATACCGCGCCATCGGCCGAATTCATGATCGACAGCGCGGCCGCCACGCTCAAATTCGGCGGCAGCGCGGCGCTGCGCGAACTGGTGGGTGGCAGCACGCGCCACAGCATGTTTGTCATCGACGCGAACGGCCACGAAATGCTGGGCCGGACCGTCACGCCCGCATTGCGCGCCCAGGCCGAAGGCATGCTGGCGCACCCGGCACGCCACAATGTGGTGCGTACCCTGACCGCGCCGGACGGAGCGCGCTTCCTGGTGTTCGTGCGCTGGCTCGATCAGCGCGGTCCGGGCAGCGGGCCGCCTGACGGCCGCCGGGTTCCGCCGGACGGTTTCGGCGCCGGCCCGCGTCCTGGAGGGCCGGGCGACCAAGGCGGACCGCCACCGAACCGCCACCTGCTGCCCTACATTACGATGACCGGTGCGACGCTGGCCAGCCTGCTGTTCGCAGCCCTGCTGGCGTGGTATTTTTCGCGCCCGATCCGGGCCTTGCGCGGCGCGTTCGAGGCGGCAGCCGGCGGCGACCTGTCGCCCCGCTTTGCGGAAGTCACGGGCGTGCGCGGCGACGAGTTGAACGACCTGGGACGCGATTTCGACCGCATGAGCGCCCAGTTGCGCACACTGATGGATGGCCAGCGCCGCCTGCTGCACGATGTCTCGCACGAACTGCGCTCGCCGCTGGCGCGCTTGCAGGCGGCCATCGGCCTGGCGCACCAGCAGCCCGACAAGATCGCCGCCTCGCTCGAACGCATCGAGCGCGAGAGCGTGCGGATGGATAAGCTGGTCGGCGAGCTGCTGACCTTATCGCGCCTGGAAGTGTCGACCGCGCTGCCGCGCTACGAAGATATTTCGTTCATGGACCTGCTCGACGACATCGTGGCCGACGCGCGCTTCGAGGCCGAGCAGTGCGGCCGCCGCATCGTGCTGTCCGGGCAGGCGATCATGACCGTGCGCGGCGCGCCGGACCTGCTGTGGAGCGCGATCGAGAACGTCATCCGCAACGCCATCAAGCACAGTAGCGAAGGTGGCCTGATCGAGATCGGCATCGGTGCCGACGCCGACCGCCTGCACTTATCGGTGTGCGACCGCGGGCCGGGCGTGGCGCAGCAAGACCTGACGTCGATCTTCCAGCCCTTCTTCCGCTCGCATGCGGCCAGCAACAACGTCGATGGCCATGGACTGGGGCTGGCGATTGCGCAGCGCGTGATCGACGCCCATCGCGGCACGATCAGGGCCAGCAACCGCGAAGGCGGGGGGCTGCGCGTCGATATCGTGCTGCCGCTGCTCGATGAATTCAGAGAAATCGACAGGTCAGATGTCACGCCGTTGAAAAACGGCTCGGCCAATAGTCGGCGGCGAGCGCCGTGAGCAGGCATGCGGTTGCGGCCAGATCGGCGATCATCACGCGCCCTAGCGACAAATTATAGTTACCTACCGACCACGCAACCACCAGGAACGATGTTACGCTCACCAGCCCGGCAACAAAGGCGAGCGGCCGATATGCCGGAATGAGCGCAGCCGCAATCAGGAGCAAACCGAACACGCCGAACATGACGGCTCGGTGTTGCATCAGGATGAGCAAGTTCGGCTCGTCGATACGCACTCCGTAAAGCTGGGCGAGATGCGATCCGCCAAGCACGCCCGTCACAGGGATGAGGTGAATGAGCGCGGCGATGATCAGCATGGCGGGGATAAGCCGTTGCATTGTATTTTCCTTGATCGGTGGAGTAGTCGACGTGAACGATTCTAACGACGGCCCGCGCGCGGCGCTTTCAAAAACAAGCTGCCCGCAGCAGTCGCGTCCTTTGCTGGTGAGCTGGAACGCGCGTGCGCTGTACCTGGGGCCGGCATTGCATCTCGCGGCGCACCGAAACGCCGTAGCGGTATTGGCAATCGGACTGGACGGGCCCCTGGGCGTGGCACTCGATCCGGCCAACCCCGCTCTCGGCTTATTGAACTGTAGAACCGCGCTGATTGAACCTAACCAATTGCACCTGCTGGCAATGCAAGGGGAACAATACGCCTTCCTGTATGTCGATGCGTTAAGCAAGGACTTGATGTCGCTACGCGGACGCTGCCGTCGGCGGGTCGGGATGGTTGGCTTCGACCTCGACAACGAAGATGCGCTCATCGCTTTGTTGGCCGGCATGGATCGCAGCGCCGACGGCTGGGATGCCACGCGCGACCTGCTAGCCGCCCTGCTATCCCTGTATCCCGCCGGCTCGGATGGCCGTATCCGGCAAGCAGCGGGCATGTTGCTGGCGTCGCCAGCCGATGAGACGGACGCGGCGGGACATGCACGGAAGGCGGGTCTGTCTTCTTCCCGGTTCCAGCATCTGTTCAAGGAGCAGACCGGTGTGTCGTTTCGTCGCTTTCGATTGTGGGCCAGGCTTCAGGCAACCATGTCGCACGTGCTGGACGCAAGGACACTCACGCAAGCGGCACACGAAGCGGGCTTTTCCAGCTCGGCTCACCTTAGCTCGGCGTTTAAAGCCATGTTCGGGCTTCCGCTGACAACACTGCTAGCAGGCAACATTCTATTCGTGCGCTCCCGCCAGGAATGATCCACGTCAGCCATCCGGATTCGCCGGGGATGGCTGACCTATTTGCCATACCAATAACGCGCATGCGCGATCCGATATTCTACCGGCGCGAAGCCGCTGGCCGAGTCAAGCATGATCGCCCCCGATTCATCCGTGCGCAGGCGGTCGATGCCGAGTTTTTCGTAGCGCTCCACCACCTCCGTCTTGGGATGACGGTAGCGGTTGCGATAGCCAACCTGGAACAGCACCAGGCGTGGCTGCACGGCTGCCAGGAAGGCCGGCGTGGACGAGGTACCGCTGCCATGGTGCGGCGCCAGCAACACCTCGGCACGCAGCAGCTGCGCCGCCCCGGCGACCAGCTTCGCCTCCTGCGCGGCCTCGATATCGGCCGCCAGCAGGATCGAATGCGCGCCGGCCGTAATCCGCAGCACGCAGCCACGCGCGTTCGGTTTCAGGCTGGTGTCCGCATAGCTTTCCACGGCCGGATGCAGCATCTCGAAGCGCACCCCGTCCCACGTCCACTGCTGCCCGCCGCGGCAGCGGATGTGGCGTGGCGCGGCCTTGACGATCGGATGATCGGGCCATAGCGACGACGACACCCACCCCACCCTGAGCGCGCCGAGCAGCGTGCGTCCACCGCCTGCGTGGTCGATGTCGCTGTGGCTGACGACGACGCCATCGAGAAAGCCGATGCCGCGCGCCTTGAGGTAGGGCAGGATCACCCGGTTGGCACCATTTGACTCGGGCGTGTAGGCCGGCCCGGTGTCGTACAGCAGCCGGTGGGTGCCGGTTTCGATCAGCAGTGCCATGCCCTGCCCCACATCGAACGCGGTCACATTCACCTCGCCCGGCGCCGGCGAGGTGGGCTGGGCGGTCAGCAGCGGCAGCCATGCGGCCAGGCCGGTCCAGCGCTGCGGCCAGCCGCGCGGGGCCAGCATCCACAAGGTGCCGATGACCGCGAACACGAACAGCCACGGCTCGGGAGCCGGTGCGCTCCACACCGCAAAGCGCAGTCCCGAGCACCATGCGAGCACCCAGGCCAGCGCCTGCACGGCGTAGTGCGCGACATTGAGCAGCAAGGTGGACACCGGCGCCGGCAGCATGCTGCCCGCCAGCGCGAGCGGCGTGACGACGAAGCTGACAACCGGGATCGCCAGCGCGTTCGCCAGCGGGCTGATGATGGACACCTGCGCGAACAGAAGCATCGTCAGCGGCACCAGCGCGAGCGTGACCACATATTGCGTATGCGCGCCCACCAGCAGCATGCCGCGCCAGCGCGACCGCCTGACGACGGTGCGCCCGCTGGTCGCGAACAGGATCGCCGCCACGGCCCCGAACGACAGCCAGAAGCCGGCCGCGGCGATCGCCCACGGGTCGAGCACGACGACCACGCCGAGCGCCACGCACAGCACATGCGACACCTGCGTGAGGCGTCCGAACCAGAGTGCGGCGGCGACCACGGTCAACATATATAAGGTGCGCTGCGCCGGCACGCCGAAGCCGGCCAGCAGCACGTACAACAGCGCGACCGTGGCGCCAGTCAGGGCGGCCACCTTCGGCGCCGGCAGCAGCAAAGGCAGTTGCGCACGGGTGAAGAACGAGTGCCGCCACAACGCCGAGGCAAGCGACGCAAACATTCCCGCCACCATCGTGATGTGCAGGCCGGAGATCGAAATGAGGTGACCGATGCCGGTGCGGTTAAATACGTCCCAGTCGGCCTGGCCGATGGAACGCTGGTCGCCGACCACCAGGGCGACGATCACGCCGGCGTATTCCTTATCTGGCAGCGCGCGCAGGATACGCTCGCGCAGCGTGGCCCGGCAATGTTCGACGACGTTCGACAAGCTGAAAACGAAGCCGTCCAGGCGCCGGTTGCTGCCGCCTTCCGGCCGTACATAGCCGGTGGCGCGCACGCCCTGCTCCAGCAGCCACGCCTCGTAATCGAAGCCATGCGGGTTCGCGTTGCCATGCGGGCGTTGCAGGCGCACGACCAGTTGCCAGCGTTCGCCGGGCTGCACGTCTCCAATCGCCTGCGCCGTATAGCCGGCATACCACGCCAGCGACACGCGCGGCGGCACCGCGACCGGCTCGCCGAGCACGCGTTCCACCTTGAAATTGAAGCGCACGCCGTCACTGAAGCGGTACGGCAGGCTGTCGACGATGCCGACGAGCGTGATGTCGCGGCCCTCATCGGCCTTCGCCAGCGTCGGCGCCAAGGCCAGATGGGCGGCCAGCGCGGCCCAGCAGAACCCGGCGAGTGCGCCGGCCATGGCCAAGCGCGCAACACCGCGCAGAAAGCAAAGCAGGACCGCGATGGCGGCGCAGGCCGCGATGGTCGATGGCGTCGGCAGCGCCGCCTGGACTTGCAGCACGGCGGCGCCACAGGCAAATCCCAGGATGGCGGCGCGCATGGCTCCCCGGTGACGTGGACAAAACCCCCAGCATGCCACCGCTCGCCACACCATACTTTGGCGCGCGTCAGTCTTTTGCCACCTTGTGCAGGAATCCTGCGATGGCGGGCACCAGGGCTGGCGCCAGCGGCAATGTGGGGTCGGTGTAGGCTCCGGTCTGGCGCTCCTTTTCAGGCGGCGCTTCCTTCAACCCCAGGCACACGCAGAGCAGAAGGCAGGCACTCCACTTCAACAGGATCAGAGGGTTCACGGATGGCTCCCAGGTCGATCAACCGACCAACCAGAAATAACAATCATGCAATGATGACATTCGAGCCACCTTGGCACCTTGCGCGCCTACCCCGGCGCGCGCGTGCGCTGCCCCATCGCTTCCGCATCCTTCATCGGCGGCAAGCCGAACATGCGGCCATATTCGCGCGTGAACTGCGACACGCTCTCGTAGCCGACCGCAAACGCCGCGCTGCTGGCCGACACGCCGTCCGACATCATCAGGCGGCGCGCTTCGATCAGCCGCAAGTGCTTCTGGAATTGCAGCGGCGAGAGCGAGGTCGCGGCGCGAAAGTGGTGGTGGAACGACGATGGGCTCATTCCGGCGCTGGCGGCCAGGCGTTCGACCGGCAGCGCTTGCGCAAATTCTGCCCGCAGCAGCGTGACCGCGCGCGCCACCCGCTGCGCATGGCCGTCCGGACCGGCGAGCCGGCGGATGGCCGCCCCGTGCCGCCCCGCCAGCAGCCAATAGTGCAGTTCGCGCACCAGTTGGGCATGCAGGACCGGCACCGACGCCGGCCGTTCAAGGAGGCGCATCAGCCGCAGCGCCGCGTCGGCCACCTCGGCATCGGTCGGCTCAACCACTGCGCCATCGGTGCGCGGCAGCGCCATCATCTGCGCGGTCAGTTCGGACAGCACGGCCGGGTCCAGGTCCAGCACCAGCGAGATTTAGGGTGCTTGCGCGCTCGCGCGCGTGACCTGGCTGATGGTCGGCACGTCCGCTGTAATCAGCAAGGAGTCGCCGGGATGGTAGGTCACGCACGCGTTCCCCATGGCGACCTCCTTGCTTCCCTGTAGTACCAGGCAAACCAGCGGGCGCGCGATCGCGTGCAGCAAGCCGGTGGGCGCGGTGGCGCGGATGGTTGTCAGGCCGGCGATGGGCGTTTGCGCCAGGCCGTCGGCGTTGGCGTGCGCGTCCACGTAGCGGCGCACGGTATTGAGCAGGGTCTCGGTCATGCCGCAATCCTAACCGATTCCGAACCGGTTCCCGAGCGTCGCCGGCGCGGCCTGGAGGAATAGGCAAACAACCGGGAGGTTCCGGCTACGTGGCCCGGGCCTTCGCGTCCTAAGATGAACTTCCCCCACACAGCAGGAGTTCAGCATGACCAAGATTGCCATCGTTACCGGCGCCAGCCGCGGCCTGGGCCGCAACACCGCCTTGAGCATCGCCCGTGGCGGCCAGGATGTGATCATTACCTATCAGTCGCGTGAGGACGAGGCGCGCGCCGTGGTGGCCGAAATCGAGGCGATGGGACGCAAAGCCGTCGCCTTCCAGCTCGACATGGGCAGCGTCAACGCCTTTGCACCCTTCGCCGCCAAGCTGCGCACCACCCTGCGCGACACCTGGCAGCGCGACAGCTTCGACCACCTTGTCAATAATGCCGGCCATGGCGAGTTTGCGCTGATCGAACAGACCACCGAAGCGCAATTCGACAGCCTGGTCGACGTGCATTTCAAGGGCGTCTTTTTCCTCACCCAGGCGCTGCTGCCGCTGATCGCCGACGGCGGGCGCATCGTCAACCTGTCGTCGGGCCTGACGCGCATTACCTTGCCCGGCTATGCGGCCTACGCGGCGGTGAAGGCGGCAATCGAAAGGCTCAGCGTGTACATGGCAAAGGAGCTCGGGGGCCGTGGCATTGCCGTCAACACGGTGGCGCCGGGTGCGATCGAGACCGATTTCGGCGGCGGCGCGGTGCGCGACAACCCGGAGCTTAACCGCAACGTGGCCGGCATGACGGCGCTGGGCCGCGTGGGCCTTCCGGACGACATTGGGCCGATGATCGCCAGCCTGCTATCGGAAAATAACCGCTGGGTCAACGCCCAGCGCATCGAAGTGTCGGGCGGCCAGGGCATCTGAAGCAGCGGCCGCCAACGGCTACCGGAGCGGCAGGCGGGGAAGCGCGGCCAGCGCATTGGCGCAGGTCGCGGCCCGCACTTCATCGACCGGTAAGGCGCGCAGCTCCGCCAGCACGGCGCCAATGGCGGGCAGTTGCTCGGGGCTGTTGCGGCCCGGGTGAATCCAGGCCGGTGAAATATCCGGCGCATCCGTTTCGAGAACGATCGATGCGAGCGGCAGCGTGGCAGCCAGGCGCCGGATCTGCAAGGCGCGCGTGAAGGTCATGGCGCCGCCAAACCCCAGTTTGAATCCCAGGTCGATGTAGACCTGCGCCTGCTGGAAGCTGCCGTTGAACGCGTGCGCGATGCCGCCGGCCGGGCGAATCTGGCGCACATGCTTGAGCACCTGGTCCTGCGAGCGGCGCACGTGCATCAGCACCGGCAGGCCCATGTCGCGCGCGATGCGCAACTGCTCGCGCAAGAAATGCTCCTGCTTCTCGCGCATGGCCGGTTCGCACAGCATCGGGATGAAGAAATCGAGTCCGATCTCGCCGATGGCCACGAAATTCGGGTCGGCCATCGCCCCTTCCACCGCCGCGCGCAAGGCCAGCAAGTCATCTTCCGTCGCGTTGGGCACATAGATCGGATGAATGCCGAGCGCGTAGCTGGCATTCGGCGCGCTGGCGGCCATCTGGCGCACGGTGTCGAAATTACCCCGCTCGACCGCCGGAATGACGATCATCGACACCCCTGCCTCGCCCGCGCGGCGTGCCACGTCCAGCGATTCGGTGCCGAATTCGTGCGCGTCCAGATGGCAGTGGGTGTCGATCCACATGGTCACAGTTCGGCCGGTTGCAGTCCGTGTTCGGTCAGGCGCAGCACGCGGTCGCAGCGGCGCGCCAGCTCGATATCGTGGGTGACGATGACGAACGCGGTGCCCAGCGTTTTGGACAGTTCGAGCATCAGGTCGAAAATCTGCTGCGCGGTGGCGTGATCGAGGTTCCCGGTCGGCTCGTCGGCCAGCACGCAGCCAGGCTGGGTGACCAGCGCGCGCGCCAGGGCCACGCGCTGGCGCTCGCCGCCGGACAGCTCGCCCGGCACGTGCACCACGCGCTTGGCCAGGCCCACGCGTTCGAGCACGGCACGCGCCTTGTCGATGGCGGCCGCACGCTTTTCACGGCGGATCAGCAGCGGCATGGCGACGTTATCGAGCGCCGAAAACTCCGGCAGCAAATGGTGGAACTGGTACACGAAACCCAGCGCCTCGTTGCGCAAGTCGCCGCGCGCGGTTTCCGACAAATTGGCGAAGTCCTTGCCCAGCAAGGTCACCGAGCCGGTGGTCGGCGTATCGAGGCCGCCCAGCAGGTGCAGCAGGGTCGATTTGCCCGAGCCGGATGCGCCGACAATGGCCACGCGTTCGCCGCGATAGATACTGAAGTCGACATTGGTCAGCACCGGCACCGAATAGGTGCCCTGGGTGAAGGTCTTGCCCAGTCCCCGGCAGGCCAGGACCGGCGTGTCGCCGGATTTGTTCAGATCACTCATAGCGCAGCGCCTCCGCAGGTTTCACGCGCGACGCCGTGTAGCTCGGGTAGAGCGTGGCGACAAACGCCAGGACGACGGCCACGCCGCCGATCTTGGCCACGTCGGGCCAGCGTAAATCGGACGGCAAGGCGCTGATCAGGTAGATATCCTTGGGCAAAAACTGTACTCCTAATAATTGTTCAATAAACGGGACGATGACATCGATGTTCAGCGCCACCAGCACGCCCAGGCCGACGCCGGCCAGGGTCCCCATCAGGCCCACCAGGGCACCCTGGATCATGAAGATCTTCATGATCGAGCGCGGCGACGAACCGAGCGTGCGCAGGATGGCGATGTCGGCCTGCTTCTCGGTCACCGTCATCACCAGCGTGGCGATCAGGTTGAAGGCCGCGACCGCGATGATCAGGGTCAGCACGACAAACATCATTTTTTTCTCGGTCTGCACGGCGGCGAACCAGGTGGCATTTTGCTCGGACCAGTCGCGGATGCGCAAGCCGCCCGCCATGCTGGCCTTGAGTTCCTGCGCCACCACGGGGGCGGCGTGCATATCGGCGATGCGCAGGCGCAGGCCCGATGGCGCGTCGAGCCGTTCCATCTTCTGCGCGTCTTCCAGGTGCACGAAGGCGAAGCTGGCATCGTATTCGTAATGGCCGGCTTCAAAAATGCCGACCAGCGTGAACGTGCGCGTGCGCGGCAGCATGCCGGCCGGCGTGGTCTGGGCCTGCGCCAGCAGCATGGTCACCTTGTCGCCAATGCCGATGCCGAGCGAGCGCGCCAGCGCGTAGCCCATGACGATGTTGAACTGGCCCGGCACCAGCGCCGCCAGGCTGCCCTGGCGCACCTGGCCGGCGGCATCGGACACCTTGTGTTCTTCCAGCGGCAGGATGCCGCGAATGACGGCCGGGCGCATCACGCCATCGCGCAGCAGCATGCCCTGGGTTTCGACGAACGGCGCGGCGCCCTTGACGGCCGGGTTCTTGAACGCGTCCTGCATCGCCGCCTGCCAGTTGGGCATGCTGCCGCGCGGGTCGAACACTTCGATATGGGCCAGCACCGACAGCATGCGGTCGGTGACTTCTTTCTGGAAGCCGTTCATCACCGACAGCACGACAATCAGCGCTGCCACGCCGAGGGCGATGCCGGAGACGGAAATGAGGGAAATAAACGAGATAAAGCTGTTGCGGCCACTACGCTTGCCGGCACGCGTGTAGCGCAGGCCGACCAGCCATTCGTACGGTAAGTTGTGGATGATGCTCATGTGCCCCGGCAGTGATTGATTGCAAGTGCGCAGTTTGCCACACAAAGCGTGTCCCGGGCAGGGTTGCCACAATTGAATCACGCGTTGCCGCTGTGGTTTTTACAAAAAATCGCGGAACCTGCCGCCCGCGCCGCACTCCAACTCACTAATGGAGAACGGGAGGGACATCATGGCATTCAGTCTTTTTGATTCAAAAGGCGTGGACATCGACCAGCAGCGCTTCACGTGGCGCGAGCTGGTGCAAAAACCGATCAGCAAGCTCGACGACGATGCATTCACGCGCATCCGGGTCATCCTCGTCAACGGGCTCGAGACCGAAGCGCTGCGTTTCGGCCACCTCGCGGCGCGCTTCAACCGCGAGCTGCGCCTGCCGCTGGCCAAGGTGCGGCGTACCGAACAACACCAGGCCACCCTGGTCAACTGGCTCATCGCGGCCGATCATTCGCCGCTGGAAACCACGGTCGCCTACGAGCAGGTGGCCATCGAAGTCACGGCGGCCATCGCGCAGAGCGAGCCAGACCCGTACCTGGCGCAGGTTTACCGCTTCGGCCTGCTGGAAGACTTCGACCACCTGTACCGCTATGCGGCGCTGCTCGACCGGCTGGAGGGCAAGGATGCCAACAATATCCTGCAAAGCTACACCGACATCCTGCCCGGCCGTCCAACCGCCGAGCAGCACCGCGCACCTGCGGACGATTTGCGCGAGCCCTACAACGCCAGCACGGCCGCCTTCCAGACCAAGGTGAACGCGCTGACCATCGTGGCGAGCGAATACCAGACGCACGACTATTACATGAACATCGGCCCGCTGTTTTCCGACCCGCTGGCGCGCCAGCTGTATGCCGAAATCGCCTCGGTCGAAGAACAGCACGTCACCCATTACGAATCCATGCTCGACCCGGGCGAATCGTGGATCGCGCAATGGCTGCTGCACGAGGCGGCCGAATGCTACACCTATTACAGCTGCGTCGAGCAGGAAAGCAATCACCACATCCGGGGGATCTGGGAGCGTTTTCTCGACTACGAACTGGGGCATTTCCACATGGCGTGCGAGGCCTTCAAGCAGTTCGAGCGGCGCGATCCGGCTGAAATCGTCACGAGCGACTTTGCCGCCCCGCTCGCCCTGCGCAGCCAGCGTGATTTCGTGCGCAAGGTATTGGTCAGCGAAGTCGATGTGCGTACCGACGGCCCCCGCTTCGTCACCAGGGAGCTTGAAAGCCCGCTCTCGCTCAGCTACCGCGACATGCTCAACGCCGACGGCTCGCCGAGCGACATGGTCGCCGCCGGGTATATCTGGCGGCCCGGGACCGAGCTCACTCGCAGGGGCATGCTGGCTGCCGCCGGCGTCACCGCGCCCTGAGCGCTTTTGGGAACAGGAGACAAGCCATGAGTCATATACAGACCGAAATACAGACTGAACACGTAGGAATGAACCGCACGGGCATCCAGATGTCGCCCATCGACAGCAAGGCAATGCAGGATGTCGAGCCGGCCGTGACCGACAGCGATGGCGTCGACGAAATGGCACTGGCCGAGCTGCGCAGCGAGTACATCGCCAACGCCGACGCGCTGGGATCGGTGCCGCTCCCGGGCACCATCACCGGCGCCATGACGATGGGGGTATCGATGCTCAAGGGCGACAGTCCGCAGATCCTGCTCGACAAGCTGGGCGAGCGGCTCGCCTTCGAGCGTACCGGCACGCGCTTGTACGACGCCCTGATTACCAAGTGCGAGGTGATGCTGGCCGGCGACATCAGCATGACGATCGAAGACCTGGAGCAGATCCGCGCCGATGAAGCACGCCATTTCCTGATGCTGGCCGATGCCATCGAATCGCTGGGGGGCGACCCGACCTCGCAAACGCCAAGCGCCGATCTGGTCGGGGTGGAGTCGCTCGGGCTGGTGCAGGTATTGAACGACCCGCGCACCAGCATTGCACAGTCGCTGCATGCCATCGTCACCGCCGAGCTAAGTGACAAGGCCGGCTGGGAAACCCTGGTGGCGCTGGCGGACGAGCACGATCTCTCGGACATGGTCGAGCGCTTCACGCAGGCACTAAACGAGGAACGCGAGCATCTGGCGCTGACGCAAACATGGTACGAAGAGGCGATCGGGCTGACGTACGGCGATGTGGAGGTTGACGAACTGTCGGTGCAGCCGCAGTCGCAGCCGCCGCCCTGAGCTGCGGCGCGGGCGGGAGGCTGCCACCGCTATGTTCGGCGCGAACGGCCAGATCGGCACGACTGTGGGAAACAGTCTTGCCGGAGCGCGTGGGTGCGCCACGGCGCCCTGCCCTGTAGCGCTGGCGCGAGCGCAGCGCTACAGCTGTCTAGCCTTTGCCCGACATCTTGACGACCTTGTTGTTCACGCCGGAGATATTCTTCTTGGGTTCAGCGGCCGATTGCCAGCGCACGCTGTTATTCACGCCTTCCACGGTCAGTGGCGCTTTCGGAGCCAGTTGAATCGTGACGGAGTTGCCCGAGCCCGATACTTCCAGCGCCGAGCACACGCCCGTGAACGTAATCACGTTGTCCGTGCCTTCGATGATCGCGCGGCGGCCTTCGCATGGGAACGAGCGTTGATGTCCATTGCCGCTGACCTGAATCTGGTCCTTGCCGGACGCGATGGCGCCGACGCTGTCTTCTTCGTCAGCCATAGCGGCACCGGCGGCGCCAAAGGCAGCCATTGCCGCCAAACCCACTGCAATCAGAGTACGTAATGACATAGCAATCCTTTTCATCAGAAATGTTTGCATAAATACTAAACCATTAATATGGATTTGGCAATATTAATGCATGTGGCATGGTACGCCAGGATTTTCGGGTTTGCCGTTTTGTCCTACAATGCTGGATGACCCAAATTTCGCTTGTCTTGCCGTTCGCCCTGCCCCCTCCCGAGCTCGCCCCCGATTTAATCCGCGCATTGCAGGCGCCCGCCCTGGCCGCACTCATCAGCCGCACCGCGTCGCGCCAGCAGTTGCCCGTCGATGAAGACCTGCGCGCCCTGCCCCACGAAGCCTGGCTGGCGCGCGCGCTGGCCGTGGCCACCGACGGCACACCGGCCTTCGCCGGCGCCGTCATGGCCGGCTACGGCCTGGCGCAGGCGCAAGGCACCTGGTTCATCGTCAACCCGGCGCACACCCAGATTGCCCGCAGCCACCTGCTGTTGGCCGATATGCGCCGCCTGCAACTGTCCGAAGCGCACGGGCGCGCCCTGTTCGACATCGCCCAGCCCTGGTTCGAGGAATCCGGCATGACGCTGCTGTATGGCGACGCCGGCACCTGGTTCCTGCGCGCCGACGACTGGGCCGGCCTGGAGACATCGACACCCGATTCGGCCGTCGGCCTGAACCTGACCGACTGGATGCCCAAGGGCGCGCCGTCGCGCGCATTCCGCAAGCTGCAAAATGAAGTCCAGATGCTGTGGTTCGAGCATCCCGTCAACGCCGAACGCGAAGCGCGCGGCCTGGTGGCGATCAACTCCTTCTGGCCATGGGGCGCCGCCCCGGCCAGCGCCAGCGTGAACACCTCCATCCTCGCCACCAGCGAAGCCCTGCCATGGATGACGGCGCTGGCCGGCCATCCCCAGGCCACGCCCGTCACCCCTGTCGACACCATGAGCGGCGAGTCGATCCTGGTCTGCGACGCCCTGAGCGAAGCGGCCATGGCCACCGACTGGGCAGGCTGGCTGCAGCACATGCACCGCCTGGAGCAGTCCACTTTCGCACCCGCGCTGGCCGCGCTCAAGGATGGCCGCCTCAAGCAGCTGCAACTGCTCCTGAGCCACCGCACCAGCCAGAGCGCCTTTACCACCACCGGTTTTTCGCAACGCGCCTTCTGGCGCCGCCCGACCTTAGACAGACTGCTGCCATGACCCGTATCACCACTCGCCCCTGCTCTTTCCGTACGTCCGAAATGCTGCGCCAGACCGGCGTGCATCCCGTCCTCGCGCGCCTGTACGCCGCGCGCGGCCTGACCGACGCACGCGAACTATCGAGTGAACTGGGCAGCCTGATGGCCCCCGCCGGCCTGCTGCACATCGATGCCGCCGCCGTGTTCCTGGCCGACGCCATCAAGGCCGGCAAAAAAATGACCATCGTGGCCGACTACGATTGCGACGGCGCCACCGCCTGCGCGGTCGCCCTGCGCGGCCTGCGCGCCATGGGCGCCACGGTCGACTACATCGTCCCCAACCGCTTCGAGTACGGCTACGGCCTCACGCCCGAAATCGTGGAACTGACCGCGCGCGAAAAGGCGCCGGACATCATCATCACCGTCGACAACGGCATCGCCAGCATCGACGGCGTGCTGGAAGCGAAGCGGCGCGGCATCGACGTGGTTGTCACCGACCACCACCTCCCCGGCGACACGCTGCCGGAGGCGCGCGTGATCGTCAATCCGAACCAGCCCGAATGCGGCTTTCCCAGCAAGCACCTCGCTGGCGTGGGCGTGGTGTTCTACGTGCTGCTCGCCCTGCGCGCCGAACTGCGCAAGCGCGGCGTGTTCGATGCCCAGACCCAGCCCAAGCTCGACAGCCTGCTCGACCTGGTCGCGCTGGGCACCGTGGCCGACGTGGTGCGGCTCGACTCGAACAACCGCATCCTGGTGGCGCAAGGCCTCAAGCGCATGCGCGCCGGCCGCATGCACGCTGGCGTGGCCGCGCTGTTCCGGGTGGCCGGACGCGAAGCGCGTAGCGCCTCGCCGTTCGACCTGGGCTTCGCGCTCGGTCCGCGCCTCAATGCCGCCGGGCGCCTGGAAGACATGTCGCTCGGGATCGAGTGCCTGGTCACCGACGACGACGGGCGCGCCTGGGCCATCGCCCAGCAGCTCAACGACATCAACCTGAAACGCCGCGAAATCGAGGCCGACATGCAGGACACGGCCCTGCTGCACCTCGACGCCTACCAGCCGGCCGACAGCAACACGATCAGCGTGTTCGACGAATCCTGGCATCAGGGCGTGATCGGGATTGTCGCCTCGCGCCTGAAAGAAAAATTCTTCCGCCCGACGATTACCTTTGCGCCCGGCGCGGAAGGCTGGATCAAGGGCTCGGGGCGGTCGATTCCAGGTTTTCACCTGCGCGACGCGCTCGACCTGGTATCGAAGCGCGCACCGAGCCTGATCGACAAATTCGGCGGCCACGCCATGGCGGCCGGCCTGACGATTCGCGCCGACGCGTTCGAGGCGTTTTCCGCCGCGTTCGAGGAAGTCGGACGCGCCTGGCTCAACACGCAGCAGCTCGAACGCATCATCGAAACCGACGGTCCGCTGGAAGACGCTTACTACACGACCGAATTCATCGGCCTGATGGATGGCCAGGTGTGGGGCCAGGGATTTGCGCCGCCGGTGTTTTGCGACGAGTTCCGGGTGGTCAGCCAGCGCATTTTGAAAGAGCGCCACCTCAAGCTCCAGCTTGAGCGCAACGGCCAGCGTTACGATGCGATCTGGTTCGGCCACACCGCCTCGGTCGGCGAGCGCGCGCGCGTCGCGTTCCGCCTCGACGCCAACGAATACAATGGCGTCACGCGCGTGCAGCTTCTGGTCGAACACGCCGAGCCGGCTTAAGCGCGCCTGTGCGCCTGGACCGGCCGAGCCAGCCCAAGGCCACCGGTCCATCGCCAGCGCGGATCAACAGCGCAACTCGCGACGGTACGCAGATCCCGGCCCACCCAAGCGCGGCAGCGTCGGGCCGGCAAGCGCATGTGCCGTACCTCGGTGCGCGCGCCCTCAGGACAGCCGGGTCAAGCACGGACCCGTGTCGCTCAGCCGGTTCCAGTCGAGTTTCCAGCATGTGATGCCGGTACGCCGTGCTATTGCGGCGGCAAAATCGTGGCTCGCTTGCTCGTTGCGAAACCGCCTGAGCAAACTCAGCTCTGGCGGCGCGCGCCGGTTTTGCTTCTCTTTCACATCCCATGCATGGCACAAGGCGACCGAGTAATAATGGACCTCGTCCGGCACTTCGCCGTAAATATGGTCATCGCAAATCAGTGCCAGATCCGCGAATGCCAGCCTGGTTTCCTGGTTCGGCATGCTTGCGTCGGTGTAGCGGATGTACTTGTTCCAGCTGCGATCATCGAAATCGAGCCACGTCATCGTTTCCCACACAGAACCCTCTTTAAAGCGTGCCACCACGTACGCCCAACTACCGACGCCCACAACGCAGGCAAGGTACAGCGAAAACAGAATATCCTTTTGCCAGATGATCTTGGATAGCCCGCCGAAGGGAACAAGCAACAGGACGGCGCCCGCCACCGCGTAAATCACGGCACCCAGCATCGCATGGCCCGCGTGTTCCTTGAGTGTCCATTGCTTCGATTCAAGTTCCCAGCGCTGGCCTTCGCTGGGGTCCGGAAATGCTTCGCCGCCACACGCTTCCTCACTGGCGCCATTGTCGCTGCGCTCGAGCGGCCCGTTTCTGCTCACTGGCGCGTCATTCAAGACAGCTTGTCCAGCATTGCCTCGCCACCTTCAAGCTCGGCCTCCCTGAACTGCCAGCACGCAATTCCACAACGCGCCGCCATGGCGCGGGTAAATGCAAGGCACTCCTGCTCGCTGTCGAAGTACTCCACCTGCGTCAACGGCCAGGGCCGCCGATTACGGACCAGATCGCTCACCCTACTCAGCACGCTTGTGTAGCCCATCTCGTCTTCATACATTTCCGCACGGCATACCGCCGCGACACCACTGAGCGGAATCTTCCTCGATACGAGCGGCTCGCTGCCGTCGGCACACTGCCTGCGTGTATTCCACGTACGGTTCCCGAAATCGATCCATTCGCGCGATGTCCACACCTGGCCCGGCTTCGATTTTTGCTTCACGAAACCCCACACGGCAGCCGCTGGAACGGCGACCAGCCAGATGGCCTGCGTGACGCTATTCTCCCCGACGATGAGTTCCAGGAACCATGTCAGAAGTTTCGCCAGCGCAAGGGCAACAACGGCGTGAATAAAGGCCGCCGCCCTGGCCATCACCAAACGGTCTTGTTCCGTCGCTTCCCGCGATGCGAAGACCCAGTGATCCGGTTCATCGTGGCCAGCCGCACCCCGGCCACCGGCAAATGCGTGATTGACGGCGCGGGGAGTACGCACTTCCGGGATATAACGGGGAGTCTTGGACACGTCAGCTTGCTACCACGCATGGTTGAATTGACTATATTATGAGGCTTCGCCAATCCGGAACAAAAACTATGTGGGGCACCCGCCCCGGTGCTGAGGCCATTGTGTTGCCTGTCAGGGCAGTCGCGCTACCGCGAACCAGCGAGCTGAAAGGGATCCAATCATGCTTTGCGCGGCCTCATCAACAGTTGGATGGCGATTGGCTTGCACGCGACACGAAGATAGAGTATAAATACTCCATAACCGGAGCCCATCATGAATCTTGCCTTCGCATATCCAAAGAGTCGCTTCGAGCCGGCCGTGCTCATCGACCTGAACGCGCGCACGGAGCGGGAGCGCTTGTCCAAATCCGCCCTCAAGGGTTTTTTTGCCCTCATGACGGCCTGGAAGCTGCGCGACGAAGATGCCCGCGAACTGCTCGGCGGCATGTCATCCTCCACCTTCTACGAGTGGAAAAAGAACCCCGACCGGGTCCTCGAAGTCGACCGCATCACCCGCATTTCCTATCTGCTCGGCATCTACAAAGCCCTTCACATTCTGTACGGCGACAAGCTGGCCGACGAATGGGTCACCCTCCCGAATACCAATCCCATCTTTGCCGGACGCACGCCGCTGTCGCAAATGCTGGCGGGCGGCTTGCTGTCCATGCAAACGGTGCGCAAGCTGCTCGACGCACGCCGCGGAGGCCTCTGACTTGACGGTCATTCCCAAACTTACCAATTTGCGGCAGTTCGATACCTGCCGCCTGATCCCGTCGCGTTTTGCCGATGTGGAAGATTCCGTGCTCAGCCCACTGGCCGAGGATCGCGCCGTCTTGCGCGACCTGTTCGACATCGACAACGCCACCAATGAACGCCTGCGCGGCGAATATGGCAGCCTGCCCGGCATCGGTGTCGATGAACTGGTCTTCGGCGTGCCGAATTTCCGCATCATCAACGCGGCGTACACCTATCCGCGTCCGGAAGGCAGCCGTTTCAACGATGGCGAGCGCGGCGCGTGGTATTGCGCCTTCGAGGCCGAAACCGCCCTTGCTGAAATCACTTTCCACAAGACCGTGGAATACCAGGAAATCGGCCGCTTCGATGACAGCGTGACGTATCAGGCGCTGATCGCCGACTTTACCAGCACCTTCCACGACATCCGCGGCGTCGATGCATTCACAAAATATCTCGATCCGGGCAGCTACATCGACTCCCAGGACCTGGCCACGCAACTGCTCGACAGCGGTTCGATGGGCGTGATCTACCCCAGCGTGCGGCGTCCCGAGGGCACCTGCCTCGCATGTTTCCGCCCAGCGCTGGTTGGCAATGTACGCAAGGGACAGGTTTACCGCCTCACCTGGTCCGGCTCGCCTACCCCCGTCATCGACATCATCTGAACCATCATCCCCACCTGAACTATTGAGTAACTGTATGAATACCAAGCCTGAAAACGACACCGAACTGCGCGCCAAGATCAACCTCGACACCGCGCGCATGCCCTGGTCCGAACTGCTGCGCCACTTTGCCCAAGGCAATGTGGTGTTCGTCAGTGCCGATCTCGACCTGGTCGACGTCGCCGTGCGCATTTCGCACGACGACAAGGACAGCATCGCCCGCTGGATGGGCGACGGCAAGGTCGGCAAGGTGTCGGATGCGCAGGCGCAAGCCTGGACCGACAGCGACGCCATGTTATGGACCTCGGTCGTCCATCCTTTTATCCTGGTGCAGCCGGAAAAGACCGTGCTGCACTAAGCGCCCCCCTTTCAAGGTCCTCATACGATCCGCCCCTCCTTCAGAACCCGTGCAGTGGATCCGTGTTTGCGCGCTTCGGCATCGGTGGGCCTGTCCAGTTGCACCTCAAAGCGGCGCAACAACAGTTGCCCGGCTTCCTACGTGCGCTGGCGAGCCGTCGATAACCAACCCGCGCTTGTCGAGCAGTTCGAATTTCGGCAACGCCTTGCGCAGCTCAGCGGCAAGGTGACCGGCGAAGGCATCCATCGTGGTTTCGGCGAAGTCCCCGGCGCGCGAGATGACGAACGAGAAATCGCTCGGACCGTTGTCGTTGATGATGAATTGATTGACCGTGCGGTCTTTCAAGCTGGGGGGCGGGTCGGTCGAAGCTCGCTTCGTTGAGATTGTATTGGCTCATTGCTGTGTTCTATCATTGGTGGAACGGATAAACGCTTCGGCACCTGCCGCTGGGCCCTGTAGCACATCGAAGTGGCCGGATGACTCAGGCGCAGGCTTCGCCCGGCGCCCTCACGCACTTCAGATTGACCTCGCACTCCTCGGTTTTAAGGGGTATGAAGGTGCAAGCGAAGGAGCCGCCATATCGCGGCCGCCATCTTGCCGTCGCGTTAAGAAACCGGATCATGGCATGTGGCCAATGCCTGAAAACTTTCCCGTGGAGCACGGGATATCACGCCCCGGGCTGACACAAAATGTCAATACGTCAATCATTTCGGCCCGCCTTGCTCACGGTGGTTGGTGTGCCGGTCCCGCATGAGCGGCGCTGGCGGTGCACCGCCAGAAACCCCTGCTACCGCTAACGCTTTGGGAACTGCCCTTGCAAGGGCAGTCTCGTTCGCAGGCGGGCGGTGCACCGCCCGAAACCCCTGCTACCGCTAACGCTTTGGGAACTGCCCTTGCAAGGGCAGTCTCGTTCGCAGGCGGGCGGTGCACCGCCCGAAACCCCTGCTACCGCTAACGCCTCGACGTAACCATTCACCTCCTCCCCAGCAAAATAGTGCTTGCTTATTTCACTGCGGAAAGTGGTTGTATTGCATAATGCGTAACCATGTCAATCAAGCCAATTCCGCTTTCCGACCATGATCTTCGCCAAATGAGCGCAGAGTGGGTGAGTTCGCTCACACCGGCGCAACGGGACGAGTTATTGGCGCGCGCCTTGGCCGAGTTGCGCAAATCGCGGGATCGACTCAATCAACGCCCCACCAATAGTTCGAAGCCAGCACCGTGGGGCACGCCGAACGGTGGTAAGGAGGCGACATCCGCGCCGTCCGGCACGATGTCGATGACGGCTCCGACGAAGAATGCCGGCGGCGACAACAAGTCCGCTGCTGCGGTTTCGGTCGCCTGCGCCGCGACCACGCCGGTTCCGGGCGCGCTAGTCGGCGCTAAGCCCGCTGCAAAGAAGGCCGGCAACCAGGTCGGCGCCAAGGGCTTTGGCCGGATGCAGAAGCTGGCCTGCACCACGGCTGACGAGCACCGCCCCGGCATGTGCCGCGGCTGTGGGCCCAGCTTGCCGCGCAACACAGGTCAGGCCTAGACGGCGTGGGATGCCATCGACCTAGCCGAGCAGCTCGCGGGCCAGGCGGGTCTGTTCCTCCAGGTCACGCGGCATACGCGCTTTGCCATCCAGTGCGCGTGCGGCCAGGTGACGCGCGCGGCCCACTACGTCGCCCCGAGGACCCGCTCTGGGGCAAACAAAGTTTTCGGACTAATGAAGAAATAAAGGTGTATTTAATCAATGCGTCCGGGTTGGCGTAGTCGGCCCGGATACAAATAAAATCAATGAGAGGAATGAATTTATGTTGAAAAAAGGAAGGTTTGCGATATTAAATCTGTTATGTGCAGTGCTGGCGCCATGTATGGTAATGCCTGCAGCCAAAGCAGCCCCGAGTTCTGTACCTATTATTTATCGCACCTCGGAGGCGGTAAAGCCTGGCGAGCTTCTTACCGTTTACGGTGAATACTTTGAACCCAAAACGGAAATTCGCTTCAAAGGAACAGATACTCTATGTCCGATCGTATATCCCGACCCGCTCGGACACTATGTGACATGTACAGTGCCTCTATCGCAATCGCCTGGCATCTATAAGATGGACGCACGTAACAGTGTCGGCTGGAGCAGCGAATTCTATGTCAACGCCCCTCTTTTGCAATGGATTTACAACAACAATCCATGGGCTGAACAATCCGTGAAAATCGTCGGGCGAAATCTTGACGGGGCCGAATACGGCGGGACCTCATCTACGTTGGTTCGATTAGTGAATGGACTCGACGAATATACTGCAACTGTGACAGCAGTGAATCCGTATGCCGTGGACTTCACTGTTCCGGCATGCCCAAATCAACCTTACACCTTACAAATCAGCGTCAACGGAGGGGTAACATGGTATTCCTACCGCGGCCCCCAAGGATTCTCGACACGTACAGCTGGATATGATCCGTTGGGGCTGGGAGTATATTGGGCCACAGAAATTATTTGGAGTCACCATAACGCGTTAAATTATGGGGCGACAGGTGATGGTGCGACAGATGATACCGCTGCTCTGCAAAAAGGGATTGACAAGATAAAAACCGAGTATAAGGGGGGTGTATTATACCTTCCGAAGGGAGCATACCGGATAACGCGTGCGTTGTCTTTGCCATCGGGAGTCTCAATTCAAGGGGAAAGCCAAACGTCAACCAAGATCATATGAGCCTCTTGCAAAACTAGCGGAACGGATGAAAATTGCTTGGCAGCGCAAGCGAAAAGGTGGGGGTGGGCGCCCATTTCTGGCATGATTTAGTTTCTAACGCTTAATCAAAACGCCCACACCATGA
>NZ_WHJG01000034.1 GCF_011682175.1 Massilia frigida
ACTTCTGCACCATCCGCTCCTGCCTCGACACCCTACGCAAACAAGGGCACAGCATGCTGGAAGTGCTGCGCCGTGCATTTGCTGGCGATCCGATCAGGCCAACTGCGTAGCGGCTGAATAGTTACGATTCCGCAAACACTAGCGGCGCGAACGGCGACTCCAGAGGCTTTGCATTCCGCTCTTGTATGTCGGAATAAGTTTGTGCATTCGTGGCGAAATTGACTTGCGTAGCAATTTTCCCGCCTCCGTATTTTTGACTGGGTTTCAGCCGCTGCCGAAGCAAGTCGACAGAGCTGAGTTTTTTGCTGGATTCGGTATAGTTTTTTTTGGTATGGCCGGACAGGTTTTCAGCCTGCACCTTGACTGGAGGAACCCGGAAATCGATAGCGGCACTTGCCCTGAATGCTTGAACCAATTGATTGAGCGTGGGGAAATTCAAAATCTGCTGATAGAGGAATCCTTCGATGATCTGGTTGGCGATATCGATATCGGCCGGATGCGGAACAGGCTTGCCGGGTTCGACGGTTTCAATGAGGAAGGGTGGATCAACGAGTTCAATTTCATTGTCGGCATCGGTCTCCAGATAGAATGGCAGGTTTTTGTAGGGCAACCTTGCAGTTGACTCGCCAATTCTCAAATGTGAAACGCCATGCAAGGTTTCATCGGTAAACGCGCCAAATTCATGCTCAAATCCTACCGTGACCAGCTTTCCGGCATATTCCCGGGGCGATTTCAAGGCATCTTCTTGCAGTCGCTGCTGTTCAGTCAACAAGCCAGGCAGGGTAGTCGCGTTTATTTTTCTTTGTATGACGGCGGTATCGGTTTGCCGCGCCGCTTTGCTGCTGGCCGTCAGCGCCGCAATCCTTCTCAGTTGGGTTAACTTCGGGCTGTTATCGGCCGTCTCCATCAGTCTTTTTTGGATAGCAGCGTCGGGACGCTGATTACTGAATGCAGAAAGCGACGGGCGCTCAGCAGTTTCCTGGCCCCCTGTCGCCGAGCCCGCCTGACTGGTATGGCTGCCACTTTTATCAGCGTGCGTCTTCATGGTTCCCTTTTAGTTTTTATTGCTAAAACGAAATTTCATGCTGTCGTATTGACGGTACAGGAGGCTGGACGAGCGTACGACGCGGTGCAGCCTGGTGCGAAGTGACCCATCCCGATGTTACTGCAGTTATCCCCCCGTGTCTCAGCGGCCGGCGCTGCGGCCGCCTACCGCTTGAGCCACGCGCGGCAGGCGGCGGGCACGTCCATGGTGCGCTTCATTTCCATGCACACGCCCCATGAACACTGGGCAAAGCTGCCGTCGGCGTTGCGCTTGAGGGTGGCGTCAGTCAGGCCGATCATCTTGTCGCCGCTGATCGTCAACGGCATCGCGCTGTACTTGCCCATCGACTCCCAGCATACCGTGCCGGTGCCGTCGGGACGCACCAGCAAGGTGTGCGTCTGTGCGCTTGCCTTGCCCACCCATAAACCGGCCAGGTCCGGCGTTGGCGTGGGCGCATGGCGGGGCGTGGTCGGGCTGGTGGCGCAACCACCGAGGATCAGGGACAGCAAGGCAAGGGCGGGGAATTTTTTCATGGCGGTATGCTACTGGACGGCGGCTGCGCCTGCTAGCAAGTAATCGAACAGCACGTCGTCGAGCCGCCCCAATTCCGCCGTGACCGCAGCCAGTTCGGCGCTCACCTTGCAGGCCTCGATGTGCTTTGGTGTACCTTCCAGGGCGTACAGCCTGGTGCGCAGTGCTTCCCTTGCCGGCTCCAATCGCTTGCGTTGCAGCTCGACCGCCCTGTAGTCCTCGTTTTGCGCCAGGCCGCGTTGAAATTCCAGCGTGCGCGTCTCGTCCCATCCCATTTTTCTCGCCAGCTCATCAAAAATGGCCTTCACTTTCGCCAATTTTTCGGCCTGTGCCGGCGCCGCCGCGCCCATGTCGCCGATGGCGCGCGCAGTGTTTTTAATGGCCTGGGCTTGATTTTGGCATTGCGCGCCGGCTGATGGCGCGAGCGCCGCCAATGCCAGGCACAGCGGGGCAAGCGCTGATTTTCTGACGCGAAACATGGCATCCTCGGGGTTGATTGTGCTTCTGGGGATACGGACGTGAGGCGCCCGCCACATTAATCCTGGTCGCCGTCCGCAGGCGGCTTCTTCTGGCCGGTGATCATGGCAATGACCAGGTTTTCGCGATGCTGCCAGCTGGTAAACACCACGCCGGACACATGCAGCACCACCAGCCCCACCAGCGTCCAGGCGACGCCCACGTGCAGCCGCACCGGCCAGGCGTAGCCCCATAGCAGGTCGGTGGTGGCGGCCCAGCCGCTCAGTGCCAGCAGGCTCACGCAGGCCAGCAAGGCGAGCACCATCCAGCCGCCCAGCGGATTGTGGCCCAGGTGGCGCGCGGAGCGGCCCGTGGCCACGGCGCGCAGGTACTGCACGGTCGGCTCCGGGGCGCGCACGAACTGCGCGAAGCGCGCGTAGCGGTTGCCCGCAAAGCCCCACAGCAGGCGCGCCAGCACGATCGCCACGGCCGCATAGCCGATGTACTCGTGCGCGGCGCCGGTCCGGTCGCTGCTCCACCATGCCGCAACGATGCTCGCCACCAGCGACCAGTGCAGCAGGCGCACCGGCGCATCCCAGACTTTCAGCTTATTTCTCTTCAACGCGGGCGAAGGTCACCGGGTCGAAGAACGCTTCGATGCGCTTGCCCTGCGGGTCCTTGGCATACACTTCGTAGCAGCTCGCGGTCGCTTCCATGCGGCGCACCACCCAGCCTTCCTTGGTCAGCTTTTCGTGCAGTTCGGTGTGCGGCTTCCATTCCGCTTTCGGCCGCGTGGTGCATTTCACGTCGCCATGGGCCCAGGCACCGTTGACGGCGAAGGCGAGGACGAGCGGGGCCAGTTTGACGATGGTCGAGGTCATTGTATTTCCTTATCAATATGAAAATCAGGTCGCTGCCCAGCGGCGCAGCAGGTTATGGTAAATCCCGGTCAGCTTGAGCAGCTTGCGGTCGTCGGCCGCCAGGCCTTGTGTCAGGTTCTGGATGGTCTGGTCCAGGTCGAACAGCAAGGTGCGCTCGGCGTCGTCGCCGACCAGGCTTTCGATCCAAAAAAACGAGGCGACCCGCGCGCCGCGCGTGACCGGCGTGACCCGGTGCAGGCTCGAGGCCGGATACAGCACCATGTCGCCCGCACCCAGCTTGACGGTCTGCACGCCGAATTCGGTGTCGATTTCCAGCTCGCCGCCGTCGTACTCGTCCGGCTCGGACAGGAACAGGGTGGCGGCCAAGTCGCTGCGCAGGCTCAGGTGCGTGTTGGGAATCTGCATCACTGCGCTATCAACGTGCGTGCCGTAGGTTGCGCCGACAGCGTAGCGATTAAATTTTGGCGGATAAATCTTGCGCGGCAGGGCGGCGGCGATGAACAGCGGCGTGTTGCCGAGCGTGCGCAGGATGTGATTGCCCAAGCTGACGGCCACGTCCGCACCGTCGTCGATCTGGGCATTGTTCTTGGCCGAGCGCGCCAGGGTGCCGGCGGTGGCCGCGCCATCGCGCCACTCGGCCTGGTCCAGGTAGACGCGAAATTGCCGCACTTCATCCTTGCTCAAGACCGCGTCGAGGATGGTCAGCATGGCGAGCCCGGCCGCCGCAGCACGGCGCCGCTGCCGATTTCGTCCACGGTGGCGCAGCCGGCCAGCGCCATGCACACTTCGAGTTCCTCGCGCAGCAGCTTGACCATGTGCGCCACGCCGAGCGCGCCGGCCACGCTGAGCGCGTACATTTGCAGGCGCCCGACCAGCACCGCGTCGGCCCCCAGCGCGAGCGCCTTGAAGATATCGGTGCCGGAGCGGATGCCGCCGTCGAGCAGCAGCGGGAAACCGGGACCGGTGGCGGCGCGGATGGCCGGCAGCACGTCCAGGCTGGCCGGCGCGCCGTCCAGGGTGCGCCCGCCGTGGTTCGACACCACCACCCCGGCCACGCCGATGGCGCGCAGGGCCACGGCGTCGTCGGGATGCAGCACGCCCTTGACCAGCACCGGCAAGGTGGTCTGGGCGAGCAGCCAGCGCAGGTCGTCCCAGCTCGGGGCGCTGCCCATGATGCCCTGGAAGATGCGGCTGTGCTGGGGCGCGGCCGGCGCCGTCTCGGCCGGGGCGTAGCCGCGCAGGTTGGCCGCCACGCAGTCGGCCGGCATGCGAAAGCCGGCGCGCAGGGCGCGCTTGCTGGGCACCTGGATCGGGGCGTCGAGCGTGACCACGATGGCGCTGTAGCCGGCCTTGACGGCGCGCGCCAGCAAGTCGTGCGTGTCCTCGCGGCGCAGCTGGAAATACAGCTGGAACCAGCGCTGCGGCCCGGCGCCGCGCGCCACGTCTTCCAGGCTGCAGGACGCGAGCGTGCTGCTGACCAGGCAACTGTCGACCGCATGCGCCGCACGCGCGCTTTGCAGCTCGCCGGCGGCGTGCGCCAGGTTCTGGAAGGCGACCGGCGCCAGGAATACCGGATGGGCGAATTGCTGGCCCGCCAGGGTCACCCGGGTATGCCCGGCGCTGACATCGCGCAGCAGGCGCGGATAGATATCCCAGCGCGCGAACGCGGCCAGGTTGGCGGCCACCGTCAGGTCGTGGCCGCTGCCGCCGGCCACATAGTCGTAGCTGGGCGGCGCCATGAAGCGCTGGGCCAGGGTTTCATAATCGGCGGCGCAGCCGATTTCCGCAGGGATCTTGCCAAGAGGCGGCTGGGCGCCAGGGAGAGGTGTGGTCATCATAAAATGAAAAATGCCGGGGGTTACCCGGCATTGTAGCGAACTTGCTGACTGCTTAAGAGACTAGACGCGAGACTTGACGCGGCCCGCGCTTACAGTTCGTAGTTCAGGGCCAGGCGGACCGCGCGCGCATCACCCTTGTACAGGAAGGCGCCCGAGCGGTACACGGCCGTGAAGTAATCCTTGTTGCCGACGTTGAGCACGTTCAGGCGCAGGTCCAGCTTCTTCGAGAAGCGGTAGGACGCGAACGCGTCATACACGGTGAACGACGGGACCGGCTGCGCGCACTGGTTGTCGGCGGTGTAGCCGGCGGCGGTGTCGGGCTGGCCGCCGCAACGGTCGCTTTCGTACCGTGCCACGGCGCCGAACGAGAAGGCATCGGTCAGCTGGTACTTGGCCTGGGCCGAGAACGATTTCCTGGCAAAGTTGGCCAGTTCGCGGCCGATGCCGGCCGGCGCCGACGAACCGGTGACTTTCGAGCTCATCACGGCAGCGCCGATCTGGGCCGACAAGTCGTCGGTGATGTTGCCGGTCAGGCCGAATTCCACGCCTTGTACCTTGTTCTTGCCCGTGTTGAAGGTGCCGACGGTGTCGTAGTTGGCACCTTCCATCACATCCTTCTTCTTGGTCTGGAACACGGCGGCGGTGGCCAGCAGCTTGTCGCCCAGCAGGTTCCACTTGGTACCGAGTTCCAGGTTGATCGAGGTTTCCGGCTTGGCGCCGGCAATCTTGTTCTGGTACAGCACCGCGCCGCCGTAGCCGCTGTTAGTGCCCGAATCGGCTTCGCCGCCGTTGATGTCCTGCGAGCTGGCCGCGCTGCCGTAGACGATCAGTTTCGGCATGACCTTGAAGCTGACGCCGGCGTGGCCGTTGACCAGGGTGTCGGTGTAGCTGTAGTCGCCCGTGATCAGGTTGGTGGCCGGGGTGCGGCGTACCAGCGACAGGTCGAAGCGGTCGGCGCGGATGCCGGCAAAGGCGGTCAGGCGCTCGGTCAGGTCGACCGTGTCCATCGCCGTCAGCGAGAAGGACTTGACTTGCCAGTCCTGGTTCCAGCTGTTGCGGCGGCTGCTGCGGCCGGCGAAGTTGGTCAGGTCGGCGACCGCGACGCCATTGACGTCGTTGAAGCAGCGGGCGTTGTTCGGGCCGACTTTATCCGTGCTGCGGCAATTGAAGGCGCCGCTGTTGGCGACCGTGAAGTTGCCCGATACGACCTGGTGGTCGGTGTATTCGACGCCGAAGATGAATTCGTGCTTCATGCCCATGAGTTGCTTGTCCCAGCGCAGATTACTCTGGTGGGCAAAATAATCCACGTCCTGCCAGCCGGTGTGGCCGCCGTCGAGCGCGGCGCTGACGAAGGACTTCTGGGTGGCGGCGCTATCGCCGACGTAGCGGGTGCCGCTCGATGCGCCGGTGGTGACGTAGGCATTGCCGGACTGGCCGTAACGGGTCAGGCTGGTCAGGCTCAGGTCGGGGGCGAGTCTCCAGTTGATGCGCGCGGTCACGGTGTCGACGTCCGAGCTGAGGAAGTCGTTCGACTGGGCGTACACGGGCACGTTGGTGGCCGGCACGCGGTTCGGCACGGCGCCGACCAGGAAGTGGCCCAGGTCGGGCAGCTTGTCGTCGGTGCGCAGGCCGTAGTAGTCGAGCGTGACGGACAGGTCCTTGCTCACTTCCAGCAGGCCGGACACGGCCACGCCCTTGCGGGTGCGGCTCGACGGTGCGCGGTCAGGCACGTCTTCATCGCCGTACAGCACGTTGGCGCGCAGGGCGAAGTTGTCGCCGAAGCCTTTGTTGAAGTCGGCGGTGACGCGTTTGTGGCTGTCGGTGCCCACGCCCACGGTGACGCGCTGGAAGTCCTTGTCCAGGGTCGCTTGCTTGGTGATCGCGTTGACGGCGCCGCCGGCGGTGCCGCGGCCGGCGAAGCTCGAATTCGGGCCTTTCGAGATTTCCAGCTGCTCGATGGCGAAGCTTTCGCGGGTGGTCATGCCCGGATCGCGCAAGCCGTCGACGAACACGTCGCTGCGCGCTTCCTGGCCGCGGATGATGTAGCGGTCGCCGAAGGCATTGCCGTTTTCGCCGGTGCCGAGGGTGATGCCTGGCTGGGCGCTGAGAATTTGTTTCAGTTCGGTCATGCCGGAATCGTCGATCGCGGCCTTGGTGATCACCATGATGGTCTGCGGCGTTTCGGCCAGCGGACGGGTGTGGCGCGCATCGCCCGAGGTCTTGGCCTTGTACGGCGCGCCGACTTCGGCGTTCGGATTCGGGTCGAGGTACTTGCCGTAGACGATCACGTCGGGCAGGACTTTGCTCTCCTTTTCCGATGCTGCGGCTGCGGGCGCGGTGGCCTGGGCGCTGGCGGCGAACGGCATCATCAACAAGGCACTGGAAATGCCCATGGCAATACTGGTTTTCTTCATCGTATTGAACGTCATGTCGCTCTTGCTACGAAGACTCTTTGGCTGTTGCGATTGTTGTTGCTTCAAGATTAACTCCCCATATAGATGGGGCAGATTATAGCGACATCTCCCATATGCGTAAACGTTAATCAATCTCATTTGCATTTACGGCATTGCTATTGCTGAGGCGCAAGGTATGCGGGAGGCATGGTGTCGCGGCTGGCCGCGCGCCGCTGCTGGCAATCGGGGGATCAAACGGGGAGGGCGCATCGACGATGCGCCGGAGGGTGCGCCTGGCTGTTATTTCTTGTAATAGCCTGCGGAAATAATGATGTCGTCGACTTTTTCAACATAGGCCGACTTGGCCTGTATCTGCTTGGTGACGGGATTGACCCATTTATAGTCGACCCAGCCGGTGCCCGGACTGGCTGCCTTGGAGACAATTTCCTTCATGAAGTACTTATCGTCCGCATCCTTCAATTCGATGATGTTCTTGCCGACCATCTTGGGATTGGCGCCGTGCGCCAGCACGGTGGCCTTGGCATCCCAGACGCTCAGGTACAGTTCCCCGTTCACGAATTGGCCCTTGCTGTTGCCCACTTCGGCCATCAGCTTGTCCTTCCCGTTCGCCTTCACGAAAGCGACACCGCGTTTCACCAGTGCCGAGGCTTCCTCCGCCGTTGCCGGTTCGGCCGCCAGGGCATGTGTTGCGAACGCCAATGTAGCGGCGATGGCAAGGGCGCCCTTGGTAAACATTGTCATCACCTTACTCCTTGAAGTGATGGGGAATATGCGTCTGGCATGCTTGCCGATGGTGTACCGGGCAATGGCAAAAGTCAACCGGAACAGGCTGCCTCGCCTGCGCGGCGCGCCAGGCCGCTACGCCGCACGGCCGGTGGCCAGCCGCTGCGTGGCCAGCGCGCGAAATCATGCCGGCCGTGCTGCAGGCGGACGCTACGTCGTAGGCGTGCGCACCAGCGCCGCATCGTGGCCGCTCACTTTGTCGGACAAAAAAACACGCTCTGCGCTCATTGCTTCACTCTTTCGGCGTCCATGAGATGAAGGGCGCGGCCGGTCGCCGGCCCGCCGTCGAGCAGCGTTTCCTTGCTGTGCCTGAGCTGGAGCCTGGGCAGGAGGCGCCCCATTTCCGGGACCAGGCTGAACTCGCTCGCGCCCTGGCCGCCGAGCGTGAACATGTGCATGGTCTGGTCCTTGAGCCGGGCCGGCAGCTCAAAGCTCAGGTCGTTCGCGTGGCAGAGCGTGGTTTTTCAGGCGCCCATCGCTTATTTGTTCAGGTCGATCCGGCTGCTGCCCACGATATCCACATGCACGCCCTGGATCAGAATGGTGCCGTCGGCCTTCATCACGATCTTGCTCGCGCCCACCTGGAAGGTGATGTCGGTACTGGCCGTCACCAGCACGTGCCCGGTCTGCGCCTTGGCTTCGATGTCGGTCTTGGCGGTCTGGAAAATGTGCTCGGTTTCGGCCGTCAGTTCGATGTTCTTGTTGGCGGTCTGGTGGATGTGCGCCGTTTCCGAGGTCGTCTCGATATGCTGCTTGACCGTGGTGACGTGGAAACCCTTGCTCACCGTATTGGTCTGGGACGGACCATGGACGATCGTGTCCTGCTTGTTCTGGACCGTGGTGACCATATCCTTTTGCGAATGGATATTGATCAATTCCTTGCCCTTGGAATCGTGGATCACCATTTCGGAAAAGCCGCCGCCGCCCGGGGTCGAGCGGCTCTTGAAACCCATCATGTGGGCCGCGTCCGGCAGCGCGTACGGCACCGGCTGGTCGGCATTGAACAGGCGGCCGGTGCACACTGGACGGTCGGGGTCGCCTTCGAGGTAATCGATGATCACTTCCTGGCCGATGCGCGGAATCGAAATCGTGCCCCAGCCCTGGCCGGCCCACGGCTGCGACACGCGGATCCAGCACGAGCTGCGCTCGTCGCGGCGCCCGTAGCGGTCCCAGTGGAACTGCACCTTGATGCGGCCGAATTCGTCGGTGTGGATCTCGGTGCCTTTCGGGCCGACCACGGTGGCCGTCTGCGGTCCCGGCATTTGCGGGCGGCGGTGGGCCTGGCGCGGGCGGTATGGAATCTTGCGCCGGATCGCGCTGAAGGTATTCCGGTACACATCGCTCATGCCGCGCTGGAAGTAGTTATTGCGTGCGTTGTACTGCACCGACAGCACCAGGAAATCGTTGTCGGTGCCATCGGCCGCGTCGAACCAGTGGTGTTCCAGCAGTTTCAGGGTGTGGCCTGCGACCAGGCCGCGGCAGTCCGAGGCGCCGTGGAAAATCTTGGCCTGCCATTCCAGCACTTCCATGCGCTGGCGCGCCTCGCGCTTGCCATCGTCCTTGTTCTTGTACGAAAAGGCCGGATTGCCGTCGTAGATTTCCATCGACGGCACGTCGCCCTGCACCGACACGGTCGGCTGCTCGACGTACTGCATGCTGTTGGGGGCCTTGAAGTCGAAGGTGTTCAGGGCCAGCTTGGTCGACTGCAGGATGCGCTCGGCCGTCAACGCCGTCACGCTATCCTTGTCCTGGGTGCGGTTGCCGCCATTGAAGGTGACTTCGGCATGCGCCTTTTGCGGCGGGCAGAAGCTGCTGTTGCGCGAGTCGTCGCTGATGACCATGATGTGGCCCGAGGCGCTGTGCTCGAAGTAGTAGAACAAGCCGTACTTTTCCATCAGGCGGCTGGTGAAATGCTCGTCCGTCTCGTCGTACTGGACGATGTAGTTTTCCGGCTTGTAGGTCTGGCTGGTGCGGACTTCGTAGGTGGCCAGGCCGCTGTAATCGCCCTTGAAGATCTTGTCGAGCACGCCCAGGACCGTTTCATCCTGGAAGATGCGCGAGTTCACGCGCCGCTTGAGGTAGGTGAACCAGGGCACGATTTCGGCGTGATAAAAGGCAAAGCCGCCATCCGAGTGCGTGAAACCGAAGGAATTCACGTAGCCGTTGATGAAATGCTCGCTGCCATCGGCTTGCTGGACGCCGACGCTGACGTTCTTGCCCATCAGATCCTTGAGATCGATCGAGGCATTCTTCGACAGCAGATTGAGCTGGAACACGTATTGTTCCGACAGCGAAGTGACGCCGCTCATCGATTCGATCAGCAGGGCTTTGTCGCCTTGCAGCGGCGAATAGAAACGCAGCAGGCGGGTGCCATCGACGAAGTTGGCGGCGCCGCCACCACCGGCCGCGCCGGCACTGGCAGCGGCGCCCGGCTCGGCGACAGGCGCCGGCGCGCGCGAGGGGTCGATCGGGGCCGGCATGAACAACGATTCCGGGGTGGCGAAATCGTTGACCGCCTGGCCGGCCAGCGGATGCTCGGCGATGATCAGTTGCGCGGGAGCGGCCACGTTGGCCGGCACCGCCTGCGCCAGCGCGCCCGGCGCGGACGCCAGCTTGCTGCTCGCGACATCGGCCATCGCTTGCGCCTGCCCGCCCATCGCTTGCGCCTTGCCGGCCAGCGCTTGCGCCTGGCCGGCGATCGCTTGCGCCTGGCCGGCCACGGCCATTGCCTTGGCTACTTCCGGACTGGCCTGGGCGGCCATGGCCATCCCGCCGCCCGCCAGCGCTTGCACGCCACCTCCCGCTTGCACGGCCGCGGCCGTATCGAGTGCGGTATTGCCGAGCGCCAGCGCGGCGGGGTCTGCCCCGGCCATGCCGGCCACGCCGGTGGCCAGCTTGGCGGCCGCCAGCGGGGTCTCCACGCCGGAGGGGCTGGCGCCGGGCACACCGGCCAGGGCGGGGGATTTGTCTACAGGTTGGAATGTCATCGGGAGCTCGCGCGAACAAGATTATCACGTTGAACAGCACCACAACCGCCGCGAACGGCGCTATGGCCACGAATGGACTTCATGGGCTGGCGCGCCTTCGCGATGCGCCTTCCCGGGGCTTGCAAAACATCGGAAACCAGGAATACCCAAAAGATTGTGTATATACTATCATAAGCAGGCTCGACTATTTCGAGTTATTGATTCGCACTAAACTACCGCGTTGCTACAACGCCAGAGAGTTCACCGCGTATGTCATCTCCTGATTCCCCCAAACACCTGTTCGACTTCCAGCGCGCCCTCAAGGATCTTGGGCGCGCCTACGACAGTGCCGGCGAACAAGTCCGCCACGATATCGACCAGCGCCTGCAACGCTGGTCGCACCGGGTGGGCGATTCGGTCGACTCGCTGGGGCGCGCCGCCATGCGGATCGAGGCGGTGCGCAGCACGGTGGCGGTGGGACTGGCCATCGAAGGCGCCGAGCACCGTTTCCACGAGTTGCTCAAGACCCAGCTCGAAGGCCTGGATTTTTCGCAGATCTGGGGCGTGCTGTGGACCGTGGTCAAGGAAGTGGTGCTGTACGTGGGCGGCGGCGCGGCCCTGGGCGGCACGGTGGGCGGGGTGGCCGGGGCTTTCGTCGGCGGCGCCGGCGCGGTGCCCGGCGCGATCGGCGGCGCAGCCCTGGGCGCCCAGATCGGCGGCGAAATCCTGGTCTGGATGGGCCTGGGCAGCCTGGTGCTGTATATCGGCGAAACCATTCCCACCATGTGCGGCAAGATGGCCGAAGGCTTCGCCACCGCCTGGCATGCGGGCGCCTTGCCGGACAGCGCCAGGGGCCAGTACGCGGCCGAGCTGCGCCAGGCCAGCGAATCGTTCGCGCAGGGCAAGCTGCTGCTGGTGAAAGCGATCCTGGCCGCGATCGTGCTGTACCTGTCGCGCGGGCAGGCCAGCAAGTCGCTGCTGATGAAGGAATTGGGCAACAGCAAGCTCGGTCCGGCCTTTGCCGACTGGGTGGCGGCCAACCAGGCCAAGCTGATGCGCCATCCGGCCTTGCAGCCGCGCATTGCGGCGGCCGAGGGCGAAGCGGCATCGGCGGCCAAGGCGGGCGCCGCCAAGGCCAAGCCGCCAGCCGAGCCGGTGAAAGCGGCCGAACCGGCCAAGCCGGCCAACGAAGCACCCAACACCGAAGGCAAGGCACGCCGGCCTTGTCCGGCTTGCCTGCTGGTGGCCCAGCCCGTCAATCCGCTATCCGGCAGCAAAATCCTCGCGGGCGAGCTCGACCTGGACTTTGCGCTGCCTGCGGCGCTCGGGCTGGTATGGCAGCGCAACTACAGCTCGGCCCAGGGCCAGGCGGGATGGCTGGGCGCGGGCTGGAGCACGCCGATTTCCGATGCCCTGCAAGTGGGCGGCGGCCAGGTCGTGCTGCTCGATGGCTGGCAGCGCGAGGTGACGTTTTCGCTGCCGCGGCCGGGCGAATCGATTTACTCGCCCTCCGAAAAAATCACCTTGTCGCGCAGCGGGGACAGCAGTTTCGAGCTGATCGACGAAGAGGGGCTGCGCCGCCAGTTCGCCACGGCGCCGACGGCCAGCGGCATCGCGCGCCTGGTCGGCCTGCTCGATGCCAACGGCAACAAGCTCGGGATCGGCTACAACGGCCGCCAGCTGCCTGAGCGCATCGAAGACAGCGCCGGCCGCGTCTTCATGCTGGAGTTCGGCGAGCATCGCGGCGCGTCGCGCCTGTCCGCCATCATCCTGCTGCCCGAGGCTGGCGAGCAGGGCGAGGTGCTGGCGAGCTACGCCTACGATGCCGACGGCAACCTGGCCGAGGTACGCAACCGCCTGGACCAAGTCACGCGCCGCTTCGCCTACCGCAAGCACCTGATGGTCGAGCATGCCCAGCCGGGCGGCCTGGTGTCGCGCTACGAATACGAGCACGAGGGCGCGCAGGCCAGGGTGGTGCGCAACTGGACCAATAACGGCCTGTCGTGGGACTTCCGCTACCTGGCGCGGGAAACGGTGGTGACCGACAACCTCGGACGCGAGCAGCGCTACCGTTTCGATGCCAACGGCGAGTTCATCGGCCACGTCGACGCGGCCGGCGGCGTCACCGAGCGCCGCCTCGACCCCAATGGCAGGCTGCTCGCCATCCTTGACCCGGGTGGGCGCAGCATCGGCTACCGCTACGACGAGCGCGGGCGTGTGGTGCGGGTGGAACGCGACGGCAAGGGAACCGGCATCGTCTACGATGCGCGGGTCGACAAGCCGGCCCTGATCACCAATGCGCTCGGCGCCAGCACGGCGCTGCGCTACGACGAACGCGGCAACCTGCTGAGCGTGACCAATGCGCTCGGCCAGCGCACCTCGTACCAGTACGACGAGCACGGCCTGCCGGTCAGGGTGCTCGATGCGGCCGGCGGAATCAAGCGGCTGGCCTACAATCGCGCCGCGCAATTGACCGCCTACACCGATTGTTCGGGCAATACCACGCGCCTGAGCTATGACGCCAATGGCAAGCTGGCGCGCACCACCGACGCCCAGGGCAATGTGACCGCCTATTCCTGCGACGCGCTGGGCCGCCTTGAAATGGTGACGCAGGCGGACGGTTCCACCGAGCGCTACGAATACGATGCGCTGGGCCGGCTGGTGGCGCGGATCGATGCGGCCGGACATCGCACCAGTTACGTGCTCGACAGCGACGGCAAGCCGCTCAAGCGCATCGATGCGCGCGGCGGCGTGCTGGAATACCGCTATGACGCGGTGCGCCGGATGGCGGCATTGATCAATGAAAATGGCGATGCGCACCATTTCGTCTACGACGCGCTCGACCGCCTGGCCGAGGAGAGCGGCGTCGATGCGCGCCTGACGCGCTACCGCTACGACGCCAGCGGCCTGCTGGTGGCGAAGGAAGAGCATGGCAGCGGCGCGCGCACCGAATACACGCGCATCGACACCAGCTATCTGCGCGACCGCGCCGGGCAACTGGTCGACCAGATCATCTCGCGCACCACCGGCGAGGCGCAGGCGGAACAACTGCGCCTGCGCTTTGCCTACGACGACGCCGGCCGGATGACGCGCGCGATCAACGCCGACGCCGAGGTGACGATGCGCTACGACGCCCTGGGCCAGCTGGTGGCCGAGCAGACCGACAGCGGCGGCGAATCGACCTTGCTGCGCCACGCCTACGATGAACTGGGCAACCGGATCGAGACGGTGCTGCCGGACGGACGCGTGCTCAACCAGCTGTTTTATGGCAGCGGCCACCTGCACCAGATCAATATCGATGGCGAGGTGATCACCGACATCGAACGCGACCGGCTGCATCGGCCGCTCAGCCGCACCCAGGGTGCGCTGACCAGCCAGTTCCGCTACGATCCGATGGGACGGATGCTGTCGCAGGTGGCCGCGGCGGGCGGCGTGGGCGAAGGGGCCGCGCCGCTGATCGCGCGCAGCTACGACTACGACGCGAGCGGCAATCTGCTGGCCATCGACGACCGCCGCAACGGACGCACCACCTACAGCTACGACGTGCTCGGGCGCATTTTATCGGCGCTGCAGCCGCAGTCGGATGAGCGCTTCGCGTTCGACCCGGCGCACAATCTGCTCGATGACAGCATCGCCGGCGTGGGCCGGATCGAGGGCAACCGGGTGCGCGTGTTCGAGGATAAACGCTACGAGTACGACGCGCACGGCAACCTGAGCGAGAAGCTGGTGGGGCGCCATACGCGCATGCGCTTCGAGTGGAATGCGGCGCATCAGCTGGTCAAGGCGGTGGTCACGCGCAACGCCGGCGACGCGGCGCCGACGGTGCAGACGGTGAAGTATGTTTACGATCCGTTCGGCCGCAGGATCGCCAAGCGCGACAGCTTTGGGGTCACCCGCTTTGCGTGGGACGGCAACCGCCTGCTGTGCGAGCGGCGCGCCAGCCATACGCGGACCTACCTTTACGAAGCGGCCTCCTTTGTTCCGCTGGCGCAGTACGACAGCGTCGACGCGCAAGCGCCGCAAGCGCCATCCTCGCGCGGCCGCCTCCATTACCTGCACACCGACCATCTCGGCACGCCGCGCGAATTGACCGATGCCGACGGCACCCTAGCCTGGGCGGGCAGTTACCGGGCATGGGGCAATGTGCTGGCCGTGGACATGCCCGCGCCGGCCGCCGCCGCGCTGCCCGGCGCGCTGGAGCAAGTGCAGCCGATCCGCTTCCAGGGGCAGTATTTTGAAGCGGAAACGGGTCTCCACTACAACCGCTTCCGCTATTACGATCCGGACATCGGCCGTTTCGTCTCGCAAGACCCGATCGGTCTGGCCGGTGGTTTCAACACTTACCAATATGCGCCCAATCCGGTGACCTGGATCGATCCGGCGGGCTTGTCGGGCACGCCGATCGTTGTCATCGGCGAAGGCCAGGGCGCTGTCGACGAGGCTGCGCGCCTGCTGAAACAGCAGGGCTACTCGGCGGAAAGCATGATGTTCCCGCGAAATCAATGGCGCGGCGGTAGACTGACGCCGGGCATGGCCGCGAGCGACTTCGAGAAGACGGTGCAATGGAATAAGGAGTGGCTGGCGGAGAAAATCCGGCAAGGGTATAAAGTGGTCGACATCGGACCGGACGGGCGGGCCACGCCAAGCCGGTTCTATCAGGCCGAGCAGGAAGCCCTGGCGGAAGCGATGGCCTCGAAAACCACCTTGAAAAAATTCGGCAATGGCGAAACCGTTGCCGAGATGCGTGCCCGCGTATGCCGGTGCTGAGATAGCGGTGCCGGGACGTCGTGGCGAAGATGATCGTTGTGAAGGATAAGATGAGAACGGATATTTTCCTGAAAGTGGCGTCGGCGGCGCTCGCCATCCGGTTTTATGTGGATGAACTTGGCATGTTCGAGATTGCGGCGGACTATGGCATGAATGACTTTCTGCTGCGCGCGATCGGCAATCCCGATGTCTGCCTGCAGATCAGCGAGCGCGGCGGGAAAACCTCGGGTTCGCCGATCTTCGGCATGAGCGTGGACAACTGCGACACCGCGTTTCAACGCCTGAAACAGACCGTTTTCAGCAGCGGCGCGCGCCTGGTGCCGGATGGTGACGGCAAGCTTGCCGTATTCGAGTGGCCCGGTGGGAAAAGCTTTCTGCTTGAAGATCCTGCGCAGAACCAGTTCATGTTGTTTGAAGATCGCATCGCCCCGTAGCTTGATGCGGGCGCGGGGCCGGATGCGACGATGGCCAGGCTGAAAGAGGGGGATGGCGATGGCTTTGGGCAGTCATGCAAACGTGTATAACACCTGCTTGTTGATTCTGCGGGATCGCGGTTTCAAGATGCATGTGCAAGGAGAGAGGAATAGCGCGGGTAGCTATCCCACCGACGTGCTGTGGATCGCTGAGAAGGATGGGTTTCGCTTGATGGCGGATAATCCCATCGAGCTGCTCGGACTGGTGGGCATCCATGACCATGTTCAGCCTTCGGCGGATCTGCCATATTGGTGGCGCAAGGAAGGCGAGGATGTATGGGAACGATTGATGAGTGACGCGTTCCCCGGCCAGGATGCAGGTCCTGCATGACATGCCCAAGCCACACGCGGCGCCACAGGGACTATCCGCATGCTATTACCATCGGACGAGGCCGGAATGCCGATGAAACGGGTATTCGGCCTGAAATTCCAAGGTCGCGCTGGAAGTGGCGGTCTCGCTCAAGCCGGCATGACGCTGAACATATCGGAGACTGCGACGCATGTCGGAAATCGTTCCTGGACTTCCTGCGACGGCCAAAAAAATGCCGGTCTGGCTTGATGTTTTCTCGTCCCTGGCCTTGTTCATGGCGCTATCCATCGGTTTGTTCGGCAGTGTCGCCATCCCCGCCTATGAAAAAACGTTCAGCGATTTTGGGGTAACGCTCCATCCATGGACTGCATGGATTTTCCGCAAGCGCCATGGATTCTGGTTGCTGGCCGTGGCGGAACTCGTCTTCTGGTATGTCGCTGGCGCGGCGAGGCGTTCCGCGATACTGTCTGCCGCCGCATGCTTGCTGACCATGTCGCTGTTTGTACTGCTGGTCTTTGTATTGAATCTTCCCGTTCTGTCCGCGCAGGTCTGGCCTGGAAAAGCCATCATGGCCGGTATGCGGGCACGGCAGGAAGAGTGGTTTACTGCAGAAACAGATGCAAGGAAGCCGCTGAGCCGCCCCCCGCACACGCCTGAGCTAGCGCAAATTCAGGGCATGGGCGCTCGCTACAATGCGCCATGCCCGCCCTTCACGACCTCGGATACCGTTCGCTGTTCGCCCACCCGGAACTGGTGCGCGAACTGATCACGGACTTTACTTCCATCAAGCTGCTCGACGAAATTCCGCTGTTGGCCTTCAAGCGGGTCAATCCGGCGTATGTGAGCGAGCACCTGTCGGCACGCCAGGACGATCTCGTCTGGCGCGTGCGGCTGGGCGACGAGTTTCTTTACGTGTACATCCTCCTGGAATGCCAGTCCCGCGTGGACCGCTGGATGGCGCTGCGCATGCAGACCTCCATCGGCTTGCTGTACCAGGACCTGGTCAAGGGCCACGCATTGTCCTCTGGCTTGCTGTTGCCGCCGGTGCTGCCGCTGGTGTTCTACAACGGCTCGCCGCATTGGAGCGCCAGCATGGACCTGGCCGGCCTCCTCATGCAAGCGCCCGCCGAGCTCGCTGCTCTTCAGCCAGCCCAGCGCTACGTGCTGGTCGACCAGCAGCGCCTGGACGCCAGCGCGCTGGAAACGAACGAGACCTTGCTGGCGCTGCTGTTTCGGCTGGAACTTTCGAGCGCTCCCGATGTCCTAAAGAAGGTTGCCCCTGCGTTGACGGCCTGGTTCCACCAAGCGCCCCAAGCCACCCTGCGGCGTTCGGTCGAGGTATGGGTGAACCACCTGCTCGCGAGCAGACCCGGCAAATCGGGGCCATTCACATGTAACAGTGTCAAGGAGGCCGCTGACATGGGACGTAAATTTGAAACCTGGGCCGAAGAATTCGAGGATATCGGCTTTCAAAAGGGAAGCGCCGAAGGCAAGGCGGAAGGGCAGGTCATTGCACTACGCGGGGTGCTGGGCAGCCTGTTGCGCAGCCGCTTCGGCGAATTGCCGGTGTCGGCAACGCGGCGCATCGATCAGGCCAACCAGGCTGAGCTTGAACAGTGGTTCGAGCGCAGCCTGAACGCGCCCAGCTTGCAGGCGGTGTTTGACGCTGGCGCGGCGTCCACCTAGACACATCGCTCATTGTTGCCGGCGTACCGTCCGGCTTCGTGCCGCTCGTCCGCCGTCGTCTGGCGCAGGATCCGCTCCGGTCTCTCCGTGACCGAGGCGCAGGCGCGAGTATCCCCTTGTTGCGGAGCGTGCATGCCGGCGTTCGTCAACAAGCTGCCTTTCATCCGCCTGTCAACTAAAAAACGCGACTGAGCCCGCTGCGCCACAGTCATTGCAAGGTCACATTTCATCGTTACATTTTTACATTTCTTCCTTCGTAAATCGTCCACGCGGTCGCCGCACCCGTGGACTCAACTGGAGTAATGATGAAACCCGGACTGCTTGCCACCAGCCTCGCGCTGGCTCTGTTTGCCAGTGCACCCGCCAAAGCATGGCAACAAGAAACGCATCGCCGCATCGTGCTCGACGCGATCGCCTTCATGAAGAACAATCCATCGGCCACCAACTACGCCAGGCTGGCCGCCGGCGTCGCCAAGGCCGGCTACACGATGGACCAGTTCGCCCAGGCGGTGGGCCAGGGCGCCTACGACGTCGATGACTTCGCCGACACCTACCTGTGCGGCGCCACCACCGGCAGTTGCCAGATGGCGCCGGTCTGGGGCCTGGGTTCCTCGCTGGCCAACTACACCTCGTACTGGCACTTCCAGAACCACAGCGCCGGCCCCGACGTGCATGGCAACGCCTTCGGCGGCTACAACTACGCCAAGCTGGGCAATCGCGGCGATATCGACAAGCTGGCCGCCGGCTGGCTGGTGGGCGACTATCTCGACGACGGTGCTGGCGGCCTGAAAGGCTGGTTCGGCGACAGCAGCAAGTACAACAGCTTCGGCGTGACCGAGGCCAATTACCGCATGGGCGGCAGCGGCAGCTCCACCAGCAAGCAGTACGCCGATTTCGAAACCATGCCGTTCCAGCCGATCGACAACCTCGGCCAATACTGGTGGCAGCAATTCCTGGCGCGCCCGACCGCACAGTCGCTCGGTTTCGTGCTGCACACGACCGACCTGGTCCAGCCGCACCACAGCTGGGGCACCTCGGGCAATGGCCATTCTGGCTGGGAACAGTGGGTCGGCGACTACTACGACCGCGAGCAACTGAACGATGCCGCGCTGGTGCGTAGCGCCCTGGCCAGCTTCACCCCGCTGGCACCCGGCGCCACCGATATCCGCGCGCTGCTGACCCAGGGCGGCAGCTATTCCTACGCCAACGGCGGCATCGTGCTGTCCTCGACCGACCATGCCGACCGCCGCACGGTGGCGCGCGCCATGGTGCCGCATGCGATCGCGATGGTCGTGCACGTGCTCAACCGCGCCGCCGAGCGCCTGGCGATTTGAACCCGGCGCCTGCCCTGCGCGCGCTGGCCGGCGCCGTCTGGCTGGCCTGCGCCTGGCCAGCGGCGGTATCGGCCCAGGGCGCGCCCGCCGCCCGCATCGACGGCGCGCCGCTGCTCGCGTTCAGCGTCGAGACCAGCTGGCGCATGGCGCGCGCCGCCGACCCGGCCGCCCGGCGCGATGCCACGCTCGACGCGCTGATCGCCGACCGCCTGCTGGCCACGGCGGCGCGCAAGCGCTTCGGCGAGGCGGTCCTGTCGGCCGGCCAGCGGGTCGGCTTCGCGCGCGATGTGAGCATCGACGACCAGCTGGCGAGCACCCTGCGCACCCTGTACGGCAGCGAGATGGAGCAAGAGCTGCGCCAGCTGCCCGGCGCGGGCCTGGACAGCCTGCTGCACCCGCAAGCGGTGAGCGGCGCCGCCCTCGACGCGGTGTTCGGCAAGTCCGGCGCGTTGCGGCTCGATCTGGATCTCGATAGCGCGCAACTGGCGCAGGCGGACACGCTGGTGCTGTTGCGTTTCGCGCTGCCGCACGGTGGCGACGGCAGCATCACCCTGGGCGACGTGTACCGGCGCCAGAACGTGCAGGGCAGGGTGGCCCTGTTCGCGCGCGAGCGCGGCTTCATGCTGCAACAAGCCAGGGTACAGGTGGCGGCGCGCTATGTGCTGGACTGGAGCCGGCGCCGCTTCGGGGCCGACGCCGTGGCCGACCTGCGCCGGGTGCTGGCCGACCAGGGCGATGCGCAAGCCATGCTGCGCCTGCATGGCTTGGGCGACGACCAGCATGGCGGCAGCCGCCTGCTCGACCAGCTTGCCAGCCAGGTCAGCCCGGCGCAAGTGCGCGACTGGTACCAGCGCCACCGGGAGGATTTCGTGCGCATCGAACGGGTGCGGGCGCGCCACATCCGCCTGCCCGACGAAGCGAGCGCGCGCGCAGTGGCGGCGGCGCTGGCCGGCGGCGCCGATTTCGCCACCCTGGCGCGGCGCCATTCGGTCGCACCTAGCGCGGCCAGCGGCGGCGCGCTGGGCTGGGTGCGCCACGAGGGCCGCCCGGGCTGGCTGGCGCAACTGGTGTTTGCCCAGGCCGAAGGCCAGGTCTCGGCCCCGGTGCGCACCCCGGCCGGGCCGGCCGCGCAGGCGCCATGGGAAATCGTGCTGGTCGAGCAGCGCGTGCTGGGCTACCAGGAGGCCGGTTCCGAATCGGTGCGCTACGTGGCCAGCCGGGCGCTGGCGCGCGCGATGGCGGCGGAGCAATTGATGGCGCTGCGCGCGGACCTGCTGCGCAAGGCGCGCATCGAGATCGCCACAGTCGCCCAGGGGCCGGCGTGAAGGCCGGCGCACTGATCGCCGCGCTGGCGCTGGCCGCTGCCGCAGCGTGGCTGGCGCGCCCGCAAGCCGGGGTAGCGGCCGCGCCGCGAGCGGCCACGCCCGCCGTGGCGCCCGGCGCGGCCCCGGCGCCGCCCGCCCGTGCGGTCGAGACGGCAGGCGCGGGATGGCTGGGCGAGCTGCCGCGCAGCGCGCCTGTCCCCGCCTGGGACAGCATGGCCGATGCGCGCCGGCACGGCGACGCGCGCATGCCGCCGCTGGCCCCGTCAACCAGGGCTGGCAGCGGGCCGAGCGCCGCCCAGCTGGCCGATCCGCAGGCTTACCGGGCGTACGAAGCGCGCCAGGATGCCCGCGTGCTGGCCGCCTTCGCCAGCGCCGCCGCGCTTGAAGGGCCGCGCTTGCAGGCTGATGTCGAGCGGGCCCGCGCGGCTGGCATTCCGGCGGCGCAGATCGCCAGGGTGGAAGCCAAAATCAGGCGCCTGGAACAGTTGCGGCGCGAGATCGCCGGGCCGGCGGTGCAACGCTAGCTGTGCAGGTGTGCAGCTTGTGTCGGCGTCGAAAGATGCTAATCTGACCGTCCAGGTACTTGCCAGGAGGCCGCGATGAGCACCACGTTCTTGAAGGGCATTGACGTTTCGCATTTCCAGGGCAGCATCGACTGGCAAACTGTCGCAAAGCAAGTCGATTTTGCCTACGCCAAAGCGAGCGAAGGCAACAGCGTCACCGATCCCTGTTTCAGTGCCAACTACGCGGCCATGCGCGCGGCCGGCGTCGCGCGCGGGGCCTATCATTTTCTGCATGCGGACGTGGACGGCGCCGAACAAGCCCGTCATTTCCTGGGCTTGCTGGGCACCCCGCAAGCGGGCGACCTGCCACCCATGCTCGATGTGGAAAAGGCGTGCGGCACGCAATGCGCGGCCATCGACAGTTGTGCGCTGGCCTGGCTGAAGCAGGTGCGCGACGCGTTGTCGTGCACTCCGCTGATCTATTCCTCGCGCGCCTTCTGGAACAGCAACCTGGCTGGCTGCGCGGCGCTCACCGATTTTCCGCTGTGGATCGCCGAATACACCAGCGCCGCGGCGCCGGTCCTGCCGCAGGGCGTGAGCAGCTATACGATCTGGCAGCATTCGCAAACCGGCAAGCTCGACGGCATTGCCGGCGCGGTCGACCTCGACCTGTTCAATGGCAGCGCGCAGGCGCTGGCGCAACTGGCCAGGCCCGCGCGCTGAGCGGCGCGCCAGGCGACGCGCCAGGCGACGCGCCAGGCGACGCGCCAGGCGACGCGCCAGGCGACGCGCCAGGCGACGCTGTTACAGCGGCGCGCGCACGATCGCGCCTTTTTTCCAGATCGCCATCAGGGCGCTGCTCAGGTTGACGCCTTCGTGGTCGTCGTCCGAAAACGGCGTCTTGTAGGTCGCGATCGCGCCCGGCACCGGGGTGCTCAGCTTTTCCAGCGCGGCCTTGATCTTGGGGCCCTCGGTGCTGTTGGCCTGGCGGATGGCGGCGGCCAGCAGCAGGATCGAATCGTGCCCGCCGGCTGCGGCGGTCGGATTGGTCATGCGCGCGCGCTTGTATTCGGCGCGGTAGGCCGCTTCGAATTCGCGTCCCGACGCCGAGTTGGCGCCTTCCACGAACGTTTGCGGCGAAATCGCCCCTTCGGCATGCGCTCCGGCCACATTGATGAAGGAATCGGTGGCATTCGCCCACGAGCCGATGATCGGCAGATTCAGTCCCAGCTTGGCGCCGGTCATGGCGATATGGCCCTGCTCGGTGCCGATGCCGTACACCAGCAGCACTTGCGCCCCGGCTTCCTTGGCCTTGGCCAACTGCGCCGACATGTCGGTGTCGCCGACCTTGAAGCTGGCCTCCGCAACGGCCTTGACGTCGTGGGTCAGCAACTGCTTGACCATGTCGTTGTGCCCGCCCATGCCGTACGGCGTGGTGTCGTGCAGCAGCGCGATTTTCTTGTAGCCCTTCTTGACCGCGTAGTCGACCATCATCTGCGCCTGCAGCGTATCGGACGCCTGTACGCGGAAGGTGTAGTTGCCTTCAGGCGCGTTCTGGAAGGCCTTGGTCAGCTTGGTGCCGGCCGAGGCGGGTACGATATTGGGCAGCTTGGCCGCTTGCATCACCGGCTGGTAAGCCAGCACCACGCCCGTGTTCACGCCGCAGGAACAAGCCACCACGCCCTTGGCCAGCAGGGCTTTCATGTTTTGCGCCGCGTTTTCCGGCTTGCTTTCGTCGTTCAGCTCGACCAGTTCCAGATTGCGTCCCAGCACACCGCCACGGGCATTGATGTGCGCGACCGCCAGACGCTGGCCGTCCCGCACCGCCAGGCCGAGCGGAGACGATCCGCCCGTCAGCGGCAGCAGGGCGCCGATCTTGATGGTCTCGGCGGCAAACGTGGCGCTGCCGAGGCACAGCGTGACCGCTGCGAATGCGATATGGCTTGGTTTCATGCGTAGTCCTTTTCCTTCTGGTCGGGTGAGAGGCAAACTGCTGATGTTGAGCAAACTGATAGCGTTTATGGCAAGGGCGCTTTAGTTTAAGGCAAATTTGCGGTACTGCAACAGTTAACTGTTGTATTTGCGCCAGCCATATGCCGGAACGGATAGCGCTTATGCGCAAGTCATACGGTTCAGCCGCGAGCAGGTAGGATACGGTCGCAGAGGGCACCCCGGCTGTTTTCATTCACCACGCATATTCACCAGGAGAGACCATCTTGTCGTTACTTGAAAACCATTTCAAACTCAAGGAAAATGGAACCGACGTCCGCACCGAGCTGCTGGCCGGGCTGACCACCTTCCTGACGATGGCCTACATCATCTTCGTCAACCCTTCCATCCTCGGCGACGCCGGCATGCCCAAGGATGCGGTGTTCGTCGCCACTTGCCTGGCGGCCGCGCTGGGCAGCCTGATCATGGGTTTGTACGCCAATTATCCGATCGCGCTGGCGCCCGGGATGGGCTTGAATGCGTATTTCGCCTACGTCGTGGTCAAGCAGATGGGGCTGTCGTGGGAGGTGGCGCTGGGCGCGGTGTTCATTTCCGGCTGCCTGTTTTTGCTGGTGAGCCTGTTTCGCCTGCGCGAAATCATCGTCAACGGCATTCCGCCCTCGGTCCGGGTCGCCATCTCGGTGGGGATCGGCCTGTTCCTCGGCCTGATCGCGCTGCGCAATGCCGGCATCGTGGTGGACAATCCGGCGACCCTGCTCGGCGTGGGCGACCTGCACGCCGCGCCCGCCCTGCTGGCGATCACCGGCTTTTTCGTCATCGTGGCGCTCGACAAGCTCAAGGTCAGAGGGGCGATCCTGATCGGCATCCTGCTGGTCACCGTGCTCAGCTTTTTCTTCGCGGGGAATAAATTCATGGGCGTGGTGTCGGCCCCGCCGTCGCTGGCGCCGACCTTGTTCAAGCTCGACATCATGGGCGCGCTCTCGGTCGGCATCCTGAACGTGGTGCTGGTATTCTTCCTGGTGGAACTGTTCGATGCCACCGGCACCCTGATGGGCGTGGCCAGCCGCGCGGGCTTCCTGGTGAACGGCAAGATGGCGCGCCTGAACAAGGCCCTGATGGCCGACAGCTGCGCCATCGTGGCCGGCGCCACCCTGGGCACGTCGAGCACCACGGCCTACATCGAAAGCGCGGCCGGGGTCCAGGCCGGCGGGCGCACCGGCCTGACCGCGGTGGCGGTGGCGATCCTGTTCCTCGGCTGCCTGTTCCTGTCGCCGCTGGCGTCGGTGGTGCCGGCCTACGCCACCGCCCCGGCGCTGCTGTACGTGGCCTGTTTGATGCTGCGCGAACTGGGCGAGATCGACTGGAACGACACCACCGAGAGCATCCCGGCCGCGATTACCGCGCTGACGATGCCGTTCACCTACTCGATCGCGATGGGCGTGGCCTTCGGTTTCATTTCCTACGCCGTGCTCAAGCTGATGACCGGACGCGCGCGCGAGGTCAAGCCGGCGGTGTGGGTGATCGCGGGCGTGTTCCTGTTCAAATTCATCTACCTCGGCGCCGGCTGAGAAGTTGCGTGTTTGTCCAGCTTGCGACAGACACGCAACACTTCCCGGGGCCATAGCACACGCAATTGCGTTTGGTCTTGACCTGACGCAAGCCAGACAGGAATATGTTCTTACGTTGTGACACCGTGTCACCGAAAGGACATCGCCTTGACGCTGTTACGCCACCTCTCGATTCAAAAGAAATTGATGTTGAGCATGGCAGCCTGTCTGCTCCTGTTTGTCGTCATTTCCTCCACCCTGAGCATCACCATGACCGGACGCGGCATCCGCGAGCGGGTCGTCAAGCAGGAATTGCCGTCGGTCGTGGGCGAGATCCGCAACGACGTGCTGCGCCAGATTGCCGTGCCGCTGGCCACCTCGCTGGCGCTGGCCAACAACACGTATGTGCAGGCATGGGAAGCGGAGGGCTTGCCCGACAGCGGCCTGGAAGCCTGGAAAACCTATGCCGGCCGGATCAAGGCCAAGAACAAGGCCGCCACCGTGTTCTGGATTTCCGATACGAGCGGCAAGTACATGACTGAACAAGGCCTGAGCCGCACCCTGGACAAGGCCGCCGGCACCGATCAATGGTTTTACGGCTTCCTGGCCAGCGGCAAGCCCTACACCCTGGACCTGGACAAGGAAGTCGGGTCGAATGAATTCATGCTGTTCATCAACACCCGCGCCGAGGCCGCTGGCGGCAAGCTCGGCGTGGCTGGGGTGGGCCTGTCGGTGACCGCCCTGGCCGACACCATCCGCGCCTACCGCATCGGCCAGTCCGGCTTCGTGTCGCTGGTGCGCGCCAATGGCCTGGTGCTGGTGCACCGCGATGCCGCCCTGGCCGACGGCAAGCACTATCTGAAGGATTTGCCGGGTTACGATGAGGCGCTGAGCAAGACCTTGCTGGTCAGTGCCAAATTTACCCATGCCGAAACCGACCTCGGCGCGGCGCGGCGCATGCTGGTGTCCTCTTTTGTGCCGGAACTGAACATGTATGTGGTGGCCGAAGTGCCGGAAGCCGAAGTGCTGGGCAATGTGGCGCGCGACGCCAGCATCTCGGCCCTGGTGGCGGCACTGGTCGGCGGCGGCATCGGCCTGTTCGTCATCTACCTGATCAGCCGCGCGATCGCCGGCCCGGTGGCGCGCGCCGCCCACATGCTGAGCGACATCGCCGGCGGCAATGGCGACCTGAGCCGCCGCATGCCGGTCGAGAGCGGCGACGAAGTGGGCGAACTGGCGCAAGCCTTCAACCGCTTCGTCTCTTCGCTCAACCTGACCATCAGCCAGGTGCGCGGCAGCACCGAAACCATCGCCGCCGCATCGAGCGAAATCGCGGCCGGCAATATGGACTTGTCGGGGCGCACCGAAGCGCAAGCCTCCAGCCTGGAACAAACCGCGGCCGCCATGGAACAGATGACCTCGACCGTGAAGCAGAATGCCGAGAACGCCAGCCAGGCCAATCAGCTGGTCGTGTCCGCCTCCACCCATGCCGTCAAGGGCGGCGACGTGGTGGGGCAGGTGGTCAGCACGATGGGATCGATTACCGACAGTTCGCGCAAAATCGCCGACATTATCGGCGTCATCGATGGCATCGCCTTCCAGACCAATATCCTGGCCCTGAACGCGGCCGTGGAAGCGGCGCGTGCCGGCGAGCAGGGACGCGGCTTTGCCGTGGTCGCCTCCGAAGTGCGCAACCTGGCGCAGCGCTCGGCCAGCGCGGCGCGCGAAATCAAGACCCTGATCGACGACTCTGTGCAAAAGGTCGATGCCGGCAGCCGCCTGGTGGACGAAGCCGGCGCGACCATGCACCTGATCGTCACCTCGGTACAGCAGGTGGCCGACCTGATGAGCGAGATCGCCGCCGCCAGTTTCGAGCAGAGCCAGGGCATCGGCCAGATCAACCAGTCGATCAGCGCCATGGATGACGCTACCCAGCAGAACGCGGCGCTGGTGGAAGAAGCGGCCGCGGCAGCCAAATCGCTGCAGGACCAGGCCGCCCATCTGGCCAGCGTGGTCAGCGTGTTCAAGCTCGACGAGAGCGCCACGCCGCTGGCCGCGCCTGCCGCAGTGGCGCGCCACGTGCCCGCCACCCGCGCCATGGCGCGCGCGCCGGCGCCACGGCCGCCCGCCAAGCCCGCCGCCAGGCCCGCCGGCAAGGCGGCCGCCAAGGCGACTGGCAAAGCCGCCGCGCCGGCCGCCGCCGACGACTGGGAAGAATTCTGAACGCCGTCCATTTGTCTTCGACTTTCAACCACGGGAACATCATGACCGCAACCATCCTGCGCCGCCTGCCTGCGGCCTGCATCCTGGCCACCGCCAGCCTGGCCGGCGGCGCCGTCCAGGCGGCCGACTGGAGCGACACGGCGATCAGCTGGCGCACCGGCGAGCGCTATCGCGAACCGTTCAACCGCGAGAATGTCGGCAAGCACATTTTCGCGCTGACACACGCCAGCGGCTACCAGTACGGCAGCAATTTCTTCAACGTCGACCTGCTCATTTCCGACAGCAAGGACCCGGGGTCGCTGAACCAGACCGACGGCGCCCAGTAAGCCTACGTGGTGTACCGCCACACGCTCGACATCGGCAAGCTGCGCGGCACCCCCATCGCATTCGGCCCGGTGAAGGGGGCCGGCGTGACCCTGGGCTTCGACTGGAATGCCAAGAACGATGTCGGCTACAACTCGCGCAAGCAGATGCTGGTGGCCGGTCCGACCCTGATGTGGGATGTGCCGGGCTTCCTGTCGACCAGCCTGCTGCTGCTACGCGAGAGCAATGCGCCGAGCGGCGCCTTTCCGCCGGTCTCGAACGTGCGCGGACGCTACACCTACGACCTGCATCCCATGCTCACTGCCAGCTGGGGCATCCCGCTCGGCGCACTGTGGGCCTTGGAGGGCTACGCCAACTTCATCGCTTCAAAGGGCAAGAGCGAAACCGGGCGTGAGACGGGCGCCGAAACCAACATCGACATGCAAATCATGTTCGATGCCGGCGCGGCGATGGGCTACAAGAAGCGCACCTTCCGCGTGGGTCTCGAATACCAGTACTGGAACAATAAATTCGGCAACACCTCGGCCACCACGGGCGGGCAGGGCTACCGCGCCAGGACGCCGATGGTACGGGTGGCCTACCACTTCTGAGGGGGCGGCAGCAATCTTGCAATCTTTGCTATACCATGGTTGGCTCGTGTCTTATTTTTCCCCACCGGAGCCCATCATGCAAGAGTTGATCCTGTACGTCGATAGCCGTTTCACCAGTCCGTGGGCGCTATCGGTGTTCCAGACGCTGACCGAGAAGCAGTTGCCGTTCATCCTGAACACGGTCGACCTGGAGAAGGGCGAGCAGCATCAGGCACCGTTTCGCCACCTGGGCCTGACCGGACGCGTTCCTCTGTTGGTGCATGGCGATCTGGCGCTGGCCGAGTCGAGCGCCATCGTCGAGTATCTGGAAGAAGCCTTTCCGCCGCCGGCCTGGCAAGCCGTGCTGCCAGCCGGTCTGGCCCAGCGCGCCTGCGCGCGCCAGGTGCAGGCCTGGCTGCGCAGCGACCTGATGGCCCTGCGCGCCGAGCGCTCGACCGAAGTGGTGTTTTGCGCGCCGACGGCGACGCCGCTGACGGCGGCCGGGCAGGCGGCGGCGGAACGCCTGATCGGTATCGCCGAACGCCTGGTGACGGGCGAGCACCTGTTCGGCGAATGGTGCATCGCCGACAGCGAGCTGGCGCTGGTGCTGAACCGCTTGATCTTGAACGGCGATCCGGTGCCGGAACGCCTCAAGGCCTACGCTGCGGCGCAGTGGCAACGCGACAGCGTGCGCCAGTGGGTGGCCAAGCCGCGCGCCCGGGCAGGGGCCTAATCCGGGGAACTCGGCGCCAAGGATTGCGTTGGAATCCATCGGGCTGTATATTGTTGCCGAAAGGGAGCAGCAATGGAAGAGCGACGCAAGAATCATGCAATGGCCGCGACGGTGGAGAAGGCAATCCTTCTCAAGGACACCGTTTCGGTACACCAAGCCGCAATTTACCTGGCCTCAGGCGGCGTGCCGCTCGATGTGACGGGACGCGTCCTCACGACCCCATACCGGCGCGGCATGGTGCGCTCCGGGGTCAGCGACGAGGCGTACACCACGCTGCCGCAGACACCGCCGGCGCCGCCCGTACGCGTGCCTGCCGCCGTTCCCGTGGCCGCGCCCGCGCCTGCCGCTGCTCCCGCACCGCTGGCCGCACCCGCGCCTGCTCCTGTTCCGCCAGCGCTCGTGCAATCGGCCGCTCCCGCGCTGCCGCAGCCCCTGCGCGACGCCGAGGCTGCACAAGAGACGGTCACGGTGCCGCAGATGGTGCCCGGCACCCCGCCGGCTTCCCGTTCGTCCTGGCGCGACATCATTCATTCCGCCGGACCCACCTTCCGCTAGTGCCGCGGCCGGGTTTTCCCGGCCGGCTGTTGTGAAACGTTAACAAAATAGCGCTGATTTTCATCGCCGCATCAGCTCATCCGGCACCGCCGACGGCGGCTGCTCCGGCCATCTTTTTCAGCTAGTCCATGCCGCGTCCCGGGCCACGCCATGGCGCACTGTTAACTCGTTGACACCTAAAATCGATGGGTGTTATATTCGTGTGCTTGCGATGGTAACGTTTCCAATCTGGCGTTATCCCGGCGAGCGGACACAGATCCGCACACAAGGAGACAGGATGCACAGAGCACACAAGCTGGCGCTGGCGGCAGCGCTGGCGCTGGCCGCCTGCGCCACGGCGCACGCGGCCGGACCGCAAGCCGAACGGCCCACGGCGGAAGTCATTCACTGGTGGACCTCGGGCGGCGAATCGGCCGCCGTCAAGACCATCGCCGACGCCTACCGCGCCGCCGGCGGGGTCTGGGTCGATACCGCCGTCGCCGGCAACGAGCAGGCGCGCGCGGTGGCGGACAACCGCATCGTCGGCGGCAATCCGCCGGCCGCCGCCCAGTTCAACGCCTCCATGCAATTCCTCGACCTGGTCGAACAGGGCATGCTCAACCAGGTCGACGAGATCGCCGCCAAGGAGCGCTGGGACACGACCCTGCCGGCCCCGATCCGCGACGTCATCAAGGTCAAGGGGCACTACTACGCGGTGCCGCTGAACGTCCACATGCCGACCTGGATCTGGTATTCCAAGGCCGCCTTCAAGCAAGCCGGCATCGCCAGGGAGCCGGCTTCCATGGACGAACTGTTCGCCGCGCTCGACAAGCTGAAAGCGGCCGGGTTGATTGCGCTGGCGCACGGCGGCCAGTCGTGGCAGGAGAATATCGTCTTCATGGCGGTGCTGGCCAATGTGGGCGGCAAGGACCTGTACCTGAGCGTGTTGCGCGAGCGCGACCCGCGCGCGATCGCGTCCGAACCGTTCAAGCAGGTGCTGCTGGCGTTCAAGCGCCTCAAATCCTACGTCGATCCCGGCTCGCCCGGCCGCAACTGGAACGACGCCACCGCGCTGCTGGTGAACGGCAAGGCCGGCGTGCAGATCATGGGCGACTGGGTCAAGGGCGAATTGAATGCCGCCAGGCTCACCGCCGGCAATCAATACGGCTGCATCACCGGTTTCGGCCCCAGGGCGCCCTTCCTGATCCAGGGCGACGCCTTCATCTTCCCCAAGAGCGCCAACGGCGGCACCATCAAGGCCCAGAAGCTGCTGGCCGGCGTGATGGTGGCACCGGCCACGGTGGCCGCCTTCAACCGGGTCAAGGGTTCGCTGCCGGTGCGCGCCGACCTCGATGCCTCCGCACTCGACGCCTGCGCGCAGGCCGCGCTGGCGGTGATGAAAGACCGCACGCGCCACGTTGGCAACGGCGAGGTGTATCTGACGCCCGACCAGAACGGCGCGCTGGTCGACGTGCTGACCGCGTACTGGAACAGCGCCATGCCGGTCGAAAAGGCGCAGAAGAATATCGCCGCCGCGTTGAAAGGCTGACCGATGCGCAACCGCCACCCGCTGCACCGGGTCATTCCCTTCGCCGCGCTGCTGCCGATGGCGCTGACGGTGATCGTCGGCTACCTCGGCACGGTGCTCTGGTCGCTGCGCATTTCGCTGACCAACTCGCGCAGCTTCCCGTCCGATACCCTGGTCGGCATGGCGCAGTACACGCGCCTGTTCGAGAACGAACGCTGGCTGCTGTCGCTGCATAACCTGGCGCTGTACGGCGTGCTGTTCATCGGCGCCTGCCTGGTGATCGGCTTCCTGCTGGCCGTGTTCATCGACCAGAACGTCACCGGCGAAGGCGTGCTGCGCACGATTTTCCTGTATCCGTATGCGATGTCGTTCGTCGCCACGGGCCTGGTCTGGCAGTGGATGCTCACGCCCGGCAACGGCATCGAGCAGGCGGCGCACCAGTTCGGGTTCGCGGGGTTTTCGTTCGACTGGATCGTCGACCAGGACATGGTCATGTACACGGTGGTCATCGCCACCGTGTGGCAGGCGTCCGGGCTGGTGATGGCGATGATGCTGGCCGGCCTGCGCGGCATCGACGGCGAAATCTGGAAGGCCGCGCGGCTCGACGGCATTCCCACCTGGCGCGTGTACCTGTCGATCGTGCTGCCGATGATGTGGCCGACGATTGCCACCGTGCTGCTGCTGCTCGCGACCGCCGTGGTCAAGCTGTTCGACGCGGTGGTGGCCATGACCCAGGGCGGTCCCGGCACGGCCAGCGAAGTGCCGGCCAAGTTCATCATGGACCACCTGTTCGGGCGCGCCAACATCGCCCTGGCCTCGGCCGGCGCGGTGGTGCTGCTGGTGCCGGTGCTGGCCATGCTGGCGCCGTACGCGTATGCGCGCAGCCGCAAGGGGCGCGCATGAAGCGCCGCTCGCACTTCAACCCGGCGCGCATTGGCATCTACGCGTTTTTGCTCACCGCCGCGCTGTTCTTCCTGCTGCCGCTGTACGTGATGCTGGTTACCTCGGTCAAGCCGATGGAAGAAATCCGGCTCGGGAACATCTTCGCGCTGCCGCTGCAAATCACGCTCCAACCCTGGAGTGACGCCTGGAGCGGCGCCTGCACCGGCGCCTCCTGCGAAGGCATCCGCGGCGGCTTCTGGAATTCGGTGGCGATCACGGTGCCGAGCACCATCCTGCCGATCCTGATCGGCGCCGTGAACGGCTACGCGCTGTCGTTCTGGAAGCCGCGCGGCGCATCGACGCTGTTCGCGATCCTGATGGTGGGCGCCTTCATTCCGCTGCAGGTGATGATCTATCCGCTGGTACGGGTGCTGGCCACCTTCGGCCTGTTCGGGTCCCTGCCGGGCATCGTGGTGGTGCACATGATCTTCGCCATGCCGGTCATGACGCTGCTGTTCCGGAACTACTATGCGGCCATCCCGCACGAACTGTTCCAGGCCGCGCGCATCGACGGCGGCGGCTTCTTTCGCATCTTCCTCCACGTGATGCTGCCGATGTCGCTGCCGATCATCGTGGTGGCCGCCATCATGCAGGTGACCGGCGTGTGGAACGACTACATCCTGGGACTGGTGTTCGCGGGGCGCGACAATGCGCCGATGACGGTGCAGCTCAATAACGTCATCAACACCACCACCGGAACGCGCCTGTACAACGTCAACATGGCCGCCACCATCCTCACATCGCTGGTGCCGCTGGCGATCTATTTCATCTCAGGGCGCTGGTTCATGCGCGGAATCGCCGCCGGCGCGGTAAAAGGGTAATCCATGTCGAATGTCTGTGTCCGCAAGCTGTGCATCACCCTGGGTGGCAACGAGATCATCAAGGATCTCGACCTGGCCGTGGAAGAGGGCGAATTCCTGGTGCTGCTGGGGCCTTCCGGCTGCGGCAAATCGACCCTGCTGCATAGCATCGCCGGGCTGATCGAGGTCAACGCCGGCACGGTGGAAATCGGCGCCGAGGACATGACCTTCGCCGACCCGAGCGAGCGTCATATCGGCATGGTATTCCAGTCGTACGCGCTGTATCCGACCATGACGGTGGAAAAGAACATGTCGTTCGGCCTGCGTATCAACGGCACGCCCAAGGCCGAGATTGCGCGCCGCATCGCGCGCGCCGCCGGCATGCTGCAACTCGAACCGCTGCTGTCGCGCAAGCCGGCGCAGCTGTCGGGCGGGCAGCGCCAGCGCGTGGCGATCGGGCGCGCGCTGGTGCGCGAAGCGGGCGTGTTCCTGTTCGATGAACCGCTCTCGAACCTGGACGCCAAGCTGCGCGCCGAACTGCGGCGCGAACTGAAATTGCTGCACCAGACGCTGCGCTCGACCATGATCTACGTGACCCACGACCAGGTCGAGGCGATGACCCTGGCTACCCGCATCGTGGTCATGCGGGCCGGCAAAATCCAGCAGATCGGCGCGCCGGCGGAGGTGTACGGGCGCCCCGCGAACCTGTTCGTGGCCGGCTTTCTTGGTTCGCCATCGATGAACTTCATCGACGGCGCGATCGACGCCGCCGGCTGCTTTGCCGGCAAGGGCTTTCGCCTGGAAGGCGGCGCCGTGGGCGCGGCGGCCGGCCAGGCGCTGGTGCTCGGCATCCGTCCCGAGCATATTCGCATCGCGGGCGACGGCGGCCTCGAAGGCACGGTGGCGCTGGTCGAACCGATGGGCAACCACCAGATCATATGGATCGCCAGCGCCGGCCAGCAGCTCTCGGCCATCGTCAACGACACGCGCGTGTTCGCCCTGGGCGAGACGGTGCGCTTCGCGGTCGACGCGGCGCGCGTGTCGCTATTCGACAAGGCCAGCGGGCAGCGCCTGTGAGTTTGCCTGGAGCGGGACGCGCCGGGCATGCATAATCCACGGTTTGCGGTATGCTTTCGCCGTATTTACTAATCTGACCGATCAAAGGAAGTCGTGGCCAATATCAAAGACGTAGCACGCCTTGCCGGCGTAGGCCTGGGAACCGCGTCGCGCGTGGTCAGCGGCAAGGGCTCGGTCTCGCCCGCGACGCTCGAACGGGTCAAGAAGGCCATCGCGGAACTCGATTTCCGCCCGTCGCACGCGGCGCGTTCGCTGCTGTCCGGGACGTCGCAGATGATCGGCGTGTACATTCCCGTCCTCAAGGGCACCTTCTACACCCCGATCCTGCAGTCGATCGACACCGCGCTGCGCGCCGCCGGCCTGCACATGGTGGTGGCGTTCGGGGTCGGCTCGGGCGACGCGCGGCGCCAGGCTATCGAAGGCATCGACTTCCTGATGGAGCGCGGCTGCGATGGCCTGATTTTGCTGACCAATCACCTGTCGGACGACGACATCGCCGCGCTCGGACCCAAGCAATCGCGCGTGGTGGTGCTGAACCACTGCTTTGCCAGCATCGCCGAGCAGTGCTTCTCGGCCGACCATACGCAGGGCGGCATCGCGGCGGCGCGCGCGCTGCTGGAGCACCGGCACCGCAAGATCGCCGTGATCGCGGGGCCATCCACCTCGCCCGACAATGTCGACCGCATCGCCGGCTTCATGGGCGAGCTTGAGCGCAACGGCATCAACACCGAAAAAATGTGGGTGGCCGAGAGCGATTTTTCGCCCGAAGGCGGATGGGCCGCGGCGGCCGAACTGGTGGCCTCGGGCCACAAGTTCACGGCGCTGTTTTGCGCCAATGACGAAATGGCGGTCGGGGCGCTGTCGTACTTCCAGGATGTGGGGCTGTCGGTGCCGGGCGATGTGTCGGTGCTCGGTTACGACGATACGCCGAGTGCGCAGTTCTCGGCGCCGCGCCTGACCTCCGTGCACATTCCGTGGCGCGACGTGACCCTGAGCGGGCTCAATGCGCTGCTCAACCGCTGCTATGGCAGCGCGCATCCGGTGGAGCGCGATTTTCCGATCAGCGTGACCGTGCGCGCCTCGCTGGGCAAGCCGGCCAAGCGCCGCGCGGAGTAGCTCCCCACCTCTATCGATGGGGGATTTACGCAATCTTATGATTGACAAAATTTCTTCACCGTCGCACTATTGATCTTGGGTTGGGAGCGTTTCCAACTCGTGGCAGCAGCAGATCGGACCCTGGCACCGGTGTTCACCGGCAGGCATTTCCACCTTTTCGCACCGATACCATGATCAAGCAATCCTGTCTTATCGCAGCCGTCGCGCTGCTGCACGCCAGCCACGCCGGCGCCGCTCCCCGTACCCTGAGCGAGTGGCCGCGCGTGCGCAGCGCCATCGCCCCCGACGCCGCGCTCGAAGCGAAGGCCGCGGCCATCGTGGCCGGCATGACGCTGGCGCAGAAGGTCGGCCAGATGACGCAGCCCGAAATCAAGGCCATCACGCCCGAGCAGGTGCGCGAGTTTTACATCGGCTCCGTCCTCAATGGCGGCGGCAGCTGGCCGAACGGGAACAAGTACGCCACCGCGGCCGACTGGGTGGCGCTGGCCGACAAGTTCTACGACGCCTCGATGAGCACCGACCTGAAAATCAAGGTCCCGGTCATCTGGGGCATCGACGCCATGCACGGCAACAGCAATGTGTACGGCGCCACCCTGTTCCCGCACAATATCGGCCTGGGCGCGGCCCACAACAAGAAGCTCGCGCTGCGGATGGGCGAGGCGGTCGGCAAGGCGGTGCGCGCGACCGGCATCAACTGGGTGTTCGCGCCCACCCTGGCGGTGACGCGCGACGATCGCTGGGGCCGCACCTACGAGAGCTTTTCGGAAGATCCGGCGCTGGTGAACAGCTACGCCGCCGAATACGTGCGCGGCATGCAGGGCAAGTTCCGCGACGACGCCAACGTGGTCGCCACCGCCAAGCACTTCATGGGTGACGGCGGCACCGACCAGGGCAAGGACCAGGGCATCACCAAGGCCACGCCCGCGCAAATGATGAACATCCACGGCGCCGGCTACTACAGCGCCCTGGAAGCCGGCGCGCAGACGGTCATGGCCTCGTTTAACAGCTGGAACGATGTCTCGTCCGGCAAGGATTACGGCAAGGTCCACGGCAGCCGCGAGCTGCTGACCGATATCCTCAAGGACAAGATGGGCTTCGACGGCATGGTGGTCAGCGACTGGGACGGCATCGGCCAGGTCAAGGGCTGCCGCAACGACAGCTGTGCCCAGGCCATCAACGCCGGCATCGACATGGTGATGGTGCCGAATGACTGGAAAGCCTTCATCGCCAACACCATCAAGCAGGTGGAAGCGGGCGAGATTCCGATGGCGCGCATCGACGACGCCGTGACCCGCATCGTGCGCGTGAAGATGCGCGCGGGCCTGTTCGGACAAAAGCCGTCGGCCGGCAAGTACGCCGGCAAGCCGGATGCGCTGCAGGCGCGCGCGCTGGCGCGCCAGATGGTGCGCGAGTCGCTGGTGCTGCTCAAGAACGACCGCGCCACCCTGCCGCTTCAACGCGGCAAAAAGATCCTGGTGGTCGGCAAAAGCGCCGATAACCTGTCGTTGCAGACCGGCGGCTGGTCGCTGACATGGCAGGGCACCGATAACAAGAACAGCGACTTCCCGAACGGCGAAACCATCCTGGCCGGCATCCGGGACGCCGCCGGCGCCGCCAACGTGACCTACAGCGCCACCGCTGAAGGCGTGGACGTGGCAGCTTTCGACACGGTGGTGGCGGTGATCGGCGAAACGCCGTACGCTGAATTCGGCGGCGATATCGGCCCGTCCGGCACCCTGCGCCACAGCGGACGCCATCCGGAAGACCTGGCCGTGCTCAAGGCCGTCGCCGGCAAGGGCAAGCCGGTGGTGACGGTGCTGGTGTCGGGCCGCGCGCTGTATACAAATGACCTCATGAACCTGTCCGACAGTTTTGTCGCCGCCTGGTTGCCTGGGTCGGAAGGCAAGGGCGTGGCCGATGTGCTGTTCAAGGGCGCCCATGGCTTCACGGGCAAGCTGTCGTTCTCGTGGCCCAGGTCGATCTGCCAGGCGACCGTGAACGTGGGCGATGCCGGCTACGCGCCGCTGTTCAAGACCGGCTACGGCCTGACCTACGCCAGCAAGCACAAGGTTGGCCAGCTCGACGCCACTTACGCCGATGGTGGCTGCGGCGTGACCAATCTGTACCCGGTGTTCAACCAGTCGGACCGCGCCACCTGGCCGCTGTACGCGGTGGTGGGCGACAAGCGCAGCGCGCTCGGCGCCGATTTGAACAACGCGTTCACCCAGCCCGGCGTCAAGATCGAAACCTCGCAGGTGAACACCCAGCAGGATGCCAAGAGCGTCACCTGGAGCGGCCCTGCGCGCCTTGAAGCGCACGGCGCCAAGGCGGTCGCCTTGCCGGCGTTCGCCACCAGGGATGGCGCGCTGCAGTTCGATACCATCGTCAGCAGCGCGCCGGCCGGCAAGGTATTGGTGTCGATGGACGGCGCCGCGCTCGACCTGACGGCGGTGTTCAAGGGCCTGGTGGGCAAGGCCAGGCAAACCGTGAAGATTCCACTGGCCTGCTTCACGGCCAGGGGCGCCGACCTGGCCAGGGTGGAAACGCCGTTCGCGGTAGCCAGCGATGCCGCTTTCAGCGCGGCCTTTGCCAATATCGAGGTGGCCGGCGGGGCGGCGCTCGACAAGGATGCGCTCAAGTGCGAGGACCTGAAATGAGCGGCTGGGCGCGCCTTCTGGCCGATGCGTTCGGCGTGCAGCGGTCGTTCCTGGTGCCGCCCGCCGGCGACCTGTCCGTTATCCATTCCGGCCTCAAGGACGCTGCCGTGTGCCAGCGCTGATCCCGGTTTGCCGCAGTCCGGCGGTGTTTTCATGTGGGGATGACGATGAGGTGAACTTGCGCGGCCGGCGCACTGTCCAAAAGTGGCAAGTGCTCGCGCGCGGGCTTCAATCCCAACCTCATCAGGAGATCGACATGCTCAACAAGAAACCAGTAAAAGGACTGACCGGCATTTGCGCCGCGGCTGCGCTGTGCGCCACCCTGGCCGTCCAGGCCCAGACCAGCGGGACGCAGTCCGGCAGCCAGGGCGGCGGACAGAGCAGCAGCGGACAGACCAGCAGCGGACAGGCCGGCAGCGGACAGACCAGCAGCGGACAGGCCGGCAGCGGCACCGCCGGTGGCGCCGGCAGCGCGGCCATCAGCAGCGCGGACCGCAAGATAGTCACCGACCTGGCCATGGCGAACATGGCCGAGATCGAGGTGGCGCGCACCGCGCAGGGCAAGAGCCAGGACGATCAGGTCAAGAAATACGCGCAGCAAATGATCGACGACCATACCAAGGCGCTGAACGAGGTGCAGCAACTGGCGCAGGCCAAGGGCATCACCTTGCCCGCCACGCTGGACCGCGCGCACAAGGCCAGGGCCGACAAGCTGGCCGCGCTGTCGGGCGCGGCATTCGACCGCGCCTACATTGCGCAGGCGGGCGTGGCCGAGCACAAGAAAACCCACAGCATGCTGGCCAGGGCGCAGGGGCGCGCCAAGGATGCCGACATCAAGGCGCTGGTGACGCGCATGACGCCGACCGTGGACCAGCATCTGCATGCGGCGCAGGATTTACACGGCAACCAGAACAGCGCCAAGGGCAACTCGGGTATGGCCACCGAGAAGTCCGGGCAGTAAGCAAGGCAGGCAAGTCCTGCGCGCCAACGCTGTCGATGCTGGCGGCGGGAGGGGGGCGCGAGCGCGAGCTGAGCGGTCACGCTACAATGACCATTCATGCTCGCCATCCTCGCCATTACCTTTCCGTTTTTCGCCCTGGTCCTGTGCGGCTACTTTGCCGTGCGGCGCCACTTGCTGCCGCAACTGGCCATTCCGGGCCTGAACAGCTTCGTCCTGTACTTTGCCTTGCCGTGCCTGCTGTACCGCTTCGGTTCGACCACGCCGCTGACCCAGCTGCTCGACGCCGGCCTGTTCGGCGTCTACCTGCTGTGCGCGCTGGCGACGGTGGGCCTGGCCATGCTGGTCACGCTGCGCCGCGCCGGCTGGAACGATGGCGCCTTCGGGGCGCTGGTGGCCGCCTTTCCCAACACCGGCTTCATGGGTGTGCCACTGCTGCTGGCCCTGCTCGGGCCGCGCTCGTCGGGTCCGGTCATCGTGGCGCTGGTGGTCGACCTGGTGATCACGACCTCGCTGTGCATCGCCCTCTCGCGCCTCGGGCCGGCAGGCGGGCAGAGTAGCGCGGCCGCCCTGCGCAATGCCCTGTCCGGCATGCTGCGCAACCCCATGCCGTGGGCTATCCTGCTCGGCGCGCTGGCGTCCGGCGTGGGACTGGTGCTGCCCGCGCCGCTGATGAAAACCGTCAGCCTGCTGGCCGATGCCGCCTCGCCGGTGGCGCTGTTTACCATCGGCGCGGTGCTGGCGCGCTCGCAGATGAACGCCAGCGGCGCCACCGCGCTGGCCGATGTCGTCCCGATCGCCCTGATCAAGCTGCTGATCCACCCGCTATTGCTGCTCGCCATCGGCCACGCCGCCATTGGCCTGGGCATTCCCATCGATCGCGCCGCCCTGACGGTGCTGGTGCTGGTCGCCTTCCTGCCCAGTGCCAGCAACGTGGCGCTGCTGACCGAACGCTTCGGCGCCGACACCGGCCGTGTGGCGCGCATCATCCTGGTATCGACAGCGTTGTCGTTCCTGAGCTTTTCGGCGGCTGTATCATTGCTGACATGAAACATTTCCGACTTTTGCCCGCCTGTTTGTGAAATAATAAGGAGCATGTCCCATCGACGGTGTGGCGGCGAATGCGGGAGTGTCGATTGCTAGAAATGTTTGCAGTGGAGCAGGATCTGACGCAGCTGGAAGAGGAGCTTTCTTCCCAGTACGGCGTGGCGCGCCTGAAGCCGATGCTGGCGCTGGCCTGGCATCTGCGCCAGCGCGATCCGGCGCGTGCGCGTTCCCTGTCGGTCGATGCGGCGCCGCTGTTGATGCTGCTTTCCGAGCCCGAGCGCCGCCTGGAGCAGGCGCGCTGCCAGTTGATCGATGGCGAAGCGGCCTGGCTGGCCGGCCAGCTGGACGCCGCGCGCGTCCTGGCCGACGCTGCCTGGGCCGAATTTCACAGCCAGGACGATTCCATCGGCAGCGCCGACGCGCGCTGGCTGCGCGCCTGGATCGAGGTCGACCGCGGCAATGCCGCCGCCAGCGACGCCGAACTGCTGGCGGCCGCGCACGATGTCTGGCGCGCCGGCGACCGCCTGCGCGCCGACGTGATCGACGCCGCCGCCGCCCTGTTCGCGGTGTTCCGCAACCTGCACTCGGCCAATGAACGCTGGGGCAAGCGCTTCGATCCCGCCGAAAAAGGCTTGCACCCGGCCGCCGCCGGCTGGATCAACGATTACCTCGGCACCTCGGCCTTCCAGGCCAGCGACTTCGGGCGCGCCATCGGCCTGTTGATGAACACCTTCGAGGCGGCGCTGGCCACCGGCCAGGTGCGGCGCGCGATCAACGTCGCCACCAATATCGGCAACGCCTTCACCAGCCTCAATGCGCACCACGCCGCGCTCGAATGGATGCAGCGCGGGCTGGACCTGGCGCGTCCGACCGGCTGGCCGATGAGCATTGGCCTGGCGCTGATGCAGACCGCCGAAACCTTGCGCCAGCTGGGCCAGCGCGAGGCGGCGGTCGAACTGCTGCACGAAGCGCTGGCGACGCTGGCGCCCATGTCCGGATCGCGCGCCTATGCCATCGCGCTCGAATACGAGGGCGACCTGGCGCTCGACGGCGGCGACTATGCGGCGGCCCTGGCCAGCTTCGCGCGCCTGGAAGCGCGCGGCGAAGCGCTGCACCAGGCTGATTTCCGGAGCGGCGCGCGGCGCGGCCAGGCGCATGCGCTCTCGCACATGAACCGCCCGCACGATGCGCTCGACAAGGCCGCGGCGGCGCTGGCGCTGGCGCGCGAACACGGCGACGCCTACAACCAGATCGCCGCGCTCAAGGTGCTGGCCGAGATCCACGCGCGCCACAGCCTGCCCGGTCCCACGACGCCGGATGCGCCCAGTCCCGCACTGCATTACCTTCAGCAGGCCATGGCGGTGGCGGCCACCATCGACGGCTACACGGTGCCGGGCGACCTGTACGACGCGGTGGCGCGCGAGTACGCCAGCGTCGGCGACTACCCGCAAGCCTACAACATCGCACTGCGCGCCGGCGCCGCGCGCGACAAGACCCACAGCCAGGAAGCGACCAACCGCGCCGTCGCCATGCAGGTGCAGTACCAGACCGAGCGCGCCAAGACCGAAGGCGAGCATCACCGCCAGCTGGCCGCGGCCGAAGCCAAGCGCGCCGAGGTGCTGCAGCAGACCAGCGCCACGCTCGAACACCTGTCGGCCATCGGGCAGGAGATCACCACCCATCTCGACGCCGCCGCCGTGTTCCGCGCGCTCGACCGCCACGTGCACGGGCTGCTCGACGCCACCCACTTTTCCATCTTCCTGATCGATCCGGACGGCAGTTCGCTGCGCTGCGCGTTCGGGGTGGAAGCGGGCAAGCCGCTGCCGGCCACGCGCTATTGCCTCACCGACGAGCATGCCAATTCGGCGCGCTGCGTGCGCGAGCGGCGCGAAATCCTGCTCCACCTCAATGCCGGCGACGACATGCCGAACCTGATCCCGGGTACCCTGCCGACACTGAGCCTGCTGTTTGCGCCGCTGCTGATCGGCGAGCGGGTGCTGGGCGTGATGACGGTGCAGTCGCTCCAGCCCAGCGCCTATCACGAACGGGAGCGGCTGATTTTCCGCACCCTGTGCGCGTACGGCGCCATCGCCCTCGATAACGCCGGCGCCTATTTGCAGGTGGCGGCCACGCTCAAGGCCCTGAGCGCGACCCAGGCCCAGCTGCTGGACAAGAACGTCGAACTGGAACAGGCCTACAAGGCGCTGGAAGAGGTCAGCCTGACCGACCAGCTGACCGGCCTGCGCAACCGCCGCTTCTTCCTGCAGCATGTCGACGCCGACGTGGTCATGAGCCTGCGCGGCTACGACGACCCCTTGCGCCACGTCGCGCCGGAACGCGAGAATGCGCCGGGCAAGGACCTGGTGTTCTTCATGGTCGACCTGGATCACTTCAAGGAAGTCAACGACGCGCATGGCCACGCCGCCGGCGACGCGGTCCTGGTGCAGATGCAGGAGCGCCTGCGCGAAGTGTTCCGCGAGTCCGATTACCTGATCCGCTGGGGCGGCGAGGAATTCCTGGTGCTGGCGCGCGCCACCCACCGCGACGACGCCAAAGTGGTGGCGGAGCGTATCCGCCAGGCTGTCGCCGACCGCGACTTCGTGCTGCCCGACGGGACGGCGCTGCGCAAGACTTGCTCGATCGGGTTTGCCTGCTTTCCGTTCGTGCAGGAAGAACCGCGTTTGTTGTCGTGGTCCGAAGTGGTGGAACTGGCCGACCAGGGCCTGTACCTGGTCAAGCGCTCGGGGCGCAATGCCTGGGCCGGCATCTATAGCACGCCCGAGACGCGCCACGACGCTGTTTTCGCGCGCCTGATTCATTATCTCGAGCAGGCGCTGGCCGACGGCGAGGCCCGGTTGGTGACCAATATCGACGAGGTGCAGGTCGCCGCCGGCGCCAAGACGCGGCGCCTGGTGCTGGCCGCCGACAAGGTGACGCCGCGCTAGGCCGAGCGCCGCGCCATTTCCTGCGCCATCGGCGCATCCATGGCCGCCATGATCGTGCGCTGGTCGTTCTGCGAGCGGTTCTGGCTCACCTTCCACGTGCCCTGCATGCGCTCGATCGGGATCTCGATCCCGACGATCATCGTCAGCAGCCGGTCGATGAACCCGGGCGGCGCATCGTCCACCGCCCATGGCGCCGCCTGCGCCGCTTCGTGGCGCGCCGTGAGGCGGCCGAGCAGCGCGAGGATCCAGGCCGGCTCTTCGATGGCGCGCAGCTTGCCGTGCGCGTGCACCACCGCATAGTTATAGGTCGGGACCACTTTGCCGTTGATCTTCTTGTCTTCGTACAGCGCAGGCGTGATGTAGGCCGATGGCCCCTGGAACACCACCAGCGTGTCGCCGTCGTGGCGCCAGAGCGGATTGGCGCGCGCGACGTGGGCGCGCAGGATGCCGTACGGCGCGCTCTCATCGCCGCCATCGATCTCGAACGGAATGTGCGTGGCGTCCAGACCGCCGTCGCCGTGCGTGATGACGGTGCCCAGCGGGTGCGCGTCGATCAGGCCGAGCAGCAGCGATGGACGGATCTCGTCGAAGCAGGAAGGCCGATACATGTCATGCACTCCTTTCGATGACCACATCGGCCTTGATCGAGTTGGCGATGTAGCACTGCGCGTGGGCGGCGTGGTGCAGGGCGTCGAGCTGGGCGGCGTCGGGGCGGGTGCCGTCGGCGAAGCTGATCGCGGGACGCAGCACGATGCTGGTCATCGCCATCTTGCCGTCGGCGTTCTTGTCCAGGGTGCCGACGGCGCGGTCACGGTAGTCGTCCACCACATGCCCGGCGCGCGCCGCCAGCGAGAGGAAGAACAGCATGTGGCAGCTCGATACCGACGCGACCAGCGCTTCCTCGGGGTCGAGGGCGGCCGGGTCGGACATCGGCAGCGGCACCGACAGCGGCGACGAGGAAGCCGGCACGCGCAGGCCGCCGTCGAACGACCAGGCATGCGCGCGGCTGTAGCGGTTGTCCAGGAAAGGCTGCGCGCCGCGCTGCCAGGATAATTCTGCTTCGAATTGCTGCATCTTGCTTGGTTCCCGATGGTGATTGGCGATGCGTTTATCTTATGCGCCGCTTTGGCTTGCTCAAATATCCAATTCACGCGATTATGTGAAGACCAATCACCGGACTCCCATGCTCGTTACCGATATCCTGGCCGCCTTGCCTCTTGCGCGCGGCACGCCCGACCCTTTGTTCCGCCAGCTCTACGCGCAGATCAAGGATGCCATCCTGCGCGGCACGCTCAGCGCCGGCATGCAGCTGCCGCCCACGCGCGACCTGGCGCGCCTGCTCGCGGTCTCGCGCCAGACGGTGCTCAACGCCTACGACCAGCTCAGTGCCGAAGGCTACCTCCATGGCGCGGTCGGCAAGGGCACCTTCATCAGCGACCACCTGGCGCAGCCCGCGCCCGCGGCGGACGCCACGCACGCGCCGATGCGCCCCCTGTCCGCGCGCGGCGAGGCCTACGCCTCGGCCATGGAAAGCGTCGGCTTCCATCGAGGGAAGCTGCGCCCTTTCCGCGTCAGCATGCCGTCGCTCGACCTGTTCCCGTTCGATGTCTGGAGCCGGCTGGAGGGGCGGCGCTGGCGCCATCCCGACCACCACATGGGCTACAGCGACCCGGCCGGCTACGCGCCGCTGCGCGAGCTGCTGTGCGTCTACCTGCGTGCCTCGCGCGGCGTGAGCTGCACGCCGGAACAGGTGATCATCACCTCCGGCTCGCAACAGGGCTTGTTTTTGCTGTCGCAACTGCTGCTCGCGCCGGGCGACCAGGTGTGGGTGGAGTCGCCCGGCTACCAGGGCGCCAGCGCACCGCTGTTCGCCGCCGGCGCCGACGTGTGCACGGTACCGGTGAGCGCCGACGGCATGGACATCGCCTACGGCATCGCGCACTATCCGGACGCGAAAATGGTGCTGGCCACGCCCTCGCACCAGTTGCCGCTGGGCGTGACCATGAGCTTGCAGCGCCGCCTGGAGCTGCTGCGCTGGGCCAGCGCCAGGCGCGCCTGGATCATCGAGGACGACTACGACAGCGAGTACCGCTACACCGGCCCGCCGCTGGCGTCCCTGCAAAGCCTGGACCGCGCCGGCTGCGTGCTGTACGTCGGCACCCTGTCCAAGGTGCTGTTTCCCGGCCTGCGCCTCGGGTACATCGTGGCGCCGCCGGCGCTGGTCGAACCGGTGGTGCGCGCCAAGGCGGTGATGGACCGCCATACCGCCATCGTGCCGCAGATGGTGCTGGCCGACTTCATGGCGGACGGTCATTTCGGCCGCCATATCCGGCGCACCCGCGACGCCTACGCCGAACGGCGCGCCGCGCTGCTGGCCGCGCTCGGGGCGCGCCTGGGCGAGCAGCTGACGGTCGGGCCGTCCGACGCCGGCCTCGATCTGGCCGTGCATTTCCGGCGCGGCCACCAGGAAGCCGCCGTGGTGGCCAGGGCGCTCGAACAGGGCATCGAAACGCGCGCGCTGGCCTACTATGCCAACCGCATGGCCACGCCGGCGTGCGCGTTCGCACCGGGCCTGTTGCTGGGTTTTTCGTCGCTGACGCCGGCGCAGATCGTCGATGGCGTCGATGTGCTGGCGAAGGTGCTGAAAGCGGCGCATTGAACTATACTGGCTGCATGACCATTGAACGCTGCTCCTGGGCCAGATCGGCCAATCAACGCTACCTCGACTACCACGATCACGAGTGGGGCGTGCCTTGCCACGACGAGAACACGCTGTTTGAAATGCTCAACCTCGAAGGCGCGCAGGCGGGCCTGAGCTGGGAAACCATCTTGAACAAGCGCGCTACCTACCGGCTCGCTTTTGACAACTGGGACGCCGAAAAAATCGCGCGCTACGACGCCGCCAAGGTGGCCGAGCTGCTGGCCGATCCCGGCATCGTGCGCAACAAGCTCAAGGTGGCCGCCGCCATCACCAATGCCCAGGCCTACCTGCGCCTGCGGGCCGAGGGCAGCTCGCTCGACGACTACCTGTGGGCGTACGTGGACGGCAAGCCGATCGTCAACCACTACCAGCTTGGCGAAAGTTTGCCGGCCAAGACTGCGCTGTCGGACCAGCTGTCGAAAGACCTGCTCAAGCGCGGCTTCAAATTTGTCGGCTCGACCATCGTGTACGCCTACATGCAGGGCATCGGCATGATCGACGACCATGGCGCGCAATGCTTCCGCAACAAGCAGCGCTGATGCCGTGAACTGGCAAGCCATCTGGGGCGGACGCACCCATTTCGTCATATTCGATGCCGCCTACGGCGACGGCGCGGCGTTCCGCGCGACGGTCGACGCCTGGCGCCACGATCCGCAGCGGCCCGCGCGCCTGCATTACATTGCGCTGGCCAATGACGCGCTGCCTGGCTATCGGCGTGTTCCGCAAGCGGACGACGCGGTCACGCTCGACCTGCTCAGCGCACCGCTCGACAGCGCGCTCGAACAACTGAGTGCGCGCCTGGACGCGATCTGGCTGCGCGGCGCCGGTGACGCCGGTACCCGCTTCGCGCACGCGCTGGGCAAGCTGGCCGAACCCGGCGCGCTGCTCGATGCCGACGGCCTCACGCACGCGCAGATGGCGACCCTGGCGCGCGCCGGCTTTGCCTGGGAGCCCGGGGTGCAGCGCGCTGTTTTTGCCAGCCGCCGTCCGCAAGCCGCGCCGGCGGCGCCGCGCGCGCGCCACGCCATCGTGATCGGTGCCGGCCTGGCCGGCGCCGCCGCCTGCGAGCGCCTGTGCGCGCGCGGCTGGAAGGTCACGCTGATCGAACGCCATGCGCAGCCGGCGCGCGAAGCATCCGGCAACCTGGCCGGCATCACCATGCCGCTGCTCTCGAAAGACGACAACCTCATGACGCGCCTGTCGCGCGCGGCCTTTCTGTATGCGCAAGCCTACTGGGAGCGCATCGGCGAGAATGCCATCGACAGTGCCCGTTGCGGCGTGCTGCAACTGGCGCGCGACGCGGCCCACGCCGACGTGCAGCGCGCCATCGCGGCAAGCCGCGCCTACCCCGCCGATTTCGCCGAATGGCTGGAAGCACCGGCGGCGACCGAACTGCTGGGCGCACCCGCGCCGGATGGCGCCTGGCTGTTCCGCCAGGGCGGCTGGATACGGCCCGCCAGCGCCTGCGGCGCCATGCTCACCGCCTGCGGCGAGGCGCTGGTGCGCCGCTTCGGGACCGGCACCGTGACGCTGGAGCAGCGCGGCGCCGACTGGTGCGCCATCGACGCGGCCGGCGTGCTGCTGGCGCAAGCGCCGGTGGTGGTGCTGGCCAACGGCACTGGCGCTTGCGCCGTGCCGCTCGCTGCCGGCCTGCCGCTGTCCGCGGTGCGCGGCCAGGTCACCCATCTGGCCCAGGGCGCCGCGCCGGCGCTGCCCTTCGTGCTGTGCCGCGAAGCCTATCTGACCCCGGCCGTGGGCGGCTGGCACAGCCTGGGCGCGAGCTACGACGAGGATGCCGATCCGGCCCTGCGCCAGGGCAGCCAGGACGAGAACCTGGCCAAGATCGGCGCCATGCTGGGCGACGCGGCCCTCGGGCGCGCTGCGCCGCTGCAGGGACGGGTCGGCTTTCGCTGCGTGGCGCCGGACCGCATGCCGCTGGTGGGCGCCTTGCCGGACCCGGACGCGGCGGGCCGCATCGAGCGCCTGCGCGACGTGCCGCGCCATGCCGGCGTGTACGGGCTGCTGGGCTACGCTTCGCGCGGCCTGACCTGGGCGCCGCTGGCGGCCGAACTGCTGGCCGCACAGTTGAACGGCGAGCCGCTGCCGCTGGAAGCCGAGCTGGTCGCGGCGCTCGATCCGGCCCGCTTTTTGCTGCGCGAACGGCGCCGTGGCGAGGTAGGATAGCGAACCGGGCCGCGTGTCATCCGGTTATAATTGGTTTGTAGCAACATCCTTGCAACCGATCGCCGCGCCCAGCGTGGCGGGAGCCGATCACGATGGACGATGCGCCCGAGTCGAACGAGCTGTTTTTGTTTCTTGCGTCCACCGCGCACGATATGAAAAACTCTGTCAGCGTGCTGAGCGGCACGCTGGAAACCTTGCTCGCGAACGCCGCGCCCGGCACCGGAACGGCCTATCCGCAGATGGCGCACATGCTGTACCAGACCAAGCGCCTGAACGATAACCTGATCCAGCTGCTGGCCCTGTACAAGCAGGTCGGCAAACCCGCCTATCCCTTCGACATGCAGCCGCTGGCGATGGGCGACCTGGTGGCGCAGGTGGCCGGTGCCAGCCGCATCCTGCTCGACTCGCGCCATATCAAGCTGGAAACGCATGCCGATCCGGAGCTGGTCTGGCATCTGGACGAAGACTTGATCGCCGGCGTGCTCGGGCATGCGATCAACAATGCCATCCATTACACCAAGGACACGATCCGCCTGGCCATCGCCGTGGTCGACGGCGACCTGGAAATCCGGATCGAAGACAATGGCGCCGGCTATTCGGACGCCATGCTGGAGGCCGGGATATCGGCCATGCACGGCGCCAGCGCGGGCGTGAATTTTCTGACGAATAGCACCGGCCTGGGCTTGTATTTCTCCAGCGAAGTAGCCAAGATGCACAAGCACCGCCAGCGCGCGGGCCGCCTGCGCCTGGAAAACGGTGGCGCATACGGCGGCGCTTGCTTCGTGCTGAGCCTGCCATGATCGTCGATCCCAAGCCAGGCGCCAAGCCGGCCGCCAGCATCGCCCTGGTCGACTGGGCCGCCAAGAATTACCTGGTGGTGGATGATTTCATCGGCATCCGCCAGTTGCTGCGCGAAAGCTTGCGCAACCTGGGCGCCAAGAATATCGACCAGGCATCGAGCGGCGGCGAAGCCATCGCCATGCTGGCGCGCATCCGCTACGACGTGGTGCTGTGCGACTACAACCTGGGCGAGGGCAAGAATGGCCAGCAAGTGCTGGAAGAGGCGCGCGTGCGCAATTTGCTGCTGCCGAGCAGCGTCTGGCTGATGGTGTCGGCCGAAAAAAGCGTCGAGTCGGTGATGGGCGCGGCCGAGCACCAGCCCGACGCTTACCTGATCAAGCCGATCACCGAGGGCGTGCTGCTGACCCGCCTGAACCGCGTGTGGCAAAAGAAGCAGGTGTTCAAGCAGATCGACCAGGCCTTTGCCGAAAAGGATTACCTGCGCGCGGCCAAGATGTGCGACAGCCAGATCCTGACCAACAAGCTGCACGAAATGGAATTGCTGCGCATGAAGGCGCGCCTGATGCTGAAAAGCGGCGAACCGGAAAAGGCGCGCGAAACCTACGAGCGCGTGCTGCAAGAGCGCGACTATCAATGGGCCAAGGCGGGCCTGGCCAGGATCCGCATGGCCAATGGCGAATATGAGCAGGCTCGCCAGATGTTCCAGGGCGTGATTTCCGAGAACCGCTATTACATCGATGCCTACGACCAGCTGGCGCTGACTTACCAGAGCATGGGGCAGAACGAGGAAGCCTGCGCCGTGCTGGAGCGCGCCGCCAAGCTGTCGCCCAATTCGGTGATGCGGCAGCGCTCGCTGGGGCAGGTATCGCTCAAGCTCGGCAATGTCGGCATGGCTGAAAAAGCCTTCCGCAAATGCATTTCGATCGGTGAATATTCGGTGATGAAAACGGTCGATGCCTACTTTGGCCTGGCGCGCGTTTGCGGGCTCAAGCACGAAACCAAGGAAGCGATGCAATTGCTGGTGCTGGCCCAGCGCGAGTTCAGCGGCGAACAAGTTCAACTGCGCAGCAAGATTACCGAGGGCATGGTCTACCACGAGAGCGGCGACTTCCAGCGCGCGCGCAAGGCGGGCGACGAGCTTGACGAGCTGCTGTTCGGCAATCCGGAGCGCCCGGATACGCCCACCTGCCTGGAATTGGCGACCTTGCTGTTTTCGGTCGGGCACCGCGATTCGCCGGTCGAGCTGCTGTGCTACGTGATCAAGAACAATCACGACAACCTGCAACTGCTCGACGACGTGCAAACCATCTTCGACCGCGCCCACATGAGCGATGAGGGCCTGGCGCTGATCCGCTCCTCGCGCAAGGAAGCGAGCGACCTGATGAACCAGGGCGTGTCGCTATGGAAAACCGGCAAGCTGCCCGAGGCGGTGGCCTGGATGCGCAGCGCGCGCATGAGCTTGCCTAACAACTTGCGCATCCTGTTCAACTCGGCGCAAATCAACATTTCGCACATGCAGCAGCTCGGCCATGACCCCGCGCTGGCGGCCGAAGCGACCGAGGTGTTGCTGCACGTGGACAAAATCCTGCCCGGGCAACAGCGCTTCGCCCAGCTCATGGAACAGCTGGCCGCACTGGCGCCGGGAGCGGGCGAAGGGACCGATGGCGATGCCCCAGGCTGAGCCGTTTGCACGTTTGCCCTTGTCCCAACGCTTGCTGGTGATAAACTGATCACTGCGCGGAAGATTCCGCATTCAACAGGAAAGGGACGTACATGCGCGACATCGCAAATGAAGTCTATGAAAAAATGCGTGTAGGCAGCAGTGCATGGATACGGCCAGTGGCCGCCAAGGGCGATACCGTGCCCTCGTTCCAGGCTGTGCATGAGCAAGTCAAACAGATGGCGGAAGATGGTTTGATTACCATCTCGACCATCAAACGCCAGGAAGACGGCTTGATCGACGCGATCCGGATCCAGCGGCTGGCGTAGGTCATTCCCGTAACAGGGCAAGCGCTGCCGCCCCCTCGGGCGGCATGCCTTGTCAGGCGCCGGTTTTCGGCTTGGCGCGCCGGGATGCGGCCTTGGCTGCACTGTCCGGCTCGCCCGGGCTGGCATCGGCCGGTTCCGCTGTCGATGCCTGCGGCGCCGGTGGCGCTGTTTTCGCGGCAGCGTCTGTCTTGTCCGTGCCCGCTTCGGGCGTCATCGCGGTGGTCACCGCCTGGTTAAATTGTTCTTGCAGCATATTCCACCACGCCACGGGATTGTTCATCGCGTTCGCCGGCGGCGGTTCCTTGTGTTCCTTGGCCGGCTCGGGCGCTGGCGCCTTGGCGGGCGCGGGGGCTGGCTGGCTGAAAAACGCCGACGCGAACGGCGCCGCCGCCAGCACCGATTTCTCATCCGCACCAGGTTGCTTGACTGCCGCCGCCAGGGTCGCGCCCATCGATTTCAGGGTGGCGATCGTGCCGCGCTGTACTTCCATGGTTTGGATGGTGCCGCGCAACATGGACACATTGATGTTGAGCCAGGCTTCGACGGCTTTCAGGTCGGCGATTTTCTTGTCCAGCTCATCGAGCGAGACGGGCGGCATGGCCAGGTTGGGGAAGGACATCCCCGGCACGGCCATGCTCCCCCACAAGTTCTTGACGAAGTCCAGCGTGTCGGTCACGGCGCCGACACCGGGGATGTTGGGCATGGGTGGTTTCAGCATGGAAGTCTCCGTAAAGTAGAAGCCTGAGCGTAGCAGATAATTATCATCCTATCAAAGTATGATGTGCGAGCAGCAAACCGTACGCTGAGCAGCATCAGCGGGAAAAGCGCCAGACACGTTAAACTGTGGCCATGACGATCGCTTCCTTTCTTTCCCGACGGCGCCGCGCCCTGGTGATCGGCACGGCGACCGTCCTGCTGCATTATCTCGCGATCAGCTTCGTCGGCGCGCGCATCGGGCTGGCGCCGCTCACTGCCCCGGACCCGGAACCGGTCACCATCATCGCCGCGCTGCACGCGCCGGCGCCGCCGGCCGCGCCCGTGCCGCCACCGAAGCCCACGCCGAAGCCGGCCGCCGCGCGGCCGCGTGCGCCTGCCAGGAGCGCGCCGGCAGCGGCTGCACCGGTCGCCGCGGCCCAGGAGCAGCCCGAGGCCCCGGCCGAGGCCAGCCCGGCCGTGGCCAGCGATGCGGCAGCGGCGCCCGTACAAGCGAGCGTGGCCGAGGTGGCGCCCGCCGTGGAGCCGGCGCCCGAGCCGCCGCCGGAAGCGGCCCCGGCGGAACCGGTCAAGCCGGCGCTCAAGGTCAGCCTGCCGCCATCGGCCGAGCTGAACTTCGACGTGGCGCGCACCGACCGCGATGGCGGCACCTGGTCCGGGCTGTCGACCATCGCCTGGAAGCAAGCCGGCGGCGCCTACAAGCTGTCGATGGAGGCGAGCGTGAGCCTGCTGGTGGCGCGCGTGAACCTGGTGCTGCTCAACAGCGAAGGCACGGTCGGTGCGGACGGCATCGTGCCGCGCCTGTCCACCGAAAAGCGGCGCGGCAAGACCCAGACCGCCACCCACTTCGGCGGGCCGGATGGCAAGATTACCTTTTCCGCGTCCGAGCGCAGCTATCCGATGCTGGCCGGAACCCAGGACAAGGCCAGCTTTTTGATCCAGCTGGCCGCCATCGGGCGCGCCGACAGCGCCCAGCTGGCCAGTGGCGTGGAACTGTTCGTGGGGGAGGAAAAAGATGCCAATCCCTTCGGCTTCGTGCTGGTCGCGAAGGAAGACATCGATACCCGCATGGGGCGCATGGCGACCTGGCACGTCGCGCGCCCGCCGCGCCCGGGGGCGTACAACTCGCGCCTGGACATCTGGCTGGCGCCGGCTCACAACTGGTATCCGGTACAGATCCGCAATACCGAGTCGAACGGCTCGGTCACGACCCAGACCATCCGCAAGATTCTCATCACTGATTAAGGAACCGCTATGCGACCATTACTTTTGACCCATCTGTTGGGCGCGACCGTCCTGTGCGGCGCTGTTTCCGGCGCCAGCGCGTTTGCCGGCGAACACGAGGCGCAGCTGCGTCCGGTCAACATGCCGCCTTCGGCCGACTTGCACTACACGCTCAAGGCGCGCCAGAAAGGCTTGTCCCTGAGCGGCGAAGCCCTGGTCAGCTGGCGCGTGGGCGAGGGCAAGTACAGCCTGGTTGCCGAAACCAAGGCCCAGCTGTTCGGCAAGATCCTCGACAGCCGCAGCGAAGGCAAGATTGACAACTATGGCATCGCGCCGGATCTGTTCGTGGAGAAACGCATGCGCAAGGAAGCCACCACGGCCACCTTCGACCGCGCCGCCAAGACCTTGAGTTTCAACGCGGGCAAGGACACCTATCCCTTGCTTGGCGGCGAGCAGGACCGCAGCAGCGCGCAATGGCAACTGGCGGCGCTGGCGCGCGCCCAGCCCGACAAATTCACCCCGGGCTCGGAGTGGCGCCTGTTCGTCGCCGGGCGCAGCAGTGCGCAGCCGTGGTCGTTCAAGGTCGTCAACCGCGAAAAGATCACGACCGGATTGGGCGAGGTCGAGGCGCTGCACCTGGTCAAGGCGCCGCCGCCGGGCGACAAGGACCAGGTGATCGACTTGTGGCTGGCGCCGGCGCACGACTGGTATCCGGTGCAATTGCGCTATAGCGATGAAGAAGGCGAGTTCATCGAACAGACGGTCGACAAGATCAGCAAGAAGTAAGCGCGCCTGCGTGCCGCGCCCGGGAGCGGACGGCGTTAGCGTTGCTGGCGTTGTTTGATCAGCGCATACGGATTGCCCACGGTATCTCCGAACGAGGCGTGGGCGTGCCGGATGCGTGCGGCGATAATGGTCTCCAGGGTGGCCGGATCGACCGAGGTGGCGTAGGCCAGGGCATCGGCCAGCCCCAGCGTGCGGATGGTGGCCAGCATCAGGGCCGTCGAATCGAGGTCGCACCGGTCCCACACGCCGATTGCAAACGCGCTCAGGCGCTTCCTGGCCGCGTGCGGCAGGATTTCATAGGTTTGCCATTGCCTGTCGGCCAATTGCGACAGCGCTTGCATCATCATCCACTTTTCCGCCGCGGTCGGTACCCCATTCCGGAACGAGCGCAGCAGGGAGGCGAGTTCCTTCTCCACCTGCGGAGATGGCAAATAATCGGGCAAGGCTGTAATCCTTTGCAACTCGTCTTGATCCACGCATCTCTCCTCTTAATGATGTGATATTACTTTAGATTCAATAGTTCTTGCAATAATGAAACAAGATTGCAAGCAAGGTGGGACCATTTGGTCGGATTGCCTTGGCTTAACTGATATACTGACGCCCCCAAGGGCAAGACCTTTTGCCCAGAGCAAGAAACTGGTACCGGAACACGATGATGGAAACAACGGCAGGCGTGGCTGCAGAACCACTGACTTTAGGGCAAGACGACCACGATTCCTTGCAGGCGCATTTTCACGCCGGCATTTCGGCTGACGAGATCGAGCAAGTCTTCCATTTGAAGCGGGCGCAACCGACCCTGCAAGCCTTTACCGCGCTGTTCCACGGCGGCGCCGACGGCGTGCTGATCCGCCTGCTGGTGCTGCGCGAACTGGCGGCCGATACCAGCACCACCGCGTTTTCGCGCGCCGACATCAACCAGAAACTGGCTTACCTGATTCCCGAAAGCCTGGAAACGGTGCTCACCCGCCTGCGCTCGCACAGCCTGCTGGCCTGGGATGCCCAGGCCGCCGTGTACCGCGTCACGCCGATGGCGCGCAATGTGCTGTCTTCGCTCGACACCCTGCTCTCGATGGGCCAGGCCGACGACGACGCCGAAATGGGCTTCCTGCTCTCGCAAGTGGCCGGCGCCCAGGCCGTGGGCGGGGTCACCGTGGAACAGCTCAAGCACTTGCTGGGACGCCTGGTCGAACTGACCGAGGAATTCCGCGACGCGATCGCCTCCGGTTCCGAATTCCGCCTGCGCACCTCGCAAGCGAAGTGGCACATGGCCTGCGACTGGGTCGAGAAGGGATCCGAGATCCTGCGCGCGATCACCAGCGACGAGCGGGCCGATTCGGCCACCCACAAGGCCGCGCAAGCCATCGGCCGCGCCCAGAGCGCGCTGCTGAACATGCAGGGCATGTTCTCGCGCGCGTTAAACCAGATCGAGCGCCAGCGCGTGCACCTCGGCCAGTCCGGCCTGTCGACCACCGATGTCAAGCGCTGGCTGCTGGCGCACGACGATTTATCGAGCCTGGCGCAGGGCGCCATCGACCGCCCGGTGATGCCGCTGTTCGTCACCCCGGCCGAAATGATCGACGTGGCCGAAACCGAACTGCTGGCCGAACGCAGCGCCAGCATGGGCCCGAGCGGCCTGCCGCAGGGCGAGGACGCCCCGCTGACCATCAACGACGGTCCCGCCATCCAGGCCGAACTCGATGACTGGCTGGCGCGCCTGGCCGATTTTGCCAACCTCGGCAACTTCCCCAGCTTCTCGGAGCACGGCCCGAAAACGGTGCCGATCCAGGATTCGCTGCTGCCGGCCAGCTTTGCGGTGGCCTCCTACCGCGCCTCGATGCTGCCGCTCTTGGGCGACGCCGCCGAGGCCAGCCTGCAAGGCGCCACGGCGCAACTGGCGCGCCTGCCGATCACCTTCACGCCCACCGACGAGATGGTGCAGCTGAACGACCCGCACGTGTTCGCGATGTCGATCGCCACCCTCTCACTTGATCTGGAAAGCGGCCCGGCCGATGATAAATGACGACTCCCAAATCCTGATTGCGCGCCTGCTGACGCACCAGACCCTGCGCCGCGACGACAAGCTGGTCAAGCGCGTGCTGTCCGATGAACTGTTCCGCGCCGAAGTCGACAAGCGCCTGCTCGAATCGGGGCTGAAGCTGCTCGACAACGTCTACGCCGACCACGTCACGCTGGCGCTGCACCGCGCCGTGGAGCCGAAGATTTTCGGGGCCAAGGATATCTGGCAAAACAATAACTTCGGCCTCACGCGCGACGGCGTGGCGCTGCTGGTGGTGCTGTGGGCGCAGATCATCCTGCCCAAGCGCGAACGCCAGGAGACCCACCAGAACGCCTCCGACGACCAGAACGACCTGTTCGACAAGGACAAGCCGATGCCGCGCGCCGAAGACACCTCGATCGGCATCTCGTACACCGCGCTGCTGTCGGACTTCGGCGACAAGCTCGGGAAAAAGACGCGCATGGACATGAACCTGGGCGCGCTCTCGCGCATGGGCTTCATCGAGCGGCGCGGCGACGTGATCCTCGAAGGCCCGCTGCTCGACCTGCTGATGGATACCGACGTGCTCAAGGAACGCATCATCAACGGCGCCCTGGCCGACGTCTTCAAGCGAGCGCCGGTGGCGGTGGTGGTGCCCAGGCCGGCCGCCAGCGAGGCGGCCAACGACGCCACCGCCATGCGCGACGCCAGCGCCATCCGCGACGCCGAGGCGGACGCCATTGCGCTGGCCGCCATCGAGCCCGATCCTGGCGCCGCCGACGCCGATACCCCAACCTGAGGCTAGCCCATGTTCCACATTAAATCGCTCGAACTGGTCCACTGGGATTACTGGCAACGGATCAAGAACATCCCGCTCGACGCCAAGATCATCACCATCGCCGGCCAGAACGGCTCCGGCAAGACCACCTTGCTCGACGCGCTGCGCACCCTGTTCGGGCTCGATTGCTCGATGGGCCGTACCTACAAGCACTATGCGCGCCACTCGGGGCAGCAGACCGCGTGGATCCGCTCCGTGGTCGACAACAAGGCGGTGGGACGCCAGCTGTCGAACCGGCCGTTCCGCAGCTCGGGCTTTTTCAGCGACGATGAAGTCACGCTGTTCTGCAAGATCGAAAAGAATGGCGGCGACTGGAAGCGCCAGTACCTTATGCGTCCGGGGAATATCCAGATCGAGGAAGTCGACGACGCCACCGACTGGCTCGGCGTCGAAAATTACCGCAAGCGCCTGCACAATGCCGGCCTGTCGCCGGCCATGGCCAAGGTGCTGGCGCTGGAGCAGGGCGAAACCGACAAGCTGTGCGAATACGCGCCGCGCCAGTTGCTCGACCTGGTGTTCCAGGTGTTCGGCGACAAGGAAGTGCTGGACGCCTACGACGAAGCCAAGCGCCACCAGCGCGACACCGAGACGGAACTGAAGCGCTTCGAGAGCGAACTGGAAGCCTCGCGCACCAACCTGGAAGGCTTGCGCCTGCGCGTGGTCAATTATCACCAGTGGGAAGACTTGCACAAGGAACGGCGCAACCTGCTGGAAGAGGTGCTTCCGAGCCTGGAATACCACGAGGCGCGCGAAAAGGCGGCGGCGGGCAGCCGCGCGCTGCGCGACGCCCGTAAACCGATGGCGCAGGCCGACACGCAGCTGACCGAAAAGCGCAACGCGCTGGCGGCGCAGGCCAAGGCGCTGTCGGACGCGCAGCAGCAGGAAACGCTGCTGGAGCAGGAAGCGACGGTGCTGGGCAGCCGTTTGAACCAGGTCAACGCCAAATTGAAACCGCTCGACAGCCTGCTCGAACAGAAGCAGCGCCTGCAAAAGCTGGCCGCCGATTCGGGCGCGGATATCGCCGAAGTGGCGGCCCAGCTGGACCAGAAAGAAGCCGAACTGGCACGCCAGCGCCAGTTGCGCGACGCGCTGGCCAGCCGCATCCTGACCGAAAAGTCGACCATCTCGGCCTTGCAGGGCAAGAGCGCCATGCCCGAGCCGGACGCCGTGCGCGGCATGCGCCGCGCGCTGCGCGACGACGGCATCCCGCACGCGATGCTGTCCGATATCGTCGAAGTGACCGATCCGAAGTGGCAGGGTGCGGTGGAAGGTGTGTTGGGCGGGTACGCCTCGGTGGTGCTGCTCGAACGCGCCAAGGATGCCGCGGCCGCGTACCGGCTGGCCGAGAAGGAGCGCTATCGCCACTTCATCGTCCCCGAATGCGTCAAGGCCCCCGCGGTGAAGGATGACAGTCTGCTGTCGGTGGTGCGTTTTTCGGCCGCCGCGCCGCCATGGCTGATCGACCAGCTGGCGCGCATCGAGCGGGTCGACTCGGTGGAGAAGGGCTTCAAGCTGCACAAGGATGCCGAGTGGATCACGCCGGACGCGTATCACCGCGAACGGCGCGGTGGGCGCTCGCTGTTCGTCGAAGTGTCGCGCTACCGCTTCGGCACTGCCGGCCGCACCCAGCGCATGGAAGCGCTGCAAAAGTCATTGCCGGCGCTGGAAGCGCAGGAAGACGCGCTCACGCTCGCCATCAGCAAGCTGGCCTATGAAGTCGGCGCGCTCAAGGCCCGCATCGCCGGTGTCGACGCGGCCAAGGAGCTGGCCGCGCGCCAGGCCGAATTCGACGAAGCCTTGCGCGGCACGGTGCCGCTCAAGGCCGAGCGCCTGGAAGTCGGCGCGCGCCTGGGCGACTTGCAGGCACTGACCAAAGCGGCCACGGTGACGCGCACGCGTGCCGACACCACGTGGCAGAACGCGCGCATGGCCCTGTCGGAAGCCGAAGCCGGGCTGCGGCTCGGCCACAAGCGCCAGATCGAGCAGCGCGCCGACCATGCGCGCGCCTTGCTCGAACTGCGCCGCGCGTGGCGCCATCTGCCGCAAGGCTGGCGCCGTCCGGCGCGGCGTGCCTCGCTGGTGGCCGAACACCAGAACGCGCATCAGGTCGACCTGCGCGTCGCGTCGCTGGAACATAGTCTCGCGCGCGACGACTGGGAGCTCGACGCCACCGTCATCGACCAGCATCACCGCCTGAACGAGCAGTTGCAGGGCCGCCAGACCGAGACCGACGAACGGCGCTACCAGAACAACCGCGCGATCGAAGCGACCGCCAACGCGCGCGGCGCCTACATCGAGCGGCTGCGCTACACCATCAAGACCTACAGCAAGAACATCAAGGAGCTGGGGGAACTGGCGGGCATCGAAGTGCATGCCGATCCGGTCAAACTGGAGAACGAAGACGTGCAGTTGTCGCAGGCGGGCCTGCACGTGCGCTTCAAGTTCGACGGCAAGGACCAGATCGGGATGAACGACGGCGAAGCGTCGGGCGGGCAGCAGGTGATGAAGTCCTTGGTGCTGCTGATTGGTTTACTGAAGTCGGAAGACGGGTCGGGCGGGTTCGTGTTCATCGATGAACCGTTTGCCCACCTGGATATCCGGAATATCCAGCTGGTGGGCGAGTTCCTCAAGAACACCGAGGCGCAGTATTTGATGACGACGCCGCTGACGCACAACACGGATGTGTACGACCCGTCGGAGCTGACCCTCATCACCAGCAAGAAGAAGAAAGATATGCCGTGGGCGCAGCCGATTTTCGTTTTACAGCGCAGGGTGACGCCTGCGGTGGCGGTCTGACGTTATAGCTGCCTTCGATCGCCGCCCTTAGCTCCGTCGTTCCCGCCGAGTGCCGCCTTGGCGCGGGAAGTCGGTTCTGCCAATGGCAGGAACGACGGGGTTAGTGGCTGGAACGATGGCGGTGGTGGCGCAAAAGGCGACTATGCGCTGTTCACCGCCTTCTTCAAGGCCCGGCGCCAGCGGATCAAGCCCGCCGAATAGGTCCCGAAATACCCCGCCGTCAGCCCCAGCGCAAGCAGGGTGATAAAACTGTCGGTGAACCCCGGCGTCGGCACATTGCTGCCCTGGTTCGCATAAATCTCCACCCCGATATACATCACCCGCGCAAAAAACAGCATCGCGATCACCATCCCCAAACGCGCGTTCGGCGTGAAGTGGCAGGTATCGTTTTCAAACCTGGTCAGGCGCAACCCCCAGATCCCGTACGCGATGCCGCCCGCCGTGCCCAGCGCCAGCCAGCCAAGCAGCGCCGGCCGCGCAATCACCTCCGACCCCGCCACCAGGATCATGGCCGCGAACACGCCCACCCCCGTGTAATGGCGCGATACGATCGAGCGCTGGCGCATCATCATCGCCTTGAGACGCTGGTAAAAGCGCCACACCAGGAAAGGGGCGAGCGCCAGCAGCGCGAGAGTGGTAATTGACATGGCGATTCTGTATCCGGTCCGGAAACACGCATTATAAACGCCCGCCGCACCCCGCCGCCCGCACCCGCCGTGCGCGCCATACGCTCAGTAAATACGGGAGAAGAGCCGATTGACAAGCCCGCCGCGAGTGCGCAAGATGGCGGATCGCCTTCACCCGAGACCCCCATGCGCCACCGCCTCCCTATCGTCCCGCTGACCATGTCACTGCTCGCCGCAGCACCCAATGCGCATTCCCAGTACCAGTTGCCACCGGCGCAGTTGCAGGCCATCGTGGATGCGCCGCGCGCGCCGGCGCTGGGCCTGTCGCCGCAGCGTAACCTGGCGGTGATGGTCGATACGCCGGCCCTGCCCAGCATCGCCGAAGTGGCGCAGCCGGAACTGAAGCTGGCCGGCTTGCGCATCAATCCGCGCACCTATTCGCCAAGCCGCTTTTCCTTCGGCACGGGGCTCAAGCTGCTCGATATCGCCACCCAGAAGGAAATCAAGATCATGGGCCTGCCGCGCCAGCTGCGCCTGGCCGACAGCGCCTGGTCGCCCGACCAGCGCTACCTGGCCTTCACCCACGTCACCTACGCCGACCGCGATGGCGCCTCCGGGGTTGAGCTGTGGCTGGTCGATATCAATACCCGCATCGCGCGGCGCCTGACCGCGCAGCCGCTGTCCTACCTGGACGGCTCGGGTTTTACCTGGATGCCGGACGCCAAAGGCCTGCTGCTGCACCTCAAGCCCATTGGGCGCGGCAAGGCGCCGCAGTCGACCGGCGTGCCGGGCGGGCCGATTCTGCAGGACAGCCAGGTCAGCGTCGGTGCGCGCCAGTTGCGCACCTACCAGGACTTGCTGAAAAACGAAGAAGACGCGCGTCTGTTCGAGCACTACGCCAGCTCGCAACTGGCGCTGGTCGATTTGTCGGGCAAGCTGCGCCTGATCGGCAATCCCGAACTGTTCACCAGCGTCTCGGTGGCGCCGAACGGCCAGCTGCTGCTGGCCTCCGTGCTGCAGCGCCCCTTCTCGTACGTGGTACCGGCATCGGCCTTCCCGCGCCGCGTCGATGTGCGCGATTTGAGCGGCAAGCCGGTGCACCTGGTGGTCGACAAGCCGCTCGAAGAAGGCCTGCCGCCGGGGAACGATGCCGTTTCCGCCGGCGTGCGCAAGGTCAGCTGGCGCGCCGACGCCCCGGCCACGCTGGTCTGGGCCGTAGCGCAGGATGGGGGCGATCCGGCCAAGGCGGCCGAGGTGCGCGACATTGTGTACTCCCACGCCGCGCCGTTCGCCGGCGAGCCGAAGGTGCTGGCCAGGCTCGGTTCGCGCTACGACCGCGTCGTCTGGGGCAATGGCGACGTCGCGTTGCTGGGCGAGGACTGGTACAAGACGCGCGCCGTCAAGATCTGGCGTATCCGGCCGGAGCACGACACGGCGGCGCCCGAGCTGCTGTTTTCGTATTCCGCCGAGGACCGCTACAACAACCCCGGCTCGCCCGTCACGATGCCCGACAGCGCGGGCCGTTCGCGCCTGATCGTCGGCGCCGATTCGACCATCCTGCTAGGGGGCAGCGGCGCTTCGAACGAGGGTGATCGCCCTTTTCTGGACCGCTTCAACCTGGCCAGCAAGGCCAAGGAGCGCCTGTTCCGCAGCGAGGCGCCGTTTTACGAGAACATCGTGACGGTGCTCAGCGACGATGGCATGCGCCTGCTGACCACGCGCGAGTCGCCCACCGAGCGCCCGAATTTTTATGTGCGCGACCTGAAACGCAGCGGCGCGGCGCAACTGACGGCGCTCACCCATTTCCCGCATCCGACCCCGCAGTTGAAGGATGTGCAGAAGGAGCAGATCCGCTATAAGCGCGCCGATGGCGTCGACCTGACCGCCACCCTGATGCTGCCGCCGAACTACGAAGCGAAGCGCGATGGCCCGCTGCCGCTGCTGATGTGGGCGTATCCGCAGGACTTCAAGAGCGCCAGCGCGGCCAGCCAGACCACCGGTTCGCCATTCCGCTTCAACGCCATCAGCTTCTGGGGGCCGGCGCCGATGCTGGCGATGGGCTACGCGGTGCTCGATAACCCGTCGATGCCGATCGTCGGCTCCGCCGACGCCGAACCGAACGACAGCTACCTGCCGCAACTGGTGGCCAACGCCGAAGCGGCGGTGGCCGAAGTGGTGCGGCGCGGCGTGGCCGAGCGCCACCGCATCGCCATCGGCGGCCACTCGTACGGCGCTTTCATGACCGGCAACCTGCTGGCCCACACGCGCCTGTTCAAGGCCGGCGTGGCGCGCAGCGGCGCCTACAACCGCACGCTCACCCCGTTCGGCTTCCAGTCCGAAGAGCGCGAGTTCTGGAAGGCGAAGGAGGTGTACCAGGCCATGTCGCCGTTTAATAACGCCGACAAGATCAAGGATGCGCTGCTGCTGATCCACGGCGAGCAGGATAATAATTCGGGCACCTTCCCGATGCAGAGCGAGCGCATGTTCCAGGCCATGAAGGGCCTGGGCGGCACGGCGCGCCTGGTGCTGCTGCCCAACGAAAGCCACGCTTACCGCGCGCGCGAATCGATCATGCACATGCTGTACGAGACCAGTTCCTGGCTCGACAAGTACGTCAAGAACGCCAAGCCGTAAACGCCGGCGCGGCCGCGCAAGGCGGCCCCGCAAGGCCGGTCAAGCGTACGGCCTCGCGGCCGGGCATGTGCTAATGTCGTCGCTCCACCAACCAGGAGCGACCCACATGAACCCAGCAGCCATCGACGCCCATCGCGCACCGGACCCCGTGCCGGTCGATGAACCTACGCCCGAGCCGTTCGACAATCCCCATCCGCATCATCCGCCGGTCAAGCACCCGCAGGACGACGATCCGGTGCCCGACCCGAAGCCGAGCACCTTCCTGCATTAGTCGAAGGCCCACGAATAGAGCACGTCGAGCGCGGTGTTGGTCCCGGTCTGGAACTGCAGCGTGATGCGCGGATTGAGCTTGTAGCGCAGCTTGACCAGGCTCGATGCGGTCGTCGCTCCCTGCTCGAAACTGAGGTAGGCGCGCGATGAAATCCGCTTGCCGACCGTGACCACGGTGCTTTCCAGCCCCTTGGCCTGCGACAGGCCCAGTTCATCGACGCCCAGCGAATTGGCCAGGCGCGACTGGAAGCCGCCGCTGCTGCCCGAACCGCCCAGCAGGGCGCCGGCGGCGGCGCTGAGCAAGCCCGCTTCGTTCCCCGAGGTTCCTTCCATCCCGTGCCCCAGCACCAGCCATGACAGCTTTTCGCTGTCCGGCACCGATGGCCGCGACACCAGCTTGGCCACCGGCGAGAGCGCCGAACCGCGCACTTCGACGCCGGCTTCGACGTTGGTCTCGGAGAGCTGCTCGCCTTCCGGCCGGCTGCGCACCGCGCGGATGTTCAGGGCCGGGTTGTCGGACGGGCCGCTGAAGGTCAGCACGCCGCGTTCGATATCGAGGTTCTGTCCATACGCCTTGTAGGTGCCGCTGGTCACGCTGATGGAGCCGTTGACGCGCGGTGGACGCCCGCCGGTGGTGCGCACGCGCAGCGAACCCGCCAGTTCGGCATCGATGCCCATGCCGCGCAGGCGGAAGGCGTCGCCGAGATCGGCCTCCACATCCATCGCCAGCGGCATGGACGGCTCGGCCTTGACCGCCGGCGTGCCGACCCCGGCCCTGCCCAGCACGATCACATCGTCCGACAGGGTAGGGCGGCCTTGCGGCGCCAGTTCGATCAGCGCGCGGTCGGCCTTGAATTTGCCTTCCAGCGAAAAGCGCTTGGCGTCGCGCACCAGCGTACTCTGGCCGCTGATGACGACGGTGCGGTCGGGACGCGACAGGATTTCGAGCTTGTCGGCCACCAGTTTGAGCTGCATGGTCGCTTCGCCGCCGGCAAAGCGCACCGCGCCGTCGGCCATCATCGTGCCCTGCACGCCGTCGAAACTGAGGCGCTGGAGCAGCAGCTGGTCGCCCGCCAGCTGGGCGCGCAGCTGGCCGTTACTGAGCTTGATGCCCTGTTCGGCCCAGCGCAGCGCCAGTTTGTCGCCATTGACGCTGCCGTTCAGGGTCGGCGTGCCGACCGTGCCGCCCCCGGTCAGCGCGAGTTTGAGCGCGCCGTCCAGTTCCAGCGCCGGCTGGCCGGTGAAGGGGGCCAGCCACGCGATCGAGACCATGTCGGCATTGGCCGTCATTTTCAGGGGGCTTGCATTGCCCAGGCGGCCGTCGATCATTTGCGCGGTGGCGTCCACGTTGGCCTGGCCGACGCGGGTGCCGTCGACCTTGGCCTGCACGCGCAGCGCGCCGCTGGCGACGTCGGCGCGCAGGTCGAGCATGCGCAAGCCCAGCACCACTGGCACTTCGGCGCCGGCGATCACGTCGCCGCTTTCGCGGAACACGTGCACCGAGCCGTTCAGGGCCGGCGTGGCGCCGGCGGGCGCCTGCATGTCGAGCGACCAGTCGGCGCCGAGCGAGAGGTCGCCGCTGATGGCGTCGCGCATGCCCGGCGAGAATTGCGCCAGGTAGGTGAGCGGCACGCCGGCCGCCACGCCCTTGCTGGTCCAGTGCGGACCGTTCTTTTCCAGCGACTGGACACTCACGCTGCCGTTGGGGAGCTTGATCACCGCGTTGCTCATGCTGATTTGCTGCGGCGTGGCCAGGCCGGCCACGCCGGCGCCGGGAGCGACCGCAATGCGCAGCGGGACCGGCGCTTGCAGCGCGAACGCGTAGCGGCCCTTGTTTTGGAGCGCCGCCACGGTGCCGGTCCAGGCGCTGTTGGCCCAGCCGCCGCGGATCTCGCCGGTGGCATCGAACGCGTCGCTGCGCGCGTCCAGGCGCAGGAGGTGGGCGCCGCGCGTGCCGCTCGTTTGCAGGTGCGCGCTGTCGATGCGGGTCTCGCCGCTGACGTACTCGGTGATGGCGATGTCGCTGACCAGCGGATCGTCGGCCCCGCGGCCGCTGCCAAGATTGGCGCTGGCGCGCAGGGTCTTGACCTGGTGCTTGCCGAGCACCTTGAGGTTCTGGCCTTCCAGCGCGGCGCTGACGGCCGGTGCGGCCATCGTGCCCGACACGGTGCCCGCGCCTTTGAGCACGCCGCCGAAGTCGGGGCCGAGCGCGGCCAGCTGGGTGGCATCGATGCGCCAGTCAAGCTTGTCGGCGCCGGCGCCGAAACTGCCCTTGGCGGCCACGATGTTCGGTCCCACGTGCAGGTCGACGTCGGCGTTCGAGACGTGTTTGCTGTCGGCGGCGACCTTGGCGTAGCCCCACAGCGGTGAATTGGCCAGGGTCGATGGCTGCAGCGCCAGATTCAGGTTGGCGCGCCAGTCAGGGCCGGAGCGGCCGGCGGCGTCGAAGCTGCCGTTGATGCTGCCCGCCAGCGGCGAACCGAAGGCGCCCGGATTGAAGCGCTGCGCCGTGCCGGCCGCCGTGACGTCGACCGCGCCCGCATTTGCTCCCCCCGCGAGCCATGCTTCGCCGCTGGCGTGCAGCAGGCTGTTATTGGTCTTGCGCGCCGCCGCCACCCAACCGAGGCCGGTGGCGTCGACCTCGAACGTGGTGCGCGGCGCCTGCATGGTGCCGGTGACGACGCCGCTGGCCGCCAGCGCGCCGTACAAATCGCTGCGCGCGGCCGCCAGGTCGGTGGCGTTGACGTTCCAGGTCAGTTTTTCGCCGGGCGCCCCGAAACTGCCTTTCAATTGCGCCGTATTTTTTCCCAGCGCGAGGGTGGCGTCCACGCCGCTGATGTGCGCGGCGTCGGCATTGAGCCTGCCCTTGCCCGACAGCGGCTGGTCGAACAGGCGGCTTGGCCGCAGCGCAAAATCGGCCGCCACTTTCCATGCCGGCGACAGGAAGCCGGCGGCGTTGATGTCGGCATTGATGTCGGCCTTCGGCAAGTCGCCAAAGGCGGCCGGGTCGAACTTGACGGCGCTGGCGCTGACCTTGAATTCGCGCTTGCCGGCCAGGTTGGCGCTGCCGGTCAGGCCCACGCTGCTGCCGCCGGCGGCCAGGCGCGCCTGCTGCACCGTCAGCACGTTGTCGGCCAGGGTGGCTTTCGCTTCCAGGCGCATGCCCGCTTCCACCAGCCTGGTGGTGAAGGTCTGGGTGTTGCCCGCGTTGGCGACCGTGATGTCGCCGGCGATCCTGGTCGACTTCATGCGGCTGTGGAGGCGCTTCATGTCGATGCCGTCGGTATGCAGCGCAAAGCTGGCGCTGCCGATGCCTTTGTCGGCGGCGCTGCGCGCCACCGTGCCGCTGCCGGTGAATTTGCCGGCGTCGCCCAGGTCGATCAGCACCGCGCCGATCTCCAGCGCCGACAGGTTGCCTTTCAGTTCGCCGCGCATGGAGCGCAGCGGCAGCCGTTGCAGGTCGACCGGGCCGGTCGCGCCGGCGTTGTCGATCATGACGCTGCCGGCGATATTGCGGTTCGCTTCAATGCGCGCCGTGATCGCCAGCGACAGGTCGGCCTTGGGCAGTTCGGGATTGAAAAAGCCCGGGTCGATGTTCTTGCCATGGATGGTCATGGCGCGCAGCGGAATCGGCTCGAACGGCGCCAGCGTGAACTTGGCGTCGCCTTCGGCCTTGCCCGAGACGGCGCTGGCGTCAAGTTGCGTGGTTTCCAGGTCGCCGCCGACGCCCAGCTTGATCTGCGCCGGCTGCTGGCCGGCCGCTACCGCGATCTGGGTCAGGCTGGCGGTGCCGGCCAGCTTGTATGGCTTGGCGGTGCCGATGCTGGCGTCGGCCATGGCCTTGCCCCACGGGGTAATCGCACTGGCTTTGCGCAAAGCCCATTGGCGCTGGTCGCCCAGCAGGTCGAAGCGGACCTCGGTGATCACCGTTTCGGCGCCCGGGACGGCCGCATTGGTCAGGATGACCCTGGACAGGCGCGCATCGTCGACTTCGAGCTTGAAGGGCGGCGCGAGTTTGGCCGGCATCTTGGCCGGTTCGCCTTCGCGCAGGGTATTCATGCGCAGGGTGGCCACGTGCAGCTTGTTGATGGCCACGCCGCGGCTGAGGTACTGGAAGGGCGACCAGTCGATGTCGATATTTTCGGCGGTGACGACTTGTTCCGGGGTGCGGTAGACGACTTTATCGAGGTGCATGGCGCCGTACAGCGAGCCTTTCACGCCGGTGACGACGATGCTGCCGCCGCTGGCGTTGGCTACGCGCTGGACCAGCATTTGCAGGGTGGTTTCGCGTCCCAGGTACCAGTAGGCGCCGCCCAGCAGGGCGCCGCTGACGGCGACGCCGATGGCGACGCGGCGCGGCCAGCGGCGCTGGCCGTGCTGGCGGGGCGACGGGGTGGTAGGGGTGTCGGCGGTAGTCATCAGAATGTAAAGCCCAGTGAGAAGTGCAGGCGCGCTTTTTTCAGCGCTTGCCCGTAGGCGACGTCGACGTTGATCGGGCCGACCGGGCTGCGCCAGCGCGCACCGATGCCATAGCCCGATTCCGGTTTCAGGTCCTTGAATTTGTCGGCGGCGTTGCCGGCGTCGTAGAAGAAGGCCACGCCCCACGGCGGCTTGAACCAGTATTGGTATTCGACGCTGCCGGTGAGCAGATAGCGCCCGCCGACGATGGCGTCGCCTTCGCGCACGCCCAGTTCCTGGTAGCCGTAGCCGCGCACCGACTGGTCGCCGCCGGCGCGGAACAGGAAGGTCGATGGCACGCCTTCCTTCTGTTTTGACGCCAGTACGCCCGCTTCGGCGCGTACGATCAGGTTGGTCGATGGGCCGAGCGGACGGTAATGGATGAAGCGCGTGCTGGCGCGCAGGAAGCGTTCGTCGGTCAGCACCGGCAGCACGGCGCCGCCGAACTGCGCGTTGAGCACATAGCCGCGCTTCGGCAGCACCAGGTTGTCGAGCGCGCGCTTGGTCCAGCTGAAGGTGAGCGGTACGCTGTTGCTGCGCCGCGTTTCGATGCCTTCGACCAGGCGCCGCTCGCTCAGGTATTCCAGGGTCAGGCTGCGTTCGAGCAGCGGCGTGCCCCAGGCGCGCCGTCCGGCCACGGTGGCCACGTTGGTCACTTCGCCGCGCAGGTCGTTGCGCTCGAAACCGGCGCCGAAGCTGTCGCTATAGCCTTTTTCGGTGGTCGGAAAATAGAAGTCGGCACGCGCGGTCTGGCGCTTCTGTTCCATGATCAGGTTACTTTTCATGCGCAGGCCGAACACATTGAGGTCGTCGTAATTGAGCTGGGCGCGGGCACCGGTGTTGGTCGAATAACCGAGACCGACGTCGACGTTTTTCTGCTTGTTCTCGGTCACGCGCACCAGCACCGGCAGGATCGCCGGGTTGGCCACGGGCGGGCGCGGGATGGCTTTCTGGTCGTCGGTCATGGCGTCGATGTCTTCCGACAGCGCGGCCGCCATGTCGGCGCTCACTTCCACGGTGCTGAAGTAGCCGGTGTCCTGCAGGCGCGCCTGGTAGGCTTGCAGGGCCGCTTCGTTGTATTCCTGGCCGGGGCGGATGCGATTGAGGTTGCTGACGATGGTGGGCGAATAGCGTTTCAAGCCTTCGACGCGCAGTTCGCCGAAGCGCGCTTCGGGGCCGCTGTCGAGGACCACCTTGAGCAGGGCACGGCGCATGTCGGGGTCGACGATGGCACTCGATTCGACCAGTTGGGCGCGCGGATAGCGCGCCATCATCACCTGGCGCAGCAGGTTGCGCTTGGCGCCTTCCCAGTCGGCCTGGCGGAAACGGCTGCCCACCGGCAAGCCCCAGCGCTTGCGCAGGTCGGCCGCGTCGTACGGTTTGGCATCGGTGCCGACCGGCTCGAAGCCCTTGAGCACCAGTTCCACGTCGCCCACCAGCACCGGCTGGCCCGGGTCGACCGTGATGCGCGCCACCGGTTTGGCGCCGCTGGTGTCCAGTCCCGCGCTGACCTTGGGCGAATAATAGCCTTCGGTGGCGATCAGGATCTTGGCTTGCTCGGGCGCGGCCTTGACCAGGCGCTGCAGCTGGTCGAGGTCGAGGCGCGGGTTGCCCTGCCAGCGCACCAGGTCGAGATTTTCTTCGAGCAGGTCGTCGAGCGGGCCGGGGGCGTCCACCTTGACCGAGTAGTCGATGCCGCGCGCTGCGGCTTGCTGGGGGGCGGCTGGCGGCTCTTGCGCCAGGGCTGCTGCCGGAGCGGCCGCAAGGCACACGCTCACGGCGATTTGTGCCAAAATTCGTCGCTGGCGCGGCGTCCGGGCTATTGTTTTGTCTGGTGTTGCGGGAAACATGGCGCTCCATTCGGGAAAATGCTGAGGCATCTTACCGGATCGGCCGACATGATGGCGAACGTCTAACGATTTGGAAAATACACTATGCATCAAGCTGATGGCGCACTGGTTTTGTTTAGCGGCGGACAAGACTCCGCCACCTGCCTGGCCTGGGCGCTGGAGCGTTACGCGCGCGTCGAAACCATCGGCTTCGACTATGGCCAGCGGCACGCCATCGAACTGACCGTGCGCCCCACGGTGCTGGGCAAGATGCGCGCCTTGAAGGGCGATTGGGATGCGCGCCTGGGCGAGGATCACCTGGTCGACCTGTCCCTGATCAGCAAGATTTCGGATACCGCCATGACCAGCAACGTCGCCATCGAAATGCAGGCCAACGGCTTGCCGAATACCTTTGTGCCGGGCCGCAACCTGCTGTTCATGACCGTGGCCGCCACCGTGGCTTACCGGCGCGGCTTGAATGTGCTGGTCGGCGGCATGTGCGAAACCGATTTTTCCGGCTATCCGGACTGCCGTGACGACACCATGAAGGCCTTGCAGGTCGCGCTCAACCTGGGCATGGCCACCCGCCTGAAGCTGGAAACGCCGCTGATGTGGATCGACAAGAAGCAAACCTGGCAGCTGGCGCACCAGGCCGGCGGCGATGCGCTGGTCGACCTGATCCGGGCCGACACCCACACCTGCTACCTGGGCGAGCGCGGCGAGCTGCATGCCTGGGGCTACGGTTGCGGCACCTGTCCGGCCTGCGCCTTGCGCGCGCGCGGCTACCTGCAGTACGCCGGCGCCGCGTGAGCGATCCCGGGCCGGCCGCTGTCCCGGCCTGCTATCGGCCGCATCTGTTGCAGGCGGCGGGGCGGATCGGCCGCGTGCGCTACATGGCGTACTCCCTCGCCCCGGTTGTGCTGTGCCTGCTGGTCATGCTGTGCATGGTCTGCTTCCAGATGGACGGGGCCGGCAATCTGCGGATTGCGCTCCTGCTCCTGACGACCGGGCTGCTGGCCGTGGTCGCCTCGCGCCGCCTGCGCGATATCGGCTTGCCGTGGTGGCTGGCCGGGCTGCTGTTCGTCCCCCTGGCCGGCGCGCCGGCATGGCTGCATGGGCTGGTGTTTGCCGCGCTGTCCCTCATTCCCGGCAAGCAGCTGGCCAACCGCCACGGACCGCCGCCCTGCTCCAATCGGCGCCGCACGGTGGCCGCCGCCAGCCTGTGGATCGTGCTGTTCGGCGCCGCCGTCTGGCTGGTCATGTCGCTGCGGCATAGCCTGAGAACCATGTAAGAAAGCGTGCCGCGCGGGCGGTCACGCCGTCAGCGCGTCACTTGCTTGCATAATTGATAATTTTGTTGTAAAAGTAACTTCTCCGTAGTACATTCAGGACAGGCGCAATTCCCCGGTAACGCAAAGGCGACGGGCCGGTTTGACCGGCCCGGCAGGCCGCAGGCGGCCGATGGCGCGATCGGCCTTGCTCAATTTCTGTACCAGCCGCGCCGATAGTTCCAACGCCGGCACCGGCGGCAAGGGGGGCGGCACAGAGGTTTTTACTGTCCCGTCAAATGCCACCGTGGTGACGTAGTGGCCGAGCCGGCTGGCATGGAGAGGGCTCATGGAGCAGTTCCTTCATCATGGTAGCTCCTGATCAGGCTAGCCTTATTAAGCTGGTTCGCGATTAAAATTTTGCGCGCATTCTTAATTAAAAAAGAGGATGGGTGTGCCATTCCAGTCCTGGTGTACGAAAACGACCGGTGATGGACAGTGTTACCGGAATAGCATTCCAACGTTTCAAACCTGACTCATAAAAAGTACATCCATTTTGTACACTTCGTGCTGTCTGGCATGTCCCACACCTTCATCGACGCTCGCCTCAGTAGCGCCGATCAGAATACAGGCCATCCCACGCTATAATGAAGTTGAACACTAGTCATTGATTTCAAAATAGCAATATTTATTTCGCGCCAAGCGACGCCATCCCCACCATGCGCCTTGCCCTGCTTACCGACCTGCACGCCAACCGCGAAGCACTGGATGCTTGCCTGACGCATGCGCGCGCCCAGAAGGCCGACCAGTACGCGTTTACGGGCGACTTTGTCGGCTATGGCGCCGATCCGGCCTGGGTGCTCGACACTGTCATGGAGCACGTGGCGCGCGGGGCGGTGGCGGTGCAGGGCAATCATGACTATTCGGTCACCCACGAAACGCGGCCGCAGATGCATTTCGAGGCGCGCGAGGTGATCGAGTGGACCCGCGGCCAGCTCAGCGCCGAACAGATGGCTTTCCTGTCCGCCTTGCCGCTGACCCAGGAGCTCGAGCGCATGCTGTTCGTCCATGCCAGCGCGCACGACCCGGTCAAGTGGGAGTACGTGACCGGGATCGAGCCGGCCGAGCGCAGCCTGCGCGCGGCGCGCAAGCGCATGGTGTTTTCGGGCCACGTGCACACGCCGGCGCTGTACCGGCGCGCCGACGATGGGCGCATGGGCGCGCACGTGCCGGTGCCGGGCACGCGCATCGCAATTGCCCCGCAGCACCAGTACCTGGTGATCCCGGGCGCGGTGGGCCAGCCGCGCGATGGCAACAGCGCCGCCTGCTACGCGCTGTACGACGACAGCGCGCGCGAACTGGTGTATTACCGCATTCCCTACGACAACGGCGCCGCCGCGCGCCGCGTGATCGCCGCCGGCTTGCCGATTGTGTTCGCCATGCGTCTGATTGAGGGTATTTAGACAACAGTCTTATTGCAACGCAAGGTACCCTCACGTACTATCAGTGAGTAAGAGGCCCGCCACGGGCCCGCACCAGGATCGCTTCCATGGACCATGCCGCTCCCACCCCGGCCGTGCCGGCGCCGCCGCCACGCGTGCGCCAGCCCGCGTGGATCGGCGCGACCGCGCTGGCCGCTCTGGTGATGGCGCTGTGCCTGGGGTTGACCTGGCAGCTGTGGGAAGCGGCGCAGCGCAGCGCCGAACGCGACCTGCGCACCGATTTCGACAGCAGCGCGCGCGACGTGGTCAACCAGCTGGCGCTGCGCATGGCGGCCCATGTGCAGATGCTGCGCGGGGTGCAGGGCCTGTTCGCCAGTTCGGATGATGTCACGCGCCAGGAATTCACCGATTTCGTGCGCATCCAGCACACCGGCGCCGAGTATCCCGGCATGAAAGGGATCGGCTACGTGCTGGCGCTGGCGGACGCCCAGCGCGGCGCGCACCTGGCGCGCGTGCGCAGCGGCGGCTTGCGCGGTTACGCGATCACGCCGCCGGGCACGCGGGCCGCCTACGCGCCGCTGATGTACCTCGAAGCGTTTTCGGGCGCCCGCCTGCGCGCGCTCGGCTACGATCTGTTTTCCGAGGAGCCGCTGCGCCTGATGCTGGAACAGGCGCGCGACAGTGGCCAGCCGGTCCTGTCGGGCAAGGCCATCGTGGCGCGCGCACGCGGGGCGGGCGCCTCCGACGGCGTGCTCATTGCGCTGCCGGTGTACATCGGCAGCAAGGCGCCCGACAGCATCGAGCAGCGGCGCGACCTGCTGCGCGGCTGGATCTACGCGCCCTTCATCATGGAAGACTTGATGGCGTATGTGGGCGGCGAGCGCGCCGGCGCCTTGGCGGTGGAGGTCTACGATGGCAATTGGGTCACGCCGCAGGCGCGCATGGCCAGCGGCGCGCCTGCCGCCGCCGGCGGCGCGCCGGCGCTGCGCACCGAACAGCGTCTCGGCATCGCCGGGCGGCGCTGGACCCTGGTCATCAGCGCCGGCGCCGGCTTCGGCGCCGGGCAGCAGAACGAGGCGCCGCAAGTGCTGCTCACGCTCGGCCTGGCGGTGACGGCGCTGCTGTCCCTGCTGACCTGGATGCTGGCGCGCAGCAGCGCCCTGGCCAGCCGCGCGCTGCGCCAGTCGCGCCTGTTGACCGATGAACTGACCGTGGGCCAGCAGCGCCTGGCCGCTCTGGCCGATTCCGCACAGCGGGCCCAGGCCATGATGCGCAGCATCCTCGACTCGACCTTCGACGCCATCCTGGTCGACAATGGCGACCGCCGCATCCTGGCCTCGAACCAGCGCTTCCGTACGCTGTGGAGCGTGCCCGAGGAACTGGACCTGGCCAGCGATGATGCGGCCGTGGTCGCGCACCTGCTGGCCCAGCTGGTGCACGCGGGGCCGCTGCTGTACAGCCGCTCGCTGCAACTGGGCGAGCACGAGGAACACCGCGAGCTGCTGCGCCTGAAGGATGGGCGCTTCATCGAACAGTTGACGCGTCCGGTGCGGCTGGGCCACGAAGGCGCGCGCCTGTGGTCGTTCCGCGACATCACCGAACGCAAGCAGATCGAACAGCGCGAGCGCGCGCACCGCCATGTGCTCGAACTGCTGGCGCACGGCGCGCCGCTGCACGCGGTGCTGGGCGCGGTGGTGCTGGGCGTGGAGTCGACCAATGCCGGCATGCTGTGCGCGATCCTGCTGCTCGATGCCGAGGGACGCTTCCTGCACACCGGCGCCGCGCCCAGCCTGCCGGATTTTTTCAATGCCGCCGTGGATGGCTTGCCGGCCGCTGCCGGCTTCGGTTCCTGCGGCAGCGCGGCCGCCAGCGGACAGCGCGTCATCGTCGAAGATATCCAGACCCATCCCGACTGGGCGGCGTACCGCGAGATCGCCGCGCGCGCGCAGCTGGCGTCGAGCTGGTCGGAACCGATCCGCGGCGCGTCCGGGCGCGTGCTGGGCACCTTCGCGATCTATCACCGCACGCCGCGTTATCCGAGCGCGGCCAACGTGGTGCTGATCGAGCTGGCCGCCCAGCTGGCCGGCATCGCGCTGGAACAGGCCCAGGCCGCGCAAGCGCTGCGCGTGGGCGAGGAGCGCTTTCGCAGCCTGTATGACCACGCCCCGGTGGCGCTGTGGGAGCAGGACTGGTCGGTCGCGCGCGAGGAGGTGGCGCGCCTGCAAAGCTGCGGGCTCAGGGACTTGGGCGCGTGGCTGCGCGAGCGTCCCGACGAAGCGCAGCGCCTGGCGTCGCTGGTGCGCATCACCGACGTCAACGGCGCCGCGCTGGTGCACGTGGGCGCCGGCGCCAAGGAACCGGGCACGCTGGGGCTGGCGCAGAACTTCGGCAGCCTGGGCGGCGGCGCCTTCATCGACGCGCTGGTGGCGCTGGCCGGCGGCGCCCTGTTCTACGAATGCGAAAGCAGCTTCCTGCGGGTCGATGGCGTGGCGCGCCAGCACGAACTGACCTTGCTGGTCATGCCGGGCCATGCGCAATCGCTCGACTTCGTGATTGCCTCGACGGTCGACATCACCGAGCGCAAACGCGTCGATGACGAATTGCAGGCGCTGGCCAGCACCGATTTCCTGACCGGGCTGCCGAACCGGCGCGTGTTCCTGGCGCGCCTGGATGACCAGTTCGCGCGCCTGCAGCGCAGCATGGACGAATGCGCGTCGGTGCTGATGCTCGACATCGACCACTTCAAGCATGTCAACGACGTGTTCGGCCACGCGGCGGGCGATGCGGTGCTGCGCCACATGGCGACCCTGATGCGCTCGGGCCAGCGCAAGATCGATACCCTGGGCCGGGTCGGCGGGGAAGAATTCGCGGTGCTGCTGCCGGGTACGACCGGAGCGGCGGCGCACCAGTATGCGGAGCGCCTGCGCCAGAGCGTGGCCGAGACGCCCCTGCTTGGCGACGGACGGGAGATTGCGATCACGGTGAGCATCGGCATCGCCACCATCGAGGCTGGCGATGCGGGTCCGGATGCGGCCATGATCCGGGCCGACAAGGCGCTGTATCACGCCAAGGCGGGCGGCCGCAACCGGGTGTGCGACCACGCCGAAGCGTGCGCGCCGGCCGCGCTTACGAAGGTTTGACGGCCTCGTGGCCGGCGCGCTGCTTGCGCGTGCGGCTGGCGAGGTACCAGATGATGGCCAGCGGAATGGCCAACGGCAGCAGCAGCGGCGAGATCATCAGCGCGAGCACGATGGCGCCAAGCGCCAGGCCACCCACGGCCAGCACGCCCAGGCCGGCGAACACCAGTGCCAGCACCATGCCCACAAACAGCATCACGAGGCCCGCGATCAAGAGGCCGCCGCCGGCAAACAGCACGCCGGCCAGGGCGGCACCGGGTCCGTGCAACTGGTCGCCATCGATGTTGATGGACATGCCGGACGGGCCGACCATGGCCTCCCAGGCGACCATGATGAACAGGAACAGGAGCAGCAGGGGAGCGTATTTTTTCATGATCGTGGCCTCGGTTGGGGATAAGGGTTTTCCTGGTACGCTTGTACTGTAGCGAGACCGCCGGCGCGGCGCCATGCGCATGCGACAGACTGCATTTTTGACGGGGTGGACGGTGCGTGCCAAGGGGGAGCCGGTGCCTGCGCGCGTGCCGTGGTGTGGCCGGGTCCGACTTACCCAAAACGCAATTTTCTACCTTGAAATTCCCACATCATTGCCTATACTGAATATTCTGTCGCATGGAGATGCATATGGAATTTGTACACTATTCAGGGGACCGGTGGGCGCTGGCGGCGGGCGACTTCGTGGCGCGCCAGTTGCGCATCCTGCTCGCGGGTGGCGGTCCCAAGGGGCCACCGTCGGCGCCTCCGGCCATTCCACCGATTATCATCAATCCGTACAACTACGGCACGCCGGCACCGGCCATCGATCCGCGCATTCCGCCGCCGGGTCCGCCGCTGCAGCCGCCCGCGCCGCCGCGCCAGCGGTTCGCATGAAAAAAGCCCACCGGAACAGGTGGGCTTTGTGTTCTGGCGCCAGGGCTTAGTGGCTGCGCCGGCGCGTCAGGGCGAGCATGAGTGCGCCAGCGAGCAGCAAGGCGCCGCTGGTCGGTTCCGGTACCGGTACCGGCCCGGGTCCGGGGTCCAGGTGGCCGTCGAACGCTTGCAAATGCAGTTCGCCGCGCTGGTCGAGCGACTTGACGAACACGCCGCCCTCGATGTTCTGGTTGTTGGTCAGGCGGGCCGAGGGCGCCAGGATGGCGCCGCCGAACTGGGCGTTGGTGGTGATGCTGGTGGCGTGCTGGAAATTCCAGATCAGCTTGCTGCCCAGCGATTGCGCGGAGCCGCCCAGGAAGTTGGCGCCGATCGTCGCGCTCTCGCCACTCGCGTTGAGGATCACGGTGGTGGCGTCGCCCAGGTTGAATTCGAATTCGCTGGCCTTGAACACGCCGGCGTCGATCAGGTTGAATACCGCGACCCCGCTGGCGTTGGCCACGGCATTGAAGGTGGCCTTGCCGTAGCCGTTGAAGGTGACGCTGCTGCCGGTGCCGCTCATTTTCCCCAGGCTGGCCGACAGCGCGCCCAGCGTGGCCGCGAAATCGGTCGAGTTCGAGGCATCGGCGTTGGCCTGCATGGTGCTGTCGAGCGCGAGCACGCGGCCGCCATTCGTATTGCTGGCGCTGAGGCTGCCCCCGACCCAGGCTGCGCCGTTCAGCTTACTGTTGTGGACGTCGCCATAGATCACGCCGCTGCCGGCATTGATGGTCGCGCCGCTCAGCTTACCCCCGATCACGGCGCCGCCGGCATTGACCTTCACCTCGCGCGCATTACCCATGACGGTCAGGCCGGCGTACTTCGAGGCCGGCATGTCGTTGACGTGCTGCGCATAGTCGCCGCCGGTGGCGCTGCCGCCGATCCAGGTGCGGCCATCGACGTGCGATTGCGAGTTCACGTCGGCCAAGACCACGGCGTTGAACCCGTACAAGATTTGCTGGGCGGTGAGCGGGGTGGCCAGCGCCGGCGCGCAGAACACGGCGGCGGCGAGGGCGGTAGCGGCGAGACGAAGGCGACGGGCGATCATGGGATACCTGTGAACTGCGAAGGGGATGTTGCGGCGCAATATATGCGTGCAGAAATGTTACCTTTAATTCAATGCGGAGGCGATCATGGAGTTAGAGTCCCTGCTCTAATTCCTGCTTTTGCGGCAGTCGCGGCGTGCTGCGGATGGCGCCGCCGGCGCGGCCCGGCCCTGTGGGATGTGTCGAATTCGACTATCATTCTCCTTTCGGGCGACGCCCGCACCATGAATGCGATCTCATGACAGAAGAATTCCCCGACGACAGCCCCCAGGACGACGACGCGCCCGTGCAAGAGCCGCGCCTGTGGAAAGGCAATGGCTGGACCGCGCGCGTGATCAAGAACGAGGATGACGAGGGCTGGGCCGTGGCCATGATCAAGGATGGCGAGCCGGAGCCGGCCCTGGTTGGCCCGTGGACCATGGGCCGCGACAAAAAGAATCCCAAGCCGCTCGACACGAATGCCTTCAACACCCTGGTCAAGACCGCCGCCGAAGTGCTGCGCCGCCATGAGCAGCAATTGCACGCCATGCTGCACAAGAGCACCGTGGTCTCGCACGAAGGCGCCGACATCAAGGTCACGCTCGATATCGTGCCCGACGACGAGCATCCTTACGCGCTGCTGGCCGCCATCGACGAAGAAGGCGAACGGATCGCCCAGGTGCGCATTCCCGCCAGCTTCAAATTAACCCCCGCCAGCGCCACAGCCTGGGTCGAAAACGACTTTCGCAACCCGTCTTGACCTGCTAGTATTTCCCTGATGCACTACTAAAGGGAAATGCGATGGAGAGCCGTCTCGACCGCCTGGAAGCCGTCCAGGCCATGTTGCTGGGCATCGGACAGATCTCGACGGGGTGCACCGACATTACCGACTTCGTGGGCGCGGTGCACCGCGCGCTGGGCCGCATCATGTATGCGGCCAATTTCTATGTGGCGCTGAGCGACCGCACGGAGCACACGGTGCGCTTCGTGTATTACGTCGACGAACGCGACGCCGCGCCCGATCCCCAGGAAAAGCTGCCGCTGGCCTCGCCCGAGCAATCGCCCACCGCCTGGGTGATCATGAACCGGCGCAACCTGGTCATGACGAAGGATGAAAGCGCCGCGCACCGGGTCGATGGCCACGCCTGGGGCCGCGGCACGCGCGCCGAGCAGTGGATGGGCTGCCCCCTGCTCGATCACCAGCATCAGGCGCTGGGGGCCATCGTGCTGCAAAGCTATAGCCCCGAGCATACCTACAGCGAAGAAGACCAGGCGCTGTTTTCCCTCATCGCCAACCATGTCTCGAATGCGCTGCAAGGCATCCAGAGCGTGGACCGGCTGGAACGCGCGGTACACGAGCGCACGGCGCTGCTGGCGCATGAAGTGGCGGAACGGCGGCGCGCCGAAGCGGTCCAGCATGCGCTGTACGAGATCGCCAATCTGTCGGCCTCGGCGGTCGATGCGGAGATGTTGTCGGGTAATCTGCACAACATCATCAGCGAACTGATGGTCGCCGACAACTTCCTGATCGCGCTGTACCACCCGGACACGCGCGAGTTCAGCATTCCGTATTTCGTCGACCAGAAGCATGCCGAAGCGCCGGTCAAGCGCTTCGCTTATGGCGTGGGGATGAGTTCCTACATCCTGGACAGCAAGCAGGCTTGCCTGCACGACGCGGCCAGCTATGCGCGCCTGGTGGCCGAGCGCAGCATGGGCGAGCCGCTGGGCAGTGTCGAGATCGCCAGCTGGATGGGGGCGCCGATGCTGGTGCACGACAAGCCGTATGGCGTGATCATCGTGCAGAGCTACGATCCGGCCATCGTCTACACCGAGGCCGACCTGGAGTTGCTGGCCTTCATGGCCAGCCACGTGGCAGTGGCGATCGCGCGCATGCAGGCCGACCGCGCGGTGCGGGTGGCCAAGGAGCGCCTGGAGCAGCAGAACGGCGCCCTGAACGCGGCGCTGACGGCGCTGCGCGATGCGCAGACCGAACTGGTGCGCCAGGAGAAGCTGGCCTCGCTGGGGCGGCTAGTGGCGGGCGTGGCGCACGAGATCAATACGCCGCTGGGCATTTGCGTGACCGCCACCAGCCATCTGGTGCAGGAACTCAAACTGACGCGCGAGGAACTGGCGGCCGGCGAGATGACCGAGGATAGCCTGGAGCAGTTTTTTGACGTCCTCGACCAGTCGCTGCGCATCATGACCACCAATACCCAGCGCGCGGCGGCGCTGGTGCGCAGCTTCAAGCAGGTGGCGGTGGACCAGTCGTCGGACGATATCCGCAGCTTTGACATGAAAGCCTACCTGGCCGAAGTGCTGCTGTCGCTGCAGCCGCGCCTGAAAGGGAGGCCGGTGAAGGTCGAGGTCGATTGTCCGGAGGAGATTGTGCTCGACAGTTTTCCAGGGGCGGTGTCGCAGATCGTGACCAATCTGGTGATGAATTCGCTGGTGCATGGTTTTACGCGCGAGCAGGCGGGGACGATCCGGATCGAAGTGCGGCTCGACGGCGGGCAGGTATGGTTCGAGTACTGCGATGACGGCGCCGGCATGGACCAGGACACCCTGGCCAAGCTGTTCGATCCGTTTTTCACGACGCGGCGCGGGCAGGGCGGCAGCGGGCTGGGGGCGCACATCGTGTACAACCTGGTGACCGGGCCGCTGGGCGGCTCGGTCAAGGTGGACAGTGCGCCAGGGGAAGGCTTGCGCTACCGGTTGCGCTTTCCGCAGAGCCGCAAGCAGGTGGCAGTGGCGGCGTAAGCTGTCGCGCGTAGCCGCAGGGAGCCTGCTCGATGCAGTGGGTCGCGCTCGCTGTCCACGTACGTCCTTGGTCATGCCCATCCGGTGGTCGGGCTTGCCCGCATTCGCTGCGGGCCTTGTCGTTAAGCATTGCCGCGAAATAGCGACGATCTGCATACCGTTGACTACTCAATAGCGCCCGCTTGTCCTTTCAGGCGCGTCGTCCTGTCCCACCCGATCCGTGAAAAGCATTTTAATCATGCGTTGGGCACGATTCGTCAAAAAATGGCGACGAAAGCAAAATGTCAACATAGATGCGGTTCAATTTAACAACATTAATTGCCATAATTGTTGTCAAATTTTAAAATTCGCTGAGGCAACATGAGATAATTCTGCAACTTTAAAAAATCAAAGGTATGACATGGCTTTTCCCTTCGCAGGCACACCGTTTTTATCCCGGCTATCGCCCCACCGAATTTTTTTCGTACTAATCACGGCAATTTTCCTGTGTGTCACGCTCCATGCGCGGGCCGCTGAGCCTAAGCCTCCCGAGTTCGACAGTTGAGCGCGTAAGTTATTGATTCGTATAGCGGCGCCGTTCAAAAATGCCACTACAAGAGGGTCAATCGCGTTTCGATGGTCGGTTTTTTGATCGTAAGCGCGGCGAGAATGCCCGTCTGCTCCTGGTTAATTGTTGAGATGCCCGTGACCGATTCCGCGCCGTTCAGCGTGACGCGGTGGTGTTGAATGCGACGCAGCTTTTCCAAGGCGCGCTCGGGCGAGAGCGCCGTGTCGCTGGCGTGCAAACGGGTGCGCATGACGCGATACAGAATCAATGCCATGAAGCAGATCGCCGCGTGAGCGCGAATGCGTTCAGGCAGTCGGTGATAGATCGGTCCGATCTCAATTTCGGATTTGAGGACGCGGAAACCGCGTTCAATATCGGCTAATGATTTATACCGTTTCACGACGTCGGCAGGCGCTAGATCGGCGGTGTTCGTGACCAGTAGCAATTTGCCGTCCATCAGGCGTGCGTGCGCCAGCGCGCGCTCGTCGATCGAGTACGTGAACAACTCGCTTTTAAGGTCCACCCGGACGATGCGCGCCAAGTGCGCTTCGCACACCTCATGATAGAAACGGGCGCGTGCTCCGCCATCGGAGAGCTTGCGTCCGCGCTTGCGCGCGCCGCCTTCCTGTCCATCGAGTTTGCCCGCCCACTGGGCTGCTTTTTGCTCCAGCGCGCCGATGATGAGGTCGCGTTTGGCGCCGGCGGCCAGCGCCACCTGCGGATCATGAGCGATGATCAGGCGCAGCTTGTCCCACTGCGCCTCTCCCAGTACTTCCTCCTTAGCGTTGACGCAAGTGGCGTCGTGGAGCGGCGTCAGGATATCGACGAAATCGTTGTAGCGCCGCCCTGGAACGGCAAGGATGAATTCAAGTTTCGCGCCGCCCGGCAGGGTGATGGCCTGCAGATCGGCCAGGTTGTCTGTCGAGAGCAAGCCGCGGTCAGCGACGGCGATGACGCGCTTGACGGGGAAGCGCTGAACGATCTTTTCAATGATGGGCTTGATGGTAGCGACCTCGGCGGTATTGCCATCAAATACCTCGTGATAGAGCGGCAAGCCGTCGGCCGTTTGCACCACGCCGAGCATGACCTGGCGGGCAATCAGGCCCTCCTTTGACATGCCGAATTTACGGACGTCC
>NZ_WHJG01000035.1 GCF_011682175.1 Massilia frigida
ATGGTGTGGGCGTTTTGATTAAGCGTTAGAAACTAAATCATGCCAGAAATGGGCGCCCACCCCCACCTTTTCGCTTGCGCTGCCAAGCAATTTTCATCCGTTCCGCTAGTTTTGCAAGAGGCTCATAGGTGACCGAGGCGTTCGACTCTTCCATGACGTACCAGGAAGATCGCACGCTGGTGATGTGGTGCGCACAAGCGGCGAGCGCGCTTCCCAGGACGACGATCAGCAGCCTTCTCATTGCCTGCCTCCGTCCCCGGCACTCACATTCGTTCTCGGATGGGCACGGTTCACACCCTCCTCGATTCCGACCAATCTTTTACCGATTTCCGCTGACTCGAGCATTTTCTTTGTGTCATCAAGCTTATTTAAGATCAAGCCCAAGTGCGGATCGGAGACGACGACCGGATCCTTTTTCAAGGCCTCTCTGAATTTAAGCAAGACGTCCAGGGTGACGATCGGTGCGGCTGCTGAGTCCTTGCCACGCGCCAGCTTCATCAATTCGATTTCGGATCGCAGTAAAGCATGCATCTCGGCGACCGTGCGCGCGCTGTCGGCATTCACGGCGCCGACCGATCTTTCCAGTTGCGCTGTGGCGGAGAGGAGTTGCGTGAATCGCTCGGTAAGCGCTGCTTGAAAGGCATCTGCGTTGAGGTCGACAGTCACGTGAACGTTGTGCTGCCCCGCTGCTCCTCCGTCAGAGCCTGGGGCCGCTGGGGCCGGGGGGAACGCCTGACCTAAGGCAACAATTGCCGCGAGGCCGAGCGCCACGACTGCCGGAATAGCGACTGAACTCAAACTCATCAACCCGGTGGCGCTCAACATGTGCAAGGCGCCACTGTTGTCGCCTGCTGCGACGGGGACCTCGCTATTGATCTCCGATGCGGCCACTTCAGCTTCGCTGGCGTCGACCGCGCCCCTCTCGGGCGCCGGCCAAGCGCCTCCTGCCCTAGCATCGCGACCGAGAATCTTGTCGCGCATAACACTGTGGTAGCCCAATTCCCGATAGCTTTCAAATCGCACCTCGTCAAAAAATTGATCGGCTGTCGGATGGTGCGGAAAGGGATTGCGCTGATTCTTTTTTGCCAGAGCCGCGTAGCGGGTGATGTCGAGCGGTTCATCGCCGCTCAGCAAGGGTTTGATGTAAATCAGGACGCCATCGGTATCGTCGCCGTCGATGTCGGAATAACGAATGGTCGCCACCGAAGAGTGCTGATGCTTGTTCAAATCGCCGCGCGACCATTTTGGCGTCGGCAAGCCATGAGGAAAGACGATCGAGATGCCCAAGTCGATACGGATCTTCCGGACGGCATTCTCCAGGTCTTCAAACTGATACTTCGGATCGCAGCCAGCGTCGACCAAGACGATATGGTGACAGCGGCGTCGCACCATTTCATACAGTCCCAAATTTTCAAAATGCCCGCCGTCCGATAAATAGACATAAGCATTTTCATCGGTCGTACTTGCCAGCGATTCTTTTACCAACGAGGCCATGCCTCCCTTCGGTTCGCTGCGATCCCAACATTTTTTGCCGGCGTTGCCCGGATTGGGAAGCCACCAGCCGAGGCGAATATTAAAGAAAGTCATGGCGAAGGCGACCAGTGCCGATGTGTGATAGCCCATGTTCGGCGTTGCCGCCGCGCCAGAGATCGTCATGGCGCGCGCCAGAGAAATGCCATCTTGTCCGGTATAGGTGCCGGAGGGCTGAAACCCGGTGCAGGCAGCGCCCGCATGTAAGGGGGAAATCGTGTAACCGGCGGCCTTGCGCTGCTGCCATTCCAGGCGGCTACTCGATGGCTTGACCAGATTGAGGGCAATGTTCACCACGTGAAAGAGCTTACGGTCTGATCGATGCCTGGCATTCATCGCGTTGAATAAGTCGCGCATATTGCGGTTGTCGTTCGGGTCAAAGCCGGTGAATGGGTTCGGGTCCCGCCGGCTGTTGGATGCTCCCAAATACGCCCTGACGAGGCGGTTTCCGTACATGTTGTGCAGGGAAAAAGTGTTTGCACCAACAAAATATGATGAAGCGAACATCAGCGCCAGCAGACAAATGAAAATGGCGGCCACACTGCCGATCGGGGCTGACCTCGTAAGGTTAGCGTATTTTTCTGCGTGCGTCTGGCCGGACGAGTCCACGCCACACGCTACCGCGAGCACAAAACTGATCGCTATAACGATCGTAACGATAAAAACGGCGGCAGAGATTTCGAAAACCCGGTCGCCCAATGTTGACACCGCACTTTTCAGCTTACGCTGTACTGCGGAACCATGCTTGCTCCAATATCCATATGCGCCTGTCGCCAAGCCGAGCAGTCCTGCTGACCCGGCTGCCTCTTTCCCCCATTTGCATTCCAGAACCAGCCACGGTCCGAGGATAACCACAGAGGTAACGATAAGCCATGCAACTATCGTCCAGAAGATGTAAGCACTGGCGCGCGCCCACCATTCTCTTTCATCTTCGCGCGTATGGGTGGGATGCGACAGGCCCACATGAAGTGTCATGCAGATCCAGAGCGCGGCCAGCAGCGCCGGAACGCCAACGATCGCATACTTGCCGGAGAAATCGAATCCTGCATCGACGGCCCCGCCGCGAAAGGCCAGGCCGCCAACGAATTGTGCGATTGTGAGCAGGAGCGTACCTGACAGGGCCCCGGCGATGGTGAGCGGAATCATGCCGGCCCAGCGATTGTCCCGACTATGCGGGTTGCTTGGCTGCAGAAGAACAGCGGTCGCTTTGCAAGCAAATAATAAGACCGCACCACAAAAGGGAAAGAAAATGGCGCGAGGAAGATATGGCATGCCACGATGCTGGCTGAGAGCAGGAACGATCCAGCTGAGTAGCACGTTTGCGATCAAAATCGGCAGGTAGCAGTGGCCGATAAAGCTATTTTTGTTCGGGGGAGTTGTGGAATAGCCTGGGAGATTCCTGAGTATGTTCAAGAACCCAAAAATGCCGATGCTGAAGCTTAGGGTGAGCAATATCCAGAACGACCAGTTGTTCGGGTTTCTCATGAAGTGGAGGAGCATTGCCAAATGCGCGCGGGGCAGCATGATCAGCGCCGCCAGCAAAGGAAGCAGCACCATCCAGTGTAAAGCCAGGTTGCGCACGAACGTCGCCACCAAGGTCACCAAATCCATCGACAATCCATGTACCGGACTCAGGTAGTTGCTGTACGCCCGTAGCCGCTTGATCTGCGCTGGCTCCGGCGCAGCTGTCCTTGCAGGCGGGAGAGGATCCGCTGCAATCCTGTTAATCACAGCGGCAGTATCCCCGCCACTGCGCTCGATCCAACTTGAAAGCCAGCTAGCAATATATCCGCCGCCGGAAACCGATGACATGTAGTGAAATTGCTGCAGCCACCCCTGCTTCGCCAGCGCCTGGATGACGCCAAGCCCAAACGTTGCACTTCGTACGCCCCCACCGGACAGGCATAACGCCGAACGCTTATCATGGACTGGCAGATCGTGGATGCATCGACGCAAATAGATTTCGCGCCGCCGATCATTGCACTCCTCATCGCTGCAACTACCTCGGTCTTGCGCCGATAAGGTGCCAGCGTCGAATGCACCGTTCCGCTGTGCTGCGGCCGGTAGTGGATGATGGAGAAACTCAAACTCGGCTTCCAGGACTTCGATTAGTCGCAATGGACGCGCGCTGGCATTTTCTTGAGTCATAAGGCCCCGCAAAAGTTGGGCAGTAATCGCAAAAAAATGCCGGCGGTGCAGTGAGCGAGCCACGCGCCGGCAATTATACTTCTAGCATGTAGACTGATTAATATACGCCAAAAATCAGCGTGCGCCGGAGGAATATGTTTTTGACACGTATTTACAACGGTCCGGTTATTTCGTTGCATAACCACTTGGCAACCGCACCTTGGTCTTGGGCGGGAACTTAGAGTCCGGGATAACGCAATAGCGTCCGGGACAGATTGCATTTTGCGGAGAAACCCATCCACGAACCACCCGTGCGCCACGGCATGCGAGATGCATGGCGCCGCCGACGTAGCCTGCCCCCGCTCAGTTCATCACGGATACAAGCCGCGCACCTCGCGCCTGCAGCACGCGCGTGCACGCCACCACGAACGCGGCCGTCCTCAGCGACACGTCCTTGTCCTGCGCCACCTGCCAGATGGCTGCGAACGCATCGCGCATGATGCGCGTCAGGCGCGCGTTGATGTCTTCCTCGCTCCAGAAAAAGCTCGAGAAGTCCTGCACCCATTCAACGTAGCTGACCGTGACACCGCCCGCGTTGGCGATCACGTCCGGCACTACCAGTACGCCGTTCTCGCGCAGGATGTCGCCGGCCTCCGGCGTGGCCGGTCCGTTGGCGCCCTCCAGGATGATGCGCGCGCGAATCTGGCCGGCGTTATCGTTGGTGATCTGCTGCTCCAGCGCGGCCGGAATCAGGATGTCGCAATCGACGTTCCAGAAGCGCTCCGGCGCAATGCGGTCCTCGCGGCCGGCAAAGCCCACCACGCTGCCCGTCTGCGCCACGTGCGCCAGGCCGTTGATGACTTGCGCATGTCGTGGTGGCCCGTCGCCAGGTACACCATGCCTTGCGGCGTGCACCACATTAGCGCAGCACCGCCGGGACAGCGCCCAGCCACTCCATGTGTGCCGGGCTGCCCAGGCGTATTGGCGTCTCCACTTCCAGCATGGCGGCGCTCCGGGTGGGATCAGGCAGCGCGATGAATGGCGACGCGGGCGCGCCGGTAGTGGCAAGGCGTTCGCGCCAGTAGTGAACGCTCGCTTCCATGACGCCGATGAAGGCGCACCAGGCGCGCATCGTTTGTCCGGATTCGGCCTGTGCCTGCAGACGCGCTGGCCAGCGTTCGTGCTTCGTTGGCTCTTGCATGTCCGTGACTCCTGAGTCGATGGAGCCCCGCTTCCGGATGCCGAAAATGAGCAATGGAAGGTGGGTAAACAGACCGTTTACTTCCTGGTTCGGAAAGTTATGTACGTTATGCGCCTGCACATGGCGAAAGACGCATAGATACAAATGGTCAAACTGGTTAGTCTACATTCACCGAAGCAATTTTCGTAACCATGGCTTCGGCATGCATCAGATATGGCGCGTTCCAGTCGGCTTAAAGCACGCAATTCGCGACGCTACTTGGCACAAGCGGACCAACGGCTTGAGATCGAAATATGCATGTTGCATAGACCTATAAGCCCGGCATGCCGTTCACCAAATACCGATGGACATAGCCGGACAAAAACACAGAAATCAACTAACCAAATGTTGGGGAGACACGCGTGAAAGAGAAATCGATTTGTGCAGCGATACGACTTCTATGTATGACAGGTCTGATCGGCGGCAGTACTGCATTTTGCCTGAGCGCTAACGCTCAGGAGGCGGGAATACAGCGAGTGGAAATCACTGGCTCGGCGATCAAACGCATCGCCAAGGAAGGGGCGCTGCCGGTTCAATTTTTGAGCGCGGCGGATATCCAAAAAACCGGCGCCAAAAGCGTTGAAGAGCTCGTTCAGTCGCTCTCATCGATGCAAGGCTTTACCACTGCATCGGAGTCCGTGAACGGCAGCGGCGGCGGCGTTCAAAATGCCTCGATCCACAGTATCGGAGCCGCTTATACGCTGGTATTGCTGAACGGTCGCCGCATGGCGTCCTACGGATCGGGCAGCGCCGTCAACCTTGCCAGCATTCCGATGAGCGCGGTCGAGCGCGTGGAAATTCTGACTGACGGTGCTTCAACCTTATACGGGTCCGATGCCATTGCCGGCGTCATCAATTTCATTCTCAAAAAAAACCAGCAGGATTTTCGCTTTGATGCTGGCGTGAATCGCCCAGGAAAAAAAGGTGGAGGAAACTCCAATTTCTCGCTATCCAAAGGGTTCGGGGACCTCGACAAGGATGGCTACAACTTCCTGGTGACGTACGCGCATGACGCTCAACGCGAACTCAAGGCGAAGGATCGTGATTTCGCAAAAACCGGACTGCGGCGCTTTACCGAAAACGGAAAGAATTATTCCACTTACCTTCTCGCGGCCAATACCGCACCGGCGTCGGCCACGTTGAGCCTCAAGGACAACACGGTGAAGATATTCTCGCCTAGCTACTATAAAACCGGCGCCTGCGCTCCTGACACCGCATTTGTTGGCACGGCAGACGACAAGTCGTGTTGGTTCGACTACGCGGGGACTGTGCAGCTGGTTCCTAAGTCTGAGCGGGACAGTATCTTCTCGTCTTTCAACATGAAGCTCAATCCTGACCTGAATATTTTTGGTGAGCTTGTACTCTCAAAATACAAGCAGACGGCGCAATATGCGCCCGCTGCTCAGCGCCTGACTCTGCCGTTGAGCGGGGCTCTGTATGCCAATGAAGTGGCGCCGTATCTTGGTAAGATTGGCGTGTCGCCAGGCGACGTGGCATCCGCTTCGATGAATATCCGGTTCACGGACGCCGGAGGCAGGGCCAGGGACTATATTACAGAAGCAAAGCATCTCGCCTTGGGCGCTTCAGGCATGAAGAATGGGTTCGATTACTCGGCATCGTTTACGCACTCCGAGAATAGTCAGGAATCAAATTTTGTAGGCGGCTTCCTGAGCAAGAATGCCTATAACGACATTGTCGCTTCCGGTAAGTTCAATCCATTCGGTCCATCGGGTAGTTCGTCTGCTGTTCTGGCGCCGGCAATTCTGCATACCAACGAAAACAAGACCGAAGTAAAACTGGACAGGATAAGCGGGACGCTCAGCCACGCCTTGTTCGACGCACCTGGTGGCACTTCCCAGTTGGCGCTCAGTGGTGACTATTCGCAGCAACGTTACGATTTCATGCCGAGTCCAATCTCGCAGGGGGCGAACGCGCAACAGCCCAATTTTACCGATACCCCTTTGGGTGACTCGGCCGATCACCTGCCTGTCGCGGCCAAGCGCAACAACTGGGGCGCTTCCGCCGAGTGGATGACGCCGCTGTTCAAGACCTTGGAAGTGACGGCTGCGGCCCGCTACGATGCGTATTCGGCCGTGAAAAACAGCATGGTCTTCGATCCATCGGACGGCAAGCTGCTGCCTCCAGCGGAACAGGGTAATTCCAACAAGAAGGCGACCTACAAGCTCGCTTTCCGCTTCACTCCCGTCGAGAATTTGCTGCTCAGGGGATCGTATGGGACGGGCTTCAAGGTGGCGAATATGGATTCGATCGCTTCGCCGACCGTTCAGTCCGGCAATACTTCCGGGGCGTATGCTTGCCCTGTCAAAGCCCCGGATCCTCGCGCGGCGTACTGTACGGGAACGACGCAGCAGTACTTGCTCACGGGCGGAAATAACCTCTCCGGGGAAAGTGGGTTGCGGCCTGAGACGTCCAAGCAATACGCAGTTGGTGTTCGATTCGATCCGGTCAAGAGCCTGTCGCTAGGTCTGGATTTGTGGTCGGTGAACATGAAGGACCAGCTCACTACCCTTCCGGAACAGTTTCCCTTCGCAGATCCGGCCAAATTCAACAATAATTTCTCCGTTGTCTATGATCAGGGTATCGGCGCCAACAAGCTGGTCACACTGCTTCCGACCTTTAACCTGGCCGCAGCCCGATACCGCGGGATCGACTGGGACAACTCGTATTCAATGAAAACCGGCGTGGGCAAGTTCGACTTCAAGTGGAACGGCACCTACATGTTGAAATCCGAGGTCGACGTGCCTGGATCTCCTACGGAAAGCAGCGTTGGCCGGTTTGATGCATACAACAACGTCACCGCGCGCATTGTTTCGCGGCTGTCGGCCAGCTGGGCCAGTCATGATACCTACACCAACACCTTGGCGGTCAATTTCCGCTCCGGTTATCACGACCAGGAGTTGACGGCAGACGACAACACCTTAAAGCTGGTCAACGATGACGGCACCTTGCCGGTCGGGTTCACCGGTCTTAAACGTGACGTTAAAGCGTTTACGACCGTTGACTGGCAAACGCGAATTGTGCTGAAACAATACGCTAACCTGGGCATTTCCCTGGGCATTCGTAATGTGTTTGATGCAGAACCACCTCTCAGTATTCGTACTGCGGGCGGCGGAAATCAAGCGGGATTCGACGCGCGCTATGCAAGTCCGTTGGGGCGTCAGTTCTACGTCACTGGCGGCGTCAGCTTCTAAAACAAAGGGAAGTGCTCCTGGAGCACTTCCCGCGTTAGTGAGGTGTTGGATCGTCACGGTTTTGGCAAGCTGAGCTTGCCAAAACCCCGCTCAGTCCATCACGGATACAGGCCGCGCACCTCGCGCGCCTGCAGCACGCGCGTGCACGCCACGACGAACGCGGCCGTCCTCAGCGACACGTCCTTGTCCTGCGCCACTTGCCAGATGGCTGCGAACGCATCGCGCATGATGCGCGTCAGGCGGGCGTTGATGTCTTCCTCGCTCCAGAAAAAGCTCGAAAAATCCTGCACCCATTCAAAGTAGCTGACCGTGACACCGCCCGCGTTGGCGATCACGTCCGGCACCACCAGCACGCCGTTCTCGCGCAGGATATCGTCGGCCTCCGGCGTGGTCGGTCCGTTGGCGCCCTCCAGGATGATGCGCGCGCGAATCTGGGCGGCATTCTCCCTGGTGATCTGCTGCTCCAGCGCGGCCGGAATCAGGATGTCGCAATCGACGTTCCAGAAGCGCTCCGGCGCAATGCTGTCCTCGGCGCCGGCAAAGCCCACCACGCTGCCCGTCTGCGCCACGTGCGCCAGCAAGGCTGCCACGTCCAGGCCGCCTTCATGCACGATCGTGCCGCCGTGGTCCTGCACCGCCACCACCAGCGCGCCGGCCTCCGAAAACAGGCGGGCGGCGATTCCGCCCACATTGCCGAAGCCCTGTACCGCGACCCGTGCGCCCTCGATCTGCATGCCGCACTTGAGGGCAGCCTCGCAGCCGGCCACGTACACCCCGCGCCCGGTGGCGTCGCGCCGTCCCAGGCTGCCGCCCAGCGAAATCGGCTTGCCGGTCACCACGCCGGTGGCCGTGCTGCCCTGGTTCATCGAGTAGGTATCCATCATCCACGCCATGGTCTGCTCGTTGGTGTTCACGTCCGGCGCGGGAATGTCCTTGTTCGGCCCGATGATGATCCCGATCTCGCTGGTATAGCGGCGCGTCATGCGCTGCAGCTCGCCCTGCGACAGCGTCCGCGGGTCGACCCGGATCCCGCCCTTGGCGCCGCCGTACGGCACATTGACGGCGGCGTTCTTGACCGTCATCCATGCCGACAGCGCCATCACTTCCGACAGCGTCACATCCTGGTGGAAGCGCACCCCGCCCTTGCCGGGGCCGCGCGACATATTGTGCTGTACCCGGTAGCCCTCGAAGTGGGCGATGCTGCCGTCGTCGCGCTCGATCGGTACGTCGACCACCAGGATGCGCTTGGGCCGCTTGAGCGTCTCGACCCAGCGCGCCAGTCCGCCCAGGTGCGGCGTGACGCGGTCGATCTGTTCGAGGTAAACGCTCCAGGGGTTGTTTTCCTTGGGGACGAGGTAGGAGGGAATGTCGTGCTGGCGTGTCATGCGGCGGCTCCGTTGTTGTAGTTTGAAGGTGGTATCTTTTAGTGGATGATCTTGGCCAGGAAATCGCGCGCGCGGTCCGAGCGCTGGGTGCCGAAGAACTCGTCCTTGGTGCAGTCCTCGATGATCTTGCCCTGGTCCATGAAGACGATGCGGTTGGCCACCCGCTTGGCGAAACCCATTTCGTGGGTGACCACCATCATCGTCATGCCCTCCTGCGCCAGGCCGACCATCACGTCAAGCACTTCGTTGATCATTTCGGGGTCGAGCGCGGAGGTGGGCTCGTCGAACAGCATCGCGATCGGATCCATCGACAAGGCCCTGGCAATGGCCACGCGCTGCTGCTGGCCGCCCGACAGCTGGCCCGGAAATTTATCCTGCTGCGCCAGCAGGCCGACCCGGTCCAGGTACTTCAAGCCCTTGGCGTTGGCCTCGTCGGCGCTGCGCCCGAGCACCTTGACCTGCCCGATGGTCAGGTTTTCCCGGATCGACAAATGCGGGAACAGCTCGAAATTCTGGAACACCATCCCGATCCGCGCGCGCAGCTTGGACAAATTGGTTTTCGGGTCGCCCACGGCCACGCCGTCCACGCTGATGCTCCCTTGCTGGAACGGCTCAAGGCCGTTGACAGTCTTGATCAGGGTCGACTTGCCCGAACCCGACGGGCCGCAGATGACCATCACATCGCCTTTGCCCACCTGCGTGGTGCACTCGGTGAGCACCTGGAACTTGCCGTACCATTTGCTGATATTGTTAAGTTCTATCATTTTTCTTCTCCAATTGGAAAGCGCTAGCGGATGATCGCCACGCGCTGCTGCAGGCGGCGCACCAGGGACGACAGCCCCAGGCCCAGCACCAGATACACCAGCGCCACGAAGCTGTACATTTCGACCAGGCGGCCGTCGCGCTGGGCGACCTTGCTGGCGGCGCCGACAAAATCGGGAATCGACAGCACGTACACCAGCGACACGTCCTGGAACAGGACGATGGTCTGCGTCAGCAGCAGGGGAATCATGTTGCGAAACGCCTGCGGCAGCACCACGTGGCGCATGGTCTGCCCGTAGGTCATGCCCAGCGCCCGCCCCGCCCAGACCTGGCCGCGCGCGATCGAGCCGATCCCGCCGCGCATGATCTCGCAGTAGTAGGCCGCCTCGAACATGATGAAAGTGATCAGCGCCGACGTGAAAGCGCCCACCTGGACCGGCTCCTTGGCGCCGATGATCCAGGCGGCGATATACGGCACCAGGAAGTAGAACCAGAAGATCACCAGCACCAGGGGGATCGAGCGCACCAGGTTGACGTAGCCGGACGCCAGCAGCGACACCGCGCGGATGCTGGACAGGCGCATCAGCGCCAGCAGCGTCCCCAGCACGATCCCGCCGGTCATGGCCAGCGCGGTCAGCTTGACCGTGAAAACCATCCCGGTCTGGAACAGATAGACCCACGAGCGTGCGATCACGTCGAAATCGAAGTCGAGCGCCATCTCAGTGTCCCCCCGCCGCGCCGCCGGCGACGATCAAGCCGGGAATTGCGACTTTTTTCTCGATCCGGTGCATGATGAATACGACCACGGCGTTGACCAGCACGTAGACCAGGGTCGCGGCGCTGAAGGCCTCGAATACCTGGAACGAAAACTCCTGGATTGCGCGCGCGCTGGCAGTCAGTTCCATCAGGCCGATGGTCAAGGCCACCGAACTGTTCTTGATGATGTTGAGGAACTCGCTGGTCAGCGGCGGCAGGATCACCCGCGCCGCCATCGGCAGCAGCACGTAGCGGTAGGTCTGCGCCAGCGTCAGGCCGAGCGCGGTGCCGGCCATTTTTTGCCCGCTCGGCAAAGCGGCGATGCCGGTCGAGACCTGGACCGCCACCCGCGCCGAGGTAAACAAGCCCAGGCACAGCACCGCCGTGACGAACGGCGCGTTGGGCAGGGCCTTGATCCAGTCGCCGGCGGCTTGCGGCAGCACGTCGGGAGCGACGAAATACCACAGGAACATCTGCACCAGCAGCGGCACGTTGCGAAACAGTTCGACATAGCCGTTGGCCAGGCGTACCAGCCATTTGTTCGGCAGGGTGCGCACGGTGCCGACCACCAGGCCGAACGCCAGCGCCATGATCCAGGCCGTCAGCGCGGTGGCCAGGGTCCACATCAAGCCTGAGAATAAGGTGTCGAGATAGGTGCCGGCACCATCGGGCGCAATCTCCCAGAAGATGCGCCAGTTCCAGTGATAGTTCATAGTATTGTTCCAGGCTGGGCTACAGAAAAATTAACGCTTTTTGGAGGCTGCTTTTTGCGCGTCCGGCACCACCGCATACGCGGCCGGGTCGGGCGAATCGGTCGGCCTGGCGAGCACGTTGATCAGCTCGGGCGGCATCGGGAAGTGCAGGTTGATGCCCTTGGGCGGAATCGGCGACAGGAACCACTTGTGGTACAGGCGATACACGTCGTCGCCCGACTTGTAATAGGCGATGAGGGCGTCGTCGACCGCCTTCTTGAAGGCCGGGTCGTCCTTGCGCAGCATGATCCCGTACGGCTCGACCGACAGCGCGTCGGCCGTGATCTGGTAGTCGTCCGGCCGCTTGGCGTTGGCGCGTTGCGACGCCAGCAGGATGTCGTCGTTGGCCTCGGCCGCGGCGCGCCCGGTCTCGACCATCAGGAACGATTCGGGATGGTCCTTGCCGACCACGATGTTCATGCCCAGGTTTTGCTCGCGGTTGAGGATCGTCATCTGCTTGAGGGTCGAGGTGCCGGCAGTGGCCACCAAGGTCTTGCCCTTCATGTCGGCCAGCGTCAGGATGTTCGACGTCTTTTTGGCCAGCAGGCGGTTGGCGACCACGAACATGGTGGGGGCGAAGGCGACCTGCTGCTGGCGCTCCAGGTTGTTGGTGGTCGAGCCGCATTCGAGGTCGATCGTTCCGTTGGCCATCAGCGGGATGCGGTTGGCCGAGGTCACCGGATTCATCGCCACCTTCAGGGAGCCCAGGCCCGGCTGCTTTTGCAGGGCGGCGACCACCTTCATGCACAGGTCGATCGAATAGCCCTGGTACTGCTGCTTGTCGTCCAGGTAGGAAAAGGGAATGGAGCCGTCGCGCACGCCCAAGGTGATGACGCCGGTTTTCTTGATCTTGGCCAGCGTGCCGGTCGGTTCCTGCGCCTGCGCGGCGCTGCCGAACAGGGTTGCACTGAGCAGTACAACGAGATATTTTGCATGATTCATGTCAGATAATTCCAAAGGAGGTGAGAAAAGCACGAAGCGATAAACCGGCCGCCGGGCGGCCGGGGAGGAACTCGGCCGGATCAGAAGGCGTGGCGGATGCCAAGGTTGGCACCGGTGTTGCCGGTGCCATCCGTGGTGGCGTTGCCGACCTTGAAGGTGGCGCCATTGCGGTTGCTGATGCGCGCATACGCCGCATACACGTCAGTGCGTTTGGACAGGGCATAGGTGTAGCCGAGCCCCCATTGGGAAGCGTCGCGGTTGGCGTGCGTGGTGTCGTCATGCCGGACATACGAGGTGGTCACCTTGTGCGGGCCGAAAGGCACGTTCACGCCGACGATCGCGTCCTGGCTGCGCGCACCGAGCAGGCCCTTGTTGCGCGCGTAGCCCAGATGCCCCTCGAGCACGCCCCAGTCGTACCTGGCGCCGAGCAGGGTATTGGCGCTGCTGTCGGTGGCCAGCGCATTTTGCTGCTGATGCCAGCCCAGCCTGACGGCCAGGGCCTTGGCCGTATACGACAGCACCGTGCTGTAGGCGCGCTTGGCGGCTGAATTGTCCGGCACTTCACCCATGCCCACCGCCAGCTCCGCCGCAAAGCCAGATAATGTCGGCGACGTGTAGCCGACCATGTTGTCGAGGCGGGCGTTGGAGGCCGTGATGTTGCCCGCCTGGCCGGCCAAACCGTCGCAGAACGGATCGACGACGTCGCGCATGGCGCGGTAGTACGGCGAATACTGGCGCCCGAAGCTGACCGAACCGGGCGTGCCGGACAGGCCCAGGTAGGCCTGGCGTCCGAACAGCAGGCCGCCCTGGGCCGCGCTGCCGGTATCGATCTTCATGCCGTTTTCCAGGACGAAGTAGGCCTTGACGCCGCCGCCCAAGTCTTCCGTGCCTTTGAAGCCCAGCCGCGAACCGGAGGCGACACCGCTGCCCAGGGTGTTGACACTGCCCTCGGCGCCGCCCGTTTCGCGCACAAAGCCGACGTCGGCCACGCCATACACGGTCACCGCCGACTGCGCCATGGCGGCCGCCGGAACCAGGCTCGATGCCATGATGGCGATAATGATCTTATTCATTTGTTTCCTCTATTGTTTATCGTTTTTATATTTGATCGGCAATACCCGTCCATTCCACGCCGTGCATGGAACAGCTGAATTGACGCGTTGGGGAGTAAGCTAAATGGCGCCGCCGGGATAATCCGGAGCGTGCCGCAGGATATGCTTGGCCTTGTGGACCTGTTGCATAATGCCGAGTGCATGGCCGCGGAATACGTGGCCTGCCGGCGTTAGCGAGGGAGGATTGCAGCTGCGGTCCACCAGCGTGGCGCCGAGCCAGGTTTCAAGCGAGCGGATGCGCCGGCTGAACGCCGGCTGGCTGGAGTGCCGCTCGCTGGCGGAACGCGAAAAGCTGCGCGTATCGGCCAGGCAAAGAAAGTCTTCGACCCATTTCATGTCCACTGTTGTCTCCCGCTTATATTTATTTTTAATGGGCCGGCGCGATTGACCGTCACCCATTGCACTGCCGATTAGTCGGCATGTGTTTCCATCCCTGCCTCCTATCCATAGCAGTTTGCATGCCAGCAATGTAAATATTGCGAGAAGCGCCGCACCGCCTTGATTGGAATGGATATTTTCAATTATCAAGAAACGCCGATCAGCAGCGCGCGTGCGGTATTCCACACAAACCCGTTTTGCGGCGTGTGGATTTGGAAACCTGAGCTGTGGGATATTGCCGAAACTAATATCCGGCAGAATTTTCTGGGGTAAGATAGACCGCAGTCGCCTCCTCTTGCCGGACCGCGCCAACCCTAACCACACGCGCCGAGGTGAGCATTGCAGGCGTTCCGACAATTTGCCGTTCCCCGCTCCGCCGGCACGTTCGCGGCATGGGCCGCGATCATCGGCCTGTGCGCCGCCGTCGTCTTCGTGTATGCGTGGAGCGAACGGCGCGGCTATGCGCAGCTGGGCGAAGTCCAGGCGCAGCAGCTCGACCTGTACGCGGCGGCCCTCGAAAGCGAACTGGGCCGGCATGAATACCTGCCCGGCATCGTCGCCCTCGATCATGACGTGCATGCCCTGCTGCGCAACCCGGGCGGCGCCGGCCTGGGCGAGCGCGCCAACAAGCGCCTGACCAGCCTGAACGCGCGCGCCGGCTCGCTCGCCATCTTCGTGCTCGACACGGCGGGCCTGGTGCGGGCGGCCAGCAACTGGTACCAGCCGGAGACCAGTGTCGGCATGGATGTGGCAGCCCTGCCGTATTTTTCCGGCGCCATGCAGGGCGGGACTGCGCGCTATTTTTCGCGCGCGGCGGCGCGCAACTCGCCCGAGTATTATTTCGCCCAGCAAGTGCTGCAAGGCGGCCTGGTGCTCGGCGTGGTGGTGGTCAAGATCAGCCTCGACCCGATCGAATCGACCTGGGTCGCGTCGGCCGCGCAGTCGCACAACGATTTTTTCATGGTGCTCGACGCCGACGGCGTGATCGTGCTCTCGTCCGCGCCCCAGTGGCGCAACCGCAAGGCCGACCTGCAGGCCATCGACCAGGGCAAGCCGGTCGTCGCCTGGCGCGCGCTGAACCCGGGCGCGCCATCGACCCGCTACGCAAGCCAGAGCCGGCCGATGGCGCGCCAGGGCTGGCGCCTGCTCACGCTCACCAATGCCGCGCCGGTCAAGCTGCAGGCCGGGCAAAACGCCGTGGTCGCTGGCCTGCTGGCCGGCTTCCTCGGTTTGCTCGCGCTGTTCGTGGCGATGCGCCGGCGCGCGATCGCGAGCCGCCTGCACGCGCGCGAAGCGCTGCAGCGCGCGCACGACGAACTGGAACGGCGGGTGGCCGACCGCACCGCCGAATTGCATGCGATGAACGGCGCACTGCTGCACGAAATCGGCGAACGCGAACACGCCGAACAGGTGCTGCGCGCTTCCCAGGACGACCTGCTACACGCCAGCAAACTCGCTCTGCTCGGCCAGATGTCGGCCGGTATCACGCACGAAATCAGCCAGCCGCTCACCGCGCTGCGCTCGCTTTCCTTCAATGCCCAGCTGCTGCTCAAGCGCGGCGACCTGGCGCGCGTGGAAAAAAACCTGCGCTCGGTCAGCGACCTGACTGAACGCATGGGCCGCCTGACCGAGCAGCTCAAATCCTTCTCGCGCAAGACGCCCCTGGCCATGGCCCCGCTCACCCTGTCCAAGGCGGTCGACAATACCTTGCAGCTGCTGGAGAACCGGATCCGCACCGAACACGCCTGCGTGCAGCTGGACCTGGCGCCCTCGGTGCGCGCCCTGTGCGACGCCAACCGGCTCGAACAAGTGCTGATCAACCTGTGCGCCAATGCGCTCGACGCCATGCTGGACGCGCCGCTCAAGCACCTGGCCATCCGCCTGTGGAGCGATGACGGACGCGCCCACATCCAGGTCAGCGACAGCGGCGCCGGCATTCCGGAAGCGGTGATGGCGCGCCTGTTCGAGCCGTTTTTCAGCACCAAGCTGCCGGGCCAGGGTCTGGGACTCGGCCTGGCCATTTCGGCCGACATCGTGCGCGAGTTCGGCGGCACCTTGCGCGCGTCGAATTGTCAAGGCGGTGCCGTCTTCGAACTGGACCTGCCACTAGTAGAGGAAACAAGTCATGTATGAAGGTTTCACCATCGTGTTCGTCGAAGACGACCTGGCCGTGCGCAGCAGCGTCACCGAAACGCTGGAGCTGGCCGGGTTCGACGTGGCGCCGTTCGAGTCGGCCGAGGACGCGCTCGGGCAACTGCGCAGCAGCTTTGCCGGCATCGTCATCAGCGACGTGCGCCTGCCTGGCATCGACGGCTTCGAACTGCTGCGCCGGGTGTGCGCCTTCGACGCCAGCATCCCGGTCATCATGGTGACCGGCCATGGCGACGTCTCGATGGCGGTCGAGGCAATGCGCTGCGGCGCCTACGATTTCATCGAGAAGCCGTTCGCGATGGAGCGCCTGGTCGAGGTGGTGTCGCGCGCCATGGAAAAACGCGCGCTGCGCCTTGAAGTGGACTCGCTGCAGCGCCAGCTGCAGGACCGGCGCGGGATCGAGGCGACCTTGCTCGGCAACTCGCCGGCGATCCGCGAACTGCGGCGCCAGATACTGAACCTGGCCGATACGCCGGCCGACGTGCTGGTGTTCGGCGAAACCGGCACCGGCAAGGAAGTGGTGGCGCGTTGCCTGCACGAGCACAGCAAACGCAGCAAGGCCAACTTCGTCGCGATCAATTGCGGCGGCCTGCCCGAAAGCCTGTTCGAGAGCGAGATCTTCGGGCATGAAGCGGGCGCGTTCACCAGCGCCAGCAAGCGCCGCGTGGGCAAGATCGAGCATGCCGACGGCGGCACCCTGCTGCTCGATGAAATTGAAAGCATGCCGATGGCGCTCCAGGTCAAGCTGCTGCGCGCGCTCCAGGAACGCAAGATCGAGCGGCTCGGCTCGAACCAGGGCGTGCCGGTCGACTTCAGGATCGTGGCCGCCACCAAGAGCGACCTGAAGGAACTGAGCGCGCAGCAAAAGTTTCGCAGCGACCTGTATTACCGGCTCAACGTCGCCGTGCTCGAACTGCCGCCGCTGCGCGAACGGCGCGAAGACATTCCTATCCTGTTCGAACATTTTTCGCTGCAGGCGGCGCTGCGCTACGGGCGCGATGCCCCGGCCCTGGCCGCACACGACATGCTCAGGCTGATGGCTGGCGACTGGCCCGGCAACGTGCGCGAACTGCGCAACGCGGCCGACCGTTTCGTGCTGGGACTGCCGGGGATGCACCTGGACGCCGCCGCTGCGGCTGCGGCCCCGACGACGCTGGCGCAGCAGATGGACATGGTCGAAAAGACGCTGGTGGAGCAGGCGCTCAAACAGCACGGTGGACGTCCGCAAGCGATCTGCGAGGCGCTCGGGATCGGCAAGAAGACCTTGTACGACAAGCTGCACCGGCACGGCATCGTCATCGACGACTTCCGGCCGGCGCCGGGCGGCGCGCTCTAGCCGCCCGGGCAGGGGGCCTGCCCTGCAGGGCAGGCTCCGAGGTGGAACTTAGTAGGTATAGAACATCCGCTGAATTTCCTTGGTGCTGGTGGTCTTGGTCAGCGCCAGCATCAGCAGGATGCGCGCCTTCTGCGCATTGAGGGTGTCGGCCACCACGAAATCGAGCTCGTCGTCATTGGCTTCGCCGTTGCGCGCCAAGATGCCCTGGCCCACGCGGCTGGCCCGCACCACGACCGCGCCCTTGGCATGCGCGGCAACCAGCGCCGGCTTGACCTTGTTGGCCAGGCTGCCGTCGCCCACGCCGGCGTGGATGATGCCCTTGGCGCCCGCGGCCATGAACGCATCGACTGCTACCGGTCCGACGTTCGCATAGCCATACACGATGTCCACTTGCGGCAGCACCTGCAGCGCGCCGATGTCGAATTCGGTCTCGCTGGTGTGCTTGCGCATTTGCTGGCGATAGAAGAATGGCTTGCTGCCCTGGATATAACCGAGCAGGCCCAGTTCCGGCGTGCGGAACGAGTCCAGGGTCGAGGTATTGACCTTGGTCACGTCGCGCGCCGACTGGATCTGGTCGTTCATCGCCACCAGCACGCCCTTGCCGACCGCCTCGGGACTGGCCGCCAGCATCACCGAATTGTACAAATTGATCGGGCCGTCGGCCGAGATCGCGGTCGATGGCCGCATCGCGCCCACCAGCACCACCGGCTTGCGGCTCTTGACCACCAGGTTCAGGAAGTACGCGGTTTCTTCCAGCGTGTCGGTGCCGTGGGTGATGACGATGCCGTCCACGTTCGATTGGGCCAGCAGCACGTTGACGCGCTTGGCCAGGGTGAGCCAGTGCTCGTTGGTCATGTTCTCGCTGGCGATCTGGAACACCTGTTCGCCGCTGACGTTGGCCACCTTGGCCAGTTCGGGCACCGCCGCGATCAGGCGCTGCACGCCGACTGTGGCGGCGGTGTAGCCGACCGTGGTAGTGCTGCTGGCGCCGGAGCCGGCGATGGTGCCGCCGGTGGCCAGGATGGTCACGTTGGCCAGCTTGGGCGTGGCAGTTTCCGCCTGCGTGGCCGAGGCCATGCAGAACCAGAGGGCAAACAGCGCGATCATCGATTGCGCGGGATTTTTGTGAAGCATGCGATCTCCTAAAGGAACGGTGGTTTTGTGTAGGCGACGCCATGGTTCATGACGCGCTTTACTGCTGCGGGACGGCGAAAAGTCTGTTCGGCGATTAGCCCTATGATAACGGGCGAAGGAAGCCTGCCTTGCAAGGCAGGCTCGTTGCGCAGGGGCGCGGTGGAGCGCGCCAATTGCCTGCTTCACCGGTAGGCGGCCGGGTCGCCCGAATCGGTGGGGGCGGCAATCGCCTTTTTCAGCGCCGGGCTCATCGGCAGCTGGAGTGGCGCGAACCACTTGCGGTAGATCTGCTGCACTTCGCCGGACTTGAACAGCGCGACGATGGCTTCGTCCACCAGTTTCTTGAATTCGGGGTCGTTCTTGCGCACCACGATCCCGTACGGCTGCACCGGCAAATCGGTGGCGACGATGGCGTAGATGCCCGGGTCCTTGGCGGCGGCGACCAGCCCGTGCAGCAGCACATCGTCCATCACGAAGGCGACCGCGCGGTCGGCCTCGACCAGCGAAAACGCTTCGGCGTGATCCCTGCCCAGAATGATGTGCAGGTCGAGCCCCTGTGCCTGGGCGGTGTCGCCCAGCGCGTTGATGGCCGTGGTGCCGGCCGTCGAGACGACGGTCGAGCCCTTGAGCGCTTGCAGCGAATCGATGCGGGCCGTCTTTTTCGCCACCAGGCTGGTGGCCGCGACGAAGGTCGTCACCGAAAACGCCACCTCCTTTTGCCGCTCGAGCGTGTTGGTGGTCGAGCCGCATTCGAGGTCGACGATGCCATTGAGCATGAACGCGCTGCGGTTGGCGGAGGTGACCGGGCGCAGCATCACTTCCAGGCCGGGCGCCTTGAGCCGGGTGCGGATGGCGTCGACGATGCGATAGCACAGTTCGATCGAATAGCCGGTCGGCCGCTGCTGCTTGTCGAGATAGGAAAACGGGATCGATTTGTCGCGAAAGCCAATGCTGATGACGCCCGTTTCCGCGATTTTCCGCAAGGTCGGCGACTCCTGCGCCGCGCCATGGGGGGCGAGCGAGAGCAGTGCGGCAAAAGCGAAGAGCAGGTGTCTGTTATTCACGTCGTTTTTTCCTTACGGCCCGGGAATCCCAGCCGTCGCATGTTGTAATATTCCCATGAACAGGTGGCAACGACAATGCTTATGCAAAATTCACATGGGAGGCGATGGTGCTCCGGGCGGCAAGAGTAACGGGAGAGTGGGGCTCGATCAGCTTGTGCAGCTTTCCCCACGGCGTAACGCTGTCGCTGTCGGCGAGGAAGCGGTGGTTGCCCACCAGGCGTGGCCGTCACTTTAATTTTTTAGCTGTTGAGTCATCGTTGCAATGGGTAGAAATCGAATGCTTCGCAGCATGTGTGCTTGAGAAGCGCGAATAGCGGCGGGAACGTCCGTGCGCGCCACGAATTGCGCTTCCAGTTCTGCCGCCGCCGCTTCAATTCCTCCGACCATTCTCGTGAATTCGCGATTGAAGCTGCCGGCCCGGATGCCAAGCTGGTTGGCAAACGACGCCACATGTTCTTTGCGCAAGTCCCGGTAGTGCATCACTTCCGCGACAGGAAACGACATCGGAATGTCGGGCCATTGCGCTTCCCCCTGGCCGAGCAACTCGGGACGCACCCATGTACTGGTGCTCAGAAGGTCATAGTGCGGCGCGAGTTCATACCCCCCGGGGCCAGCGATCAGTGAGATGTTTTTCAGGTGTGCATCACTGTTCCCTATCAGGATGTTGTAGAGAGTCCATCGAAACAGCGTCAGCCGCGCCGTCGCGGGCGTACGGCATTTGCTCAATATATCCGTCAAGGCGGTGATGCCCGACTCGGCATATTTCGCCTGGGCGGACAGGGTCAGCAGCTGCAGCGCGTCGAGCGTGTGCAATCTGTCGACCTGGTCGCCGGTTCTCGTGCGGTCGAAACGTTCGATGATGTAAATCGGCGACGGCACATACCGCAATTCCACCTGTGGAACGGAAAGACCCATTCGCTGTGCAAGCCGCGCCGAAAACCATTCATTCACAGCGCTGCAAGGATAGTGCTCGCTCAAGACATCCGGTTTCAGGATATGGGTGGAAGCGCGCGCCCCGGTCGGTTCGAAAAGCTGCCCGTCAATCATGACGATGGCAAGTTTTTGCTGGGCTCCCGCCAGCGACATCTTTTTCGGTGCCTTGGCCGAGAGCGGTTGTCGCGGCATCGCCTTGATGCGTGCTTCAAGGTCGTCGTCGGACAGCGGCAGCAGGCCTGCTTCCGGCAACGCGTTGCCTGGTGGGAGCAAGGTCAGGGCGCCTGCCGACTCCGCGCCAAAGTGCGACAGCATGGTCCAGGCATCCACCCCGACCGTGACGTCGTTCTTCATGTACGTCATCAGCTGCTGCCTGGCTTGCGCCTCCGGTAGCAGATTATCGAAGAACCACTGGACTGGACGAATGGTTCCGCCGTCTTCATGTGGAACCGTCCTCAGAGGAAGGCCAGGAGAGAGTTCATATCCATGTTTGACCCAGGCCTGATCGTATTGAAACGACCAAACCCCGGTGTTTTCCGACAGCGTTCCGACGAAGGACTTGTCGAGGTAGGCGCACAGTTCGCGCTTCATGGTCGAGCTCGCTTTCTTGTCGTCGTCTTGCCATCCAGGTCAATGGAATTCTCATCAATTGTCGACGGCATGGACAAATGCATTTCGATTCCGAGCTCTTTCATTGTCGCAAAAAGTTTCTTGAGCGCTACCGTAGAGTGGCCTTGTTCCTGCCGCCGCAACAGGGTTTGGGAAGTCTCCAATGTCTCGGCCAGGTCGGCCAGCGGGACATTCAGTGCGAGCCGGGTAGCGCGGAGAACGGCACCCATTTGCTCAAACGATTTGATTTTCATGCTGCGTCCGTAACAGTGCAATTTTGCTCTATTGTAGCACTTCGCGTTTCGGGTTTTTACTAAGAGAGTGAAATTGCAGTATTGTCCTGAAATTGACGTTTGAAGCGAGCTAAAAGAGTAAAAACGCACTTTTAAGTTAATTTTGCCATGAACATTGCCTTAACAATGCAAAAATACTCTTTTACTTTCTGAGTCAGCCTCTGCAGGAAATAGCGTGGAGCCGAAACAGACCGCACTCGCGCGTTGATCACTTTCCTGGACAAATCTGACGAACGTGTTTTCTATGCAATAGAATTCCCGTTAACCGTGCTAGTCTCGCTGCAGTTTCCAGCAAGGAGGCACTATGCAAGGATGGATCACTCCCCTTAAATTGTTTGCGTACCTGCTCATCCTGCTGATGCTCGCATCCATCGGCTATGCGGCCATCATCTCGGTGCGTTACTGGCCCGCCATCTCGGTCTAGGAGGCGCCATGAACAAACGCCAAGCCCGCCTGTTTGCCATTGGCTCCTCCGTGCTCGCCGCGCTCGCCTTCCTCGCCCTGACGCTCGACAGCCACCGCCAGTTCGGCCGCCTTACCAACGCCGACAAGATCACTGCCCAGGTCACCCGGGGCAAGGATGTGTGGCACGAAAATAACTGCATCAACTGCCACACGATCTTTGGTGAAGGGGCTTACTACGCTCCCGACCTGACCAAGATCACCAAGCTGCGCGGCAACGCTTACCTCACCGCGTACATGAAGGACCCGTCCAAGTTCTACGACGAAACGCGGCACCGGCGCCTCATGCCCAAGCAGGACATCAGCGACACCGACATTGCGGCCTTGATCGCTTTCCTCGATTGGGTCTCGAATGTCGACAACCAGGGCTGGCCGCCGCGCCCCATCCTGGTCACCGGCGCCACCTTTCCCGGCACCGACGTCGGCGCGGCGGCCCCACCCGGCGCGCCCGCCGCCACGCCACCGGCGGCGCGGCCCACCACCAGCGACGACAATCCGGCCGCGCTGGGCGAACGCCTGTTCCGCACCACCGTGCCGGCATGCACCGCCTGCCATTCCACCGCTCCCGGCGTCAATCTGGCCGGGCCGTCGCTGGCCGGCCTGGTGGGCCGCACCACGGCCCTGCTCGCCGGCGGCGGCTACCAGGGCAAGGCCAGCGATGTGGACGGGTATATCCGGGAGGCGGTGACCTCGCCCAGCGCGCACGTCGTGCCCGGTGACATGTACTCGGCCAATGGCCAGTCCTTCATGCCCGACACCTATGGCAAGAGCCTGACGCCGGAGCAGATTGCCCAACTGGTCGCCTACCTGTCCTCGCTGAAATAAGCGTCATTGCCCAGCAACGCTGGAGCCGAATCGTTTTGCGGAGCTATTGCCATGAGATATAAGTCGCAGTCTGTCGCCTATTGGTACTTCGCCGTCGCGCTGTCCCTGTTCGGACTGCAGCTGGTGTTCGGCCTGCTCTCCGCCACCAAGTACCTGGGACCCGATCCCTTGCTGTACATCCTCCCTTTCGATGTTACCAAGGTCATCCATACCAACCTGCTGATCGTCTGGGTCCTGTGCGGCTTCATGGGCGCCACCTACTGGATGGTGCCGGACGAATCGCGCACCGAGCTGCACAGCACCAAGCTGGCCTACATCCAGCTGGTGCTGTGGGTCCTGATGGGCGTCACCGCCATCGTCGGCTACCTGTTCCGCTGGGGCACCGGCAACAAGCTGCTGGAGCAGCCATTGCCGCACAAGATCGTGATCGTGATCGTCATGCTGATGTTTCTCTACAACGTCGGCATGACGATCAAGAAATCGGGACGCCTGACCACCACCGAGGGCGTGCTGCTGGGCGGGCTCGGCCTGGCCGCCGTGCTCTACCTGCCGGCCTTGCTGCACTATGAAAACTACACCGTCTCGATCTACTACCGCTGGTGGACCATCCACCTGTGGGTGGAAGGGGTATGGGAAATGATCCAGGGCGGCTTCCTGGCCTATCTCCTGATCCGCCTGTCCGGCGCCGACCGCGAGGTCATGGAGAAATGGCTGTACGTGATCGTGGGGCTGGTCTTCATTGCCGGCATCCTGGGCACGGCGCACCACTACTACTGGATCGGCGTGCCGGCCTACTGGCTGCCCATCGGCGGCGTCTTCAGCGCCCTGGAACCGGTGGCCCTGGTCGGCATGGCCATGTACGCCTACTCGACCATCAAGCGCTCCGGCGTGGCGCATCCCAACAAGCTGGCCTTGCACTGGACCGTGGGCAGCGCCGTGTTCACCCTGTTCGGCGCTGGCCTGCTGGGCCTGGCGCACACCTTCCCCTCCGTGAACAAATGGACCCACGGCACCCTGATCACGGCCATGCACGGCCACGCCGCCTTCTATGGCGCGTATGTCATGATCGTGCTGGCCATGATCAGCTATGCCATGCCGGGGCTGTCGCGGCGCCCGGAACAAGGCACCGCGATGGGCTACTGGTCGTTCTGGCTGCAGCTTGGCGGCATGTTCGGCATGACGCTCTCGTTTGCGACGGCCGGCATCGCCCAGGTTTATCTGGAACGTATCATGGGCCTGGGCTTCCTGGATGCCCAGCTCAAAATCCAGATTCACTTCGTCATGCTGCTCGCTACCGGATCCATGTTCGCGATCGGGGTGGCGCTGTTCATCATCGACTTCTTCCGCTTCGCACCGCGCCTGGGGGCGCTTGAGGAAGGCGACCCGGCGGCGCCGCTGCCAAGGGCGCAGCCGGCGTGAGCAAGGACGATCCCGCGCCAGCGGCGCCCTATTACCTGGAAAACGCGGGCGAGGTGGCCTTGTTCGAGCAGTGCCACCGGCGCCAGCTGGCGGTCATGCTCAAGGGGCCGACCGGCTGCGGCAAGACGCGCTTTGTCGAATACATGGCCTGGCGCCTGCAGCGCCCGCTAATCACCATTTCCTGTCACGACGACCTCAGCACATCCGACCTGGTGGGACGCTTCCTGATCGGCGCCAGCGGCACCGCATGGCACGATGGCCCGCTGACCCGCGCCGTACGCGACGGCGCCATCTGCTACCTGGACGAAGTGGTCGAGGCGCGCCAGGACACGGTGGTGGTGCTGCATCCCCTGAGCGACCACCGGCGCATGCTGCCGATCGACAAGACCGGCGAAAGCGTGATGGCGGCGCCCGGCTTCCAGCTGGTGGTGTCCTACAACCCCGGCTACCAGCGCATGCTCAAGGACATGAAGCCGTCCACGCGGCAGCGCTTCGTCGCCTTCGATTTCGACTTCCCGCCGCCCGCGCGCGAGGCCGCCATCGTGGCGCACGAGGGGCAGGTCGACGCCAGCCTTGCCATCGCCCTCGTCACGCTCGGCACCCGCTTGCGCCAGCTGCGCGACCGCGGCCTGGCCGAAGTGCCCAGCACGCGCCTCTTGATCGCCGCCGCGCGCCTGATCGGCGGCGGCATCCCGGTGGCCGAGGCCTGCTGCGCGGCCATCGTCGCCCCCCTGTCCGACGAGCCGGCCCTGGTGGGCGCCATGCGCGACCTAGTCGGCGCCAGTTTCGTCTAGCCATGGCGGAGGCGGAAGACCTCATCACCGATGCCGCCCGGCACGCCACCATCTTCGTGCAAGCTTACTGGCGGCGCCATCGCCCGCGTCCCGGCCCGGCGCAGCTGGAATTGTGCGACGTGGCCGCGCGCCTCGATCTGCTGGCCCACGCCGTCTTCGGCCGCAGCTTCCGCCTGCGTCCCTCCCAGCCGCCGGCCCCGCGCACCTTCCTCGACAAGCTCCTGCGCCGCCACGAAGCGCCGCCGCCGGCCAGCGCGCTGCCGGGCACCGACGGCCACAGCATCTGGCTGCCGCGCGCCATCGCCAGCGGCATCGACGGCGTGCAACAGCGCGCGCTGGCGCGCTATCGCCTGCTGCTGCTGCAACAAGCCATGCGCGCCACGCGCGGCAGCGCGCTGCACTACCCGCAGCGCGAGAGCGCCTGGGTGCAAGCCTGCTACCACCTGCTCGAAGCGCGCGCCGCCGACGCCGCGCTGGAGCGGCTGCTGCCCGGCATCGCGGGCGCCCTGCAGGATTGGCGCCGAACGGCGCTGGCCGCGCGCCCCCCGCTGCGCACGCTCGCGCCCTCCCTGCACCCGCTGGAACAGGCGCTGCAAGCCGTCCTGGCGGGCACCCCCGCCGATGATGCAGGCACGCCGCTCCAGGTGCTGGAGCAGGCGCGCCGCATGGCGCCCAGCCTGGCCGCGCCGGGCGGGCAGGCGCAGCGCCGGGTCCTGGCAGGCGACGACTGGCTGGGCGAATTCATGCCGGCGCCCGCCTGCGCTGCGGCAGCTTCCCGCGCCGGCGAGCGTGAGGAGGAGTCCGGAGCGCGGCGCAGCGCCCGGCTGGCGCGCCGCCCGCGCGCGCGCCGGCAGGACGAGGATGACGAGCAGCCGCCGGGACCGATGATGGTGCAGACGGCCCAGCCGCACGAGCAGGCCGAAGACGCCCTGGGCGTGCAGCGGCCCACCGACCGTGATACCGGCACCGCCGCCGAGGACTTTGCCGACGCGCTGTCCGAACTGCCCGAAGCGCGCATGGTGTCCACGCCCGGCGCAGCGCGCGAAGTGCTGCTCTCGGACGACCCGCCCGACGCCCAGGCCAGGCGCCAGGGCATGGCGCCGCAGGCCGCCGACGGCGAAGCGTGCCCTTATCCGGAATGGGACTGGAAAACCCGTCGCTACCGCGACCCCGGCGCCATCGTCACGGTGCGCACCGCGCTGCCCGGCGCGCAGGCCACGGTGGACGCCATCTTGCGGCGCCAGGCGCCGCTGCTGCGCGCAGTGCGGCGCCAGTTCGAACTGCTGCGCACTGAGCGCACCCGGCTGCGCCAGCAGCTCGACGGCGATGCCATCGACCTGCAAGGCTGGATCGACAACCAGGCGCAGCTGCTCGCCGGCGGCAAGCTCGACCAGCGCCTGTACGAGGCCGAACGGCGCGGCCGGCGCGACCTGGCCGTGATGCTGCTGGTCGACATCAGCGGCTCGACCGACAGCTGGGTGTCCGGCCAGTGCCGCGTGATCGACGTCGAACGCGAAGCCCTGCTCATGGTCTGCGCGGCGTTGCAGGGCCTGGGCGAGCCGTTCAGCGTGCTCGGCTTTTCCGGCGAGGGGCCGGGTGGGGTGGTGGTGCATGCCATCAAGCGCTTCCCTGAACCGTATGGCAATGAGGTGGCGCTGCGCATCGCCGGACTGGAGCCGGAAAACTTTACCCGCGCCGGCGCCGCCCTGCGCCATGCCAGCGCCGCCCTGATGACGCAGGCGGCCCGGCACAAGCTGCTGATCGTGATTTCAGATGGCAAGCCCAACGACGTGGACCAGTACGACGGGCGCTATGGCGTGGAAGACTTGCGCCAGGCTGTCATCGAGGCGCGCCTGCAGGGCATCGCGCCGTTCTGCCTGACCATTGACCGCCAAGCTGCGAGCTACCTGCCGGCCGTGTTCGGCGAGCATGCCTACGCCCTGTTGCAGCGCGCCGAGCTGCTGCCCACGGTGCTGCTGGGTTGGTTGCGCAAGCTGGTTGCGTCGTGACGCGCCCGGCATCGGTGGGCGTGGCCCGGCCGCTGCTAAAATAGCATCGCTAAACTCCTGTTTCATAACCCAGCCACATGCGGGAAAAGATGCAGGATCGCCCGCCTCGAATATCTCCACGCGCCAACGCCCACCATGCACTATTATCAATATGCCAGTATACGGATCCATTATTTCGTCTTCGGCGCCTTCCTGACGCTTGGCATGATTGCCGGGATCTTGAACACGTCGTGGACCACCGTTCCTCAGAACGCGTTTCTCGGTACGGCTTCCTTGATTATTCCGTTCCTGTGCGGTGGCGTATGGCTGGTGACGACCTCGCTGCGCTTTCGGCTGACATTGACACCACATGCCCTCACCCTGCGCCGCGCTTATACGACCCGGACAATTGAACGCAGCGACATCGAGAGCTTCAAGGAGGTATACGATCGCAACTACGGCTCAGTCTTGTGGGTGCAGTCTCGTCGAAGAAAACGGTCCAGCATCGTTATCCCGTGCGTCTTCAAGGAGAAAGACGCCGTGATGGCATGGTTCCAGGGCATCCCGGCTTTAGCCGCTGGAATGACATGGCTGCAGCGACACGCGGCGGCCAGCCCGATCACTTGCCACGGCAGCGGTGACGACGAGGTCTTGCCGGCGTCCTGCTTGGCCAACTGACACACTGCGTTTGCTTCCAATTCATTCAAGGACCCAAGGATACATCCGACCATGGCAACCGAACCCGTCACGCTCTTCGCCGAGAAAAAAGAATCCCGCACTTGTCATTGCCGTGTTGCGGAAAATGAAGGCCTTGTACACGGTGGTCGGAACGGAAGACGCGTGGAGCGAAATCGTCGTCAACACGGGTGGACGGCTGGCGAATCATCGGCTGAGGATCACCCACGATCCCGATTACTACAGCGGGCCGGGGTGGCAGCTTCAGATGAACGGCATGCGCGGCTATTTCTCGCGCTTTCCGGAGGCGCCGGAACAGGCAAAGGTGCTCGCCCTGACTGAAAAATTCGGTTTCGTACTGGGCACGATCTGCGATCCCGATGCTGAACCCGGTGACGAACGATACGCCGTTTTGTCGGCGATCGCCGAAGCGCTGGACGCGGTATGGTTCACCCCATCGGCCATGCGCGATGCCCATGGCAGGGTGCTGTACGGCCTCACGGAATGCGACCCGGGGGCCACGTGGCCGGCATATGCCCCCATCCTGCCAGCGCCGGACGCGCTCAAGAACCAGCAACTGGCATTGAAACAAGGGGTATTCAGCGAACTGGCCTCACTCGGCTTTCAGCCTGCCGATTCCTTGCCCCTGCCCGACCTCGACGTCCGTGTGCGTGATGCGCACGAGGTCTGCACGCGGCTGATGGCATTGCAGGCCGTGTTCGCCTGGGCCGCAATACCCGAATATGTCGCCGCGACTGCGCTCCTGCAAGGCTACATCGAGCGCAACGAGCTGCGCGCATCGATGACGGAAAGCGAACTTGCACTGATTAATCTGCCGCGCCAGCGGTCGCAATCGCTGCATGCCAATACGGTCGGGTGGCGGCTGGAAAACATGTGGGCACTGGCATGGATCGCAGGCTTTGAGCGGGTGCCGGGACTCGATGCCAGCCAGATTTCCGATGACGTCGTCAAGGCGATGCTGTTCGACTTTCTGCCTGGCTGGAATGGCAATGCCGCCGCTTTCTCAGCGGGCGTCTCAGTGCGCCCGGCCAGCGAGGTGATCTACATGGAGTACAAATTCTACTGTGCCCATAACGCAGTCAGAAGTGCCCAACTGGGTGGCGCCACCGTGCCTGCGGGTTTCGACCCCGTCATGCATGGCGGCACCGTTCACGAACGCCGCCACTCCCTCACGTGGGCGCTGGCAGCAGGGGATGACTGGGACGATACCGATCTGAGCACCTGACGCACGCGCGCCCAGCCTCGATGGCGCCGGGTGATCGACGCATTCGTCCGCTGTTTATTTGTCGAGAATCACGATCGGCTGATTTTTTTCCACCACGTAGGTGGCCAGCTCGGACGTGATGCCGGTGCCGGTATTTTTTGCCGAGTGCACCGCGCCGGCCGGAATGTAAATCGATTCGCCGGCCTGCAAACGCACCGTCTTGCCGTTCAATTCATACTCGATCGAACCGCTCAGCACATACGCAATTTCCACACCCGGGTGCGAGTGCTTCGGAAACGAGGCGCCTGGCGCGAAGTCGACCCGGACCTGGATCGCCTCGCGTTGACTGTCGAACTGGCTGCGCACGGTTTCGGTGCGCGCAATCCCTTTGGCATCGAACTTCGGTGCCGGCTGTGCCATGACCTGCGTGGACACCAACACCAGCGATACCGCGCTGACCGCAATCTTCATAATGAAACTCATGATTTCTCCTGTGGGGCGGCTGGCCTCATGCCAACCGTATTTCTCGTTAATCCGAACGGACAAGCGGCGCTCGCCGATTGCCCTGCCGGTTTGTGTATTAAACTGCACGCCTTTCCGCCGCCCACCATCACGGAGTGCAAGTCTTGAGCAGTACTGAACCATCCAGCAGCAAGCCGATCCGCATCCTTCTGGTCGACGACCATCCCATGATCCTGGCGGGACTGGCCGACACCATTGCCAGCCAGGCCGGCATGTGCGTGGTGGGCGAACTCGAGGACGGCGTCGGCGTTCTCGATGCGTTCGAGGCGCTGCGCCCGGACCTCACCATCATGGACATCGCCATGCCCCGCATGGACGGCTTGCAGGCGCTCGAAGCGATACGCCGGCTGCACGGCGATGCCCGCGTGATCATGCTCACCACCCTGGCGGGCGATCACCAGATGCGCCGCGCGGTCGAACTCGGTGCCGCCGGTTTCCTGATGAAGCACAGCCTGCGCAAGGACTTGATCGATGCGATTGTCGCGGTGCACGCCGGCAGGCGCTGGATCCCGTCCGACGTCGCGCGCACGCTGGTCGAGCAACTGGGCCAACCCAAGCTGAGCGAGCGTGAGGCCGAGGTGCTGCGCAGCGCCGCCGCCGGCAACGGCAACAAGCAGATCGGGGCGCTGCTGGGGATCGCCGAAGACACCGTCAAGGCGCATATCCGCACCATCCTCGCCAAGCTGCACGCGCATGACCGCACCCACGCGGTCGCGCTTGCGGTCAAGCGCGGCATCATTTCCCTCTAGCCTGCGCCCTTGAGAAACGCCAGCAGGTCGCTGTTCACCCGGTCTTTATGGGTGTCGGTCAGGCCGTGCGGCGCGCCCGGATAGACCAGCAGTGTGGCGTGCTTGACGATGGCCGCGGCGGCGCGCCCGGAGGCGTCGATCGGAACGATCTGGTCGTCGTCGCCATGGATGATCAGGGTCGGCTTGTCGAATTTACGCAGGTCGTCGCGGAAATCGGTTTCGGAGAACGCCTTGATCGAGTCGTAGGTGTTCTTGTGGCCGGCCATCATGCCCTGCATCCACCAGCCGTCGATGAGGCCCTGCGACACTTTCGCGCCCGGGCGGTTGAAGCCGAAGAACGGACCGGCGGCGATATCCTTGTACAGCTGCGAGCGGTTTGCCAGCGATCCGGCGCGGATGCCGTCGAACACGTCGCGCGGCAGTCCGCCGGGATGGTCCGCGGTCTTGAGCATCAGCGGCGGCACGGCCGACACCAGCGCCAGCCCGGCCACGCGCTTGGTGCCGTGACGCCCGACGTAGCGCGCCACTTCGCCGCCCCCGGTGGAAAAGCCGACCAGGACCGCACCCTTCAGGTCCAGCGTCTCGATCAGCTGGGCCAGGTCGTCGGCATAGTGGTCCATGTCGTTGCCCTCCCACGGCTGGCTCGAACGGCCGTGGCCACGGCGGTCGTGCGCGATGCAGCGGTAGCCATGATCGGCCAGGAAGATCATCTGCGCTTCCCAGCTGTCCGAGTTCAGCGGCCAGCCATGGCTGAAGACCACCGGCTGGCCGTTCTTCGGCCCCCAGTCCTTGTAGTACAGCGTGACGCCGTCGCGCGTGGTCAGGGTGGCGGGCGGGCGCGTCCGATTCGATGGAGTGGCGGCGGCGGCGCTGGCGAGCGAGACGCCGGCGGCAGCGGTGGCCGCGCTCAGCAGCACGTTGCGGCGCCGCTGGTCCGGATTGGTATGGTTGGTCATGCTTTCCTCTGTAGTAGTCAATAGCGGGCATGGTGAACATGCCGGCCATAGCGTACCGTGCAGGGCCGCCGGCGCCATCGTCACGCGGAGTGCAAGCGCTCTAGCTCATTCGGGCTAGGCGCTACGCCGCCTCGGCATGCACACGCCGCCGCTGGCGCAGCCTTTGGAACAGGGCCGCCGTGCGGCGCCCGGGGTAGGCCTGCTCGGCCGGGATGTCGAGTTGCATGGAGGTGCCCTGGCCGGGCGCCGAGAGCAAGGTGCAGACCGCGCCCAGCGCCCGGGCGCGCTCGCACATGCCGACGATGCCGAAGTGCTTGCGCGGCGGCGCCGTCCCCGCAACCGGCGCCGCCATGCCGCAGCCGTTGTCGCGCACCAGCACGGCAAGTGCCTCTGGGCGGTAGTCGATGAGCAGTTCCACCTTGCTCGCGCCGGCGTGGCGCGAGGCGTTGAACAGCGCTTCGCGCGCGATCGCCTGCACCTCGTCGCGCACCCGCGCGCACAGGGTGCGCGGCTTGCCCTGGATGCTGGCCGTGAAACGCTGCTGCAGCAGCACGCGGCCGTACTGCGCCAGCGCCTGGCCCAACTCTTCCGGCTCACCGGCGCTGCGCAGGTCCGAAATGCAGTCGCGCCCTTCGCTCATCAGCTCGTCGGCAAGATCGAGCGTTTGCTCGATCTTGCCGCGCTCCTCGGTGCCGATCGGCAGGCTGCGCGCTTGCTGGCCGAACAGCATGATCAAGCCCTGCACGCTTTGCAGCAGCGTGTCGTGCAGGCCGCGCGCGATGCGTTCGCGCTCGGCCAGGCGCTCCTGCATCCGGTCGCGCAGGCGTTCGGTCAGGCGCCGCACGCGCAGCCAGTACAGCGCGCCCAACAGCGCCGCACCAAGCAGCACCATCAGGGCGATAAACCATCCGGTTTCGACGAAGCGCGGCGGCAGCACCAGTTCCAGCGTGGCGCCGGTATCGTTCCATACCCCATCCTCGTTGGCGGCCGCCACGCGGAAGCGGTAGGCGCCGGGACGCAAGTTGGTGTACACCGCTTCGCGGCGCGTGCCGGCATCCTGCCAGCGCTCATCGAACCCGTCGAGCTTGTAGCGGAAGCGCACCCGTTCCGGAATCGCCAGGCTCAGTGCGGTGTAAGCGATGCGCAGGTCGCGCGCGCCGATGGGCAGGCGCAGGCGTCCCTGCGCCGGGTAGGCGACATCGCCCGAACGCAGCGAGAGTACTTGCACCGGCGGCGCCAGCCGGTTGCGCGAGACGGTGGCCGGATCGATACTGGCCACTTCGCTGGCGGTGGCGAACCAGAGCCGGCCGTCGCTGCTCTGCGTCATCGATGGCAAGGGACGCAATTGCTCGGCGCTGCCGACCAGGCCGTCGAGCCCGTCGAAACGCTCGAACGGCAAGGGCCAGGCCGGCTCGCGCAAGAGACGCCCGACGTCGGCGGCGCCAATGCGGCTGATGCCATCGGAGCCGTACAGCCACAGCTCGCCCGTGGCGGTACGCACCATGCCCGAGATGCCGCGCAAGCGCTGCCCGCCGGCGACGCTGGCGCCGTGCCAGCGCAGGCCGTCATACCAGGCCAGCCCGTCGCGCCCGCCGGCCCAGATGCGCGCGCCGTCCACCAGCAGCGATTGCACGTCTCCCAGCTGCAAGCCGTCGGCCTCGCCGAACACCCGCACCCGCGTGTCGTCGATCAGGGCAATCCGGTTGCGCAGGAAGCCGGCCCACACCCGCCCGGCGGGGTCGGTCGCCAGCGCCAGGGCCAGGCCGTCCGGCATGCCGGGCAAGCCGCCGTCCTTGCGCCAGGTGTCGTCCTCGATCCTGAACACACCCTGGCGCGAGAGCGAACCCCACATGCGGCCCTGGCCGTCGATCGTCATGGCCTGCATGTCGTAACCGGCCAGGTGCGCCGGGTGCGGCAGGCGCGTGAGCGCACCCGAGGCGGCGCGCCGCCAGCGCTCGTTGAAGCTGGCCAGCCACAGGGCGCCGTCGGCGGCGCGGTAGGCGGCGGTGAGCGTCAGGTTCCCCACGCTCTCGTGCGCGCCCTGGGCGTCGTAGCGGCGCAGCGGTTGGCGCCGGTCGCCGATGATCACGCCGCCGCGCTCGTCGGCGATCACGCCCGGGCGGTCGAACGCGGTGGCGGCCGGCACCGGCCGCAGACGCGTGCGGCGCAGGCGGTCAAGGCCGGCCGAGGTGCCGATCCACAGATTGCCTTCGCGGTCCTCGAACGCCGATTGCGGCAACGGACCGCTCATGCCATGCGCGCGCGTCAGCTGTTGCGCGCTGGCGGCCTTGCCGACATACGGGGCCTGGCGCCGTTCGAGCGCGTTCACTTTCAGGATCCACATCGTGCCATCGCGGTCGAACAAGGCGCCGTTGCCGCCCAGTTCGGCGCGGGGCTGCGGCTTGCCGCGCGGCGTGGCGGGCAAGACCCGGTAATGCTTGTCGACGCCGTCGGAGCCCCACAAGGTGCCGTCGGGCGCTTCGGCCATGGCCATCAGGTCGATATGCGGCCACGCGCGCCGGTAGGATGCCTGGCCCGGATCGCGGAAGTAGATGCCGCCTTCGACCGATACCCACTGGCGGCCGTCGCGGCCATACAAGATCTGGCGGGCCGGCTTTTCCGGCAAGCCTTCTTGCAGGCCGACGCGGCGAAAGCGCGCCGCGCCCGGCGCCAGGTGGCCGAGACCGGTGCTGGTGGCGGCCCACACGCTGCCATCCGGTCCCTCGGTCATGGTCATGACGGCGCCCCGGGGCAGGCCGTCCGCTTCGGTAAACAGGCGCATGCGGCCATCCGCGAACATGCTGATGCCGCCGAAGCGCCCGCCTACCCACAAGCGCCCGTCGCGCGTGGTCAGCAGTCCCAGCGTATTGGTCGAGTGCAGGCGATGGCCCTGCACGCTGTCCATGCGCTCGAAGTCGACGCCGTCGAAGCGAAACAGGCCGTTGGGTGAACTGATCCACAGCCATCCATCCAGGGTCTGGGTGAACTGCACGACGTCGGCGGGTGCGCCGCGCTGGCCGTTCCAGGCGGTGTGGGCGTAACTGGACAGTGGGGGCGTGCCGGCCTGGGCGGCGCAGGACAGCACCAGCGCCGCCCACGCCAGGCTGCGGCGCAGCACAGCGGCAGTCATGCTCGCGGCCATGCTGGGGCGCTCGCTGGGCGCCGCGTTTTTTTCCTCGAGAGTGTTTTTCATAATTTCGCGCACATCATACTTGAACGCCAATCACAGCCGCTGCAAGCATGCCGCGCCAGCCACCCCGGGCAAGCTGCTTTTTACCATTTTCACCACTGTGACAATCGGTGAGATTGTCTGTAAATACAGTACCTATACTGATTTTGGTCAATCGTTCTCTGGTTTCCTGGAAGGATGCAACATGGACTCTCTACGCTCGCTCCCGCGCCGCTTTCGGCTGCGCCCATTGCTCGCTGCAATCTCACTCCTGGCGGGCAGCTGCACCGCCCTGGCAGCCGGGCCGGCAGCCAACCTGCAAGTGAGCACGGGCCCCGGCCCGTCGGAAGTCGTGTTTCCATCGATCGATACCCCGACCATCAAGCCGGGCCGCGCGCCGACGGTGGATTTGCGCGTCTTGCCCAAGGGCGCGCAGGTGTCCTTGCCCAACCAGGACATGGGCCACGTTTTCATGCGCATCCCGCCAACCGAAGCGGTCACGCTGTCGGGCGCCGATGTCGCCAACAAGGTGATCGTCCCGCTGCTGAGCGCGCTGCATTTCGAAGGCGGCATGCGGCGTCTGCGGCGCGCCCCCGAGGCCGGCCTGCCGCAGACGCGGCCGCAGCTCGACGGTGTCGCCCAGTTGCTGGCCCTTGAATACCAGGGCAATGAAAAAGCCACCCGCCCGCGCACCCTGGACATGGTCGACGCCTTCCTCGGCAAGCGCGCGCCCACCGACGATGTCGAGCGCAACCTGCTGATCGCGCGCGGCCTGACCTTCGCCCAGTACAAGGCCGACATCGAACGCCAGGAAATCATCTACCCCTTCATGCAGGTCGAAGGCGACGTGCCGATCGAGCACACCCTGCTGCTGGCCTCGCGCTGGGAAGGGCAGAGCGTCACCAGCGTGCGCGGCTCGCTGCTCCACCGCTATTCGATCGCCAACGCGCGCCCGCAAAGCGCCGAGGGTGCCGACCTGCGCGCGTACGCGGCCTTGAGCAGGGTCAAGGGCATCGACAGCGTCGACGGCAAGCGCGTGCTCGACGGTCCATCGCTGGTGCTGCTGCCTTTCGGTAACGACAGCGCTGGCGGTGTTTCCCTGCGCTACGCATGGCGCATGGTCGTCGAAGGCATCAGCTTTGGCCAGGCGGTGCCGTTCAGGGTCTGGTCCGATGCCGCCACCGGCACCATTCTGAAAATGCGCCCGCTCGTCTCCGATGTCAGCGCGACCGGCAATGTGTGGCGGCGCGATCCCGGCACCGGGGCGACCCAGGTGCGCAGCTTCGCGGTCGACCCCGCGGTCGGCGGACAATACACCCTCAAGCTGGCCGGCGTGGTCTCGCGCGTGGACCACCAGGCCGACGGTTTCGATGCCGAGGATGTGTCGGTATCGAGCACCCTGGGCGGGAGCAGTGCAACCTTGGCGAACTTCAACCAGGCACCCATCAACAACGGCGCGACCGCGACTTGCTTCAGCGGCGCCAATCCACGGTTCCAGCAGGTGAACTACTTCGGCGTGTTTCACCTGAACTGGAAGCAATCGCTTGCGCACGGGATCTACACGCCCTTCCCGACCAGCCCGTGGAATCCGCGCATAGAGTCGGCCTCGGCCGGCTGCAATGCCTGGTCCAGCATGAATTTCGGGGCCTGCCAGGGCTACTTCGACGCGACCTGCCCCAACTATTCGGATGGCACTGCCAGCGCCACCAACTTCATGAACTTTGCCCACGACAACACGGTGGTCAGCCACGAACTGGCGCACAACGCGGTGCAACGTTTCACCGACGGCCGCCCCGCCAACTGGTGCGGCATGGCGCCCTGTGCCATTCCGTTCGGCATGGGCTCGATGCACGACCTGGCCGACGCCTGGGCCGATCATTTCGATAACACCAACTGCACTTCCGGCTGGGCCGCCAAGAACCTGGGCGGCGTCAATGCCAGCAATAACTGCCAGGGCAGCCGTGGCCACAGCGAGGCCGGCAGCCTGCCGCGCCTGCATGAAGTCACGACCCCGTTCAATCCCGCCATCCCGGGCGACCATTTCCCGGAACACCGCGACCTGTCGAGCATCGACTACGCCGACATGCAGATCGGCTCGGCGATCCTGTGGCAAGTGCGCGAGGGCATGCGCAGCAAGTGCCGGCCATCCGGGCATCCGCAGTATTTTGTCCGCTTCACGCGCGCGCTCAAGAACGCCGGCTTTTCCGGCAGCGTGGGCGGCGGCGACCGTGGCATCTATAACGTGCTGCGCGACCTGGAACTCGAAATGGTCGAGCAATGGGCCACCTCCGGCTTGCCGGGCGGGCCGCCGGCATTCGCGCACAACGGCAACCACACGACCAACAAAGTGCTGGCCGGCTTCGCCAAGGGCGGCGTGTTTGCCATTCCATCGGCCTGCATCGACGGCGACCCCGGCACCTCCGACGCGGCCATCTGCCCCACCGGCGAGAACGGTGCCGATGCCGTGATCGACATGAACGACAACGACCTGGGCGACGATCCGGTGGTGGACGGCATTACGCACCGGGAAACGGATTTCCTCAAGCTGGGCGGCCCCGCACCGACCTTCCAGGTCTGGACCGGCCCGCGCTTCCGCTTTACCGGCACCAGCGCCCGGCCGGTCAGCGGCACGGCGATCTGCAATGCCAAGTACATCGTCGAAGCATCGACCGATCAGGCCTTTTCGCCGGCATCGACCATCAACAGCGGCTGGCGCGTGGTCGACCTGAACACCGCCACGCCGGCGTCGCCGGAATGCTCCGACACCTGGACCCCGAATGCGGCCCAGTGGACCACGCTGCAAAGCGGCGGCCACCTCACGCGCGTGTACTACCGGACCCGCACGCGTGACGCCCTGGATGGCAACGAACGCATCTCCACCTCCCCCGGCGCGGGCCTGTGGACGGTTCCGCCGCCCTATGCGGTCATTACCACCACGGGAGGATCGGACTATTGATGCGCGCCCCACATGAGAGCAAGCACGCCCGGCGCGTGCTCGCCGCCCTGGCCGCCGCCGCCGCGCTCGGGCATGCGTTTGGCGCCGGCTTGCCGTCGGCGCAGCGCGTGCTCGATCCCCCCCTGGCCGGGGCCGCCATGGCCGTGGTCGACGGCCGCCTGTGGGTGGCCAGCCGTGGCGGCGGCCTGGTCGGGTTCGAGCGTGGCGCGCGCAGCATGCGCTTCGATCTCGGCCAAGGCTTGCCCTCGGCCGTTGCGCAGGAACTGGCCGCCTTGCCCGATGGCCGCCTGCTGGTTGGTACCCGCGCCGGGCTGGTGCTGGTCGACCCGCGCGATGGCAGCGCCAAGGCGCTCGCGCCAGCGGGCACGGGCCGCGACAACCTGGCCGCCGACCTGGTGCTGGCGGCCACCCGGGACAATGCGGCGATCTTCCAGCTCAGCCAGCCCGACCCCGACGGCGCCGGGGGCCAGGCTGACGCATCGCTGTGGCAGTGGGATGGCACGCGCGTGCAAGCCTGGGATCCGGGGCTGGGCGGCGGGGTGGTGGCCACCGCCGGCCTGGTCGACCGCAACGATGGCTGTTTCCACCTGGCCGGCATCCAGGTCGATGGCGCCGGACAGCGGCCCTGGTACGCGCGCCAGTGCGGCGCGCAACTGCGTACCTGGCGCCTGGCCGACGGCGCGCCCGCCGGCACGGTCGGCGTTGCCGCCATTGCCAGGGCAGCCGATGGCCGCTCCACCATCCTGGTGATGGTGAGCCAGTCCGCGGCCAATCCCGCCTCGCGCCGCCATGTCGTGATGAGCCTGGACCAGGATGGCCGGCTCAGCCCGCACTGCTCGCGGGCCAGCTTCAGCGAGCCGGTGACCGGCCTGGTGCAAGCCGGCCCGGACCTGATCGTCGCGCGCGCCGGTGCCGGCCTCCATGCGCTGGGCTGCGGTCCGCTCAAGCCGCTTTCCGCCGACCCGCGTGTGAGCAACGCCACCGCCTTGCTCCATGACGCCCGTCTCGGCCTGCTGGTGGCCTCCGATGGCGCCGTCTGGCAACTGGGGAAGGACGGCACGCCGCTGGCCCTGACGCCTGCGTCCGGGGGCGCGATTCCGATCGACGCCTTGCCGATGGAATACAAAGCGAACGGCGCCCTTGCGCTTCTCAGTTCGCCGGCCAGCGGCCCGCTGGAGCTGGCACGCACGGCGGACGGCTGGCGCGTGGTACGCCAGTGGCGCGCCGGTATCGACCTGCCGGTGGGCGTCTACGGCGCGGCCGCGTACGCGGAGCCGGACCAGGTCATTGCGGTGCAACTGTCGCAGGGCTTGCTGCGCCTGCGGCAAGGAGCAACGCAAGCGCTGGCGCTTGAGCCAGGCGCGATGCCGCTCGATGTGGCGATCACGTCCGGCGGCATGTGGATGGCGGCCGGCGCCGCGCCCTTCGGCGGCGCCGGCGCCGGCCTGCACTTCCTGCCCAACGATGGCAGCGCCCGCTTCGTGCCGCTGCCCGGCCGCCAGGCCGAGCCCAGCGGCCGGCTGCTGGCCTGGCCTGACGGCCGGGTATGGGCCGCTACCCGCCTTGGCATCATTGAAGCCGATGCCAGGGGCGCCGCGCGGCGCATATCGGCAGGCCGTGTTGAGGTGCTGTACCGCAATGCCTCACGCAATATCATCGGTGCGGTGGGTGCCAGCGTGCAATACTGGGACGGCGCGCGCATGGTGCCCGTGCTGTTTGCGATCGAGCCCGCGCCGGCGCGCCCGCTCGGGCATCCGGTCGATCTGGTCATCGACGATGCGGGCCGCTGGTGGATTCTGTTCTCGGGAGGGCAAGTGGTGCTGCTCGATGCGGAGCGGCGCCATGTGGCGACGCTCGATGAGCGCTCCGGGGTCGCGCCGTCGAGCCGGCGGCTGCTCTATTTGCCCGGCTCGCGCGAGGTGCTGATCGGCTCGGCCCGGGAAGGCTTGTTTTCGCTGGCCTGGCCCTGACACGGCGCGTGATCGGCGGCGCACATGCGACGGTGACGAGCGGGACCAGGAGGTACGGTTGTTAAGCAGTCTCTAATTATCCAGCCCTACACTCGGCGCCAGTCGATTCCTCTGGAGAACAGCATCCTTCCCGCCACCCTGTTGCGCTTTCGCCTGCGCTGGTATGCCGTCAGCACGGCGCGCGTCTTGCTGCGGCGCTGGCAGGCGCTGGTGCTGTTGTGCGGCATCCTGGGATCGGCCAACATGTCGCTGTTCTCGAATGTCGATTCGCTGGCCACGCCGCTGCTGGCGCTGCTGTCGCCTGCGCATGGCGCCGCGTGGCGCTTCGCCTATCTCATCGCCTTGCAGGCCATCGCCGTCATGTGGGCCCTGATGCAGCGCGAGCAGATCGGCGGCGGGGCATTCATGGCGTATGCCCGCTCGCTTCCGTTCACCGAGCGCTACCGGCGCCGGGTCGACACCATCGTGCTGGTGCTGGCCGACAGCCCCCTGCTGGTGCCGCTGGTGTGCGCGCTGCTCGTCGTTGGCCCTGGCCGCGGGCAGGCAGCGAACTTCTTGCTGATGCTCGTGGTCGGCCTGCTGGCGCTGGCAGCCCAACTGGGCGCGCTGGACCGGCGCCGGCTGGCCTGGATCGCGGTCGCGGCGGGCGACCTGCTGCTGGCGGTTGCCGTCAACACCGGCTTCCAGGCTGGCGCGTGCCTGCTGGTGGGGTGCGCTGCCTGCGCGTTGCTGGCGCTCCGGCTTGCGCGCGCGGGCAGGCGCTGGCAAGCCGCGTTTGCGCGCGCTGGCGCGCCGTTCGCCGCGCTGCTGCTGGCGACGGGCCGCCGTCTTCATCCCGCCATCCTGGTTTCGGCCGGGGTCCTGTTGCGCCAGCGCCGTTCCGAGGTAACCGGCAAGGCCATGGGTGCCGCCTGCATCGCAGCGGCCGCACTCGCCTTGATGCAAGTGTTCGGCCATGACCGGCGCGCGTTGGGGGTTGCGGTGATCGCACAGGTGCTCATGGCGCTGTCGATCAGCGGCCTGTATCGCGGCCTGCAGATGGCGCATGCCGACGCTGCCCGCTACTTCGCGGCGCTGCCCCTGCGGCCGGGGTGGTGGCGCAGCTTCGACATCGCGGTGGTGGTAACGCTGGCCCTGCCTTTTCTTGCGATTCCCGCCGTCGCCCTGCTGGTCCATCGCGTGGGCTCGCCGGTGAACATGATTGCCGGCGCCGCGTCGAGCGTCGCGCTGTTGTGCGTGCTGCGCGTGCCGCAGCTATTCAATGAGCGCCATTCGGTGGTGCTCAGTTCAATCGTGGCCGGCACGTGGGGCGCCTTGACGATTGCGTTGATCTACCAGGAGGATTACCTTGCTGCGCTTTGAACAGGTTTGTAAGTCATATGGCAGCAAGAGCGTGCTGCGCAATGTCAGTCACCATTTCGCGTCCGGCGCATTTGTGCTGCGCGGCCCGAACGGCATCGGAAAGTCGACCTTGCTGGGTGTGTTGGCCGGTGCGGTGGAAGCCGACAGCGGCATGGTCTGGATAGACCGCCAGCCGCTGCGGGACGCATCCATGCAGGCCAGGGCGCGCCTGGCCTACGCGCCCGATGAGTGCCCGGTCTATCCCTTCATGACCGGGCGCGAGCTGCTGGCGTTCGTGGCGTTCGCCAAGCGCTGCGCGCTCAGCGCGGAGGTGATGGATGTCTGCGCGCGTTTCGGTCTGGGCAGTCATCTGGACACGCGCTGTGGCGATATGTCGCTCGGTACGCAAAAGAAGTTGATGCTGGCCGCGGCGTGGATCGGCGATCCGTGCGTGATGCTGTTCGATGAACCCTCGAACGGGCTCGATGCCGCCGCGCGCCTGGTCCTGATCGAGCTGCTGCGGGCGCGCAGCGGCGCCAACGTCATCCTCGTTTCCACGCACGACCACGAGTTCGCGCACGCGATCGGCGCCACTGTCATTGAGTTCGATACATTGAACGGCTGACTTGGAAAAACCATGAAGATACTTACCGGCGACCTCCTCCAGCTTGCACTCGATGGCACTGTCGATGTCATCGTTCACGGCTGTAATTGCCAGTGCCAGATGGGCAAAGGCATTGCGCTCTCGATCAAACGCCTGTTTCCCGAAGCGTTCGCAGCTGATCAAGCCACAGCAAAAGGAGACATGTCGAAGCTGGGAACGATTTCTGTTGCAGAGATCGACCGCAACGGACGAAAATTCTTCATAGTCAACGGTTACACGCAGTATCACTGGCGCGGCGACGGCAACAAAGCCGACTACGCGGCAATCCGGCTGGTGATGAAAGCGGTCAAATCCCGCTTCACGGGAAAACGGATCGGCTATCCCAAGATCGGCGCGGGTCTGGCCGGAGGGGATTGGGCGCGCATTGTGCCGATCATTGAAGAGGAACTCGATGGCGAGGATCATCGCTTCGTGGAGTTCGTTCCAGAAGCCAGGGCCTGAAGGTCCGCGCGGACGCATCCTGACGGAACCATGGTTCCATCGAGTACGCTGAAGGCCGGAAACGGTAGTGATCGCGCCGCGCGGATTCATCCCGCCTGGCGCGAGTCCGGCACACGTCAAAGCAAGAAACGGATAGATCGGCGCTACCGCCTTCCTTATGCTCGAAGCCCGACAGACAACCAGCATAAGGATCGGCAAATGAATCAGTTATCAGGCAAGGTGGCGATTGTGACGGGGGCAAGTACAGGCATTGGCTACGAGACAGCCAGGCTGTTTGCGCGCGAGGGAGCCAAAGTGGTGGTCACGGCGCGCCGCCAGGCCGAATTGGACGTGCTCGTCGCCGAAATCGAACGCAGCGGCGGCGAAGCGATTGCCGTCGCCGGCGATATCAGGACAGAGGACACGGCGCGCGCCCTGGTCGACGTGGCCGTCCGCAGATTCGGCGGCCTCGATATCGCCTTCAATAACGCCGGCACCACAGGCGACAGCATGGCGCTCGCGGATATGTCGGCCGAGGCCTGGACTGCGATTCTTGACACCAACCTGACCAGCGCCTTTCTCGGCGCAAAATATCAGATTCCCGCCATGCTCGGACGCGGCGGCGGCTCGCTCATTTTCACATCGAGCTTCGTCGGCCATACCGTCGGCTTGCCGGGCATGGGTGCCTATGCGGCCAGCAAGGCCGGCCTGATCGGCCTGATGCAAGTGATCGCGGTCGAATATGGTGCGCAGGGCATCCGCGCCAATGCGCTGCTGCCCGGCGGGACCGATACCCCGATGGGACGCGCCTGCGCCAACACGCCCGAAGCGCGCGCCTTCGTCGAAGGGCTGCATGCATTGAAGCGCCTGGCGCGGCCGCAGGAAATGGCACAATCGGCGCTGTACCTCGCTTCCGACGCATCGAGCTTCACGACCGGATCGAGCCTGATGAGCGACGGCGGCGTGTCCATCAACCGGACGTGAAGCGCCATGCGGGCGGCGCGTCCGCCCCGGCTATTGCTGGGCGCGCAGCGCTTCCGCCTCGGCCCGCAAGGCGCTGCGGTCGGCATTCGACGCATCGAGGCGCGCGCGCAGGTCCTTGATCTCGGCCTCGAAATTGTCGCGCGCGGTCACGGCCCCGATCAGCTCCATCTCGGCGGTAAGACGCGCATCCGATACCGCCGCCTGCGACGCCACATTGCGCTCGATCTGCAGGCGCAAGTCCACCAGCTGCTCGTTCTTGCCTTCGATGGCCAGCTGGTCTTTTGCCTTGCCCACCAGCGCCTCGGTGGCCACCAGGCGCGCGTTGCGCAGTTCCACCGTCAGGCGCTGGATGTCCTGGTCCCGCTCGGTGACCGTCGCCAAGGCTTGGTCGCGCGCGATCGTCATGCCGGTCAACTGCGCGCGCAAGTCGTTGCGCTCGGCTTCGAGCTGCTGGCTTGCCGCGAGCAGGTCCGCCATGTCGCTGTCGGACTGCGCCAGCGCGTCGCGCACGCCGGCGCCGGCGTCGTGCGCGAACTGCTGGGCCCAGTTACCCAGCACGGTCGCAACCGACTCAGGAATATCCGCCCTGGGCGGCTCCGGCGGTGTGGCCTCGCTGGCGCGCCAGGCAAGCAGATGCTGGTGAATCGTGTTGGGGGAACCGGCGCCGAGCGCCTGGCGCACCGCGTCGATGCTGATCCGCGTGCCGTCGTCGCGCAGGCTGATGGCCGCCGCAGCAACCTCGTCGTAGGTGACTTCCTGACGTGCCATAACATCTCCGGTAGGGGTAGCGTTGTAGATAGCTAATATCATACGCCGCGACGACAATCCGCCGCGCCCTTCTGCTCGCCTGGCATTCACGCCTGCGCAACGCCGGCCGGCGCGTGGCCGGCATGCAACGTTGTGCACAATTTCCCGCTCCCTGCGCCACATGAGCAATGTAAAGAGTTCTTTACATTTGCATTGTAAAGTTCTACAGTCTGCGTCGTGGCACACCGATATCCCGACCAATCCGAGGAGCAGCATGCAGACCTGCACTTTCAGTGACCCGATGTACCTGACCAGGATCCTGGCCGCTGCCGGCCTGGGGGCCGCGCTCATGGCCGGCGCCGTCGTCAGTGGCGACAGCGATCTCGGCGCCCCCTGCGCAGCACGCTCGCCGCCCTGCTGATCCTGCCCTTCGTGCTGATCTATCCGCTGCTGTGGCGCTGGCACCGCCGGGTCGATGAAATGCTGCAAATGGTGCATTTCCGCGCCTGCCTGTTCAGCGTCTGCACCAGCGCCGGCCTGTTCGGGGCGGCCGGGGTACTGCAGGCTTGCGGCCTGATCGGCCCACTGCACGCTTTCCTTGGCTTCATCTGCGTCGTCGCCACCTGGTCGCTGGGCCTGATGCTCGCCGACCGCGGCCAGCACTGATGGCCACCATTACCGTCACCGGCGCCGCCGGCTACCTGGGATCGTGGGTCGTGGCCGAAGCGCTGGCGCTCGGCCACACGGTGCACGCTACCGTGCGCGACCTTGCCGACGAGGCCAAGACCGCGCATCTGCTCCAGCTCGGCGCGCGCCATCCCGGGCAGCTGCATCTGTTCGCGGCCGACCTGCTGCGCGATGGCTCTTTCGACGCCGCCCTGGACCAGGCCGAGTACCTGATCCACACCGCCTCGCCCTACACCCGCGCTGCCCTGCGCGACGTGCAGCGCGACATGCTCGGCCCCGCCGTGGACGGCACGCGCAACGTGCTGGCCAGCGCCAACCGCTGCCCCACCTTGCGCCGGGTCGCCCTCACCAGCAGCATGGTGGCCATGATGAGCAGCCTGCGCGACGCCTGCGCCCATCCCGGCCACACGCTGGACGAGTCGCACTGGAATACCGGCAGCACCGCCGACGACGAGCCCTACAGCTACGCCAAGACCTGCGCCGAACGGGCGGCATGGGACATCTGCGGCGCGCAAGCGCAATGGCAGCTGGCCGTGCTCAATCCGGGCGCCATCTTCGGCCCCTCGCTGTCGCGCCGCAGCGACGCCGAAAGCGTCAAGATGATGCAGCAGTTCCTGAAGGGCGCCTTTGCGGCTGGCGTGCCGGCCCTGCATCTGGGCGCTATTTGCTGGTTGCCGAAAGCTGCCCGCTGCTGCGCATCGGCGCCACCATCAGCGGCTGCTGTCCCGCCTACCGGGCCAGGATGCCACGCCGCGAATTGCCGCGCTGGCTGATCTGGCTGGCGGCACCGGCGATCGGCATGCGGCGCGACTATGTGCGCGATAACGTCGGGTTTGCGGCGCTGTACAATACCGCGCGCAGCCGCAGCGGGCTGGGGCTGAGCTATCGCAGCATCGCCAGCACGCTGGGCGATCATGTGGAACAACTGGAGCGCGATGGCTTGCTGGCCTGAGCGCGGGGAGCCGGGAGCGGCGATGAAAAACCGGATAAGCGAATTGCGCAAGGCCCGTTCGATGAACCAGTCCGACTTGGCGCAGGCGCTCGACGTCAGCCGCCAGACCGTGCACTGCATCGAGACCGACAAGTACGACCCCAGCCTGCCGCTGGCCTACAAGATCGCGCGCCTGTTTGGCACCACTATCGAAGAAGTGTTCGACCTGGAAGCGTGATCCCATCCGGGCTTGCAGCCGTCATTGGCCGGCGCTGGCCTGGCGGAGACGCGCTCCGGATGGCGCGCGCCACGCCGACCAGCCCCACACCAGGCTGCCCAGCGTGGCCATCAGCATGTCCTTGTGCGCATCCCACATATCGCCCTGTTGCCCGTTGTACGACTCGGCATCCTCCGACGACAAGATCATCGCCACCGCGAACTCGAACCATTCGTACCAGAGACTGGTGACCATCACCGCGGACACGGCAATATAGAATCCCAGCCGCACCGACAGGCCGCGCCGGGACGTCAGGTAGGAGATGGCGCCGGGCGTGAAACACAGGCCGAACAGGAAATGCACGAGCCGGTCGAAGTTATTGCGCGTCCATCCGAACGACTGGTCGATGGAAAAGTGAAACAGCGCCTGTCCCCACGCATCGTAAGGCACGTTGGAATACATCCAGCGCGCGGCAATCGAATGCACGGACAGGAACACGGCAATGAGCAGGAAGTCCAGGTCGGTAAGACCACTGCGTTTGGAATACTTCCACAGGAGCGCAAAGCCGACCAGCGTGAGCGAACTATGCAGCGCCTGTTCCACCGGCCACAGCGGATTGATCCACGTGACGGCGAAGATGAGCAGCATGATGACGGTGGAGGTGCGCTTGGAAGGATACATGGCTGTGAAGGAAAAATGAAACAAGAACTGGTCCGTTCCCGGCAGTTCGCTTGGGACGCTATGGTATGCGATGAATCAGCTTTGTTTGGCGAAAATATATCCTGTTCTCCATCGCCGCAGCATCGCCAACGCGGCGGAAAACGGCAATGTCGTGCTCACGGTCGGGAAAATGGTATCGTTTCGCCATGCTGCGTCTCCGGGACGATACCGCCGGCACCGGCTGACATGCTGTTCCCGGCAGCATGCATGCCGGCGGTCCGGCCGGACAAATCGAAAGCGCCATGTTCAGACAGGCTACAATCCTGTCTCCCTCGTCTGAACCCAGATCCCACGCACCGGAACTCCAGCATGCGCCATCGTCTAGCCGCCCTCGTACTTTGCTGCATCACCACCACGAGCATGGCGCAAGCCGGCACGTATGAACCGTCCATCGGTGTGTCGTTTCCTTCCGACATCGCCGGCCTGACCTTGGATGGACGCACGGAATTTCCGCAAAAGGCACTCGGCGTGGTGATCGAATATTCCGGCGGCGACAGGACGCGCGGGGCGCTGTATATCTACAATGGCGGGCTGGCCTCGGTGCCGGCCGATATCGATGCGCCGGTCGTGCGCAAGCATTTTGAACGCGTCATCGCCGACCTGAAAGCATGGGATGGCAAGGGCAAGGTGCGCATGACTCAAGCCGTCGGAAACACCGAAAGGACCACCACCTTCGCCGGTTGCGGCCCCCAGTTCATCGTGCGCGAGTTCGAGATCGACCTGCCGGAAGGCACACTGGCGTCGGCGTCTTATCTGACCACGATGAAAAACAACTTCGTCAAACTGCGCGTGAGCTATATGAAAAGCTCGGCGCAGGGACCGCAGGCGGCGCAGAAATTCGTGCAGCAGGTTCGTCATCTGCTTGGTGGCTGCCGATAAGCCCGGCTGGCCGCCCCGTTGTCGTTTAGCGCCCATCAACGCCCTACGTTGATGAATCGCGACCATCTCGAGTCAATCGTCACGGTCCTGGCCATGTTCGCGGCCGGGCTCAGCAAGCCAGTCAACTATCACGCCATTGAGATGACCGAGGACGGTTTTCATTTTTACCAATACGAGGGACGCTGCGACAGTACGCGCTGGGACGAGATACGCGACGTCCGCTTCATGCGTTCCTACGACGACCTTAGCAACAACATTGAAACCGAGTGGCTGATCGACACCGCTGACGGCCGCCACATTGCCGTGCTGGTGGAGTTCATGCACCGCCGGCGCTTCGGCCGGGCGCTGGCGCGCCATGTGCCCGGGTTCCTGGCCGCCCCGGCGCGGGCCGGGGTCGCATCATGGAAAACCGGTGTGTGGCAGTGCTACGCGCCCGCCGGCGGCCAGCAATAGCCCTTGCCACGGCCGTTTGGCGCCTGGGTTATCATCGTCATCCGCCCCTTTTTCCTGGCCTTCCCATGCACATACGCCGTCTTGTTCCCTCCGATGCCTCCGCGTTCCAGTCGCTGCGGCTGGCGTCCCTGCGCGAATGCCCGTCCGCCTTCAGCTCCAGCTACGAGGAAGAGTGCGATACGCCGCTGTCGGCCATCGAAGCGCACATGGCCCCGGACTCGGGCCGCAACCGCTTCGGCGCCTTCGATGGCGCGGAACTCGTTGGCATCGTCGGCGTGGGCCGCGAGAGTGCGCCCAAGCTGCGCCACAAGGGCTTCGTGCGCGGCATGGCGGTGGCGCCGGCCTGGCGCAACCAGGGCGTCGGCCGCCAGCTCCTCGCGCACGCGCTGGCCTTCGCCGATGCCATGCCCGGGCTGCGCCAGGTGACGCTGACCCTCACCGCCGGCAACGTGGCAGCGCTGGCGCTATATGAATCGATGGGATTTCGCATCTTCGGCCACGAGCCGCGCGCCCTGTGTGTCGACGGTGTGTTTTACGACGACGTCCACATGCTGCGCGACGCCGGCGCAGGCTGATTCTCCAACTGCGTCACCACAGGTGACGCTGATGATCGATGCGCGCGACCGGCGGCTTGCTTGCCATCAGTTCGTTGGCCCGCAGCGCCGGGCCGTGGAAGATGTTGAACACGACCTTGCGATACGCCCAACCGCTTTCTTGCGCCACGCGATAATTCCCGATGATCCGCACCCAGCAGTTCGGTTCCAGCAGCACGTTGGAAACGGCTTTTGCCGGTCTGCGCCGGGCGTGATAGCCAAGGAAAGCGACATGTACGCCTGCCGCCGTGTGCTCAATAGTGAGCGGAAAGGCCTCGCTGTGCTGTTGGGCGAAACGAACCACTTCCGTACCATGATCGATGGCGAACCAGCGGCTTTCATCATATCGCACAAGATGCAACAGAACCGGGTCGGACAGCGTGCAATCGGGAATCGAAACGCGCTCCGGAACGGCGTTTCGCAAAAACGATCCCGGCGCGCCGCGCGATGCGCCGGTCCACCACGTTTCGATGATCTGAATCAGTGTCTGCATGCGGATACCTGAAATGAGCATCGGCTGGCGCAAAGTGCGGGCCGACCGTTCCGATTCTACCGCACGACCCATGTAAAATGGCCGGGTCAGGGATGCCCAGGCGCTGTCCAGCGGGCCCCCGACAGGAACAATGAAGGCGCCGATATGAATGCAAACGTCCCTCCCCTCATCGGCTGCGTCACCGCCATCGCCGCAATCTCACGCAACCAATTCATGAAGCCGCTCTGAGTTTCTACACCCGCAGCGCGTCCGCCGGCAGCATGCGCATCGCCAGCCACGCATGGCGCGCCACCGCCGCCAGCGCCGCCGCCACGGTCGACGCCAGCGCAATCAGCAAGGTCCAGTAGCCGATCGGCGCATGCTCGACATAGGTCGCCAGATAACTGTTGATCGCCACCGCCGCCAGCGGCAATGCGATCAGCGCCGCGATCGCGGTCAGCGCGCCGATTTCACGCACCACCAAGAGGCCAATGGCGGACCGGCGCGCGCTTCATCATTGCATTTTGACGGCGCGCGCCGTGTAGAATCCGGCACATCGTCAACCTACAGAAGGACATCCGTGAAGGCAATCCACCTCAAGCTCGGTATCGCCACGCTGTGCGTCGCCGCCGGCGCGGCGTACTGGTACTACTCCCCCCTGATCGCCCTGAACCAGATGCGCGCGGCGGCCCGCGAGAACAACGCCGAGAGTTTCAACGAGCGCGTCGATTACCCGCGCCTGCGCGAAAGCGTCAAGCTGCAGCTCGGCGCCGCCATGAACGAGGAAGTCAAACGCAGCGACACCAGCGCGTTCGGTGAAGCCGGTACGGCAATCGGCAAGATGCTGGGAATGGCCATGGCCGACAAGATGGTCGACGCCATGGTGCGGCCGGAATTCGTCATGCGCGCGATGGAACAGGGAACGCTGCATCCGCGCCCGCATGGCGCGCAAGAGAATGGGCCCAGGAAGCCGGACCGCAAGTACACTTCCGAGCGCGTCGGCCTCGGCCAGTTCATCATGCACCTGGAACCGGACAATCCGGGCGAGCGCCGCATGTCGCTCGTGATGGAGCGTCACGGCCTGGCATCGTGGAAGCTGGCGGAGGTGCGCATGGGCGCCCCCGCCGCCGCTTCCAGGTAGGCCAGGGCTGCCTGGTTACGGTGCGATCCAGGCGTCCTGCCAGTTGGCGCCCACGCCCGGCTCGTAATGCGTCGACGCCGCGGTCCACTGCGTGCACCAGCCGCTGTACGGGAACGGCTTGCAGGTGTAGACCTTGCCGTTCTTGGATTGCAGCACGCGGGTGCCGGCCTTGTAGCTGGCCAGCGAGGCCGGGAACACATGATCGTAGGCCGCGCTGCCTTCTTCCGTCAGCGTCAGCGGGAAGGTCTTCTGCAGCACCGCGCCGCCGTCCTTGACCACCGCCTTGAGCACCAGCTGGTGCGCGCCCGCCTTGGGTGCGTTCAGGTTCACCGCCAGTGCCGCGCTGTTGTTGTTCAGCGGCGCCGTGGCAAAGCCCTTCGATACGCCCGCCTGGTCGTACACATACGCGCTGACCTCCATGTCGGCATTGGCGCTGACGCTGAAGTTGATCGCCAGTTGCCCGCCCTTGATCACATATGCCGTGCGCAAATCGCTGACGCTGAAGTCGGCCGGCGGCGGCGTCTGGTCCTTGTTGATCTGGACTTCGACCCGGGTCAGCGCACTGGACGTTTTTGCGTACACCGTGTTCTGTCCGTACACCGGGGTGATCTTGCCATCCTGGCCCAGCTGGCCCGCGTGCAGCTGCGGTTGTTCGGCGTTGATGCGGGTGGCCAGCAGATAGGCCCAGTTATTGCGCAAGCCTTCGCTGGCGCTGCCGATGGTGACCTTGGTTTGCAGTTCCGGATGCTCGCCCGCCGCGTCGAACACGCGCGTGGCCACGCTGTCGCCGGCGGCCAGGTCGACCGATGGATAGATCGCGCCGCGCTGGGTCCATTCCGGCACCGGCACCGTGCCGCCATCCTTGAACAGCACATCGACCATGTTATAAAAACTGTTCGGCGTATCGGCGATTTCCCATACGCCCAGGATCACCTGGTAGCCAGTGCGCTGCGGTACCGTGCAGTTGTGGCTGACCTGTGCGGGCGGCTGGCGGTTGCCGCCGTCGATCACGCAGAAGGGGGTCAGGTCGAACGAGGCGCGGGTGAGCTTCTGGTTCGGATTCCAGTTCGATTTGGTGATGTAGTAGCGCCAGTTGCGCGTGGCGTGGTTGGCCGTGAACTGCCACTTGAACACATTCGCGCCGGCCTGCATGGGGCGCTTGGTCCAGCGGCTGCTGGTCTGTTCATTGAGTTCGCCGAATTGCGCCAGAGCGGCCGAGGCGATGACGCCGTCCGCCGGTCCCTGGGCCGGAAAGCCGGATGGCGCTTCCAGGCTTTGCGGTTCCCACTGGATGGCGCCGCAGGCGCTGTTGCCGCCTTGCTTGCACAGCAGGTTGCGCGATTCAGGCTGGGTGATGTAGCCGTGTGCCATGGCACTGGCGCTGCATAACAGCGCGCAGGCGCCGGCGATGGTGGTGAGTGTTTTCATGTTGATTTACCTTTCGGACGGGACGACATCGGTAAGCACGCATACAGCCGGGCCGGCCGACATCGCGCGCTCGCATGCAGTTCAAAATCAATGAGGATGCGGGCCGGGAAAGTGGTAGTCAACTGGTTTTCAAAATTACCCTATGGAGCAATACCAGTGCGTAAAGGAAGGTTCTGTTGCAGGCATGCGCGGGCGCTTTCCGGCACCCGCAAAATAGCCGGCGGGCCGGGCCCGGCCGATTGACTTGCGGGTATGTTTGCCGCACAATCCAACAATCAAAACGTTATTTATTTGCCAATGAAAACGTTTTCATAATCCCTTGCATTTAATGTTGCAACCTATAAAAACCATTCTGGAGACCCGATGCGAATTTCTTCCGCCACGTTCAGTTTATGCCTGCTCCTGTCCGCCTGCGGCGGTGACGCCGATCCCGGCAGCCGCACGGCCGCGCCAGCGCCACCGGCGGCCGATGTCGCAGCCGATACGATCCCGGCGCACGACGATGCGCCCCCGCCGGCCCTGGCCAGCGAGGCGGACGACGGCATGACCGGCGTTGACTCCGGCTCGTCCGGGAAGACCAGCGCGACCGGCGTGAGCAAATTAAGCAAGCTGGCCACGTTCCCGGTCGGCGTCTCGCTCTCCTATGGCAATGAAGCCTTCAGCTACACCAACAGCCCGCCGCAACAGGCTGTCATCAAGACCCATTTCAGCCAGCTCACGGCCGGCAATATCATGAAGATGAGTTATCTGCATCCGGACCGGGATACCTATAACTTCACCCAGGCCGACGATTTCCTGAAATTCGCCAAGGACAATGGCAAGACCCTGCACGCGCATACCCTGATCTGGCACGCCGATTACCAGGTTCCGGCCTTCATGAAAAACTACCAGGGCGACAAGGCGGCTTGGCTGGCGATGCTCAAGACCCACGTGCAAACGATTGCCACGCACTTTTCCGGCAAAGTCGCGAGCTGGGATGTGGTGAACGAAGCCATTAACGATGGCGGCGGCTACCGCAATTCGATTTTTTACCAGAAGACGGGTACCGACTATATCGAACAGGCGTTCATCAATGCGCGCGCGGTCGACAAGAAGGCCGACCTGTACTACAACGATTACAACATCGAGGCCGACAGCGCCAAGCTGCAAACCCTGACCAATATGCTCGATGGTTTCAAGGCGCGCTCGGTGCCGATCAGCGGGGTCGGCTTCCAGATGCATATCTTTATGGATTATCCATCGGTGAGCACCATTTCGGCGGCCTTCAAGCGCGCCGTGGACCGCAATCTGAAGGTGAAGATCACCGAGCTCGATATCCCCATCAATAATCCCTTCAGCGCGCCGTACAAAGCCGGCGACATCAAGCGCGAACTGACGCCGGCACTGGCGCTGGCGCAGAAAAAGCGCTATTGCGAAGTGGTGAAAGCGTATATGGACACGGTACCGGCCAAACTGCGCGGCGGCGTGACGGTATGGGGCGTGAGCGACCCAAGCAGCTGGCTCATTTCCGACCTGTTTAAAAACGCGCACGCCGACTGGCCGCTGCTGTTCGACGGCGCCTACCAGCAAAAGCCGGCCTTGCGCGGCGTGGCCGATGGCTTGTCCGGCAAGGCTTGCACCAATACCTGAGTGGCGGGGCGGCGCGCGGGAGGGGCGCCAGGCGCCCGGTTTTATGCATACCAATTTGGCAAGCGTAAAAAATGTGGTATTAACGCCCACGCTACCGTTATTCGGCATATCGTCAACTTATGTTGACAGAATCTCCCGCCTGGCTTATTGTCCCACCCATGATCGATCCCCGCCACATGCCCTCGCCCGACGACCCTGCCGATGCCCTGGCGGCGGTGGTGGCGCTGCGCCGTTACGCCGATGCGCTGGAACGCAAGGCGGTCAACGCGGCGCTCGGGCAGGGCTGGTCGTGGAGCGACATTGCACAGGCGCTGGGCGTGTCGAAGCAGGCCGCCCACAAGCGCCTGGCGGGTTCAGTGACGGATGAAGACAGTTAATCGGGAGGCAGTCGATGTTTCAACGTATACGCCAGCGTCTGGGCGACATGAAGACGATTCAGTATCTGTGCCAGGGGGCGGAAAAATACGCCCTGGCCGACCAGCAGCATGCACCGGCGGCGGAGCATTTCCTGCTCTCCGCGCTCGACCTGGAAGACGGCACGGCGCGCCGCGCCTTCGAACAGGTCCATGCCGATCCGGCGCAGCTGCCGCAGGCGATCGCGCAGCAGTATCGCGACGCGCTGCGTTTTGCGGGACTCACGCCCGACCCGGCCCTCGACGCGCCCGAACCGCTCAAACCAAGCCGGCGCCTGTACGATGCGGCGCCCTCGGGCGCTGAACTGATGCAAACCCTGGCGCAGCAGCGTTCGGGCGAGCGCGGCCCCTTGCTGGGCGCGCACGTGGTGGCGCTGGTGGCGGCGATGCGCCAGGGCGTGGCCCCGCGCTCGCTGGTGGCGCTGGGCGTCGATGCGGAAGCGCTGCGCGCGGCGGCCCAGGCTGAAATCGGCGCTTACCGGGGTGCTTAGCGCCCGGCGCCCGACAGCGTGAAAATCTCGACGCCGCTCTCCGTCACCGCCACCGAGTGCTCGAACTGGGCCGACCACTTGCGGTCCTTGGTCACGGTGGTCCATTTGTCGGGCAACACCGTCACCTCGCGCGTGCCGACGTTGACCATCGGCTCGATCGTGAAGATCATGCCCGGTTCGAGAACGATGCCGGTGCCGGCGCGTCCGTAGTGCGTCACCTGCGGCGCATCGTGGAACACCTGGCCGATGCCATGGCCGCAAAAATCGCGCACCGATGAAAAGCCCTGCGCCTTGATGCAGGCCTCGATCGCCGCGCCGACGTCGCCCAGGGTGGCGCCCGGACGCACCGTGCGCACGCCCGTCATCATCGACTCGTACGCGGTATCGACCAGGCGCCTGGCCAGGATCGATACCGTGCCCACTTCGAAGGTGCGGCTGGTGTCGCCGAACCAGCCATTGAGTTTGGGCGTGACATCGATGTTGACGATGTCGCCCTCGCGCAGGATCTTCTTGTCCGACGGAATACCGTGCGTGACCACGTGGTTCACCGAAATGCAGCTGGCGTGCTTGTAGCCGTGGTAATCGATGGTGGCCGGAATGCTGCCGGCGGCGCGCATGAATTCTTCGCACATGGCGTCCAGGGTGGCGGTCGACACGCCCGGCCGCACGTGCGGCGCGATGAAATCGAGCGTCTCGGCGGCCACGCGGCCGGCTGCGCGCATGCCTTCGAAGCCCGCTTCGTCGTACAGGGGAATCGGTTTGCCGTGTTCTGTTTGTGAGGAGTAGCGCATAGGGTTTCTCAGTGAGGTGAGGCGGCCAGCGCGCCGACCGCGTCGTGCGAGGCGCGCAGGATCGCGTCGAGCGTGGCGGGGATCGCCTTGTTGTGGGCCAGGTAGGGTTTGACGATGGCAATCGGCGCGTCGATCAGCATGAAACGCAGCGTATGGGCCGCATCGTCGCCATCGGCGCCACGGCGCCGCAGGCAGCGCTCGAAGCAGGCGTCGAGGCGCGCCTGCTCCGCTTCGAGCAGCTCGTTCAGTTCCGCCGAGGGCGGCGCGCCCAGGTCCGGGCAGTCTTCGTATTGCAGCAGAAAACGCGCATACACCGGTTTGCCGCGGCACCAGTCGAGCAGCGCCGCCACCGGTATCCACGTGTCCTCTTCATCCCAGTGGCGCGCCACCTGTTCGCGAAAATCGGCTTTCACCGTCAGCCAGGCGTGCGCCAGCAGCGTGCTGCGCGAATCGAAGCGGTGATACACCGATCCGATCGGCGCGCCGGCCCGGATGGCGATCGCCGCCATCGACACCGAGCCGATGCCGCAGGTGGCGGCGATCTCGATGGCGCCGTCGATAAAGGTATGTGCGTTGTATTTTGCGAGTCTGACCATTCAAATAGAATATAGATTCTATTTGAGTTCGTCAAGCGCACTGTCCTTCAGCACTTGCTCAAGGCGCCGCAACTCCTGCTCTTCTTCTGGCGTGCGGGCGCTTTTCGCGCGCAGCGGCGCGGCGCGCTCGCCCGCCCACAAGTAGGTCAGGCCGGGCGAGGCTTGTTCCTGCGCCGGTTGCCGGGCCGTGGCGCGGCGGCGCTCGGCCACGACCTGCGGCGCCGCCGGTTTCCAGCCGCTGAGCAGGCGTACCAGGTCGTCGTGCAGCGATCCGATGCGCGGCACGCGTGACAGCGCGGCCACGCCATCCATCTTTTCCCACAGGACGTTGGGACCGGCGAGCGCTTCCAGGGCGATCAGGCGCACCTGGTCGGGGCGCTGCTGGTAATGCTGGAGCAGCGCGTCCGCCATGCCGGGCATGATCGGCTGCGGCCCGTGGATCCATACCACCGCGCCGTCGCTGCTGGCCGCCGCCCATTCCCAGGCCATCAGCAGTGCCGCGCTGTTGTCGTGCCCTCCTTCGTACGCGATGTCCTGCAAGTGCCGCACGCTGGCCAGCGGATCGGAAGGATCGTGCAGGAACACGTGCGGCGCCCGGCCGCCGGCCACGATCACGCCCAGTTCCAGGTTGCCCGGGAAGGAGGTCGCGGCGCGCGCCAGCTGCTCGCGCTGCGCGGCCAGCGCGATCGAAGCGTCGATCACCAGCGCCACGCGGCGCGGAATGCGCGCACTTTTCTGGCTGATGGTTTGCACGATCGCGCCGCCCTGCGTGGTCGGATCGTGGCTCCACGCATGCGTGTCGGCCGGCGCGCGCACGGCGCTGATGATGGCCGCGCCGACGCCAGGGAGCGGCTCGGCGACGTCGCCGTGCACCGCGAACGGCAGCGTGGCGCCGGCCCGCTCGCGCACGCCGGGCGCGCCCCGCAGCGCGCTGGCCGATTGCACCGACACCGCATGGCGCAAGGCCGGCGCGATCTCGAAATTGCGTTCGCTGAACGAGGGCAGCTGAGGATAGCCCAGGCCCGGTTCATTGAGCACCAGCGGCGCGGTCAGCGCAATGCGCACGGTCAGCTCGCGTCCAGCCTGCACAGCCCCCAGCTGGAGCATGAGGTGGTCCTTGCCCGCCGTGGTCACCAGGACCGGGGCGCGCTCGGAGAAATGGGTCCTGGAGCGCGCCTCGCGGGCCCGGATGCCGCCGACGGCATCCGCGTAGCGCTCTCCGCCCTCGTCCTTCAAGGTGACGCGCGCGACCACCGCGCCAGCCGGCAGGGTGATGCGCGCGCGTGCTTCTTCGGCATTGCGTCCGTCGTTGCGGATCACCATGGTCCACTCCAGGTAGCCGAGCGCCGCCCTGGCATCGACCGTGCCATCGATGCGCGAACCGGCCAGCAGCAGGCCCTCCACGCGCGCGCCCACGATCGGGCCGCCGGCATCCTGGTCGTAGGAGCGCCATGGGGCGGCCGCCTCGCTGGCGGACACCGGCACGGCGCTGAACGGGGTGCCGGTAAGGCGGTAGTAGACCGCGCGCGCCTCCTCGGCGGTGCTTGAGACGCGCTTCATCAAAATGAGGCTGGTCACGTCGAGCGGGATGTTGCCCTCTCCGTAGCACAGGGCCTGCATGATTTTTTCGTTGCCGAGGTAGCGCAGCAGGCGTATCCCGTTTGCGCTGGTGGTCTGTGCTTCATCGGCCGCCATGCGGATGCCGATCCGCGTGATGGCGGATGGCAGTTCCATCGAGCCGCTAATGGCCAGCGCCAGCAGCACGCCGGGCCAGGCGGCGCTTGGCGGCGCGCCGCCGTCCGCCAGCATCCGGCGCCGCAGCAAGCGACGCGCGGCCAGTGCCGCCAGCAGCGACAACAGCGGCGCCAGTATCAGCAAGCCGATGCCGAAGAAGATGATGGTGGCGATGCCGCCCGGCGTGAGCGGCAGGAACAGCACGGTGAAGAAGGCGCTGATCCCGGTCGCGAAGCCGTGCAGCAGCGCCAGCGGCCGTGACAGCGCCGGCCGCTCGCTCTTCAGGGTGATCATCAGCAGGGCGTTGGCCAGCGGGACGCTGGCAATCAGGAGCAGGTGCACGGCGATGGCGTCGGACAGTCCCGTCTGCGCGATGTACGCGGCGGCGAGCAGGATCGCAACCGCGATCACCGGCAGGATCACGCCGGCGAACCAGATCGCTGCGCGGATGGAAAAACGCAGCGCGGGGAGCGGCGCTGACGTAACGGTGGGGTTCAGGCAGGCGTGTTGATCGATCATGGCGTTCCAGGGGAAACTTGACAGGCCATGAGCGTAGCAAGCGCGTGTGCGCTGGGAATGTGCTGAATGTGAAGTGGGCCGGTGCTACACTGCGTCGGATTCATTTCTGGATGTCCGACCATGCAAGCTTACGAGTGGCAATGCCACGTCTGCAAACGCAGCAATAGCGCCGTGCGCGATACCTGTACCGCCTGCGGCTTTCCCGCAGCTGCACGCGGCGAGGATATCCTGCTGAAACGCGCGCTGCGGGCCGACGCCACCGAAACACCGCCGGTGCTGGCCGGCGCGACCTTGCCCGAGCCGCTTGTCGACCTGCCGCTCTGGCGCAAGGTGCTTGGCGGCAGCGGCATGTTGGTAGGCGCGGCCGGTGGGCTATGGGCCAAATTTTCCTGGACCATGCAATTCATGGAAATCGCATTCCTGATGATGGCCGGCGGCGCGTTGCTGGCCTACCTGTGCATCCCTCGGAAAACCGCGCCGTCCCCGCCCCCCTAAACCGCCCCCAGCCCCAGCGCGCGTCCCGCTTCCAGCCGGAAATCGGCAGCCTGCTTCTTGTCGGGAATATCGGCCGCCAGCGCCATCACCAGCGCGCGCAGGTCGCCCGCCTCGCTGGCGTGTTCGGCGCAGACGATGGTCGCCATCGGCCCGATGTGCCCGGCCAGCATGCGTTCGAGCTTGAGCAGGTCTTCGCGCGCAAACGCGGCCGGCGCCGGCCGCGGACGCGTCGGCTGCGGCCCCGCCCGCGCCGGCGCGCGCAGCGGCGCCGGATCGTTGAGCAAGTCCATCAGGTTGACCCCGGCCGCGGTGCCGCCCGTCTGCTTGGCCACGTAACTGTCGTCGAAGCGCACGCTGGCGCGCAGCATGGTGCGCATCGCCGCCACCGCCTCTTCGCCGCGCTGTCCACGGCACAGCAGCATGACGATATTGCCGCCGTCCATGTGCACCTGGGCCATGCGGTTGTCGTCGCTGACGATGAACGCGGTGCCGGTGCGGCGCTGGTCGCGGAACTGCCGCAACTGGTCCACGATGCCGCCGAACGGCATCAGCTCCTGGTGTGTCATGGCGTCTCCCCCGTGTGCGTCATGCTCTGCGGCTCAGGCGGCTGATGGCCATCTGGATGCTGATGCCCAGCCGGTCGATGGCGCGCGCCAGGGAGCCGATTTCATCGCCGCGCAGGGTGCCCGGAATGCTGTCCGTAAACTCGCCCTTGCTCAGCTGTTCCGCCACCACGATCAACTGGTTGATCGGCAGCGTCAACTGTTTGGCCAGGAAGGCGGCCACGCCCACCACCAGCACGGCGGTCAGCACGATCAGTGCGCGCGCGCCGCTTTCGATGCGTTCGAGCGCGGCGTAGGCTTCGGCGTAATCCTGCTCCACCAGCAGGGTCCAGCCCTGCGGCAACTTGCGCGAGTAGCCGACCACCCGCTTGTCGCCCGAGACATACACGGTCGGCTGTTCGCTGATGCCATCGACCTTGAGCGCCGGATAGTTGCTCATGTCTTGCACCGCGTCGGTGGCCTGGTCGGACCGGCCCGAGGCGATCACCTTGTTGTCGGCGTCGAGCAGGATCGCGTAGCCGGTGTCGCCGATGCGGGTGTCCTTGATGACCCGCGAAATATCATCGAGCTTCATGGCCATGGCCAGTACGCCCACCGTGCCGCCCATGGCGTTGCGGATCGGCACGGCCAGGGTCAGGGCGGGACGGCCGGTCGACTTGCTGATCAGCACCTGGCGGCTCGATATCTCGCCCTTCATGGCCGCCTGGAAATAGCTGCGTTCGCCGTAGCGGGTCAGCGGCTTGTCGTCGCTGCGCGCGACGTTCTCGCCGGTCGGCTCGATGGTGTACACCACGAAAGCCCATTCATAGCTTTCGCCCATGGTGCGCAGCACGGGCGTCTGGCGCGCCGCATCCATGCTGCGGATGTCGTCGAGCTTGGCGGTCTGGCGCAGCGCGCGCACGTTGGCCTCGTCCCAGCCGGTGATGCCGGTGGCGATGCCGCTGGCGGTCATCATCAATTGCTGCGAACTGGTCGCTGCCGCGTCCGAGCGCGCCTGGCTGCTGCCCGCGTACCACACGCCCAGCAGCGGAATGAGCGATACCGCCAGCAAGGTGATCACCAGCTTGTGAAAAATAGTCAGACGGAATGATTCGGATTTCATCGGGAGTTTCCTTTTCTGTGGACAGCCCGGCGTCCCTGCGCACGGTGCGCAAGCGGAGAGGGGATATCGACAGAAGACCATATTTCCACAAGACAATGGTTGAGATGGGACAAGGCATCGTGGAGAATGGCGGCTCTACAACACTGTGCCGTCCCACCCCACTATTGAAAGCCCCCATGACTTCTTCGCACTCTTTTTCGCCGCGCCGGCGCACCTTGCTGGCGGCGGGCGCCTGCGCTCCCCTGTTCGCGGGCTGCGCGTTTGGACCGTCTGGCCATCTCGTCATGACGGATGCGCACGCCAGCCTTGCCGCCCTGGAAAAAGCCGCCGGCGGACGCCTGGGCGTGGCGGCGCTCGATACCGGCACCGGCCGCCAGCTGGGGCATCGCGCCAGCGAGCGCTTCCCGATGTGCAGCACCTTCAAGGCCATCGCGGCCGCCGCCATCCTCGCGCACGCCAGCAAGGTGCCGGGCTTGCTGGCGCAGCGCGTACGCTACACCAGGGCCGACCTGGTGACCTATTCCCCGATTACCGAGCAAGAGCTGGACAAGGGCATGACGGTGGCTGAACTGTGCGAGGCGACCATCCAGTACAGCGACAACGCGGCCGCCAACCTGCTCATGAAGCTCATCGGCGGCCCGGCGGGCGTGACCGCGTTCGCGCGCAGCGTGGGCGATGCCACGTTCCGGCTGGACCGCTGGGAAACCGAGCTCAACACGGCGATCCCGGGTGATCCGCGCGACACCACCACCCCGCAGGCGATGACGACCCTGCTGCGCCGCGTGGCGCTCGATGACGGCTTGCCGCCGGCGCAGCGCGATCAGTTGCAAGAATGGATGCGCGGTAACACAACCGGCGCGGCACGGATACGCGCGGGCGTGCCGGCCGGCTGGGCGGTGGCCGACAAGACGGGCACTGGGGCTTACGGTTCGAGCAACGATATCGGCATCGTGTTTCCACCCAAGGGCGCGCCGGTCGTGCTGGCGCTGTATTACACGCAGGCGGCGCCGGACGCCAAGGCCAACAGCGAGATCCTGGCGGCGGCCACGCGGATCGTGATGGAGCACTTCAAGCGCCTGTAACAGTGCCGGCCACGGCCCCTCAGGCGGTGGAGGTGGTCTTGCCGCGCGGGCGCTGCGCGAACAGGCCGGTGCGGCGCAACCGCATGCCGCGCGAATGAATCCCGCTGATCGCGCCCCACGCCGACGCCCAGCGCGCCGCGCGCGCCTTTTCCTCCTCGCTCAAGGCGTCGATGGCGCGGTCGATCGCCTTGACCATGCGTGCCATGCCATAGGCCTTGCGTTGTTCCTTGCCCCGGTATTTCATGTGCTGCCCGCATTAACTTACTTGCCTTCATGGTATGCCCACTGATTAGGCAGCACTGTTCGCCATCGCACGCCCACCTTTTTTAACTGAATGGCAAAATGTAACAAGTTGTTACTACGGTAGAGCTGCCGATTGCCGGCTATTGGTGCAGCGTAGCGATCCGGTCAAGTTCGCGTTTCAAGGCGTGTGCGGGGCCGTCCAGGGTAGCTGCGGGCAGTGCGAACAGCGCCTCGATGCGCGCGCGCAAGGTGGCATATGCCTGCATGAAGCTGGCGTCGATCCGGGCCTCGCCGCCGCTGGCGTGGGCCGGATCGTCCACGCCCCAGTGCGCGCGCAACACCGGTCCCAGGTAGGCGGGACAGGTTTCCCCGGCCGCGCTGCCGCACACCGTGATGACGATATCGGGCGTGAGCGCCAGGCTGTCCCACGACTTGCTGTGATAGCCCGCGCAGGCGATGCCCTCGCGCGCCAGCAGGGCCAGCGAGCGTGGATGCACCTCGCCGGTCGGCTTGCTGCCGGCGCTGATGGCCTGCCAGCCGCTTGGGGCCAGATGATTGAAGGTCGCTTCGGCCAGGATCGAGCGGCACGAATTGCCGGTGCAGAGGAACAAGACGGTTTTCATGGGCATTTTTCTCAACAGTGGATGACAATCAAGGCGAACCGGTTTCCGGCGCGGGCCGGTACAGCCAGCCAAACAGCAGGGTTGCCGTAGCCGCGCCCGCCAGTTGGGCCAGGATGAAGCCGGGCGCGTCCGCCGGCCGGATGCCGGCAAAGGTGTCGCTGGCCGCGCGCGCCAGGGTCACCGCCGGATTGGCGAACGAAGTCGACGCGGTGAACCAGTACGCGGCCGTGATATACGCGGCCACGGCAAACGGGGTAGCGCCCGGGCGCGTGCGCGAACAGCCGATAATGACCCCGAGCAAGCCAAAACTGGCCACGAACTCGCTCCACCACTGGGACGGACCGGTGCGCACATGCAGCGCTGCGGACAGCAGCGGCAGCTCGAACATCGCATGCGCGGCCATCACGCCCGCCAGTGCGCCGGCCAGCTGGGCCGCGATGTAGGGCGCGAGCTGGGCCGCCGGCAGCTGCCCCTGCCAGGCCGCCGACACGCTCACCAGCGGATTGAAATGCGCGCCCGAGACGGCGCCGAAGGTGAGGATCAGCGCCACCAGCCCGGCCCCGGTCGCGATGGCATTGGCCAGCAGCGCCAGCGCCACGCTGGCGCCCGCCAGGCGCTCGGCCATGATGCCGGAACCGACCACGATCGCCAGCAGGAAGGCGCTGCCCAAGCCTTCCGCCACCAGGCGGCGCGCCAGCGTCATGGCGGCACCGGACTGCTGTCCGGCCCGCAAGGAATGCCGCCGCAGCAGTTGTCGGTCAGGAAACCGATCAGCGCACGCATGGTCGGCATGTGGGCCGCGTAAATCAGGTAGCGCCCGCTCGGGGTCGGGGCGACCAGCCCGGCATGGCTCAGTTCCTTGAGGTGGAACGATAGCGACGATGGCACAATGCCGAGCCGCTCGCCGATCAGCCCCGGCGACATCCCGTCCGGTCCCGCCTCGATCAGCAGCCGGAACACCGCCAGCCGCGATTCCTGGGCCAGCGCGGCCAGCGCCGCCAGTGCATCCTTGTTTTCCATTGCCCGCTCCCTGTTCGACGTTTCCATAATATTGGAAACGTCGAAGATGCACAAGTGCCTGCTTTACAAAACTTTACCGGCCGCACACGAAGCAGACAGGGGCGCGCCCTACAGTGGAACCATGCGAGCCCACCCTGGTCCCGCACTCACGAAAGGCAGCCCATGAATCCGCATAAGCACTCACACCCGCACCCGCACCACGACCACACCCACGCACACGGCGAGCACGGCCCGGCACGGCGCGGCCGCCGCTGGCTGGTCGGTGCCGCCCTCGGCCTGGCCGCCGGCGCCATGACCCTGGCCGGCGCCAGCTTCGCCAGCGAAGGGCGCGGCATGCACGGCCATCGCAGCCATTTCGCCGCGCTGGACCCGGCCGATGCCGCCAAACATATCGACAAGATGGTCGATCACCTCCTGCGCGACGGCACGGCCGAGCAGAAGGCGCGCCTGTCCACGATCGCCCAATCCGCCTTTGCCGACCTGCAACCGATGCACCGCGAGCACAAGGCCAGCCGCGACAAGGCGCACGGACTGCTGTCGGCGCCCGCCATCGACCGGGTCGCCCTGGAACAGTTGCGGGTGGAGGAAGTGCAGCGGCTCGACACCGTCAGCCAACGCATCCTCGATGCGGTGGCGGATGCGGCCGAGGTGCTCACCCCCGAGCAGCGCGTGCGCTTTGCCGCGCACATGAAAAACCGCATGCAATGAGCGCCTGCCCCGAATCCGCCGCGCCATGTATCCTTGGGCCTTCCGACACTTTGGACGACAAGTCAGCTCCAGCATGCTTCCGCGCATTTTGATGATTGAAGACGACGAGCGCCTGGCCGGCATGGTCGTCACCTACCTCGGCCAGAACGGTTACACGGTGGCGCACGCCACCACCGCCGCCGCCGGGCTGGCCGAGCTGCAGGCGAGCGCCCCGGCGCTGGTCCTGCTCGACCTGATGCTGCCCGACGCCGATGGCCTGGAGGTGTGCCGCCGCATCCGCGCCCTGGGCGCGCCGCTGGCGTCGGTGCCGATCGTCATGCTCACCGCCAAGGGCGATCCGTTCGACCGCGTGGTGGGGCTGGAACTGGGTGCCGACGACTACCTGCCCAAGCCATTCGAGCCGCGCGAACTGCTGGCGCGCCTGCGCGCCGTGCTGCGCCGTCCCCAGCTGGCCGAGGCCGAGACCAGCGTGCGCCAGTTCGGCCGCCTGGCGATCGACAGCGGCGCGCGCAAGGTCACGGTTGACGGCCAGCCGCGCAGCCTGACCGCCTACCAGTTCGACCTGTTGCAGGCGCTGGCCGAGCGCGCCGGGCGCGTGCTCTCGCGCGAGCACCTGATCGACGCCGTCAAGGGCGAGTCGCTGGAACCGTTCGACCGCTCGATCGACGTGCATATCGGACGCCTGCGCCAGGCCATCGAGGACGATCCCAAGCAGCCCAAGCGCATCATCACCGTGCGCGGCGCCGGCTACGTGTTCGCCAAGGTGCAGGATGCGTAGGCGCGAACGCGAAGCCGAGGCCGGAACCGGGGATGGCAAGGGCCATCGTGGCCGCGAACGTGGCTGGAAGCGCGCAGCGGAGCGCGACGGCACCCCGCCCCGCGAGCGCGGCCGCAGCCGGCGCGCGCGGCGCTTTTCAATGGCGCACCACCTGTACCTGCGCATTTACGGCGCGCTGCTGGTGAGCCTGGGACTGGCCGCCTGCCTGTTCGGGCTGGTGCACTGGGCCTACGATCCGGAACACCTGAACTCGGGCAATGAAGCCATCGCCGAGCTGGCGTCCAGCGTGCTGCCGCCACCCAGCGCGCCGCGCGCGCAGCAGCAAGCCGCGCTGACCCGCTGGGGCAAGCGCCTGCAAACCGACCTGGCACTGTACACGCCCGGCGGCGAGCCGCTTGCCGCCGCCGGCGCGCCCTTGCCGCCACTGTCGAACGCGCAGCGCGACACCAGGCTGTTCGGGCCGATGGCGGTGTTCACCCTGCAGTTGCCCGACGGACGCTGGCTGGTCGGCCAGCGCGCCTACGGCAAGCGCGCTTCGCTCGGGCTGCTGGTGATTTTGCTGCTGGTCGCCATGATGGTCGCGGCCGCCGCTTATCCGGTGGTGCGGCGCCTCACGCGGCGCCTGGAACGCTTGCAATCGAGCGTGGAAACCTGGGGCGGCGGCCAGCTCGGCACCCGCGTCGCGGTCGAAGGCAAGGATGAAGTGGCGCGCCTGGCCACCAGCTTCAACCAGGCGGCGGCGCGCATCGAGGCGCTGGTCGGCTCGCAGAAGAGCTTGCTGGCGAACGCCTCGCACGAATTGCGCTCGCCGCTGGCGCGGATCCGCATGGCGGTCGAACTGATGCAGGAACAGGCGGCCCCGGCGATTCGCGACGAGCTGACCCGCAATATCGGCGAACTCGACCAGTTGATCGATGAAGTCTTGCTGGCCAGCCGGCTCGATGCCACCGCCGAATTGGCGCGCAGCGACGAGCAGGTCGACCTGGCCGCCATCGTGGCCGAGGAGTGCACGCGGGTGGGCGCGAGCTTCGACGCGGCGGCGCTGACCCTGGCGGGCGACGCGCGCCTGCTGCGGCGCCTGGTGCGCAACCTGCTGGAAAACGCGGCCCGCTACGGGGCCGGTTCGTCGGTGCACGCCAGCCTGCGCTGGCAAGACAAGGACGCGATCGTGCTCGATGTGTGCGACAGCGGCCCCGGCGTGCCCGAGGCGCAGCGCGAACGCATTTTCGAGCCGTTTTACCGGGTGCCGGGCGCGAGCGAGTCGGCCGGCGGCGTCGGCCTCGGCCTGTCCCTGGTGCGCCAGATTGCGCGCCATCATGGCGGCGACGTGCGCTGCCTGGCGGGCGAGCCGGGAGGCTGCTGCTTCCGCGTGCAGTTGCCAGCACCGTTGCCGGTGGTTTAAGGCTGCTTGCTGGCGTAAGCGTCGTGCACGTGCTGACTGATAAAGGTCGCCAGCCCCTGCCCCGCCTGCGCCAGCAGCTTCATCGTCTCCACGTGCTCGCGCCCGGCGCTGGCGTAGGTGTAGACATACACCGCGCCGCCGGCGAAGCGCACCATGATCTGGCGCGCGCCGATGCGGTACGCCTGCACCCCGGAGTCGCCGGACAGATTCGCGTACGCAAGCATGGGCGCGCTCATGCGGGTTTGGCCACCATCAGCCAGAACACGATCACCAGCGCGAAAAATGCCGGAATCCCCAGCAGCACCCACAGGCGCAGGTAGCGCCAGTACAGGGCCGGCAGCTCGGTGCCGTCGCGCGCGGCCAGCTGGGCCATGTCGCGCATGCGCAGCTGCATCCACACCACCGGCAGCCAGCAGGCGCCGGCAAAGAAATACAGGCCGAGCGACCACAGGATCCAGGTGCTGGTCCACGGAAAACCGGCCAGGTGGATCAGGTACAGGCCGGTCACCGGCTGGACGATGATGGTGGTGGTGGTAAACATCCAGTCGGCCAGCACCACATGGCGGCTGACCACGGCAATGGCGCGCACGTCGCGGCTCAGGCTGGTGAACAGCATGTAGAAGGCCGAGCCGATGCCGGTGCCGAACAACAAGGTCGACGACAGGATGTGCAGCCATTTGACGATCAGGTAGTCCATTACTTTTCCTCAAGTTCGAACAACAGCCAGATGGCAGCCAGCATGGGCAGGTTCTTGCTCAGCGGTCCGTACGGATGCAGCAGGAATTCCGGCAGCCTGAAGGCAATCACCAGGGTATAGAAACCGATCAGCAGCAATTGCGCGCCCCACAGCCAGCGCCGCCGTTTCAGGGTCAAGATGCCGATTCCGATCAGCAGGTCGAGCGCGCAGGCGCCGTACAGCATGAGCGGCGCCAGCGCGGCCGGCACGCCTGTCCGTTCGAGCAGCTGGACACTTTGTTCGACCGGGTACAGCCCGGCCGAGACCGCCGCCGTGGCCATCCACACCGCCGCGATGCTGACGCGCAGCACCGGCATCAGCCAGTGCAGCTTGGCCTGCATGCGTTCGGCGGCGGGGTCGTCGATGAAGCTGCTGACCGGACGCGGCAGGCGGCCGATCAGGCGCACCGTCATGCCGGGATCGGCGCTGCTGCCGCGGTCGAGCATGCGCAGGGCGTCGCGGTTGAGCAGGCTGCCCGGCACCAGGCGACACAGCCCTGCCAGCGCGCTGCCGCACCAGGACGGCAAGCGCAGCACGCGCAGCTTGCCCAGGCCCATGCCGCTGCGCAGTGCCGCCAGATACTCGGTGAACGGCAAGGCGGCCGGGCCCACCAGGGCGATGCGCTGGGCCGTGGCACCGCCCGGGCCGACCGGCAAGGGGCGCCGGATCAGGCTGGCGATGGCGCTGGCCACGTCGTCCACGTGGATCGGCTGCACCAGTTGCGGCGCGTCGCCGAAGCGGGCGCAGAACGGCAGGCTGGCCAGGGTGCGGAACACGCGCGCGCTGACGCCATCCTTGCCGTACACCAGCGACGGCTGCAGGATGGCCGAGCGCAGCGGCAGCAGGGCCAGGTAATCGTCGGCCGCCTTCTTGCTCAGGTGATAGGCGCTGTCGGCCTGCTGGTCTGCGCCCAGCGCGGACAGCTGGAGCACCATGCGCACGTCGTCCGATTCGACGCAGGCGGCGAACAGGGCGCGCGGCGTGTCGCTGTGCACCGTGGCGAAGGTTTGCTTGCCGTGTTCGCGAAAAATGCCGACCGTGTTGATGACCACGTCGATGCCGTCCAGGCGCGCCAGCCAGACCGATTTATCGGTATCCTTGACGAAGTCAGCCGTGATATAGCTCAGGCGCGGACGCGTGCTGGCGCGCGCTGTGCGCACGGCGGCCACCACGTAATATCCCTCGGCAAGCAATATATTCAGCAGATGCCTGCCGATAAATCCACTCGCTCCTGTCAGCAAAATGCGCATCCGACCTCCTTACCATTCATACCCATAGAGCCTATACCAACACGATACGTTCATCTCATTCCACAAGGACATCATGGATACCTGGAAATCTGCAAGCCAACGCGGCCTTGTCTCGGGCGCCACCGCCAGCCTGCTCTCGAGCGCCGCCCTGGCGGCCCTGGGCGAGGCCACCGATGGCAGCAGTTTCGGCCCAACCAATGCCATCAGCCACTGGCTGTGGGGCGAGAAGGCCACGCGCCGCGATGGCGCCTCCTGGCGCTACGCCATGACAGCTTACGTGATTGACCATGCCAGCGCGACCTTCTGGGCCGTGCTGTTCGAGCGCCTGCGGCCGGGCTTTGAAAAACGCCTGTCGCGTCCATCGCTGGCGCTGGTCTACGGCGCTTTCGGGCTGGGGCTGGCGGCGGGCGCGCTGCTGCTGCGGCGCGACCAAGCTGCGCGAGTCGGGATGATAGCGGGTTTTGCGCGCGGGCTCGCCGGCCGTGGCGGATCAGGGGGAGGTATGTCAGGGGGAATGCGGCGCGCCCGGCTGGCGCGGCGCGCTCATGGCAAGGCCAGGGGAGCTGGCCGCGCGCGCCGTCGTTCCCGCCATGCGCGGCAACGACGGCTGGTCGAGGTTTAGAACGCGTACGTGGCGCGCGCGTACACGAAGCGTCCGCCACGCCCGAACGCGGCGTAGTTCGGGAACGGCGCGTTGCCGCTCGGATTGAGCGCATTGCCGACCGATTCAGGATACTTGTCGAACAGGTTTTCCGCGCCGAATGCCAGGCTCAGCTTCGAGCTCAGCGCGTAACGGCCTTCCAGGTCGATCACGGTTTTCGCGCCCAGGGTCACGTCCAGCGCCGGCGAGGCGTTCGGCGACAAGACCTTGCCGTAGCGGGTGGCGCGCAGGGTGGCGCCCATCTGGCCGAGTTTCCAGTTGGTGCTGGCGTTGAACTTGTTCTTCGGCTGGCCCTGTTCCAGCGACAGCACGTTGAGGCGGTCGAACAGCGGGGTCGGGGTCGGCAGCGCCGCCAGTTGCGCCGTGGCCGGTACCTTGGTGACGTCGGTCTTGGTGAAGTTGCCAGCCACCGTGAAGTCGAACTTGCCGATGGCGCCGCCATTGGCCGCCCAGTTCACCACCACGTCGACGCCATCGGTGGTGGTATCGACGCCGTTGATGAAGAAGCGCCCGCCGCCCACGCCGATGAAGCCTTGCGTGGTCAGGAAATTGCGCACATCGGCCGAGGTCAGGTTTTCCGACAGCACGATGCGGTCGCGCACCTTGATGCGGTAAGCGTCGATGGTCACGTTGGCGCCGCCCAGGCGCAGCACCGCGCCGAGCGAGGCGTTGACCGATTTCTCGGCGTCGAGCGGCTTGGCGCCGAGCGCGATGGCCACCGAATCGGTGGGGCGGAAGGTGGTGATCTCGAACGGCACGCCGGTGATGAAGTTGGTTGCCGTCGAGGTGAAGTTCTGCTGCTGCGGCGAAGGCGCGCGGAAGCCGTTTTGCACCGATGCGCGCAGCGCGAAGGCCTTGCTGAAATCGTAGCGGCCGGCGAGCTTGCCGGCCAGGCTGTCGCCGAAGTCGGAATAATGCTCGCCGCGGATCGCAAACGAGGTCAGCAGCGACGGGGTGATGTTCGCTTCCAGGTCGATAAAGGCGCCGACGGCGGTGCGGTGCGTGTCCGACTCGTTTTGCGGCCGGAAGCCCGAAAACACTTGCGCGCCCGGCGCGGTCGGCTGGCCGTTGGGCAGCAGCTGGCCGCCGAAGCGGTACGAGTCCGGCTCGCCGGCGAACAGGCTGTAGCCTTCGCGGCGCGCTTCGGCACCGACCGCCACGTTCAGCGGCGAGGACAGGGCCGCCAGCGCGACCGAGCGCACCCCGGTCAGGTTCAGCACCAGCTGGTCGTAGGAAAAGCCGCCGGCATCGAACGAGGTCTTGCTGCTCGGGCCGATCGAGCGGTTCAGGGTGTTTTCGATGGTGAAGGCCATCTTGTTCTTGCCATAGCCGAGCGAGGCATCCATTTCCCACTCGCCCATGCTCCAGCTGGCGCCACCGGTGGCGGCCAGGTCGTCGACCACCGGGGAGATGATCGGCATGAAGCCGTCCGGATAGATCGAGGGAATGTTGCGCGGATCGTTGGACCAGCGGAAGAAGCCGGCGGAACTGGCTTCGCGTTTCTGGTAGCTGGCCCAGCCGTAGATCTTGACGCCATTGCCAAGCGTGTCGCCGGCATTCGCGAACAGGGTCGACTGCTTCATTTCCGGTTCGCCATACCAGGTGTTGAAGCGGTTGATGGTGTTTTCGCGCGGGTCGAAGGCGCCGCCCACCAGCGCGTACTGCTGGCGCATGTCGTAGCCGCTGCGTTCGGTGTGCTTCTGGTCCTTGAATTCGCCGGCGATGGTCAGATAGCCGGTCTCGCCCAGCGCCAGGCCTTTCCACAGGCTCACCGTGGCGGTCTGGCCGTCGGTGCGCTTGCGCGAGTTCTGCGCCTGCCAGGTGGCGTTGGCGGGGGCCGGGCCGGTCAGGAAATCATATTCGGTCAGGCGCGCGCCGTAATTGATGGTCGCTTCGCCGCCGTCGCGGTTGCTGCGCAGGCGCAGGTTGACCACGCCGGAAATCGCGTCCGAGCCATACTGGGCGGCCGCGCCATCGCGCAGCACTTCGATATTCTTGACGATCGCGGTCGGGATCGTGTTCAGGTCGACGGCGGCCGAGCCGCGCCCGATGGTGCCGTTCACGTTCACCAGCGACGAGGCGTGGCGGCGTTTCGAGTTCACCAGCACCAGGGTCTGGTCGGGCGCCATGCCGCGCAGGGTGGCGGGGCGGATGGTGTCGGTGCCGTCGGCCAGGCCGGGGCGCGGGAAGTTCAGCGACGGCAGGGCCACGGCCAGGGCCTGGTTGATTTCGGTGGTGCCCGAATTCTTGAGCGATTCGGCCGAGATGATGTCGACCGGGGAGGCGGTGTCGAGCGCGGTGCGGTTGGCCACGCGGGTGCCGGTCACGACCACGGTATTTGTACTGTCATTCGGTGCTGCGTCCTGGGCGATCGCCGCGCCAGTGGCGAACAGCGCTGCAATCGATAATGCCAATACGTGCTTCTTCGGTGCGAATGTTGTTTGCATACCTGCTCCCTTGGTGAAATATTAATTTTGTTTTAACTCAACCTATCAACTCAATCATGTAAATAGCGGAAATCTTGCCGAACCATACTGGGACGAAGATATGGCAAAGTCAATTACGAAGCGGGATATGCAGATCTGATAACAACAGTTTGGATTGATTCGTCAGTTCCGCGTAAGGAAGGCGGCAAGCCGGGGCGCATCCGGACGGGGCGGCAGCCAGGATGGGGCGGCCAGAATGAGGCGGCCAGAATGGCCGCCTCAGGAGGACGATCAAGCCTGGCCGCTGGCCTGCTTGCCCTTGAACAAGCGCTTGGCGCCCATCACCACACCCAGCACCAGGGCGCCGGCGATCACGCCGATGACGGCGTCGATCAGGGTCGGCACCACCGCCTTGAGCACGGGGCCGATGCCGGCCACCGCGCCGGCCGCTGTGGCCGCGTCGGCCACGATGTGGTGCAGCGCGCCGATGCCGTGCTCCAGGATGCCGCCGCCGACCATGAACATGGCCGCCGTGCCGACCACGGACAGGGTTTTCATCAGCTTGGGCGCGGCCGCCAGCAGCAGGCGGCCGAAGGCGCGCGCGGCGCCGCTGTCGCGCTTGCTCAGGTAGAGCCCGGCGTCGTCCAGCTTGACGATCCCGGCCACCAGCCCGTACACGCCGACCGTCATGACGATCGCAATCGCCACCAGCACCGCCACCTGCTGCCCGAACGGCGCCGCTTCGACCGTGCCGAGCGAGATGACGATGATCTCGGCCGACAAAATGAAGTCGGTGCGCACCGCGCCCTTGATTTTTTCCTTCTCCAGCGCGACCAGGTCGACCGATTCGTCGGACAGGGCCTTGACCAGCTCGTCGTGGTGCTGGGCGTCTTCGGCCGGGCTGTGCAGGTATTTGTGGGCGATCTTCTCGAAGCCCTCGAAGCACAGGTAGGCGCCGCCGATCATCAACAGCGGCGTGATCGCCTGCGGCAGCAAGGCGCTGATGGCCAGCGCGGCCGGCACCAGGATCGCCTTGTTCTTGAACGAGCCGAGCGCCACCGCCCACACCACCGGCAGTTCGCGGTCGGCTTTCACGCCCGTCACCTGCTGGGCGTTGAGCGCCAGGTCGTCGCCCAGCACTCCGGCGGTCTTCTTGGCCGCCACTTTGCTCATCACGGCGACATCATCGAGGATGGTCGCGATGTCGTCGATTAATGCCAGTAAACTGCTTGCAGCCATTGGTCCTGCTCCAAATTGGTCGAAAGGGAGCATCTTAACCCGAGTCCGTTCAGCCCGGCTTTTTGCATTTCACCCCCCCGAATCTGCAACTCGTCGCTTTCCGGTCATTGCCGCCATGCCATGTACGTATAGTGAAATCAGTGCAAGGCCCGGCAATTTTTGACGCAACCCGGGCCTGCCCTGATCGATTCCAAGCACGCAAGCCAACCATCCGATGTAAAGCGAGGCAACCATGAAATCCGAGTACGATTTTTCCACCACCGCCAGCGCCGCCCGCCCGGTCAAGCGCAAGACACGCATCACCATCTACCTCGACGACGAGGTATTGCAGCAGTTCCGCTCGCTCTCCGAGCAAAGCGGCAAGGGTTACCAGACCCTGATCAACGCCGCCCTGCGCACCCGCCTGCCGCAGGTGCGTCCCGAGGCCGCACTGGCCGAGTAAGCGCGCCGGCGCCGCCACCCGGCCGCCTTCCGCACGCCGCCGCGCACGCGCGGCACCGCCAAACAGCCAGCGTCCAGGCTATCGCGGCGCGCTTTTCGGAGCGCGCACGAGAGCGCCCGATCTCGTCGTGATCCAGTCACAGCGGGGCTTACTTTTGTGCGTACTCTTCGGAATTTATTACACTAGGCAATAATTATGCTAATCTTCCCGCTCTTTTAACACGGGAGGAATTTTATGAAAAAAGGCGAACTGATTGCTGAATTTGCGAAGCGTACAGAAATGTCCGGCGCAGCTGCCAACAGCGCGGTGAACACGATCATCGATATCATCACCGAGCGTCTGAAAAAAGGCGACACGGTAGGTATCACCGGTTTCGGTACGTTCTCCGTGGCCAAGCGCGCCGCGCGCAAGGGCCGCAATCCATCGACTGGCGAAGCGATCAAGATCGCTGCGTCGAAGTCGCCTAAGTTTTCGGCTGGCGCGACCTTGAAGGCTGCGGTCAACCCGAAGAAGAAGTAAGCGACTCTGCGCGCGGCCTGAAGCGGCGGCGTCGGTCCCGGACCGGCTTCGCCGCTTCAGCTGCCGCGTGTTTACCCTGCTTGCGCAGCGTGCCGTATCCGGCGTGCTATCTTGTTGTATCCTGCATGTCCCCCCATTCTCCGCACCAACGTCCCCATGCCGCTTGCCACCTGGATTGCCTTCGTCATCGCCGCTTCGCTGATCGCCGTGTCGCCCGGATCGGGCGCCGTGCTGTCGATGTCGCATGGCCTGGCCTACGGTTTCAAGAAAGCCAGCGCCACCGTGGCCGGCCTGCAATGCGGTTTGATGCTGGTGTTCGCCATCGCCGGCGCCGGGGTCGGTTCGCTGCTGCTGGCGTCGGAACTGGCGTTTAATATCGTCAAGACCATCGGCGCCCTGTACCTGATGTTCCTCGGCGTGCAGCAATGGCGCGCCCCGGTGGTGGCTGGCGCCAGCCGCGCCGACACGCCCATGCTGGCCCATCCATCCTGGCAAAAGCGCTTGCTGACCGGCTTCCTGATCAATGCGACCAACCCGAAAGGCATCATCTTCATGGTCGCGGTGTTGCCGACGTTTATCTCGAACACCCTGCCGCTGTTGCCGCAGCTACTCATCCTGGGCGCCACCATGCTGACCATCGATACCATCGTCATGCACGGCTACGCCTTCCTGGCCTCGTCCATGCAGCACTATTTCCGCGATGCCGGCGCCGTACGCAAGCAAAACCGCTTTTTTGGCGCGGTGCTGGTCTGCATCGGCGGCGCCCTGTTCTTCGTGAAGCGCGGCAACCACGCCTGAGTTGCTCAGCAGGTAACAGTAGCGCACAATGTGCAACTGTTTGTAACCCGTGTCGTCCGCGCGCGCGCTCGCGCGTTGCAGGTGGATGACGTCCCTCGTACGCCCCTGGAGCTTGTATGACTATCCCTTTCCGTAAAACCGTGATGCTGTTGGCGTTGTCCGCCATGTCGGCGCTGGCGCTGGCCGATACGCCCGCGCGCGTGGGCCGCATTGCCCTGACCCAGGGACCGGTGCATGTCAGCTCCGAAGTGGGCGACGAAGCCACGGCCGCGCTGGTGAACTGGCCGGTGACCTCGCGCAGCCAGATCGACACCGGGCGCGATGGCCGCACTGAAATCCGCATCGGGTCGACCTCGGTGCGGCTCGACAGCGACTCCTCGCTCGAAGTCATCGAGCTCGACGACGACAGCGTGCGCCTGCGCCTGCATTACGGCAGCGCCAGCATCCGCGTGCGCAACGCCGAAGTGCTGCGCGGCCTGGAAATCAGCACCCCGCAAGGCCAGGTGCGCATGCGCGACGTGGGCCGGATCCGTATCGATGCCGAACGCGTGCGCGACACCACCAATGTCTCGGTATTCGAGGGCGTGGCCCAGGTCGAGGGCGGCGGCTCCAGCCTGGCGGTCCGGGCCGGCAAGCGCGTCGACGTGCACGAAGACGACGTGCGCACCCTGCTGGCGGTACGCGACGGTTTCGACGAGTGGGCCTGGCAGCGCGACCAGCGCGACCAGCGCACCACGTCCGACCGCTACGTCACCAGCGAAATGACCGGCTACGAAGAACTCGACCAGTACGGCGTGTGGCGCGAGGACAGCGACTACGGCCCCCTGTGGACCCCGCGCCGGGTGGCGGCCGACTGGGTGCCCTACCGCGACGGCCGCTGGACTTACCTGGCGCCGTGGGGCTGGACCTGGGTCGACAACGCCCCGTGGGGCTACGCGCCTTCGCATTACGGGCGTTGGGTGATGGTCAAACAGCGCTGGTCGTGGGCGCCGGGGCGCAATATCGGGCGTCCGGTGTGGGCCCCGGCGCTGGTGGGCTGGGTCGGCGGGAATAACTGGAATCTCAGTTTCAACGACCACGGCACGCACCGCGCCGCGCCCGCGCAGGGCTGGTATCCGCTCAATCCGGGCGAAAACTACGTGCCCGGCTACCATCTGCCGCAGGAACACCTGCGCCACCACAACCGCCACGCCCGCCCCGATTACCGTCCGGGTCGGCGTGATGGCTTGACGGTGGTCGGCCTGAACCTGTTCGGCGGACGCGAACAGATCGTGGTGCCGCGCGCGCCGCGCCCCGTGCTCACGCCGCAGGCCACCCAGAATGCGCCGTTCGCCGCGCCGCCGCGTCCGCAGGGCAACTGGTCCAACCGTTTCGACCGCGATGGCGATGGCCGTCCCGAGCGCAACGGGCCGGGCCGCGTCATCACGGTGCCGCCGAACGGCGCCCAGCCGGTGGTGCCGTTCAGCCGCCGCGATGGCCGTCCGTCCGATAACGAGCGCCTGCTGCGCACCCCGCCGCAAGTGCCGCGTCCGGTCATGACCAACCCGGCGCCGCCAGTGCTCACGACCAGCGAGCCGCAGCGCAGCCTGGCCGAGCGCGACCGGCGCCAGCGCGAAGCCGACATCGAGCGGCGCGAGCGCGACATGGCCAACGAGCGCCGCCAGCGCGATGCCGAGGCGGAAGGCCGCCGCAACGCCGAGGGCCAGCAGCGCCAGCGCGAAGCCGAGCAGGTCAATCGCCAGCGCGAGGCCGAGATGGAACGCCTGCGCAGCGCCCAAGGCCAGCACCAGCAAGCGATCGAGAACGAGCGGCGCCAGCGCGAAGTCGAAGCGCAACTGCAGGCGCAACGCGACGCCAGCAATCGCCAGCAGGCCGAGCGCCAGCAGCGCGACGCCAACCTGCGCCTGCAGGTCGAACGGGTGCAGCGCGACGCCGACCACGAACGCCGTCTGCAAGCGGAGCGCCAGCAGCGCGAGAACGATAACGAGCGCCGCCAGCAAGCCGAGCGCCAGCAGCGCGACGCCGATAATGCGCGCCGCCAGCAGGCCGAACGCCAGCAGCACGATGCCGACAACGCGCGCCGCATCCAGGCCGAACGCCAGCAGCAGGATGCCGAGAATGCACGGCGCCAGCAAGCCGAACGCCAGCAGCAGGCTGAACGCCAGCAGCGCGAGGCGGCAGCGGCAGCCGCGGCACGCCAGGCTCAGCAACAACAACAACCGCAAGCGCAGCAAGTGCAGCAGCAGCAACAGAAGCAAGCCGAGCAGGCCGAAAAGCGCGAACGCGCGCGCGATGAACGCCAGGACCGCCAGGACCGCCGCAACAAGGAGCAGCAGGATATTCGCTGAGCCGCCTGCCCCCGTACCAGTCTCACCTGTTCCCCCCAAGGGAATAGTTCAAGGCCAGCCGAGTGCTGGCCTTTTTTTGGCTACAATGTCGCATAAGGTATTCCCATGCGGGGAATACGGCTGTGTTGTCAATTTTTAGAACTGGATAGTGTATGGACCCGACAGAATCCCTTATCGAATACCCGAGCGACTTCCCGATCAAGGTGATGGGCGCCACGCACGCGGACTTCGCCGCGACCATCGTCGACGTGGTGCTCGAATTCGACCCGACCTTTCACATCGGCCGCATGGAAGTGCGCCCTTCGCCGAAAGGCAATTACACGGGCCTGACAGTGACCGTGCGCGCCACCAGCCGCGCCCAGCTCGACGACCTGTACCGGGCGCTGCACGGCCACCCGATGGTCAAGATCGTGATGTAATCATCCAGGCGAGCCCGGCGCCTGGCGCTGCATGCCCCAGCGCCGCACCGTCAGGCGTTCGACGGTCTGGAACACCAGGCCTTCGACCAGCAAGCCGATGGCGATCACCGCCGCCAGCCCGGCGAACACCTTGTCGGTGAATAGTTCGTTGCGGCTCTGGAAGATGTACCAGCCCAGTCCGCCCTGGCCCGAGGTCGTCCCGAACACCAGTTCGGCTGCGATCAGGGTGCGCCACGCAAATGCCCAGCCGATTTTCAATCCCGACAACATGGCTGGCAGCGCCGCCGGAATCATCACCTGGAATACCAGCCGCGCGCCGTTCAGGCCGACATTGCGGCCGGCCATGCGCAAGGTTTCCGGCACGCTGCCAAAACCCGCATAGGCGTTCAGCGCCAGCGGCCACATCACCGAATGCACCAGCACGAACACCAGGCTGGCGCGGCCCAGGCCGAACCACAGCAGCGCCAGCGGAAGCAGCGCAATCGCCGGCAGCGGATTGAACATCGCGGTCAGGGTTTCCAGCAGGTCGCGCCCGCTGCGGCTGCCGAGCGCCAGCGAGGTGAGCACCAGCGCGCCGGCCACCCCCAGCGCGTAAGCCTGCACCAGCACCGCCAGCGACGCCGCCACGTAGCCGGGCAATTCGCCCGACAGCATGCCGGCCGCGAAGGCGCGCGCCGTTTGCAGCGCGCTGGGCAGCAGCAGCGCGTTATCCTGCCAGCGCGCCAGCGCTTCCCACAGGCCGGCCAGGAGCAGCAGCAAGAGCGACTTGCGCAGCCAGGCATGCCGCAGCGGCCCGGGCCTGTCGGCCCGCACGGGCGCCGCCGGCGCGCGCCGCCCCCACCGGCACCACGTATTCCGGGCGGATCGGCGGCAGTGGCCGGGCGCTCATGCGTGGACCGCTTCAAGCGCCGGCACGGCCAGCGAATCGTCGCCGAACAGCAGGCGGTGGATGCGGCTGCCGGCCGCCTGGAACGCCGCGCCGCCGACGCTGCCGAGATCGAACTGGGTCGCGGTAGGGACAGGAGTCGCCTCCTGCCCCCCGCACAGATCCCTGCGAGCGGAACTACCGCACAAGGCTCCTACCTTGGGTGTCTGACGTAAAAGCGTTCACTGGGGTAAGGATGGGTGTTTCGGTAAGGCGGGATGTAGCGATCCACTAGGCGATTGAATCGCTGCCAACACAAGCGATGGCGCTGACTGCGCCGTTGCAGAATGCGCCGCCATGCGCGACACACCTCGCTTCGGAAGCCGGTCAGCCGATATGCGTTTCCGGGTACTGCGAAGTAGTTGAAATAGCCTTGTACCACGCTCGACAGCCACTTTCCGACTGTAGGAACGGGTAGATGCATTTTCTTTCTCAACTGTTCCCGAATTGCTTTCAGCGTCGCTCGCATCCTCTTCTTTACGGTC
>NZ_WHJG01000036.1 GCF_011682175.1 Massilia frigida
TCATGGTGTGGGCGTTTTGATTAAGCGTTAGAAACTAAATCATGCCAGAAATGGGCGCCCACCCCCACCTTTTCGCTTGCGCTGCCAAGCAATTTTCATCCGTTCCGCTAGTTTTGCAAGAGGCTCACAAGCTAAATCTAAAACCGTCGACGCCGGGCATTTTCCGCATCTGGAAGTTCCCTTTTCGGAATGGCACCCGCTACACTTGAGCAATAACGCAGTCTCGCCATGACTTCCTTCAACAGTGAGTTGTTGAGCTTGTACAAAGATTGCCGTTCTGAATCAATCGACAGGTTCCAAATCGCAGTGTTTGAACGTATAAAGGCGCTAGTTCCTTTTGATTCGGGACGTTTGATTGGAGTTGATACAACTCGTGGCGGCGCTGAGGTCCGTACCTCACTAAATCACCGAGAGCCTGAAGCAGTGAACGTGCATTGGGAAGAAGTCGCTCGTCTTGATCGGGTTTTGTCCGCAGTATCGAACTCTCCAGGAATTGCATGCAACTTCAACGCTCGACGTCTCTTTTCGGATGCAGAAGTCGCAGTTGTTCTTGACTACACTGTGCGCTTCCGCCATTTGAATGGACTTGTCATCGCAACCATCAATGAGATATCGGGTTTGCTAGAGGGACTTTCGCTATACCGCGCGCGCGACGACGATCAGTTTACGTATGCAGACCAACGTTGTATTGAGGGGTTTGCTCCCCACCTTCAGCAAGCGTTGCAGATAAATCGTGCGTTGACTCAAGGTGCTGAACCTGCCTTTCCCTTTGCAATTATTTCTTACTCTGGATTGCTAAACTTCTGCACCTCTCAGTTCGACGAGTATTTACGCGCAGAGTTCGCCTCTTGGAAGGGCTACCGCATCCCTGAATTATTGCAACGAACGCTCGAAACGGATGGTTATTATAATTTCGTTAGTCATCCCGTTCGACTTACCGTCCAATGTCTCGAATCTGTATGGTTGGTGCGAGCACACCGCATCGAACCATGTGGACTAACTCCGCGGGAGTTAAAAGCTGCATTGTTATATGGGCAAGGTCTGACTCACAAAGCAGTAGCACGCCAACTCAACGTGGCGCCGTCTACAGTCCGAAATTTTATACAGAATGTTTACCAGAAATTAAACGTCCACGATAGAGCATCTCTGGCCCTAAAGCTTTCGGCTACTCCTGGCTCATTGTCGGCTTGATCCGCCGGTGGATGATGGAGCGATGAATAACACAATTCGTGAACTACGCGCCGAACGTGGATGGAGCCAGGCCAACCTGGCCGATCGGCTCGAAGTATCGCGTCAAACCGTCAAGGTTCTGTCGCGTTGTTGATCAAACGACGGAATGTTGGTTCTGTCGCATTAGCGAACGTCGGCGGGGCAATCATGTAAACTGCGGCGCCCCAACCCAGGACGAATCGACATGCTCAACTTCAAAGGGATGCGCTTCCCTATCGATGTGATCCTCGTCTGCATCCGGTGGTATGCCGGCTATCCACTGAGCTACCGGCACCTCGAGGAAATGATGGAAGAGTGCAGCGTGTCGGTCGACCATTCGTCAATTAACCGGTGGGCGATTCGCTTCCTGCCGCTCATCGAGAAGATGGCCCGGAAACACAAGCGCCCGGTCGGCTGCAGCTGGCGCATGGATGAGACCTACATCAAGGTCAAGGGCGTCTGGAAATACCTCTACCGTGCCGTCGACAAGCAGGGCAAGACCGTCGACTTCTTGCTGACGGCCAAGCGCGACATGGCCGCAGCGAAGCGCTTCTTCGACAAGGCCATCGTGGCGAACGGCTATCCGGATAAGATCGCGATGGACAAGAGCGGCGCCAACAAGGCGGCGATCGATGCGATCAACACCAGCCGCGACGTCCCGATCGTAGTACGCCAGGTCAAATACCTCAACAACATTGTCGAGCAGCACCATCGCGCCATCAAGCGGGTGACCAAGCCCATGCTCAACTTCAAATCGTTCCGGTCCGCCGGCTCGGTGCTCGCTGGAATCGAGCTGATGCACATAATCCGCAAGGGTCAGTTCGAAATCGACGGCGCCGATGCGATGTCGTTCGCCGAGCAATTTTTTACGCTGGCAGGGATGGTCCGTCCAGTTTGAGGCGCACAGTGCCGTTCCAGGGAAAATTCCGTCGTTTGATCAACAACGCGACAGAACCCGCGATGACGGGCAGGTAGCCGTCCGGGTACACCGACACGATATTTTCATCCTGCAGCGGACGGCGGAAGAAGCCGGCCGCGCGCGAATCGCGCCGCTGGTAGCTGGCCGAACCGTACAGCCGGGCCTCGTCCTGCAAGGGGATGCCGGCGTTGGCGAACACGGTCGCCTGCGTCAGTTCCGGCTCGCCGCCCCAGGTGTCGTAACGTTGGAAATCTTGCTCGCGCGGGTCGAACTTGCCGTTTACCAGGGGATACTGCTGGCGCACGTCGTAGGCGCTGCGTTCGGTATGCGATTGCTTTTTGTACTCGGCGGCCACGGTGAGGAAGGCATCCTCGGCCAGCGTAAAGCCTTTCCAGCCGCTCAGCGTGGTGCTGTGGCCGTCGGTGCGCTTGCGCGACCTGGGCACGTCGAGCGCCAGGCCGGCCGGCGGGGTGCCCGGATTGACTCCGTAATCCGTGATGCGCGCGCCGCTGCTGGCGCTCAGTTCGCCGCCGCTGCGGTTTTCGCGCAGGCGGAAATTGATGACGCCGGCAATCGCATCCGAGCCGTATTGGGCGGCGGCGCCGTCGCGCAGCACTTCCACCGTCTGGAGGATGGCAGCCGGAATGGAATTGAGGTCGGCGGAGGCCGAGCCACGGCCCACGGTGCCGTTGACATTGACCAGGGCCGAGGCGTGGCGGCGCTTGGAATTGACCAGCACCAGAGCCTGGTCCGGCGCCAGGCCGCGCAGGGTGACCGGGCGCACCGTGTCGGTGCCATCGGTCAGGCCGGGGCGCGGGAAGTTGAGCGCGGGCAGGGCGGCCGACAGCGCCTGGCTGACTTCGGTGACGCCATTATTGTTGATCAGCTCGGCCGACACCACGTCGACCGGCGACGCCGTATCGAGCACGGAACGGTTGGACACCCGGGTACCGGTCACCACCACGGCCGGCGGGGCTGCCTCGGCCCCGGCGTCCGCGCTTTGCGCCCAGCCCATGCCGTGCAGCGATGCGATCGACATCGCCAGGATGCTGAGACGGATGCCCGTGGGGCCGCGATGATAACCGTGTTGCTTCATTCCGTGTACTCCTGAGTGATAGGGGCGCCGGCGCGCGGCCGTGCGTTGGCAGCCACTATAAATTGTGCCTACCGTTAACAGAACGACGCATTTCACATAAGCTTGGAAGGCCGGAACAACACCGCTGCGCTGGCCCGACGGCTTGGCCTATTGGCCAGTTGGCTTTTCAAACCGCTTGCTGTAGTGTCATCAGTGTCACACCGCCGGGGCCTCCGCGCATGTCATGCGTTCGGACAAAAGGTGGCGTGGATGATCCAAACGACGTTTCGGATGAGTTTGGAGTCGTAGCGTGAACATTCACGCGACGCCTTATGTGGAGAATAAAATGCGGCGCTTTGCTCTCTCGTTTTTATTGCTCATGTTTGCCTTGACTGCACTCGCTGCCACAGAAGCGGACAAGTACGCGGCATTTCATGCGCTCACCAGGGACCTTGCGGCAAACGTCGAGGCGACGGCCGCGCGGCTTCATGCGGAGGGAATTCAAGGCTACGCGCCCGGTAGCGATCGGCGCAGTGCCGTCGAACGTTTAGGTAGCAGGCTCGAAAAATTTTCCCGGATTCCTGCGCCGACCGAGTGGGAGATTCGAAACGCCGGCTATGTGCTGGGCGGGCTCATCGAAGAGGCACCGGAGGTCTACGCGGCAGTCATCAACGAGCCTGCCATGCTCGCCCGGCTTCATTCCGCTGAGCTGAGCATGGGGATGGAGTTCTTTGTTTCGCCGGGATTGCTTGCGCAGGGCATGAAAATTCTCGACGATCTGCTCGCCTTGGCGAAGACCAGTCCAATTAAAAAGCCTGCTGCGGACAAGGAAGAGGAGCTCTTCGGTAGCGAGAATATCGACGATATGGTCAGTGAGCTGAAAAAGAAAGTGCTCAGGTCGCAGCCGAGGCCTTCGCCAATCGCCATATGGCGGCCCGAAGCGGGGCAATGTTCTATAGGGCGCTTGGTACCTTGCATCGAAGCGGGCGAGCCTCCAACGAATCGCTGGATGTGCAGATCATGTCTTACCTGCTTGAAGCCAGGGGGCCAGCGTACCAGTACTATCGCCTGAACGCTTTCTACGGCAACAACTACGCACTGGCCAATCGCCTCGGCAGCATGTTCTTCGCAAAATACTGCGCTGACATGGACAACGCCAGTTTTACGTGCTTCACCGTCATAACGCAGACGGCCTTCAACTATTACCGGCTCGGCGATAGTGTCAGCTACAGGGCTACGCTGCAACTGCTGGATAAAGCACTCGCGCGACATCCGCAGCTGCAACTGGCACTCATGCCAGTTAGTAAGGTGTCCGGAGCAGACACAGAAAGGCGGAAAAAGGCGCTGGTGGAATTGCGCTCCTACGTACCCGATATGGACCGCCTGTTTGACGGAAATGACGGAGAGTGGGGATTCGAGGAGATGGAAAGGATTGCGGCCAACCTGATGCAAGCCCAAGCTGTGGGCTACTGGATCGCGCGAGCTGACGGCAAGCACTTCCCCCGGATCGCAAAGGCAATGGCCGCCGCCAAGGATGAGGAAATGTCCGAAGAAGACTGGGCGGCAGTGTTGATCTCCATGGCCTATTTAAGTGCCGCCGCACTCAATGACTACGATATATTACTGGCGTCCGTTAACGCTATGCGCGACTTATATGCCGCACTCGCGGCAGCAGAAGAGGTAAAGATCGACCTCACCCCCTTCGATCTCATGAAGCTTGGAGCGCTGTACAGCGCCAACCAGCTGAAAGAGGCACGGCAACTCGTCAAGACAATAAGGAATAGCCCCGCATTGCGCTCGCCCCACATCGATGCCGTGCCAGCGCCTTTGAACGTCCTGTCCAGCTGCCACGCGGCGGCGAACTTCGCGCCGAACGAGGATGCGGATCAGGTAATGCCCGCTAAAGAATATCTATTAAGTAAGATCGCCATGAAGATCGGGCTGAAAATGGGCGAACGGGTACCGACAGCGGCGGTCCGCTCGATCATGGAATACGAGGCCCGCGAATTGTTCGCAAAAGCATCCGGCATGGACGAGGCACGTCAAGCGTTCCTGCCTTCGGATTTTGTCGCGAACTGGCCGGACTACAGCAAGGTATTCGCAGGCGATCACGTGGCGCGAACCCGACTCGCCCAGGCGGCCAAATGCTTGCTCGCGCGGCCAGAAATCGTCATGCGCCTGGGGCAGGAGTTCGTTAACAAAGGCAGCAAGGAACGCCAAACCCTGAATGCCGCCATTTTCACCATGCTGGCCGACAGTGGGACGTTTCAGCAGCACAGCAATGCGATCGGCAACGAAGACTTCGTTTTGTTGCAGGCTGCCTCCATCATGCAGGCGCACAACGGCATCTCCTCAGCGACGGCCCGATCCGTCTTCGCAAGCGTCGATGTCCGCAACAGTATCCAGGAGGCAGAGCTTGGCATGGTGCGGCTTTCCGACCAATTTAACGTGGCGGCCAAGGAGCTTCACTTATCGGACATGGTAAGACGGATGTCCACGAACAGCGCTGACGGCCTCGAGAAAATGATGTCCAGCATGATGGATCACCCAGCAGAATACGCAAGATATGCGGAACTGAGGAATCAAAGCATTGCCACGCTGGCCGAAGTAAAGAAAGCGCTGACGGCAGACGATGCCGCTATGCTGTTGACGCTGTTTGATGACACGCTGGTATCCGTCGTAGTGCGGCACGATTCTGCCAGAATTGTGTCCACCAAGGTCTCGCGCAATGCGATGAAAAATGCCGTGGCAAAACTAAAGGCAAGTACCAATTTTCTCTCGCAGCAGAGTACCCGCTTGCCTCCCGCTTATCGTGCCGACATCGCCTGGCAGCTCTACAAGCAGTTATTCAAGCCCGTCGAGGCATTGCTCGCCGGCGCGCGCACGGTCTATCTGGTGGCAGGTGAAGATCTGGCGCTGATTCCATTTTCAGCGTTGGTCACAGCGGCGCCGCCGGCCCAGTCGGCCATCGATTTCTCGACGTATCGCCGCTTGCGTTGGCTCGGAGACAGGCTTGCCTTTGTTTCGCTTCCCTCCGTGCATTCGCTGCTAAAAACCAGCGCCGCAAACGACCGGGAAAATCCCCGTTTGCTCGGCGTCGGCAACCCGGAGGTCGCGATGCAAATGCTGATCGATCTTCGTCTATCGCCGATGCCCGATACCGCAAGCTTGCTCGACAGGGTTCGCAAGCCCGGCGATCCGGCGCCGCTGCTACGAGCCCAAGCCAACTATGGGGGCCTGGAAGCGGCCAGCAATAGCGCAATCCTGTCGAGTGGCGACATGGCCTTGATCAACTCGCACGCATTGGCTGCGGGCGAGAGCGCAAAATACGGAACGCAGGAACCTGCCATTCTGCTGGCACCCACAAGCCAGGCCGATGTCGCCGATTTCCTCGATCCGTCCAAGGTGATGTCGCTGAAGCTCTCACTAAGACTGATCATGTTGCTTGCGTGCGAGACGGCGGGTGGCCGAACGATCGACAATGCCCAGCCATATGCGGGACTGGTCAATTCATTTTTCTTCGCAGGTGCGGATTCCGTTGTGGCGACCAATTTGCCGGTTGATCCGGCTGTCGCGGAAGACTTCGCGGTGAACTTCCTTCGCTACGTGAGGGACGGCAAGAAGTCCAGCGCAATGGCGTTGCAGATGGCCGCAGCCGATGTCCGTTGCGCAAACGATTCCATGGCATGCGCCGAGGGCGACAAATATGTGTGGGCCCATCCTGCGTATTGGTCGCAATTTACGCTAGTCGGTTCGGGCCGCTGAATCCGACGTTAACGCGCTCTAAATAAAGGAGAACACATGAGCTCATCCCATTGCCAGACCATACATGCGCATGCATGGCAAGCTGCCGCCGCCCTGTTTTTTAGTGGCATGTGTTTTGCCCAGGCCGCACCGACGGTGTCGGAACTGATCATCAAGAACAATGCCAAAGACGGTGAGGTGTCGACCGCTACCCTGATGCACATCATTGCGACGGCGGCGCCCAAAGACAAGGATGAGCGTGAGGTGGTGCTCAGTATGAAGCTCGATGCCCTTGAGCGCTACCTGAACAATGAGGCACCGGATAAAGCCACCGCTCTGGCGCTATCGAAAACGGTCGTTGACGAGGCACGCGAGCTCTACGGAAAGGACAGCGCCAGGTTGATCCCTGTATTACGCCTGGCTGCAAACGTGTGCTTGCGCTCCAAAGAACCGGCCCGTGCCGTCGGTCTGCTGACCGACGCGCTGAGAGTGTCCGACATCGTTTATGGCGCCGATGACCCGGCCAGCCGTTTTGTCCTGCGCGATTTGGGCCGGATCCATGCCGCAAAAGGCGATGCTGCCCAGGCCGTACAGTTCACGAAGAAAGCAGACTATTTGAAGAAGGTGGCTCCCGCCTCGATCAAGGGCATCAGCGTCTTGGCGAGCGCTCCGCCCGCGATTGAATCGAAGCCTTATCAGCTGGTTCCCGTCTTTTTTCAGACCACCCGCACAAAAACAGGTAACGACGATCCCCAGGCGTATTTCGGCACGCAGCGCGCCGGGGCGAGCAGCTATGGCGTTTCCTACGTCAGCGTTCCGCGCCAGCGCGAGAGCGGCACAATTCCGCACGCATCCATCCTCAAGCTCGACTTCAGCACCGATCCCAACCACCATGTGATTCTGAAGGAAATCTCCCTTTATGACGGCAGGGCTGGTTTCCTGAAAGCCATCGGCGAGAGAATGAATGCCTCCGCTCGCAAGGAATCGCTGGTCTACATCCACGGCTTCAATCAATCGTTCCAGGATGGCATGGAAACGGCGGGAATGCTGGCCGTCGATCTGGAAATCGATGGCAGCGTGGTCTCCTACGCCTGGCCCTCCAAGAAAAATGTGTTGAAGTACGTCGCGGATATGGATGAATCGAATGCCCTGATCAATAAGGAGGCCCTTAAAGACTTGCTGGTCGACGTGTCCAGCTCGGTTGGCGCGAAGAGCGTCTACGTCATCGCACACTCGATGGGCAATCGATTGCTGCTCGAAGCGCTGCAGCTCTTGCCTTCCAGCGGTGAAAAGCGGCGTTTCGATAGCGTGATCTTCGCCTCGCCCGACGTCGAGAGCAAGGAGTTCGACACAATGGTCGGCAAAACCTACAGCCAGGCAAGCAGAATGACGCTATACACGGCAGGGCGCGATATCCCTCTCAGTCTGTCGGAATTGATTCGCACCGGACTGTTCAATACTGATCATTTGAAGCGTGCCGGCGACCGCGATGGCGGTGTCCAGTCACTCCCATATCTGGACGTGGTCGATGCGTCCAAGGCGCAGTCGGATTGGCTGGGACACAGCAACTTCACCCAACTTGCGAAGGATGACTTGAGGGCTTTGTTGTGGCTGCGCGTCCCGGCAACCAGGCGCTGCGTGCTACAGGCACAGACTGGAGGATGGCGCTACGATCCGCAGGAAAACTGCAGCTCTGGCGCCTTTGGCATGGCGACCTTATTTTATAGGCGTCTCCAGGATACGGCCAAGGCGGCGGCGCAGCTCGATAGCACTGCCGGCCCGCTGGCGAAGCAGGCCAGTTCTATCCTCAAAGCCATGCTGCCGACGAACTAGCGCCGACCCGGCGATTCGTGCATCCGCCTCACGCGGCAATGGGCTGGTGAGCGCGCCGCGCGCGTTTCCTTCCGGCTTGGCCTATTGGCCAGTTGGCTTTTCAAACGGCTTACTGTAATGTCATGAGATTCGCGCCGCCGGGGGCGCCACTGCGCCTGTCATGCTTTCGCTAAGGGGTGGCTTGGATGACGTCAGAAGTCAGGGATGCAACCGCACACAGCCTCGAAGCCGAGCTCCTCCGGCTGCTCGCGCGCCAGGGCCGCCGCGTGCCCATCCCGGTCTTTCTCGGCGCCGTCATGATCGCCGCCCTGGCGTGGGGACGCGTCCCCATCTTGTACCTTGGCGCCTGGCTGCTGCTGGTGGCGCTGGTGCTGGTGGCGCGCTGGGTCATCCTGGGACGGCTGCCGGCGCTGGCCGACCTGAGCGACGCGCGCCGCCTGCAAATCTGCATCGCCCTGAGCGCCCTGAATGGCTGCACGCACGCGCTCTCGCTGCTCTTTTTCACGGCCCTGCCCGAATTCCAGCGCGCCATCCAGTCCCTGCTGCTGGTGGGGCTGTGCGCCGGTTCGGTCGCCACCACCGCCGGTTACCGCCCGGTGTTTCTCGCCTTCCTGCTGCCGGTGATGGCGCCGCTGGTGGCCCAATGGGCGCTGATGGGCCATGGCGGCTGGATCGGCGGCGCCACCGCGCTCATCCTGGCCCTGTTCGGCGCGGTGCTGATCGCCCTGGCCAGCGACTCGTTCCGCCTGTTTCGCGAATCGTTCGAAATCCGCCTGCAGCAGGCCAGCCTGAACGCGCAGCTCAACACGGCGCTGAGCGCGGCCGAAGCAGCCAACCGCGCCAAGACCCGCTTCCTGGCCTCGGCCAGCCACGACTTGCGCCAGCCGGTGCATGCGCTATCGCTGTTCGCGGGCGCGCTGGGCATGCAGCAGCTCGACGACGCCAGCCGCGACATCGCGCGCCACATGGGGCAGGCGCTGCAAACCCTGTCGGGCCAGCTGGACGCCTTGCTCGACGTCTCCAAGCTCGATGCCGGCATCGTCCAGGTCCGGCCGGCGGAACTGGAGGTAGCGCCTTTTCTCGCCTGCGTGTTCGACGAATACCTGCCGGCCGCCCAGGCCCGGGGCTTGCAGCTGACGCTCGACTGCGGCTGCGCACCGCTGATCGTGACCGATGAAGTGCTGCTCGGCCGGCTGGTGTGCAACCTGGTCGACAACGCCATCAAGTACACCTCCCACGGCACGGTCAGCCTGAGCCTGGACGGGCACGGCGGGCAGGTGGTGCTGGCCGTGGTCGACAGCGGTAGCGGCATTCCGCTCGCCGAGCACGACCGCGTGTTCGAAGAGTTTTACCAGCTCGGCAATTCCGAGCGCGACCAGAGCAAGGGCCTTGGCCTGGGCCTGTCGATCGTGCGCCGCCTGGCCGACCTGCTGCGCCTGCGCCTGGAAATGGTGTCGCTGCCGGGCGTCGGCACCAGCTTTTACCTGGTCTGCGATCAACATGGCCAGCAGCGCAGCGCCGAACGCCCGGCCGCCGCGCCGGCCGCCCCGATTGCGGCCCGCCATGTGCTGGTGGTCGACGACGACGCCTCGGTGCGCGCCGGCATGCAGGCCTTGCTGCAAGGCATGGGTGCGCAAGTCACGCTGGCCGGCGGCACGGCGGAGGCGCTGGTGGCGGGCGCGCACTGGTGTCCGGACTTGCTGCTGGTCGATTTTCGCCTGCGCGACGGCGACAACGGCCTGGCCACCGTGGCGGCGCTGCGCCAGCTCTACCCGCGCCTGCCCGCCATCCTGATCAGCGGCGATACCGCACCCGACCGCCTGCGCGAAGCGAACAGTGCCGGCCTTCCATTGCTTCACAAACCCGTCGCTGCCGACGTCCTCAGGCAAGCCCTGAACGAGGCCAGCGCACTTCAAGCGAGCGCGTGCCATGGACCAGACGAACAGCGGTAAGCGGGCGCCGGCATGGCTCTCGCAAGGCGTCGAACAGCTGTTTTCCACGCTGAAGGAGGAGGGCGAGCCGGCGCTCGATGTCGACGTGCTGATCGTCGGCAGCGGCTACGGTGGCGCGGTGGCGGCGGCAGGGCTGGCCGGCAGCGCGAAGGATGGCAAGCCGGTGACGGTCTGGGTGCTCGAACGCGGCAAGGAATACCTGCCGGGTTCCTTCCCCGGCCGCATGAGCGAACTGGCCGGCCACGTGCGTTTCAGCACGTCCAACGGGGCCGCGCCAAGCGGCGAGCGCGAGGGCCTGTTCGATGTGCGCGTCGGCAGCGACGTCAGCGCGCTGGTCGCCAACGGCCTGGGCGGCGGATCGCTGATCAATGCGGGCGTCATGGTGCGCCCGCGCGGGGCGCCCCTCAAGAAACTGGCCGCGCTGGTGGGCGAGCTGGAACCATACTTCGTCACGGCGCTCGACGCCCTGGGTGCGCGGGTCGGCGGCGCGGCGAATACGATCGAGAAGCACGCCGGCCCGGCGCCCGCCAAATACGAGGCCCTGCGCAAGATGGCCGGCCGGCTGCAACCGAACGATGGCGTATTCAGCCCGGCCGCGATCACGGTCGCCATGGGCGAGCGTCCCAGCGCCGGCGGCGTGGGCTTGTCGGCCTGCGCCATGTGCGGCGACTGCGCCACCGGCTGCAACCTGAACGCCAAGGAGTCGCTCGACACCAACCTGCTGTACCAGGCATGGAAGCAGGGCGCGAAACTCTACACCGGGGCCACGGTGCTGCGCATTGAGCGCGACGCCAGGCTGGGCGCCTGGTGCGTCCACGTCAACTATACCGACGCCCAGCTGCGGGCGCGGCGCGACCTGCCGTACAAGATCCGGGCGCGCAAGCTGATCCTGGCGGCCGGCACCTTCGGCTCCACCGAAATCCTGCTGCGCTCCCAGTGCGAGGAGCTCAGGTTCTCGTCGGCAATCGGCCAAAAGTTTTCCAGCAACGGCGACATGATCGCGGTCGCCTACGATGGCCCCGATCAGGTCAATGGCGTGGCCGACGAGAGCGTGCCGCCGCGCGAGCGCCAGGTCGGGCCGACGATCACCGGCATGGTCGACCTGCCCGGCCGCTTCGGCGACCTGCTGGTCGAGGACATGGCGGTGCCGGGCCCCCTGCGCCGCCTGTTCGAGGAAATGGCCACCACCGCGAACAGCCTGCATGAACTCGGCCGGCGCGACAGCGGCGCGCATAGCGGCCTGCCCGACGAGCGCGACCCGTGCGCGCTCGACCCCGCGCGGCTGGGGCGCAGTGCGCTGCTGGCCGTGATGGGCGACGATGGCGCCGGCGGCGCGCTCGAACTGGTCGGCGGCAAGGATGACGCCAGCGGCGACGGCGCGATCCGGGTACGCTGGCCGGGGCTGCGCGATCATCCCCTGTTCGAGGACCAGGTGCGCGCGCTGGGCGGCGCGCCGGACAGCGGCAATCCCGGGCCCGGTCCGAACGGCACCATTCTCCCGAATCCGCTGTGGAAGATGCTGCCCGAATCGATGGAATTCCTGCTGGCGAAGCGGCGCGGGCCCTTGCTGACCGTGCATCCGCTGGGCGGCTGCGCCATCGGCGCGAACGCGCTCGACGGCGTCGTCAACGACTGCGGCGAGGTGTTTCGCGCCCAGGCCGGGGACGACGGTGCCGTGTACGACGGCCTGATGGTGCTCGACGGCGCCATCCTGCCCGGCGCGCTCGGCGTCAATCCGGCCCTGACCATCACGGCGCTGGCGCTGCGCGCGATCGACAAGCTGAAACGGAAATGGGGGTGGAGTACGGCGCCTGCCGCCGCGCCGTCGCCGGTGCTCCGGCCGCGCTTCCGGCCAGAACAGGAGCCCGAGACACCACGCCCGACCACGGCCGAGTTCATCGAACGCATGTCCGGCCCGGCCACGCTGGTCGACCGGCGTGGCGTCAAGCTGCATTGCGTAATCGAGCTGAGCCTGCATTTTTCCACCATCGACCTGGCCGCCCTGGTGCTGCCGCAGGGGGGCAAAGCGGCACCCATCCAACGCGCCTTGCAGGTCGATCCCGCGACCAGCACCTTGGACATCTTCGACGCCACCCAGTGGGACGACTGGAAACTGCGGCGCGACGTGCCGGGCGAGATGCCGCCGCCGCCCTTGCTCAAGGCCGGCGTGGCGGGGACGCTGCATTTCTTCCATCGGGAAGCGTCCACGCCGCAGCAGCGCCGCTCCAACAGTTTGCGGCCGTGGCTGCTCAACCGCGGCTTGCGCGACTTGTGGCAGTGGGGCGCCGAGCGCTTGTCGCACGGCGGTTTGTCGTTCACGCGCGCGACGGCGCGCCAGTTGTGGGGCGACGTGCGCACGCGCTACGACAACGCCATGGCCGTGGCCTCGCACGCCGGCGAAGTGCGCCTGTTCGAGTACGCCCTCGTGATCGGTGCCGCCGAGGTGGCCGGCGCGCGCCTGGACGCCGGCAAATTCAGCGGCCAGCCGATTCTCGGCTGCAAGCGCTTCACCTACGCCCGCGCTTCGAACCCCTGGAACCAGCTGATGCGCATGGAGCTGGGCGCCTTCCCCTGCCTGAGAACGGGCACCCGGCCCGAGCTGGAGCTCGACACCAATTTCCTGGTGCGTGAAAACGTGCCGCTGTTCCGCATCCTGGATCAGCAGGACCAGCCATCCGCGCTGGCCGACGTGGTCGCGCTCGGCGCCTACCTGCTGCGCCTGCTGCTCACCATTCACGTGTGGAGCCTGCGCAAGCCCGATGCGACGCCAATGCGCGTGCCGGCGCGCCTGCCGGGCATCATCCCCGGGCTGCCGCATCCGGAAATCAGCGAACTCGAAGTCGACCAGTTGCCTGACGGCACGCCTGTGCATGTGCGCCTGACGCGCTACCGCTGCGACCAGCAGGACCCGGATCGCCCGCCGGTGGTCATGATCCACGGCTACAGCGCGAGTGGTACCACTTTTGCCCATCCGCAGGTCAAGCCCAACCTGGCCAGCTATTTGTGGAAGCGAAAACGCGACATCTGGATCGTCGACCTGCGCACCAGCAGCGGCATGCCGCACGCGCGCCACCCGTGGTCATTCGAGGATGCGGCGCATGCCGACATCCCGGTCGCGATCGACCATATCTGCCGCGCCAGCGGTTTCGGCTATCTGGACGTGGTCGCCCACTGCATGGGCGCGGCCATGATCAGCATGGCCATCCTGGCCGAGCCGCGCGCAGGGGAGCGCTTTGCGGCGGAGCGGCGGGCCATGAATGGCAGTATCCGGCGCCTGGTATTGTCGCAGGTGGGGCCGCTGGTAGTGTTCAGCCAGGCCAATATTTTCCGCGCCTATCTGCTCGGCTACCTGCGCCAATTGTTGCCGCTGCGTGATTTCGCGTTCCGGATCGACGGCGAACCGGGCCTCATGGACGAGGTAATCGACCGCCTGCTGGCCACCACCCCGTATCCAACGGAAGAATTTCACCTTGAAAACCCGTGGTGGCCGTGGGGCAAGGCCGATTTCGTGCGCACGCGCCACCGCATGGACGCGCTGTACGGGCGCGACTTCAGCCTGTGCAATGTGGACCGCCCGGTGCTCGACCATATCGATGACTTCTTCGGGCCGCTGAGCATCGAAACGGTATCGCAGGCCATGCATTTCGCGCGCCTGAAAACCATCACCAACCGCGCCGGACGCAATGTGTACGTGTCGCGCGAGGACATCAAGAAACGCTGGATCTTCGATACCATGAGCGTGCACGGCCTGGACAACGGCTTGTCCGATCCGGCCACCCTGGGCCGCATGGATGCCATGTTCAAGGACACCCTGTTCGCCTATGTCACCCGGCCAATGGAGGGATTCGGCCACCAGGACTGCTTTATCGGGCGCGACGCGCGCAAGGTGTTCGCGGCCGTGGAGGCGTTCATCGGACCGGAATCGACCTCGCTCGCGCAATACAAGACGAGCGACTCGCCCAGCGTCGACCGCTGGTCGCTGCGCACGCCCTGGAGCGGGCCGGTACGCACCAGTGTCGACACGCCGAACGGCTTCCAGGTCGGGGCCGGATCGGACCCCGCATACACGCGCGCGCTGCTGGTCGCCTTTATTCCAGTCAAGGTCGATGGCGAACACTACCGCATATGGTCGGGCACGGCCGGCGATTCGCCCAAGGCCGCTTTGTGGCGCGGCCTGCAGCTGTACGCCGGCGCCGGCGACGAGAATGGCTGGATGCAATTCGCGCCGGCGCGGCCGGAGGGCGCGGACGGGTTGCTGATGCTGCTCTTCTATGACGAAAAGCCGACCTTCTGGGATAACAGGGTGGACTTGCCGCAGTTCCTCCATCCGTCCTTGCGCGGCAGGGAGTTGATGGGGCTGCTGCGCGGGCGGCGCGCCATGGCCAGCCCGCCCATCCTGCCGGGCAACCCGCTCACGCTGGCGGCGATCCTCGCCGAGCTGCTCGATTTCGTCGACAAGACCTTCGACGATATCGTCCTCAGCATCGAGCGCGAACTGGCGGCCAGCCTGGCGACGACGCTGTTGCCGGGCCTGCTCGGTTTCGGCACCGGGGCCATTGGCAAGCAGCCAGCGCGCCTGTGCTTTGCGATGGGCAGTTGCCAGTACCCGGCCGGTATGCTCGACGAGGAACCGGCGTTCGCTTCCTTTGGGCGTCTATCCAGGCGGCTCGACAGCGATGACGGCACGCTGCCAGCCTTCCTGCTGCTGCTGGGCGACCAGATCTACAGCGACGCCACGGCCGGCCTGTTCGACCCCAGCGCGCTGGACGACCGCTATGTGCAGCCCTACGAAAAGCTGTTCGCGAACGAACACGTCAAGTCGGTCATGCGGCGCCTGCCCACCTTCATGATGCTGGACGATCACGAGATCATGGATAACTGGGAACCGCTGGCCCATGCGCGCCGGGTCGACCCCAACCTGACGGCGGGCCGCGCGGGCTATCTGCGTTTCCAGCGCACCAACGCGCTGGTGCCGTCGCTGGGGGCGGCGCAGGCGCCGCACAGCCTGGAGACGGGAACGCCGCTGCACGGTTTTGCCTTCTTCATCGCCGACACCCGTACCGAACGCCAGCCGCGTTCCGCAGCCACGGCGGCCAGCGCCTCCATCATGAGCGAGCGCCAGTTCAAACGCCTGCTCGACTGGCTGCTGGCCCAGCAGCGGGCCGATCCGGAGCGGCCCAAGTTCATCGCCTCGCCATCGATCCTGGTGCCGCGCCGGCTGCGCGCCATCCACGGCGGCCCGGGCGCGCACTGCCTGCGCTCGGACGCGTGGGATGGCTACCCGGCGTCGATGCAGCGGCTGCTGGCGCACATCGGCGGCCATGGCATCCGCAACGTGGTGTTCCTTTCCGGCGACGAGCATCTGTCGTGCACGGCGACCTTGCTGGTCCAGCCACCCGGCGCGGGGCCGGCGGTCACGATCCGCTCGTTTCACAGTTCGGCCCTGTACGCGCCATATCCGTTCGCCAATTCGATCGCGGAGGACCTGGCCGACAGCGGGGACGCCTTCGATTTTGCGGACCCGGCCGGCGCGTTTTCCGGCCGCTTCGACTGTACGGTGGAAGAGGTGGTGTATGCCAAAGGCGACGGTTTCGCGCTGGTCACGGCCGAACAGCGCGGCGGCCGCTGGGACATCGTCTGCACCTTCGACCGCGCCGCGCTCTAGCAGGCGCTGTGGGTGCGCTCCGGCGCGCGGTAGCTGGGCTGGCTTGACTCCACGTCGGGAAACAGGTGCAGGCGGTTCGCCTCGTACACTGCCGCCGTGCGGTTGAGTACGCCCAGCACCTTGAACGCGATGGCCAGGTGATGCTTGACCGTGCTCGGGGTCACGCACATTTCGCGCGCGATCACCTTGTTGCTCTGACCGCGAATCGCGCTGAACAGGGCTTCCCGCTGGCGCGGCGACAGTGCGTCGAGCACCGCATTGTGCGCAGACGGCGGGCGCGCAGGCGGCTGTGCGCCGGGAAATTGCGGGCGCGGCAGCTTGCTCGGCAGCGCCACGCCGCCGTTGAGCACGGTTTCGAGCGCCTCCAGCAAGGTGTTCAGGTCGGACGCCTTGGACACATAGCCCGCGGCACCATGCTCGATGGTCTGGAACACGATGCGCGGATCGGTCTCGCCCGAGACGATCACGATGCAGGCCGTATCGTAAGCCTTGCGCAGGATGGCCAGGTTGTCCATGCCGTCGTTGCCGGGCATGTGCAGGTCGAGCAAAATCACCTCGAAATGCTGACCGGCGCTGGCGTATTCCAGTGCTTCCTCGCGGCTTTGCGCGACCAACAGCGTGTTGCCCTTTTGCAGGCGGTCCAGCGCCATGGTCAGGCTTTCCGTGAACATCTTGTGGTCATCGACAAGCAGCAAGCGCACGACGGGCTCCTTTGAGGACATCGTCCGGACTAGTGCTCAGTCCGGTACTGGCCCGAATGGCCAGTTGACCCCGTAAGGCTAGCACATTGTCCATCCGGAATGGGCCCTCGGACTGGCCATGCGGACAATTTCGCACGCTGGTGCAACTTCCTATACTGGCTCCAGCTACCGGGCGGCGGACTGCGATGCCAACCGGACTGCCTTCCATCGGATGCGGACAAGGGAATCAACATGAATACTTTTCATCGGCTTGGCTGCGCGTCGCTGTGCCTGGCGTTATCGGGCTGCGCCGGGATGCACCTGTACAGCGAGAAGCGCGACCAGCAAGGCAAGGACCTGAAGGCGGCGTGGGCGAAAGTGGACTTGAACGGCTATTTCGCGGCCATGCATGAGCAGCGCAAGAAACTGCTCAAGGCGGACATCGATAGCATCGCCGCCGGCCGCAGTGCCGAGGTCGACAGCGCGCTGGTGCTGCTGCTCGATGCTCCGGTCGCCACGGGCGGCCCCAGCGAGAGAACGTTCTATTCGATCCTGGACGGCGAGCTCAAGCCGCTGGCGGCCACGACGGACGCCAGCGGCTTCCTGGGCGCGGTAAAACGATGGAAGAGCCTGTCACTGCAGCTGCAGGCAAACCGGGCCAGGCAAACCGCCTATCGCAAACTGCTCAAGGCCGAAGGCGCCGACGCACCATCCTGCAGTGCGGTCAATGTTGCCGCTAACGGCGAGCTGAGCAAGTATGCCGCCGAGTATCTTGGTGAGCTCGGCAAGCTGTGCGCAAGCGAAGTAACGCTCGCGGGCAATCAGGACGCGCTGATCGCGAAGCTACCGGCCGGGACGCTGCTCACCAGCGCCAAGAACACAGCCGATCTCGAGCGAAAGCACGCCGCTCTCGCCGCCGATGCCGATGCCTTGATGGCACAGTACCGCGCCTCGCTGGAGGAGTATGCGGCGGCGGTGCGCGCCAGCCAGCCCGGCAGCGCGCCTTCCGTGCGCTTGACCGCACTCGGCAAAAAGGTGCGCAGCGCGCTGGCACAGATGGCGACGCTCAACAATGTGCTCGGCAACGAGGCGCTCGCCGACGACCGCGTCAAGCGCATCGACGCCATCCTGCGCAAGCTGGGCACCAGCGCCGATCCCGGCAAGGATGCCAGCCGCGCCGAACTGGCGGCGGTCCTGGTCACGCGCGTCGCCGACGATGTGCAGGTGCTCGCCGATCTGGACAAGCCGCTGGTTCCGATGAGTCTGCTGATCCGGCGCGACCTGGAGAAAAACCGGGCCGACCTGGCCACGGTCCAGGCCGACCTGGTTCGCAAGGACATTGACCTGGTGCGGGCTGCCCAGGCGTCCCGGGTGGCCGAGGCAGTCGAACTGCTGGTGGCGCGCTCAAGACTCGACACCCTCCAACGCTGCTACAGGAGCATGCGCTTGGTCGACGCCATTGCCTTTCCTGCGGTTAAGGTCAATCCCCCCTGCGACGATGCCGACAGCCGGGCAGCGCTGTACGACGCCGCCGGCCGCTATTCCTATGCGATCGGCGACCAGCGCGCCCGCACCTTGCGGCTCGAAGAGTTGCGCCGCGACCTCACGCGTGAACGGCAGCTCGCTTTCGCCCAGGCCAACGCCGGCCAATGGGCGGTGCTGATCGATGCCACTGCGGGACAGGCGGTGGCGTACGCGGCGTCGGGCCAGAAAGCGTCCGATTACAAAGACCTGGTCCAGGCACTGTCCCTGCTCTGGATTGGACGAGGAGTGAACAAATGACGATCCGCTTTCTACCTTGCATGACGGCCGCGCTGCTGCTCGCGGGCTGCGCCACCTCGCCGGTGGCGCTGGAAGAAGCGCAGCACGGCCTGTCCCTGAGCGCCCAGCTCAAGCAGGAGCTGGCGCTGTACGCCAGGCGCCAGGCCGCCGTCGACGACATGCGCAAGGAGCAGCTCGGCGACAACATCAAGAGCTACAACGCACGCCTGCTCGACTTGCCGGGCGACGAACAGCTATATGAGTTCAGCGGCCAGGCCAAACGGCTGGCGGCGCTCAGGCAGTTGCGCAGCAGAGTGGCATTGCTGGGCGCCGCTGTGTCGGCCAAGGAAGCGGGCGTGGCCCACGTCGAGGAACTGATCAGCCAGCTGGTCACGCCGCTTCCTCCGCTGGGCGAGGCGCTCGGCGCGACCGGCAAGGCGTTCGGTGCACTGGGCAAGGAGTTGCCGTTTGCCGAGCGCGCCGCGCTGGCGGCATCGTTTTTTGAAGAGGTGCGCGAAGAAGCAAAGAAGAACCAGGCTGCGGCAACCGATATCGCCTCTGCCACCGCCAAGGAGCTCCCACAGAGCGCCGACGCCGTGGTGAGCACCGCAGTCAATCCATCCACCCACTAGGAGAACAATATGTCCGACTCAGCATTACCCTGGCTGCAAAGCGTCGAAACCATTTTGCAGCGCGCCATCGCCGACGTCACCATCGAATACGAAACCGCCAGCCTGAAGGACCGGGCGAAGGTGTACATGGTGCTGGCCAAGCTGCGCGAGCGCCGCAACACGGTCAACAACGCCATCATCGACATCCTTCAAGAACGAATCCAGGTCCGGCCGCCGTCGGCCGAGACGGTGGCGCGTAGCAAGGCCCTGACCGACGCGCTGCAATTGTTGGTTTTTACCATCGACAAATACGATGCCGTACTGAAACTGCTGTCCGATCTTTCCGTTCTGATCAGCAAAACCATCATGGAGCCCGCACATGTCTAAGCCAACCGACCTGAGCACCGCGCTGACGGCGCGCCTGCGTTATCACTACACCAAGGAGCAGATTGCCGGTCTCACCGATTCGGTGGCCGAGCTGCATGACATGGGGTTCAAATTCGACGACATCTTCCCGGACGGCATACTCAATCCCGACGCCCTGGTCCTGAAAACCTCGGTGCCGATGGCCGGGCTGGAGGCGGCGATCATGAAAATCCAGAAGCATCCCGAGCTGCGCCGCATCGAGATTTTCCCTTACGGCATTCCGGTACGCGATCTCTGGCGCATGCATGTCAAGGTCGGCCTGAAATGAACGCCGCCGCCACGCCTGGCGCCGGCCCGACCGCCAGCGCCATCTTCCATCTGCATCCTCTGCGCAGATGCAACCTGGCGTGTGCGCACTGCTATTCCGACAGCGCCCCGCACGCCGCCGGCCTGCTCAGCTTCGAGCAGGCCGGCGGCGCGATCCGGCAGGCGGCGGCGTGGGGCTACACCCGGCTCGCCATCTCGGGCGGCGAGCCGCTGCTCTACCCGTGGCTGGCCGATGTGGTGGCGCTGGCGAAGGACTGCGGAATGCAGACGGCGCTCATCACCAACGGCCTGCTGGTGCCGCACCGGAGCAACCTGGACATCCTGCGCCAGGTCGACACGGTGGCGGTCAGCATCGACGGCCTGGGCGCCACGCACGACGCCCTGCGCCGCCGGCCGCGCGCCTTCGCCGGCGTGCTGCACAGCATCCGCCTGCTGGCCGACGCCGGCATCGGCTTTCACATCATCTGCGGCGTGAGCGGCGAGAACCTGGATGATATCGATGAACTGGCCGCGCTGGCCTGCGACCAGGGCGCGGCGGCGCTCCAGCTGCACCCGATCTCGGCGGCCGGACGCGCGCTCACCACCATGGCCGACGCCGTGCTCGGCCCCGACGACGCCAACCTGCTGTACCTGGCCGGCACGCTGCTCGCGGCGGCGTACGCCGGGAAGATGGGCGTGCACACCGACCTGGTGCACCGCAATTGCGTCATCGCGCGGCCCTGCATGATCTATGCCCGCGCCGCCGGCGCCGGCGATACGGACGCGCGGCCAGCCGACCTGCTCGGCGTGCTTGTGCTCGAACCGGATGGTACGGTCAATCCGGTCAGCTTCGGCTTTGGTTCCCTGTACGGCTTGGGGAACATTCTCGAACAGCCGCTTGGATCGATGTGGGAACCCTGGCTGGACGACGGTTACCGCCGGCTCGTGCGGCTGGGACGCGGCCTGCTGGACGAACTTGGCGCGCCATCCGCCCCGTCAGTGTTCAATCCCAGCGACGTGCTGCGCGTCGCCTCGCATCGGCTTGGCGCAACCCTTATGCGGCGTGGCGTTGCGCGGGAGGCGCTGGCGCTGGGCTGAGCGGCGTGGCGGAAGGATGGGATAATAGGCAACGAAGAACCGGTTCCGGAGACATTGTCATGCTCATGCTGTCGAAGCACTTACCCAGCACCAGGACCTTGCAGTGCTATCTCGCGGTGGCGCAGGAACTCAATTTCCGCCGTGCCGCCGAGCTGCTGAACATGTCGCAGCCGCCGCTGTCGCGCCAGATCAAGGGCCTGGAAGACCTGCTCCGGGTGCAACTGATCGTGCGCGACACTCACCGGGTCAGCCTGACCACGGCCGGTGAAGCCTTCAAGGACGAGGCCCACCGCGTCCTGCTGGCGCTGGACGCGGCGGTCGCCGGCGTGAAGGCCGATTGTCACGATGACGATGCGGCCACCGTGCGCATGGGCCTGACCAGCGTGATCAATCATTCCCTGATGCCCGGGCTGAACGCGCTCGTCACCGATCCGGCCTTCACCGGCGGACGCGCGCTGGAGCGTGCCTGGTCGAAGCGCCTGGTCGAGCGCGTCCGCAGCGGCGAGCTCGACCTGGCGATCGTCGGCGATATCGCCACGCCCGCCGATGACCTAGCGGTCGAGACGGTCGGCAGCGAACCGATGATCGTGGTCCTGCCAGCCTCCCATCCGGCCGCCGCGCAGGCCGAGGTGGACCTGGCCGCACTGGGCGCCATGCCCCTGTTCTGGTTTTCGCGCACCGACAATCCCGCCTACTACGACAAGTGCGAGCGCAGCTTCAGGGACTTCGGCTACGCGGCGCCGCGCCGCCTCGAACCGAAGGACTTCACGATGCTGCTGGCGCAGGTGGCGGCGGGCGAGGGCGTGGCCCTGTGCCCGCAGTCGATGCAGGCCACCTCGCGCATCGGCGTGGCTTACCGCGCGCTGCCGCCGGCACTGGCGCGCCTGCTGTCGATCGATGTACAGGTGGTCTCGCGCGCGCACGAAACGCGCGGCGCGGTGCGCGACAAGGTCGGCACCATCCGCGCGGCCCTGGCCGGCAAGCCGACCTGACTCAGCGCGGGCGCGGGGGCCGTATTTGCGAGGCCATGCGCCACTGAGTCGCCTTGACCGGGTCGGCCGTCACACCCTCGCCGCGTTCGTACATCGTGGCCATGAGACGCTGCGCCGGCTTGCTGCCGCCGAGCGCCGCCTTTTCGTACAGCGTCACCGCCATGGCTTTATCCTGCGGCACGCCGCGTCCGGTGTCGTAGCATTGCGCGAGGAGGAACTTTCCCGTGAAATCGTCTTGCGCCGCGGCCTTGTGCAGCAATGCAATGCCTTGCGCTAGCATGTCCGGCGTGTTCTTGTTGAGCAGGAACCCAGCAAAATACGCTTGGCTGACCGCCAATCGTTGCATGGCCGCCCTGCGAAACCATTCCCGCGCCACAACTTCGTCAACGGGCACCCCGATACCTTCGAGTGTCAGGACTCCCATCATGTGCTGCGCCTCGGGCATGTTCAGCTCGGCGGCCTTGCGATACCAGATCATGGCCTGTGCCAGGTCTGGCTTGCCGGAAACGCCGAAGTGAAGCGCGGCGCCCAGGCTGTAGATGGCCCAGACATGACCTTGTTCCGCCGCCTTGCGCCACCACGCGAAGGCTTGCGCGGGGTCGCGCACGACGCCGTCGCCATCCATGTAGATCGACCCCAGCTTGTACTGCGCTGCGGGATCGCCGCGTTCTGCATTTGCGAGGGCGGCAGGCAGGGCGGCGGCAGCCTCGGCCGGGGTCGGTCCGTCCAGGGTCCAGACGTATTGCATCTTCGTCCATGCGACCACCGGTTTGCCGTCGATGCGGCTGGGCCTGAACATGCAGCGCCGGATGCCTTCCTGGGCAGCCAGGTCGAGCAAAGGAAAGCCGCTCGACTTGACTACTTTGGCCTCCTTGACTGCGCCGTCGCTGCCGATCAGAAACGCCAGCGTGACCGTCCCTTCCTGCTCGCCGTACAGGGCGGCTTTGGGATAGACCGGCTTGGAGCAGGAGCGGAACTCGGCCACGGGCTCGGTCGCTTTACCGTTCTTCACTAACAGGGGTACCACGCTCGTGGGCGAGCGAGCGCCCATGTTTTGTTGCGCAAGCGCGTTGCTGGACATGGCCGTCAGCACGGCGATCATGAGGGCAAGCCGGCGCGGCAAGCGGGAGAGGGGGACAGGGAAGCTCATGCAGACTCAGGGGAAAATTTCATTGTTCCAATTTTACATGGTTGCATTCCCTATGGAAAAATCCCTTGCGGCCGGCGTTCGGGCTCAGCGCGGCTGCGGGAGCGGCTTTTCCGCAATCTTGCGCCATTTGGCCGCCTTGACCGGGTCGGCCGCCACGCCACGGCCCTGTTCGTACATCGCGGCAATGGATTCCTGCGCCGGTTTGCTGCCGTTCAGCGCCGCTTGTTCGTACAGGGCTGCGGCCTGGGCCACATCGCGTGCCACGCCGTTGCCGTTTTCGTAGCAGCGCCCGAGGAGAAACTGCCCCTGGACGTCGTTTTGCGCGGCCGCCTTGCGCACCAGCGCGAGGCCGTGCTCAATCCACTCAGGAGAAACTTCTTTCATCAGCAACCCGCCGTAAAACGCCTGGCTCGGTGCGTATCCTTGCGCGGCGCCCTTGCGGAACCATTCGCGCGCCGCGTCCACGTCGCGGGCGTAGCCGGGCTGGCCCATCGCCAGCATGCCCATCCTGTGCTGCGCTTGGGGCAGGCCCAGGTCGGCCGCCTTGCGGTACCAACTCGCCGCCTGTGCCGGGTCCTGCTTTTCGCCAATCCCGAGGTGGAAGGCCAGGCCCACCGCCATATGGGCGGCCGCGTGGTCTTGCGCCGCCGCCTTGCGCCACCATGCCAAGGCTTGGGCCGGATCTCGCGCCACGCCCGCGCCATCCATGTAGCTGATGCCGAGCGCGTACTGCGCCTGCGGTTCGCCGCGCTCGGCCGCCGCGCGCGTGTCGGCCAGTGTGGCCGCCGTTCCTTCCACGGCCGAATTGTCGATCGTCCAGACGTATTGCATTTGCATCCAGGATTCGATCGCCGTGCCGTCCACCTGCGCCGGCTTGAACTTGCAGGGCACGAGTCCATTGTGGGCGGCGATGTCGAGCAGTTGAAAACCGCTCGACTTGACGATCTTGGAATCCTTTACCACACCATCGACGCCGATCAGGAAGGCCAGCGTGACCGTGCCTTGCTGGTCGTAGCGCAAGGCGGCTTTGGGATACTCCGGCTTGCCGCATTCGCGGTGTTCGGCCGTGCGAAGGGCGGCGTTGGTGCTGTACGTACCCGCAGCTGGCGCGACCGGGATAGTCAGGGGCGTCTCGCTGCGCTGGGCCAGCGACTGGGAGCATACGGTCGCCAGCATGACGGCAAGCGCGGCGAACCGGCGCGGGTGGTGAAGCGAAGGGAAGTGGGCAGTCGTGGCCATGAGAATTCGAAGTAAAATTGCAATTGTGCAATTCTACAGGGGAAGTTCTCTGCGGTAGGACAAGTCCGGTCGACCTGAACGGCCGCGTCAGGACGATGCCCGTGTTTTTTGCTTGCGCCAGAAGGTCGCGCAATGCATTTTGTCTAGCATATTGAATTCGACAATTCGCTGGAGGAGTGGGAAATCGACATCGCGGTTCCACGGAATGCGGATCAACAGTTTGGTATGTTCATAGCCAGCCTGTTCGATCTCCCTGGCAAAATGATCGATCGCCGCCGCTTCGGGCGCGACCGCCAGATGCGGCTTGGCCAGGCTGAAACCGATGATGAAGGTGCCGTGATCGGTGAACATCGGCTGGTTCCAGGCGATTTTCCCATCCAGTTGCGGGAACTTTTCGCCTACCCAATCGAGAACGGCTTGCGTACGTTCACGTTGCTGTGGATCGGCGATCTGCGCCAGGAAATCCGCGAACACGGTCATGATGTCACCTTGAGAGTTGCCGATAGTCAGGCCGGCGCGCCATCGTCAGGGCACGCCGGCGACACGATACTGGTTTTTGCCCGCATGCTTGGCGCCGTACAGGGCCGCGTCCGCATGCGTGGCCAGCACCTGCGCTGTGGCGGCCTGATGCGGGCACCAGGCGATGCCGATGCTGGCCGACACGCTGCACGGCTGGCCAAGGACATCGAAGGCCAGCGCCATCGCGGCCACCAGCTTCTACCCGACCGTGTCGCATTCGGCGGCCGACTCCACGTTTTCCAGGGTGATGCTGAATTCGTCCCCGGCGAGACGGCAGACGGTGCCGGTTTTCCTCACCGCTGCGGTCAGGCGGCGGCCGAATTCCTTGAGCACTGCGTCGCCGCCGGCGTGCCCGAGGGTATCGTTGATGGTCTTGGTCAGCCGGTCGAAGCGCTCTTCAGGCGGCGTGTCGAGCAAGGCGAGCGCCTCAAGCGCGCGTACGCGCGCGGCATCGTCCACATCGTCAATAACCGTATGCATGGCCAGCGTCATCCAATCTCGCGTCGACGGCGGGCAGCACAGCAATGCGTCGCCCTGGTCAGGCGAGCATAGCAAATTGAGTCAGATCCTGTCGGCGTTCACGGCAGGCGAATCGCGGCCCGCTGCCAGTCCATGATCCAGTTTTCTTCCCAGTTGGCGCCGCCGTCGCGCGAGACCGCCTGGTACCAGCGGCACGAGTTGGCGCCGATCCGGTCCCATACGCCGCGCGTAATGACCGGTTTGCCCTCCTCGACATCGGCGCTGTCCCAGGTGCCGACGCCGTTGCTGAAACTGCCCCACGAGGCTGGATTGAGTACCCCGTTCTTTCGGTTGCACCAGTGGTCGGCCCACAGCTTTTTCTCGACGTCGAGGATGCGCAGCCCCATGCCGCTGAAATGTCGTGCTGGAATGCGCAACTCTTCGACGCTGGCCAGGCCGCCCAGCATGCCGACCACGGTCGCTTCGCCGTCGAACGAGTCCCAGTGCTTCTCCTTCAACTGCTTGTGGTGGATGGTCCATTCGCCCGACAGGAAATCGAAATCGCCGGGCTTGCCGCTTGCCGCCGGTGCCAGTGCGGCTGCGGCGGCGTTACCGAGCCCGAACTGGCCAGCCGCGCCGATCCCGGCAGCGGCCTGTAGCAGCAGTCTGCGTTGTGCATTGTTTGTCGTGGTCATTTCATTCTCCTGAGAAATCGTTATAAGGTCATGCCCGGCCGTTGCGGCCATCTGGTGGCAACGGCGGGAAGGATGAGGCTTAATCAGGGCCGATTGCGCCCTGTTACGTTTCCTGGAGAGTGGATCAGCCCTCGAACTTCACCTTCACGCCCACAGCGCCTCCACATCGCGAATCAGTTCGCTGGCCGCGATCGGATCGAGGGTCGACATCGGTTCGGGGTGATCCACGCTACCCCACTTGTCGCCCGCACCGGTTTCGAGTTCGCGCAGCGTCTGTTCGGGGGCGATGTCGGCCGCGCCAGCGAAGATGCCCGGATCGAGGCGCAGCACCACAATGCGTTGCGGCGCCACGAACTTGAAGAAGTCGTGGATGGCACCGCCGTCTTGCGGGGTGCCGCGCCGCCAGCCCCGCTCGGCCAGGCCGAGCACGCGCGCCGTGGGCACCAGCGTGCCGTTCCAGCGCAGCAGGCGCTCGGCCGCTTGTTCGGCCTGGTCCAGGGTGTGGGTGTCGCGCCCGATCTGGGCAAAGGGCTGGGTCAGCTCGTAGTCGGCCAGCAGGGCGCCGAAAGCGGCGGCATCGGAGGCCGGGAGCTCCAGCGCGTGGGGAATGCCGATCGCCGCGCCGGACGGCAGCGCGAAGGCGTCGTCGGCGGCGTCGGTCAGGGCGCCGTCGGGCGCGACCCGGAAGCAGGCGAGCAGGCCGCCGCCGTCGGCCTCGTAGGCGCCCCAGACGATGCGCCGCACCAGGTGGCGCAGCAGCGGATGCCCGGCCAGGAAGGTGTGGAACACGCCGGCATCCCAGCGCCGCCGCGTGCACATCGCCATTTCCAGGCGCCGCACCTGTTGCGCGGCGATGGTGCGCGCGTCCTTCTTGAGCAGCTTGAAGCGCGCCACGGCGGCGCCGGCCAGGGCTGCGTCATCGCCCTGGTTCGGCTTGGGCAGGTCGGGCAGGCGTTTGCCGTCGGCGCCGCGCACGCAGGGCTTGAGCGCTTCGTCGAAGCCGACCAGGAAAGTGCGCGCGCCGAAATCGAGCAGCAGGGTGCCTTGCGCGTCCAGGCCCAGGTCGGGCGCCAGGCGGTCTTCCAGTTCCTCGGCGCTCAAGCCGCGCGCCTCGGCGAGGTCGGCGATCTTGTCGCGCGCGCGGTCTTGCAGGGCTTTGAACCTGACCCTCTGGGCGACGCCGTTGAGCAGGACCAGCGCAGTGTCGCTGCCGATCCGGGCCAGTACCTCGAGTCCCGTGACGGCGCGCGCATGCTGTCCTTGGCCCGGCCAGGCGCGGATCAGGGGCGCCAGCTTGCGCGCGCTGTCGTCGTCGCCCAGCAGGCCGAGCGCAGTGAAGGCCCAGCTCTCGCGCGATTCGGAACCGGCATCGGTCCAGGCACGAAACGCATCCCACGCAAAGGCCGCCAGCGACGCGCTGGTACAGGCTTGCTTGAGCTGCGTGACGCCGGCGTACACGCCATCGGCATGCGGAAAGCGCAGCATGATGCCGATGTGCTCCAGGCTTGCGGCGGGCAGGGCCTGGCCGCCCGACGCAAGCTGCGGCCGGGTCCATGTTTGCGGTTGCCAGAAATCGGGAAGCCTGGCGATCTTGGCGGGATAGTGGTCGAGCGGGTCGGCGTCGAGCAGCGCGTGCAGGGCCGCTTCCACCCCTTTTTGCGGGTAGCGCGCGGCCACCCGCATCAGCAGGGGTACATGGCCGGCGGTGGCGAGCAGCAGCAGGGCGGCGCGCGCCTGGTCGCGGGCCGCGCCGGGTTTGCCCAGCGCCGGCGCAATCAGGGCGCACGCGGCATGCTCGGGATAGGCCAGCAGCCAGTCGCGCGCGCCGGTGCGGGCGGCGCCGGCCTTGAGCGTGGCGCAGGCGCGCGCCACCGGCACCGCCAGCTCCACCGCGCCGATGTGGGCGGCGTGCCGCAGTTCCTGCGCCGGGCGGCGTTCGCACATGGCCGCCAGTCCGGGCAGGCCGCGCACGCCCAAGGTGCCCACCACATGCCCTGGATCGCGCATCTCGAAGCCGTCGAGGGCATTCCACACTTCTTCGTTCATCGGTTCGGGCAAGCTGGCCAGCACCCAGCTGTTCATGCCCCCGCCGGTGCCCTCGGTAGCCCGCCATGCGGCCATCAGCGCGGCCGCGTCGGCGTTGGTAATGGCGCTTGCCGCCTGCCGGGTGTAGGGCGGCTTCTGTATCCCCAGGTGCTTGGCCGCCAGGACCGGATCTTTCAGGATGTCGGCCGGAGCGTAGCCGGGAACGGGGAGGTGGATCATGGCGGCGCGCTCGGCGGCGCTCCAGCGTTCCACCGGCGCCAGCGCGAGCGGTTCCAGCAGCAGCGGGGCGGCGGCTTTTTTGGGCGCCGCCTTCCATGGCGGGCAGGCCAGCACCGGCGGCAGGCCGCTTGTATCGGTGCTGTCGGCGGGGGCGGGGGCGGTGGTGCCGGTTCCGATCTCGGCGAGTACGCGCGCGGCGCCGGCCGAAATCCACGGCGCGAACGCCGCCAGCGACTGCGCGTGCGCATGCGCCAGCGCTGCCAGGGCCGTGCGCGCCGATGCCGGACCGGCGCCGTCAAGGGCAATGAGTTCACTGAGCGCGGCAATGGCGGCCAGCGGCCAGCGCTGCGCGGCTTTGGAAAAGCGCACTACCGCATCCTTGTTGACGTCGCAGGCGAGCGCCATGGCCCGCATCGAGGCCGGGGTGCCGATGCAGGCCAGCGCGCGGCCGGCCGCCGGAATCGCCGCGCCGTCTTCCAGCAGCGCGACCGCGTCGACGCCGCGTTCCCGCACCAGGCTCGCCACGGCGCCCGGGTCGCCATGGTACATCTGGTGCCAGTAGCCTTCGCGCGCCTTCAGGCCAGCCAGGGCGGCCAGGCTGGCCGGCGCGGTGGCGGTCAGGCGCAGCCACGCGGCTGACTGGTCATCGGCCAGGACGTCGGGTAGCAGCGCCAGTTCGTCCGACAGGTCGGGAACGTCGGGCAGCAGCACGCCGAGCAGCGGCTGGCGGCATGCTTCGAGGGTCGGCAGCGCGCGCCGGATCATCTGTACGCACTGGGCATAGGTGTCGGCGTCGGCCACGGCCAGGTGGGCGCGCACGGCCAGCTCGGTGGCGCAGAACACGCCCAGCCCGAGGGAGAAACGCCGTCCGCCGCTCTCGGACAGGTACACGTCGCCCATCATCGAATGCAGGCGGCAGGATTTTTCCATCTCCAGCAAGACTGCCAGCGCATGCGGCAAGCCTTTGCTGGCGACCAGGAAGTCGATGAAGGGCGAGCCGTCGGCGCGCTTGAGGTCTTTTTCGAAGATGGTCTGGGCCGCGAGCAGTATCACGTCCGACAGCAGCGAGCCGTCGCGCAGGCCGTGTTGCACCCGCTCACCCGCTTCGCGGTGGCCGTCTTCCTTGCTGACGAAATTGCACTTGCGGCGCGCATGCGCGAGATACGTGTTCCAGGCGGCGTCGGCGTCGCGCGATGGTGGCGTTCCGGGAAAGCGGCGCGATGGCAGCGCCACGGATGCCAGGGCCGGCGCAAGGTCGATGACCGGACCGCCGGCGAGCCATGGCGCTACATCGGTGGCGGCGCATGTGGGAGCTGTCATGCCGCATGATCCAGAGTAGTTCGGTGATTGTTCGCCAGAATACTACAGTTCCGGGCATGCTTTCATCGCAGGCAAGAAGGCGGGCAGGTACGGCGGCGTGCCGCACCTGGGTGCCCGGCCCGTATGGCGATCAGCACATTGATTTGGTGTCCATCAGCAGGCTGGCGCGAGCGGCGCCGTCCTCGTCCGCCATGGTGCCGGCCGGTTCGCCGCTGTCCGGTTCCACGCGAATGGATACCATTTTCCCGGCATTGACTTCGAACAGGATACGGTCATGCCCGCGCTGTTGCATGATGATGAACGTTCCCGCGGATGGAACGGCGTGTGGGCGTGCAGGCATAAAATTTCCTTTCGGTTGATCAGGCGTTAAGTCGGGCGGCGGGCGCGCTGTCGCAGACATCGATGCGCGCACCACGTGACAGCCGCACATGCAGGCGACTCCCACTGCTACCCACTTGAGCAAATTCCGGGCCATGGCCGCAACAGCTGCGAGTCGAGCGTGTTCCGGGGCGCCATACCCATAGCGCTTACCCGAACGGATCGGTTGACATGTAAATGGCGTGACGCGGCAACACGTAAGCGTGGGCGCCGGCCGCGCCGGCCGTGAAACGTCTGGTAACAAACTAGTCGCGGCAGGCCGGTTTTTTTGGTGAGCCGAGAGGACGAATTGCCGTATGATCTGCGCTCACTATCATGATAGAAAGATAAAAATGCGTTTTCCACAAGGTTCCCTCGTTCGTGGCGCGGTTACGGGTCTGTGCCTGCTGGTGCTACTGTCCGGCTGCGCGACCCGTTCCATTTCGGATTCCGGTTATCCCGCCCAGTCGAGCGGTTACGGACGGCCGATGAGTACCCAGTACCGCGGCGAACTGACGGAATTTAACGTGCTCGGTATCGATCAGGACGCGGTGGTCAGCGATGAAGCCATCCGCACGGCGCTGGCGACGCGCCAGCGCTTGACGCTTCCCCGGAATAGCGCGGTCATGCTGGTGCAGTCCGGCGCACTGATTCCCGACGAGGCGATGGTCAAGGCATTTTCGCAGTACTACCAGCCGATTGCCTTCAGCGGCGTGCCCGAGGAAGGGAAGGGCAAGGCCAATTACGCCGGCCACCTGCGTCTGGCCGCCGCCCGCAGTGGTAGCGAGAAAATGATGGTCTACTGGGGCATCCTGGAATCGGGCCGTGAAAACATGTCCACCAAGGTGGTGTCGTGGTTCCCGATCCTGGGCGCACTCGTGCCGGACGAGAACCAGCATATGCGCATTCGCCTGAAAGTCGCACTGGTCGACGTCCGCACCGGGCAATGGGAAATGTTCTCGCCCGAGCCGTTTGAAGACGTCGACTTCAGCTCGCGCGGTTCGCGTGCCGCCGTCGACCAGGCCCAGGTCGCCCTGTTGAAAAACAAGGCGTATGGCGAGGCTGTCAAACAGCTGTTCTACAAGTTCTCCAACTAAGCGCTTGACGGCAGGGCCGCCCGCACCATGCGGCGTACACAAGACGCCGGATCGGGACAATACCCGGCAAGGGTGCCGGGGCGGAACACTCCCTGACGGCCCTTGTCCTTCAACCGCGCGGCGTTGGCGGCGGCTACCAGGTCGCTCGCCTTGCCGGGCCGTTGCCGCGCCGGCTGGACAGCGTGTCCGGCAGGCGGCCAGGCTGCCTGATTCATCGGCTCGTCCTCGCGCGCTGACGGCCTATTTGCTCTTTGGTTGAAATTTCTCCTGGTCGAACCCACTGACATCGAACTCGAATACAGGTGCGCCTTGCTGATAGATATTGACCGAGAGCCGTACGGTTTTCGCTTTTCGCAGCTTTGCCGAAAACTTGTCATACCCACGGATGAAAATGGTATCGGAGCTGTTATCGGCAGGTCCGGCGGCGGCATATTTGGCTGGCTTCTCATCGTCGAATCTGACCAGCACGACGCAGTCCTGGAAGGAGTGACACAAAATCTGCCCTTTTTCGATTGAAAATATCACATCCTTTCCATATTTCCGGTCAATGCGCAGGCGCAGGGTGCCGTGTTGTTGGCCGGAATACGGGAAATCGAAACTCACCGTATTGCTGCTGCTGACCGCCGCGTTATAGGTTGTGCCTCCCGTCATCTTGTCCGCTGTAGCCGAATAGTTCCACTGCTGTCCCGTCGGCGCAGCCGGGGCACTTGCGATGGCAACTGCAGCCGCCGCCGCTGCTTGCGGCGCGCCTTTGCTGCCGGCTTTCGGCGTTACCTTGACTGTTTCCGGGGCGGGATGTTTGGCTTTTTCGAATGCCAGCTGGGCCTCAAGCTTGGCAATTTTCTGTTTCGCCTCATCGAGTTCAGTATTGCCCGAAAAGCCGGCAAACGGAATCGACATCAGTAGTACAGCGGCGATCCTGGTCAATGTCATACGGTTCCGTTTCACGTGAGTGATTCATTGTGGCCGCGTCCGAAACGGTACGCCAGCCAGGCAAGCGCCATGGCGCTCGTCATTCACCCAGTTTACTATCTTTATTTTCGGCAATACTAACAAATAGTCACCAATTCGCGGGTTTAGCCTGCGATCTGGGCAACTGCTTGCCCTTACAGGTCCACCTTCACGCTCAGCTTGACGGTGCGCAGCGCGCCGGCGGCCAGGCGTCCGCCAGCGCCGGCCCAGTACCGCTTGTCGCCGAGGTTCTCGATATTCGCCTGCCAGGTGGTGCGTTTGCCCATGGTCTGGTTGACATAGCGCGCGCCGGCGGTCCACAAGGTAGCGCCGCCCAGCCAGGCCTGGTTCAGGTCATTGACCGGACGGCGGCCCGTGTAATACATGCCGCTGTTGAGCGACAGGCCGGGCACGGCATCGTCGAAAGCATACGAGAGGAAGGCGCTGGCGGTCTGCTTTGCGGCGTTTTCCGGCAGCTTGCCGTCGTAGCTGGCGTTGATGCCGGCCAATTCCGGCCGCAGGAACTGGGCCGATGTTTGCCACGCCAGCTGGCGCGTCAACTGGCCCTGGGTCGCCAGCTCCACGCCCCGGTAGTGCTGCGCGCCGTCCGCCACGAGGTGATGGCGCCGATGGCCACCGGGTCGTACAGGTTCTGCGCGGCGACCGCGTAATTGTTCTGGTAGATCGGGTCCTGGGTCTTGCCGGTGCGGCTCACGCCCAGCGTCATCTCGTGCCTGATGGCGCCGGTGGTGGCGCTGCCGAACAGCTCCGCGCGCACGATGCTTGATCCAAGCACGCTGTATTGCGCATTGCCGGCGATGCGCCCGGCGCCCGTCGCCACGGCGGCCGCGTTGGTGAAGCGGAAAATCGCCAGGTTGCGTTCGCGCGCCACTTGCGAGCGGCCGCCTTCGAGCGTGAGCGCCCAGCCCTCGGCCAGCGCGTAGTCGGCGCGCAGGGCCACGCTTTTGCTGGTGGCGTTGAATGGGGCGATGTCCGGGCCGACCAGGCGTGCCGGGTCCACCGTGCGTGGCAGGGCGATTACGCCATTGACGGCGGCGGGCAGCGCCACGCCTGCTTGCTCGGTGATCTTGCGGCGGTCGTATTCCAGGTCGGCCTTGAGCAGCAGGCGGCTGTCGACGCGCCAGTCCAGCGCGGCGGAGGCAAAGCGCCGGCGGCCGTCGCCGGTGTTGTCGAGGAAACTGCCCAGCGTGCCACCGGCGGCGTTGACGCGCACGCCAACTTGCTGCTGCCCGCCGAGGCGGCGGCCGATGTCGACGTTGGCCATCGCCGTGCCCTGGTCATCGAGTTTCAGGCCGAAGCTGGTGATGGGGGCCGTGCCGGCGCGCCGGGTGACGAAGTTGACCACGCCCGCCGGCGAGGTAAAGCCGTAGTACAGCGCCGATGCGCCCTTGAGGACTTCGACGGGCTCCTTGTTCTCCATCGGCACCTGGGAGAAGTTCATGAGCGGCACCGAGCCATTCAAGCGGTAGTTGGTGCGGTTGTCGAGCGCGATGCCGCGGATGACCAACTGGTCCCAGGTGTCCCCGCCATTCTGCTGGCGCGTGACGCCGGCGGTATTGCGCAGCGCATCGTACAGGCCGGCGGCGCCTTGCAGGTCCAGCACCTCGCGCGTGATGACGTTGACGGTGGAGGGCACGTCCATCACATCCGCACCGCGAAAACTCCCCGCCGACACCGAATTGGGCACGAAGCCCTGGGCGCGTACGGCCGTGATGGTGACCGCTTCCACCGCGCCGCCGCCCTGGGCGAGTGCCTGGGCGCAGGAGGGAAATGGCGAAGCAGAGAGGGCGAAGGCGGGGTGCGGTCATGGTAAAACTTTCAAGAGCTCATGCAAAGGCCCAGGATTTTATGCTAAATGAGAATCATTAGCAATTGCGTGGGCGTTCGGCTCCGGGTAAAACCATGTCAATCAGGTCGTTGCGCCTTGGTCGGACCGGAACAGTTTGCGGTAGGCCGAGGGCGAGGTGCGCAGGGTGGTGCGGAAATGCAGGCGCAGCGAGAGTGCACTGCCGAAGCCGGCTTCCTGTGCCACGCGTTCAATCGAGGCATCGCCGGTTTCCAGCATGCGCTGGACGTGCGCCGTGCGCTGATTCAGGAGCCATTGCTTGAACGAGGTGCCGGTCGTCTGGCGGAAGTGGCGGGTGAAGTTGCGCCGGCTCATGGCTGCGCGTTCGGCCAGCGTGTCGATGCTGTGGGCTTCGCCCAGGTGCTGTGTCACCCAGTCGAGCACCTGGGAGAACCGCCCCTCGCTGCTCGACACCGGCAGCGGGCGTTCGATGAACTGCGCCTGCCCGCCATCGCGGTGCGGCGCGATCAGGAGCCGCCGGGCGACCCGGTTGGCGATCTCGGCACCGCACAGTTGGCGCACCAGGTGCAGGCAGCAATCGAGTCCCGCCGCCACGCCGGCCGAGGTGAGCACGTCGCCCTGGTCCACATACAGCACCTCTTGATTGACCTGGACCTTGGGATACAGTTGCGCCAGCTCGGCCGCCGCCGCCCAGTGCGTGGTCGCGCTGCGGCCGTCGAGCAGGCCGGCCTGGGCCAGGGGGAAGGCGCCCAGGCACAGGCCCACCACCAGCGCGCCGCGCGCATGCGCATGGCGCAGCGCGTCCAGCAAGGCTGGCGGCGCGCGGCGGCAGTCGTCGTGCCACGCGGGCATGACGACGATGTCGGCCTCGTCCAGCGCTTCAAGCCCGCACTCGGGGGCGATGGCGAAGCCCGCCGAGGTCCGCAGCGGCCCGTGTTCCAGCGCGCAGACGCGCACGGCGAATGGGGATGGCGCGCCGTCGCCGTGATGGGCGCCAAAGACCAGGCAGGGCACCGACAGGTGGAAGGGCGTGATGCCATCGAAGGCAACGATGGCCACCGTGCGCGGGGCGGAAGAGGCAGATAATTTTCGCATGGCCCGATTATATCGAATGTCGGCCTTCGGGCCACTGTCCGGCGCGCCTGTACGGGCGGAAAATACGCTTCAGTCTTCGGGAAACAACAGATCCCGGCTCGTTAACCCCACTATCAGGAGAATTTGCATGTCCCTCATTTCAAGCCCGACCCTGTTGCGCTGCGCCGCCGCCGGCGCCCTTGCCACCGCGCTGGCTGCCTGTGCGGGCACGGGCGGCAGCGCCGGCACCCAGAGCGCCGGGGCCGTGCAGTTTCAGCAAATCCGCAATGCGACCATCAAGCTGGAGTACGCGGGCACGACCTTCCTGGTCGATCCGATGCTGGCCAGGAAGGGCGCGTTTCCGGGCTTCCGGGGCACCTACAACAGCCATCTGCGCAATCCGCTGGTGGAACTGCCGCTGCCGCTGAGCGAAGTGGTGAAGGCCGATGCCATCGTCGTCACCCATACGCATGACGACCACTGGGATGACGCGGCCAAGCAAAGCCTGCGCAAGGATATGCCGATCTTCACGCAGAATGAAGAAGATGCGCAAAGCATCCGCAAGGATGGGTTCACGGATGTGCGGGTGCTGGACGGGGACACGGTGTTCAAGGGGACGCGCCTGCGCAAGACGGCCGGGGTGCATGGCACGGACCAGATGATGATGGTGTCGCCGCTGGCCAAGCGCATGGGTGCCGTCTCGGGCGTGGTGTTCGAGCGGGCCGGCTACAAGAGCGTGTACGTGGCGGGCGATACGGTCTGGAATGGCGACGTGGAGTCGGCGATCAAACAGTTCCGGCCGGATGTCATCATCCTCAATACGGGCTACGCGCGCGTGCTTGGCTTCGAGGGATCGATCATCATGGGCAAGGAAGACCTGTACCGCGCCTATCAGCTCGCGCCCAAGGCCACGGTGGTCGGCATCCACATGGAAGCCCTGAACCACCTCATGCAGACGCGCAAGGACCTGCGCGACCATATCGTGGAAAAGAACATGGATCCGACGCGCGTGCTGGTGCCGGAAGACGGCGAGTCGTACCGCTTCTGATCCGTGCCGGGCAGGCTTGGTATACTGCCCGGATTTATACGCACAGGGTTATACGATGGCGCAATCGCTGGAACTGCGCGCGCATGCGCTGCAGTGCTTACTTGAACCCGATCCCGCGACCAAGACCGCGCTGATTGCCGCGCTGGCGCAGGCGCACCTGGCCGGTGACTGGGTGGTGGACAATGGCGCGGTGTTCGACGTGACGCGGCCTGACGCGGCCCGTCCGATTCCGGGCCGGCCGGAGCGCCCGCTGCTGGTGCCGCCACGCCTGGTGGGGCGGCGTTCGATGGTGACGGTGGAAGGGCGCGCGATGCTGGTGCATTCGCTGGCCCACATCGAATTTAACGCGATGAACCTGGCGCTCGATGCGCTGTGGCGCTTCCCGGACCTGCCCGAGGCGTATTACACCGACTGGCTGCGGGTGGCAAAGGAAGAGGCGTATCACTTCTCGATGCTGGCCGCGCACCTTCACGTGCTCGGTTACGGCTACGGCGACTTTCCGGCGCATGACAGCTTGTGGGAGATGGTCGAGAAAACCAGGGGCGACGTGGTGGCGCGCATGGCGCTGGTGCCGCGCACCCTGGAAGCGCGCGGCCTCGATGCGATTCCACCGCTGCGCGCCAAGATCGCTCAGGCGGGCGACATGGCGGCGGCGGCGATCCTCGACATCATCCTGCGCGACGAGGTCGGGCATGTGGAGATCGGCAACCGCTGGTACCGCTATCTGTGCGAACGGCGCGGGCTCGATCCCCAGGCCGCGTACGGGGAACTGGCGCTGCGCTATGAAGCGCCGGTACTGAAGGGACCATTCAATCTCGAAGCGCGCCGCCGCGCCGGGTTTACCGAGGCGGAGCTGGTGGATTTTTCGTAGGCGCACGGCGGCTGCCGCCGCCGTGCGACACGCTTAGCGCATCTTGAGCATGTCGGCCAGCGACCATTTGAGCGGCGCGCCCGCCGTGTCGGTAATGGTGGTCAGTTCGCCGAAGATGCGGCCCTGGACATTGTCGGGCAGGCGCACGAAGGCCGTGCCGCCGACCGCGGCATCGCCGTGCACGAAGCCCCAGGTGAAAAATTTGATGACGGCCACGGCGTTGTCGGGCGTGCCGCTGACCAGCGGGACGATGGCGAAGGTACTGGCGGTGATCGGCCAGCTGGCGGCGCCCGGTTTGTCGGTCAGCATTTCCTCGTACGCGCCCTTGGTCGCCCATCCGCTATTGTTCATCGCCGACGAGAAGCCGGCACCGCTTGGCGCGACGAACTTGCCGTCGCGATTTTTCAGGAGGGCGAAGTTCAGCTTGTTCTTCGACGCATACTGGTAGTCCACGTAGGCAATCGCGCCGGCGGTCTGCCTGAGCGCGGCCACCACGCCGGCGCTGCCTTTGACCGGGGTCGTGCCGGCTGCCCAGGTGACGCTGTAGTTGCTGCCGTAAGCGGCTTTCCACTCCGGACTGCTTTTACTGAGGTAATCGGTGAAGTTGAAGGTGGTGCCCGAGCTGTCCAGGCGGGTCACGACCGTGATCGGCAGGGCCGGCAGCGTCAGGCCGGCATTGACTGCCTGCACTTTGGGATCGTTCCATTTCGTGATCTTGCGGCTGAATATATCCGCCAGCAGCTCGCCGGTCAGCTTGAGCTGTCCGCTGGTAACGCCCGGCAAGTTGATGATCGGCACAATACCGGAAACGGCGGTGGGGAAGCACAGCAGTTTGCCCGACTTGCGCTCGTCCGCGGACAAGGCCACATCGGTGGCGCCGAAGTCCACCTTGCGCGCCTTGACTTGCTGCAGGCCGTCGGTGGAGCTGCTGGGCTGGTACTTGACGTTCACTTGCGCGTACTTGCTGTACGAAGCGGCCATCGAGGCGTACAGGATTTCGGCGGCCGACGAGCCAGCGCCCGACACTTGGGTCTGCGCGTAGGTGGCAGGAGAGACCGCAACGATGGCGGCAAACAGGATCTTATTTTTAAATGACATATCGGTGTTCCGTATTCGGCTAAGGTGGTTCAGGGATGTTGCGTACGCATGGACCCGGCACCCGGGCTTTGGTGTGGCCAGGGTGGGCGGGAAGCAGAGGCGCGGGATGGGCGCTATGCCCGCGCTACGCCAGGCGTAACGCGGGAGTGCTGCAAGCGGAGGGCGCGGCGCAGGGCCGGGACCAGATTGCGGCGGTGACGCTGGTATGCTGTCCAGCGACAGATTGGCACGTAACTTCTAACAATAAACAATTCTACACGACAATAAATAAAAAAAGGTTGTGAACGCGGCTTTAGAGGAAAAGCTCGGAATTGCGCGCACTTAGCGACATTATAGAGCATCGCGTTCAGCCAGGTAATGGACGTAAAGACGCAACATTGCTATTATGGCCATGATATTTCAGCTGCGACTTGTCTAAACGATACTTTTTGCGGGCGTAAAAAAAGCCACCGCATCGCTGCGGTGGCCGGTTAGAGTGCCACGTGGACGCTTCAGGCGGCTGCCGCGTCGCTCTCTTCGTCCTCGCCTTCGCCTTCTTCAAGCGCGTCGTCGGCCTTGTATTTCAGCTGCGCGGTGCTGCACGCTGAGATGTCGAGGTCGTCGCGGATGCCTTTGTAGGTCGAGATATGCAGCTTGCCGTCGGGGTGCGCGTACAGGTAGCGCACGTCGACCAGCGCCCCGACCGGGGGAATGTCGAAGTTCGAGGAAATGGTGACCTTGCCCATGTCCACCTTGTCACCGGCGGCGTCGAACAGCGCCAGGTGCACGCTGCGCTTGCCCTTGGCCACCTGGTCGACCACGAAGGTGCCGGTTTCGTAAAACACGTGCTTGAGGGCGTCGCCACCCGAGGCCGGGCGGCCGTGGGCGTAGCTGGCGTCCTTCTTGCGGAACACCACGCCTTCGCCGCGCTTGTGGCGGATGCGCTCGAACGCCTCGGTCTTGGCCGCCGTGCCTCGGTAGACGGGCGAGACCGACACGCTGGGCCCAGGCTTGACGGCTTGCGTGAGCAGCGCGTGGCGTTCTTCGAAGCCGAGTTCGTGCAGCTTGCGTCCGCCCAGTTCGAGGATGTCGAACACGCTCAGGCGCGGACCGGGCAGTGCTTCGCCATCGAGGATGGTGCCGGCGGGCAGGGCCGCCAGGTCGGCCACCACGCCCAGCGGCAGCGGCGCCGGAAAGCCGTTGCGCTTGCTGCCGACCAGTTCGCCCGGCGCCTTGACCGACACCATGCGCCGGTGGCCGTCGTCCTTTTCCTGCATCAGCCAGTCGTCGTCTTGCAGCAGCCTGGCGGCGCGCTCTTCGGCGATGGGATTGAGCAGTTGCGGCAGCACGCCGGTGAAATCCGACGCCAGCTCGGTGCCCTGGTAGGGCACGCCGGCATCGTCAGGGCTGTAGCCGCCCTTGAGCTTGGTCCTGACGAGGGTATCGTAAATGCCCTTCGCCTCGGCGTAGGGCAGGGGCGTGGCGGTCTTGGCCTGGTGGGTCAGCGCGCTGCCGCGCCGTCCGTTGCGTCCATACACCACCCAGCCGCCCTCGACCGGGTCGAGGTGGCAGTGGTATTCCTTGTCGGTCGAGCCCTTGGTCTGGTACAGCGACACTGATTCTTTTTCCATGCACATTCCTGTCTTGTTGATTGATGCCTTGCGCCGGGTTCAGCCGTGCCGGGCGTCCCGGTGGCGCCGATGGTAAGATCGCGCCATGACAAATACACTTGCCCCAAACCTGCCGCCGACCCTCGTCCACACCATGCGCATGCCGATCCGGTGGGGCGACATGGACGCGATGGGACACGTTAACAACACGGTGTACTTCCGCTATATCGAACAGGCCCGCATTTCGTGGTTCGACCTGGTCGCGTGCACGCCCGATCCGGCCGGGGAAGGGCCGGTGATCGTCAATGCCCACTGTTCGTTCCTCAAGCAGCTCAAGTATCCGGGGGAGATCGAAATCAGGACCTTCGTGGGGCCGCCGGGACGCTCCAGCTTCGAGATGTTCCACCAGATCCGCCTGGTCGGTGCCGATGGCAACCCTGGCGACCTGCACGCCGAGGGGGGCGCGAAAGTCGTGTGGGTTAACTTCCCGGCCGAAAAGTCGGTGCCCTTGCCGAGCGCGATCTGCAAATTGCTTCCGCCGCAGAAGCTGTTGCCCGGCAAATAAACCGGGACGCCGGGCGCAAGGTAAAACGCCGTCGTTTCCGCCAATGGCAAAAACGACGGCGCAAGATGAACGCCGTGGCGTTTATTTTGGCGTGTTCAGCAGCGAATGGCGGCGCGAATACGTAAAGTACACCACCAGCCCGATCAGCAGCCAGATGCCGAAGGCAATCCAGGTGGTGTTGCTCAGGAAGGTCATCAGGGCCACGCAAAAGATGATGGCCAGTCCCGGCACCACCGGCACGCCGGGGCAGCGGAACGCGCGGTGCAGGTCAGGGCGGGTTTTGCGCAGCACGATCACGGCCACCGACACCAGGCAGAAGGCCGCCAGCGTACCGATGTTGATCAGCTCGGCGAGCACGCCCAGCGGCACCACGGCGGCAATCAGGCCGAACACGATGCCGACCATCCAGGTGGCAAAGAACGGCGTGCCGAATTTCGGATGTATGGCGGACAGGCGCTTGGGCAGCAAGCCGTCGCGCGACATGGCGTAGATGACGCGGGTCTGGCCGTAGCTCATCACCAGGATCACGGTGGTCATGCCCAGGATCGCGCCCAGGTCGACGAAGCCGGCCACCCAGTTCTGCTTGGCGAATTGCAGGGCCAGCGAGACCGGGTGGTCGACACCGGCGAATTGCTGGTAAGGCACGATGCCGGTCATGATGGCCGAGACGATCACGTACAGGATGGTGCAGACCACCAGCGAGCCGATAATGCCGATCGGCAGGTCGCGCTCGGGGCGCTTGACTTCTTCCGCCGCCGAGGTCACCGCATCGAAGCCGATGAAGGCGAAGAACACCAGCGCGGCGGCGCTCATCGTGCCTTTCATTCCGAACGGCATGAATGGCTGCCAGTTGGCCGGTTCGACATAGCGCGCGCCGACAACGATGAACAGCAGCACCACGGCGATCTTGATCACCACCATCACGCTGTTGATGCGGGCCGATTCGCGCACGCCGAACGAGAGCATGGCCGTCAGGATCAGCATGATGACCATGGCGGGCAGGTTGAACAGGGTGTCGACCCCGGGAATTGATCCGGGCGCGGCGGTGAGCGCGACCGGCAGCTTGATGCCCAGGCCGCCGATGAGCGACTGGAAGTAGCCGGACCAGCCGACCGACACGGCCGAGGTGGCCAAACCGTATTCGAGCAGCAAATCCCAGCCGATCATCCAGGCCACCAGCTCGCCCATGGTGGCGTAGCTGTAGGTATAGATCGAGCCGGCCACGGGAATGGTGGAGGCGAATTCGGCGTAGCACAGGGCGGCGAAGCCGCAGGCCATCGCGGCGATCACGAAGGAGAGGGTGAGGGCCGGGCCGGCGGTCAGCGCGCCGGTGCCGGTGAGCACGAAAATACCGGTGCCGACGATGGCGCCTATGCCCATCAACACCAGGTCAAGCGGCCCGAGCACCTTCTTCAGCCCGCCAGCGGCGCGGCTTTGCGCCACCATATCGTCCAGATTTTTTATTCGGAAAAGGCTCATTAATTGTCTCACTTAAAGTCTTTATGTTTTTAGATGCCACCCGGGAGCTTCTTTACTGCCTGGGCGTACGACTGCTGCGCCCGCGATTGTAGCGTACCGGGCGCGCTCATAGACGAGTTACAAGACAAAAGATGGTGAAAAGGAAACCGTTGCGTGGAACTGGGCGCGGAAAGCACGGCGCCAGGCGGACCTGGCGCGTGCCGCATGATGGCGTTGCCGCTCAGCCCAACAGGGCGGCGTGGTGAATGCTGTCGATTCCTGTGAGTAACACGAGCGCGGCGTCGCCGTCGGCCGGCGGCAGCTCGGCGAGGTGTTCCAGCGCGCTGCGCGGAACCGGCGGCAGTTTGCCGATGGCTTCTTTTACCGACGCCTGGAAGTCGAGGATGTCGGTGTCCGCGTTCAGCGACCTGAGCAGGGTACGGGCGACCGCCGCCGCCTCGGCGCCGGTGTAGGCGGCGCTGGCCTTTTCCGTTTGCAGCGCAAAGGTGAAATTCGACGCCACGTCGATCTTGGTGTGCACCAGGGCGGCATCCGCGTGCCCCTGGAAGCTGTTGTTGGCGAGCGCCCCGGCCATGATCGAGAGCGAGGCATTGGCCCGGGTGAGCGCGCCGGAATCGATGGCGCCGCTCCAGAAATCGAGGCCGGCCTGGCCCGCAGTCCGGTTCAGGAGGTTGAGGAAAACGGCTTTGACGAAGGCCTTGTTGTCGCCGCTATAGAGCGCATGCGATTCACTGCTGGTGCCGAAGGAGTCGATCAGGCCTTTCACCGCCGCATCGGTGGCATAGCGCGCGCTGAACTCGCCCACGCTGGCGGGCGCGCCCAGGGCCGTGAGCTGGGCCTGGAAACTCTTCAAGCCGGCGACGTCGGCGGCGCGCCCGAAATAGCTCACATACAGCGCCTGGGCCAGGCCGACGTACGCCATGTTGATCGTGGTGTCGGAAAACTCGAGCACCTCGATGTTGTGCAGTTCATCGACGCTCTTGTCGCCGCTGCGCTCGCTCAGGGTGATGGTGCCGGCGTCCAGCACGATGCTGAACGCGCCCACGGGGGCGGCGGCATACACGGTGTCGACGCCGGCATCGCCATCGATATAGTCGTTCAGATAGGTGGGGCGGATATAGGAGTCGCTGCCTGGGGTGCCGAAGATCATGTTGAGCAGGCCGGGCGCCCGCGTCTCGTCGCCGTAAATGGACAGCGAGACGGTGGGCGACGCGGCGCTCTGGATCCAGCCGGCCGACACATAATAGAGGCCGGAATACGGGGCGATGAAGTCATTCATGATGACCGAATGCTCGTCGTAGGTAGCCGGATCGTAGCGGGCGGCGATGACGTTGCCGGAGCCGTCATACAGCTTGATCATGGAAGGGGCGTGTCCGCTACGGCTGAAGATATCGTAGGAAATGCCGGCAATCGCGCTGAAGGAAAACACGTCGTCCCCGGGCGTGCGCATCTGGAAATCCGTGAAATCGATGCGGACGTCCCAGGCTGCGACCGTGATCGGGATGCTCAGGGGGGTGAAGGCCAGCATCTGGGCCGCCGTCATTTGCGCCGCGCTCAGGTCTGGCAGACTGTCGATCGTCTTGTATGTCATTGGAATTGGGTTTCATTCATGGTGGGGCGGAGGTTCAGGCCGGCGAGGCGGCGCCGTTGACGCTGCTGCGTATGCCGGTGAGCATGATCGGCTATACGCTGGCCTGCGCTTCCCAAGGCTGCCCGGCGGGATGCGCGAAGGCCGCTGGCGCGGCCTGAGGCAGTTTGAGAATGGCCAGCCAGACCGAGGACTTGCGTTAAACATCGCAGTGTACGCGACATTATGTGCAAAATGCAATTGTTAGTTACTTATGGAAACTTTGTGCGCTGACTTGCAAGCGGCTGGCGCTGGCGTGCCAGGCAAGCACAGGCCTGCGGCGCCGGCTGGCGGCGGTGTCGGGTCACGCTGGCAGGGTAACGGCGCGCCAGACGTGGTGGACGGATTGGCAAGGGCCGGAGCGGCGGGGCGCCCCGCCCGGTTGCGGTAGCTCCCGCGCGCATCGTCGATCAGGCCGAAAAAGCCAGGTCCGCCGCATGGCTGTCCAGGCCGGTCAGGGCGATGGCGGGGCCGTCGAACTGGGCCAGCGGCAGGTCATGCGTGTGCTCCGGGGCGCTGCGCGACACGGTCGGCAGAGCGCCCAGCGCCAGCTTGACGGTGCTCTGGAAGGTGTTCGCATCGGTGAGGGCGGTCACCGACTTGAGCAGTTCGCGTGCGACGGCGGCGGCGCCCAGGCCGTTGTACGAGGCGGCCTTGCCATCCGTTTCCAGCCCGAACGTGAAGTTCGACGCCACGCTGATCTTGTTGTTCACCAGCAGCGCGTCGTTCATGCCCTGGACCGAGGTATTGGTCTGCGCACCGGCCAGGATCGACAGCGAGGCGTTGGCGCGCGTGAGCGAACCGGAGTCGATGGCCTTGGTCCAGAAATCGAGGCCGGCCTGCTGCGGGTCGCGGTTCAGGACGTTATTGAAGACGGCCTTGACGAAGGTCTTGGTATCGCCCGAATACAGCGCCTTCGATTCGGCGCTGGTACCGAAGGAATCGATCAGGTTCTTGACGGCCGGGTCCTTGGCGTAGCGGGCGCTCAGGTCGGTCGCGCTGGTGGGCGAACCGAGGCTGCCCAGCTGGTCCTGGAAACTCTTCAGTCCGCCCACGTCGGCGGCGCGGCCGAAGTAGCCGATGTACAGGGCCTGGGTCAGCTCGCCGTACTGCATGTCGGCCACGCCGTCGGCGAAGACCAGCTTTTCCACGCTGCGCAGGACATCCGTGCCTTCGTTCCTGACATTCGAGCTGACGGTGAGCACGTCGGCGTTCTTGACGATGTTGTAGTCGGCGCGCTTGCCGGTATACACCATGCTGTCGATGCCCTTGTAGCCGTTGACGAGGTCGCTGCTTTTGGTGGCGACGAAGCGGTCGGTGTAGTCGGTGCCGATGAGGGTGTTGGTCGGTTTCGGAATGGTGTCGAGGTCCACGTCGATGTACAGCGAGACGTGTTTATGGGAATCCGCGTACCCCTGGTACCAGCCGGCGTCGACGTACATGGTGCCCGAATAGGGCGCCACGAACTTCGATAGGTGGTCCATGCCATAGATGTCGGGGTTTTCCTTGTCGACGGCGATGACGCGGCCGAGATTGTCGTATACCCGGATCAGGAAGGGGTCGAAAAAGCTGAAGCTGAAAATATCGTAGGTGGCATCCTCGACCGCCGTAAACGAAAACAGCTCGTGCAGGATCGCGTAAGGCTGGCTTGTGCTCGTGCTCGCTTCCAGATCCCAGTTGGACTGATAGGTCCCGCTCGGAACGTAGGTCTTGAACGTCAGCGGCTGCGCCGAAGCGATTTCTTGCGCGGTCAGGACGCCCAGGTAGTCTATGGTGGGGTAAGTCATCGTGATTTCCTTGTTGTTTTTCGTTAGGGGAAGCCGTATGCCAGGGATGGGGCGTGTCGTGGCGCTGTTTTCCCAGCCGCTGGGCACCTATCCCGGATCAAGTATTTCACGGTCGGCATTCAATTTCTATATTGAAATTTGTATTTCTTGTTAATAGGGTGTTAGCAAGTGTAAGCGCCGGTAAGCAAGCGTGCGCGCAGGGGTATTGTGTGTTGGCATAATGATTTTGTGATGTTTAGTCAATTCATTGCGACGAACGCGGGCGGCTAACGGTTATGATGATTAAGCAAGCATGATGTTAACCTAAGTCACATCATGCTTACAATAAATAATTATTCTAGGAAATTTTTTCAACATGAATCGGAGTAACAAAATGAGGAAAACCGTGCAAGCCAGGTTTGGCCTGATCGCCGTTCTTGCCGCCCTGGCCGGTTGTGCCAGCAGCACGCTGCCGGGAACGGTCGGGGTCACGCGCTCGCAGTTCATGATCGTGCCAGCGGCTGAAGTGGACGCGATGGCACTGTCTGGATTCAGCAGCCAGAACCAGAAAGCCAGGGCGGCAGGGCGGCTGGTCAACAGCGGCGCCGAGTATGATCGCCTGGACCGCATCGCCAAACGGCTGCAAGCGCAAGTACCGGTGTTCCGCGCCGATACCGCAGAGTGGAAGTGGGAGCTGGCGCTGATTGACGCCCCGGTGCTCAACGCCACCTGCGCGCCGGGCGGCAAGATCACCTTCTACACGGGCCTGGTTCGCAAGCTCAAGCTCACCGACGACGAGATCGCCATGGTGATGGGTCACGAAATCGCCCACGCGCTGCGCGAACATGGCCGCGAGCGCATGTCGGAAGCCAAGGCCACGGGCACTGTGACCACGCTGGCCAAGGTGCTGGCACCGGACAAGGCATTGACTGTCGACCTGGCCAACAAGGCTTCGTACTACCTGTTCTCGCTGCCTAACTCGCGCGAGCACGAGTCGGAAGCCGATACGATCGGCCTGGAACTGGGTGCACGTGCCGGGTATGACCCGCGCGCGGCGGTGTCGGTATGGGAAAAGATGGCGGCGGCATCGAACGGAGCCGGCGGGGCCGAGTTCTTGTCGACCCACCCCTCGAACCAGACCCGGATCGCCTCGCTCACGTCGATGCAGGCGCGCGTGGCGCCGTTGTACGCGGCGGCCAAGCAAAAGTAGGCTTGCGATAAGGTGGCGGGCCGGCCGGGACCAGCAGCCTGGTTCTGCCTGCGCAATGTACGGCAGTCGTGCGAAGCCGGCCCCAAGGGACTGTGTTTCCGGCTATCCCGCCATCACAGAGGAGTAGGGGAATTGGAGGAATTGCTGTTGCAATTCGTCCTGCTGACGGTCATGAGCTGGCGCGCCACCAGCGCCCTCATCGCCTCCGTCATCCTGGCGCTCGCCCTGGTGTTCGCAGTACCGCCATTTAACGGTCCTTACGCCATTGCGCTGGTGCTGCTTGGCCTTGGCGGGGGATTCTGGTGGCATTCCAGGGCTGTGAAAATTCAGTCGGATAAGCGGTACAGCCTCGTATCCAGCGATGTATGTGCATTGCCTATGCATTGTACATACCGTTCTCGCGGGCTAACACCGACACTAACTTGTTCTGCGGCGGCATCATCTGCCTTAAAATGGATTCCTTGCGCTCTGCCGGATAACGATTCACAACATGTCTTTACTCCGCCCCCGGTGCGGTTTTTATGAATTAAATCACGCGACATCTATCCTGACACAGGGGGGCCACCCTGGTCCCATCGAGCGCGGAGTCCCCGCAACAGCGGCACTACCTCAAGCTGAGCTGGTTCCAGGAGGGTGGCGATCCATTCGTTCGCCTCGCGGACATTCTCTCCGGGCTCGATTTCACGCGGCATAGGGCCACCGACGGCGTGACGTTTCTTCCCGGATACACGAACGAAGTGCCATTCGGAATGCGCCCCATGAAAAACAAACAGGGCATTGCCGTTACCATCGACGCGATCCGGGGCGAGTTTGCCCGGGCCGGCATGCTGGAAGGCAGCCCCTACATGGAGCGAAAGTTCCGCCTCCTCAAAGGCCGCAATGCCATGGAACGCCCGGGCTGCTACGTTGACGGTCTGGATGCGCTGGAACAGGAAATCGCCGGGCTTACGCACGATTGCGAGATCTGGGCGCCGAACGAACGCTGGAGCGCGCGGCTGGTGACGCCGCCCGACTGGCCCTCGCATCTGCGGCAGTACGTGCATGTTGACTGGTTTCAGGAGGGCGGCGATCCCTTCGGGCGGCTCGCGACGATTTTCGCGAATATGGACTTCACAAAATATTGCGCGACCGAGAAACACGATCCGTGTTCAGAATAATCGCCAACTGTTTGTTCCGGAGATCAAAGGACACCACCCAATCGGTGGAAATCAGTGCGGACCGATAATTTTGTATTCTTACCACCCGTTATGGCAGCGATATCCCGGACCCAAGCGGAAAAGACCTTGAGCGGGCACGGAAAGAAGTGTTTTCTTCACGCGACGACGAACATCCCAACGCATGGCTGCGCTACGGGCCTGCCGATGGAACGATGTTTGTTCTGGATATCTCTCATTCCGGCCGGGTTGAATTCTCGCAGTGGAAAGACACCGACTATCACGTTGAGCTAGCGCCGCCAGTCGAGCTCGAACGCGTCAAGAGACAAACTGCGTTGATCCTCTGGAAAGCACTCGACCGGGGCGATCTGGAATGTGTTCGCCGCGAGCTGCACGCACGCTGAGTATCCGCCTGGTCGCCCATGACCGTCCATATCTCTCATCTTTTACCTGTTTCGGCCAATCCACGCCTTTGCCGTTGACCGGAAGGCGCGCGCTCGCGGCTTGGCGGTGCGTTTATCGCGCCAGTGTTCGCGTTCTAACAGACTGCTCATTCGTTCATGGGCAATCTCTTCAGATTGCACGTTTTTCGGATGCGCCACATCGCCTTTGCGGCGCCCCGTCGGGGAGCGGGCGCTCGTGCGGGAAGCCAAAACAATCAGCGAAGAGGATGCCATTACATGGACGAGTTCAGCGACATCAAACTATCGAGGCGGGAACTGCTGATCGCAGGCGCCATCAGCGTCACGGCGGCCAGCGTGCCCGCTGCGGCCGACGCTGCCGCAAGCCCGGCTGGCGCGCCGCCGGTGACCACCAAGGTCGCCTTCCAGGTCAACGGCAAGCGCCATACGCTCGACATCGACACCCGCACCACCTTGCTCGATGTGCTGCGCGAGAACCTGCACCTGACCGGTACCAAGAAAGGTTGCGACCATGGCCAGTGCGGCGCCTGTACCGTCATCGTCGACGGCCGCCGCATCAATTCCTGCCTGACCCTGGCGGTAATGCATGAAGGCGCCAAGGTCACCACCATCGAAGGCTTGGGCAACAAGGACAAGCTGCATCCGATGCAGGCGGCCTTCATCAGGCACGACGGCTACCAGTGCGGTTACTGTACGCCGGGCCAGATCTGCTCGGCCGTGTCGGTGCTCGATGAAATCAGGCAGGGCATCCCGAGCCACGTCAGCACCGACCTGATGGCGCGTCCGCAAGCCACGCCCGACGAAATCCGCGAGCGCATGAGCGGCAATATCTGCCGCTGCGGCGCTTACTCGAACATCCTCGACGCGATCACCGACGTCGCGGGGAGCAAGGCATGAAGGCCTTTACCTACCAGCGCGCCACCAGCAGTGCCGACGCCGCAGCGGCCGCCATGCGCGCCCCCGGCGCCAAATTCATCGCGGGCGGCACCAATCTGCTCGACCTGATGAAGCTGGAAATCGAAACGCCGGGCCACCTGATCGATGTCAACGGTCTTGGCCTCGACAAGATCGAAGCGACCGCGGACGGCGGCCTGCGCATCGGTGCCCTGGTGCGCAACACCGACCTGGCGTCCAGCGAACGGGTGCGGCGCGATTACGCCGTGCTATCGCGCGCCTTGCTGTCGGGCGCATCGATGCAGTTGCGGAACAAGGCGACCACCGCCGGCAACCTGCTTCAGCGCACCCGCTGCCCGTACTTTTACGACACCAACCAGCCGTGCAACAAGCGTCAACCGGGCAGCGGCTGTTCGGCCATCGGCGGTTTCAGCCGCCAGCACGCCATCGTCGGCGCCAGCGACGCCTGCATCGCCACGCACCCGAGCGACATGGCGGTGGCCATGCGCCTGCTCGACGCGCAAGTCGAGACGGTGCGTGCCAACGGCGCCGCGCGTACCATCCCGATTGCCGATTTCCACCGCCTGCCGGGCAGCACGCCGCACATCGAGACAGTGCTCGAACCGGGTGAACTGATCACCAGTGTCACCTTGCCCAAGCCGCTGGGCGGCACCCATGTGTACCGCAAGGTGCGCGACCGTTCTTCCTACGCCTTCGCGCTGGTGTCGGTCGCGGCCGTGATCCTGCCGGGCGGCGGCCGGGTGGCGCTCGGCGGCGTAGCGCACAAGCCGTGGCGCATCGAAGCGGCCGAGCAAAACATGGCAGGGGGCGCCAAGGCGGTCGTCGACCAGTTGCTGGCAGGCGCAAAAACGACGCACGACAACGCGTTCAAGATCCTGCTGGTCCAGCGCACGCTGCACGCGGTGCTGGCGGATGCGAAGAAAGGCTGACCCATGAAGTTCACCACACCTGCCACCACCAATCCCATCGACCAGCTCAAGGTGGTCGGCCACCCGCTCGACCGCATCGACGGCCCGGCCAAGACCACCGGCAGCGCGCCGTACGCCTACGAGCAGCACGAGGCCGCGCCCAACGCCGCCTACGGCCATGTGGTCGGCGCCGGCCTCGCCAAAGGGCGCATCAGGTCGATCAACCTGGATCATGTGCGGCGCGCGCCCGGCGTCATCGCCGTGATCAGCGCCGAGAACGCGGGTGCGCTCGGCAAGGGCAAGATGAATACCGCCAGGCTGCTCGGCGGGCCGGAGATCGACCACTATCATCAGGCCATCGCCCTGGTGGTGGCCGAGACGTTCGAGCAGGCGCGCGCCGCCGCCAACCTGGTCAAGGTGGAGTACGCGAAAGAGAAGGGCGCTTACGACCTCGATCAAGCCAGGGAGTCGGCGACCGTACCCAAGTCGTCCAAGCCGGACACCAGGGTCGGTGATTTCGACCGCGCCTTTGCCGGCGCGCCGGTCATCCTGGACGCCACCTACCGCACGCCCGACCACTCGCACGCCATGATGGAGCCGCACGCCTCGGTCGCCTCGTGGGAAGGCGACAAGCTGACTCTGTGGACCACAAACCAGATGATCGACTGGACCAAGGGCGATTTGGCAAAAACGCTTGGCATCCCGAAGGAGAACGTGCGCCTGATTTCACCCTACATCGGCGGCGGCTTTGGCGGAAAATTGTTCCTGCGTTCGGAAGCGCTGCTGGCCGCCCTGGGCGCGCGCGCGGCCAAACGGCCGGTCAAGGTCGCGCTCAGCCGTCCGCTGATGATCAACAACACCACGCACCGGCCGGCCACCATCCAGCGCATCCGCATCGGCGCCACGCGCGACGGCAAGATCAGCGCCATCGGCCACGAAACCTGGTCGGGCGACCTGCCGGGTGGGAAGCCCGAGGAAGCGGTCCAGCAAACCCGCCTGCTGTATGCCGGCGCGCACCGCATGACTAGGACGCGGCTGGCCGTGCTCGACCTGCCCGAGGGGAACGCGATGCGCGCGCCGGGCGAAGCGCCGGGCCTGATGGCGCTGGAAATCGCCATGGATGAAATGGCGGACAAGCTCAAGATCGACCCGGTGACCTTCCGCATCCTGAACGATACCAAGGTCGATCCGGAAAAACCGGGCCGGGCGTTTTCGCAGCGCCGCCTGATCGATTGCCTGCGCACTGGCGCCGAGCGCTTCGGCTGGAAGGCGCGCAACGCCGAACCGGGCAAGAGGCGCGAAGGACGCTGGCTGATCGGCATGGGCGTGGCCGCCGCTTTCCGCAACAATCTGGTGATGAAGTCGGGCGCCCGCATCCGCCTCGACGCCAAGGGCATCGTCACGGTGGAAACCGACATGACCGACATCGGCACCGGCAGCTACACCATCATCGCCCAGACCGCGGCGGAGATGATGGGCGTGGCGATCGACAAGGTGGTGGTGCGCCTGGGCGACTCCCGCTTTCCGGTGTCGGCCGGATCGGGCGGGCAGTGGGGCGCCAACAGCGCCACCGCCGGCGTGTATGCGGCCTGCGTGAAGATGCGCGAGGCGGTGGCGCAGAAGCTCGGCATGAATGCGGCGGAGGCCGAATTCACCGATGGCGCCGTGCGCGCCGGCGGCAAGAACGTTCCGCTGGCACAGGCCGCGCAGGATGGCGAACTGGTGGCCGAGGACAGCATGGAGTACGGCGACCTCGATAAAAAATTCCAGCAATCGACCTTCGGCGCACATTTCGTGGAAGTGGCGGTCGACAGTGCCACCGGTGAAACGCGCGTGCGGCGCATGCTGGCCGTGTGCGCGGCGGGGCGCATCCTCAATCCGAAGTCGGCGCGCAGCCAGGTGATTGGCGCGATGACGATGGGACTGGGCGCGGCGCTGATGGAAGAACTGGTGGTCGACACCCGCGGCGGGTTTTTTGTCAATCACGACCTGGCCGGGTATGAAGTGCCGGTGCATGCCGACGTGCCGCACCAGGAGGTAGTGTTCCTCGACGAGACCGATCCGATGTCCTCGCCAATGAAAGCGAAGGGCGTGGGCGAGCTGGGGATTTGCGGTGTGGCGGCGGCGATTGCGAACGCGGTGTACAACGCCACCGGCGTGCGCGTGCGCGAGTATCCGGTCACGCTCGACAAGCTGCTCGCGAAGATGCCGGCCATGACCTGAAACGGGCCAGCCACGCCACGAAAAGTGGAACAGCGCCATCGCATACGTTATGCTGTCGCCCCACGGCGCGAACGAGGGTAGTGGTTCGCCGCCGGGTCAAGCTGAGTAACGGGAAGATGGTAAAGGTCTATGTCAAGTAAGAAGAAACCGGTGGTCCCTGGACTGGAACCACCGCAGGCGCGCCTGGCGCCACGGTTGCCGCCGACGCTGCTGGCGACGGAATCGGCGTGGGCGGGGGATGCCGCCGCCAAAAAGCAGGCGCGCGAAGAACGCGATGCGCTGGTGCGCGGCGTGACGTCGATTGAGGAGATGCGCGACGCGATCCGGCGCGTGGGACGCGATCTGCCGGCGATTTCCGAGCTTGCGCGCGTAGGCATACTGGACGCTGCGGCCTTTCGCGCGCGTGCGGCGCAAGGTTTGCCATTCGTGATCACCGGGGTGGTCAAGCGCTGGCCACTGTCCGGCCTCACGCCGCACACGCTGCGTGAACGCTTCAGCCACGTGCCGGTGCGCGCGCGGGTGGGGGACTATATCAATACGGCATTCGCGCCCGACCGCGCCATGCAGGATATGTCCATGCTGGAGTATCTGGACCTGGTCGATGCCGGGGCGGAGGGCTTGCCACCTTACCTGGGCAACCTGGAGCTGCGCGAGTTGAACAGCATGTGTTTCTGGCCCGCGTATTTCAGCAAAATGGGTCCGCCGCGTTTCTGGCTCGGGCCGGCGGGAACGGTGACGCCGCTGCATTGCGATTATGACGATAATATCTTCGCGCAGATCTGGGGCACCAAGCGGATTTTCCTGTCGCCGCCGCACCATGACGAATTCCTGTACGCGAATCCGGCCAACGCCATCCTGTTCGGCTCTCCGTTCGACCCGGAGGCACCGGATTTCGACAGGTTCCCGCTGGCGCGCCAAGCGACCATGATCGAGTGCATCGTCAATCCGGGCGACATGCTGTATGTGCCGGCCGGGTGGTATCACCAGGTGCGCGCGCTGACGTTTTCGCTGTCGGCCAACCGGTGGGCGAGGGCGGTGCCGTTTGCGCTCAATGGCGAACCATCCTTGCTGCGGACATCAAGCTAGCGAAGGACAGACGGACGCGCCTGCCGCCACGCAAAATTTGGCAAAATGATATTATTCCCCTCCGGCATCGCGTGTGTGCCAAGCCAAGGACGAGGAACCCATGACCGATTTTTACGACCGCCTGACGCCGTTCTATCACCTGATCCACCAGGACTGGCACGCCAGCGTCGCGCTGCAAGGCGAGCAGCTCAGCAAACTGATCGACGCCGAATGGCCAGGCAAGCGCACACTGCTGGACGTTTCCTGCGGCATCGGCACCCAAGCCATCGGCCTGGCCCAGCGCGGCTTTTCCACAGTCGCCTCCGACCTGTCCGAAAAGGAAATCGAGCGCGCCCGGCGCGAAGCCGAGCTGGCCGGCGCCAGCATCGACTTCTCCGTCTGCGACATGCGCCGCGCCCACGAGCACCACGGCTCCGGCTTCGACATCGTCCTGTCCTGCGACAACTCGCTGCCCCACCTGCTCACCGACGCCGACCTGCTCACCGCGCTGCGCCAGATGTTCGCCTGCCTGGCGCCCGGCGGTGGCTTCCTGATGTCGATGCGCGACTACGAGCGCGAAGAGCGCGGCGTCAACCTGGTCAAGCCGTATGGCGCGCGTACCGAAGACGGCAAGCGTTACGTGCTGTTCCAGGTCTGGGATTTCGAGGGCGAGCATTACGACCTGACCTTCTACTTCATCGAAGAAAACCTCGCGACCCAGGCGGTCCAGACCCACGCGCTGCGCTCGCGCTACTATGCCATTTCCACCGACAAGATGTGCGCCCTGATGCGCGAAGCCGGCTTTGCCCAGGTGCGCCGGATCGACGGCGCCTTCTACCAGCCGATTCTGGTGGGCACCCGCCCAGCATGAGCGGCGCGCCACTGCAAGCCGGGCGCGCGGTGTATCCGCAGAGTGTGTGTACTGCAACACTTTGCCTTGGAGAGTGCGGCGTTTGGTGAATAATAGAGGCTGACCTTTGCGAAGGTGCCCATGCCGACCAGCGTTGCCCAGCCTGACGACAAGCGCAGCGGCGGACCACCTGCCACCCGCCTGCGCGGTAAGTACGCTCCCTTCATCCTGGCGCTGTCGATTTTCCTGCTCGCCATGATCGCCACCGCTTTCGCCTGGCACTTCGCGCGCGCAACTGCTGGCCAGTCAGGAGGCCGAATTCGCCTTCGAGGCGCGCCAGATGGAACGGCGCATCGGGCAGCGCATGGCCACCTACGAACAGGTCCAGCGCGGCACCCAGGCCTTCCTGCTCGGCTCGATGCAGGTCGGACGCGAGGATTTCCGCGCCTATATCGCCTCGCTCAAGCTCGACGAAACCTATCCCGGCATCCAGGGTATCGCCCTGGTCGAACTGGTCGCGCCCGCACGGCTCGACGCCCACACCGCCGAACGGCGGCGCGAGAGTCCTGGCTACACCGTCCATCCCCTGGGCGAGCGGCCGGTGTTCTCGGCCATCACCCACATCGAACCGTTCACCGGCCTGAACCTGCGCGCGCTCGGCTTCGACATGCTGAGCGATCCAGCGCGGCGCCAGGCCATGGAACGCGCGCGCGATAGCGGCCGCGCGGCTGCCTCGGGCAAGGTGCGCCTGATCATGGCGCTGGCCGCCGACATGACGCAGCAACTCAGCGCAAGCGAATTTCGCTGGAAATACGCGCTCGAAGGCGCCGGCGATGGCGTCTGGGACTGGAACGGGGGCACTGGCGATATTGTCCACTCGCGCCGCTGGAAGGAAATGCTGGGCTACGGCGCCGACGAAATAGAACCGACCAACCCCGCCTTCGAGGCCCTGATCCACGACGAGGACCGCGCGCGCGTGCTCGCCACCCTCAATGCCTACGTCGAGAGCACCGATCAAGCGTACGAGTGCCAGTTCCGGCTGCGCTGCAAGAACGGCACCTGGCGCTGGATCCGCGCGCGCGCCATGGCGGTCACGCGCGATGCCGATGGCCACCCCTTGCGCACCATCGGCACCCATACCGACATCACCCGCGCCAAGGCCGACGAGCGCACCCTGCTCGAAGCGAATGCGCGCCTGGCGGCCGAGCAGCACCGGGTCAGCGTCATCCTCGACCATTCGCACGATGCCTTTGTCGCGGTCAGCGCGGACGGGCGCATCACCGACTGGAACGCCAAGGCCGAAGCCATGTTCGGCTGGCCGGCGGCGGCCGCCATCGGGCACGATCTGGCCGAGCTGATCATTCCGCCCGAACTGCGCCCCGCCCACAACGCCGGCATCGCGCGCATGGTCGCCAGCGGTACCGGCACCGTGATCCGCAACGTGTTCGAGGTCAACGCGCTGCACCGTGACGGGCGGCGCGTGCCGGTGGAACTGGCCATCGCCGGCTTTCCGCAGGCGTCCGGCTTCGTCGTGAGCGCGTTCATGCGCGACGTCTCCGGGCGCAAACATGCCGAGCAGCTCGAAGTCGAACGCAGCCGGGCGCTGGAAGACGCGCGCCAGGCGCTGCAACATGCGCAAAAGCTCGAAGCGGTCGGCAAGCTGACCGGCGGCGTGGCGCACGACTTCAACAACGTGCTGCATGTCATCGGCGGCAATGTGCAACTGCTCCAGCTGAGCAAGCGCGACGATGCGCGCCTGCAGAAGCGCTTGCACAGCATGCAGTCGGCGGTCGACCGCGGCGCCAAGCTGGCTTCGCAGCTGCTCGCCTTTGCGCGGCGCCAGCCGCTGCAACCGGTGGTGCTCAACCCGCTGCAAATCCTGCGGACCATGGACGACCTGCTCCAGCGCGCGCTGGGCGCGTCGGTGCGCATCCGCATCGAAGCCGATGACGGCCTGTGGAATACCCTGGTCGATCCCGGCCAGTGGGAAAACGTGGTCATCAACCTGGCGATCAACGCGCGCGACGCCATGCCCGGCGGCGGCGTGCTGACCATCGGCCTGCGCAACGACCGCATCGATGCCGGCGAGGCAGGCGCGCTGATCGATCTGGCGCCGGGCGGCTATATCCGCTTCAGCTTTGCCGATACCGGGCAGGGCATGGACGGCGAGGTGATCGCGCACGCCTTCGAACCCTTCTTCACCACCAAGCCGGTGGGGCAGGGGACCGGCCTGGGCCTGAGCATGGCGTACGGTTTCGTCAAGCAGAGCGGAGGCCATATCGCGCTTGAAAGCGAGGCGGGCAAGGGCACCACGGTGCTGATCTACCTGCCGCGTTCGGCCGAACGCGCGGCCGGCAAGCTTGCCGCGCCCGAGCAGGACGTGGTCGGTGGCGGCGAGACGATTCTTGTCGTGGAGGACGACGCGGAAGTGCGCGCGACTGCGGTGGCGACCTTGAACGAGCTGGGCTACTGCGTGCTGGAAGCGCACGACGGCGCCAGCGCGCTGGCCATGATCCGCAATGGCGCCTGGATCGACCTGTTGTTTACCGATGTGGTGATGCCGGGGCCGGTGTCGAGCATCGAGCTGGTGTCGCTCGTGCAGCAGGCGCTGCCGGGCGTGGCGGTGCTGTACACGTCGGGCTACACGCGCGACGCGCTCACCACCGGCGGCCGGGTCGATGAGGGCGTGCGGCTGCTGGGCAAGCCATACCGGCGCGCGCAGCTGGCCCAGCAGGTGCGCGACGCGCTGGCGGGGCGGATAACGGCGCCCGAGACGCTCACCACGGGCTCGGGGTTGTGACTGTCCGGGCGACTACAGCGTTTCCTTGTGAAATAACTGCATTCCTTCGAGCACATCAGACACCAATGCATCGACGGTCGCAAGGCCGCCGAACACGTCGGGGCCATGCGGCAGGATGGCGGGGCTGAACCCCTCTTCGACCAGAAATCTGTTGAGCATGACAAACATGTGCAGGCGTCCGTTTGCATCGCCAAAGAAATGCCCGATATGTAGCGAGCGGATCGTCGTGACGATACGCTTTAACTTGGCGTCGTTTTCCTGCACATTGAATCGTCCCTCGTAGTACAGCTTGAGGATCGCGTTGACCAGCAGCTTGCCATCGGCTTGTGAATAGTTCGTGTCCATGTGCCCCCCGCCGCCATCCTGGCTATGCAGGGTGATGGCCTTGGGCTGGTCTTCGCGGGCCGTGCTCGGGAGCGCCTCCGCCAGCAGTGGCGTGTCGGAGATCATTACCTGCCTTGCTTCATGGAGTGCAGCCAGCCTTTCGAGCCGCTCCAATCCTTGGCCATCCGGGATCTCCGGTGTGCCAAATTGCGAAAATTCTTCCCGTCCGCCCAGTTTCTTCATCTTTTCCGGGTCGGCTGTGTATTTGATGACGGCGTCATGCAGGGCCGTATAGCTTTCATAGTTCAATTGTTCGCGCGGCGACTCGGGCTCTTTTTCTTCCTCGGCGCTAGCGCTGGGACGGGACGGTGCCAGCATCGGTGCCAGCGCTTCAAGCATGCTCTGCTGGTAGCCCGGCGACTGTTGGGAATCGAACAGCATGCCCGGATTCGCAGAATTGCTGTCCACGGCCTCTTTGTGATACTTTCGATCCAGGTAAGTTTTCCACAGTTTTTCTTTGGGGATGTCGCTCAAGACGTGACGCGTCACCTGGTCCGCCGCCTTTTTGTTATGTCCCGTACGCAACTCCACCAGGACGTCGTAGGCATCCGTGACGACCTTGTTCAAGCGGGCCTCGGCATCGGCATAATGATCGGCATCGACGGTACTGTCCCGCACCCCGGACAGCGCATCGGTGAGAAGCACGCCCCTCTGGTGATAGGCGTCGTCGAGCACGATCGTGCTTCCCCGCTGCTGGCCGTGTTGCTTGTGCATCTGGCCGAGCGCCTTGTTGACGGCGGCTACCGCCGCTTCTTCCAGCGCGTTGAGCTTTTTTTCAGCGCTGGTATAAGAACTGGGATTAAGTCCCCACCAGCCGCTGAATCGGGCGAAACGCATCAACTGCAGCGGAGCGCTTGGGCTTGCCGCCACATTGGCCGCCGGCACCTGAGCGGCTGTCGTCTGCTGCTGCATCGCCTTCGCGCCCATGATGTCGGCCTCGTGTTCCAGGCCTGCATCGTCATTGACCGCGACCGCGTCGCGCAGCTGCATGGTTGGGTTGACCCGTCCCTGGGCTTGTTGCACCACATGCCATGCCTCGTGCGGCAGATGCTTTTCCTGCCCGTGGCCGAGATGGATTTCACTGCCTTGCGCATATGCGTGCGCGTGCAGCTGCGCCGGCAGCGTCGAGTTGTAGTGCACGTTCACGTGGTCCATGGCCAGGCCAGACAAGGATTCCACGCCTGCCTTCAACTGCGGCGGCAGGCCGGTCCGGCCCTGCCCGCCGGATTGCCGGCGCTGTGCAGGGGGCATGCCGCGCTGCCGGGCTCCCGCCGTGATGAGCTCCGCTTGCGACAGTTGTCGTCGTACGCGTGCGCTGTCGTCAGCCATTTGTTGCAGTGTGCCCGGCCCAGCGGCATGGGCTTGCGCATCGACGCCGGTGCGCGTAGTCTGACTTTCCTGTGTCGGCAACCTGGTTTTCATGAGGCTTCTTTCTTCGCCGCTGGACAATGGCAGATCAGGCGCCGCATCGCGGCGATATTCGTGCAAATTGACGCGACCAGCGCTGGCGTGGCACGCCTTAGTAGGTGAAGACTTTCTGGGCCACGTTGTCGACCAGCACCGGACTGTCGAAGTAGGTGACCGTAGGCTCGGTGCCGTATTTCTCCCGGACGAATGCGCGCCAGGCTTCGGTGTACATCGCTTCCGCATCCGCCCGCGCATTCCAGACGTAGACGCCGCCCGCGGTGGCGCCATCTTCGGAGAGCACGTAGTGCTTCCGAAGCAAACCGGGCACGTCTTGATAGGTGGGCGCGGTGCTCAGGAAGATGGCGCGTGCCTCTCCATGAGTGATCGGCGTGGGCAGCGCAAACGCGGTTATCGCGATAATCATCCCTTACTCCCATGGTGTCATACGGATGGTAAAGACCGGCTTTGCTTCAAGCGTATCGTCCCAATGTATCATGCCTGGCCAGGACGCGGGATGCGGGCCGTGGCGGCTGCCTGCGCAGGCCGTGTCGCGTAGTGCCGGGAATCTCTCAATTCTCGAACGCACCACGATGATCGAATGCCTGCGCAGGTAGTGGCGCACATTCAACAACTTAAATGGACAAATAATTGAACCTATCCGTTTTACTTGGCAAATGAGCGCTGGGAGCTTTACTGGCCGGCTTTTTAATGTTGCAAGGATGTGCAGTAGCGCCGAAAGGCGACGTGCTGAAATACTCGTCGCACGACCTGGGCGTGCTTTGTTTCGGCGGAGTCAGTAACGTACGCCTGACATATGGCGGTGCCCCACACAAATTGTTCAATGGCAAAGGTGATGCGGCACCTCAAAAAACACTTGCGGATGCCACACGCATTCCGGGCTTCCTGTACGGTACGTACGACACATTCGTGGGGCCAATCGACATGCAGTGGCGCTCGCGCGATGGCTCCGAGCTGAGCCACGCCGTCGACCTCAACAAGGAGATTACCGGTCGCCATATCCCGTATGACCATCCGGAGCGCGTCTACGCCGCCAAACCGTTCGTGGGAAAACCGGTCATCATTGTCGAGTTTGACGATCGGACCGTGAAGGTCTACCTTGCCGCGACGTTGCAGGTGATTCCTCTCGATGCCGCGAAGCCAACTCTCGACCATGCGCAGTCCCGCACGCTTGTTTATTCAAGGACCTTGTGAGGGCTCCTCGTATCCGCAGGGCGAGGTGCGGATAGTCAGGCTGCACCAGGAATCAGCGCTTCCCCTGCTGTTTGAGGCGCCGGTACAAGGTGCGCTCGCTGATCCCCAGCGACGCCGCCAGCTCGCTGCGGGTCCCGGCAACATGGCTTGGCGCGCCGTCCAGTGCGCTGCCGCCGGTCTTCGGCGTCGGGCCGGGCAGCGCCGGCGCCTCAGGCAGATGCGCGACGCGGATCACGCCATCGTCGGCGAACAGGCTGGCGCGATCGAGCACATTGCGCAACTCGCGGATATTGCCCGGCCAGGGGCGCCGCTGCAGCTCGGCCAGCGCATCCGGATCGATGTTCAGCGCGCGCATGCCGCCAGCGGCCCGCCGCAGGAATGAATCGGCCAGCAGGGCAATGTCGCCGGCGCGCTCGCGCAGGGGCGGCAGGCGGATCGGGAACGCATTGATGCGGTAATACAGGTCTTGCCGGAACTCGCCGCGCGCCACCATCGCGTCGAGCGGCTTGTGGGTGGCCGCGATCAGGCGAAAGTTGGCGTGCAGCGTTTCCACCCCGCCCACGCGCCGGTACGTGCCCGTCTCGATCAGGCGCAGCAGCTTGACCTGCATCGCCAGCGGCACGTCGCCGATTTCATCAAGAAAAATGGTGCCGTCCTGGGCCGTCTCCACCAGCCCCGGCTTGCGCGTCGCCGCACCGGTGAACGCCCCTTTTTCATGGCCGAACAGTTCGCTCTCGAACAGGGTTTCGCTCAGGCCCGAGCAGTCGACCACGACCAGCGGGCCGCCGGCGCGCCCGCTGGTGGCGTGCACGGCGCGCGCGAACAATTCCTTGCCGGTCCCCGATTCGCCCAGCAGCAGCACCGGCAGCATCGATGGCGCCACCCTTTGCAGCGCCGCCAGCGCCTGGTTGAAGGCGGGCGCGCGGCCGACCAGCCCATCGTCGCTGGGCCGCGCCGACGCGCTGCGCACCGTCGACAGGCGCTCGACGTAGGCGGTAATGGCCCCGTGTTCATCGAAAATCGGCCGCAGTTCGACATCCACATGTTCCGGCCCGCGCGGGGTGTGGTGAATGTGCAGCACGCGGTCCGGCCCGCGCAATTCCTGCGCCTTCTTCATCGGGCAATGCTCGCCCGCCTGGTCGCAGGGCAGCTCGTAGTGATGCGAGACGCGGTAGCACTTCTGGCCGATGAACGGCTTGCCGGTGCCGCCGAACTGACGCCGGTAAGCATCATTGGCAGCGAGGATGTTGTAGTCCGGATCGAGCACGATCATCGGCTGCGCCTCGTGATCGAGGAAAGACACCAGCGACTGCACCTGTGTGGACAGCGGCGCGGGCGGCGCCGGGATAGTTGGGTCGATCGGCATCGCGTGGCTCCTGGTCAGATGCGCATGGTGGCCCAGCACTGCCATGACTGTCAAGTGACACTGCCAGATGGCAGTGTGATGGCAGTCGGCCGCCACCCGCCGGCTAGTATGAATCCCTCAACAAATCAATGATATGGATCATGCTTTCCATGCCATGCATCCCTGGCATGCATTTTGCTGCGTCTAGCCTTGAACCAGAGGAGATTGCCACAGCATGAGTACAGCACCATTCCAGGTCGAGGGTTTCTTCGACGCCAGCACCAGCACCGTCAGCTATCTCGTGCTCGACCCCGCCACGCGCCGCTGCGCCCTGATCGACAGCGTGCTCGACTTCGACCAGAAATCCGGCCGCACGGCCACTACCTCGGCCGACAAGCTGATCGCGCGCGTGGCCGAGCTGGAGGCCACGGTCGAGTGGATCCTGGAAACCCACGTCCACGCCGACCACCTGACCGCCGCGCCCTACCTGCAACAGCGTCTCGGCGGCAAGACCGGCATCGGCCGCCACATCGCCGCCGTGCAGGAAGTCTTCGGCACCTTGCTCAATACCGGCGCCGGCATGGCGCGCGACGGCAGCCAGTTCGATCACCTGTTTGCCGACGGCGAAACCTTCCGCATCGGCGCCCTCGCGTGCCGTGCGCTGCACACGCCCGGCCACACGCCGGCCTGCCTGAGCTATGTCGTCGGCAGCGGCGCGCAGCTGGCCGCGTTCGTCGGCGACACCCTGTTCATGCCCGATTACGGCACCGCGCGCTGCGATTTCCCCGGCGGCGACGCGGCCACGCTGTACCGGTCGATCGGCAAGGTGCTTGCCCTGCCCGACGACACCTTGCTCTACATGTGCCACGACTACCAGCCAGGCGGGCGCGAGGTGCGCTTCGTCAGCACGGTGGCCGAGGAGCGCGCCCACAACGTCCACGTCGGCAGCGGCATCAGCGAAGACGCCTTCGTGGCCATGCGCACCCGGCGCGACGCCACCCTGGCCATGCCGGCCCTGATCCTGCCGTCGGTCCAGATCAATATGCGCGCCGGGCACTTCCCCGAACCCGAGGCGAACGGCCAGCGCTACCTCAAGATTCCTCTCAACGCGCTGTAAGCGCAGCAGGCACCATGCACATTCACGCGCTTACGCCCGCACTGGCGGTATCGGCCCAGATCCTGCCCGAGCAGCTCGAAACCCTGCGCCAGGCCGGCTTTTGCAGCATCATTTGCAACCGTCCCGATGGCGAGGCCGGCGACCAGCCCCTGTTTGCCGAGATCGAGCGCGCCGCGCACGCTGCGGGGATGGCGGCCCACTATCTGCCGGCCGAGTCGGGCAAGGTGACGGACGAGCAGGGCGCCGCTTTCGGTGCCTTGCTCGACCGGCTGCCCAAGCCGGTGCTGGCCTACTGCCGCAGCGGCATGCGCTCGACCACGATGTGGGCGCTGTCGCAGGCCGACCGGATGCCGCTGCCGCAGATCGTCGACGCCGCCCGCAAGGCCGGCTTTAACATGCAGGGCGTGGTGCGGCGCATCGCCAACCACGGCCGCACGCCGCTCGATGTGGCCGAGGCCGAGCATGCGGTGCTCATCATCGGCGGCGGCGCGGCCGGCATTGCGACGGCCGCCAGCCTGCTGGCGCGTGCGCCAGGCCTCGACATCGCCATCGTCGACCCGGCCGATGTGCATTACTACCAGCCCGGCTGGACCCTGGTCGGCGGCGGTGTCTTCGATGCCGCGCGCACGGCCCACACCATGGCGTCGGTCATCCCGCGCGGGGTGCAGTGGATCAAGGCGGCCGTGGCGGCTTTCGAGCCGGAGCGCAACGCCGTCATCCTCGACGGCTGCCGCGTGGTGCGCTACGGCCAGCTGGTGGTGTGCCCGGGCCTCAAGCTCGACTGGCACGCCATCGCCGGCCTGTCCGACACGCTCGGCAGCAATGGCGTGACCTCGAACTACCTGTACCACCTGGCGCCGTACACCTGGCAACTGGTGCGCAGCCTGCGCGCCGGCCAGGCCATCTTTACCCAGCCGCCGGCGCCGATCAAATGCGCCGGCGCGCCGCAAAAAGCCATGTACCTGGCGGCCGACCACTGGAAGCGCGGCGGCTTGCTGGACCAGGTACAGGTCGATTTTTGCAGCGCCGCGCCGGCCCTGTTCGGCGTGCCCGAGTACGTGCCGGCGCTGATGGAATACGTGAACGCCTATGGCATCGGCCTGCATCTGGGCCACACCCTGAGCGCTGTCGACGGCCCGGCCCGGCGCGCCACGTTTACCCGCCTGAACGCCGGCGGCGAGAAGGAAACCATCACGCGCGCATTCGACCTGCTGCACGTGGTGCCGCCCCAGGTGGCGCCGGACTTCGTGCGCGTCAGCCCGCTGGCCGACGCGGCCGGCTGGATCGATGTCGATCCGGCCACCCTGCGCCACCGGCAGTGGGCCAATATCCACGCGCTGGGCGACGCCATCAACACGACCAACGCCAAGACGGCGGCGGCGGCGCGCAAGCAGGCCCCGGTGGTGGCGCACAACGTGCTGGCGGCGCTGGGTCAGCGCGCCGGCGTGGCGCGCTACGACGGCTACGGCGCCTGTCCGCTGACGGTGGAGCGGGGCAAGATCGTGCTGGCCGAGTTCAGTTATGGCGGCAAGCTCGCCCCCAGTTTTCCATCGTGGCTGATCGACGGCACCCGGCCGTCGCGGCTGGCGTGGCTGCTCAAGGAACGCATCCTGCCGCCGCTGTACTGGCGCGGCATGCTCAAGGGCCGCGAGTGGCTGGCCAAGCCGGCCCTGGCCGACGCGTGAGCAAGTCCCGATGACTATCGTCGCGCTGCTTGGCTGTGCGGTCGGCATCGTGCTGGCGCTGACCGGTGCCGGCGGCGGCATCCTGGCCGTGCCGCTGCTGGTGTTCGGCGTCGGCCTCACCGTGGCCGACGCCGGGCCGATCGGTTTGCTGGCGGTGGCCCTGGCGGCCAGCCTGGGCGCCGTCATGGGCCTGCGCAGCGGCACCGTGCGCTACAAGGCGGCGCTGCTGGTGGCGGCGGCCGGGGTGGTGTGCTCGCCGCTGGGCTTGTGGCTGGCGCAGCGCATGCCGAACCGGCCGCTGACGGCCATCTTTGCCGTGGTGCTGATGTATGTCGCCGTGCGCGCCTGGCAGCGTGCGCGCTGCGCGGAGGGCGCGCCGCCGCCACGCGCCACGCCGCCCCCATGCCGGCTCGACCTCGCGCGCGGCAAGATCAACTGGACGGCGCCCTGCGCGCGGGCCCTGTGCTGTTCCGGCCTGGTGGCGGGGGGACTGTCCGGCCTGCTGGGCGTGGGCGGCGGTTTCGTCATGGTGCCGGCGCTGCAGCGCTTCACCGATCTGGGCACGCAATCGGTGCTGGCCACCTCGCTGGCGGTCATTGCCCTGGTGTCGATGTCGGGCGTGGCCGCCAGCGCCGCCAGCGGGCACCTGCAATGGGCCATCGCCTTGCCGTTCGCGCTGGGTGCGCTGGCGGGCATGGGCGGCGGCCGGCTGCTCGCGGCGCGCCTGCCCGCAGCGCGCCTGCAACAGGGCTTTGCGCTGGTGTCGGCGCTGGTGGCCGTGGCGATGCTGGTGCGCGCCCTCGGCTAAGCGTCCGCACCGTGTGGTTGTTTCGCACACAAATGGTGTCATTTTCATAAATATCTTGAGCCTCGCGGCGGTTTCGGATAAATTTCACTCCGGAAATTTCCACTTCTACTTTCACTGACAGGTTTGCTATGTACCGAATCCAAAGCGGTGTTGCGCTGGGTCTGCTTTTTAAGCAGCTGCGCCACCCAATATCAGAACATGGGCTTGACCGGCGTTCACGCCAGCTCCCAGGCTCCCGCGCGCGGGCCCCTTGGGGAGCGCCGCAATGCTGAGGCTAGGCGCGCTGGTGGCGCTGACTGTCCTGGCATCGGCCGCATCGAGCGCCGAACTGCCTTTGTCCGCCTGCGCGGCCCAGACCTATCCGGCCGAAGCGCTGCGCTACCGGATGGAAGGGGCGACCCGGGTCCAGCTCGGCGCGGGCAAGGCGGCGCGGGTGATCGGCGTGATCGGCGAGAGCGGCTACGCCGTGCTCGACCGCGCATCGGTGGCGCTGGCGGCTACCTGCAAACCGGCGCGCGCCAGCGACGATGGCACGCCGTGGGTGATCACGGTGCCGTGGAAGCTGCCGGTGCAGGCGGATTACCTCCCGGCCCGGCTGGCTGTCGAGCACTGTACGCGCAGGAATAAACTGATCCGCTTCCCCGAGCTGGACGGCCCGCTGCCGAATGTGACCGTGCGCGTGCTGGTATGGACCGATGGCGCGCCGGTAACGCCCAAGATTGAACTGTCGAGCGGCGAGCCGCTGGTGGACAAGCAGGCCATCGACATCGTCGAGAACTGCCGTTTCAATCCGGCCACCCTGGCGGGGACGGCGGTGGAGGGCGCCATACTGGTGCCGCTGGCATTCGACAGTGCCGGCGTGTCCGACGAGAAGTTGCGCGCGGCGTACAGGCGCCTGAGCGACCCGCTGCTCGGCAAGAAGGAGTACAAGCTGGCCCAGATCCGCTTCGCGTCCGAAACCGCAGCGACACAGGCGATCGGTGAAATCAAGGGTGGGGCCAGCTTTGCCGAGATCGCCCGCACCCGCGCGAAGAAGCCGAACAAGACCAAGCTTGAAGGTGAGCTCGGCTGGATGCGCCTGGCCCAGATGGATAAATCCATTGCAGAGGTCATCGAGGCGCACGGCGTGCCCGGCGTGGTGCCCGTGCCGGTGCGTGGTGTTGCCGGCGGCTGGCATGTGATCGAAATCCAGCAAACGCGCCCGGCCGAATCGGCGGGCTACGAGCAGCTCAAGGCCGAGCTCAGGCGCAAGCTGATCGAGGAACGGGACATCGTGGTGCAGCAGCCGCCGGCGCTGAACTGATGTCGATGAAAGGGCGGCCCTTCCCTGGGCGGCCCTTCCTGCCGCTTACGGCAGCGTTTTCAGGGTCGCCTTGACCGGCACCGAGAAGTTATATCCGTCGTGCTTGTCCCAGTTGATCGACCACGTCATCACGCCGCGGAACTCGGGGTAGGCCTTGACCGGCTTGATGGTGCCGCAGTTGAGCAGGCGGGTCAGGCAGTTGAGCGCGTTGTTGACATCGGTCGTCGTGGTAAAGCCCGAACCGGCCGAACTTCTGCCCGACGGCACGCCAAAGCCCACCTGGTCCGGACGCAAGCCGGCAAAGGTATTGCCGCCGTACGTAAAGCCTTCGATCAGCATTTTCGCGGTGCCCACCAGTTGATCGGTGGAGCCGGCCTTGAGCGGGCCGCTCGCGTATGGCGTGTAGATGTCGCCGTTGTTGTAATACTGCGGATGCAGGATCGTCAGTTCGTTGCGCAGCGCGTTGATGATCGGGATATAGGCGCCCCAGATCGAACCGTAGCTGGTAAAGCCACCTTCCACGTACACCCATTCCGGCGCCATCGACAGGTAGAAGCCCGCGCCCACCCTGGCCTTGAGGTTCTTGACCGCGAGCGGCAGGTAAGTCTGGATCGCCGCGCCTTGCGAGACGCCGTTTTCCAGGTCGAGGTCGATGCCGTCGAAGCCATATTTGACGATGATCGCGTGCAGCGAATTGGTGAAATTGGTCGCCTCGGCGCTCGAGCCGACCGACACCGATCCGTTTTGTCCGCCCAGCGATAGTATGACCTTCTTGCCCTGCGCCTTTTTCGCCTTGATGTCGGCGATGAACTGCGCTTCGCTGCCGGCGCTCGGGTCGACCGTGAAGCTCACGTTGCCGCCCCCGGCGTTATCGGCGAACGAGACCACGATCACGTCCCAGTCATTGCTGACCTGGCTGATCGGGTAGGTGTTGCCGCTCGGGTTAGCGAAGTTGTGCCAGTAGCCGACCAGCGCGTGTTTAGCCAGGCCGGTCGGGGTTGGCGTCGGCGTTGGAGTAGGTGTTGGAGTAGGTGTTGGAGTCGGCGTTGGCGTTGGCGTTGGAGTCGGCGTTGGAGTCGGCGTCGGCGTCGTACAAGAACCGCCAGCCGTCCACAGCGTCGCTGAGTCTTTCGGATTCCAGTTGGTGCCGACGTACGCGGTGTGAGTCACGAGCGCCTTGTAGGACACGCCGAGGTAGCTGACGACCTGGCCTGCGGTATAGGTGATTCCTTCGGCCCACAACGCGCAGCCCGCTGGCGTTGGAGTCGGGGTTGGCGACGGCGGTGGAGTGGGCGTTGGTGTCGGCGTTGGTGTCGGCGTGGTGCTGCACGACCCGCTCACCGTCCATGGCTTGCCGCTTCCTCCAACCCCGCTGTTGGTCGATGGATTGTCGCCCTGCGTCCAGTAGGCGGCCGTGTAGTTGATGCCCCCGTAACTGGCCGATTTTCCGCCTTCGTAGGCGGTGGCGCTGTTCCAGGCCGCATAACAGACGCTCGTTGCCGCCATCATCTTGCTTTGGGATGACTGGGTGCCGGTGGAGGTAGTGCCACCGTTGCTGCCGCCGCACGCGGCCAGCGACCCGCCCAGTACGCTGACGATCAGGCTGTTGATGATTGTTCTGTTCAATTGAGGCTCCATATCAAATTGTCGGGGCACGTGCGTGCCGGAGATAAACCAGGTCGATCCATGTGCCGCGCGAAGTTCCTTGCTCGTGCGGCATGGGCGGAATCAATCCGCGCAGCGATTATGATGCTTTATATGCAATATCGCTATACCAATATAACACCAATATGCGGGAATATGCATACCAAATTGAATGAACTTAATACCAGATAGGCGTGCACGGAAGTGTCGGTAACGCAGCGCACCGGCCGTGTGGTCCACGCAATGCCTTGGCGTCGCCGCCCGGATGAGCTGTGTTTGATTGGCACCGCGGTATCGCGACTGCAAAGCAAGCCGCACGCGTGCGGTGACGCCAGCGCGCCGCCGCACGGCCTTGCTTACTGGACGAACTGAACGCCACGCGGAGAAAGGACAGCCAGAAGCGCCTGACCGCCCGGTAAGGCAGCGGCAGTACCGGCCCGCGTGCCTCCCTTACGGCCGCTCGTTGCGCTCCTTGAATTTGGCGCGGAAATAGAAATACATGCCGATCAGGCACAGCACCAGCACGGCGGGAATCAGGTAGCCGTCCGTCAATGGCGCCAGGTAGGGATCGAACAGCAGCAAGGCGACCAGCACCAGGACGGCCAGCAGCGCCACGGCCAGCGGCACCAGATAGTGTTTGCGCAACACCGTGCGCGCCTGGCACGAGCGTGCGTACGTGATCGCCAGCGCCACCAGGATCAGGACCATCAGATCGAGCGCGAAGCGCAGCAGCCAGCGGTATTCGCAGACGATCTTTTTGAGCGTGCTGTCGGTGCTGCTGGCCTGGCCCGGCGGATCGCGAAAAAAGTCCTGGATGCAGTCGTCCACCGATTGCGATTCGTTGCAGTGCTTGACGCCGGCCACCGCCGGCTTGGGTGGCGCCGTGGCGGACAATGGCCGGCCCGGCCAGAAACCGACTCCGCCGAAATTCTGGTTGAAATAGACCAGGTCGTCTTCCAGCTGTTGCCAGCCGTCGCCGTCAAAATTAATGACCGGCACCATCCGGTTCAAGAGATGGAGCTGATCCACGCCGGTATTGCTGCTCTCGATCTCGCGTCGCAGGAGTAGCTTGTTATGCCCGCTCGGCTCATCGAACAGGACCAGGAAGTAGGGCAGCCTGCGCACCTGTTCGCGCTGAAACAGCTGCAGGGCCTTGGCGGTCAGCGACGCTGGCGCCGGCGTTTCCTTCGGACGCACCATGCCGGCCAGCCTGTCGTATTGGTAGATTCCCGTGTTCAGTTCGGCGCGCCGCATCATGATGTTCAGGGAAAAATCGTACTCGTCCAGCATGTGACGCAGCCTGGCAAGGAAGGCATCGAACTGGACCACTGAAGCGGGGTCGCGCGGATAGCCATCGAAATACAAGGTCACGCCATCGCCTCGAACCGGCACCGGCGCCATGCCGAACGACAGCCATGGCCGCGCCCTGGACGGGAAGTCGGTCATGCGCCCGCGGAGCAGGCGCACGATGTTGTCGGATAGCTGGTTGAACCGGAATTCGCGCTCCTTGGCGCCCAGCGCCGCCCATGGCCCCCAGGCGCTGCGCTGGATCACCCAGTCGACACTGACCCGGTGCCGGCGCGCGGTGGTGACGAAATCGAGCTGCCGGTCGTCCTTGCCACTGAACAGTTCGCTGACCCTGCCGCCGCCGTTTGCCATGATCAGTTCGCCGTTATCCTCGAACGTGACCCCATAGTAATTCACGCGCGACACCAGGCTGAAATCGACCCGCTGGGCGGCGCCGCCCTGCCAGAACGGCAGGAAGCGGAACACCTGGGTTTTCTGGTCGTCGCTGCAACCGCACAAGCCCGCCGCCAGGGTGATCGGTGCGGACGGGTTGTACGCTGGCGTCTTGCGCCCCACCTGGTCGAACAGGTAGCTATAGCGCTTGTACAGCTCGCCCACCGTGCTGGCTTCCGTGGATCCCGGGCTATCGCTGGCGATCGCCCCGTCGCTGGCCATGTCGGGGGCCGCTGGCGCACACAGCTTGGCGTCGCGCAGGGATTGCAGGCGCTTGCCAAGACCGGGGTCGGCATCGCGGCCGGAACTGACGGCGGCGATCAGTGCCTTCATGTCGTCGTCGCTCATGCGCCCGGATGGGGGCGGCGCCCGGCGCGTGGGCGGCGTGACCTGCTGGCAACTGCCGATGCCCACGCTCAGCCGGTCTTGCAGCGCGCGCGCAAACAGTTGCTGGTGCGGGTACTGCATGCCGACCATCTTTTGCAGCAGGGTTGCCAGCGGCGCGGGCAGTACGGGCCGGTCGGCAATCGCGGCCAGGGTTTCGTCGGTCACGCCGATGCCGTGATCGGTCGTCACCGCATGCTCTTTCAGCAGCGGCAGCAGCGGCCCCGTCTTCTCGCCTGTATCGGCCAGCACCGCTTGCACCTCCTCCTCGAAGTCGGCGTGCGCGATGACGGTGTCCGGTTCCACCAGCGCCTTGAGCGCCTTGACCGTGGCGGCCGAAAATTCGCGCTTGCTGGTGATGGTCTTCAGGTCGTCCTCTGTCAAGCCGTACCAGTACGCCTGGCCAACCCTGTCGCCCGCGTTGACAACTTGCGGCGTGACCACCGCGTGGTAGCGCACCAGCACCGGCGGCAGCTTGACCTCGTCGAGCCGGAGCCGGATCGGATACAGCGTGGCGCGGTCGGTCTGCTTGTCGATCCACTGTCCGAATTCGACGCTGAGCACATCGGGGCGCCATTCCTTGTGCGCCGCCAGCCGGTCGGCGAAATGCAGCAGGGCGGCGACCGACTCCTCCGACACGTTCGGCGCCGGTTCGATGTTGTAGTAGAGCCAGAAGCGCGTGATGAAGGAGAGCGTGATCGGTCCCACGACGTTGTCCGACAGGGGCTGGCCGGCCGTGGCGTGGGCCTTCGCGTACGACGCGTCGCCCTGGAAGATCAGCTTGAGCGCATCCTGGATGCGCTTGCGTTTTTTGGCGTCGTAACGTTGCAGCACCTCGACCGACAGCAGGCGCGGCGCCGCAGTCGCTTTGTTTGGCGCTGGCGTGGCTGCCGCAATCGGCTTCGTTGGCGCCGGCGTGACTGCCGCAATCGGCTTGCTTGGCGCCGGCGTGGCCGCAGCAGCCTTGGATGGCGCCGGCGTGACCGGTGCAACCGCCGCCGGCTCGGCCACGACAGCCGTTTCCGGCCTTGGTACGGGCACGGTAACCGCTTCCGGCGGCATCGGCCTGGACGCCGCGCCAGGCTTGGGCGGTGCCGGTGCCGCCGCCACAGGCGGCACCGGCGCGGTGGCGGCCCGCACCGCCGGTTCGGCCAGCGCCAACAGGACGCCCAGCGCCGCACAGGGAAGGAAAGACCAGCGTGAATGTAGGTTCATAGATCCCTAAAGGGTGCGTCCTTCTTTGATGAATTCCTTCTTGATCGCGCGTTCCAGGTCGTCCAGTTCGATGCGCACGGTGGCCGCCGGCTGCTTTTCCTGGCGCCGCGCCGCTCGAATCGCGGCGTAGCGCGCCACGTTCGTGAGCGCACCGCCCGAGAGGACGTGTTTGTCGGCCAGGCGGTGCAGGTCGACGTCGGCAGCGAGCAAATCGCGGTCCTGAAACAGCTTGTCCCACAATTGTTCGCGTTGCAGCGCATCCGGCAGCGGGAAATAGATCGCCGACTGGAAGCGCCGCGCGAACGCTTCGTCCAGGTTGGAGCGCAGGTTGGTGGCCAGGATGACGACGCCGGGGAAGTCTTCCACCCGTTGCAGCAGGTACGAGATTTCCTGGTTCGCATGCCGGTCGTTCGAGCTGCTGCCTTCAGTGCGCTTGCCGAACAGGGCGTCGGCCTCGTCGAAAAACAAAATCCAGTTCTTGTTCTGCGCCTGGTCGAACACATTGGCCAGGTTCTTTTCGGTCTCGCCGATATATTTGGAGACGATCATCGACAGGTCGATGCGGTACACGTCCACCCCGACCGACTGCCCGAGCAGGGTCGCGGTGAGGGTCTTGCCGGTGCCGGGAGGACCGTAGAACAGGGCGCGAAAGCCCGCCTTGACCTTCGTGTCCAGGTCCCAGCGGCGCAGCAGGGCGGGGCCGCCGCGCAGCCAGGCGCGGATCTGCTCGATTTCATCCATGACTTCGGGGGCCAGCACCAGGTCGGTCCACGCCAGCGGCGTGGTAATCAGCTTGGCCGGAAAGCCGGCGCCGAAGTCCGGCTTATGCTGCTGGCCGACGGTGAGCCGGTGCAGATAATCGGTTTCCACCGCCAGCGTCGCGCGCAGCGCCGGTTCGCCGCTGGCCGCCTGCTGCATGCGCAAGATGCCCAGCTTCGCAAAAAAATGCGATGGCTCGAACAGGCGCCCCACCTCGAAGCGGCGTTGCAGGTCATCGCCAGCGAGGATGAAGACGGCGGTTTCGCCGGTCGGCAGCAGGCCGCTGTGCGCCGCGCCGCGCACGCCGCCGAACTCGGTGAAGGTACGTTCGATCAGCTTGTTATGCGTCAGCAGCAGGTCCAGCGCCTGCGGGCGGATGTGCGGAAGAAGTGCCAGGATCAGGACGATGCGCTCGTCGGCGCTCATTTCCTCGCCGGGGCTGTTGCGCACGGTCTCGGCGAACAGCGAGGGATCGCCGGCCAGGTCGGGCGGCGCCGGGAACACCGGTATCACGCCCGCGTCGGCGTCCTGGGCGACGAAATACGTCTCGAAGCGCGCCGTCAGCACTTGCGCGAACCAGTCGATCTCGCGCGCCAGGCTGCGCGCGTTGGCCATCATGGCCTCTTTTTCAGCGCCATTCGACATGCACAGCCCTTTCCATCCATGGATGCCGGATAACCGAGAACGACCACGGCAGCGCGTCGAGCAGCATGTCGAACGAGCCGGCTTCCACTTTCAGGCGCCAGGCGTCGTCTTTCAGGTGCATGCTGCCGCGCCGCTGCAGGAACGACTGCCGCAAGCCGTCGGGCGAGGTGTTGCCGATGGTTTTCCAGTGCGCGATCATCGCCCGCAGCATCGTGTCGACCGCGTCGCGCTCCTCGTCGGTCGGCACGATCTCGCGCATGATCGGGGCGCTCAGCGTCAAGCCGCACAAGACCTTGTTCAGGCCAAGCAGGTATTCCGGGCAGTCGGTCTGGCCGCTGACGATGAACTGCACCAGGTGCACCGCGCGCTCGGCCGCTTCGGTGCTCTTGAAGCGCGCGCCCTCGGTCAAGCCTACCATCGCAAACAGGCGCGGAAGGTAAGGGCCGGCCAATACCTGGCCGGCGTTCGACAGGAACAGGGCGTCGCATTCGTCGTCCAGCGCGCTGGCCGTGGCGGGCGCCAGGGCCGGCGCATGCCGTTGCGTTGGCGCGGCGGTGTCGGCCGGTTCGGCCAGGTGGGACGCCAGCGCGCGCGCGTACGCGGCCGGTTCGAAGCGCAGGCGCTGCTCGAAGAACCAGCCAAAGGCAAATTGCCTGGTGCGCAGCCCAATGCGGGCGGCAGCGGGCGCCGGCAGATCCCGCGCCAGCGCGCCGCCAACCTCGCGCGCACAGCGCAGGACGGCTTCCAGGTCGGCTCCGGCCAGCACCGTCACCACGCTCTCCAGCAGGCCCGCCGAAAACTGAGTGCTGTCGTCGCCGGCGCCGTGGAGCAGGGGCGCCAGCGCCGCGCGCTGCGCCGGCGGATGGGTGGCCAGGGCATGTGCGCAGGAGACGGCGGCCCGCTTCGGCGCGGGTGCTGGTGGTGCGGCGAAACGCGCGTCGAGATCGTCGAGGTCGACCGCACGTTCGTTGGCAAGGTCGTCGAGCACCTGATGCAGGTAGGCCTGCGGCGCGGCGCTGCGGCCGGCATGGGCCTGGGCCGCATCGAGCAGGTTTTTTCCGTGCTCGCCGGCGCCGTCGAGGTGGGCGGCGATCCGCCGCAGCACGTCGGGATCTGGCGGCGCCCGGGTGGTCGGTGCGGCAGGCATGGGGTTCTCCGGGGAAGGTGGCACGGTGGTTGCGGCAGGCTGGCTGTCGACGTGTTCGGCGATGGCTTCGAGGTCGATGGCCTCGCCGCGCTCCAGGGCGGCGTTGACGGCGCGCAGGAAGCTGGCGGTATCGGCGCTGCGCTGCGCGTACGCGCTGATGGCGTGTTGCAGCACGCTGTCAGGGCTGGTCATGTGCGCCTTGATGGCCTGCCATGACTGGGCAATCGGATCGCCTCGCGTGGTGTGGGTGGCCGGCTGCGCGGCGGCGGCCGGGGCTGCCGTCAGTTGCATGATGGCGGCCAGCCAGCGCGCACGGTCGGGCGATGCCGCAGTGGCGGCGTGCGGCTCCAGCAGGGCGCTGAGCGCATCGAGTACCTGTGCCGGGAAGTGCTGCGCGACCGGCTCCCACACGGTGGCACGCGCGCCGATCTCCATGACCGCCTTGCGCGCATGGTCGCCGAGACCCGCAAAGACGGCCGGTGTGAGTCCGGTCGGGTCGCCGTCAACGAGCGCGCGCAGCAGGAACGCGGTGCGGGCGCGCGCGTCGACGGCGCCCAGATCGATGCGCTGCGCATGTCCGAGCGCGGCATGGGCGGCGCGCAGGAAGTCTGGCGGACTCGCGCTGTGCGCTGCATGCGCGGCGATGGCCTGCATCTGCATGTCGCGTTGCAGATGGTTGTCCACGGCGGCCATGCGGGTGGCCAGTTGTTGCCACAGGTCGATGATTGACGCGCTGGGGGCACGCAACGCCGCTTCGTAGCGCTGCGCGTCGAAGGGCGTCACGGCCAGGTGCATGATGCTGGCGAGCCAGAGGTCGCGTGCCTGCGCCGCCGACGCGGCTGCGATGTTGCGCAGGATGGCGGGTGCCTGCGGCGCCACCAGCGTCGTCAATTCGTCCAGCAGCGCGAGCGGGAAACGCCAGGCGACGCGCTGCCACACGTCGAAGCGGGCGCCAGTGCGCGCGATTGCCTGGCGCGCCGCATCGCTGTGCGCCGAGAGCAGGTCCGGCGCCAGGGCTGCCGCATCGGCATCGCCGAGAGCCGCCAGGATGCGCTGGAGCGGCTGCACGGTGACATCGGGCGGCGCGTGCGACGGCACGGGTGCGCCCACCGCTGCCGCATAGCGGACCGGGTCGAACGGCGTGGCCGCCAGATGCATCATGCTGGCCAGCCAGCGCTCGCGCGCGGGCAGTATCGCGGCGCCGCCGGCGATCTGCGGCTGCCGCAGGATGGCTGGAGCGGCCGGGGCCATCAATGCCGTCAGGTCATCGAGCAGCGCTAGCGGGAAGCGCCGCGCGACTGGCTGCCATATGTCCGCACGGGCGCCGATGCGGGCGATGGCCTGGCGCGCGGCGTCCGCGTGTACAACAAGGGCATCGGGCGGCAGCGCTGCCGCGTCGGCGGCAAGTAACGCCGACAGGATGCGCTGTACCGGCTCGGTGCTGGTGTCGATGGCCATGGCGTTCATGGCGGCGGTATAGCGTGCGGCGTCGAATGGCGTGGCCGTCAGGTGCATGATGCTGGCGAGCCAGCGGCGGCGCTCGGGAATCGTTGCGGCGTTCGCACCCGCGTGCAGGTCGCGCAGGATGGATGCCGCCCGTGGCGCCAGCAGGGCGGTGATCCGCCCGAGCAGCGCGAGCGGGAAACGCTGGGCGACAAGCTGCCATACATCGAAGCGGGCGCCGATGCGGGCGATTGCCTGGCGCGCCTCGTCGGCCTGCACGGCAAGCAGGCACGCCTCGAAGCCGTCCGCGTCGGCGGAGAGCAGCGCTGCCAGAATGCGCTGTTCCGGGTCGGCGGCGATGTCGATCCTGTCGCGCAGGATGGGGATAGCCGGTTTTGGCAGGCGTTGGTGCGCATCGAACGGTACGCCTGCCAGCTGCATGAAGCTGGCGAGCCAGTGCTCCCGATCATTGGCCGGCGGCTCGCTTTGCGGTGCCAGCAAGGCCGTCATCGCTCCCAGTATATCGAGCGGGAAGCGTTGCGCCACGCGTTTCCAGACATCGGGGCGCGCGCCGATGCGGGTGATGGCTTCGCGGGCCACTTCGCTGTGCGTACTGAATATATCCGCCGGCAGGAGCGCCGCGTCGCCGGCCAGCAAGGCCGAGAACATACGCTGTTCCGTGTCCTCACCACTCGTCAGATGCATGAAGGTGGCGAGCCAGCGGTTCCGGTCATGAACCGGTAACTCGCGCTGCGGTGCCAGCAAGGCCGTCATCCGGTCAAGTACATCGAGCGGGAAGCGCTGTGCCACGCGCGCCCAGACGTCGCTGCGCGCGCCGATGCGGGCGACGGCGGCGCGGGCCACTTCGCTGTGCGTACTGAATATATCCGCCGGCAGGAGTGCCGCATCGCCGGCCAGCAAGGCCGAGAAAATACGCT
>NZ_WHJG01000037.1 GCF_011682175.1 Massilia frigida
CCTATCTGCGCATGTCCAAACTCGCTCATTTACCCGTCAATCCCTTGCAGGCCGCCGCGAAGCGGTCGGTTTCAATTAGGCGATACCGTGGCGGTCGTCAAGTTTCACCGAAAACGTCATAGAGCCATTTTTGTTGACACGCCTACTGGAATGTTGAGTCTCGACTGCATGCTGAATATTCGTGACGGCGAAGATCAGACGTATCTTTCTATTTTAGAACTTGAACAACTTGTGCACCTGCGCGCACGAGCAAACTCCACGGTGAAGCCCCATCGCAGCGCCGCTATCGCGGAACAAGAGGCACTCTTCGAACTCGAAGCTGGGATTCCCTTCAGACAGGTTCAGAGGCGCTCGGGGCGAGCCAAGAAAAAGAACGCCATGTCGCTTGACGAAAAATCTGAAATTATCAATTATGTTCGGGGCCCGAAAAAGGTACAACGATGAGTAAGGAAAGCGCAGAAGGGCCACTGCAGGAAAGTCTCAAGCGACTGAGCAATTTGGAAGAACTCCGGTCTAGGTCATCGTTTTTGCCACCTCCTGAACTGGGCCTACACCTCGATACCGCCGAGGTCGCTACCGATCGGCTACGTATCGCTTGGAGCCGTATCTATTTACCGCACGAAAGTCATTTGATGCTCATGCGCGATATGGTTGATCGCGCGGTGAGATCTGTTGAGACACGTTATCCTAGCCGCGAGCAGTACATGAAAGCAAGGTACTCCGGATCCCCGCTGTTGGCCGAAGAGCAGGCCTGGTGCGTCACAGGCCTCGCCGGAATTTCGAAATCGGCCACCATGACAGCTATTTATAGGGTGTTTGCGAGCCTTGAGGCCTCCGGTGGAATTTTTCGCGAGACGGGCATCGAGCATAAGCCTCAACTCATCCAACACGTGCAAATCGGCGCATCGACAAACCTGAACGAAATATTGTCCGCGTTAGCAAATCCGCTTTTCTTGGCCCAGCATAAAAAGGCTCAACTGCGGAGGCTCAAAGATCATCTGCGTGAGTGGTTGTATACCCAGTCCACATTGCTTATCGTGGTTGATGAACTTCAATTTCTGACGCGAAGTGCGACAGCGAGCACGCTCATCGCGAATACTATCTCCGCCCTTTCAGAACTCGGTCCCCCTGTTTTCTATACCAGTAATTATTCTCTCGGCCACAAGTTGATGCGCCGGCCGCAGGAGGATAAGGATCGGTTGCTGGCACGTGTAACTCTGCTTGATCCACCTTCTTCAAACGATACACACTGGGCTAAGGTCATATCGTTATACACATCTTTTTCCGCGCAACGTCATTTCAGCCCGGGGCGGCAATTTCCATGAGGTTTTGCCTAAAAATTAAGCGAAATGCGGGTATTTTAAGATCAACCGCACTGATTCTCTGTCGTTTCATGTCGACGGCGCCCTAGCGATGTCAGGCGCAAGTCGTTGATTTTATTATAAAAAAAGATGTGTATAACGACATGGGCTAAGGTGCTTACCAGCTACTTGTCCGTTGCACCAGGGCGGTTTGACACGGACATTTCCGAATGCTCTGATCAGCTTCATCGTCTGACTGCTGGCCTATACCGAGCACTGAAGGATCTTCTGTGCGAGGCCTGCCGAATTGCGTGGCGAGCCGACACTGAGAGTTTTGTCAACATGAACCACATCAGGCAAGCGTATCGGAGTCATACATACACTAGCCATAGAACTGATATCGAAGCCCTTGAATGGATAGGGACCTCGGCACAGGCTCGCCGGGAGCGATCAGATTTGGTGTCGCCGTTCTCAACTACGGTGGCGACACTATTGAACCGAAATTCGGAAAACGTTAGCGACCTCAAGGCGCAGGTGCCGCCTGCTGTAGCCCACATGTTCGAAAGTGCCGTAAAGGCTGATGCCCGTGTATTGCTAGAGGACTTGAGACACGCTTCCGATGAAGTTGAGGTTGGCTACAGAAAAAAGGCAACTGTTACGAAAATTTCGAAGCGCCTGGCGATGACGCCCGCATCCCTCCGTGCTGGACTTGAATCTTTAGGTAACAAAACCGTAGAGTCGCGAGGCACTTCCGGAACTGAGGAGGGCAAATGAAGGACCTAATTCTCCCCGACAATGATATCCCATGGCTCGAGGATGAAACGCTTTTTAGTTGGTGCGCGCGCTATCACAAACTTGCGGCAAACGGCGCGCCAAGAGCAACCTCATTGCAACTTTTTGGCCACGTTCGAGGAGGTTGGGTGCATGATGTTCCCTCGCGTTTAGACGCACTTGTTACCCGAACCAACGGATCACTGGGCCGTGCGAATAAAATCGTCCATGATCACACGATCCTGCCGTTCTACTTCGCCTTCAAGCGTGAGAAGGTCGTCGAAGATGTACTACGCGCAGTACGAACCGAGGGCGTGAGTACGCAGAAATTTAGGTTGGGCATGCTCACGAGCGGCGTCGGCGCTGCGCATCCATTTAAAGCATGCGCCGGATGCATTACTGAGGATTTTCGAAAAAACAACGTCGCACATTGGCGGGTCGCCCACCAACTGCCCGGTGTATGGGTTTGTGCAAAACATCGCACTTTACTACTCGTCCACCTGCAACAACCGTCAAAGCGGTCGGGCTACGCGTGGCTCTTACCTTGCCACGCCCAGCTAACGGTACCCTCATTAGTTAACGGAAACACTTCGCCAGATGAATCTTCTCTACTTTGGCGGTTGGCCGATCTAAGCGGAATGGCGTTTTCCTCCGCAGCGTCTAAGTTTTCAGATCCGCATCGAATCGCGCGTGCGTTTCGATCACACATGGGGTCCAGAGCGTGGCTGAAATCGAAAGGCTCCGTTGACTGGAGACATGTCCTCCCAGAATTGGCGCACTTTATTTGTGAATGCCAAGGTGTACCGCCGCTCGCCCTTAGTACAGACTTACAACTGGCACAAACTCAACTGGCTCGTGTTCTATCAGCCCGGTCTTTGACACACCCTCTTCGCTACGTTGTCTGGATCGCGTTTATCTTTGGAGACTGGCAGTCGTTTTGTCTGGCCTACGAGCGTGCGGCAAGTTTTGAAGAACCGATCAATGAGACGATGCCTCATTTACCGGGCAGACTCGACGAAGCGCGGTCTGCTGCGACGCATGCGCTGTTACTCGGGACCCGGTCAGTAACCTCTATCGCCCGCGAACTTGGCGTCGACATATCGACCGTAGCAAGCTGGGCGGCAAAAGCCGGAATCTCAACTCCCCGCCGTCCGAAAAAACTTACTGAAGAAATATTTAGCAAAGCCGTGCAATTATTATTGGAAGGAAGACCAAAAAAGGACGTAGCGTCCGCCTGCGGTGTTTCCGAAGTTACCGTAACGCGGCTTCTCCGTACGACTCCGCAACTGCAGGTCAGTTGGCACCGAGTACGCCATGAATTCTCATTGGCCAAATCCCGTGGAGACTGGCTTTCGCTATCCGCACTAGAGCCGGGCTTGAGCATTAGTGCAAGGCGAGCGATCGATCAAGGAACATATGCTTGGCTGTATCGGAATGACCTGCGGTGGTTACGCACCTTCGAAGGTGCCCAAGTACGAGTGCAGCTTAGCAACGGTGCAGCAACGCGGATGCAACGTGCTGATTTCCGGTACTCCAATGCCCTAATTGCTTTGCTGAATAGCACAAGGTCTTTCGACCGATTTAACAGCCCCAGTATCCGCCGAATACTATCGAGCGCACATGTGTTGCGAAAAATATTTGACGCTCCCCACCATTGGCCGATGACGGCAGCAGTGTTGAGGGAAATACTACCGGTTGCATCGGTCGGCTCAGTGATTGGTAAAAAACATCAGCTGCGTTTGCTTTAGTAAAAATTTTCCCGTACCTGACGCTAAGGCAAGATGGACGCGATGCTCAGTAACTTTCAAGCGCTCGATCTATATCCGAAATAGATGCGAACAGCGCAGCCAGAATTAGCGCAAGGCTAGCGGTAGGGAAGCTGTCTGACGAGGATGTTCCAAGGGTGTCGAACTTTGGATGGGCAATGCCTGCCTTCTTATTCGCCAAGTGGGGCATATGTCGATGCACCCAAGTTGGGGGGAGCTTACTAAGCAGGATGTCACTTAAGAGAGGTGCCGAGCCCTCTTTGGAACACCTAATGTTCTGCCGATGGCACTCAGCCAGTATCACCTTACAAACCTTCAGAGATGAATATGGAACACTGCGGTCAAGCCAGCTTGTCAGCAATTGTCCATATCGGCGCAGAACCGCGTTTTCGACCGAACTTGCCACTTCGGCATCGAGATGCTCAAACAAGCCCTGCTGAGAATGTCTAAAAAATGGGGCCGCTAACTCCGTTGACCATGCACGAAGTGGCGTGAAGTGGACGGGACACCAATCAACAGCTGGAAGATGATGCTTGCGGCGCCAGCTAGGAATCACGCAGGTCCCCCTCTCCGCGAGAAAGCACAGTTCGCAATAACGCGCTGTTGCCGCCGATTTCGGGCCAAAGAGTGCCTGGAATCCATTCTTTCTGGACGAGAGCGGCACAAGTGCGGAATTCCTCGCGACCGCATAGTGCAACGGGTGCATCGTATGTCGAGTGAGAAGAATATCCCTGTCCATACTTAGACCTGCCGCTAGAACGAAAACCGGATTGTCTGTCGGCGGTAGCTGCAACAGCGTCCGTAGGCTCGAAATGACTAGTTCGGAATGGCAGCAGTTAGCTAAGGCAACTCGGGCGATGATGCTGTGAGCCAACTCATCAGGAAATGGGATGACCTTGACAAATTTACGATACATTTATTGGCAACTGCCAGTAGATCTTCAGTAACGACGATCCACTGGGCAGCTATTTATTGAAGGTATTGCACGAACAGCGGCAGGGGCAGGAGCAAGAACACGCGACCGACTTTATTGATTTAAGACTGACTATATTTGTTCCAGTCATGAGTCAGCACGCCAGCTGCTTTTACTCCACCGTCACCGACTTGGCCAGATTACGCGGCTTGTCCACATCCGTACCCTTGGCCAGCGCGGTGTGATACGCCAGCAATTGCAGCGCCACAACGTGCAGGATCGGGGACAGCAGGCCGTAGTGTTCCGGCAAACGAATCACATGCAAGCCATCGCCCGAGGTGATGCGCGAATCGACGTCGGCGAACACATACAGTTGGCCGCCGCGGGCGCGTACTTCCTGCATGTTCGATTTCAGCTTTTCCAGCAGCGCATCGTTCGGTGCGATCGTGACGACCGGCATTTCATCGGTCACCAGCGCCAGCGGACCATGCTTAAGTTCGCCCGCAGGATACGCTTCGGCGTGGATGTACGAAATTTCCTTGAGCTTCAAGGCACCTTCCAGAGCGATCGGATAGTGCATGCCGCGGCCGAGGAACAGCGCATTGTCCTTGCGCGCAAAGTCGTCGGCCCAGGCGATGATCTGCGGTTCCAGCGCCAGCACTGCGGAAATGGCCACCGGCAGGTGACGCATTTCTTTCAGGTAGGTCGCTTCTTCTTCGTCGCTCAAGCGGCCATTGACTTGCGCCAGGGTCAGGGTCAGCAGGAACAGCGCGGCCAGCTGGGTGGTGAAGGCCTTGGTCGATGCCACGCCCACTTCCACGCCGGCACGGGTGATGTACGACAGCGCGCATTCACGCACCATGGCGCTGGTCGCGACGTTGCAAATGGTCAGGGTGTGCACCATGCCCAGGCTGCGCGCATGCTTGAGCGCGGCCAGGGTGTCGGCCGTTTCACCGCTTTGCGAAATCGTCACCACCAGGGTGTTCGGATGCGGCACGCTGTCGCGGTAGCGGTATTCGCTGGCGATCTCGACCTGGACCGGGACCTTGGCCACCGATTCCATCCAGTACTTGGCGGTCAGGCCCGAGTAGTAGCTGGTGCCGCACGCCAAAATCAACACGCGGTCGATCTGCTTGAAGACCTTGAACGCATTGTCGCCGAACAGTTCCGGCATGATGCCGGTCACGCCTTCGAGCGTGTCGCCGATGACGCGCGGCTGCTCGAAGATTTCCTTCTGCATGTAGTGGCGGTACGGGCCCAGCTCAGCCGCGCCGGTGTGCGCGTGCACGGTCTTGACTTCGCGCAGGACCGGCTTGCCGTCGACGTCGACGACCCAGACCTTGGCCAGTTGCAGGTCGACCACGTCGCCTTCTTCCAGGTAGATGATCTGGTCGGTGGTACCGGCCAGCGCCATGGCGTCGGAGGCGACGAAGTTTTCGCCCTGGCCGACGCCGACGATCAGCGGCGAACCCTGGCGCGCAGCGACCACGCGGTGCGGTTCTTCGCGGCTGAATACGGCAATCGCGTAGGCGCCAGTCAGGCGCTTGACGGCCAGCTGGACGGTCTCGAACAGGTCGCCGCTATACATGTGGTCAACCAGGTGGGCGATGACTTCGGTATCGGTCTGGCTCTGGAACACGTAGCCGAGCGCGGTCAGTTCGGCGCGCAGTTCGTCGTGGTTTTCGATGATGCCGTTGTGGACCAGGGCGATGCGGGCGTTCTCTTCGGTTGGCGAAAAGTGCGGGTGCGCATTGTGCGATGCCGGCGCGCCGTGCGTGGCCCAGCGCGTGTGGGCGATGCCGGTGAAGCCTTGCAGGCCGGCGCCGGCGATCTGCGTTTCCAGGTCGGCCACGCGCGAGGTGCTGCGCGAACGCTGCAGCTTGCCGTCGACGTGCAGCGCGACGCCGCACGAGTCGTAGCCGCGGTACTCAAGCCGCTTCAAGCCCTCGACCAGGATGGGAGTGATGTTGCGTTGTGCTACTGCTCCGACGATACCGCACATGATGACCTCGATCTGAAAATGAATGAATGCGCAGATCGTAGTTGAGCTACCATGAAATATGCTTTCTAATTTGCTACTATATTGAGTATTTATTTCATCACTCATGAGACATGAATTTATATTTCATTTATCGACCATTTTCTTTTCTAATCACTAAAATCCATGACCGCCAATGATCTCGACGACGTCGACCGCCGCATTTTGAATATCCTCCAGCTTGACGCATCGCATACCAATGCGGAGCTGGCCGAGCTGGTCCACGTATCGCCGCCGACCTGCCTGCGCCGGGTGAAGTACATGACCGAGGGCGGCGTCATCGAGCGCCAGGTGGCCATCGTGGCGCCGGAAAAGGTGGGCGCGCGCCTGACCGCCATCGTCGAAATCACGCTCGATGTGCAGGCCGCCGAGCGCATGGACGAGTTCGAGCAGCATGTGGCGGCCGAAGCAGCCGTGCTGCAATGCTACCGGGTCGCCCCGGGGCCGGATTTCGTGCTCATCGTCCAGGTCGCCGACATGCCCGCCTACCACGCCCTGGCGCACCGCCTGTTCGCCACGCGCACCAATGTGCGCAACGTGAAAGCCTATTTTTCCACCTTCCGCAGCAAGTTCGAAACCCGCATCGCCGTCTGATTATTGCCTTTGAGCAATCTCAACGGCAGCCCGGCGGAAACAGGTTCTACTCGAAGCTGCTGGGCGTCCTGGTGGACGCCGGGCGCGTCGAAGTGGGAGGTGGGGCGATGAATGACATCCTGGAACACGCTGGGCCGGCGCCCAAGCCGCATGGCGACCTGGTGCGCCTGACGGGCGTGCACAAGTATTACGGCGGCGGGCTGTCCGCCGTGCATGCCCTCGATGGCGTCAACCTGCAAGTGGGCATGGCGGACATGGTGGCCATTTGCGGTCCCGCCGGCAGCGGCAAGACCACCTTGCTGAACCTGATCGGCATGCTCGAATATGCCAACGAAGGCAGTGTCGTGATCGCCAACCTGCTGATCGCCCGCCTGCCCGAACAAGCCCGCGCCGACTTGCGCAACGAAATGATGGGCTTCGTGTTCCAGGCCTTTACCCTGATCCCGGTGCTGACCGCGCGCGAAAACGTGCTGCTGCCGCTGATGTTGCGCGGCCGCCTGGCGCACAAGGACTTGCACGCCGCCCATGCGCGCGCCGACGAGCTGCTCGGCCTGCTTGGCCTGGCGACCCACGCCAACACCTTTCCGGCGCGGCTCGATCCCAGCCAGAGCCAGCGCGTGGCGATCGCACGGGCGCTGCTGGCCAAGCCACGCCTGGTGCTGGCCGACGAGCCCACCTCGCGCCTGGACAGCGCCTGCATCCGCCTGGTGATGGATTTGTTCGCCCAGCAGCAGCACGAGCACGGCACCGCCTTCATCGTCTCGACCCGCGACCAGCGCCAGCTCAACCGCGTCACGCGCACGCTGCAACTGCGCGACGGCCGCCTGCACGCCGTGCTGGCCGATGCCGGCCGCGAACCTTTCCGGGTCCAGCTATGAGCCCGTACCGGCTGGCCCTGCGCACCCTGCTGCTGGGACGCGCGCGCAGCGTGCTGGCGATCGTCCTGATCGGGGCCAGCCTGTGCGTGCTCGACCTATTTGCGGGCAATATCGCCAGCACCCGCGCCGGCATCGAGCATCAGGCCGTGATCCGCGAACGGATGGGCCACCTGAGCGTCGTTCCCGCCGCTTCCGGCGGCGATGCGCGCCTGTTCGGCCCGGACGAAGCGGAGCGCACGCGCTCCGTGCTGGCGCGTGTGAAGGGCATCGCGCTGGTGGTGCCGGAAATCGGCGTGGCCGGGATCGCCGCCACCAGCGGGCACTCGGTCACGTTCGCCGGGCAGGGCATGCGCGTGCCCGACGAACCGCTGGTGCCGGGCCTGCAAGGGGCGCCGGGCACGCTGCAATCGCTGGTCGGCAATGGCATTGCCATCAGCCAGGCCAAGGCCCGGGCGCTCGCCTTGCGGGTCGGCAGCGCGCTGACGCTCACCGCGGCGGTGCCCGACGCGGCGCCCAGGCAAGTCATTGCCCAGGTGGTCGATGTGTACGCGCTGCCCGGCCGCGACGATCACGTTCCTTCGCTACTGATGCCGCTGGAACTGGCGCAGGACTTGCTCAATACCGACAGAAGCGGGCGCTTCGTGGTGTTCCTGTCCGATCCGGCCCAGCTGGAACTGCAGCGCACGGCGGTGGCGGCGGCGCTGCGCAAGGCGGGCATCGGCGCCGAGGTGCGCACCTGGCAGGAATTGTCGCAGGCCTACATGCGGGCGCGCAGCGCGTCCGACCTGGCGTTCGACAGCATCGCCGGGATGGTGTTTGCGGTCATTGCGGCGACCATTGCCGCCACCATGTCGATCAACGCGCTGGAACGGCGGCGCGAAGTGGCCACCTTGCGCGCGCTGGGCATGCGCAGCCATTCGGTCTTCCTGATGCTGGTGACCGAAGCGCTGGGCATGGCGGTGGCGGGCGTGGCTGTCAGCCTGATTGCGAGCGGGGTGATTGCCTGGATCATCAACCGGGTGACCGTGCAGGCGGAAACGCAGCGCGCGTTTGCCACGCCGATGCCGGTGGAGCTGGATGTGAACCGGATGCTGATGGCGGTGGTGACTGTGCTGGCGGTCGCCTTGATGGCGGCGCTGGTGCCGGCGTTCAAGGCGGCACGCGCGAATGTGGCGACGGCGCTGGCGGCCTGAAGCTTGCCGCTGGCCTGGAAAGACTGAAGCTCGCCGCAAGCCTGGAAACCGTCGCTCCCGCGCAGCGTTCGCGCCTGTCCAGGAACTGGCCTCTGGATTCGATGGCTTTAGATTCAGCGTTTTTCTGACCACAAACTTCAAAACCGTCTTTCCTGCCATTGGCAGAAAAGACTTCCCGCGCAGGGCTAGGCGCGGGAATGACGGAGCTTAAGTTATCGGCATTTATCTCCGGACTTGCCTCATTCCGAGGAATTGGAGGAGTTCCTTAGAAACTGGAGGCTGCGCGGGAGAACCGTGGTTAAAACTTACTTCTTGACCTTCACCGGACGCGTCCAGTTTTCGATGGTCGTCTGCCTGGTGCGCGAAATGGTCAGCTTGCCGGCTGGCGCATCTTTCGACAGCGTGGTACCGGCGCCCAGGGTCGCACCCTTGCCGACGGTAACCGGCGCGATCAGCTGGCTGTCGCTGCCAATGAACGCATCATCCTCAATCACGGTACGGAACTTGTTGGCGCCGTCGTAATTGCACGTGATCGTCCCCGCGCCGATATTGACGCGCGAACCGACCGTCGCATCGCCCACATAGGCCAAATGGTTGGCCTTGCTGTGCGCGGCGATCTGGCTGTTCTTGATCTCGACAAAGTTACCGATGTGCACATCCTCCGCCAGCTCGGTGCCCGGACGCAAGCGCGCATACGGCCCGATCACCGACTTGGCGCCCACCACCGCATCTTCAATATGACAGAACGGCTTGATATTGGTTCCCGCCGCGATGCGCGCATTGACCAGCACATTGTGCGCCCCCACGTTCACGCCATCGCCCAGTTCCACGCGGCCTTCGAACACGCAACCGACATCGATGGTCACATCGCGCCCGCAAATCAGTTCGCCACGCACATCGATGCGGGCCGGGTCGAGCAGGGTCACGCCTTTTTCCAGCAGCGCGTTGGCGATATTGAGCTGGTGACGACGCTCCAGCTCGGCCAGCTGCACCTTGCTATTGACGCCGGCCACTTCCCACTCGGCCGACGGGTTCGCCGACACAACCGCCACGCCATCGAGCACGGCCTGGGCCACGATATCGGTCAGGTAATACTCGCCCTGCGCGTTATTGTTCGACAGCGAACCGAGCCACTTTTTCAGGTGACGGGTCGGCGCGACCATGATGCCGCTGTTGATTTCACAGATCGCGCGTTCGGCTTCGCTGGCATCCTTTTCCTCGACGATGCGGGTAATCGTGCCGCCTTCGCGCACGATGCGGCCCAGGCCGAATGGATTGGCCTGCACCACGGTCAGGATGCCGAGCTTGTCGGTGCCGGCCGCGTCGACCAGGCGCTTGAGCGAGGCCACGGTGGTCAACGGCACGTCGCCGTACAGGATCAGGGTCGGGGCATCTTCATCGAGCTGGGGCACGGCCTGGCTGACTGCATGGCCGGTGCCGAGCTGCGGCTCTTGCAGGGCGGTATCGATGGCGGCATGGCCCGTGCTGTCCTGGCGTTTCAGCATCTCGGGCACCGCTGCGCCGCCGTGGCCGTAAATAACGCATAATTTGCTCGGTGCAAGTGCCCTTGCCGTATCGATCACATGCTGCAGGAGGGGTTTGCCCGCCAGCGGGTGCAGCACTTTCGGCAGCGCAGACTGCATGCGCTTTCCCATTCCAGCGGCAAGAATCACTACGTTCATAAGCGTTCGTTCAAAAAGAGTTAATAAATGAAAAAGTTTAACACGCAGGAACCACTTTCCCAGCGCTTTCGCGTTCTTTGCCTGGTGGCAATCATGGCCGTGCTGACCGCGTGCAGCGGCATCAAACTGGCCTACAACCAGGGCGACACCTTGCTGTACTGGTGGCTGGACGCCTATGTCGATCTCGATTCGGAGCAGGCGCCGGAGGTCAAGCAGGATATCAAGGAACTGTTCAAATGGCATCGACAGACCCAGTTGAAGGATTACATCCACATCCTCACTAATGCCCAGCGCCAACTCGCAGGCAACCTGAGCAAGGCTGACCTGGACGCCGATTATCGCGACATCATGAACCGCACCGAATTGCTGGCGCTGAAAGCCTTGCCGGAACTGACCGACCTGGCGCTCACCATCAAGCCGGAGCAGCTGGCGCACCTGGAAAAAAAATTCAACAAGAACAATGAGACCTTCCGCAAGAAGTTCATCCGCGGCACGGTGGACGAGTTGCAGGAGCAGCGTTTCAAGCGAACGATGGAGCAGTTCGATTTGTGGTTCGGCGACTTCAGCCGCGATCAGGAAGCGCAGTTGCGCAAGGCCTCCGATGCGCGTCCGCTGAACAACCAGATCTGGCTCGACGAGCGCTTGCGGCGCCAGCAAAAGATCCTGACGGTGCTGCGCAAGATCGACAAGGAAAACCTGAGCAAGGAGGCGGCCGCGCCGCTGGTGCAGGGCGTGATCAAGGATATGCTGGCGCGCATGCAAAGCCCCGAGCACAAGCAGTTCCTGGATGCCTATACGGATAGCACGATGCAGATGGTCCTGGTGGCGGTGAAGATCGCCACGCCCGAGCAGAAAGCCCATGCGCAAAAACGCATGCAGGGATGGATCACCGACTTCAACGCCCTGGCAGCCGAAACCAAATAAGCCGCTTCTCGCGCCGTTGCCCCTGGCAGCGGCGCGCCTTACACCGTCCCACCGTCGCACCGTCGCACCCGCGCAGGCGGGTGCCCAAGTTCCCCAGCGCCCGCCGCAACGCCTCCCACCCCCGTGATATAGTGCGCCGGATCAGCAATCCCCCCTCGTCGCCATGCAAAAGAAACCCGCCAAAGTCCCGGTGCACCGTCCGCCGCCTCCGAAACAAGTCCGCATCATCGGCGGCGCCTGGAAGCGCTCGACGCTGCCCGTGCTCGACGCGCTCGGCCTGCGTCCCACCCCGGACCGGGTGCGCGAAACGGTGTTTAACTGGATCAACCACCTGTGGGACGCCAACTGGACCGGGGCCGCCGTCCTCGACCTGTTCGCCGGCAGCGGCGCCCTCGGTTTCGAGGCCGCCAGCCGGGGCGCGCGCTCGGTGACCATGATCGACAGCCACACGCCGGTGGTGCGCCAGCTCGGCGATGTCAAGATCAAGCTCCAGGCCGACAACGTCGAGGTCGTCCGCGGCGACGCCCTGGCCAGCGCGCAGAACATGGCGCTGCGCGGCCAGCGCTACCAGCTGGTGTTCCTCGATCCGCCTTACCAGCAAAACCTGCTCGAGCGCAGCCTGCCGCTGACCGCCGGCCTGCTCGCCGAAGACGGCCTGGTGTATGCCGAATCCGGCGCACCGCTGCCGTTCGAACCGGAAGACGGCAGCGCCGTGCCCGACTGGCTCGCGCCGTGGGAAGCGGTGCGTAATGACAAGGCCGGCATCGTCTTCTATTACCTGCTCAAGCTGCGCAAAACGGCAGCGTAAACGCGATCGGCCAGCGCTTTGTTCGGCCGCGATCCTCCCCGTGGTATGCCGCTATGGGGACCGCGCATGAATTTCAGGCATAATGCGCGTTCTATATTGGTGCATCTCTAGGGAGCCGCAATGGTTGTAGCCGTTTATCCAGGAACCTTTGACCCGCTGACGCGCGGCCATGAGGATTTGGTGCGCCGTGCGTCCGGGCTGTTCGACAGCCTGATCGTGGGCGTAGCCGACAGCAAGAACAAACGCCCGTTTTTCTCGCTGGACGAACGCCTGGAAATTGCCAACGAGGTGCTGGGCCACTATCCGAACGTGCGGGTCGAGAGTTTCTCGGGCCTGCTCAAGGATTTCGTGCGCAAGCATGACGCCCGCGTCATCGTGCGCGGCTTGCGCGCCGTGTCCGACTTCGAATACGAGTTCCAGATGGCCGGCATGAACCGCTACCTGCTGCCGGACGTCGAAACCCTGTTCCTGACCCCGTCCGACCAGTATCAGTTCATCTCCGGCACCATCGTGCGCGAAATTGCGATGCTCGGAGGCGATGTCTCCAAGTTCGTGTTTCCCTCGGTCGACCGCTGGCTGCAAAAGAAGATCGCCACCATGGCGCCGCCTTCCGAATAAAAAGCGGAGCAATCATGGCCTTACTGATTACCGACGACTGCATCAACTGCGACGTGTGCGAGCCCGAGTGCCCGAACGATGCCATCTACATGGGCGCCGAGATCTACGAGATCGACCCCAACAAATGCACGGAATGCGTCGGCCACTTCGATGAACCGCAATGCCAGCAAGTGTGTCCGGTCAGTTGCATCCCGTTCAACCCGGCCTGGCGCGAGACGCCGGAAGAGTTGCGCGCCAAGTATGAGCGCCTGACTGCCGGCAACGATGCGCCGCCCAAGCCGCTCCCCTGACAACACCCGCCGCCCCACGGCGATGGGGCGGCAAGGCCGGCGGCCAGCCTCCAGCCCATCGCCAGCCTGAATTATCAAATTGTAAATTCATGTGCCTTTCGGGCCACAATTTTGTCTTGATATCATCATAAGGCCCGTCTAAAATGCCTTCGGGGCAATTTTTTGGGGAAATATGATGGTATATTTACCTAGTCAATTAGTTCGCCTGCATTAAATTTTCCTCGCACCGCACACTCCGGCACCATCTCGACCGTACGTAAAGACTATAATACCCGCCGCGTAAATACGATGGCGCTATGGCCTTGTCTACCGTCATGCCCGCTGCCGCGTTGAAGGAAGATGCAAGCGTGCCGGTCGACGCACCTGGTGCCGGCAAGCCGCAGGCCGGCATGAGCGTTTTTCATGCGGAACAAAAACAGATTAATCACTGGAGACACCATGATCGCAATGAACCGTTTCACTTTCAAAGGCTTGCTGGCAGGTCTATTCCTCGCCTGCGCCTTCGGCCAGGGTGCCTCCGCGGCGGAGATCAGCGGCATCAAGCTGGACGATACCGTCAAGGTGGCCGGCAAGGAACTCAAGCTCAACGGCTTCGGGATGCGCCAGAAGTTCGTGGCGAAGGTGTATGTCACCTCGCTGTACCTGCCGGAAAAGAGCAAATCCTTCCCTGAGATCATGAAGATGGATGGCCCGCGCCGGGTCGCCATCGTGCTGATGCGCGACCTGTCCTCGGATGATTTCGGCGACGCCTTCATGAACGGCCTGAACAACAACCTCAACAACGAGGAAAAATCCAAGATCGTGTCGCAGATCAGCAAGTTCGGCGAAATGTTCGGCCTGTTGCAAGGATTGAAGAAGGGTGACGTGCTGCACCTGGACTGGATTCCCGGCACCGGCACCCAGTGCGAGTTCAATGGCAAGAAAATCGGTGAAGTTGTCCCCGACATCTTGTTCTACAACGCCATCTTGCGCATCTGGATGGGCGAACGCCCGGTCGATTCGAGCTTGAAGACAGCCCTGCTCTCAGGGAAATAAGATCCCTGGTCAATAAAAAAGCGGCGCCCGGTAATTTGCCGGCGCCGCTTTTTTTGTGCAGCCGCTTGCGCGGCGGGCGAACGCTCAGGAACGGGCGGCCATGGCGCGCAGTTCGGCCGTGAGGCTGGCGTTGCCGGAAGACGAATTGGTCATCCGTTGCAGCACTTTGGCATTGCGCATATTGCGGCGGGCAGCCAGCTGGTCCTTGCTCAGGCGCGGATTGACCACCAGCACCAGCGCGCGGAAGATGCCGACCAGCAAAGGCTTGAAGAACAGGGCAAGCGCGCCGATCGCCAGCACCAGGCCCACGCTGCGCACCAGCGGCATCAGCGAAAAGGCGGTGTCGCCCGTGGTTTGCAGCAAAATAGACATGATGTTGAAATCGCAGTAGCAGTTGTTATGTGTCAACTATAGTGCAACGCAACATATAAATCCAATTCCAAAATCCAATACCGATTATATTAATGGTGAATGGAATGCGGTATGATACCTAATCGCCAACTTTTCTGAATCATCATGAGCTTTCTGACCCTGGACCTGAACCTGCTGCGCGTGTTCGACGCGGTGATGACCGAGCAAAACCTGACGCGCGCGGCGGGCCACCTGGCCATGACGCAACCGGCGGTATCGAACGCGATCAAGCGCTTGCGCGAGAGTCTGGGCGACGAATTGCTCATCCGCACAGCCTATGGCGTCAAGCCGACGCCGCGCGCCGAGTCGCTATGGCCGGCCGTGCGCCAAGCCCTGGCCGGGCTGGAAGCGGCTGTCACCCCGGAAACCTTCGACGTATCCAAGGCGCATGCGACCTTCCGCATGGCCATGGCGGACGCGACGGCGGCATTCTGGCTGCCCTCGCTGATGCGTTCGATCGAGAGCGAGGCGCCGGGCGTGAACGTGCGCATGGTGCCGCTGACGACGCGCGAGCCGCGTCCGATGCTGCTGCGCGGCGATATCGACCTGGCGGTGGGTTTCTTCCCTGGCGTGGCCGCGCAGCTGTCGAGCGACACCAGTTCGCCGATCCGCCATGAGCGGCTGTATTCCGGGCATTACGTGTGCGTGATGCGCAAGAATCATCCGCTGGCCAAGGTGGAGCTGGGGATGGAAAATTACTGCGCAGCGAATCACCTGCTGGTCAGTTTTTCGGGGCGCGCGCATGGCCTGGTGGATGAGGCGCTGGCGCAGTTGGGGCGCGAGCGGCGCATTTTGCTGACCGTGAACCAATTCTTCACGGCGGGGAGGGTGGTGGCCAATTCGGATTTGATTACCGTGCTGCCGAAGCACCTGATCGCATCGACGGGGATGACCGATGCGCTGGTGTGGCGCGAGCTGCCGTTCAGTTTGCCGGCGGTCCACCTCGACATGCTCTGGCACGAACGCGACGCCCGCAGCCCCGCGCATAAATGGCTGCGCAAGCATCTGGAGGGGATGAACACGACGACCTTGAGGGCGGTGGCGAATAGCGATTGACCATGACAGCGTCGTTCCCGCCAAGGGGGCCGCCAAGGCCGGGAACGACGGTTTTGAGGTTAGCGACAGTTTTGGGGTTAGCAACGGTTTTAAGGTTAGCGACGCTTTTTAGCGACGTTTTGAGGGTCAGCAGGCCTCGAAAATCGATGCCTACTTGGCCGCCGACCGGTAACCAACCCGGAACCCGCCCCAATGCTTCCCATCCACATAAATCGGCACCGACAAGTCGTGCATGACTTCCCCGGTATCGCGCTTGTACGTCTGCAGCAAGAACGGCTTGGTATTCGATCCGCAGCGCGACCCGGTGCGGTCGCTGAAAATCCGCTTGGTCCGGTTGTTCACCATATCCACATCGTAATCGCCGGTGAGCGGCTGTGAAAACTTCTTGTTGTGCGTCGGGAAGTAGCCATGATTATCGACCGCCCCTGCATACGCCAACTGCGGCATGCTCGCCAATAAACCTTCCTGCAAGGCCGGCAGCACGCGGTCGGTAAATGCATCGAAGCGCGTATTGTGCTTGGGCGGATCGGTATTCGGAATCGGTGTGTATCGGCGGTCGAACAGCGCCTCGTGGCTGATCTGGCCCGCCTTGAGCGCCGCGCTGAACAATTGCCCGACATCCGCCGCCGCCTGCTGCGCCGCCAACGACGATTCGCCCATGGCCCCGGCAATCGACTCCGCCTTCTCGGCCAGCGCCATCGCCGAACCGGTCGCGCGCGGCAACTCCGCATTGGTCGACAACATGCTGTCACGGATCTGCGTCAGCGCGCTGGAAATGCCGCGCGTGGTTTCCACATGGGTGCGCGCCGCCTCTGCAATCTGCCCGATTTCCGATTCCGACACGCCAGAGGAGCGTTCGATATTGCCCAGGAAACCGTGAACCCGCTCCACATTGCCTGCCGCATCGTCCACCAGCGTGGCCAGCGAAGCCATGCCCACGCTGGCCGTGGCCGCCTGTTCGTTAATCGCGCGCACCATCATGCTGATCTCCCCGGCAGCCTCGCGGGTGCGATGCGCCAGTTGCCGCACTTCACTAGCGACGACCGCAAAGCCGCGCCCATGCTCGCCGGCCCGCGCCGCTTCGATCGCGGCATTGAGCGCCAGCAGGTTGGTACGCGCGGAAATTTCGGTGATGACGTCGGTAAAACCGGTGATGGCCTTGGACTTTTCCTGCAGCGCGCTCATGGTGCTGGCCGCCTGCTGGGCGTCGACCCGGGCGCCGCTGATGCGCTTGAGCCCCTCGGCCACCTCGGCACGCCCGGCCACGCTTTCGCTGCGCACTTCGGCGGCCACCTTGGCGGCGCGCTCGGCATTGACGGCGATCTGCTCGGTCGTGTGCGCCACTTCCTCGGCGCTGGCGACGATGCCGACCGCCGTCTGCACGTCTTTTTCGATCTTTTTCTTGACCGAATCGACAAAATACGAGGTTTCGGCGGCGCCGATCATGATGTCGTCGATGGAGTGACCGACCACGGCGATAAACTCCTGGCGATGGCCGCCATCATCCTTCTGTTGCAGAAGCAGGAAGATCGCCAGGCTGACCACGCCGGATACAGCAGCGGCGGACACAGGCCCCAGCGCGGGTCCGGCCGCCAGTCCGAGCAGGAACACGGCAAGGACGCCGCCGCCGGCAGCGCCGCAGCAGCCGAGCGCGAGCCGCCCCGACGTCGAATGAAGTTGCTTCATGTGTTCCCTTGGCCACCGCTGGCGCGCTGAGTATCCCGCTATCCGAGATTCATAACGTACAGCATAAGCAGGGCAAGCTCAACGCATTTGCAACACAATGTGTCCAAAGAAAAACATTTCCACCAAGTGCTTATTTGATCGGCAGTTTGGTGGTATTTTTCACTTCTTCCATGACGGCGTAGGTGTGGGTTTCACGCACGCCCTTCTGGAGCAAGGTTTTGCCGAGGAATTCGCGATACGCCGCCATGTCCTTGACGCGCGCCTTGACCAGATAGTCGAAGCCGCCGGCCACCATGTGGCATTCGAGCACTTCGGGAATGACTTGTACGCTATTCTTGAAGGCATCGAAGACTTCGGGGGTGGTGCGGTCGAGCACCACTTCTATGAAAACGAGCAAGGAAACGTCGAGCAACTGGGGGTTGAGCTGGGCCGTGTAGCCCATGATGTAGCCGGACTCGTGCAGTTTGCGTACACGTTCCAGGCAAGCCGCCGGCGACAGGTTCACCCGCGCCGCCAGTTCCACGTTGCTGATCCGGCCGTCGCTTTGCAGTTCCGACAGAATTTTCTTGCTAATCTTGTCCAGCATTCGAGATCTCCGCAATAAATTTTATTTGGTGAAATTGTCGCACCAAAAACTATCTATTGCTAGTCTTCTGTAATACCAGAATTAATCCAGAAGATTTCACTCTACAATCGAATCATCTTTTCGCGCACTTCCAGCGTGGCTTGCCTTCACGGAAAAGCCGCGCCGGAGCTGCGCGGTGTTGTCTTTCCGATTCGTCTAATCCTAGTAAAGAGTTCTCAATGCAAACTGCCGCTGCTTCGGCCACATCCTTCGTTCCCTTCTCTGCGCTGCTGGCCGAAATCAAACCAGACCAGACGCCGTTGCGCGCCGCCATCACCGCCGCTTACCGCCGCGATGAAGCCGAGGCCGTCGCCTGGCTGCTGGGACAGGGCAACAACGCCCATCCGGACGCGCACGCGCTGGCGCACCGCCTGGTCTCGGCCGTGCGTGAAAAACGCACGCGTTCATCCGGCGTCGACGCGCTGATGCATGAATTCTCGCTGTCTTCGGAAGAAGGTGTCGCACTGATGTGCTTGGCCGAAGCGCTGCTGCGTATTCCCGACAAGCAAACCGCCGACCGCCTGATTGCCGACAAGATCAGCAAGGGCGACTGGGGCAAGCACCTGGGCGAATCACCTTCGCTGTTCGTCAACGCCGCCACCTGGGGTTTGCTGATTACCGGCAAGCTGGTCAGCACCAGCAGCGAAACCGGGCTCGGCTCGGCGCTGACCAAACTGATCGGCAAAGGCGGCGAGCCGCTGATCCGCAAGGGCGTCGACCTGGCCATGCGCATGCTGGGCAACCAGTTCGTGACCGGCCAGACCATCGGCGAGGCGATCAAGAACAGCCGCGACAACGAGCAGCGCGGCTACCGCTATTCCTACGACATGCTGGGCGAAGCGGCCCTGACCGAAGCGGATGCGAAGAATTATTACGCCTCGTACGAAACGGCGATCCATGCGATCGGCAAGGCATCGAACGGACGCGGCATCAAGGATGGACCGGGCATTTCGGTCAAGCTGTCGGCCCTGCATCCGCGTTATAGCCGCGCGCAGCATGCGCGCATGATGAGCGAACTGCTGCCGCGCGTGCGCAGCCTGGCCTTGCTGGCCAAGCAGTACAACATCGGCATCAATATCGATGCGGAAGAAGCCGACCGCCTGGAAATTTCACTCGACATGATGGAAGCGATGGCGTTCGATCCGGAACTGGCCGGTTTCGAGGGCATCGGCTTCGTGGTGCAGGCCTACCAGAAGCGCTGCCCGTTCGTGATCGATTACCTGATCGACCTGGCGCGCCGCAGCGGCCGCAAATTCATGGTGCGGCTGGTAAAAGGCGCGTATTGGGATGCTGAAATCAAGCGCGCGCAAGTCGATGGCATGCCCGGTTATCCGGTCTATACGCGCAAGGTATACACCGACGTGTCTTACCTGACCTGCGCCAAAAAACTGTTGAAAGCAAGCGAACTGCTGTACCCGCAATTTGCCACCCACAATGCGCACAGCCTGGCGGTGATTTACACCTGGGCGCAGCAGGACGGCATCAAGGATTATGAATTCCAGTGCCTGCACGGCATGGGCGAAACGCTGTACGACCAGGTCGTCGGCAAAGCCAATCTGGACAAGCCGTGCCGCATTTATGCGCCGGTCGGTTCGCACGAAACGCTGCTCGCCTACCTGGTACGCCGGCTGCTGGAAAACGGCGCCAATTCCTCGTTCGTGAACCAGATCGTCGATGAAAAAGTGAAGATCGAGTCGCTCATCGCCGATCCGTTCGAGGCATCGCGCGCGCAAGGCGGCGTGCCGCATCCGGGCATCGTCTTGCCGCTTGCCCTGTTCAATGCGGAGCGCAAGAATTCGGCCGGTCTCGACCTGACCAACGAAGATGTGCTGCGCAATATCGGCACCGCATTGGCACAACCGCGCAATTACCACGCCGCGCCATTGATCGCCGGCCCCGTGGTGGCCGGCACGCCCGCGTCGATTCGCAATCCGGCGCTGCATGCCGACGTGGTTGGCAAGGTGAGCGACGCCAGTAGCGCCGATGTGGAGACGGCGCTGCACAGCGCCAGCAATTACGCCATGGACTGGCAAACCACGGGGCCGACGGCGCGTGCCGCGATGCTCGCACGGGTGGCCGATCTGTTTGAAGAAAACTACCCGGAACTGATGGCGCTGGCCATTCGCGAAGCCGGCAAATCGCTGCCGAATGCGATTGCCGAAATCCGCGAGGCGGTCGATTTCCTGCGCTATTACGCGGCCCAGGTGCACGGTACGCAGCAGGTGCTGGCACTCGGTCCGGTCACCTGTATCAGCCCGTGGAATTTCCCGCTCGCGATCTTTACCGGCCAGGTGGCGGCAGCGCTTGCGGCCGGCAACGTGGTGCTGGCAAAACCGGCGGAACAAACGCCGCTGATCGCTTATCGCGCGGTGCAGCTGTTCCATGAAGCGGGGATTCCGGCAGCCGCCCTGCAATTTTTGCCGGGCCGCGGCGAAGTCGTTGGCGCCGGCCTGACGCTTGACGCGCGTGTCAAGGGCGTGATTTTCACTGGTTCGACCGAAGTGGCGCAGCTGATCAACCGCACCCTGGCGGCGCGCTCGGTCAAGGAATCCTGCGATATTGCCTTGATCGCCGAAACGGGCGGCCAGAATGCGCTGATCGTCGATTCCTCGGCCTTGCCGGAACAGGTGGTGCAGGATGTGATGACGTCGGCGTTCGATAGCGCCGGCCAGCGTTGCTCAGCCTTGCGGGTCTTGTTCCTGCAACAGGAAATCGCCGATAAAACCATCAAGATGCTCAAGGGCGCGATGCAGGAATTGCGCGTTGGCGTGCCCGATCGCCTGGCCACCGATATCGGCCCGGTGATCGATGCGGAAGCACAGCAAAACCTGCTGCGCCATATCGAACGCATGAAGCCAACCGCAAAAAACTATTTTGCGCTGGACGTGCCCGCGGCAGTGGCGGCGCAAGGCACTTTCGTGGCGCCGACCGTTCTCGAAATCGGTTCCTTGTCGGAACTCAAGCACGAGGTATTCGGCCCGGTCTTGCACATCATCCGTTATCGCCGCGCCGATTTGCCGAAGCTGATCGATTCGATCAACGCCACCGGTTTTGGCCTGACGCTCGGCGTCCATTCGCGCATCGATGAAACGATCGATTTCATCAGCTCGCGCGCGCATGTGGGTAATATCTACGTGAACCGCAATATCGTCGGCGCCGTGGTCGGCGTGCAGCCGTTCGGCGGCGAAGGCCAGTCCGGAACCGGCCCGAAAGCGGGCGGTCCGCTTTACCTCAAGCGCCTGCAACGTGCGGCGCCGGCACTGCTGCAGCATGAACGCCAGGCCACGCCGGGCCTCGATGCCTTGCTGGTGTGGGCCAAAGCCCACGGCCACGCGCACGTGGCGACCCTGGCCGAGGAATACATGCGTACTACGCTGGCCGGCACCAGCCTGACTTTGCCAGGTCCGACCGGCGAACGCAACGACTTGTCGTTTGCCCCGCGCGGCGCCATTTTGTGTGCGGCAGCAACGCCTGGCGTGTTGCTCAATCAATTGGCGGCTTGCCTGGCAACGGGTAACCAGGCGCTTGTGCTGGCGCGCGCGAAGGAAGTCATTCCCGAAGGCTTGCCGCCGGAAGTGGCGGACCGTATCACCTTTGTGAACGGGGCCGATACGGCGGAATGCCAGTTCCAGATTGCCTTGGTGGAAGCGTCGCTGGGAGCCGAATTGTGGCCCGTGTTAGCAAGCCGCCAGGGAGCGATTGTCGGCGTGATCGATACCTCGGAAGAAGGTGCGATTGCGCTGTGGCGCATGGTGGCCGAGCGCGCACTGTGCGTTAATACCACTGCGGCTGGCGGAAACGCGAGCCTGATGACCTTAGGTCTGTAATGATCTAAATATAAAACTACCCCTTGGAGGATGACATGATTGTAGGCGTTCCAAAAGAGATCAAGAATCACGAATACCGGGTAGGCTTGACACCGCCGAGCGTGCGCGAATTAAGCTCGCGCGGGCATCAGGTACTGGTTCAGAAAAATGCGGGCGCTGAGATCGGCTTATCCGATGAGCAGTATGTCGCCGCTGGTGCGAGCATTGTCGACGACGCGAAAGAGATTTTCGCGCGCGCCGACATGATCGTCAAAGTCAAGGAACCGCAGCCGGTCGAATGCGCGATGCTGCGCGACGGCCAGATCCTGTACACCTATCTGCACCTGGCGCCGGATCCGGAGCAGACGGCGGCGCTGGTGAAATCGGGCGCCATTTGCATCGCGTACGAAACCATCACCGGCGCCGGCGGCGGTTTGCCGCTGCTCGCTCCCATGAGCGAAGTGGCGGGGCGCATGGCGATCCAGGCCGGCGCCGCGCATCTGGAAAAATCCAAGGGCGGCATGGGATTGCTGCTCGGCGGCGTACCTGGCGTGGCGGCCGGCCATGTGGTGATTATCGGGGCGGGCGTGGTTGGTACCAATGCGCTGCAAATGGCGGTCGGTACCGGCGCGCGGGTGACGGTGCTCGACAAGAGCATCGACCGCCTGCGCCAGCTCGACCTGGTATTCGGCAACCGCATTTCGACCCAGTATTCGAATGCCCAGTCGATCGAGGAAGCGGTGCTGTCGGCCGACCTGGTCATCGGCGGCGTGCTGGTGCCGGGCGCGGCGGCGCCCAAGCTGGTCACGCGCGCGATGATTTCGAAGATGAAGGCGGGCGCGGTGGTGGTCGATGTGGCGATCGACCAGGGCGGCTGTTTTGAAACCTCGCATGCGACCACGCACGCCGATCCAACCTATATCGTCGACGGCGTGGTGCATTACTGCGTGGCGAACATGCCGGGCGCGGTGGCGCGCACGTCAACCTTTGCCTTGAATAACGCGACCATCGGCCATGCGGTGGCCCTGGCGGAAAAGGGCTGGAAAAAAGCCCTGGCCGACGACGTGCATCTGAAAAACGGCCTGAATGTCTGCAAAGGCAAGGTCACTTACGCGGCGATTGCCCAGGCGCTCGGCTACGACTACACCCCGGCCGACTCCCTGCTGGCTTGAGGCGGGCGGCTTTTCAGGTCGGCGCAGAAACGCGTGACGATATGAAAAGCATAACGGGAGGCGACTGATTTCACGAAACGCATGAAATCGGTCGCCGCCTCTTCATTCGCGTTATCCGAAATCGTCCGGATCACCGCAAACGGAATGCCCAGCTCGAAACATACCTGGGCCACTGCCGCTCCTTCCATTTCCACCGCCAGCAAGCCTGGCAGCGCCCCGTTCAACTGCGCCAGGTGCGCGCGTTTGCTGATGAACTGATCGCCGCTGGCAATCAGGCCGCGGTGCACCCGTGGCCGCTCCAGGCCGAATTCGGCGCGTTCCACCTCGTCGATCACCGTCTCGAAGTCCTTGTCGAGGAAATCCAGTGCCGCGCTGGCAACGCGCTGGCTCATGTGCAAATCCGACTGGAAATGCGACAAACCGGTCAGCGGCACCTCGAAACGCGGAAACAGCGGGCTGGCATCCATGTCGTACTGGACCAGCGATTCGGCCACCACGATGTCGCCCACCTTCACGCCGGCATCCCCGGCGCCGGCAACGCCAGTGAAGAGGATGTGGGTAACTCCGTACTTTTCCACAAGCGTGGTCGCGGTCATGGCGGCGGCAACCTTCCCAATCCGCGACAGGACGCATACAGCGTCGATGCCAGCGAATTGTCCTGATGCGTAGTTGCGCATGCCATGGATGAGCGTGGCGGGGCCTTGCATGGCTTCCACGAGCCCTTCCTGTTCTTCGTGCAAGGCGCTAATGATGCCTAAACGTATGTATTTGCCTGAATTCATGCTTTGCAGAACCTTTTTGGTGAACGTGCATGTGGGTAAGTCGCGAGTTTTCCACAAGGATAAACCGTTCTACGTGCACTGCAAGCTTCGGAAGGCGCGCAGAAGGCCGCCAGCGTCGATTTCTGCAGACAGTCCCGGCTTGCGGTCCAAGGGCGCTGCAATGGCCTTGGCGGTGCCTTCAGGAGCTTCTGGATGAATCGGCGGTTCTGCGTTTTTGCCAGGCTCAGGCTGTCAACGCTTGTTTTTGAGGTTTTTGAGGCTGTTGAAGGAGTCTGCTGTGGATGACTTCGAGGTTATGCACCGCTTTGCCAGGGTTTAGGGTTTTATATAAGTAGTATGTATACAAATTTAGTAGTGATAGTAAACGGCGGTTTTTGTGTGGATAAGTTCGATTTTATCAACAGGATCAGTCGCTTACGTCTCGAAAAAGTCGCTGGAAAAGACCTGTATCTTCGAAGGATGACTGTTGGACAAAAATTTGCCTGTGAACAAAGTCGATGGTTTTGCACATCTCATCCTGTGGATATCCATCGACTTGTCCACAAGTGCTGCCAGGAAGCTCAACCGTTCGCGGCTTTTTTTTCGTCTTCAGAAAAGTGGTTCGCACGCTTTTGTGGCCGATTCTTTTTTTTTGGAAACTTTCAATTTTTGTCCAGCAAAGAAATTTTTTTGATTTGGGGGGTCTTTTTTTTTGACTTTCGTTTTTCAAAGGTCTTGATGGTTTACCTAAAAAGGTTAAATATAGATTTAGTAGTAGTTGTTAACAGGTGCACATTTCTGTGGATAATGGCAAAATTCTGCGCGAAATCAGGAGCTTGCACGAGGTATAAGTCGGTGATCAGCTCTGTATCCGGCTGGTACCAATTTGGGACAAATTTTGGTTTGTGCATAAAGTCGCGTTTATCCACAAACGGTGCCTGTGGATATCCATAGAGTTATCCACAGGTCATTTGGAACGTTTTCAGGAGGTGGTATGGAGTTGCACGCGTTGTTCAAGTTTCCAATTCTGCAAGGTCCGATGGCTGGGGGCGCAAGCCGGGCCGAATTGGTGGCCGCGGTATCGAATTCGGGCGGCTTGGGTTGCCTGGCGGGATCGTTGTTATCGCCTGCGGCGCTGCGCGACGAGGTGGGCCGGCTGCGCGCAATGACCGATCAGCCATTTTTGCTCAATTTGTTTGTTCTTCAGACTCCCACACCCAGCGCGGACGAGATCAACGCCGCCGCTGAGCTGCTGCGCCCGGTCTGGGAAAGCCTTGGTTGGGACAAATTACCCGTGCCGGCCCAGTGGTGCCACGATTTCAACGCCCAGTTCGACGCCTTGATCGACCTGCGTCCGGCTGCGGCCAGTTTTACGTTCGGCATATTGACGCCGTCCCAGGTCGAGCGTTTGCACGATGCCGGCATGTACGTCATGGGCACGGTCACCACCGTGGAGGAAGCATTGGCCTGGGAAAACGTGGGCGCCGATGCCGTCATCGCTTCCGGGATCGAGTCGGGCGGCCATCGCGGCACCTTTCTTGGCCCGCAGGAAGACGCCACCCTGGGTGGAAAAGCACTCTGGCCGCAGGTTGCCGAGGCCGTCAAGATTCCAATGATCGCCGCTGGCGGCATCATGACCGGGGTCGATATCGCCGAAGCACTGGCGCTGGGTGCGCAGGCGGTTCAGATGGGCAGCGCGTTCCTTGTGACCGACGAATCCGGCATCCACCCCGCCTACAAACAGCGGCTGGTCGAGGCGCGCGACACGCCCACCCGCCTGACCCGCGCTTTCAGCGGCCGCTACGCGCGTGGCCTGGAAAACACCTTCATGCGCAAGATGGAAAGTGTTGAAAAGCAAGTTCCAGCGTATCCTGTCCAAAATGCACTGACCACAGGCATACGCGCAGCCGCAGCCGAACGCGGCGATACCGAACTGATGTCGCTCTGGGCGGGTGCTGAAATCCGCCGGGCGCGGCCGATGCCGGTAGCGAAATTGATGCAAATGCTGGTGGCCGAGATGCGTACAAACTAAAAAACGAGACGAGGAGCAGCATTTGGAATCGGCAGGAGAATACGACTACATCATCGTCGGCGGCGGCACCGCCGGCTGCGTACTGGCCAACCGCCTGACCCGGCGCCGCGACACCACCGTGCTGCTGATCGAAGCGGGCGGGCGCGACGACTATGTCTGGATCCACATTCCGGTCGGTTATCTGCACTGCATCGGCAACCCGCGCACCGACTGGATGTACAAGACCGAACCGGATGCCGGCCTGAATGGCCGCTCGCTGATTTATCCGCGCGGCAAAGTCCTTGGCGGCAGCTCCTCGATCAACGGCATGATCTACATGCGCGGCCAGTCCCAGGATTACGAGCGCTGGGCCGAACTGACCGGCGACGCCGGCTGGGGCTGGGATAAGGTATTGCCGCTTTTTAAAAAGAGCGAGGATTATCACGGCGGGGCCAGCGAACTGCATGGCAGCGGCGGCGAATGGCGGGTCGAAAAGCAGCGTTTGTCGTGGCAATTGCTGGACGCCTTTCGCGATGCCGCCGAACAAACCGGGATCCGCAAGACCGAGGATTTCAATGGCGGCGACAATGACGGTTGCAACTATTTCGACGTCAACCAGAAGCGCGGCATCCGCTGGAATACGGCCAAGGCCTTCCTCAAGCCCGCCGCCAAGCGCGACAACCTGACCATCATGACTGGCTGCCACGTGGAACGTTTGATCATCGACGACACGGAGCAGGGCAAGGTGTGCCGTGGGGTCGAATTTACCGGTGGTGGCACGGCCTTCACGGCGACCGCCATGCGCGAGACCGTGCTGACCGCCGGCGCGGTCGCTTCGCCGCAGATTTTGCAACTGTCCGGCGTCGGGCCGGCGGCGCTGCTGCGCGATGCCGGCATTGCGGTCCAGGTCGATGCGCCCGGGGTTGGGGATAACTTGCAGGATCATTTGCAGCTGCGCATGATCTATAAAGTCAGCAATGCACGCACCCTCAACACCACGGCCGCGAGCTGGTTCGGCAAGATGAAGATCGGCATGGAATACGCGATGTTCCAGAGCGGGCCGATGTCGATGGCGCCGTCGCAACTGGGTGCGTTTGCCCGCTCCGATCCGGGCCAGCTTACGCCGAACCTGCAATATCACGTCCAGCCATTGTCGCTGGAAAAATTCGGCGATCCCCTGCACCCGTTTCCCGCGTTCACGGCGAGCGTGTGCAACTTGCGGCCGACATCGCGCGGGCATGTGCGGATTGCCTCAAGCGATTCCTACGCCGCGCCGAAAATTACGCCGAATTACCTGAGTACGGAGCAAGACCGCAAAACCGCGGCGGCTGCGCTGACGCTGACCCGCAAGATCGTGGCCGCGCCGGCCATGGCGCGCTATGCGCCGGAGGAATTCAAGCCGGGCATGGCGTTTCGCACGGAAGAAGAATTGGCCGAGGCGGCCGGGCAGATCGGCACCACGATTTTCCACCCGGTCGGCACCTGCAAGATGGGCAGGGCAGGCGATCCCATGGCCGTGGTCGACAGTCAATTGCGCGTGAACGGCGTGCAAAAACTGCGCGTGGTTGACGCCTCCGTCATGCCGCTGATCACGTCCGGCAATACCAACAGCCCCACCATCATGATCGCCGAACGCGCGGCCGAACTGATTGCCCAAGCGGGCAAATAAGCGATTCGGATAGACCCCGGATTTGCCGCAAAGTTGCACTTCCATGTCGCTTGCCTGATAGGCATCAGCGCTTGCAGCATGGTAGTTATACTGTATTGTGACCAAAAACCATTGTGTGTATTATCGAATAAAAAAGGTTTCAAAGCAGTATCAAAATAAACCGGAGACACAATGACAGACGTCATATTGGAAACAAAGAACCTGACCAAAGAGTTCAAGGGTTTTACTGCGGTCAATGATGTTAACCTCACCGTCCAGCGTGGCCACATCCACGCGCTGATCGGTCCCAACGGCGCCGGCAAGACCACCTGCTTCAATCTGCTGACCAAATTCCTGGTGCCCACCTCGGGCCAGATCCTGTTCAACGGTAAAGATATCACCGCCGCCCATCCGGCCCAGATCGCGCGCATGGGCATTATCCGTTCGTTCCAGATTTCCGCTGTGTTTCCGCACCTGACCGTGCTGCAGAACGTGCGCATCGGTTTGCAGCGCGAACTGGGCACGTCCTTCCATTTCTGGCGCAGCGAACGCTCGCTCTCGCTCCTCGACGACCGCGCCATGGCGTTGCTGGCCGAAGTCGACCTGACCGAATTCGCCGATACCGTGACGGTCGACATGCCCTACGGACGCAAGCGTGCGCTCGAAATCGCCACCACCCTGGCGATGAAGCCCGAGCTGATGCTGCTCGACGAGCCGACCCAGGGCATGGGCCACGAAGATGTGCACCGCGTTACCGAGCTGATCAAAAAGGTGTCGGCCGGCCGCACGATCCTGATGGTGGAACACAATATGAACGTGGTGTCCGGCATCTGCGACAAGATCACCGTGCTGCAAAGGGGAGCGCTGCTGGCCGAAGGCAGTTATGCCGAGGTGTCGACCAATCCGCAGGTGATGGAAGCCTATATGGGCACGACCAGCGCCGAACTCGAAGGAGCGCACTGATGACCGCGGCGCTCGAAATATCGAACCTGCAAGCCTGGTACGGCGAATCGCACATCCTCCACAACGTCAATTTGCGGGTCGAGAAGGGCGAAGTCGTCACCCTGCTGGGCCGCAACGGCGCCGGGCGCACCACTACCCTGCGCGCGATCATGGGCTTGACCGGGGCGCGCACCGGGTCGATCAAGGTCAACGGCATCGAAGCGATCGGCCTGCCGACGCACAAGATCGCCCACCTGGGCATCGGCTATTGCCCGGAAGAGCGGGGGATTTTTTCCTCGCTGTCGACCGAGGAAAACCTGATGCTGCCGCCGCAGCTGGCTGGCAGCGAGCCCGGCATGTCGGTGGCCGAGATCTACGAGATGTTCCCGAATTTGCTGGAACGCAAAAACAGCCAGGGCACGCGTTTGTCCGGCGGCGAGCAGCAGATGCTGGCGGTGGCGCGCATCCTGCGCACCGGCGCGCGCCTGTTGCTGCTCGATGAAATATCCGAAGGCCTGGCGCCGGTGATCGTGCAAGGCCTCGCGCGCATGATTACCACGCTCAAGGCCAAGGGCTACACCATCGTCATGGTGGAACAGAATTTCCGCTTCGCCGCACCGCTGGCGGACCGGTTTTACGTGGTGGAGCATGGTCAGATCGTGGAGACCTTTGCTTCGTCGGAACTGAGCGCCAAGATGCCGGTCCTGACCGAGCTGCTGGGCGTATAGCAGGATAGCGACAGCCCAACAGCCAGACCCATACCTATATCCTCAATGGAGACAATATGAAACGTAACATCATTGCTTTAGCAGCCAGCGCAGCCTGCCTCGGCTTGGTCCTTCCGGCACAGGCGCAAGTATCGAACGACACCATCAAGATCGGCATGCTCACCGACGTGTCCGGCGTGTACGCCGACGTCGATGGCGCCGGTGGTGCGGAAGCGGTCAAGATGGCGATTGCCGACCTGGGCGGCAACATCAACGGCAAGAAGATCGAATTCGTCTTCGCCGACCACCAGAACAAGGCCGATATCGCCGCCAGCAAGGCGCGCGAATGGTTCGACCAGCAGGGTGTCGACATGCTGATCGGCGGCACCAATTCAGGCGCCAACCTGGCCATGGCCAAGATCGCGTCCGAAAAGAAAAAGGTCTTCATCTCGATCGGCGCCGGCTCCGCCCGCCTGACCAATGAAGAGTGCTCGCCCTTCACCGTGCACTACGCTTACGACACGGTGGCCTTGGCACGTGGAACAGGTGGCGCGATTGTGAAGCAGGGCGGCAAGTCCTGGTATTTCCTGACGGCCGATTATGCCTTCGGCCAGTCGCTGGAGAAAGATACGACGGACGTGATCAAGGCGGCCGGCGGCACGGTGGCGGGCACCTCCAAGCATCCGCTGTCGGCGTCGGATTTCTCGTCCTTCCTGCTCAAGGCGCAGGGGTCGAAAGCGCAGATTCTGGGTCTGGCCAATGCCGGCGGCGACATGATCAATGCGGTCAAGGCAGCCAACGAGTTTGGTGTTGGCAAGTCGATGAAGCTGGCCGGTTTGCTGGTGTTCATCAATGATATCCACACCCTGGGATTGAACCTGACCCAGGGCATGTACCTGACCGATGGCTGGTACTGGGATCAGAGTCCGGAAAGCCGGGCCTGGTCGAAGCGCTACTTTGCCAAGATGAAGAAGTTCCCATCGATGCTGCAAGCCGCCGATTACTCGGCCGCGACCAACTACCTGAACGCGGTCAAGGCGATCGGGACCGACGACAGCGAGAAGGTCATGGCGCAGTTGAAGAAGACCAAGATCAACGACATGTTCACCAAGGGCGGCGAGATTCGTGCGGATGGCCGCATGGTGCACGATATGTACCTCATGGAAGTGAAGAAGCAGGCGGAGTCGAAGTATCCGTGGGATTACTACAAGGTCGTCGCGACCATTCCTGGCGCGCAGGCGTACACGACCAAGGCGGAAACGAAGTGCGCGTTGTGGAAGTAAGTTAGGTCGCTTTTGACAATCCACCGGCGCTCTCCGTAGCCCGTCGTTTTGCGCCTCCTCCGTCGTTCCCGCCGAGTGCCGCCTTGGCGCGGGAACGACGGATCTCACCGGCCCGCCCGGTCCCATTTTATGAACTGAGATGCCATGGAAATATTCGGCGTTCCCCTGCAAGCCATGGTCAGCCAGCTCTTGCTCGGCCTGGTCAACGGCTCTTTCTACGCCATGCTCTCGCTTGGCCTGGCCGTCATCTTCGGCTTGCTTAATGTCATCAACTTCTCCCACGGCGCCCTCTACATGATGGGCGCCTTCGCGGCCTACATCGGCGTCACCACCTTCGGCCTGAGCTACTGGGCGATGCTGGCGCTGGCGCCCCTGCTGGTCGGCGTGTTCGGCATCATCGTCGAAAAGACCATGCTGCGCTGGCTCTACAAGCTTGACCACCTGTACGGTCTGCTGCTCACCTTCGGCATCACCTTGCTGCTCGAAGGCGTGTTCCGCTCCTTCTTCGGCAACTCCGGCCAGTCGGTCGACGTCCCCGCGCTGCTGCAGGGCCGGACCGACCTGGGCTTCATGGAATTGCCGAACTACCGCCTGTGGGTGGTGTTCGCCTCGCTCACGGTCTGCCTGCTGACCTGGTTCGTCATCGAAAAAACCAAGCTCGGCGCCTATCTGCGGGCCGGGACCGAGAACCCGAAACTGGTCGAAGCCTTCGGCATCAACGTGCCGCTGATGGTCACCCTGACCTATGGCTTCGGCGTCGCCCTGGCCGGTTTCGCCGGCGTGCTGGCCGCGCCCATCATCAACGTCACGCCACTGATGGGCTCGAACCTCATCATCGTCGTGTTCGCGGTGGTGGTGATCGGCGGCATGGGATCGATCATGGGTTCCATCATCACCGGCCTCGGCCTGGGCGTGATCGAGGGCCTGACCCGCGTCTTCTATCCGGAAGGCTCGGAAGTGGTGGTGTTCGTGGTCATGGTCGTGGTCTTGCTGCTCCGCCCCGCCGGCCTGTTCGGCAAAGAAAAGTAACCGAGAACTGGAGCCATTGATGAACAAGAACATCGCTTACGGCATCGCCTTGCTGGTCGCACTGGCGGCGCCCTTTATCGGTTATCCCGTGTTCCTGATGAAGTTGCTGTGCTTCGGGCTGTTCGCCTGCGCCTTCAACTTGCTGATCGGTTACACGGGCCTGCTGTCCTTCGGCCATGCCGCTTTCTTCGGCTCGGCCGGCTATGTGACCGGCCATGCGCTGACCGTGCTCGGCTTGCCGACCGAAGTTGGCATCCTGCTCGGTGTGGCCGCCAGCGCGCTGGTCGGGCTGGTGATGGGAGCACTGGCGATCCGCCGCCAGGGGATTTACTTTTCCATGATCACCCTGGCGCTGGCGCAGATGGTGTATTTCGCCGCCCTGCGCGCCCCGTTCACGCACGGGGAAGATGGCTTGCAGGGAGTTCCACGTGGAAAGCTGTTCGGCGTGATCGACCTGGGCAACGACCTGACCCTGTACTTCGTCGTGCTGGCCATCGCGGTGGCGGGCTTTGCCTTGATCGTGCGCACGGTGCATTCGCCGTTCGGCCAGGTGCTCAAGGCGATCAAGGAAAACGAGCCACGCGCCATTTCGCTCGGCTACGACGTCGACAGGTACAAGCTGGTCGCGTTTGTCCTGTCTGCATCGCTGGCAGGCCTGGCGGGCGCCACCAAGACGCTGGTGCTGGGCTTCGAGACGCTGACCGACGTGCACTGGGCCATGTCGGGCCTGGTGATCCTGATGACGCTGGTGGGCGGCATGGGAACGCTGTCGGGACCGATCCTCGGCGCCTTCATCATCATCACCCTGGAAAACAAGCTGGGCGATATGGGCAACTTCCTGGCAACGCATACCGGCGTCGAGTGGTTCAACACCCTGGGCGAATCGGTGGGCATGGTCACCGGATTGATCTTCATTGCCTGTGTCTTGCTGTTCCGGCGCGGCATTGTGGGCGAAATCGGTGCGGCGCTGGCGTCAGTCGGAGCAAAGAAAAAATCCGTATGATTGCTTGAGATGCAGGGACACGAAGCCGGGTCGCATGACCCGGCTTTTTTTATGGGCAAGGCACGCAGCATCGATGGAACAGACAGTGACCGTCAATGGAATTGCCATGCATGTCGTCACCGAAGGGGAGGGGCGGCCCGTGCTCCTGCTGCGTGGCTTCCCGGATACGCATCGAGGATGGCGTCGGCAAATCGATGCGCTCGCTGGCGCTGCTTACCGCAGCATCGTGCCGGACCTGCGCGGCTTGGGGAAAACCGCAGCGCCCGCCAGGAAACACGCCTACGCAATCGCGGCCACCAGCAAAACCCGCTCGATCTCCAGCCCATCGAAACCGGCGCCTGCTTCGCACGCTGGCAAATTGCCCAAATTGCTTCACGTGAAACAATTTCCACAATGTGATTGCATAGCGAACTATCTTGGGCTACAGTGGAGTCATGTTTGATCACTGCCTCTATTTCAACACCACTGCCCTGGCGCGCGTTCTCGAGCGCGAGTGGACCCGCGCGTTCAAGCCGTTCGGACTGACGCCTTCGCAGGCCTTCATGCTGCGCGCGGTGCTGGCCCGTCCCGGCTTGCTGCAAAGCGAGCTGGCCAGGGAATTGGTGATCAGCCGCCCGACCGCAACCCGTTCGCTCGATGGCTTGCAGAAGTTGCAGCTGATCGGCCGTCGCGCCACGGGCGGGGATGGGCGCGAATGCGCGGTCTTTCCGGAGCCTGCCGCGCGCGCCATGCACGACGAACTCAACGCCGCCAGCGGTGCCGTTACCGCCAGGTTGAAACAGCTGCTGGAACCCGAACAGTTTGCCGCCATTGTCGGCGCGCTCAAGCAGGCGCGCTCCGCCGTCGCCTGATTTTTTTACCTAAGTAGTTGCATAGCTAATTAAAAGGAAGTGATATGCCGATCCTGAACGTGAAAGTCAGCGCAGTGAAAACCCCCGAACTGATCCGGCAGATTGCCGATCTGCTGCTCGACAAGACCACCCGCATCCTGAGGAAGAAGCGCGAGCTTACCTCCATCGCCATCGATTTTGTCGATCCCGACAGCTGGATCGTGGCCGGGCTGTCTTTGCGCGAGCAACGCAAACACAGCGTCTACGTCGACATCAAGGTCACCGACGAAACCAATACCAAGGATGAAAAGGCGCTCTATATCGCCCAGGTGTTCGCCGGCTTCGCCGCCTTGCTCGGCCCCCTGCACGACGAGAGCTACATCTACGTCGACGATGTGCGCGCCACGGCCTACGGGTATGGCGGCAAGACGCAGGAATGCCGCTACCAGCATCCGGACGCGTAAAGCGGGCCGGCTCGCTCAGTACGCGGCGCTGTAGATGGCGTGGATATCGTCGCGGGTGAGCTCGCGCGGGTTGTTGCCGAGCAGGCGGGTTTGCAGCATCGCGTCATCGGCCAGCCGGTCGATGTCGCCTGCCCCAACGCCGACCTGGCGCAGCATGGTCTGGATGCCGGTCTTGGCCGCGATGCTTTCCATGGCGCCGATCAGCGCATGGGCGCGCGCCTCCTCGCTGCCGCTCAGGCTTGGAACGATGATGCCGGCCAGCTCGGCGTAATGCGCGCTGGCGTGCGAGAGGTTAAAGCGCAGCACATGCGGCAGCACGAGCGAGTTGGACAGGCCATGTGGCACGTGAAATATGCCGCCGATGGGATAGGCGAGGGCGTGCACCGCCGCCACCGGCGCGTTGGAAAATGCCTGGCCGGCGAAACAGGCGCCGAGCAGCATGGCCTGGCGCGCCTCAAGATCGCTGCCGTGTTGGCACGCGCGCAGCAGGTTGCGCGACAGTAGCGACAGCGCCTCGCGCGCCAGGTTATCCGACAGCGGGTTCTTCTTGTGCTTGCTGGTGTATGCCTCGATGGCATGCACCATCGCATCGATACCGGTCGCGGCCGTCACCATGGGCGGCAGGCCGAGCGTCAGTTGCGCATCCAGGATCGCCAGGTCCGCATACAGCTGGGGCGCCACCACGCCCATCTTGGTGGTCGCGCCGGTGGTGACAATGGCGATGTTGGTCACCTCCGATCCGGTGCCGGCCGTGGTCGGAACCTGCACCAGCGGCAGGCGCGTGCCGCGCACATTGCCGATGCCATAGATCTGGCTGAGCGGCTGGTCGCTGCCGGCCAGCACGGCGATCAGCTTGGCTACATCCATCGAGCTGCCACCACCGAGGCCGATGACGAGGTCGGCCCCATGCTGGCGCGCCACGTCCACCGCTTGCAGCACCACCGGTTCCGGCGGGTCGGCCACCACGTCCGACCAGACCTGCACGGCAAGGCCAGCCTGTTCCAGCGAGCGGCGCGGCGCGTCCACCAGCCCGGTGGCAAGGAAGCCGGGGTCGGTGACGATCAGGGCGCGGCGGGCGGCAGGGAAGTGGCTGGCGACCATCGACCCCAGCCGGCTGGCTGCGCCGGGGGCCGATACCAGGTGGGGAACGGTACTGAAACTGAACTCGGCGGACTGGGTCATTGTGCACCTGCAAAGTCGGTGGGGGATCCCAAAAGCTTACACCATCTTCTTCACCGTCAGGAAAATGGCCGTCGGAAACGCGGGAGGGATTTCTTACGTACAATATCTGACTCTGTTGTTGAGTCCACTTCCCAAGGAAAACATGATCGATTTTGCGTTACTCGGATGCGCGGCATTTCTTGCCGGCCTGGTCGATGCGGTGGTGGGCGGAGGTGGATTGATCCAGGTGCCGGTGCTGTTCTCGGTGTTTCCACGTGAAATCCCGGCGACCTTGCTGGGCACGAGCAAGTTCGCGGGCATCTTCGGCACTGGCGCAGCGGCGGTCAATTACGCACGCAAGGTGAGGGTGGCATGGAGCGCTGCGGCACCGGCGGCGGTGTCGGCCTTGCTGCTGTCGTTTGCCGGCGCGTACACCGTGACCAAAGTGCCGGCCGATTTCGTGCGCACCCTGCTGCCGTTCGTGCTGGTCGCGGTGGCGGTCTACACTTTCCGCAAGAAGGATTTCGGCAGCGTCCACGCGCCGTTGCACAGCGGATCGACCGAGCGCTGGGTGGCGCTGGGCATCGGTGCCGCGATTGGTTTCTACGACGGCTTCTTCGGCCCCGGTACCGGCAGCTTCCTGCTGTTTCTGTACGTGCGCTTTTTCGGCTTCGATTTCCTCAGCGCGTCTGCCGCCGCCAAAGTGGTCAACGTGGCGTGCAATCTGTCTGCGCTGATGTGGTTCGGCTACAGCGGACATATCCTTTGGCAGCTGGGCCTGCTGATGGCGGTGTGCCAGGTGGCAGGATCGCTGGTCGGCACCAGGCTGGCGATCAAGCACGGCAGCGCGTTCGTGCGCAAGCTGTTCCTGGTGGTGGTCAGCTTGCTGATCGTGAAGACGAGTTACGACGCGATCGTCAAGTGGTGATGTTCCACGTGGAACAGCGCGCCTGATCCGGGCGAGGTTCCACGTGAAACCTTCCGTACATCGTCAAACGCGACGTTCCACGTGAAACAATCCGTTGTGTAAAAAACGGTGATTCTGGGTGCAAAAGAGTCGGGGGTCCGAAAAGACTCTATAATCGGGCCTCATATCCCTCGCTCTACACTCCATCATGCTATTTCCAACTGAATTCGACGTCATCGTCGTCGGCGGCGGCCATGCCGGCACCGAGGCTGCGCTCGCTTCTGCCCGCATGGGCCAGAAGACACTGCTGCTCACCCACAACATCGAAACGCTCGGCCAGATGTCTTGCAACCCGTCTATCGGCGGGATCGGCAAGGGACACCTGGTCAAGGAAGTCGACGCCATGGGCGGCGCCATGGCGATCGCCACGGACGAATCCGGTATCCAGTTTCGTATCCTTAACTCGTCCAAAGGCCCGGCCGTACGCGCCACCCGCGCGCAAGCGGACCGCATCCTGTACAAGCAGGCGATCCGCTCGCGCCTGGAAAACCAGCCGAACCTGTGGCTGTTCCAGCAGGCGGTCGACGACCTGATGCTCGAAGGCGACCGCGTGGTCGGCGCCGTCACCCAGATCGGCATCAAATTCCGCGCCCGAGCGGTGGTGCTGACGGCTGGCACTTTCCTCGATGGGAAGATCCACGTCGGCCTGCAAAACTACTCCGCCGGCCGCGCTGGCGATCCGCCTGCAATCTCGCTGTCGGCGCGCCTGAAGGAAATGAAGCTGCCGCAAGGGCGCCTCAAGACTGGCACGCCGCCGCGTATCGATGGCCGCAGCATCGACTTTTCGCAAATGTCCGAGCAGCCGGGCGACCTCGATCCGGTGCCGGTGTTCTCGGTCATGGGTAACACCGCCATGCACCCGCGCCAGGTCCCGTGCTGGGTGACGCACACGAATGCGCAGACGCACGACATCATCCGTGCCGGCCTGGACCGCAGCCCGATGTATACCGGCGTGATCGAGGGCGTCGGCCCGCGCTACTGCCCGTCGATCGAAGACAAGATCCACCGCTTCTCCGGCAAGGAATCGCACCAGATTTTCCTGGAGCCGGAAGGCTTGACGACCAACGAATTCTATCCAAACGGTATCTCGACCAGCCTGCCGTTCGACGTGCAGATCGCCCTGGTACGCTCGATGAAGGGCATGGAAAACGCCTTCATCCTGCGTCCGGGCTATGCCATCGAATACGATTATTTCGACCCGCGCGGCCTGAAAACCTCGCTCGAAACCAAGGCCGTACAGGGCTTGTTCTTTGCCGGCCAGATCAACGGCACCACCGGTTACGAAGAAGCGGCGGCGCAGGGCATGCTGGCCGGAATCAACGCCGCGCTGCTGACCAAGGGCAGTGAAGCGTGGGTTCCGGGCCGTTCCGAAGCCTACCTTGGCGTGCTGGTCGACGACCTCACCACCCAGGGCGTGGCCGAGCCGTATCGCATGTTCACCAGCCGCGCCGAGTTCCGCCTGAGCCTGCGTGAGGACAATGCCGACATGCGCCTGACTGACATCGGCCGCAAACTCGGCTGCGTGGGCGATGCCCAGTGGGAGGCATTCGAGCGCAAGCGCGAAGCTGTCGCTGTCGAACTGGAGCGCCTGCGCACGACCTGGGTAAACCCGCGCATCCTCGCCAGCGCCGAATCGGAGCGCGTGATCGGCCAGGCCATCGAGCGCGAATACTCGCTGGCCGACCTGCTGCGCCGTCCGGGCGTGGACTATGAAAAGCTGATGGGCCTGTCCGGCGTGGATGGCCAGGTGCTGGCCGGTCCGGGCGTCGACGATCCCGCAGTCAAGGAACAGGTCGAAATCCAGCTCAAATACGCCGGCTATATCGACCGCCAGGCCAAGGAAGTGGAGCGTCACGACCACTACGAAAACCTCAAGTTGCCGGCCGGATTCGACTATCTCGACATCACCGCGCTGTCGATCGAGGTGCGTCAGAAGCTCGACAAGCAGCGTCCTGAAACGCTGGGGCAGGCATCCCGCATCTCGGGCGTGACGCCGGCGGCGATCTCGCTGCTGCTGGTGCATTTGAAAAAACGTGGCGCCAAAGGCTTTGCCACCCTCAACGAGGAGTTGGCAGGATGAAGTTTTTCGACCGTAACGCCATTGCGCCCGTGCTGGCCAATGGCATCAAGGAACTCAAGCTCGACCTGAACGAACAGCAGCACGGGCAATTGCTCGACTACCTGGCCCTGCTGGCCAAGTGGAACTCGGTGTACAACCTGACCTCGGTGCGCGATCCCATGCAGATGGTGACCCACCATGCGCTCGATTCGCTGGCTGCGGTCTCGGCGTTCGAGGGTGCCGTCCGCGTGCTCGACGTGGGCGCGGGGGGCGGCTTGCCTGGCATCGTGCTCGCCATCGCGCGGCCAGACATGAAAGTGGCCCTGATCGATACCGTGCACAAGAAGACAGCCTTCCTCACGCAAGTCAAAGCCGAACTGGGCCTGGCCAATGTCACTGTGCACACGGCGCGCGTGGAGCAGTTGCAGGTGCCGCACAAATTCGACGTCATCACCTCGCGCGCTTTTGCCGACCTGTCCGACTTCGTCAATTGGTCGGGACACCTGCTGGCCGAGGGCGGCAAATTCATCGCCCTCAAAGGCACGGCGCCGGCGGACGAACAGGAACGGCTGCCGGGCGACTGGAAAGTGAGCCAATTGCGGGCTATCCAGGTTCCAGGACTGCAGGCGGAGCGGCATCTCGTTTTTATCGAGAAGAACCAACAAACAGTATAAATCAAATAAACGATTTATATTAAGCAAACTATATAAATCGAATAAACGATTTATACGATTAAAACAGTATAAATCGTTTGCATCAAACTATCATAAGAGCATACATGGCGAAAATATTTTGCGTTGCAAATCAAAAGGGCGGCGTAGGCAAGACCACCACCAGCGTCAACCTGTCAGCGGGCCTGGCCAAACTGGACCAGCGCGTGCTGCTCGTCGACCTGGACCCGCAGGGCAACGCGACCATGGGCGCCGGCATCAACAAGGCGGGCCTGAAGGCATCGACCTATGAAGTGCTGCTGGGCGAGGCCGATGTGAGCACGGCGCGCACGCGCTCGGAAGCGGGGCGCTTCGACGTGCTGCCCTCGAACCGCGAGCTGGCCGGCGCCGAAGTCGAGATGGTCGAACTGGAACACCGCGAGCGCCGCCTGAAGGATGCGCTGGCGTCGGTCGACAAGGAATACGACTTCATCCTGATCGACTGCCCGCCAGCCCTGTCGATGCTGACCCTGAACGGCTTGTGCGCCGCACACGGCGTCATCATCCCGATGCAGTGCGAGTACTACGCGCTGGAAGGCTTGTCGGATCTGGTCAACACCATCAAGAAGGTGCATGCCAACCTGAACACCGACCTGAAGATCATTGGTCTCTTGCGCGTGATGTTCGATCCGCGCATGACCTTGTCGCAGCAGGTATCGGCCCAGCTGGAGCAGCACTTCGGCGACAAGGTCTTCAACACCATCATCCCGCGCAATGTGCGCCTGGCCGAAGCGCCGTCGTACGGCGTGCCGGGCGTGGTGTTCGATCCGTCCTCGAAAGGGGCGCAGGCCTACATCGCCTTTGGCGCCGAGATGGTCGAACGCATCAAAACAATGTAAACGAAGGCATTCAAGAATCATGGCAACCAAAAAACTCAAAGGGCTCGGTCGCGGGCTCGACGCGCTGCTGGGCGGCGATGGCGAGGGCGCCAAGCCCGATACGCCGTCCACGCTGGCGGTGCACCAGATGCAGGCCGGTAAATACCAGCCGCGCACGCGCATGGATGAAGGTGCGCTGAACGAACTGGCGGCGTCGATCAAAACCCAGGGCATCATGCAGCCGGTGCTGGTGCGCCCGATCGGGCAGGACACCCTGACTGGCGCGGTGCGCTACGAGATCATCGCCGGCGAACGGCGCTTCCGCGCGGCCCAACTGGCCGGGCTGAACGACATCCCGGTGCTGGTGCGCGATGTGGACGACCAAGCCGCCGCCGCGATGGCGCTGATCGAGAACATCCAGCGCGAGGATCTCAATCCCCTGGAAGAAGCGCAGGGAATTCATCGCCTGATCTCGGACTTCAATTTCACGCACGAGCAGGCGGCGACGGCGGTGGGGCGCTCGCGCAGCGCGGTATCGAACCTGCTGCGTCTGATGAACCTGGCGGCACCGGTGCAAACCCTGCTGATGGCGGGCGACGTGGACATGGGTCACGCGCGCGCGCTGCTGGCGGTCGACCCGGCCAGCCAGATCAGCCTGGCCAACCAGGTGGTGGCCAAGCGCCTGTCGGTACGCGAAACCGAAAAGCTGGTGGCCAGGGAGTTGGAAGAGCAGAACAATCCAGCCACTGTGCGCCAGAAGGAAAAATCGGGCGATATCACCCGGCTGGAAGAAGAGCTGTCCGACAAGCTGGCCACCCCGGTCTTGTTCAAGATGGGGGCGAAGGGCAGGGGACAGATGATCATCGATTTCGCCGATCTCGATATCCTGGACGGCGTACTGGCGCGTTTGCGGGCGTAAGTTACCCCAACATCGTTGTTCCCACCTCCACCCTCGTCGTTCCCGCGCCAAGGCGGCACTCGGCGGGAACCCAAGTCCGTCGCATCGTTGTTGGCGGCTCACATAAACTTGGGTTCCCGCCCCATTGGGGCCTTGGGGGGTCAACCTCCGCCGGCCGCTGTGTTTTGGGCGCCAAACAAATTGGGGGCAGGGCTTGGGGTCCCGCCTGCGCGGGAAGTCGTTTCTGGCAATGCCAGGAACGACGGGCCATAACCTCCCAGGTAATTGCCCCCTCCCCACCACGCGCCTACGATATAACTGTACCCCGCGCCAGCAGCCGGCAAGCCGCCCCACCACCCGCCCGCGCGACCATTATCACGCAAGACGTTGCTTCTAGTTAACTTTTAACAAGGAGGACCAGTTCGCCCCCGTTTCGTGCAGATTGCAGAAAAATGCGTGGTTTTTGGACACAATCGCGTTCATTCACAGTGCAGCAACGTTTGACGCACGCAAGCATAAGCACTTATAATCCCGCTGATTCACATAATTCAGACACCGAAACACGGCACTTATATGGCTGGCGCAAGGAATACAACATGTTGCGCTTAGTCTCCCTGCAATTGATGGTAACAGTCGCTGCTGGCCTTATCGCCGCGCTTCTGGGGGGATGGGCTGCGATGTTGTCGGCGGTGTTCGGCGGATTGTGTTGTGTCTTGCCCAATGCCGTTTTCGCGTTGCGCCTGTTCGCCAATACGAAGAAACCAGGTGGGGCCGACCCGATATCGTTTTTTATCTGGGAATTCATAAAGATTGCTTTGACGGTGGCGCTGATTGCCGCGACCTTCTCGCTGTACCGCGACTTGAATGTGTTCGCCATGATTGGCGGCTTCATCGTGGCGCTGAAAAGTTACATATTCTTAATATTTAGGCACTGACATGACGAGTCCAACACTTGAAGCCGGCGCAGCACACGCGCAGACTGCATCAGAATACATCAAGCACCACCTGGGTCACTTTTCGACCAAGCATCAGGAAAATGTGGTCGATTTCTCCATTATCAATATGGACACCATGTTTTGGTCGATCGCCATGGGCATTCTTGGCTGCCTGATCATGTGGATGGCGGCCCGCAAGGCCACCTCCGGCGTGCCGACCCGCTTCCAGGCGGCCGTTGAAATGGTGTTCGAGATGGTCGACAACCAGGCCAAGGGCATCGTGCATGGCGACCGCAGCTTCATCGCGCCGCTGGCACTGACGGTGTTCGTCTGGGTTGCACTGATGAATTCGCTGGACTTCTTGCCGGTCGATCTGTTCTCCGGCCTGTTCAAGCTGCTGGGCATCGAACATATTTTCCCGTATCACCGTGTGGTGCCAACCGCCGACCTGAACGGCTCGCTGGGCATCGCCCTGGGCGTGTTCGCACTGATGATCTACTACAGCATCAAGATCAAGGGTTTCGGCGGCTGGATTCACGAACTGTTTTCCGCGCCATTCGGCATTGCCATGGCGCCGTTCAACCTGCTGTTGAACATCATCGAGTACGCAGCAAAAACCGTGTCGCTCGGCATGCGACTGTTCGGCAACATGTTTGCTGGCGAACTGCTGTTCCTGTTGATCGCTTTGTTGGGTGCGATGGCTACGACGTTTGGCTTTGTCGGCCACGTCATCGCCGGTTCGGTCTGGGCTATTTTCCACATCCTGATCGTGTTCCTGCAGGCGTTCATTTTCATGATGCTGACCCTGGTGTACCTGGGCCAGGCGCATGAAGGTCACTGATCGGCACAGCTCGAACAGAATCGAAACATAGTAGTAGTTGGCAAAGTTTGTAATTTTTAATCTAGTTTTTAATTTACTTTTTGAAGGAACTCTCATGACTGACCTTTCTTTTGTTGCTCTGGCTTGCGGTTTGATCATCGGTCTGGGCGCTATCGGCGCTTGTATCGGTATCGCTATCATGGGCGGCAAATACCTCGAAGCTTCGGCTCGTCAGCCTGAACTGATGAACACCCTGCAAACCAAAATGTTCCTGCTGGCTGGTCTGATCGATGCGGCGTTCCTGATCGGTGTTGGTATCGCAATGCTGTTCGCATTCGCCAACCCATTCGTTCCGAAGTAATTTTCGTTCGGCACTTCGCTGGTTATGAATTGCCGAACCTTCCGGGTTCGGCATCCGTTTTTGTAAGAAGGAAAACACCGTGAACTTAAACGCAACCCTGTTTGCCCAGTTCGTGGTCTTCTTCATCCTGGCTGGTTTCACGATGAAATTCGTGTGGCCCCCACTGATGAAAGCGCTCGACGAGCGCATCCAGAGGATCTCGAACGGCCTGGCCGCAGCTGACCGCGGCAAGGAAGAAATGCAGAAAGCCCACGAGCAAGTCCAGAAAGACCTGGCCGCTGCCCGTGACGAAGGTCAAAAGCGTATCAGCGACGCCGACAAGCGCGCCGCCATGATCCTCGACGATGCCAAGAAAGCAGCTGCTGAAGAAGCGGCCCGCATCATCGCATCCGCCAAGGCAGATGCCGAGCAACAGGTTAACCGTGCGCGCGAAGAACTGCGTGGCCAGGTCGCTGCCCTCGCCGTCAAAGGCGCCGAGCAGATCCTCAAGCGCGAAGTGAACGCAGCGGCCCACGCCGACCTGCTGACGCAGTTGTCGGTCGAGCTGTAATCATGGCCGAAATCGCAACCGTCGCCCGTCCTTACGCCGAAGCCCTGTACCGTGTTGCCCAGCAAGGCGACGTGGCGGCTTGGTCCGAAGTGTTGTCCGAGCTGGCCCAGCTCGGCGCTCACCACGATGTGCTGGCCTTCGCGGCCAACCCGAACGTGGTCGCCGCCGACGTTGCCGCGACCGTGGTGTCGCTGCTCAAGTCGCCGCTCACCGCGGAAGTGAACAACTTCGTTGCCATGCTGGTCGAAAACCACCGCGTGTCGCTGCTGCCGGAAATCTACGCCCAGTTCCAGGTGCTCAAGAACACGAATGCCGGTGCCGCGGACGCCAACATCACCAGCGCCTTCGAGATTGCCCAGCCGCAGGTTGCGCAACTGGTCGCGACGCTGGAAAAGAAATTTGGCCGCAAGCTCAACCCAACGGTGACAGTGGATCCCTCGCTGATCGGTGGTGTGCGCGTGGTCGTCGGCGATGAAGTGCTCGATACCTCGGTACGCGCCAAGCTGCAACAGATGCATGTTGCGCTGACGACGTAACGCGCCTGTCGTCACGACCCGCACTGCGCCGGCGTCTACGCCCTTGCCTTACGCATCAAGAAACTATTAGGAGTTAGCATGCAACTTAATTCATCTGAAATCAGCGAACTGATCAAAAGCCGGATCCAAGGCCTCGAAGGTTCGGCTGATATTCGCAATCAGGGCACGGTAATCTCCGTAGCCGACGGTATCTGCCGTATCCATGGCCTGTCGGACGTGATGCAGGGCGAGATGCTGGAATTCCCGGGCAACACCTTCGGCCTGGCGATGAACCTCGAGCGCGACTCCGTCGGCGCCGTGATTCTGGGTGCTTACGAGCACATTTCCGAAGGCGATACCGTCAAGACCACCGGCCGCATCCTGGAAGTGCCAATCGGTCCTGAACTCAAGGGCCGTGTTGTCAACGCCCTGGGCCAGCCGATCGACGGCAAGGGTCCTGTCAACGCCAAGCTGACCGCCGCGATCGAAAAAATCGCACCGGGCGTGATCGCCCGCGAATCCGTGTCGCAGCCAATGCAGACCGGTTTGAAGTCGATCGACTCGATGGTACCGATCGGCCGTGGCCAGCGCGAGCTGATCATTGGTGACCGCCAGACCGGTAAATCGGCTGTCGCGATCGATGCGATCATCAACCAGAAGGGCCAGAACATGACGTGTATCTACGTCGCGATCGGCCAGAAGGCATCGACCATCAAGAACATCGTGCGCTCGCTCGAGACGCACGGCGCGATGGAATACACCATCGTCGTCGCAGCATCGGCTTCCGAGTCGGCTGCCATGCAATACATTTCCGCGTACTCCGGTTGCGCCATGGGCGAATACTTCCGTGACCGCGGCGAAGACGCACTGATCGTCTACGATGACCTGTCCAAGCAAGCTGTTGCTTACCGTCAGATCTCGCTGCTGCTGCGCCGTCCACCAGGCCGCGAAGCCTACCCTGGCGACGTGTTCTACCTGCACAGCCGTCTGCTCGAGCGCGCAGCACGCGTGAACGCAAAATACGTCGAAGACTTCACCGGTGGCGCCGTCAAGGGCAAGACCGGTTCGCTGACCGCACTGCCGATCATCGAAACCCAGGCTGGCGACGTTTCCGCGTTCGTGCCGACCAACGTGATTTCGATTACCGACGGCCAGATCTTCCTGGACACCTCGCTGTTCAACTCGGGTATCCGTCCTGCGATTAACGCCGGTATTTCGGTATCGCGCGTCGGTGGCGCCGCCCAGACCAAGGTCATCAAAAACCTGTCCGGCGGTATCCGTACCGACTTGGCGCAGTACCGTGAACTGGCTGCGTTCGCGCAGTTCGCTTCCGACCTGGACGAATCGACCCGCAAGCAGCTCGACCGTGGCGCCCGCGTCACCGAACTGCTCAAGCAGGCCCAGTATTCGCCAATGTCGATCTCGATCATGGCTGTAACCCTGTTCGCAGTGAACAAAGGTTACTTCGATGACGTGGAAGTGAAAAAAGTACTGGCATTCGAATCCGGTCTGCACGGCTACATGAAGACCAAGCAAGCTGCTCTCCTGGCCAAGATCGAAGAAACCAAGCAACTGGACAAGGATGGCGAAGCCGCCATGGCCGCAGCCATTGCTGACTTCAAGAAATCCGGCGCGTATTAATCCTTGTGGGACGGACCTGCGCGCAGCGCAGGTCCGTCCTCAAGACTTAATAAGTTGTGGGAAGGACTTGAGCGTAGCGAAAGTCGGTCCTCAACATGCTAAACGGCTGGAATCAAAAGGAGTAAGGACTCATGGCAGTAGGCAAAGAGATACGTAACAAGATCAAGAGCGTAGAGAATACGAAGAAGATCACGAAGGCGATGGAAATGGTCGCCGCGTCCAAAATGCGCAAGGCGCAGGACCGGATGCGGGCCGCCCGCCCTTACAGTGACAAGATTCGTAACATCACCTCGCATCTGGCTACGGCGAATCCGGAATACACGCATCCGTTCATGGCGCAAGGCAAGAACGTGAAAGCGAAGGCGGTTGGTTTCATCGTCATCACGACCGACAAGGGTCTGTGCGGCGGCATGAACACCAACATCCTGCGTCTGCTGACGCAAAAGACCCGCGAGCTGGAAACGGCTGGCAACAAGATTGAAGCGGTTGCCATTGGCAACAAAGGTTTGGGTTTTATGAACCGCGTTGGCGTGAAGGTCGTGTCGCATGCGATCCAGATCGGCGATACGGTCCACCTCGACAAGCTGATCGGGCCGATCAAGGTCATGCTCGACCGCTACGAGGAAGGTGAGCTGGACGCAGTCTATATCTGCTACACCAAGTTCGTAAACACGATGAAGCAAATCCCGATGGTCGAGCAGCTGCTGCCGCTGACCGCCGACAAGCTGGAAGGCGACAAGAGTGGTCACGCATGGGACTACATCTACGAGCCGGAAGCGCAGACCGTGATCGACGAACTGCTGGTGCGGTATGTGGAAGCGCTGGTGTATCAGTCAGTGGCCGAAAACCTCGCGTCCGAGCAATCGGCGCGGATGGTGGCGATGAAAGCGGCAAGCGACAACGCCGGCAGCGTCATCGGCGATCTGAAGCTGATCTATAACAAGACCCGCCAGGCTGCGATTACCAAAGAACTCTCCGAGATCGTCGCCGGTGCGGCCGCGGTCTAAACCCGAATTTAAATACTATTGAAGGAACGAACATGGCTGATGGCAAAATCGTTCAGTGTATCGGCGCTGTGGTGGACGTTGAGTTCCCACGCAATGCAATGCCGAAGGTTTTCGACGCACTGAAAATGGCAGGCTCCGAGCTGACCCTGGAAGTACAACAGCAGCTGGGCGACGGCATTGTCCGTACCATTGCACTGGGTACCTCCGACGGTCTGCGTCGCGGCATGGTAATCCAGAACACCGGCAAGCCAATCATGGTACCGGTCGGTAAAGCGACCCTGGGCCGTATTATGGACGTGCTGGGCAACCCGATCGACGAGTGCGGTCCGGTCTCGCACGCGCAAACCGCATCGATCCACCGCGTGGCGCCTGCGTACGACGAACTGTCGCCATCGCAAGACCTGCTGGAAACCGGCATCAAGGTGATTGACCTGGTCTGCCCGTTCGCCAAAGGCGGTAAAGTCGGCCTGTTCGGCGGTGCTGGTGTGGGCAAGACCGTGAACATGATGGAACTGATCAACAACATCGCAAAAGCACACTCGGGCGTGTCCGTGTTTGCCGGCGTGGGTGAGCGTACTCGCGAGGGTAACGACTTCTACCACGAGATGGCCGATGCCAAAGTGGTCGACCTGGAAAATCCAGAGAACTCCAAAGTGGCGATGGTCTACGGCCAGATGAATGAACCGCCAGGTAACCGTCTGCGCGTTGCGCTGACCGGCCTGACGATCGCTGAATCGTTCCGTGACGAAGGCAAAGACGTTCTGTTCTTCGTGGACAACATCTACCGCTTCACCCTGGCCGGTACCGAAGTGTCCGCACTGCTGGGCCGTATGCCATCGGCCGTGGGTTACCAGCCGACCCTGGCCGAAGAGATGGGCCGTCTGCAAGAGCGCATCACCTCGACCAAGACCGGTTCGATCACCTCGATCCAGGCCGTGTACGTCCCTGCGGATGATTACACCGATCCATCGCCAGCAACCACCTTTGCTCACCTGGATTCGACCGTTGCCCTGTCGCGTGACATCGCCTCGCTGGGTATCTACCCTGCGGTCGACCCGCTCGACTCGACCTCGCGCCAGCTGGACCCGCTGGTCGTCGGCCAGGAACACTACGACACCGCGCGCGCTGTCCAGGGCACCCTGCAGCGCTACAAGGAATTGCGCGACATTATCGCGATTCTGGGCATGGACGAGCTGGCACCGGAAGACAAACTGCTGGTGGCACGCGCACGCAAGATGCAGCGTTTCCTGTCGCAGCCTTTCCACGTTGCTGAAGTGTTTACCGGTGCTCCAGGCAAATACGTTTCGCTGAAAGACACGATCAAAGGCTTCAAGATGATCGCATCGGGCGAACTGGATCACCTGCCTGAGCAAGCGTTCTACATGGTTGGCACGATCGAAGAAGCAATCGAAAAAGCCAAGAAGCTCAACTAAGACAGGCCAAGGCGCCGCGCTGAACCAGCGTGGCGCCGGAACCCGATAGGACACACATGGCAAACACATTTCACGTTGACGTGGTATCGGCCGAAGCCAGTATTTTTTCGGGCGAAGCCGAGTTCGTCGCGTTGCCGGGTGAAGCAGGCGAGCTGGGGATTTATCCCAAGCACACCCCGCTGATCACGCGCATCAAGCCGGGTGCGGTACGGATCAAGGTGGCTGGCCAGGCCGAAGAAGAGTTCGTCTTCGTCGCTGGCGGCATCCTGGAAGTGCAGCCGAACGGCGTGACCGTGCTGGCAGACACCGCTATCCGCGGTGGCGACCTGGACGAAGCGAAAGCACTGGCCGCCAAAAAAGCGGCCGAAGAAGCAATGGTCAACAAAGAATCGAAGATCGACTACGCCAAGGCGCAAGCCGAGATGGCGGCCGCGATTGCCCAATTGCAGGCAATCCAGCGCTTCCGCAACAAGCGTTAAGCTAGGCGGTAACAGACAAAAAGGCAGCTTCGGCTGCCTTTTTCCGTTAACCGCCCAGTCGCAGGCTGCGCGCGGAATGAAGGCGCGGACTTGTGAGTATTGGTTCACAATGCCTTTTTACCATTATCATCATGTTATATACTTTCGTTTTTGCCAAGTAAGGTAAAGCCGGATTGTCCATGTCCTGTGCCCGACCCACACGAGGTTCACTGTTGCATCGTCCCACAGGAAATGTATGAGCAAAGGTTTTCGAAGCGCCCAGGAGCTGGTCGCCAGCCGCCAGCACCACCGTCTGTTGCGCTTATCCTTTCCCGACCAGGATGCGCCTGCGGCCGCCCTGTTCGTCAACGCCATCGAAGCGCGCGAAAGCTTGTCGCGCCCCTTCGAATTCATCGTCGAACTCTTGTCCGACGAACCGAACCTCGCGCTCAAGGATATGCAGGGCAAGATGATGTGCGTGCAACTGGTGCGGCGCAACGGCAGCCTGCGCTACTTCACCGGGCGCGTCTTCAGCTTCCGCCTCAAGACCGTCGACGGCGGCGTCTCGTACTACGAAGCCCGGCTCGGTCCGTGGTATCAGTACCTGAGCATGCGCAAGGATAACTACCTGTTCCACTACACCAGCCTGTACGACCAGACCGCCAGCATCTTCGGCGACTACAGCGGCCTGGCCAGCTGGGACTGGCGGGTGCGCGGCGCGACCGAGGTGATGACCGACGCCTGCCAGTTCGACGAAACCGACAGCAACTACCTGGAACGGCGCTGGGCCAAGGCCGGCATCTTCTACTGGTTCGAACACAGCGAGAGCGGCCACACCCTGGTGCTGTCGGACGACTCCACCGCGACCGCGGCCATCGACGATGGCCCGGACCTGCCTTTCCAGCGCCACGGCGGCAGCACCGAGGAGGATGGCCTGTCCGAATGGTCGCCGGTGCGCCATGTCATCGAGGGCACGGTTTCGCTCTCTTCCTACGACTTCAAGGTCGCGCGCCCGCTGCACGCCTCGCTGCCGACCCTGATGCGGCAAGGCGCGGTGCCGAACATCGAACGCTACGAATATGCCGGCGCCTATGGCTTCAAGGATGGCGCCGACGGCCGCGTGCAGGCCGAGCTGGGCATGGAAGCGCTGGAAGCGGACGGCAAGCAGTTCGAAGGCAAGGGCAATAACCGGCAACTGATGCCGGGCCGCTGGTTCCGCCTGAGCGGCCACTTCGACAGCGATGCGCGCGGCGGCGACGAGCAAGCCCGCGAATTCCTGATTACCGAACTGGTCCACATCGCCAGCAACAATTACCACACCAAGGACAGCCTGCCGTCCGTCTACGACAACCGCCTGAGCGCGCTGCGCAGGATCATCCCGTGGCGCGTCCCGCGCAACCTGAACAGTACCGAAACCAAGATCCACGGCATCCAGACCGCGACCGTGGTCGGACCGGCCGGCGAAGAAATCCACACCGACCAGTACGGGCGCGTGCGGGTCCAGTTCCACTGGGACCGGGTGGGACACAAGGATGAAAAAAGTTCGGCCTGGATCCGGGTCGCGACCCCATGGACCGGTCCCAACTTCGGCATGACCCATATTCCGCGCATCGGCACCGAGGTGCTGGTACAGTTCCTGGACGGCAATCCCGATCGGCCCATCATCACCGGCATGGTGCCCAACAGCGACACCATGCCGCCCTGGACCCTGCCCCAGAACAAGACCCAGAGCGGGATCCTGACCCGTTCCAGCCCGGGCGGCCAGTATCACAACGCCAATGCCCTGCGCTTCGAGGACAAGAAGGGCCAGGAACAACTCTGGCTGCACGCCGAGAAAGACCAGCTGACCGAAGTCGAGCACGACGAAGATAAGTGGGTCGGCCATGACCGGCGCAAGAAGGTCGACCGTGACGAAACCAGCCGCATCGGGCGCGACCGCACCGAGCGGGTCGACCACAACGAGCGCATCAGTATCGGCGACAACCGCACCGAGGAAGTCGGCAAGAACGAGACCCTCACGGTGCACCAGAACCGCTCGCGCACCGTCCACATGAATGAAACGGTGGCGGTGCGCCAGAGCCGCACCAAGACGATCCGCAAGAATGAAATCGACAAGATCGGCAGAAACTGGTCGATCAAGGTCGACAAGGTGAAAACCGAGACCATCGGCGTGGGCCATCTCGAAAACATCGGCCTGGCGCGCGCCACCAATATCGGCGTGGCCTATTCGCTGGTGGTCGGCACCGTGCGCAACGCCACGGTGGGCATGATGGACCGCCTCTGGGTGGGGCGGTCGCGCAACGTCTGGATCGGCAAGACTTACGATTTTTATGTCGGCCAGACCGAAAAGCGCGAAGTCGGCCAGACCCAGATCACGACAGTGGGCGAGCACCTGGAACTGTCCTGTGGCGCCGCCAAGCTGGTACTGCACAAGGATGGCGGCATCTTCCTGCAAGGCAAGAGGATCGAGATGATTGGCAGCGAAGCTGTCAATATCGACGGCGCCTTGATCCAGATCGACCGCGGCGCCGCCAAGCCGCCGCCGCTGCCGCCCGGATCGAAAAAAGACGAAGAACAGGAAAAGAAGAAAGGACCGCGCGCCGACCAGGACGACAAGTCGCCGGGTTCTTCCGGCAAGACCGGCAAGTCCTGGCCGGGCGCCCCGCGTGCTGGCGCGTCCGGCGCCGCACCCAGGTCGTCGATTGTCGCGCCGCGTTCGGGCGAGCCGCATCCCAATACCAGATTCGTGCCGCGCCCCACGCCGCGCGTGTTCGGCGGGATGGATACCGCCGAAATCCTGGCGGTGACCGTGGAACGGCTGCTGAACGAAGGCGGCAAGGCGCTCGCTTCGATCGAGAAGATGAAGGCCCTGGCGGCCACCATCAAGGCCATCGACGCCGGCGACAACGCCGCCGCAGCCACCGCCATCGCGACCCTGACCGACATCATCCTGCCCGAGAAGACGCCGGCGCCCACCGACCTGAGTATCGAAGGCGGCTGCATCATGTACTGAGCCGGGCAGCTGCGGGCGATGCCGGTCCAGGCCCGCATCGCCCACCTTTGATCGCTCACCTTTGTTAACGAAAAACGCCGTCCAGGGGACGGCGTTTTTCTTGCACGGCCGCGCCAAGGGCGCGGCCCGATGTGCTGCTTAGTCGTACGTGGCGCTGATGGTCACGCCGGAGAAGCTCGGGTTCGCCTTGAGCATGATGTAATACCACTGGCCGGTGATCGGCGCGGCAATGCTGATGCTCTCGTTGTTACCAGCCGAGACCGATTTCGCGTCATACCAGTTGGTGGTCGGATAGTGGGCGCGGCCGACATACATGTCGACATTGCCGCTACCGCCGCTGGTGAACAGGCGCAGGTTCTTGGCGCCGGCCGGCAGCGAGATGTAGGCATAGCGTTCGCTCGACGAACCGAAGCCGCCGATCGAGCAATTCTTGCCCAGCTGGGTGCTGTTGGCGCAAGGCGGCAGGGTCACAGTCGGCAGCGGTGGCTCGCCGGCCGTGGTGGCCGTTTTGACCCAAGAAGCGAACTCGGCGTCGTAGCGGGTGCCGATGTATGCCATGTAGTTCTGGTAGCCATCGTAATCGCCGACCCGGAACTTGCCCAGCACCGCATCGACATCGCTACGGTGCTTTTCCACCATGAAGCGGGTTGCCATGTAGCCCCAGCGATACGCGCGGTCGGTGTAGTCGCTCATCTCGTAGGTATTGCCGAAAATCTGGCTCAGCTTGTAGGTGCCGGTGCGTGCCTTATCGATCGATTGCTGATTATTGTTGCGCAGCGACAGATATTCGCCGATGCCTTCCACCCACCAGATGGTCGGCTTGGCCACGCCGGCGGTAAAGTCGCCCTTCATGTTGAAGCGGCCATCGAGGTAGTGCACGTATTCATGTTCCAGGTTCCACACCGCGAACGCCGGCAGCCACGATGCTTCGTGCGCGATGAAGCGCGCCTGGTTGGTGGACGACTCCGGGTTGCCTTCCAGGTACATGCCGCCGTTGTTGGTCGGGATATCGTAGATAACCGACGCGTATTTACCGTAATTGGCGTAGTCGTTGAAGATCACCAGTTCCAGCGAGGTATTCTTGTCGCCGGCCACCGGCGTGCGCTTGGTGAGCAGCATGTCGTGGAAGTAGCCTTCTTCTTTCTGCAAGATGGCGCACGATGACTGCAGTTGGGCGGTCGTCATTTCCTGGGCGCGGATGCGCAGGGTCGGGCTGCAGGTGTAGCTGACCTTGAGTACGCTGTCGGCCAGCTTTTGCTCGTAGCCGCAGGTGCCGTACTGGGTGCAGTTGGCGTTGTCATAGTATTTGACGGCCGAGGCAGCCGCCAGCCACAGCGCGCTGTCGGCGCCGGTCATGCTGTTGCTCGACAGCATGCTTTGCACCATCGGCTTGACGGTGGCCTTTTGCGCCGGGTACTGCATGAAGCGGAACGCTTCGTTGGCGGCATCGGTCAGCATGTAGGCGGTCGAGGTGCCCATCAGCGCGGCCTTGTTCTGCACCACGAAGTTGTTCAGCGCGATCGGATAGCTGGTGTCGCTTTGCAGCAGCGGCAGCGCGTCCGGGCGCGAATGGGCGTAGAACAGCACCGTCAGGGCCGAGGTCATGCCGCCGGCGGCGTCATATTGCTTGAGCGCGTCGACCGCGTTCGGATTGCTCGCCGAATTGGTAAAGCGCACCACCAGCTTCTTCATCGAGGGCACGAAGTAGGCTTCATCATGCGTGTTGGTGATCAGCTTGATGATCTCGGCCGCCGTGCTGCCGGCGACCGGATTGGTCTTGTACAGCGCGCTGCCTTCGACCAGGGTCTTGATCGGGGCACGCAGCGCAGCGGTGAAGGCTGCCGATGGCGTCGGGATGGTGCCGCTGCCACCGAGGTAGTAGCCGGCGCGCAGGTACAGCGCCAGGTTGACCAGTGCGCGGTCGCTGGCGTTGTAGTTGCTCGCTTCGCGCGCAAAACGGGTGGCGATGGCACTCATGTTGGCCGACGAATAGGCCTTGGCCGCTTGCGCCGGGGTCAGCGAAAACAGGGGATAGGTGCACTCGTAATCGGGCATGGCGACCAGGTAATCGGCCAGCGCGGCGCCGTTGTAGTTGGTCAGGGTATCCATGTTCTTGCACTCGGGCGTGGCAGCGAACAGGCTCATGCGGCCGGTCTCGAGCGCCTTCGGCATCAGGTCGGTACGCGGCTTGACGGTTGGTGCCACGTTGAAACGTTGCTGCTCCATGGTTGGCGGCAGGGTCTGGCGCGCATGCGGCATTTGCGCCTGTTTCAGCGCTTGGTGCGTATGGCCTTCATCGGCTTGCTTTGCATAGGTGACACTGCTGAAACAGGCGCTGATCAGCCCGGCCAGTAATACGATTTTGCGTTCTACAAACATTGTCTCGCTCCTTGTAATTATCATCGGTGATTGACGCTGCGCCGGCCAGGTTGTGTGCCGGCGCAGGCGTCATGAGGTGGGAAGGGGGTTGTTCCCACCGTGCTGCAAGCCATCAGGCGTGCTGATACTATCCCGGATGCATATGGGGAAATACGGCTCAATGGCCGCAAAAATGGGGTTTGTTCAATTTCCCCGCCGACGCTGGCAATTCCGGCACAGCGCGCCGGCGGGAGATGACGAAAAAGCCACACTTTTGGCCGGCACCGCTTCCAACTCCGGCAAGTGTGAGCACTCGCTTACTTGGTAACGGTGAGCTTGTAGTTGCCGGCGCCGCTGTAGGACGCGACGATGATGCGGTAATAGCCGGCCGCAGCCACGTAACTGAGCTTTTCCTGCGAGGTGTTGCCGGCCGATTCGGCCACCTTGACCCACGCCGTGTTATTCCATTTTTCGATGCGCAGGTCGAAGTCGGTGCCGGCCGGGCCGGCCAGCAGCGCGCCCAGGGTGCCGCCCTTGTACTCGAACCATGGGTTGGGATGGATCGCTTCGGCCTGGTTGGCCAGGGTGCCGTTGTAGACGTCCGCGGCCGGCACGGTGACGCCGACATCGAACCACACCGTCGGGCCCGGCGCGCTGATGTTGGACAGCGCAAAGCCCGATGCATAACCGTTCCACCAGCGCGAATTGGTGCCCTTGGACGCCAGCGCGTTCGGCACGCTGTTGTTGAACGCGCGCGTGGCCACGCCGTCGAACAGGTCGCCGCCATCGCCCCGGTTCAGATTGTTTTCCGGATCGCGCTTGCCGTCCGCATGCTCCAGCTGGATGTAGGGATGCCATTCGTTGGTGTTGGTGCCGGCCGGGTCGATGTGGAACACCGCCAGTCCCTGGTCCGGCTGGTACAGGTTCTGCTCGCTCTTGTGGATCGCTTCCACGTAAAACGCTTCGGCCGCGTTGGCCGGGTTGCTCCAGCGGTAAAGCGCATGGCCGCTGGCGTTCTGGCTCAGGCGTCCGGTCGGCGCATTGCGGTTGATCGCCGGATTGAGTTCGGTCGCTGTGTCCCAGCCGGCCAGGTAGCGCAGGAAACCGGCCGGCCGGGTCGGACGGAACTGGCTTTCGTAGCCCACGCCGCCGAAGCCCATCACGCAAAAATTGGCCACCGAGCCGTGCGAGCTGCCATCGTAGTCGTACAGGTCGGGCCAGCCCATGATCAAGTGGCCCGATTCATGCACGAAGGTGCCGATCGCCAGCTGCTTGCCCATGTTGGTGATCTGGTAGCTGCCGGTGCAGGCGCCGTTGCTGCAGAAGCGCTCGCCCAGCCAGCCCATGTGCGGCCACAAGCCTTTCGACCATGGGCTGTCCGCTTCGCCCGAATAGAAGAAATTCAAGCCCAGGATGTGGCCCGTGCTGTCGCGGCTGAGCGTGGAAAAATCGAAGCTTTCGCTGCTCTTGACCCAGTTCAGCGCTTCCATGATCAATTCCTGCGAGCGCGTGCCGCTATCGAGGCTGGCGTCGGCGTAGTAGCTCTTGGGACGCTTGGCGCGGTAGTAGCGCGTGACCGTATTGCTGTAGTCGAGCTTGTTGCCCGAGACGGCCAGGAAGTAGCCGCGCACCGATTGCGCATTGCCGAAGCCGGTGTAGGCCGGGTCGTTGAGGAACGATTCGACTTGCGGCTTGGTGATCGTGCCGGGGGCGTCGGAGAAATCGATGATCACGGTCAGGCCGCGCATCTGCCCGCTCACGGCGGCGCTGGCCGAGGCGGTCGGCGCCATCATCGCGGCAGTTGTGCGCTGCGCCAGTTCCAGCGTGCGCCCGTGCATGTGCTGGTAGCGCTGCTGCGCCAGGCGCGCCTTGGCTGCGGTGCTCAGGCCCGGCTCGCTCTTGTCCGCCGCGATGCCGACGGTGCGCCGCTTGACGTTGGTGGCCAGCACCCCGCTCGAGACCAGCTGCTCGCCGGTGGCGTTCACGTGTGCGTAGCAAAAACCGCGTTTCGCATTATCATAAACAACCAGCGAACCATCTTCGGTGCGCTGTTCGGCGTAGTAATCGTTGCCGTCGAGGCGGATTTTCAGCTTTTCGCCGCCCGGCTGGCGGAATTCGTAGGTATGGCCCTGGTAGGGAATGGCCGCCTGGGAAGTTACCGCCGCCAGCGACAGCGCCATGCCGGCCGCTACCCTGATACTTGCTTTAATGAAACTCATTCACGTCTCCGCCATTATAAAAATGGCAAGTATGCAGGCTGCATAAAGGATCGTCTTGGCATATTTCGGCTGTCAACACGTTGAAACCGGCGTAAGTACGCCCTGGACATACCCGCCATGCATATTCCGGCAAGGACGATATTTCCGCGAGGACATGTTATATTTTCACTTTCCCCGGCTTTCTTCTTGTGCATTAGGATTATTAAATACACACTACTGACTTGAACCACGATCAGGGCCGTTGTCGCCATGTTGAACCGCCTGTTAAAGAAACCTCCCGAGGCTGTCCCTTCGTTTACGAAGCGGCGCTTTTTCGGCACTGAGCAAAAAGCGTTTTACGGCCGTCTGCGCCGCGCCTTGCCCAAGTGCTACATTTTTCCCGACATCCCGCTGAGCAAATTGATGATCCCGAGCAATCCGGATCCCAAGATCAAGAGCAGCCACCAGCACCACCTGAGTGGACGGCGGGTCGACTATGCCGTCTTCGACGCCCGCCTGCATTTGCTGTTCGTGATCGAACTGACCGTGCCGCCGGCGCCGGGCGCCAATCCGGATATCATCCCGATTGCGGCCCTGATGGCCAGCGCCGGCATCCGCCGCTTCAGCTGGCCCAGGGATAACCTGCCGTCGACCGACCAGACCCTGCGCGCGCTGGCCGACTATTCGGCTGAAAACATGGCCAAGGAGGGTGGTCCTTCCTCGCAGCTGGGCGAGCACGAGCACACCGATGCGGTTCCGGTGGTCGACACCATCATCCAGCCGCGCGCGGCCAGCACCCTGACGCTCGAAGCGCTGGCCGCCATGGCACCGCAGGGCGCGCTGAAGTCCTTGTATCCGCACGTGTGGGAACGCATCTGCCTGTTCTGCACCGAACCGCGCCACCTGCACCAGTACCTGCATTCGCTATCGATGCAGGACCGCGGCGTCAAGCGCGCCGGCTTTTCGGAAGAAGCGCTCAACGAAATCGCCCGCATCCAGGTCGCCAACGTCGGCTATCTGCAAACCCAGACGGCGCCGGAACGGGCCAGCTGGAACGACGTGTTCACCGACCGCTAAGGCCAGGCGCGGCGGTGACGCCGCGCGCCGGCCATCGGGCGAATTAACCGTTCGACATTGTTATTTTGCAGTTCGTCGCAGCGGCGCTCCCCGGCGGGCGCGCCGCGCCTATAGTCTGGTCTGCCGCTGCCGATCAACCCAGACTACAGGACCTTTCGCATGTTCAAGCTTTCCGCCCTTTGCTTCGCCACCCTTGTTGCACTGCACGCGCCCGCCGCCTTCGCGCAGGACGCCGCGCGTCCCGCCAGCGAGCAAGCGCTGGCCAGCCGTATCGACGCCGCCATCGCCCCTTATTACAAAGCCGATGCGCCCGGTGCAACCGTCATCGTCACGCAAGATGGCAAGACCGTGCTGCGCAAGGCCTACGGCATGGCCGACGTCGCCAAGGGCAAGGCCATGACCCCCGACACGGCCCTGCGGCTCGGTTCCATCACCAAGCAGTTCACCGCCGTTGCCATCCTGATGCTGCTCGATGAAGGCAAGCTGGCGCTCGATGACGACATCACCAAATTCCTGCCGGAGTACCCGACGCGCGCCAAGCGCATCACCATCGAGCACTTGCTCACGCATACGTCGGGCATCGTCAGCTATACCAGCCGGGCTGGCTTCGAGCGCAATTCCACCAACGACATGAGCGTGGCGGGCATGATCGACACCTTCAAGAACGATCCGCTCGATTTCGCGCCCGGCACGCGCTTTTCCTACAACAATTCCGGCTACTTCCTGCTCGGCGCGGTGATCGAAAAAATCTCCGGCCAGAGCTACGCCACATTTATCGAACAGCGCATCTTCAAGCCGCTCGACATGCGGCACACCGCGTACGAAGGCCATGAACGCACTCCCGGCCCGCGCGCGGCCGGCCACACCAAGGGCTGGTTCGGCGTTACCTCGTCCAAGCCGCTGAGCATGTCGCAGCCCTACGCGGCCGGCGCGCTGGTGTCGACCGTGGACGACCTGGCGCGCTGGGATGCGGCCATCACCGCCGGCAAGCTGCTCAAGCCGGCCACCTGGCAAAAGGCGCACACCAGCGCCGTGCTGGCCGACGGCAAGCCGACCAACTATGGCTATGGCTGGCAGATCGGCAAGCTGCGCGGCGTGCCGATGGTGGCGCATGACGGCGGCATCAATGGCTTTTCCACCTCCGCGTTGCGGCTGCCGCAGCAGAAAGTGTATGTCGCGGTGCTGAGCAATTCGGATGCACCCACGGTCCAGCCCGACATGGTGGCCAGCAAGGCGGCCGCCATCGCCATCGGCAATCCCTTCCCCGACTTCAAGGCAGTGAAAATCGACAACGCCTTGCTGGACGCCTATGCCGGCACCTACCGCATCGACGCCAACGCCACCCGCAGCTTCAAGCGCGACGACGGCAAGCTGGTCATGCAGCGCACCAACCGCGATCCGGTCATCCTGACGCCGTACGCGGATGACCGCTTCTTCATGCCCGCTTCGCTGACCACCTTCGTGTTCGCGCGCAACGACAAGGGCGAAGTGAGCCATGTGGTGGTCGACAGCCAGGGTTCGGAGATGATCAACCAGCGCGTCGGCGCGCCCTAATGTACGCGGCGGGGCTGGATAAATCTGCTACGCTGGCCTGACACATCAACTTGGCGAGCACAATGAGATCCATCCTCGCTATCCTGAAAGAGAGCAAGACGATCGCCGTGGTCGGCCTGTCGAACCGGCCCGAGCGCGCCAGCCATGCCGTGGCCGCTTACCTGCAACGGCAGGGCTACCGCATCCTGGGCGTCAATCCCAGCTATGCCGGCCAGCACATCCTGGGCGTGCCGGTCTACGCCAGCCTGGCGCAAGCCGCCGCCGCCCTGGATGGTCCGATCGACGTCGTCGATTGCTTCCGCAGCGCCGACGCCATGCTCGCGCTCGCGCGCGAAGCCATCGATGCCGGGGCGCGCTGCCTGTGGATGCAGCTCGGCGTGGTAAACCAGGAAGCGGCCGACCTGGCCGCCGCTGCCGGGCTCGACGTGGTGATGGACCGCTGCATGAAAATCGAGCACGCGCACGCCGGCGCCGCGGCATGAAGGCGCGCACCCGTTTCCGCGCGCCGGCCGGCCTGAAGCTGCGCGATGCCGATGCCGGCGCCACGCCGCTGCGCGACAACGGCGGCATGCATCCCAAATCGAAGGACCAGATCAAGGCGCACGAGCGCGAACTGACCGATGCGCTGACCGCGAAAATTTCGCTGCACCAGCAAATGCTGTATTCGCAGCGCAAGCAAAAAGTGCTCTTGGTACTGCAAGGCATGGATACCTCGGGCAAGGATGGCACGGTGCGCGCGCTGTTCAGCCGCATCAACCCCATGGGTTTGAATGCGACCCAGTTCAAGGCGCCCAGCCTGGACGAAGCGGCGCATGACTTCTTGTGGCGGATTCATCCGCACGTGCCGGGCGCCGGCGAAATCGCCATCTTCAACCGCAGCCATTACGAAGACGTGCTGGTCACCCGCGTGCAAAAGCTGATCGACGACAAGGAATGCAAGCGCCGCTACGCCCACATCGCCGACTTCGAGCGCCTGCTGGCCGAAACCGGCACCGTGATCGTCAAGGTGTTCCTGCATATCTCGAAGGAGGAGCAGCGCGCGCGCTTGCAGGCGCGCCTGGACGACCCGGAAAAGCAATGGAAGTTCGACGAAAACGACATCGTCCAGCGCAAGCGCTGGGATGACTATCGCGACGCCTACGAAAGGGCGATCGGCGCCACCGATGCCGACCACGCGCCGTGGTACATCATCCCGGCCGATTCCAAGACCCACCGCAACCTGCTGATCGCCACGCTGCTGCTGGAAGTGATGGAGGACCTGAACCTCGCCTTTCCCGAACCCGACCCGCGCCTGTCGGCGCTGAAGATCGACTAGCCGGGCGCCGGGTGCCGGGCGGCGCGGCTCAGGCCGCGCGCGCTTGCGGCTGCGCCTGCGGCACGGCCGCGTCGGACGGGCCGTCGTCGAGCAAGTCGATCAAGCCGGCCAGCATGTCGCGGTCGCTCGCCAGGTCGGCCGTATTCAAGGCCAGGTCGCGCGCGATGTCGCGCAGGCGCCAGGTGATTTCACGCGTGGCCACGGCTTTTTCGAACTGCAGGGTGCCGTCGTCGTTGTCGTGCAAGCCATGGTTGTTTTTCAGGTAGGCGTCGAGCCCGGTGCTGATGAAGGCGCGCTCGATATTCCTGATGCGCGCCAGCGCCCGTTCGATCAAGGCCCACACGCGCGGCGAGCGCGCGGTATCTTCGCTCAGCATGTCTTGACCGGCTTGCAGGGAATCGGCAATCCGGCTCCACAGCCGCGCAATGGCCGCGTCATCGTTCTCGTCGGGCCGGGACGGGGCGATCGGCCGGTTGGCCGGCTGGTTGCGCAAGGCGCCCGAAATGGCCGACAGAAAATGGTGCGGATGCTCGCCCGGAATGATTTTCAAGGCCAGTTCGGCGCGTTCGAGCGGATAATCCTTGTGCAGCACGCCGGCCAGCATTTCCGCCACCGACACCGCCAGCCCCGGCCCGCTGATCATCCCGCCGGCCGACTGGCGCGGATAGCCGGTGCCGTCGAGCCGTTCGTGATGTTCCGACACCGCCCGCGCCACCGAGGCGGGGTAGGATTCGAGTTCCGTGATCAGCACCTGGCCGATGCGCGGATGGATCACCAGGTGCGCCCACTCGTGCGGCAGCAGGCGCTTGCCCGGCTTCAAATAAGCCGGATCGATGTACAGCTCCCCGATATCGTGCAGCAGGCCGGCCAGGGCCGCCGCCATCTGCTCATCGTTCGACAGTTGCAGCTTTTTCGCCATGCCGATCGACAGCAGGCTGACGGCGACGCTGTGTTCGAGCGCGCGCGGATGATCGCGGTCGGTGAGGGTGAGCATCATGCGCATGGCGTGGCCGAACTGCATGTTCGCCAGCAGCGTCTGCGGCGAAATGCCGCGCCCGGCGTTGCGCCCCAGGATACGGTTGATCGGGACGCTGGTGTCGAGAATGCGCGTGGCCGTCTCGAGGATCAGGCGGTTGTCGGCGCCGCCTTCGGCGCTCAGCGACGATTCCAGGGTCTTCTTGAGCTTGTGCCTGCCCAGGGTGTGCTGCTGGGCGCGGGTCAGCCTGGCGCCCTTGGCCACCAGCTTCATGCCGCGCACATCGACGATGTCTTCGCTGGCGGCGACATCCATGACCTCGGTCAGGTTCATCAATTTGTTCAGGTAATGCTGGTTGACGCTGGTGCTCAGGCTGGCGCGATGCATGGGTTCTCCGTCTCGATGCACATATGATAGCAAGTATTGCCATGCGGCATCATAAATAGTATCAATTATTTGCTGCCTGTTTTGGCAAGGTAGCCGCTTTGGCCATGCCCGCGCCCTCTGTCCATGCCCGCGTCCGCGCGCGCGGACGGATTGGCATAGAATGGGTTCCCCTTCCCATTGCATGGAAACGACAATGTTCAAGATTTCGGCACTTCTCCTGTCCAGCCTGTCCGCTGTTGTATTGATGAGCGATCCGGCGCAGGCCCAGGCGCCCGCGGCGGCCCCTGCGGCGGCACCGGTGCCGGCCGCGAGTTGCCCGGCCTTGCTCAAGCATCGTTTCAAGCGCCTGCAAGACGAGGCCCCGCAGGACTTGTGCCAGTACGCCGGCAAGGTGGTACTGGTCGTCAACACCGCCAGTTACTGCGGCTACACCAGCCAGTACCAGGGGCTGGAAAAGCTGTACGCCAAATACGCTGGCAAGGGCCTGGTGGTGCTGGGCTTTCCATCGAACGACTTCGGCAAGCAGGAGCCGGGCAACGCCAAGGAAATCGCCGATTTCTGCTACAACACCTACGGGGTCAAGTTCCCCATGTTCGCCAAGACCTCCGTGACCGGCGCTGCCGCCAATCCCCTGCACGCGGGCTTGATCAAGGCTACCGGCAAGGAGCCGAAATGGAACTTCACCAAGTACCTGATCGACCGGAACGGCAAGGTCATCGAACACTATCCGAGCAAGGTCACGCCGGAAGACAAGCAGCTCGTCAGCAAGATCGAGCTAGCTCTGGGCAGCTGATCAGCTGACTGCGGGTAGCGGCGACCAATCTGGCCATCAAGCGCTCAAGGCGAAACCTTCGTCAAGCCAGCCCGCGATCCCGCCCGTCATGATCTTGACCGGGCGTTCCAGCCGCGCGAGGCGGATTGCCGCCCGCGCCGCGCCGTTGCAATGCGGGCCGGCGCAATAGACGACAAAGACCGTCCCGTCGGGATACCTGGCGATGCTCGATCCGATGATCTTGCGATGCGCCAGATCGAGCGCGCCCGGTACGTGGCCGCTGCCGTATTTGTCGCTGCCGCGCACATCGAGCAGCACAAAATCCGGGCTGCCGCCGGCCAGCGCCTCGTGTACATCCCAGCAATCGGTTTCGAACGCGAACTGCGCTTCAAAGTGCGCCAGCGCGGCGGCGGAAGGGGCGGGTGCGACATCGGTAACAGCGGACATGGACGAATTCCTTGTTGTGAAAGAGCTCCTATTGTCGGTGGACCGTCGCGCCCTGCTAAGTGGCGCAAAAGCCATTCTGCGTTAAGATTGCGCCATGAAAAAGCATCTTGTCGTGGCCCTGGCCTATGACGGCCTGTGCACCTTCGAATTCGGCTGCACGGTCGAAGTGTTCGCGCTCGAACGTCCGGAACTGGAGGTGGACTGGTACGAATTCGCGGTATGCGCGGCCGAACCGGGGCCGATCCGCGCCGCCGGCGGCATCGTCATCAGCGCGCCCTACGCGCCGCAACTGCTGGAACGGGCCGACACCATCGTCATCCCCGGCTGGCGCGACCCCGACCAAGCGCCGCCGCCCGCCTTGCTGGCGCTGCTGCGCGCCGCCCATGCGCGCGGCGCGCGTTTGTGCTCGATCTGTTCGGGCGTGTTCGTGCTGGCCGCGGCCGGCCTGCTCGACGGCTTGCGCGCCACCACGCACTGGCGCTATGCCGAGCGGCTGGCGCGCCGCTATCCCGCGATCGAGGTGCTGCCGGACGACCTGTATGCCGATGCCGGCCAGATCATCACCTCGGCCGGTTCGGCGGCCGGCATCGACATGCTGCAGTATCTCGTGCGGCGCGATCATGGCGCCCGGGTCGGCAATCTGGTGGCGCAGCGGCTGGTGGTCGCCCCGCACCGCGAAGGCGGGCAGGCGCAGTATCTGCCGCGGCCCATGGCGCACGACGAGAAAGGGCGCCTGACGCACCTGATGGACTGGGTACGCGTGCATCCGGCCGAGCCGCATACGGTGGCCAGCATGGCGCTGCGCGCAGCCATGAGCGAGCGGACCTTGCAGCGCCACTTCCATGACGCCACCGGTCTGGGCGCGCACGAATGGCTGATCCGCGAACGCATCGCGATCGTCAAGGACCTGCTCGAAAACCCCGCATTGCCGCTGGCGCAGGTGGCCGAGCGCGCCGGTTTTGCCACGGAAGCGTCGCTGCGCCATCACTTCCGCCGCCTTGCCGCCACCACGCCGGGCGCGTACCGGCGCCAGTTCGCGCGCGTCGCCGCCTGAGCGGCGCCCCGTCGATGGCGGGCGCGCAAGCAGTCATGCCGTCAGCGCTAGCGCTACAACTGATACGTCTTTCGCACTTCATCGATCAGAGAATGCCGCGAGCTGCGCTCCCGTTCATGGGGCGCGAACTGGCTGCTGGCGGTGTCGAGCAGGTCGACCGCCAGCGTCAGGCAGATCCGGTCGCGCGTCGACAGCGCCTGCCCGGCGGGCTTGCCAATGATCTCGCGGATGATCATCGTCGCCAGTTCCTTCGAGGCGACATCTTCCGGCAGCCCGGTCTTGGTGCACACGCCATAGCTGCCGTCGAGGAAATAGCGCCACTCTTCGCGCAGGTGCTCGTCCAGGCCCGTGCCCAGCTTGGGGTTGTCGGTGCATAAGCCGGCCGCCTTCAACTGCGTGAGCCTGGCGCGGTAGCGCTCGGCGAACACGCGGAAGGCGTCGCTGTCGGCGCCCAGCGACTGCAACAGCCCGATCCACGAAGCGTAGCCCCTCGCATAGTAGTCCATCTGCTTGTGCTCCTCGTGCTGGCCAAAAAACGAGTCGCAGCTCACGTCCAGGCGCAGCCGGTAGGATGGGCGCGGCATCATCGCGCGCCGCTGCAGCGCCGCCAGCTCTTCCGCATCGATGCCGGACACCGCCAGCAGCTGTTGCTGCGTGAAGAAGCCATCGCTCAGGTATCGGATCAGTTCCATGGCCGCTCTCTCGTGGGTCGATACGGCTACTATACAAGCTTGCGCGGCCTGCACGGTTCGGCTACCATCGAACCATGAAAGACGGCCCCAACATTATCGGCATTGCCGCCCTGATCGGCGATCACGCGCGCGCGGAAGTGCTGACCGCGCTCATGTCGGGCATGGCCCTCACCGCCACCGAACTGGCCGACATCGCCGGCGTCACCAAGCAGACCATCAGCGCCCACCTGGCCAAGCTGGTCGACGCCGGCCTGCTCGCGGTGCAAGCGCAGGGCCGCCACCGCTACTTCCGCCTGGCCGACGACGATGTGGCGCAACTGCTCGAATCGCTGATGAATGTCGCCTTCCGCACCGGCGCGCTGCGCCTGCGTTCCAGCCCGCGCGAGCCGGCCTTGCGCAAGGCACGCGTGTGCTACGACCATCTGGCCGGCGAACTCGGTGTGCTGGTGTATGAGCGCCTGCTGGCGCACGGCGCCTTCATTCCCGATGCGGATGGCCTGCACCTGAGCGACGCCGGCAGCGCCATGATCAAGGCGATCGGCGTCGACACGGCAGTGGCGGCCGGCACGCGGCGCGCCTTTTGCCGCACCTGTCTTGACTGGAGCGAGCGCCGCCACCACCTGGCCGGCGCACTGGGCGACGCGCTGCTGGCACGCTTCGAGGAAATCGGCTGGGCCAGGCGCTCGCTCGACTCGCGCGTGGTCGCGTTCAGCGAAACCGGCGAACAGGATTTGCGCGTCTGGCTGGCCTAGGCCAGCACCGCCATCATCGGCCCGCGCAGCGCATTGCAGACCATCAGGCCGGTGGCGCGCGCCAGCATCGCGCGCGTGACGATGCCTTCCTCGGCATCCCAGCGCGCGTCGGCCAGCACCAGCGCGCGCATGATCCCGGGCAGCAGGCCGCAGCCCAGGGCAGGGGTGCGCCAGCGGCCGTCAACCTGCACGAACACATTGCTGCGGCCTCCCTCGGTCAGTTCGCCGCGCTCGTTGAAGAACAGCATATCGAACGCGCCTTGCGCCTCGGCCGCGCGCCAGGCCGCGTCGTAGCGCGTGCGCACGCTGGTTTTATGGCGCAGGAACAGGTCGTCCGCGTGGGTTGCCTCGTCTGCGAGCAGTACGCGCACCGGCTGCGCCAGCGCGGCCAGCGCGCCGCTTTGCACGCTGAACGCGCCGGACGGGCCAAGCGCGAGCCGCATGCGTGATGCCACCCCGGGCGCCAGCGCGGCGCATGCGCCATCCAGCGCAGCGTGGGCAGCGGCGTCGTCGAAGGCAAAGCCGAAGTAGCGCGCCGACTCCGCCATGCGCGCCAGGTGCAGCGCGCGGTGGCGGCAGCCATCGTCACGCGTGGCGTGCAGGGTTTCGAAGACCTCGATCGCGTTTTGCAGGCCGGTCAGGAAGCGTGCCTTGAGCTGGCACTCGGCATATTCGTCGGCGGCGTCGCTGTCGTACACGATACCGGCGCCCACGCCCATCTCGCCGCGCCGCGTGCCGCCGTGCTGCGGCTGCAAGGTCAGGGTGCGGATCGGCACCGACAGGCAAAAGTCGCCGACCGCCCCCGGCGTGGCGCAGGGCTCGAACCAGCCGATGGCGCCGGTGTAGACGCCGCGCGCGGCCGGTTCGAGTTCGCGGATGATTTCCATCGCGCGCCGCTTGGGCGCGCCGGTGATCGAGCCGCACGGGTACAGCGCCGCGACGATGTCGGCCAGCGTGGCGTCCGGGCGCAGGCGGGCGCGTACGGTGGATGTCATCTGCAGCACGCTGGCGAAGCGCTGCACGTCGAACAGCGCCGGCACCTCGACGCTGCCGGTGACGGCGATGCGTCCGAGGTCGTTGCGCAGCAGGTCGACGATCATCAGGTTTTCGGCGCGGTTCTTGGCGTCGGCCGCCAGCGCGCTGGCGCGGCGCGCATTCTCGGTATCGTCGTCGCTGGCGGGGGCGGTGCCTTTCATCGGGCGCGCCAGCAGTTCACCGTCCTCGTGGCGCACGAACAGTTCGGGCGAGAGCGAGAGCACGGCGCCGCCGTCGGGCAGGGCGATCAGGGCGCCGTAGGGCACCGGCTGGCGTGCCCGCAGGCGGGCATACAGCGCCTGCGGCGAACCGAAGGCGTCGAAGTGCAGGCGGTAGGTGTAGTTGACCTGATAGGTGTCGCCGGCGGCGATGTAGTCATGGATGCGCGCCAGCGCGTCGCTGAACGCGGCCTGGTCGACGTTGGCGCGCACGTTGCCGATGCCGGCCGGGCCATCCCGGGCCGCCGCCTGCGCGGCCAGCCAGGCCGTCACCTCGCTTGCCGACAGGCGGGTGCAGGTATCGAACAGCAGCAGCTGCGCCAGCGCCCCGCTGGCCGGGTGCGTGCCGATCCCGAGCAGCTGCCCGCCCAGTTCATACCGAAGGACCGCCACCGCGTGCAGGCCGCGTCCGAGCGCCGCCTGCAACTGCGCCAGCAGGTCCGGCCAGGCGCTGGCGTCGTCGCAGCGCAGCTCGCCCGCATGGCCTGTGTACAGGCGCGAGCCGGCGCCGGTGGCGTCGTCGAGCAGGGCAAAGCAGTCCACGGCATTCATTGGCGTAAAGGCGCTCAGGCCGCCAGCAGCAGGGAAATCTGCAGGGCCGTGCCCTCGGTCGGGTTGTGGCGGAAGCCGCTCTTGGCGTAGCGGTGCCAGCGCCCGACGACGTAGCTTACCAGCAGGCTGGCGCGCGCGGCGACGTCGGCTTCCTTGCCGTGTCCCTGGGTGACGGCCAGGCGCAGCGACTGCTTGCACGCCAGTTCGACCTTGTCGTAGAACTGGTTCATGCGCAGTTGCAGGCGCTCGTCTTCGTTGACCAGGGCGTCGCCGATCAGCACGCGCGTCATGCCGGGATTGTTGACCGCAAAGCCGAGCAGCATCTGCAGCACGGCGTGCGCCTGGTCGACGCCGCCCGGTTCGTTTTCGGCGATCTGGTTGATCAGGCCGAAGACGCTCGATTCGATGAAGTCGATCAAGCCTTCGAACATCTGCGCCTTGCTGGCGAAGTGGCGGTACAGCGCCGCTTCGGATACGTCCAGCCGTGCTGCCAGTGCCGCCGTGGTGATTTTCTCGCCTTTGGGCTGCTCCAGCATGGTGGCCAGAGCCTGGAGGATTTGCAGCTTGCGCTGGCCCGGCTTGGTGCTTGCCATGTGTTCTCGATGAGGTGGGTTGACGATGTCAGCGCAGTCGATTCATGCATCTCGGCAACTGAAGCACGGATTTTACTTTGACATCGACATAAGCGGGGCGTTTTAACTTTTTTGGCAACGGCGCAACACCGATCGGGTCCATCATGCGCAGGTATTGGGTGACCCAGGCGGTGCGCATGCCCACCTGTTTGGCGGTGCGCAGGTTGGCCAGGGTGTCTTCCACCAGGATGCAGCGTTGTGCGGCCACGCCGTGCTTGCGCAGCAGGCGGCGCAGCATCAGCTTCGACGGCTTGGGCCGCAGCTGGCCGTGCACGTGCATGTTTTCGATGGCGATGTGGTGGCTGAAGTGGCGCCGCAGTCCCAGATGGCGCATCACGTCGGTCGAATAGCGGGTCGGCGCGTTGGTCAGCAGGATTTTTTGCCCGGGCAGGCGCCCCAGCAGGCGTGCCAGCCCGCGTTCGTAGCGGATCATGTCTTCCAGCCGCTCGATGTGGTGGGTTTCGTGCAGGAAGTCGGCGGCGCTGACCTGGTGGTGCTTGATCATCCCGAGCAGGGTGGCGCCGTAGCGTTTCCAGTAATCGAGGCGGGCGGCGTTGACCACGTCCGCGCTGGCGGGCGTGACGCCGTCGCCCAGCACGCGCGCGATGAACACGTTCATGTTGGCAGTGATGGTGGGGAAAATCGCGTGCGAGGCGTTGTGCAGGGTATTGTCGAGATCAAACAACCAGAGCGGGGCGGAGCGGGTAAGATTGGACACAGGGGACCTGATAAAAAACGCGAGAGCGAACCAACAAGGAAATAAGGCATGAGACGTCCGATTATAGTGGTGTTCCTGAGTTTGCTGATGCTGGCCCTGCCGGCGGCCTGGGGCGCCGAGCGCGGCGCGCTGTTCAAGATCAGCGGCAGTGGCCATACGATGTATTTGTTCGGCACCATGCATGTGGGCTTGCCGGCGTTCTATCCCTTGGAGCCGCGCATCGCCACGGCCGTGAAGGAAGCCTCGGCGCTGGCGCTGGAAGTGGACCTGTTGCAGGATCCGGCCAAGCTGGGTGCGGCGATGCAGGCGCATGCCTTGCTCGCGCCCGGCAAGCCGGGTTTCCAGGATCGCTCGCCGGCCTTTCGCAAGCGCGTGGAACAAGCCTTGAAAAAGGCGAAGATCGATCCGGCCGCCGTGGCGCGCTTCAAGCCGTGGCTGGTGGCGACCACCCTGACCCTGGCCGAGTACGCCTCCGAGGGTTACCAGGCCGAGCTGGCGGTCGACATCAAGCTGGCGCAGATGGCGCGCGCGAGCAAGGTGCCGGTGATCGAGCTCGAATCGATCAGCGCCCAGTTTGCGATGTTCGACCGGCTGGGCGTGGAGGAACAATGGACGTTCCTGGAAGAGAGCGTGGACATGATGGAGTCCGGCAAGCAGCGCGCCGAAATGCACCAGATCGTCGATGCCTGGGCCACGGCCGACAAGGCCGGGCTCGATGCGGTGGCGGCCAAGGTCGAGAACGACACCAGCGTGTCCGGCAAATTCATGCAAAAAATCCTGTTGGACGAACGCAACGGCCCGCTGGCGGACAAGCTGGCGGCTTTGCTGGTGAAACAGGACAAGAGCGTGGCGGCCATCGGGGTATTGCATCTGATCGGCAAGAACAGCGTACCGGCATTGCTGCGCACGCGCGGGCTGACGGTCGAGCGGGTGTACTGATGGGGGGAGGGTGCTGCGCAGAAGGATGGTGCCCTTTACGTGGATTGAACACGTGGCCTCTCCCTTACCAAGGGAGTGCTCTACCACTGAGCTAAAAGGGCGGTACTGTTGGCGGCTGATGCCGCCACAAAAATTTTAGTGCGACCGGATCATAGTGCCAAAAGCCTGTTCGGTCAAGACTTCGAGCAGCAAAGAGTGCTCAATTCGTCCGTCAATGATGTGAACGGTGTTCACGCCCGACTTGGCCGCGTCCAGCGCCGATGAAATTTTAGGCAGCATGCCGCCGGAAATGGTGCCATCGGCGAACATCTCGTCGATTTCGCGCGCCGACAGGTCGGTCACGAGGTTGCCTTTTTTATCTTGCACGCCGGCGATGTTGGTCATCATGATCAGCTTTTCGGCTTTCAGGATTTCCGCGATCTTGCCTGCGACGACGTCGGCATTGATGTTGTAGGCCTGGCCATCCTGGCCGAAGCCGATTGGCGAAATGATCGGAATGAAGGCATCGTCCTGCAGCGCCTTGACCACGGCTGGGTTGATGGCGTCGATTTCGCCGACAAAACCGATGTCGAGGAACTCGCCCGGGTTTTCCTTGTCGGGCATGGCCATCTTGCGCGCGCGGATCAGGCCGCCGTCTTTGCCGGTCAGGCCGACAGCCTGGCCGCCGTAGTGGTTAATCAGCATCACGATGTCTTGCTGGACTTCGCCGCCGAGCACCCATTCGACCACTTCCATGGTTTCTTCATCGGTGATGCGCATGCCTTGCACGAAGCTGCCTTGCTTGCCGATTTTTTTCAGGGCATTGTCGATCTGCGGACCGCCGCCGTGCACCACGACCGGATTCATGCCGACCAGCTTGAGCAGGATGACGTCGCGCGCGAAGCCGTGCTTGAGGCGCTCGTCGGTCATCGCATTGCCGCCGTATTTGATGACAATGGTCTTGCCATGGAAATTGCGGATATACGGCAGTGCCTCGGCCAGGATCTGCGCCTTGATCTGCGGGGAAACCGCGGTCAGGTCGTCTTGATGGTCGGTCTTCAGTTTGGGCAAAGGAGCGGTCATGGCGGGTCCGAGAATGAAATTTTGCGGGATTTTACAGGCAACTGGGAGAAGCTTGTGGGCATTATAGGGCTATCTTGTTGTATTTTCATTTTTGATCCGTTAGGCTGGGCTTAAATGAATCCCATCCACCCTTTCGCCCCCTTTTGCGGCGCCGCTGGCAGCGCATCAATTGATCAGGAAACACGCCCATGAATGGCAGCGCCCGACCTTGTCTTCTTCCATTCTGGCCGACCGCGCCGGAAAGCGGCGCGCCATGAGTACTTGCAGCCGCTGTGGGGCGCAGTTCGGCTGCGCCATGGCCGATGGCACTCCGGGGCCGTGCTGGTGCACGGAAATGCCGCCGGTGGTGGCGGTGCCGGTCGAGGGTGGCGCGGCCGCTTGCTGGTGCCCGGCTTGCCTCAAGGCGCATATCGAGGCCCGGAAAAATTCCATGGATCAGCCTGCGCCCGATAGCTACTCCCGTTCCTGAGGCGCGGACGGCGTGGAGACGGGCTCTCCCAACGCCGGCTTGCGTGCGGGGTTGGCGCGCAGGCCGACCACCTTCTCGGTTGTGGCCGTCAGCTTGCGTCATGTGCTTCTTGCAGCGATCGCCACGCTGGCGATGATTCCTGCCTGTTTCATTTCGTGCGAGGTAAAGCGCACCGATTTGAGGATTTCCTGGCTGCGTGGAGAGAGCGGTGATGTGGTCACGGCGTTGCTGGACAGTTTTGCCACAACACGTCGTAGGTCTTCTTCGGAAATAGTCGTCAGGAATGCAAACATGGGACCTCCGCATTGGTCGAATTTTTTAGGACCACACGAACGCGTTCAAGTTCCCCCTTCCCGCTAGCGCACGATTGAGGCGCGTCGAAGGTTGATGGGATTATCTGCCTAAAATTCAGTCAGTACCAAGGAGTCAATCATGGCTGGACTGTATGAAATGGACGTGCTTGCCTGGTCGATCGAACAGGCAGCGCTGTTGCGCGAACGCCGCTGGTCCGCGCTGGATATTGAGAATCTTGCTGAGGAGATCGAGGACGTGGGCAATAGCGTGCGGCACGAACTGGGCAGCCGGATGGCCGTGCTGATTGCCCATCTGCTCAAGTGGCAGTTCCAGCCGCAATTGCGCAGCAAAAGCTGGCTCAAAACGATGAAGGTGCAGCGCGCCTCGATCGCTCGCAAGCTGGGCAAGGTCCCAAGTCTCAAGAGCGCGCTTTCCGACGAGGATAGTCTGCAAGACATCTGGGATGACGCGCTGGTGCTTGCCATCAAGGACACCGGCCTGCATGAGTTTCCGGACATGCCGATATGGACCAGCGCGCAGATGCTGGATCCGGCGTTTCTCCCGGCTTGAACGAATAAACATCGCACCGTCATTGCGTGACGACGCACCATGCGTCACTGCATGGCTAACAAAAAACGATCGCTGTCTTATGTTCGATGCTCAATCGGGCTGCTTCGTACAGTGCAAGCCAGGCGCACAGTTCCCGGTACAAGCCATGCTCGCTGCTGGCGAGTTGGCTGATACGCGCGGCTTCCCCGTCTGTCAGGGCCCTGTTGACCAGCTCGACACCGATAGCGGGAGCCACCACGATCAGTTCCTCAAGCAAGCGATAGGACGAGCCTAATATGCCGCCGGGCAGCTCAGCGTGAAAAGCCGGGTCGCCAAACGCGACAGGAACATAGAAACCTTCCGCATCGGAGTGGCAGACCAGGTGGCTTTTCAGCCGGTCCAGTTGCGCTTCCAGCGCCGGGTCGGCAGTGGGATGCACGCTCCTTTGCTTTCGAACGGCTAGCTACTACCTGGGCTAGGTTGAACACCAGTGTGGTGATAGTTTTCGGATTCGATTTATGAGTCTAGCAGCTTCCAATTGAGTGGCGCACGCTCACATCGAAACTATTTTGCCCCTACATCTGGTGTCCTCGATGCACCCTAGAATAGGGCTATACTCAATTATTAGTTGCCCATCGCGGCCTTCAGCGGTTTCCCATACAACCTCAAGAGCGACTCGATGCTTGTTCCAGAAAAATTGAAACAGAACGCCATCATTTCGATTCAACATGGCGTCGAGGATTTTGACCGGTCGCGTAAAAGCACGGCTGCGGGCGGCGATCCGTTTCGTGCAATCTCAGCGGCGCGAAACCTCTACGCAGGGGTACTTCTGCTCTTCAAGTATTGTCTAATTCAAGCGATTAGCGATCAGACGAAGGCGGTCGAGGTGATCTTCAAGCCCCCACGAGACATCATTCCTCATCCGGATGGAGCGGGCGGAGTTGCCTGGCAACCGGTCGGAAAATTTCAGCGAACTACCATCGACGTCGATGATATTAAGAAGCGCTTCGAGGCCTTTGATATCAAGGTGGATTGGGTTGTTATGGAGAGGATCCAGACCGAACGAAACCACCTTGAGCACCTGCACCCAACGCAAAGCGTCGGTGCAATCGGCGGCTTTGTTGCTGACCTCTTTCCGATCCTCAGTAAATTCATTACGGAGGAATTAAACGAGGTTCCCGCCTCGCTGCTCGGTGGTGCGTGGCCAATCATGTTGGCCCATCATGATTTTTTTGTGAAAAGCCAACTGCATTGCATTGAGCAATGGCGCGAATCTTCTATGCCCCAAAAAGCGCAACATTTTGTCAGAGATTTAGTCTGTGATGATTGTGGATCGCCATTGATACTTCCGGATGCAGAATCGGATGAAGCCTATCAATGCATGGCGTGTGGTCATAGTGACGCCCTCTTTCCACAGCTAGAGTCCTTGTTGGAAAAGTCACTTGGCGGTTATGACCCGCGAGACGGAGAGGAACCGCCGACTCGCGACTGCCCGGAATGCGATCATCCGATGTTCTCTGTGCCGGATGGGCGTTGCCAGTGGTGCGACTATGAGCTCGAAGATTGGGAATGCGCCATATGCGGAGAGGGACTTGGTCTCGACGAACAAGAAAACGGAGGACTTTGTTCCTATCATCACTACAAAATGAGCAAAGATGACTAGTCGTAGCATAGGACTTCGCGCCTACTGAACGAACAGTCTGAGCCCTTGGGACGTCCTTCCGTCCCAACGCGCTGGCGTACTATCAGGAGGCATTCTCAGACAACGCCCTGATCATTAGCTTTTTTTCTTAACGTTGTATCCCCTGCCTTCCTGAGCAAACGAAAACTCGACGGACTTCACGGAGTACAGTTGGCAGTTCGCTACATCTGCGACATCTATATCGAAAAGGGCAATATTGAAGCCGGGTCCAAGTCGGCTCTTGTACACAACGCCGTCGAATCCCTGCTTCTTGAAGAATTCTGCAATAACTTGCGTCGGTACATACTCAGCCGTCGCCGGATCACTATTTACAGGCGAGCCAATTGCAAAACGATTTTTCTGAACTGGCCGGCATCACGGGAGCGCGACTTTCCATCGCATTTTCGTGATGCTGGACGAATTCTGGTCGGTTATGGTGGCGGAATCATGGTTAATCTCATTCT
>NZ_WHJG01000038.1 GCF_011682175.1 Massilia frigida
TCATGGTGTGGGCGTTTTGATTAAGCGTTAGAAACTAAATCATGCCAGAAATGGGCGCCCACCCCCACCTTTTCGCTTGCGCTGCCAAGCAATTTTCATCCGTTCCGCTAGTTTTGCAAGAGGCTCGCTTGCCGTTTGAATTTGAACGGCAAGCAGGGAAGGCGATACCGACTTCGGGATATCGCGCCTTGAGGCACGCGGTCGGGATTGCGGCGCGGGGAGCGCTTACGTGCGGCGGCATGGACTGACACCGGCGTCGCTCTATTCCTGGCGACGCAAGTTGACCGTGGCCGCCGCAGTCGATGTCACGACTGGGCCAACGGCCATCTGATCAAACTTTTAGCGGCTAACATTCCCGGACGCGTCACACACTGGCCGCACTCCATGCGTCGCGTCCGCCACAGTTGCATCCTTACGAAAGCCCTTTGACCAAAAGGACAACACCGTCGGAGCCGGATTTTCTATCGAGTGAGATTTCCTGGTATTCGGGAGACTGCGCCCACTCATGAAAAGAACCTTCATCAGGAAAAGACATCAGGATCACTTTTTCGCGGTCCCAGGGTCCTTCCACGACTTGCGGGCTTGCATCGGCCGCAAGCAGGCTTCCTTTGAAGCGCCCGAAGACGTCCATGAAGCGGGCTTGATATCGGTTGTAACTGTCCCGATTGGTAATCGAAATCTGTGCGATTGCATATACTGTCATGGTCATTCCTCTATGCACGCGCGGCTCGCGGCCGGGGGTGCCTGAAAAAACGGTTGAGATTGCGCGAGAAGAACTGACACGAAATATTTGTCCCGTGAGAAGGCGAAAAAAAGCCCCAACTCGTGGGGCGTTCTTTCAATTTTCTGGCGGAAGCGGTGAGATTCGAACTCACGAACGGCTCACACCGTCGCCAGTTTTCAAGACTGGTGCCTTCAACCGCTCGGCCACGCTTCCTGCAGAACCCGATTATACAGAAAACCCCCGGCTTAGGGCAATTTGCCCTAAGCCCATCCCGCCTCGACGGCCGCAAACCCGACCAGCGCCGGTTCCACCGCGGTAATCAGGTTCTCCGCCGTCAAGGTCGTGGCCAGCACGCCCTGCAACTTCATCATCGTGACAAAATCCGCCTGCGCACCCGCCTCCCCATCCGCATCGAACTGCACCAGCGTGTCGTTCCCGCTTTGCAGATAACGCAGCACGCCGCTGGCGAACGGGTCGCCCGGCGGCACCGCGCCGCTCAAGAGGGCCGACACGTCGATCCGGTCGCCGCCCGCGCCGACCTCGAAATCGCGCACGCTGAACATGCTCGTCCCCACGCTCCCGACCACGCCTAAGCGGTCGCTGCCGTCCCCGCCAATGGCTGTCACCAAGTTCGAATTCTGCGTCTGGCGCGTCAGGATGATGGCGTCGTCGCCCGCGCCGCCGTTGGCCACCACCCGCCCCTGCGCCAGGTAATCATTGGCGTTGATGTCAATCCGGTCGTTGCCGGCACCTCCGAAGGCGCCCACGTCGGCGTCGGTCTGCACCTTGATGGTGTCGTTGCCGCCGCCACCATTGATCAGGCCATCGATGGCGGCGGTGTTGATCAGGTCATCCCCCGCCCCGCCATCGAGCACATAGCTGCCATAGTAAGCGGACAGGCTGTCGTTACCGTTGCCGCCGTTGAGGGTATCGCCGCCCTCGCCGAACAACTGGTCGTCGCCATCGCCGCCATACAGCAGATCGCTGCCTTCCTGGCCCGACAGCAGGTCGTTGCCGCTGCCGCCAAACAGGGTGTCGCGTCCCTCTCCGCCCATCAGGTAGTCGCCGCCAGCGCCGCCGTCGAGCAGGTCGTTGCCGACAAAGCCGTCGAGGCTATCGATGCCGTCTTCACCGTACAGCACATCGTCGCCCAGGATTCCCAGCACGGTGTCGTCGCCGGCCCCGCCGCGGATGGTGTCGTTGAGCACGCCGGCCAGCACGAAGTCGTTGCCGCTGCCGCCTTGCAGATTCATGCCGTTGAGCGAGCCATCCTGGTTGTAGCCTTCGACGAAATTATTCGGCGCAACGTCCTGCGCGCGCACGCCGAGCAGGGTGGCCACGGTGCGGAACGTGGCGGCGCTGCCGGCGGCGCCATCGGCGTCGATCTGGACCAGCGTGTCGCTGCCTTGCTGTAGCAGGCGCGCGTAGCCGGCGGCGCCGAAAGGATTGCTGTTGTAAAAGGGCTGCATTGCGCCGATGCTGAGCTTATCGCCACCGGGACCCGCCACGAAATCGTCGATGACGATGGTTTCGCCGTGCACGCCCCCGGAAAACGTAAACGCATCGCTGCCGGCGCCGCCGCTGGCGTGCACCATGACCAGTGCCGTGGCCGCCTGAAAGCCCAGCGTGTCGTCGCCGTCGCCGCCGGACAGCAGCAACTCGCCCGGCGCGCCGCTGCCCGCCGCTATCTTGACCCACAGCGAATCGTGGCCGGCGCCGCCATCCAGGCTGTCGTTGCCGTTGCCGCCTTCGAGCGCGTCGTTACCAGCGCCGCCGTCGAGCCGGTCGGCCCCGGGGCCGGTGGCGCTCAGGCTGTCGTCACCCGGGCCGCCAAGGAGGATATTGCTGCCGAGATCATCGCGCAGGAAGTCGCGCTCTTCGCCGCCGCGCACCAGGTCATCGCCGGCGCCGCCGTTGATCTGGTCGGTACCGGCCCCGCCGTCGAGCAGGTCGTTGCCAGCGTCGCCGAACATGACATCGTCGCCAGCGCCGCCGAGCACGCTGTCGGCGCCATCGCCGCCGTTCAGGCGGTCGCCCGAGCCGTCCTCGTCGCCGCCGTCGATATAGTCGTTGCCGCCGCTGCCGAAGATCAGGTCGGCGCCGCCCAGGCCGAATATCTGGTCATCCAGCGCGCCACCGCGCAGGATGTCATTGTTGGCGGTGCCGGTCAGGGTCAGGCCGCTCACCAAAAAATTTGCCGGGCGCAACAGCTCGCCGTCGGCCTCGGACTGCATGAGAAAAGTGGACATGGCAATTCCTTTACAGAAGGTTGAATCGAGGCAGGACGAGCGTTCCGCAATCCGCGGATCACTATGATCCGCCGTTCCCTCTGCAGTGTCTAGATGCGACTTTGCCACGCCCTTGCGCATGGCAAGGTGCGTGGCAATCGTTCCTCACTTGCGTAGGTCAGCCGATGATGAACGCGTGCGCTGCCGCATCCGCCACGCCCACCAGTTGCACCGATGCGCCTGCGGCCACGTTGTCGCTGGTCATGCTGCTGGCGAGCACGTTTTGCAAGGTCATCAGCGTGCCCGCGGCCAGCGGACCGGCGCCGCCGTCGGCGTCGAAACTCACCAGCGTCGCGCTGCCGCTCTGCACGAACTTGAGCACACCGTCTGGCGCTGCCAGGGCGCTCAGGTCGATGCGGTCGCCCCCCGCGCCGGCTGCAAAATCCTTCACTGTCAGGCTGCCCAGGCGCCCTTCCCCGCGCAGCACGTAGGTGTCGATGCCGGCACCGCCGCTGGCCGTCAGCGCCGTGTTATCAAGCGTGCCGCGCGTGAAGACGATGGTGTCGGCTTCCTCGCCGCCCGACACGACCACGCGCCCCGCCAGCGCCTGCTGGGTCGCGGCAATCTCGATCAGGTCGGCGCCGCGTCCGCCGAACAGGCCGCTGTTGCCGCTGCCCACCACTTTCAGCAGGTCGTTGCCGTTGCCGCCGTTCAGCTGGACATTGCCGCTGCCGCCGTCCAGGGTGTCGTTGCCGGCGCCGCCGTCGAGCACGTCGTCGCCCTGGCCGGCGAACAGCGCATCGTTGCCGTTGCCGCCATTCACAGTGTCGTCGCCGGCGCCGCCGTGCAGGACGTCGTTGCCCTCGCCGCCGCTCAGCTCGTCGTTGCCGGCGCCGCCGTCGGCGCTGTCGTCGCCATCGCCGGCCTTGACGATGTCGGCGCCCTCGCCGCCACCGAGCGTGTCGTTACCGATGCCGCCGTCGAGCAGGTCGTTGCCCAGGCCGCCCTGCAACAGGTCGGCGCCCTGCCAGCCTTCCAGCACATCCGCACCGGCGCCGCCGTCGAGATTGTCGTCGCCATAGCCACCGTTCAGGGTGTCGGTGCCGGCGTCGCCGCGCAGCATGTCGTTCTCGCTCCCGCCGTCGAGCAGGTCGTCACCCTCGCCACCGTGCAGGGTGTCGTTGCGGACGTTACCCCGCAGTACGTCGTTGCCCTGGAAACCGTACAGCAAGTCAAGGCCTTCCCCGCCCTCGAGCACATCGTTGCTGCGCCCGCCCTTGAAAATCGCGTCTTCGCGCCAGGCGGACAGGTGGATGCCGTCCTCGGAGCCGTTCGGATTCATGCCGCCGGCAATGTGGTTGGCGGTCAGCTGCGAGGGCACCACGGCGTCGATGGTCAAAATGGTGCGAAAGCTCGCCGCGCTGCCGGCGGCGCCGTCCGCGTCGAACTGCAGCAAGGTGCTGTTGCCGTTCTGCTGCAGGCGCAGGTAGCCGAGCGCGCCGAAGGGGTTGCTGACATAATTGGCCGCGACCTGCGGAATCAGGGCGTCCAGGTCGATCACCTCGTTGCGGTAGTTCAGATCGAAGTCGGTGATGTACACCTGCCCGCCGCGCGCACCGGGCGCAAACGCGTAGACATCGGCGCCGGAGCCGCCGCTCACCACCACGTCCTGGAAGGACAGCGAAGGGCCGAAGGTGAGCACGTCGTTGCCGCCGTCGCCAACCATGTGCACCGAGCCTTTGGCGCCGCCCGCAAAATCGGCGAACATATGGTCCGCGTCCCAGCCGCCGCTGAGCGTATCGCCGGCGCCGCCGGTGATGGTGTCGTTGCCGTCGCCGCCGTCGACCTTGTCGCTGCCGCTGCCGGTGCTCACGATCAGGTCGTGGCCGTAGCCGCCAGTCAGCACGTTGTTGCCTTCGACATCGGTGAGAATGTCGTCGTCGACGTCGCCGTTGAGGTAGTCGTCGCCCGCGCCGCCGCTCAGGACATCCTTGCCGAACCCGCCCACCATGCTGTCGTTGCCCTCGTCGCCGGCCAGCGTGTCGTCGCCGTTGCCGCCGAAGATGCTATCCTTGCCGGCGCCGCCTTGCAGCAGGTCGCCATCGTCGCCGCCTTCGATCAGGTCGTCGCCGCCGGCGCCGAGCAGGGTGTCGCTGCCGCCCAGGCCGTTGAGGTATTCGGCGCGTTCGTCACCGCTGAGGCTGTCGGCGCCGGCCGTGCCGGTCAGCACCCGGCCGAAAAAGCCGGCCATGGGGTCGTAGCCCTGTTTGAAATTGGCGCTGGTGAGGCTGGTGGCGCTCACGTTGCTCAGAGTCATGATGTCGGTCATGGCGTTTTTGGCCCCGGCTGCGCCGTCACGGTCGTAGCGCAGTACCGTGTCGGCGCCGCGCTGTTCCAGGCGCAGGTAGCCGTCGGCGCCGAACGGATTGCCGGTATAGTTCGACGACAGGGACAGAAACAGGTCGATGACATCGTTTTCCGCGCCCACCGAAAAATCGGTCACGGTCAGGTTCGCGATGGTGCCCGGAGTGCCGTACGTCCACAGGGTGAAGGTGTCGCGCCCGCTGCCACCGGTTGCGCTCACCGTCACCGCCGCTGTCCCCTCCGAGATCTCGATGCGGTCGTCGCCAGCGCCGCCGAACAGTTTCACTGTGCCGGTCTTGGTGGGCTGGTAACCGTAGCCCGCCCTCAAGTGGTCGTTGCCATCGCCGCCTTCGAGCAGGCTGTCGCCGCCGTAGTCCGCCTCCAGCAAGTCCTTGCCTGCGCCACCGAACAGCGTATCCGAGCCGGCGCCGCCCTGCAGGTGGTCGTCGCCCTCGCCACCTTCAATCCGGTCGTCGCCCTCTGCGCCGTACAGCACATCGGCACCGTCGCCGCCGAGTACGGTGTCGTTCCCCGCCCCACCCCAGATCGCGTCGGCGCCGCCGTTGCCTTCGTAGCGGTCGTTCAGGTGGGAGCCGGTGATATCCTCGTTACGGGCGCCGCCGATGAGGGTCTCGCCGTCGTCGATGCCAGCCGGGATGACCAGGCTGGTGGAGATGTTCGGCGCCACCGACGCGCCGGCCACGCCGTCGAGCCGCAGCACGGTCTTGAAGACGGACGCCGTGCCCTTGGCGCCGTCGGCGTCGAATTGCAGCAAGGTATCGGCGCCGTCCTGCACCAGTTTCAGATAGCCACGCTGGCTTGAAAACGGGTCGCCCAGCGACAGGTCGATGCCGGCCAGCAGCTTGCTAACGTCAATTTGGTCGCCCTCGGGGCCGCTGGCGAAATCGGTGACAACGTAGCCGGCAGGGCCGCTCTCGCGTTCCAGCAGGTACACGTCGCGCCCGCCGCCGCCGGTCACGCGCGCCGTGCCCTTGTTCAGGAAAGAAACGCTGAACAGGTCGTTTCCGGCGCCGCCGTCGGCCAGAGTGGTGGCCGCAGCTTCGGCGGCCCGGGTGCGGATCGTGATGCGGTCGTTGCCGGCGCCGCCGAGATAGGTGTCCTGGCCGTCGCCCAGCAACACGTCGTTGTCGTCGCCGCCGTCGAGCAGGCCAGCGCCGCCCCGTTCGGAGTACAGGAAATCGACCCCGGCGCCACCCAGCAGCATATCCTTGCCCTCGAAATCGTTGAGCGTGTCGTGGCCGGCGCCGCCCTGCAAGGTGTCGTTGCCCAGTTCCCCTTTGAGATCGTCGTTGCCGCCACCGCCATCCTGGAAATCATTGCCGAAGTTGCCGTTCAGGGAGTCGTTGCCCCGGCCGCCGAGGAGGGTGTCGTTGCCGTCGAAGCCGAACAGGTCGTCGTGCCCGGCGCGGGTGTCGTCGTCCGGCTCGTTACTGGTAATGTAGTCGTCGCCGGCATAGCCCCACATCCTGTCCGAGCCACCGTTGCCCGAAATGGTGTCGTTCAACTCCGAGCCATAAAGAATGTCATCGCCGCTCCAACCCTGCAGATTGCGGCCGGCGTCGGCCAGGGTGGCGCTGGGGCTGGCCTGGAGAGCATCGTTGCTGGCAAAGTCGGTATTGTGCTCAGTGAAGGCGTTGGAAATGGTCATGTGGGTCCGGGGAAAGATGGGTGGCTGATGGCGTTCAACCGCAATCATGCCCGTGCCCGATAGGAATGTATAGAAGTCAAGGTTAAATAAAATGTAACAATCTGTTCATCCGGCGCGCCGCCGCGCACCAGGAGCCGGTGAAGAACAAGGTGCGTGGCAAGCGTTCCTGGTTTGCCGCGCTTAGCCGATGATGAACGCGGCCGCAGAGGCATCCGCCACGCCCACCAGTTGCACCGGCGCGCCGGCAACGTCGACCACGTTGTCGCTGGTCAGGCTGCTGGCGAGCACGTTTTGCAAGGTCATCAGCGTGACTGCGGCCAGCGGGCCGGCGGCGCCGTCGGCATCGAAACTCACCAGCGTCGCGCTGCCGCTCTGCACGAACTTCAGCACACCGTCTGGCGCTGCCAGGCCGCGCAGGTCGATGCGGTCGCCCCCGGCACCGGCCGCGAAATCCTTCACCGCCAGGCTGCCCAGGCGCCCTTCGCCGCGCAGCACGTAAGTGTCGATGCCGGCGCCGCCGCTGGCCGTCAGCGCCGTGTTATCCAGCGCGCCGCGCGTGAAGACGATGGTGTCGGCGTCCTCGCCGCCCGCCACCACCACGCGCCCCGCCAGCGCCTGTTGCGTGGCGGCGATCTCGATCAGGTCGGCCCCGCGTCCGCCGAACAGGCCGCTGTTGCCGCTGCCGCTGACCTTGAGCACATCGTTGCCGTTGCCACCGTTGAGCTGCACGCTGCCGCTGCCGCCGTCGAGGGTGTCGTTGCCGGCGCTACCGTCGAGCAGGTCGTCGCCCTGGCCAGCGAACAGCGCATCGTCGCCATTGCCGCCGTTCAGGATGTCGTCGCCGGCGCCGCCGCGCAGGACATCCTTGCCCTCGCCACCGCTCAGCTCGTCGTTGCCGGCGCCGCCGTCGAGGCTATCGTCGCCATCGCCGGCCTTGAGGATGTCGATGCCGTCCCCGCCATCGAGCGTGTCGTTGCCGATACCGCCGTCGAGCACATCGTCGCCCTGCCCGCCCTGCAGCAGGTCGAGGCCACTGGCGCCATCGAGCACGTCGTTGCCCGCGCCGCCGTCGAGCTTGTCGTCGCCCTGGCCACCGTTCAGGGTGTCGGCGCCGGTGTCGCCGAGCAGCATGTCGTTGTCGTCCTCGCCGTCGAGCAGGTCGTCGCCCTCGCCACCATGCAGGGCGTCATTGTGATAGCCGCCACGCAGCACGTCGTTCCCCTGGAAACCGTACAGCACGTCATTGCCCTGTTGACCGTCGAGCACATCGTTGCTGCGCCCGCCGTTGAGAATCTCGTCGTAGTGCCAGCCGGACAGGTGCATGCCATCCACGGAGCCGTTCGGATTCATGCCGCCGGCAATGTGGTTGGCGGTCAGCTGGGCGGGCGTGACGGCGTCGAGGGTGAGGATGGTGCGAAAGCTCGCCGCGCTGCCGGCGGCGCCATCTTCGTCGAACTGGAGCAGCGTGCTGTTGCCGTGCTGCTGCACGCGCAGGTAGCCGAGCGCGCCGAACGGATTGCCGACGTAGTTGGCCACGACCTGCGGAATCAGGGCGTCGAGGTCGAGCACGTCGTTGCGGTAGCCGAGATGGAAATCGGTGATATAAACCTGCCCGGCGTGGGCACCGGGTGCGAACCGGTAGGTGTCAAGGCTCTCGCCGCCGCTGACGAGGACGTCCTGGAATGCCAGCGAGGGACCGAAGGTGAGCACGTCGTCGCCCCAGCCGCCCAGCATGCGCACCGAACCTTTGGCGCCGCCCGTGAAATCGGCGAACAGCCGGTCGTCGCCGCCACCGCCGTCGAGCGTATCGCCAACGCCGCCGGTGACGGTGTCTTCGTACTCTCCGCCGTCGACCTTGTCGCTGCCGCTGCCGGTGCTGACGATGGTATCGCGGCCGTAGCCGCCCGTCAGCACGTTGCTGCCTTCGACATCGGTGAGGATGTCGTCGCCATCGTCGCCGCTGACGATGTCGTCGCCCGCGCCGCCCGTCACCACGTCATTGCCGTGCCCGCCCACCACGCTGTCGCTGCCCTCTTCGCCGGCCAGCGTGTCGTCGCCGTTGCCGCCGAAGATGCTGTCGTTGCCGCTGCCGCCTTGCAGCAGGTCGCCATCGTCGCCGCCTTCGACCAGGTCGTCGCCGGCGCCGCCGAGCAGGGTGTCGCTGCCGCCCAGGCCGATGAAGTGTTCGGCGCGTGCGTCGCCGCTGATGCTATCGGCCCCGGCCGTGCCGGTCAGCACCCGGCCGAAGAAGGCGGCCGCGGGGTCGTAGCCCTGCACGAAATTGGCTTTGGTCAGGCTGGTGGCGCTCACGTTGCGCAAGGTCATGATGTCAATCAGGGTGTAGTCCGTGCCGGCCGCGCCGTCGTTGTCGGCGCGCAGTACCGTGTCGGCGCCGCGCTGCTCCAGGCGCAGGTAGCCATCGGCGCCGAAGGGGTTGCCGGTGTAACTCCACGTGAACGACAGGTTCAGATTGAGCAGGTCCGCTTCCGCACCGACCGAAAAATCGGTCAGCGTGATGTGCGGCGTGCTCTCCGCGAACCCGTACGTCAACAGGCGAAACGTGTCACGCCCGCTGCCGCCGCTGGCGATCAGCGTCACCGCCGGTGAACCTGAGGATATGTCAATCTGGTCGTCGCCGGCGCCGCCGGACAGTTGCGTGGTGCCGAAGTGGGTGGCCTGGTAGCCGCCCGCGTTCAGGGTATCGTTGCCATCACCGCCATCGAGCAGGTTGTCGCCGGCGTACTCCACCGTCAGCTGGTCATTGCCGGCGCCGCCGGATACGATGTTCGAGCCCACGCCGCCGCCCAGGTAGTCGTTGCCGTCGCCGCCCTCGATCAGGTCGTCGCCATTGCCGCCCAACAACACATCGGCGCCGGCGCCGCCGAGCAGGGTGTCGTTGCCGGCCCCGGACTGAATGGTATCGTTGCCGCCGTTGCCTTCGTAGCGGTCGTTCAGGTAGGAGCCGGAAATGTCGTCGTTGCGCTCGCCGCCGACGATGGTCTCGCCATTGTCGATGCCGTCCGGACTGACCTGGCTGGTCGCGATGTTCGCCGCCACCGACGCCGCGCTCACGCCTTCGAGCCGCAGCACGGTCTTGAAAGCGGCCGCGCTGCCCTTGGCGCCGTCGGCGTCGAATTGCAGCACGCTGTCGGCGCCGTCCTGCACCAGCTTCAGATAACCGCGTTCGTTTGAAAACGGGTCGCCCAGGGACAGGTCGATGCCGGCCAGCAGACGGCTGGCATCGATCCGGTCGCCTTGCGGGCCGCCGGCGAAATCGGTGACAACGTAGCCGGCGGGGCCGCTCTCGCGTTCCAGCAGGTAGACGTCGCGCCCGCCGCCGCCGGTCACGCGCGCCGAGCCCTGGTTCAGGAACGCCACGCTGAACAGGTCGTTGCCGGCGCCGCCGTCGGCCAGGGTGGTGGCGGCCGCTTCGGCGGCCCGGGTGCGGATCGTGATGCGGTCGGCGCCAGCGCCGCCGAGATAGGTGTCCTGGCCGTCACCGAACAGGAAGTCGTTATCGATGCCGCCGTCGAGCAGGCTGGCGCCGCCCCGTTCGGAGTACAGCAAGTCGACCCCGGCGCCGCCCAGCAGCATGTCCTTGCCCTCGAAATCGTTGAGCGTGTCGTGGCCCGCGCCGCCCTGCAGGGTGTCGTTGCCCAGTTCGCCCTTGAGCTCGTCGTTGCCGCCACCGCCATCCTGGAAGTCATTACCGAAGTTGCCGTTCAGGGCGTCGTTGCCCCGGCCGCCGAGGAGGGTATCGTTGCCGTCGAAGCCGAACAGGACGTCGGACCCGGCGGGCGTGTCGTCGTCCGGGTCGTTGCTGATAATGTAGTCGTCGCCGCCGTAGCCCCACAGCTTGTCCGAGCCGCCATTGCCCGAAATCGTGTCGTTGAACTCCAAGCCATACAGCGCGTCGGTGCCGCGCCAACCCTGCAGATTGAGGCCGGCGCCGGCCACGGAGTTGCCGGGACTGGCCTGGAGGGCATCGTTGCTGATCAGGTCGGCATGGTGCTCAGTACGGGCGTTGGAAGTGATCATGGGGCTCCGGGGAATGATGGTGATTGATGGCGTTCAACGTCCATCATGCCCCCGCCCGATTGGAATGTACAGGAGTTAAAATTAAGGAATATGTAACATTTTATGACAAAGGCGGCAGTGGTCCGCTGAAGCGCTCAGGTACCCGGCGCTTGCCAGGCCGACCAGTTGCACCCAGCGCCATCGCCGCGGCGGCCAGGGCCGGCGTCGCAGTCAAGGTCAGCGTTACCGGCCGTGGATGCGGTAGCCGAGCGCGCTGCCGGTCAGGCTGTCCGCGTCCCCAGTGCCGGTGCCGGTGCCGGTGCCGGTGCCGGCCAGGGTCAGGCCGGAAGGCGGGGTGGCGGGATCGAACGCGCCAGCCGGGGACCGACGCCCCTGGCGCAAGGCTGGCGACGACGGGCCAAGCGATGCGGCACGCGGGTGCTTAGGCGACGTGCACGTAGTCGGGCGCCACGCCCACCAGTTCCACCGGCGCCATGGCAGCGCGGGCCGGTGCCTCGGCGTAGATCAGATTGTCTGCCATCAGCTTGGCGGCCACCACGTTCTGCAGGGTCATCAGGGTGTAGGCGGTGTCTGGACCGGCAGTGCCATCGGCGTCAAACTGCAGCACGGTGGAGGTGCCGCTTTGAACGTAGCGCAGCACGCCCGTGGCGAGCGGGTTGCCAGGACCGCCTGAGTTGGGCATCAGGCTGACATCGATGCGGTCGCCACCGGCGCCTGCGCTGAAGTCCTTGACCGTGATGTTGTTGCCCAGGCCAAGACCGCTCACTTGGTAGGTATCGACACCATCGCCGCCGCTGGCGCTCACGATGGCGCCTCGGCCAGGCTCCCTGAGATTGAAGATGTCATCGCCCGCCCCGCCCGACGCCACCACACGGCCGTATGCAAGCTGCATGTCGAGCACGTCATTTCCGCTACCGCCGAACAGGCCGCTCTCGCCAACAACAGCAATTTTCAGGTAGTCATTGCCGCTGCCACCATTGAGGAGGCCGTTACTGAGCCCGCCATCAAGCGTGTCGTCGCCGGCACCGCCATCGAGCACGCAGTCGCCCATGTACATAAGCAGATTATCGTTGCCATTGCCGCCCATGAGCGTGTCGGCCCCAACATAGCTGCGGATGACGTCGTTACCATAACCGCCGCTCAGCTGGTCATCGCCGGCAAAGTCCTCGATGGTGTCGTTCCCGCTGCCGCCATTGATGAGGTCGTTGCCCTCCGCACCAAACAGCTTGTCGTCGCCGCCCCCGCCCTCGATGCGATCGTCGCCCGCTCCACCGGCCAGATAGTCCCGGCCCTCGCCGCCGTACAGTTGGTCGTGGCCACCGCCCCCCTCGATGACATCGTCGCCCAACTCGCCATGGAGCATGTCATTGCCCTCGCCGCCCTCGATAGAATCGTTGCCCAACTCGCCATGGAACACGTCGTTGCCCTCCCTGCCGGCAATGAAGTCGTTACCGCTGCCCCCCATGAGCGTGTCTCCATGCCGGCCGCCGTGGAGGTAATCATCGCCTGCGGTACCCAGGACAAAACGGCCGCCCCCGGTCCCGTCGGGATTGATTCCAGCCACAAAATTGGCAGCATCGAGACTGGTGGCGACAATGCCGCGCAGGGTTGCCAAGGTATGGAAGGCGAAGGCCGTGCCTTTGGCGCCATCGTCATCCATCTGCAGCAACGTATCGTTTCCGCTCTGGACCAGCCGCAGGTAGCCGCTGGCGCCAAACGGGTTGGTCGATGCGGATGCCGTGATGGAGCTGAACTCAAGTTGATCGCCACCGATGCCGGTCTGAAAATCGTTGATGACGACGCTTTCGGCGTGTTGGCTAGACGAAAAGTAAAAAATGTCGCTGCCGCTGCCGCCCGACACGTCCACACCTTTAGTCGCCGTGCCCGGATTGACAACGATCTTATCGTCACCGCCACCGCCGGAGACACTGACCAAGCCACCTGTCGCGGAACTCCAGGAGCCGATCGTGAGTTCGTCGTTACCGGCACCGCCATCGAGCGTATCGTTGCCCAAGCTGTCGGAAAGCGTGTCGTTGCCATCGCCACCGTCGAGCAGATCGTCACCTTCGCCGCCCATGAGTACATCGTTGCCTGCGCTACCCGACAAGGTATCGTTGCCGTCGCCGCCGTACAGGGAGTCGTTGCCGCCGCCGCCGTCCAGGTCATCATTTCCCTTCCCGCCGTACAGCCGGTCCGCGCCGCCCAATCCGTCGATGCGGTCGTCCAGCACATCGCCGCTCAGCGTATCGTCGCCCTCGGTGCCGGTCAGCGCCAGTCCGGCATGCGGGATGGCGGGGTCGATGGTGCCGGCCAGGGCGGCGTTGACGCCCGCGTCCTGACGGACGGCGGTGACGGATCGCTGGGCCGGCGCGAACGTGGGACGGGCCAGCGGCGTGGAATGGGACATGGTCATCCTTGGGTGATAGTAAGAGGAATCGCCAGCGAGATGTTATTGGCAACAATAACAACTTGATATCATGCCTGCGCGGGATAACCATGTCTAGCGAGAAATTTACATAGACCTCAGAAAAAATCAGCTGGGATCGACCCAGCCGGCACGCAGCTGGCGTTCGAATTCGCCCGCCGGCAGCGGACGCGAGAACAGGTAGCCCTGCACTTCGTCGCAGCCGGCGTCGCGCAAAAATTCCAGCTGCTGCAAGGTTTCCACCCCTTCGGCTATCACCTTGTGGCGCAGCTGGCGCCCGATGCTGATGATGGTGCTGGCAATGGCGCAGTCGTTGCCGTCGAACGGCAGGCCGGTGGTGAACGAGCGGTCGATCTTCAGGGTGTCGATCGGGAAGCGTTTCAGGTACGACAGGCTGGAATAGCCGGTGCCGAAGTCGTCCAGCGACAGGCTCACGCCGAGCGCCGTAATGCGGTCCATGATGACGATCACGCGCTCGATGTCGTGCATCAAGGTGCTTTCGGTAATTTCCAGTTCCAGCCAGGACGGGTCGAGCTGGTAGCGCGCCAGGATCTCGCTCACGCGCCCAGGCAAGGCGGCCGAAAATTCGCGCGCCGACACGTTCACGGCCAGGCGGAACGGCGGCAGGCCGGCCGCCTGCCACAGCGCCGCCTGGGCGCAGGCCGCTTCCAGCACCCACTCGCCCAAATGGACGATGAGGCCGGTCGCTTCGGCCAGCGGAATGAACTCGGCCGGCGGCACCAGGCCGCGGCGCGGATCGAGCCAGCGCACCAGCGCTTCGGCGCCGACCATCGCGCGCGTGCTGATCTCGAACTTGGGCTGGTAGTGCAGCAGCAGTTCGCCATTGGCCAGCGCCTGGCGCAGCCCGGATTCGAGACGCATGCGCTCCTGCATGCCCTGGTTCATGTCGTGGCTGTAGAAGGTCACGCTGTCGCCATCGCCGCCCTGCTTGGCGCGCGCCGTGGCGATGTCGGCCACGCGCAGCAAGGCTTCGGCATCCGTGCCGTCCTGCGGATAGACGCTGATGCCGACGCTGGCGCCCACGCGCAGGTCGTTGCCGTCGATGATGAACGGCTCGACCAGCGCCGCCTGCAATTTGTGCGCCACCGTGGTCGCCTCGAAATGCTCGCGGATGTCGAACAGGCCCACCGCGAATTCGTCGCCCGACAGGCGCGCCACCACGTCCTGCTCGCGCAGCACCTGGCGGAAGCGCTGCGCCACCTGTTTCAGCAGCTCGTCGCCGGTGGCGCGCCCAAGGGTGTCGTTGAACATCTTGAAGCGGTTCAGGTCGACGAACAGGATGCACGCCGTGGCGCCCTTGCGCTGGGCCGCCATCAGGGCCTGGTCGACCAGCTTGGCCATCAGGCTGCGGTTCGGCAGCCCGGTCAGCGCGTCATAGTAGGCCAGGTGGTGCAGGCGTTCTTCGGCGTACTTGCGTTCGGTGATGTCGGTCAGGTAGGCGATCAGGCCGACCGGGCGCTGCTCGCGGTCGCGCAGGGGCGAGAGCGACAGGCTGGCCCAGAACACCTCGCCCGACTTCTTGCGGCGCCGCACTTCCATCATGCGTCCGCCCTGCTCCACGAAGGCATCGTGAAAGCCCGTGTCTTCCTCAGCGTACAGGAACAGGATGTTGCGCCCCACCGCCTCCTGTGCTGTGTAGCCGAACAGGCGCTCGGCGCCCTTGTTCCAGCTGGTGATGTAGCCGGTCTGGTCCATCGTCAGCACCGACTCGTGGATCTGGTCGAGGATTTGCGCCTGGTGCGACAACTCCGCTTCGAGGTCGAGGTAAGCCTGGGTCGAGCGCAGCGCGAAGCCGTTGACCTGCAACAGGCTGGCGGCCAGCCCGGCCAGGCCGGCCAGCAGGCGCCGGTCGGCCTCGTCGTAGGCGGCGCGCCCGCTCACCACCAGGCGGCCGAACTGGTGGCCACCGCTGGCAACCTCGCAGGCAAGCTGGGGATCGGCGCCGTCGGCCGCCTGCCCGGGTGCGACAAAGCTGCCGTGCGGGCTGGACAGCAAGTCGCGCGCGATGCGCCCGAGCTCGGCGGCAAGCGGCTCGCCGCGCAGCTTGAGTACGGCGGCGCACAGCGCGGCACTACTGGTCAGGAAGTCGGTCGCGGCGCTGACATGCATCCTACAAATTCCTGCTGACCTGGATCGCCCAGTGAAACGCGTGCAGCTGGCTTTGCCACCATTGTTTGTTGTCGATCTCGAGCGCGGCCAGTTGCGCGGGCGCCGGCACGCGCTGTTCCACCATGCCCAGTTGTGCGCCGAGGCGTCCTTCGCGCAGCAGCAGCGCTTCGGCCGCGGCCGGCGCCAGGCCGAGCGCGCCGACGATATCTTCCATCGGCATGCCGAACAGCACGTCGAGCAGCGAAAACACGCCAGTCATGAAGGCAATATCCTGGTCGTCGCGCTCGCCGCCCTGCAGCTTGCACAGGGATTCGAGCTGGGCCGCGCGCAAGGCGGCCAGCGGCAGCAGCGGATTGGCCATGCCGTCGGGCTGCTGGCGCGCGTACAGCAGCAGTTGCAGCCAGCGCTGCAACTGGCGCCGGCCCAGCAGGTTGATGGCCTGGCCGAAGCTGGTGATCTGGGTACTGAGCGCAAACGCGGCCGAATTGACCAGCTTGAGCAAATGATAGGATAGTGCCGGATCTTGCTTGAGCAATTGTTCGAGTTCGCGCGATTCGGCGTCGCGCGCCAGCAGGCCGAGCAAGGCCAGCAAGCGCTTGCGCGAGGTACCGTCATGCGGCTTGACGTTGGGCGCAGGATGCAGGGGCCAGTCGCCGCTGAGCCATTCAAAACCGGCCTCGGCGCAGTCGGCAAAGTGCGCCGCGCTGTGCACGCCATACCCCAGGTGCGGGCCGAACAGGGACAAGACCTGGTATTTGCCGCCGCGTACCACCGGCAAGCCCGCGGTGCAATCGAGCGCGACCGCGCGCAAGGTGGCCGGCAGCTTGACGCCCTCGGCCGGGTGGCCGTCGACCAGCACGCGGTAGCCTTCCTCGTGCAGCGCCAGCAGTTGCTTGACCAGCGCTTCGTCGCCGAACACGCTGGCATCGATGGCCAAGATCACGCGCTGCGGCGGCATCAGCGCCAGCAGGGCCGGCGTCAGCACGGCGGGCGATGCGAGGTGCAGGATGCAGTCGAGCGGAGCGATGGCGGTGAGCAGGTCGGGCGCGCCGAACACCGCGTGCAGGGCGGCGGCCTGGTCCAGGCCGGGGCCGTAGCCGACCCGCACGGTCAGCGCCAGCCACTCGTTTTGCGCGTTGGCCGCCGCTTGCATTTCTACCAACGGGAACGGTGTTGTGTCGAAGGCAGCCATCGGCATCTTTGATTGAGGGGGTTCGGTAATCTTAGTGGAGATAATGATCGGAAGCAACCACTTCGTGCCTCACGTTCGTGCCCCACGTTCGTGCCCCACGTTCGTGCCCCACGTTCGTGGCGCCCGCGTTAGCAGTCCGGCATCATTACTTCCCATCGTTGCAAAAGGATACTAGTTTCCTTCAAAACGTGCGTGGCGCACGGCATATCTGATCAGTTCGGCCTGCCCTTCGATGCCCAGCTTGCGCTTGATGTTGAGGCGGTGCGTCTCCACCGTGCGTACCGACAGGTCGAGCGCGCGCGCGATCTGCTTGTTGGACTGGCCACCCGCCAGCTGCTGCAGCACTTCCTGTTCGCGCGCGGACAACTGGTTGTCTTGCACATTGGGGCGGGCCAGCTGGCGCGCCAGCGCGGCGCTGTAGTAAATACCGCCGGCCATCACGGTGTCGATGGCCAGCACGATATCCTTGCCGGGCGCATCCTTGAGCACATAGCCGCGCGCGCCGGCCTGCATGGCCTGGCTGACGTATTCGATCTTGTCGTGCATCGACAGGATCAGCACGGCGATGGCCGGGTAGCGCAGGCGGAACTGGGCGCTGGCGTCGATGCCGCTCAGGCCGCGCATATTGATGTCCATCAGCACCAGGTCGATGGCGTGTTCGCCAGCCTGGCGCAAGGCTTCCTCGCCGCCATCGGCTTCGGCCACCACGCGCAAATGCGGCACCGCTTCCAGGCGCGCGCGCAAGCCGTCGCGCACCAGCGGATGGTCGTCGACCAGCAGGATGTGAATGATATCGGTCATGAGCGCCTGGCGTTGGGTGGAAGCGGAACCGACGCTTGCACCGACGTGCCCGCCGCCGCCGAGGTGATGGCGAGCTTGCCGCCGATGGCGTCCATGCGCTCCATCATGTTGCGCAGGCCGATGCCGCGCTTGGGATGCAGCGCCACGCTGGCCGCGTCGAACCCCGCGCCGTCGTCGGCAATGGTGAGCGTGACGCAGCCAGCCTCACGCGCCAGGGTGATCTCGACCTGGCGCGCGCCGGCATGCCGTTCGATATTGGTCAGCGCTTCCTGGGCGATGCGGAACAGCACCGTGTTGGCCACGTCGGCCAGCCCATCGCTGGCGCCGCGCGCCAGGAAACGCACCGGCAGCGCGCTGTTCTGGGTCGCTTCATGCGCCAGGTGGTCGAGCGCGGCGGCCAGGCCCAGGTCGTCGAGTATGGCCGGGCGCAGATTGTGCGAAATGCGCCGCACTTCACCCAGCACATCGTTAAGCTGGCCGGCGGTATGCTCGAAACTGGCGCGCGCGGCCTGCTGCTGGGCCGCATCGCCGCCGAGACGGATCACGCCCGCTTCGATCTGCAGCTTGATCGAGACCAGCCACTGGCTGATGCCATCGTGCAAGTCGCGCGACAGGCGCGCCCGCTCCTGTTCCTGCGACTCGACCACGCGCTGGGCCAGCACCTTGAGCTTGGCGTCGGCCACGCGCAGCTCGCTGATATTCAAGGCCAGTCCGGAACTGGCCACCACCAGCGCGCTGACAATGGCCAGCACCGCGATCCACAGCAAGGTGCCCTGGATATTGCGCGACTGCTGGGCGTCGATCTTGGCCAGCGCGGCATCCACATCGTCCAGATAAATGCCGGTGCCCAGCATCCAGCCCCAGTTTTCCATCGGAATCACATAGCCGAGTTTCGGCGCCGGCTTGTTGATCGAGGGCTTGGCCCAGATGTAGCGCTGCAAGCCGCCGCCGGCCTTGGCGCGCGCGATCAGGCGCTGGATGGTCGGCTCGCCATTGACGTCGCGCATATCCCACAGGTTGCGTCCCACCAGTTCGGGCTGGCGCGGGTGCATCAGGCTGTTGCCCTGGTAATCGTAGACGAAGAAATAGCCATCGTCGCCATAGCTCAGGGTCGACAGGATGCGCTTGGCTTCGTCGAGGGTGGCCTGGTCGCGCTTGCCGGAATTGACCAGATGCGCCACCGAGCGCGTCGCCAGGTCCACATAGTGCTTGAGTTCGGCTTCCTTGCTGGCCAAGTAGGCTTGCTGGATGGTGGCGCGCTGCTGCTGGGCCAGCGTGATGGCCTGGTGGCGCACGAAGAGCGCGATGGTGCACAGCGCCAGGATCAGCGGCGTGATCGCGAGAAAGATGACCTTTTGCCTTAACTTCATGCAGCGCCCGGCCTGCCGATGACGGCTTTGTGAAATGAGCCACATTCTACGTCGCTTCCGACCCGTCTGCTTACGTAGTAATACGTATTGCTCTGCGTATTGCTGCGCTTGCCGGGGAGAACCGTCCATTCGATACTGAATCACACTGTACGGTATCAACACCGGCCATGACCGGTCAAACCGGCACGGACCATAAAAAAACACCTTGGAGGAGTCACCATGAAACGTCTGTCAAGCCAGCTCGGCTGGGCTGCGCTGTCGGTTTTCGGCGCGTGCGCGCTGGGCTATATCGCGCTCAAGCGCGGCGAAGCCATCAATGCGATCTGGATCGTCGCCGCGGCGCTCTGCGTGTACCTGATCGCCTACCGCTTCTATAGCCAGTTCATCGCCGACAAGGTGCTCGGACTCGATCCCAAGCGCCAGACCCCGGCCTACAAGTTCAACGATGGGCTCGACTACGTGCCCACCAATAAATACGTGCTGTTCGGCCACCATTTCGCCGCCATCGCCGGCGCCGGTCCCCTGGTCGGCCCGGTGCTGGCCGCACAGATGGGCTACCTGCCCGGCATGATGTGGATCCTGGCCGGCGTGGTGCTGGCCGGCGCGGTGCAGGATTTCATCATCCTGTTCATTTCCACGCGGCGCGATGGCCGTTCGCTCGGCGACCTGATCAAATCGGAACTGGGCGACATTCCCGGCGTCATCGCCCTGCTCGGCACCTTCATGATCATGGTCATCATTCTCGCCGTGCTGGCGCTGATCGTGGTCAAGGCCCTGAGCGGCTCGCCGTGGGGCAGTTTCACCGTCATGGCCACCATTCCCATCGCCCTGTTCATGGGCGTGTACTCGCGTTACGTGCGCGTGGGACGGATCGGCGAAGTGTCGCTGATCGGCTTCGTGCTGCTGATGCTGGCCATCATCGGCGGCCAGCTTGTGCAGGAACACGCCGTGCTCGGCCCCATGTTCACCTTCACCGGCACCGAACTGACCTGGATGCTGATCGGCTACGGCTTCGTCGCTTCCGTGATTCCCGTGTGGCTGCTGCTGGCGCCGCGCGACTACCTGTCGACCTTCCTGAAGATCGGCACCATCGTCGGCCTGGCGATCGGCATCCTGATCGTCGCCCCGGACCTGAAAATGCCGGCGGTGACCAAATTCATCGATGGCAGCGGCCCGGTCTGGTCGGGCAGCCTGTTCCCCTTCCTGTTCATTACCATTGCCTGCGGCGCGGTATCGGGTTTCCATGCGCTCATTTCTTCCGGCACCACGCCGAAGATGATTGAAAACGAGCAGCACGCGCGCTTCATCGGCTATGGCGCGATGCTGATGGAATCGTTCGTCGCCATCATGGCGCTGGTGGCCGCCTCGACCATCGAGCCGGGCATTTACTTTGCGATGAACAGCCCGGCCGCACTGCTCGGCACGACGGCCGAATCGGCGGCCGCGGCCGTGACGCAGATGGGCTTTGTCATCACGCCCGAGATGCTGACCCAGACCGCGAAGGATGTCGGCGAGCACAGCATCATTTCGCGCGCCGGCGGCGCCCCGACCCTGGCGGTAGGCATGGCCAACATCCTGTCGAACGTCATCGGCGGCAAGACCATGATGGCCTTCTGGTACCACTTCGCGATCCTGTTCGAAGCCCTGTTCATTCTCACGGCGGTGGACGCCGGCACCCGCGCCGGGCGCTTCATGCTGCAAGACTTGCTGGGCACCTTCGCGCCGTCGCTCAAGCGCACCGAATCGATCCCCGCCAACCTGATCGCCACCTCGCTGTGCGTGGCGGCCTGGGGCTACTTCCTGTACCAGGGCGTGGTCGATCCGCTGGGCGGCATCAACACCCTGTGGCCGCTGTTCGGCATCGCCAACCAGATGCTGGCCGGGATCGCCCTGATCCTCGCCACCTGCGTGCTGTTCAAGATGAAGCGCGCCAGGTTTGCGTGGGTCACCATGGTCCCGACCGCCTGGCTGCTGGCCTGCACCCTGACCGCCGGCTGGCAAAAGATTTTCCACGACAATGTGCGCATCGGTTTCGTGGCCCACGCCCAGAAATTCCAGGCGGCAATCGACCAGGGCACCGTGCTGGCACCGGCCAAGTCGATGGCCCAGATGCACCAGATCGTGTTCAACGATTACCTCGATGCCTCGCTGGCCGGCTTCTTCATGTTCGTGGTGTTGTCGGTACTGGTGTTCGGCGCGCGCACGGTGCTCAAGGCGCGCGCCGCTGCCGCGCCGAGCTCGCAGGAAACCGCCTTCGTCGCCAACGCGGCCACGCCCGCATGAGCATGTTCAGCACCCTGCTCGACGCCGGCAGCGGCCTGGCCCAGGCCGGCCGCTATCTCGGGCAAAGCATGCGCCTGATGGTCGGCCTGCCCGAGTACGACACCTATGTGGCGCATATGGAGGCGACCCATCCGGGCCAGCCGATGATGAGCTACGAGGCGTTCTTCCGCGAGCGCCAGGAAGCGCGTTATGGCGGCGCGGGCAAGCGCGGTGGGTGTTGCTGACAGGCCACACAGAGTCAATACAGGGACGCTTCGGCGTCCCTTTTCTTTGCGCGCCTCGACCCGGGCCTGGGTCCGCCGCCACGAATGACAGGGTCGGGCCGGGCAAGCGAATGAAACGCAACCTGACCAACAAGCATGTGTTAAGAGGGAAGGACGGAATCGGGCTCCAGAGGCGCCAGCCTGGACGAGTCTGATCGCGCAGCGCGAAGCGCCAGGATGTTGTCCTGCATGGCGCGCGAGCGGAGGCTCTCGATGCGCGAGGAAAGCGCAATTTTCGTGTCGGCTTTGGCGCGCGCCGCACTGGCCATGCGGGCAACCAGCGCCTGGAGGTCATTGACCGACAGAATTCGATGAAATTGCTGATCCTTGCTGATGAAGACGAGCGAATGACGCTTGCGGGCCAGCAGTTCGATGACGTTGCTCAGCGTTCCGGTGCTCATGCCATCCCACACCATGAGCCCCAGGTCGGCCGCGTTTGCCATCGCCACGTCTTTCGCTGTGAAATAGGCACGGGAGTGCTTCGCATGGTAGGTCGTGACCTGGCACACAGGCCAGCCGCCGACGTTATTGCGGGGCAGGTCACCGCTGCAGTAGATCGTCACCTTGCGGGCGCCCTGATCGAACAGGAACTGCTGGATGACGCGGTCCGCGCCGTCCGCATCGCCGACGATCACGTCGTCATTCATCGATAGAATATTCATGATGCGCACCTGCACGTCGTCGTGCAGATGCCTGATCTTGATCGAGCCCGCGAGAAATACCGTAGTCATCTTGGGCGCCTCCCAGTTAGTACCGCCACGTAAGCATGTCAATCTCCTGTCAGGCTAGGCGGGCACCGGTCGTCACACGCCGGACGCCAGCGGCACCAATGCGGCTCCCCCTGTCGCATTTTTTGACACCGTCCCGACACCTTTGTTCCTTGTCAAAGTCGTGCCAGATCAATCCCCGTATATTTTTCCTGCGGGACATATTTCCCGGATCTCACCACCTTCTGCCGAGTCGTCCCCATGCTGAACTTTGAACGCTCAAGCCTGAACAAAAAACTGACGATCATTTCGTTCCTGTCGACCGGCACCGCGCTGTTCTTTGTCTTCATCGCCTTCGCCGTCACCTCGGTCCTTGGCCACCGCAAGGACGAAGGCATGCAGCTCTCCTCGTTTGCCGGCGTGATCGGCACCAATAGCGTCGACGCCCTGATGTTCAACGACCGCGACCAGGCCACCGCCACCTTGTCCGCGCTCAAGGCCAAGGTCGAAATATCCAACGCGGTCTTGTTCGACCGCAAAGGTAAACTCTTTGCCCGCTACGTGCGCAGCGGCCAGGCCGAACCGGAACCGAGCGCCCCGGAAATGAACCTGGACGAAGACGTGCTGGCCGAGGCGAGCCGCCAGGGCAGCCGCTTCTGGTCCAGCCGCATGCGCCTGTACCGCCCTATCATCAACGGCAACTACCAGGTCGGCATCGTCATGATCGAAGCCGACCTGACCCTGATGTGGCTCGACATCCTCAAGAGCCTGGGCGTGATCGCCGCCGCCATGGGCGGCTCGCTGATGATGTCGCTGATGCTGGCCAGCCGCTTCAAGGCCAGCATCGCCGACCCGGTGGCCAAGCTGATCAATGCGGCGCAAAAGGTCTCGGCCAGCCAGAACTACAACCTGCGCATCCCGCACGAGCGCACCGACGAAATGGGTTTGCTGATCGACAGCTTCAACGCCATGCTGGCCCAGATCGAAGGACGCGGCGCCGCCCTCACCCACCACCGCGACGAACTCGAACGCCAGGTCAGCGTGCGCACCGAGCAGCTGGAAAAGGCCAAGAACGCGGCCGAAGCAGCCAGCCGCGCCAAGAGCGCCTTCCTGGCCACCATGAGCCACGAAATCCGCACTCCCATGAATGGCGTGCTCGGCATGACCGAAATGCTGCTGAGCACAGCGCTGAACGACACCCAGCGCAATTACACCAAACTGGTCAAGCGCTCCGGCGAACACTTACTGGTGATCATCAACGACATCCTCGACTTTTCCAAGATCGAGGCTGGCAAATTGTCGATCGAGTACATCAACTTCAACCTGTGGGATTTGCTCGACGACATCAACACCATCTACACCCCGCAAGCCCAGGCCAAGGGGATCGCGCTCGACTTTGCCATCGCCAACGATATCCCGATCGCCATCTGCGGCGATCCCAACCGCCTGCGCCAGATCATGGCTAACCTGATCGGCAATGCGCTCAAGTTCACCGACCGCGGCCAGATCCTGGCCAAGGTCGATGTCGAAACCGAAGACGGCGCCAGCGTCGGCCTGCGCTTCGAGGTGCACGACACCGGCATTGGCGTCTCGCGCGAAGCGCGCAGCCGGATCTTCGACGCCTTTTCCCAGGCCGACAGCTCGACCACGCGCAAGTACGGCGGCACCGGCCTGGGCCTGGCCATTTCGCGCCAGCTGGTCGAACTGATGGGCGGCAAGATCGGGGTCGACAACGCCCCCACCCAGGGCTCGGTCTTCTGGTTCACGGTCAGCTTCGACAAGCGCCGGGTCGACCCCAACATGCTCGACGCCAGCCTGCGCATGACCGAGGGCATGCGCGTGCTGATCGTCGACGAGCAGGCCGACAGCCGCGCCAGCCTCGAACACCAGCTGGCCGAATGGCAGGTCGCCAGCGACAGCGCGGTGTCGGCCCGCGATGCGGTCGACCGCCTGCTGGCCGCGTCCCACGGCGGGCGCCCCTACGAAGTGGCGATCATCGACATGGACCTGGAGCGCACCAGCGGGCTGTCGCTGGCGGCCGGCATCAAGGGCGACCCCGCCACCAGCGCCACCCGCATCATGCTCATCAGCGACAACCGGATGGCGGCCGACCCGGTGCAGCGGCGCGAAGCGGGCGTGGCCTACCAGCTGATCAAACCGGCGCGCGCGGCCGACCTGTTCGAATGCATCATGACGCGTCCGCGCGGCAAGCCGGTATCGGCCCTGGTGCCAGGGCCGGTGACGCACGCGCCGCTGGCGCCGGCCGGCCGCAAGCTGCGCCGCCAGCGCGTGCTGCTGGCCGAGGACAACCCGGTCAACGTCGAAGTGGCCACCGCCATGCTCGACTCGCTCGGCCTGGGCGTGTACTGCGCACGCAACGGCGCCGAAGCGCTGGCCGCCGCCCGCACCGACGGCTACGACGTGGTGCTGATGGATTGCCAGATGCCGGTGATGGATGGTTTTGCCGCCACCGCCGAAATCCGCCGCCACGAACGCGAATGCGGGCGCGCGCGCACCCTGCCCATCATCGCGATTACCGCCAACGCGCTGCAGGGCGACCAGGAAGCCTGCCTCGCGGCCGGGATGGACGACTACCTGAGCAAGCCATTCAGCCAGCAGGAGCTGGCCGCCGTGCTGGGACGCTGGATCGCGCTGCCGCTGGCCACCAGCGTGCACCACGGCGGCGCGGCGATGGCGCCGCCTGCGCCTGCGCCCGCGCCCGCGCCGCACGTGCCGGTGCCGCGCGAAGCCGGCCCGCACGACCCCGTGCTGCGCGAGGCCGAGCCAAGGATGGCGGCCGCGCGCGCGCCAGCCACGCCGGGCGCGGCGCAGCGCGACGTCATCAACCGCCACGCGCTGGAAAACATCCGGGCGCTGAGCAAGGAGCGCGGCGACGCGCTGGTGCAAAAAGTGATTGCGGCGTATGTCGACGACACCCCGCAGCACCTGCGCACGCTGCGCAAGGCCATTACCGGGCTCGATCCGGGCAACCTGCGCAAGGTTGCGCACAGCCTCAAGTCGAGCAGCGCCAACGTCGGCGCCGAAACGCTGGCGCAGATGTGCAAAGACATGGAAACACTGGGCCGCACCGACACCACCGAAGGCGCGTCCGGCATCCTTACCGACATGGAGCGGGAATTCCAGGCCGTGTGCCACTCGCTCAATGCCCTCCTAGAGAAGGAACATTAAAAATGGCTGCTACCCCAATCAAGCGCGGCGTCGTCCTGGTGGCGGACGACGATCCGGTCATGCGCCTGCTGATGCTCGAAATGCTCGGCCAGGTCGGCCTGGACGCGATCGAAGCGGAGGACGGGCTGCAGGCCGTCGTCCTGTACCAGAGCATGGCGCCGGACCTGATCCTGCTCGATGTCGACATGCCCAACATGGACGGTTTTTCGGCCTGCCGCGAAATCCGCCGCATCGAGACCGGGGCGCCGGTACCGATCATCATGGTCACCGGCGGCGACGACATCGAAGCGGTCACCAACGCCTACGAGGCCGGCGCCACCGACTTCGTGTCGAAACCGATCAACTGGCCGATCCTCGGCCACCGCGTGCTGTACGTGCTGCGCGCCAGCGACGCCATCGTGCGGCTGCGCATCGCCGACGCCCACAACCGCGCGGTGCTGGCCGCCATCCCCGACACCTTTTTCCGGCTCGGCAAGGACGGCGTCTACCTCGATTACGAACAGGGCCACGACGCCTCGGCCGCCATTCCCGCCGAACTGTGCGTGGGCAAGCACATCACCGAAGTGCTCCCGCGCGACATCGCCGAGCGCCTGCTCGAACAGATGCACTGCGTGCTCGATACCCAGCACGTGCGCTCGGTCGAATATGAACTGGCCAGTTTCGGCATGGTGCAGCATTTCGAGGCGCGCCTGGTGGCCACCGGTCCCGACGAAGTGCTTGGACTGGTGCGCGACATCAGCGAGCGGCGCCGCACCGAGGAACAGATCCGCCGCCTGGCCTATTGCGACAGCCTGACCGGCATCCCGAACCGCCAGGCGTTTCTCGAAACGCTGGAACGCGAACTGCACCGCTCCAAGGTCGGCAAGAAAAAGTTCGCGGTGCTGTTCATGGACCTGGACGCCTTCAAGCGCATCAACGACACCCTGGGCCACAACGTGGGCGACCATCTGCTCAAGATCGTCTCGGAGCGCCTGCGCGAAACCATCCGCCCGAGCGACCTGGTCTCGCGCGGGGACCAGTCGCACAACCTGGCGCGCCTGGGCGGCGACGAATTCACGATCCTCATTCCCGACCTGGAGCGGGTCGAGAATGCGCTCAATGTGGCGCACCGGGTCAAGGAAGCGATGCGCCGTCCCTTCCTGATCGAGGGGCATGAGATTTTTGTCACGGCCAGCATCGGCATTTCGCTGTTCCCGGAAGACGGCGACGATTGCGACTCGCTGCTCAAGTTCGCCGACACCGCCATGTATCACGCCAAGAACTGCGGCAAGAACAACGCCAAGTTATACAGTTCCTCGCTGACCATGCAGATCATGAGCCACGTCAAGCTCGAAGTGGGCTTGCGCAAGGCGCTCAGGAACGAAGAACTGTATTTGCTGTACCAGCCGCAGATCGACGTGTGCTCGTCCGACATCGTCGGCGTCGAAGCGCTGGTGCGCTGGCGTCATCCGGAACGCGGCATCATCTCGCCGACCGAGTTCATTCCGCTGGCCGAGGAAACGGGGCTGATCGTGCCGATCGGCGAGTGGGTCTTGCGCACCGCCTGCAACCAGGCCAAGGCCTGGCAAAAGGTGACCGGGCGCGCGATCCGCATGGCGGTCAATCTGTCGGCCAAGCAGTTCAAGGATGAAAACCTGACCCAGATCGTGCTCTCGGCGCTGCACGATTCGGGGCTCGATCCCAAGATGCTTGAGCTGGAACTGACCGAAGGGACGCTGATGGACGACGCCAAGGCGACCATGGCGACCCTGGAGCAGTTGCGCGGGATCGGCGTGTATCTGTCGATCGACGACTTCGGGACCGGGTACTCGTCGATGAATTATCTGAAGCGCTTTGACGTGCGCGCGCTCAAGATCGACAAGAGCTTCATTTGCGGGCTGCCGCAGGATTCGGAAAACGCCGCCATCACGCGCGCCATCATCGCCATGGCGCATGGATTGAAAATGGTGGTGGTGGCCGAAGGCGTGGAGACCGATGAACAGCTGGTGCTGCTGGAGGAGTACGGGTGCGACCTGGTGCAGGGGTTCTATCTGGGGCACCCGTCGCCGCATGAATCGATCACGCTGATGCTCAATAAAGCTGGGGCGATGGCGCTGGCGATGAAATAGCATCACGGCTTCCCGGAACCCACAGTCTTCTATCCGTCGCCCCCGCCGAGTGCCGCCTTGGCGCGGGGGCGACGGGTCATTTGAACGTCAGCGTATGCCGCGCCACCCCCGGCAGCAACGGCGTCGATTTCCCGCTCACCCAATCGGCGTGGCCGTCCATGAAAAACGGCGACAGCGGATGCCCGCTCTGCCCACCCGGCATGTTGAACACGCCCTGCTCTTCCTTCCCGGGCGACACCGTCATCCGCTCCGACTGTCCGAAGTTTTTGCCCGCCACGCGCGGCATGTTGGCGTCGCCAGGGAGCATATCGGCCGGTGCGCTCAGCCAGCGTGCCATGAATGGCGCCGCCAAGGCAATCGGATGCGCAATCGCCGCCGTATTGCGTTGACCCCATGTAGCCGCCGCCAACGGCGTGCCGTCGGCCGCCAGTTCCGCGATCACCCTGTCGATCGCTTCTAGCTGCACCGACTGCCAGTTCGCGTGCCCCGGCGGCAGCCAGGCCAGCGGCTGCTCGTCGAGCAGGCGCGTGACCACTTCCGGCCAGCGCGATGTCGCCAGCGCCATGTTCGACTTGGGATGCAGCGCGGCCAGCTCGCCATCGACGCCCTCCAACAGCACGCTCCCCACCGACCACATGAAGTGGCGCGCCAGCCGGTAGCCGACCGAGTCGACGCTGGCGCGTCCGCTCCAGCTCTTGTTCAACAGCGCCAGGAACTGCGCGCGCTGCGGCTTGCCTTGCAGCGCCGCCGCATCGAGCACCTTGATCGCGCGCTCGCGCCACGGAGCGATGAACAGCGCGCGGTCGTCCAGCGCCACGCCGTACACGCCCGCCAGGTCGGTCTTCGGTCCGAGTGCGGCCAGTCCGTCGCGTATCTGGCGGTTGCGCGCGCCGATATCGAAGCCGCCGTCGCCGAGGATCAGCGCGTGCGCGCCGTTCAACTGGCGGCTATTGGCGGTGGACAGCTGGCCACCGGGCGGATTGACCACGCGCGGATAATCGGCCGGCGCCAGCGCACCGTCGAAACTGGCCTGCCCGCCATCGACCGCCAGCGGAAAGGTGGCGCCGCTGCCCGGCTGCGTGCGGCGCGGCAGCGGGCCGGAGATGGTCCAGCCAATATTGCCCTTGTCGTCGCCGCCGACGAAATTCTGCGACGGGATGCCGATGGTGGCTGCGATCGCCAGGGCTTCATCGAGCGTGTCGACCGTCTCCAGCCGGATCGGATCGAGATTGAGCGAGGCCGGCGCGTGCGCCAGCCAGTGGATGGCATACGGCCTCCCGCCGCTCTCGCGCACGGGACCGAGCGAGGTGTCGAGCACCGTCATCTTCTCGGCTGGCGCGCCCTTCACCAAAATGGTTTCGACCACGCCGACCGGCTTCTCCCAGCCCGCCGGAGTGCGCAACTGGTCCGGGTGCTGCGGGTCCTGGCCCAGCATCACCAGGTCCAGCAAATCGGCGTAGCTGTTGGTGTAGCCCCAGGCGACATGGCCGTTGCTGCCGGCGATGATGACCGGCGGTGCGCCCGGCAAGGTGACGCCGACGATGCGGCGCGGCGCGCCCTTGGCGTCGGGGTATTGAATCGCCAGGCGGTACCAGATGTTGGGCAGTGACAGGCCGAGATGCATGTCGTCGGCGATGATCGCCACGCCATCCTTGCTGCGGCTGCCGGCCAGCGCCCAGTTGTTGCTGCCGACCGAGTCGATGAAGTCGGCCGCGGCGCTCTTGTGGGCGCCGGCTTGACGCGGCTTGCCCCACCATGCCGGCGGCAGCGGCGGCACCGGCACCGGCGTGAACGCGACACCGTCGGCGTCGAGCGGGGCATCCCACTTGCTGGCCTCGGGCAGCAGGAAGGCCAGCTGCGCGGGGTCGCTGTGGTCGCGGATCCAGCCGCGGGTCAGTTCGCGCGGTTCGACCGTGCCTTGCAGGTCGAAGTACATCGCGCACACCACCAGCAGCGAGTCTTCGACGCTCCAGGGACGCGGTTTGACGCCGAGCAGGGCGTATTCGAATGGGTTGGCGCCAAGCGCCCCCAGGCCGGCGTTGACGCCGGCGACATAGCGGTCGAGCAGCTGGCGGTCGGCGGGAGCGAGCAGCTTGAGCGACGCGGCCACGCGCGCGCGGAAGCGGTGCAGGCGGTTGGCACGGTCGCGCGGCAAGGCGCGTGCGCCGAACAGTTCGGCCAGTTCGCCGGCGCCCGTGCGGCGCAGCAAATCCATCTGGAAGAAGCGTTCCTGCGCATGCACGAAGCCAGTCGCGTAGGCCACGTCGGCGCGGCGCTCGCCGCTGATCAGCGGCACGCCGCGCTCGTCGCGCGCCACCGTGACCGGGGCCGACAGGCCGGGCGCCCGCATCTCGCCATCGAGCCGGGCCAGGCTGGCGCGCAGGTACAGCCACATGGCCAGCGCAGCGAGCACCAGCAGAACAAGCAGGCCGAGCAGCAGCCGTAAGGACCAGACTTTGATTCCACGCGTACGCATAACATTCCCCGGGGTTGATTTCGCAAGGCATCTTGCCAGAAAAATCAGGCTGCGCGCAAACATTGTTGACGCCAACCACGGCGCGAGACTGGAACATGTGCGAGGTTCCCCTTGACCGTTTGACATGGATCACGCCCCCTATCCAGCAGCCCTCTTAAGCTATGTCAAGGAGATACACGACCATGCGCAAAGTCGGTGTGCGAAAGGAGATAGTGATGCGTAAGCTCATGACGGTGTGGATAGTCACGCTGTTGCTCGCAGGCTGTGCCACGCCGCAGCAACGGGCCGCTGCGGCGCAGGCGGAGATGGAGCGGATGATGACCGTGTACGGTCCGGCTTGTTCCAGGCTCGGTTATCCGTCCAGCTCGGATTCGTGGCGCAATTGCGTACTGCAACTCAGCGCGCGCGACGATCTGCAGCGCTATGGTTATCCGCATTATTACGGCGGTATGGGCCGGTCGCACTGGTCGCTGGGCGGCTATTGGGGGCCGTACTGGTAGCGCCTGCCGCCGATTGGCGGGCAAAGCCGCTCTTGGTCAGCGCCACGCGCGATTGCAGCAAGTGTTCGATGAGTTGCTGCGCGTGGCGCACCAGCGCGGGGTGGCGGGCGTCGCGCGGATGCAGGGCCAGGCGTACCAGTGGCGAAGCGTGCATCAGCCGGGCGAGTGTCCAGGCGAGCCGTGGGGAAACGATGCGCCCGGCGCGGTTGCGCGCCGCGTACACCAGGGATGGCGATAGCAAGGCGGAGGACGATGGCGGCGGTGGCGATTCGGAGAACGCGGGTTCCCGCCGACTGCCGCCCTGGCGCGGGCACGACGGATGCAAGAGAGGGGCAGGAACCGGCGGAGTCACGGACGGCTCCGACATCGATGGATTCATGGACTGTCCCGGAGTTGATGGATTCAAGGACTCTTCCGGCATCGATGGATTCATGGACTGCGCTGGAATCGATGAATCCAAGGGTATCCGCATCAGAACGTGAAAGTGACTCCACGTAGTCGTGTAGAGAAACGGGTAGCTGCGCACCGCCTCCCAGGCACCGTCACTGAGCAGCCACGCGGGCGCGACAAACCCGCTGGCTGGCCAGCCCCGCTCATCGAACCATGCCAGCCCCAGTTCGATGCGGCGCCTTGCTTCGTGCGCGTCGAGCGCGGCGAATTCGCCCTCCCCTTCGGTGTACACGCCGCGCAGGAACCGGCTGCGCCAGCCAGCGTCCGGTGCGGCCGTATCCAGATGCGCGTACCCGTGCAGCGCGATCTCGTGACCATCGGCCAGCAGGCTGTCGAGCGCCGCCTCGCAGGCCGGCGAGCGCCCCTCGCCGCCATGCCAGCGCGGCACCGCCAGCCAGGTGACGGGAATATCGGCCACCGCGCGCACGGCCTGCAGCAGGCGCAGGCAGTCGGGCCAGGTGGCCGGCGCGACGTCGTGGATGACGACGCACAGCGCCGCCGGCTCATTCGGTGGCGCAGACACGCTCCGCCTCCAGGTCGGCCCGCGCGCCCGACGCCAGCAAGCCCGCGTAACGGTTCATCAGCTGCGGCATGATGCGGTTCCAGTCGTAAAAATCGTGCGCCTTGCGCGACGCCGCACGCGACATCGACGCCAGGTCCTTGCCGAAGATCGCGTCGATGCCTTGCGCCAGGCTGTCGACGCTGTTGGGCCGCACCACGATGCCCGTGCTGTCATCGATCAGTTCGGCCACGCTGCCGCCACGCGTGCCCACCACGGGCAAGCCGCACGCCATCGCTTCGGGCACGATCAGGCCGAAGGTTTCGCAATCGCCGGGATGGACCAGCACATCGCAGCTGGCCAGCAGGCCGGCCAGCACGCGCTGGTCGCGCTGGAAGGCGATCACGCTGGTGCGGGCGCAATGCGGCAGTGCACCGCCGCCGCCGATCAGCAGCAAGTGATACGGCGGCCCCAGCTTGCGCACGGCGTCGGCCAGCACCGCCAGCTTTTTCTCGGCGGTGAAACGGCCGGCGTAGACCAGCAGCCGCGTTTCCGGCGCCAGTCCGAGGCGCTCGCGCAGCGACCCGCTGCGGCGCTGCGGGCAAAACGTGTGGATGTCGATCCCAAGCGGCTGGTGCACCACGTCGCGCACGCCGATGGCGGCCAGCTGGTGCATCATCAGCCGGCTCGGCGCGAACACCAGGTCGAACTGGCGGTACAGGTGGGCCAGGTAGGCGCAGGCGGCGCGCCGCGCGGCCTGGCCGAAGCGTTCGTGCACCAGGCGCGCCAGATCGGAATGGTAGAAGGCGACCGCCGGCACGCCCAGCTCGCGCCGCACGCGCAGCGCCGCCCATGCGCCGTGGCCGGCGTCGCCGGCTTCGATCAGGTCGGGCTGCAAACCGCGCATGATGCGCGCCGGCGCGCCAATCGAGAGCGGCATGCGAAAGCCGTGCACGCCGGGAAAGGGGATGGCGGGAACGCGCCGCAATGCCGGCGTGCCGGCGCGGCTGTCGACGTTGGTACTGAGGATGGTGTGGCGCACGCGGCTGCGCTGCGCGAGCCAGGCCGCCTTGGCGTTGAGGTAGGTGCTCACGCCACCGCCTTGCGCGGCATAAAACATGGTGATGTCGACGAGGTGCATGCTGGTGGACTCGGTTGGGAGAGCACACCATAGCAGCCGCTAGCCGATGGCGTTTGAGCGCACGCAAACGCGCGCCGCGCGGCGCCAGGGCGGACACCGCTAGCTGCGAGCCCGGCCGGCCCGCGACCGGGATGCGCCTACAGCACCTTGGCCAGTCTCAGGGCGGCAATCGCCTCGGCGTCATAGCCGAGGCTGGCAAGGATGTCGTCGGTGTGTTCACCCAAGGTCGGGCCGAGCCAGCGGGTCTGGCCTGGCGTGGCCGACAACTTGGGCGTGATGGCGGGCAGCTTGACCGGCGTGCCGTCGCTGAAGTGGTGCTGCTCGAACATCTCGCGCGCGAGGAATTGCGGGTCGCTCATCATGTCGCGCACCGAATAAATTTTGCCGGCCGGGACATCGGCCGCCTGCAAGGTCGCCAGCGCGCTGTCGATGCTCTGCGTGGCGCACCAGGCTTGAATCGCCTCGTCGATCTCGGCGCTGCGCGGCACGCGGCCATCGTTGCGCGCCAGTTGCGGGTCGCCCGCCATGTCGATGCGGCCCATGGCCAGCATCAGGCGCTTGAAAATGGCGTCGCCATTGCCGGCGATGACGATGTTCTCGCCATCGCCGGTGGTGTAGGTATTCGACGGCACGATGCCCGGCAGCGCGCCTCCGGTACGCTCGCGCACCACGCCGGCGTGGTCGAACTCGGGCACCAGCGACTCCATCAGGTTGAACACGGCTTCGTACAGCGCCACGTCGACCATCTGCCCTTCGCCGTCCGCGCGCCCGCCGCTGGCGTCGCGGTGGCGTAGCGCCATCATGGCGCCGATCACGCCGTGCAGCGCGGCCACCGAGTCGCCGATCGACACGCCCACCCGCACCGGTGGGCGGTCCGGATGGCCGGACACGTAGCGCAGCCCGCCCATCGACTCGCCGATGGCGCCGAAGCCCGGCTGGTCTTTCATCGGGCCGGTCTGGCCGAAGCCGGACAGGCGCACCATGATCGCGGCCGGGTTCAGGGCCTTGATCTGTTCATAGCCAATGCCCCATTTTTCGAGCACGCCGGGGCGGTAGTTTTCGATGATGATGTCCGCTTCCAGCGCCAGCTGCCTGGCGATGGCGCGGCCGCGTTCATCCTTCATGTTGAGGGTGATGCTTTTCTTGTTGCGCGACTGGACCGACCACCACAGCGAGGTGCCGTCCTTGAGGATGCGCCACTGACGGATCGGATCGCCGCCATCGGGCGCTTCGACCTTGATCACGTCGGCGCCGAATTCGGCCAGCATGCGCGCGCAGAACGGACCGGCGATCAGGGTGCCCAGTTCGAGCACCTTGATGCCGGCCAGCGCGCCGGGCTTGAATGGCGGCGCCGTCATCAGGTGCTGCGCCGGTCGAGCATCGCGCGCGCGATGGTGCCCGGGTCGACGTATTCGAGTTCGCCGCCGACCGGCACGCCACGCGCCAGGCGGCTCACTTTCAAGCCGCGCGCCTTGAGCATTTCGCTGATGTAGTGCGCAGTGGCCTCGCCTTCGTTGGTGAAATTGGTTGCCAGGACCACCTCGCCGACCACGCCGTCGGCGGCGCGCACCAGCAGTTTGTCGAGGTGGATGTCCTTGGGGCCGATGCCGTCGAGCGGCGACAGGCGGCCCATGAGGATGAAGTACAGGCCCTTGTAGGTCAGGGTCTGTTCGATCATCATCTGGTCGGCCGGGGTTTCGACGACACACAGCAAGGTGGTGTCGCGCTGGTCGTCGAGGCACAGGTCGCACACTTCGGTTTCGGCGAAGGTGTTACACAGGGCGCAGTGGTGAACCGCGTCGACCGCCTGGTACAGCGCGCGCGAGAGCATCGCGGCGCCCTCGCGGTCGTGCTGCAGCAGGTGGAAGGCCATGCGTTGCGCCGACTTCGGGCCGACGCCGGGCAAACGGCGCAGCGCTTCGGTCAGGAAGTCGAGCGATTTGGACATTTAGAACGGCATCTTGAAGCCGGGCGGCAGCTGCATGCCGGCCGAGAGGCCACTCATTTTTTCGGTGGACGTCGCTTCGGCCTTGCGCACGGCGTCGTTGAAGGCGGCGGCGACCAGGTCTTCCAGCATGTCCTTGTCGTCGGCCAGCAGCGACGGGTCGATCGAGACGCGCTTGACGTCGTTCTTGCAGGTCATGACGATCTTCACGAGGCCGGCGCCGGACTGGCCTTCGACTTCGACGCTGGCCAACTGTTCCTGCGCCTTCTTCATGTTGTCCTGCATGGCTTGCGCCTGTTTCATCAAGCCTGCGAGCTGGTTCTTCATCATGGTGGTTCTCCGGGATTCAAAAAATAGTCAATAAGGGGGTGTTGGTTCAGGCGGACGCGCTTGGAGCGGGACGCACCGAGCCGGGCACGATGAACGCGCCAAGGTCGCGCATCACGTCTTTCACGAACGGGTCGTTGGCCACGGTTTCCTCGGCCACGCGCTGGCATTCTTCGCGGTACGCGATCGCCTCGGCGCTGGCCGTGTACCACACCTGGCCGATGTCGATCTCCAGGTGGATCTTGGTCGTGGCGAAGCGTTCCTGCAGGGCTGCGCACAGTTTTTCGGTATTGCCGCTGGCGCGCAGGGTGTCGATCGGCACGCGCAGGCTGAAGGTGGTGACGTTACCGTCCACCACGCACGACACCAGTTCGGTTTGCAGCGCCAGTTGCTGCGACACGCCGCGCAGCGCCAGGCCGGCCGCGAGGCCGGGCCAGTTGCCGTCCCACTCGATCTCGGGCACCGGGGTGATGACGTAAGCGGGGCGCGCACGCGCGGGTGCGCGCATGGCGGCAGCCGGTGGCGCTTCCTGGGCGACGGCGGTGTCGTCGGAAAATTCGGTGACCCACGATGGCGGCTCGTCATCCTGCGTTTCGGGATAGTGCGCTTCCGGCATCGGTGGCGGCGCCGGCGGCGGGGCGGCAGCCTGGGGCTGGTCCTGCTCCCACGGCGGCGGCGCCTTCGATGCGGCCGGCGCCGCCGGCGCGGGTTCCGGCTCCGCTGGCGGTGGCGCCGCAGCGGCGGCGGCGTTGGCGGCGGCCTGGTTCGACATCGCGGTCGGACGGCGCGGCGACGAGGTCTGGCCACGGCTGGCCGAACGCGCCGCTTCCAGCGCGGCGTTGATGGCGGCACGCGCCGAGTTCATGGCCGGCACGTTGGCGGCCGGCGCCGCAGCCTGCACGGGCGGCGCTGGCGGTGGCGGCATGCGTGGCGCCGGTGGCGGCGCACTGGCCACGGCGTGGCTGGCGACGGCCGCCGAGGCGGCGCGTGCCGGCGCGGCGGCGGCAGCAGCGGCGGCACGCGCCGGCGTAGCCGAACGGGCCGCGCCGGAAGCTGCCGGCGGCGCACCCTCGGCGCCGCCGTTACCGGGGCGGAAAGCGAGCATGCGCAACAGCGTCATGGTGAAGCCGGCGTATTCGTCGGGCGCGAGGCCGATCTCGTTGCGGCCGTGAACGGCGATCTGGTAATACAGCTGCACTTCCTGGGCGTCGAAGGCCGCCGCCAGGCGCAGGATGTCGGCCAGTTCGGGCAAGTCTTCGGGTACGGCAGACGGCACGCTTTGCGCCAGCGCGATCCGGTGCAGCAAGGTGCCCAGGTCTTGCAGCGCCCCGTTGTACGACAGGCTGCGGCTGGCCATTTCGTCGGCCACCGCCATCAGGTCGGCGCCGTCTTGTGCCAGCAGGGCGTCGAGCAGGCGTACCAGGTAAGTCTGGTCGAGCGCGCCGAGCATGCCCTGCACCGCGTCGAGCGTGACTTCGCCGGCCGCGTAGGCGATGGCCTGGTCGGTCAGCGAGAGCGCGTCGCGCATCGAGCCGTGCGCGCCCTGGGCCAGCAGGCGCAGGGCCGGCTGCTCGAAGCTGATGCCTTCCTGGCCGAGGATGTTATCGAGGTGGCTGATGATATGCCCCGGCGGCATCTGCTTGAGATTGAATTGCAGGCAGCGCGACAGCACGGTGACGGGAATTTTTTGCGGATCGGTGGTCGCCAGGATGAACTTGACGTGCTCGGGCGGCTCTTCCAGCGTCTTCAACATGGAGTTGAAGGCGTGGTTGGTCAGCATGTGCACCTCGTCGATCATGTAGACCTTGAAGCGCGCGTTCGAGGGGGCGTACACGGCCTGCTCCAGCAGTTGCGCCATTTCGTCGACGCCACGGTTGGACGCGGCGTCCATCTCTATATAGTCGACGAAGCGGCCGGCATCGATGGCGGTGCAGGCATCGCACACGCCGCACGGGTCGGCAGTGATGCCGCCGTTGCCGTCAGGGCCGATGCAATTGAGCGATTTGGCCAGGATGCGCGACAGGGTCGTCTTGCCGACACCGCGGGTGCCGGTGAACAGATAGGCGTGGTGCAGGCGGCCGGTTTGCAGGGCGTGCGTCAGCGCGCGCACCACGTGCTCCTGGCCGACGAGCGTGTCGAAATTCTTGGGACGGTATTTGCGGGCGAGGACTTGATAGGACATGCTGAATTTTACCGTAGATAGCGAACGCGGCGGGGATTCCCGCTCCCCGAAAAGGCCATTGTAGCAAGAGCGCGCGCGAATGCGAAAGCACCGCTTGTGCGGACGGGCTGCGACTGTGCTGGGGGAAGGTAGGACGGAGACTGGACAACAGGGAGATCGAAAGAGGCGAGCCTGATCTGCGGCACTTATGGTTAACGGCCGTGGCTGCTTCGTTCCCGACCTGACCAGGTTAGCCATGCCACAATGCGCAGGGGCCCGCCAGCGACAATTATAACCGACCGGGAGAATTTGTGGGGAACAGCTTGCAGGCTCATCCCGGCAGTTCGAGCACCTGCATGCTTTGCCGCAGCGATGCCGTCATAGGCGCAAGCGGGTCGGTCGGCGTGAGGACGATTTCGAAGCCAAAGTCGACCACCACATGATGTTCCACCTTGCGACAACCGTTGACCGCGGCCGCGTAGCATCCCTGCGGTACATCGATGCGCTGCCAGCCCTCTTCCGGATACCACTCCAGGAACACAGCCAGGTCCGCAATGATGAGGCGGCCCGTCACCCGCAGCGGAAACGACGCGTTCCTCACGATGATCAGTTGGTCAGGAACGGCGGACGCGTCCACGTCCATGCGCACCAGTACCCGGTAGGAACTGTCGTTGATGCCAATAATTGGCATCACGATGCCCTGCTCCACCACCTTGTCGCCATCGCCGGTGGCCGTGAAGCGCCGGTACAGATTGTCGCCCTCGGCGATGCTGCCGACGTGGGCTTGCAAGCCCTTGTCGTCGAACACCACGATGCCGCCAAAGTCGACGACCGCCTCGAACTGCCGCATGCTCGTGGCTCCACGGTCCTATTGTTGTTATCCGCAGCCGGCCGGGTCGAGCTGGCCGGCGACCGCGGCGCCAGGGGAACAGTGCTGTTTTCTCCTAAATACCCAGCTCCTGCCAGATCGAATCGACGCGCGCCTTCACCTCCGGCGTCATGCTGATCGTCGTACCCCACTCGCGATTGGTCTCGCCCGGCCATTTATTGGTGGCGTCGATGCCCATCTTGCTGCCCAGCCCACTGACCGGCGAGGCAAAGTCGAGGTAATCGATCGGGGTGTTGTCGACCAGCAGCGTGTCGCGCATCGGATCGACCCGCGTCGTGATCGCCCAGATCACCTCTTTCCAGTCGCGGATGTTGACGTCCTCGTCCACCACCACGATGAACTTGGTATACATGAACTGGCGCAGGAAGCTCCACACGCCGAACATCACGCGCTTGGCGTGGCCGGCGTACTGCTTTTTCATCTGCACCACGGCCATGCGGTAGCTGCAGCCTTCGGGCGGCAGATAAAAGTCGGTGATCTCGCTGAACTGCTTCTGCAATAGCGGAATGAACACTTCATTGAGCGCCACCCCAAGCACGGCCGGCTCGTCGGGCGGCTTGCCTGTATACGTGGAGTGGTAAACGGGATCGCGCCGCATGGTGATGCGGTCGATGGTAAACACCGGAAAACTGTCCTGCTCATTATAGTAACCAGTATGGTCGCCAAACGGCCCTTCCAGCGCGTGCTCGTAGCCAGTCGGATGGTTCGGATCGGCGTAAATATGCCCTTCCAGCACGATCTCGGCCGAGGCCGGCACGCGCAGTTCGCTGCCGATCGCCTTGGTCAGCACCGTGCGGCTGCCGCGCAGCAGGCCGGCGAACTGGTATTCGGACAGGCTGTCCGGCACCGGCGTGACCGCGCCGAGAATGGTGGCCGGGTCGGCGCCCAGCGCCACCGCCACCGGATACGGCTGGCCCTTGGTGGCGATGCCATGTTCGCGGAAGTCGAGCGCGCCGCCGCGGTGCGCCAGCCAGCGCATGATGACCTTGTTCGGCCCGATCACCTGCTGGCGGTAGATGCCCAGGTTCTGGCGCTTCTTGTTCGGGCCCTTGGTGATCACCAGGCCCCAGGTGATCAGGGGCGCGATGTCGCCCGGCCAGCAATGCTGGATCGGCAGGCGCGCCAGGTCGACGTCGGCGCCTTCCCAGACGATATCGTGGCAGGCGGCGCCGCGCACTTCCTTGGGCGACATGTCCCACACAGCCTTGACCAGGGAACCGAGCCCCATCAAGTCCTTGAAGCCCTTGGGCGGTTCCGGTTCCTTGAGGCGGGCCAGGACATGGCCGATCTTGCGCAGCTCGCTCACATCGTCGGCGCCCATGCCGAGCGCCACGCGGCGCGGCGTACCGAACAGGTTGCCGAGGACCGGAATCGTGTGGCCGGTCGGTTTTTCAAACAAAATGGCCGGTCCGGCAGCCCGCAAAGCGCGGTCGCACACCTCCGTCATCTCCAAATAAGGTGAAACCGGCATCGAAATGCGCTTTAATTCGCCCATTTCTTGCATTTTCGACATGAAATCGCGCAAGTCTACGTAATTCATCTGTTTTAAATTCTTTTTTTCATGTAAGCATGGTTGTTCAATTAGCCATGCCAAGTGGTTGATTTCATAGGACTTTGCTGCGATGCAGCACAAAAAGCTAGATCTAAAAGTAATATAGAACGTTTGTGTTAGTATTGACTTAGTATATACCCGCTTCTACAATTCGCCCTACTTGATGAGCGGGCACTGTCCACGGACACGATTCTAGCCTGTCTCATAACTTCACGGGGTCGGGGCCCCAATGACATTTTAAGGAGTGTTTTCAATAGGCGTCTGCCTTCTCCCCCGAAAAAGTTGTTTAGCTACTGGTCCAATACCACAGGGAACGACCAGCTGAAGCGAGCAATGACGGCGTTAATCGCGCGCCCACGCGGCGGCGATAGACGATATTTCTGATGCACGGCATGAGTCTGCCCGCTGCGCTAACGCGCGGTGCCGGGATGGCTTTTTCCGCGACAAAGGGGAATTCGATGATACATCGTTTCAACGGGGCGACAGCAAAGCTCGCCCAAACCATGGCCAGCCAGCCATTCACGTGGTCTTCCGTGAGTAAAACGGCGCGTGGTCTCTTGACTACAATGCAACACACACTGACGTTTTTCGGTGTTTCCGCACTGGCCATGATGGCCTTGCTCTATCTGCGCCCGGAACTGGCGCACGAAGCGTCGCAATTGCTGGCAGCGCCCAACAAGCCGGCGCCCGCCATCACGCGCGCACCGCTGCAGGCACCCGCCCTGTCGGCCCTGATGACGGCGCCCGCGCCGGCACCAGCGCCCGCCGTGCTGGCGCCCGACGAGCCGCCGATCCTGGCGCTCGACGAAAAGGCGGCCAAAGCGAACCGCAAGCAACAGGAGTTCGTCACCACCTGGCTGTCCAAGCGCTACCGCGTGGCTGGCGATGCTGCCAATATGCTGGTGTCGACCGCCTATTCGACGGCGCGCGAAATCAAGCTCGATCCGCTGCTGATCCTCGCGGTAATGGCGATCGAATCGGGCCTCAATCCCTTTGCCGAGAGCCCGGTGGGCGCGCAAGGCTTGATGCAGGTGATGTCGAAGATTCACCATGAGAAGTTCCAGGACATGGGCGGCACCAAGGCTGCGCTCAATCCCGTGGCGAATATCCGCGTCGGCTCGCTGATCCTCAAGGAATACGTGAAACGCGGCGGTTCGGTGGAAGCCGGCCTGAAGACCTACGTGGGCGCCGCCGCCTTTGAAACCGACCAGGGTTATGGCTCGCGCGTGATGAACGAGTATCAGAAGCTCAAGCTGGTTGCCAGCGGCAAGAAAGTGCCGACCTTTACCTCGCCGGTGGCACCGAAGCCGGTGATGGCCGAAAAAGCGTCGCAGGAACAGATCGCCGGTTTGTGATCGACTGACCATATATAGAGAGCGATGTAAAAAAGCCCGCTGCAAGCAGCGGGCTTTTTTATGTCCGGGTGGCGCGACGCCGTGCTGGCCACCCCGGCCGGAATTGCTGGCCGCGCACGGGCAAGCGCGCGGTACGGCCGAACTGGGGGAGCACAGCATCTTGCTGTACCGATTGCCATGTACCAGCCGATGGGGACGCAAAAAAGCCCGATACCAGGATCGGGCTTTTTTGCGTGCGCTTGCCGCTGAAGGCGAAACGGCGCCGTCCAGCCGGGCTGCTGCCGGTTCCCGCCTGAGCGGGAGGCCGCTTGCGCCAATGGCGGGGAGCGGCGATCAGCGGCGCGTGTCGCCCGCGACTTCGTCGGCGCGCAGTTTCGGCGCCAGCTTGTCGAGCACGCCATTCACATACTTGTGCCCGTCGATACCGCCGAACGACTTGGTCAGCTCGACCGCCTCGTTGATGACAACGCGATAAGGAATATCCAGGTTGTTCTTCAGCTCGAACGCGCCGATCAGCAGCACCGCGTGCTCGATCGGGGACAGCTCGGCCACGCCACGGTCGATCAGGGGCGCAAACGCTTCGCGCAGGGCCACCGAATCCTTGATCGCGCCGTACAGCAAGACCGCAAAATGGTCGGCGTCGGCTTTTTCAAAGCCGTGCGCCGCCCGGATATTGGTCACGACCGTGGTGGCGTCTTCATTGTTCAGCAGCCATTGATACAAGCCCTGCAAGGCGAACTCGCGCGCCCGGTGACGCGGCGTGCGGTTCTTGCTGGGGTTGGCGTGCAAGGTTTTCTCTGTCATGGTGTTCTTACCTTCTTATTACCGTTTGTTCTTAACTACGTGTTCTGGGAGGGACAATTCAATCTTCGTCGGCTTGCAGCTCTTCGAGCGCGATCAGCAGATTGGCCATCTCGACGGCGCAGCGCGCCGCTTCGGCACCCTTTTCCGCCATGCGCGCTTCGGCCTGCTCGTCATTTTCGGTGGTCAGCACGGCGTTGGCGATGGCGATGCCGAAGTCGAGGCCGACGCGGGTGATTCCGGCGCCCGATTCGTTCGAGACCAGCTCGAAGTGATACGTTTCGCCGCGAATGACCGCGCCGAGCGCGACCAGGGCGTCGAACTGCTGGGTTTCAGCCATCTTTTGCAACGCCAGCGGAATTTCCAGCGCGCCCGGCACGGTCACGTGCAGCACGTCTTCGTCGCTCACGCCCAGGTGTTTCAGTTCAGCCAGGCAAGCCGACAGCAAGCCATGGCCCACATCGGCGTTAAAACGCGCCTGGACGATGCCAACCCGCAGGCCTGCACCGGTCAGATTGCTTTCATAAGTTCCTACGGTCATGGCAGACCCCTTTTATATGTGTGATTGAATGAGAGTGTACCGCTTCAGGCGGCCGCTTTGGCGGACGGCTCGCCGTTCGGCTCGCCGTTCGGCTGGCCGTCCGGCCGGGCGCGATAGCCGGTCACTTCCAGGTCGAAACCGGTCATGGATGGCATTTTGCGCGGACTGGCCAGCAATTCCATCTTGCCGACACCCAGGTCCTTGAGGATCTGGGCGCCGATGCCGTAGGTGCGCAAGTCCATGCTGGCGGCGCGCCCGGTTGGCTTGGCGCCGGCGTCGAGCGCCGCGAACTGGGCGAACAGCTGTTCGGCCGTCTCGCCGCAGTTGAGCAGCACCATGACGCCACGGTCGGCTTGCTTGATCGCCTGCATCGACGACGCCATGGTCCACGAGTGGGTGGTCGCTTCGCTGTCGAGCAGGTCGAGGATGGAGACCGGCTGGTGCACGCGCACCAGCGCGTCCAGGTTCGGGGCCAGGTCGCCATGCACCATGGCCAGGTGGGCCGAGCCGCTCGGCTTGTCGCGGAAGGCGATCAGGCGGAATTGGCCATACGCGGTCTGCATGGTGCGCTCGGCGATGCGTTCGACCAGGCACTCGTTCTGGCCGCGGTAGTGGATCAGGTCGGCAATGGTGCCGATTTTCAGCTTGTGTTCCTTGGCGAACTCCAGCAGGTCGGGCAGGCGCGCCATGGTGCCGTCATCCTTGAGGATTTCGCAGATCACCGAGGCCGGGGTCAGGCCGGCCATCTCGGTCAGGTCGCAGCCGGCTTCGGTGTGGCCGGCGCGCATCAGTACGCCGCCGCGCTGGGCCTTGAGCGGGAAAATGTGGCCCGGCTGGACGATATCGGCCGGGCTGGCGTGCTTGGCCACCGCCACCTGGATGGTCTTGGCGCGGTCGGCCGCCGAAATGCCGGTGGTCACGCCTTCGGCCGCTTCGATCGAGACCGTGAAGTTGGTGCCGTAAAAAGTACCGTTGCTCGACGTCATCATCGACAGGTTGAGCTGCTTGCAGCGCTCTTCGGTCAGGGTCAGGCAGACCAGGCCGCGCGCATGCTTGACCATGAAATTGATGGCCTCGGGCGTCACGAAATCAGCCGCCAGCACCAGGTCCCCCTCATTCTCGCGGTCTTCTTCATCGACCAGGATGACCATGCGTCCTGCGCGCAATTCTTCAACGATTTCGGGGGTACTGGAGATAGACATGAAAGATCCTCTGGGGCGACAGGCTGCTGGAGCGTAATCCGCTATTTTAAAGGATTTACCCGACTTAAACCGCCCTAAGCTTGGGAAGATTCCGAACAGGCGCGGCGGCGCAAGCCGGGCATGCTCCGATTTGTTGCTGCAAGACAACAATATGGCGTGAATGATAAGCAAATGTCACGTTTTACCGCGTATTGCGAAACAAATCCGCAGAGTGCGCGCCGACCTGCATTATCATCACAGCAGGCCTCGTCTTCCGTGCTTTTGCATGCCGGAGCGATGCCCGGAGCCCTCGATGCCAGCACCTGTTCACTCTCATCCCGCCCCATCCCGGCACCCGGAGCCAGGCGCATGTCCACGATCCTGATCGTCGACGACCGGCCGTCGAACCGGCGCTACCTGAGCGCCCTGCTCGGCCACACCGGCCACCGCCTGCTCGAAGCCTACGACGGCGCGCACGCGCTGGCCCAGGTGCGCGCCGAGCGGCCCGACCTGATCATCACCGATATCCTGATGCCGGCCATGGACGGCTACGAATTCGTGCAGCAGCTGCGCGCCGACCCGGAACTGGCCGCCACCCGCGTGATTTTTTATTCGGCCATCTACGCCGTGAGCGAAACGACCGCGCTGGCGCGCAGCTGCGGCGTGACGCGGGTACTGGCCAAGCCGGCCGACCCGGAAGACATCCTGGCGGCGGTACACGGTGAACTGGGACTGGCCGCCGGCGCCGGCGTGCGGCAAGCGGCCGCGCCGCCCGATGACGGCGCGCCAGGCCTGGCCGAGGACATGGGCAGCAGCCTCGACGACGCGCTGGTGTCGGCGCGCCAGGCGCTGGGCGCCGTCTTGCAGCGCCATGGCGCCACCGATGCGGCCCTGGGCGCCGACCTGGGCGCCCTGCTGGGGGAGCGCATGAGCGGCTTGCGCAGCCTGGCCGCGCGTCTCGGCGCCATGGAAGACATGAGCTTGCGCCTGACGGGCGAGCGCAATGCGGACGCCATGATCGGCGTGTTCCTGCAAGCGGCGGCCACCATCCTCGATTGCGCCTGCGTGGCCGTGTGCCTGCTCGACAGCGGCGAACAGCGGGTGCGCCACCTGGCCGCGCGCGGGGTCGACAGCGCGCGGCTGGCCGGGCGCGCGCTCGATCCGCGCCAGTTGCCCGGCGCCCTGCTGTACCAGCACCTGGCGCTGCGCCTGCAGGACGGCGCGGCGCTGCCCGATGGCCATCCGGCGGTGGACGGCTTCCTGGGCCTGGCGATCCGCGACCGCAACCACCTGTACGGCTGGATGTACTGCGCCCGCGCGCGCGGAGCGGCCCCGTTCAGCCACGAAGATGAACGCATCGGCGTGACCCTCGGCGCCCAGCTGGCGGTGGCCTACGAAAATCTCGGCCTGTACGAAGTGGTGCAGCGCCACGCCGCCCAGCTGCAGCTGGAAGCGGCCGCGCGCGTGCAGGCCGACCGCGCCCTGCGCGACAGCGAACAGCGTTTGCGCCTGTCGGCCCGCATTTTGGAGAGCACGCAAGAGAGCATCATGATGACCGATGCGCAGGCCTGCATCATCGCGGTCAATCCGGCGTTCGAGCACATTACCGGCTACAGCGAAGCCGAAGTAATAGGGCGCAATCCGAGCCTGCTGCAATCGGGCCGCCACGACAGCGCCTTTTACCGCGCCATCTGGGCCAGCTTGAGCGCCAGCGGCCAGTGGCGCGGCGAAATCACCAACCGCCGCAAGAATGGCCAGGTGTACCCGGAGCGGATCAGCATCAATGCCGTGCGCGGGGCCGGCGGCGTGGTCGACGCGTATGTGTCGGTATCGAGCGACATCAGCGCGCTCAAGGCTGCGCACCACCAGGTCGACTTCCTGAGCAACCACGATCCCTTGACCCTGCTGCCGAACCGCGCGGTGCTGGTCGAGCGCATGCAGCAGGCGATCGCCTCGGCGCGCCACGGCGACCGCCAGATCGCCCTGCTGCTGTTTAATATCGACCGCCTGCAACGCATCAACGACAGCCTGGGACACGAAGCCGGCGACGCCCTGCTGCGCGAAGTGGCACGCCGCGCCGGCATGCTGGCCGGTCCCGCCGACGCGCTGGCGCACCTGGGCAGCGACGAATTCGTGCTGCTGCTGACCGAATGCCTGGACTCGGACGCCATCATCGTGGCGGTACGGCGCCTGATCGACGAGATCGCGCTGCCGTTCCAGGCCGACGGCCATGAACTGATCGTCACCACCAGCGTGGGCATCAGCATCTACCCGCGCGACGGCGCCAACCCGAGCGAGCTGCTGAAAGCGGCCGACGTGGCGCTGTCGCACATGAAGGATGCGGGACGCAACGGCTTTCGCTTCTTCAAGGGCGAGATGAACGCCCACGCGCTGCGCTGGATGGCGCTGGAAACGCACCTGCGGCGCGCCATCGAACGCAAGGAACTGTCGCTGCACTACCAGCCGCAGGTGGCGCTGGGCAGCGGCCGCATGTGCAGCATGGAAGCGCTGCTGCGCTGGAACAGCCCGGAACTGGGCCAGGTCGGGCCGGGCGACTTCATTGCGCTGGCCGAGGACACGGGCCTGATCCTGCCGATCGGGAACTGGGTGATCCGCGAAGCCTGCATGCAGAACAGGGCCTGGCAGGACGCCGGCCTGCCCCCGCTCAAGGTGGCGGTCAACGTCTCGGCGCACCAGTTCACCGCCGGCACGGTGCCGTCCGTGGTGCGCGAGGCGCTGCGCGAGAGCGGCCTGGCGCCGCAGTACCTGGAAATCGAACTGACCGAAAGCGTCATGATGCGCGACAGCGAAGCGGCCGAAATCCAGCTGGCCGAGCTGACCGGCATGGGCGTGTCGATTTCGCTCGATGACTTCGGCACCGGCTATTCCTCGCTCGGCTACCTGTCGCGCTTCATGCTCGACAAGCTGAAGATCGACCAGAGTTTTGTCCGCAATATCATCAGCGACCCGCGCAGCGCCGCCATCGCCCAGGCCACCATCGCGCTGGCGCACGGCCTGTCGCTGACCGTGGTGGCCGAAGGCGTGGAGACAGTCGAGCAGCTGGCGTTCTTGCAGCGCATCGGCTGCGACCAGGTCCAGGGCTACCTGTTCAGCCGTCCGCTGGCCGCCAACGCGATGGCGACGCTGATGGCGTCGGACGCGCGCCTGACGCTACCCGCGTCGCTACCCGGGTCGCTACCCGGGTCGGTAGCCGACGCGCCAAAGGAGTAGAATCCGCGCTCTACCAGAAAACATTGCAGAGACGCTAATGACCAAGTATTTCGTTCGATCCGCTTGTGCGGCGACCCTCCTGATGGTGTGCGTCTTCGGCGCCCAGGCCGCGATCAAGCCGGGCGACGCGATACCGGTAGGGCCGCAGGTCAAGGTGGGCAAGCTGGCCAACGGACTGACTTACTACATCCAGAACAACGCCAAGCCGGCGAAAAAACTCGAACTGCGGCTGGTCGTCAAGGCCGGCTCGATCCTGGAAGACGAAGACCAGCAAGGCCTGGCCCACTTCACCGAACACATGGCCTTCAACGGCTCGACCAATTTCAAGAAGCACGAACTGGTCTCGTACCTGCAATCGATCGGGGTCAAGTTCGGCGCCGACCTGAATGCCTACACCAGCTTCGACGAAACAGTGTACATCCTGCCCATCCCCACCGACAACCGCGACAACATCGACAAGGGCTTCCTGGTGTTGCAGGACTGGGCCGGCGGCTTGACCATGAACGCGGCCGACATCGACAAGGAGCGCGGCATCATCCTGGAAGAACTGCGGCTCGGAAAAGGCGCCAACGACCGCATGAACAAGGTGCTGATGCCGAAGCTGTACAACGGCTCGCTGTACGCCAGGCGCCTGCCGATCGGGCAGGAACGCATCATCAAGCACTTCAAGCATGAGGCCATCCGGCGCTTCTACAAGGACTGGTACCGGCCCGACCTGATGGCGGTGGTGGTGGTGGGCGACATCGACCCGCTTGACGCACAGCGGCGCATCGAGCGGCATTTCGGACAGCTGAAAAATCCGGCCAGGGCACGCGCGCGCACCTACGCCGCCATTCCCACGCGCGCCCACACCGAGGCGCTGGTCGTGACCGACAAGGAAGCGACGGCCAATGCGCTGCTGATCCGCTATCCGGTGAAGGAAGCGATCGACAAGGGCACCTTCGGAGCCTACCGCGAAAAGCTGGTCGAGGCGCTGTTTACCGGCATGCTGGGCCAGCGCATGCAGGAACTGGCGCAGCAGGCCGACCCGCCATTCATGGCCGGCAGCAGCTCGGTGGGCAAGCTCACACCGCGCTACAACTCGTTCAATGCCGTCGCCTCGCTCGGCAAGGGCGGCGCCACGCCGGCGATCGAGGCGCTGGTGCAGGAAAACGCGCGCACGCGCCAGTTCGGCTTCAGTGCCCAGGAATTCGAGCGCGCGCGCAAGAACATGATGCGCCACTACGAACTGGCCTACAACGAACGTGACAAGACCGATTCGGGCAGCTACGTCAGCGAATACGTGCGCAATTTCCTCGAACAGGAAAGCATCCCCGGCATCGAGAACGAATACGCCTACGTGCGCGAGCTGCTGCCGGCGATTACCCTCGACGACATGAACCGCTACGCGCGCGCCACCATTCCGGCCGCCTCGGCCAAGCTGGTGGTGTACATGGGCAGCGCCAAGGACGACTCGCCGGCGCCGACCAGCGCCCAGCTGCTGGCGGCGGTGGCGGCGGCCGAAAAAGTGACGGTGAGCGCGCTGGAGCAAAAGACGCTGGCCACGGAGCTGATGGACAAGCCGCCAGCCGGTGGCAGCATCGTCGCGCAGAGCGAAGACAAGGCGCTGGGGTTGACCAAACTGACGTTGTCGAACGGCGTGAAAGTGATCCTCAAGCCGACCGACTTTCGCAACGACGAGGTGGTGATGAGCGCGGCGCGCTTCGGCGGCCAGACCCAGTTCGGCGAGGCCGACATCATCAACGCGCGCTACGCGAATGCGGTGGTGGGCACGATGGGGCTGAAAGACCATTCGCCGCTCGACCTGCAGAAGGTTTTGGCGGGCAAGACCGCCACGGTCAACGTCACGCTGGGGAACCATGTGGACGGCATTACCGGCAGCACCGCCAACGACGACATGGAAACCATGCTGCAACTGGTGTATCTGCGCATGACGGGCGTGCGGCGCGACGAGGGCCTGTACAAGTCCTTCATCGGCAAGCAGGTGGAAGCGGCGCGCAATGCGATGGCGCAGCCGGAGTCGGTGTTTCGCGACACGCTGGTGAGCACCCTGTACCAGGACAATCCGCGCGTGGGCCGCACGGCGCGCCCGGGCGACTTCGACAAGCTCGATCTGGAGCGCGCGCTGGCGGTCTACCGCGCGCGCTTTTTCAGCGCCAAGGACATGACCTTCATTTTCGTGGGCAGTTTCGACATGGCCAAGGTCAAGCCGCTGCTGGCCACTTACCTGGGCGCACTGCCGGTGGGCGATATCGAGATCGGCTACAAGGATGCCGGCGTGCGTCCGGTGCGCGGGGTGGTGAAGAAGGAAGTGCGCAGCGGCTCGGAAGCGAAGAGCAGCGTATCGCTCAACTTCAGCGGCGAGGCGCCGTACTCGGACGACGAAGCGATGCGCTTCCAGGCGATGCTGGAAGTGATCAACATCCGCATCACCGACATCCTGCGCGAGAAGCTGGCCCTGATTTACGGCGGCGGCATGAGCGGCAGCTTGAGCAAATACCCGTACGAGAATTACCTGATCACGGCCGCGCTGCCGACCGGGCCGGCCAATGTGGACAAGGTGATCGCCGCCGCGATGGCCGAGATTGCGCGCATGAAGGAGCAAGGGCCGGACCTGGCGGACTTGAACAAGGTCAAGCAGAACTGGCTGCAAAACCACCAGAAATCGCTGCGCGAGAATGGTTACTGGATCAACCGCCTGCAAACGGCCGAGCTGCAGGGCAGCGATCCGCACGAGATCCTGGCGTATCCGACCAAGGTGGAGGCGATCACGCCGGAACAGTTGAAGCAGGCCGCGCGGCGCTACTTCGACATGAACAATTACGTGCAGCTGGTGCTGTATCCGGAAAAATGATGCGCCGGGCGCAGCTCCTTACTTGAGATAGCGCTCGAACCACGCCACCGTGCGGGCGCGCTGGTCGCGCTGGTGGGCGGGCTTGCGGATCGCGTGGCCTTCGCCATCGTAGATCACCAGCGCGGTCGGCGTGCCCATGGCGCGCAAGCCGTGCCAGAACTCCATCGATTGCACCGCCGGCGTTTCGACGTCGCGCTCGCCCACGTACAGCAAGGTGGGGGTTTTGGCGGCCTTGATCGATTCGATCGGCGAGGCGGCCCGGTACGCGGCCGGGTCGTCGTAGGCCGAGGCGCCGAAGAAGGGAATCATCCACTGGTCGATACCGTTCTGGCCGTAGTAGCTGATCCAGTTGGCGATGCCGGCGCCGGCCACCGCAGCCTTGAAGCGGTCGCTGTGGGTGACGCCCCACATGGTCATGAAGCCGCCGTAGGAGTGTCCCATCAAGCCAAGGCGGCCGGCGTCCACCGGCGCCAGCTTCAGCACGGCGTCGACGCCGGCCAGGATGTCGCGCCAGTCGCCGCCGCCGAAATCGCGCTTGTTGGCGCTGCTGAAGGCCATGCCCTGGCCAAAGCTGCCGCGCGGATTGGGCAGGAACACGTAGTAGCCCTTGCGCGCCAGGTCGCGCAGCAACGGGTTGGCTTGTTCGCCGTCGGAGACGAAGCGCGGCGAGGCGGCCGATGCGGGTCCGCCATGCACCTGCACCACCATCGGATATTTTTTACCCGGCTCGGTCGCCAGCGGCGCGAGCAGCCAGCCCTGCATGTTGAAGCCCTCGTTGCTCCATTCGACGCTGGTGGCGCGCACCTGTGGCGCGAAGGCGTCGTTGTCGCGCGTGATGGCGGCCAGCTGCGGCAGGCGTCCGGCGACGATGCGCGGCGCGCGTGTGAAGTCTTCATGCACGGAGGCGGCGATGGCGCCATCGGCGCTGAAGACGAAGCGTCCCTGGCGCGCGCCGGCCGCGCCGACGGCGCCCGACCACAGGGTGCGCGTGCTGCGTTTGGCCGGGTCGATGCCCAGCACCGCGTGCGCGCTGCCGACCAGCGCCGAGGCGAGCAGCTGCCTGCCCTGCCAGGCCAGCCCGTTGAAGGAGCCGGCGAAGCGCGGGGTGACGTTGTGCGGCTCGCCGCCCGTCAGCGGCACGGTATAGACGTCGCCGCCGACCGCGCCGAAGTCGCTCATGAGGCCTCCGATGAAAGCCACGCTGCGCCCGTCGGGCGAGACGCGCGGGATCGTCATTTGCATCCTGGGGGCGGCCAGCACGCGCAGTGCGCCGCTGGCGGCGTCCACGTGACCCAAGGTGGCAACCCACCAGTTGTTGTCGCCGTTGCCCTTGGCGCTGGTGACGGCGAAGCCTTTGCCGTCCGGGGTCCAGTCGTATTCGTAAATGTAGCTGTCGGACGGAGAGAGCATGGCCAGTTCGCCGCCGTGCGCGGCAACAAGGGCGAGGCGCTGGGCGTCGTCCTGCGTGCCGATTTCGCCGATCTGGCGCGCACCCGCTTCGACCGCACCGGCGAGCTTTTTCGCGCCCGGGGTGGCCAGCAGCGAAAGCAGTTTGCCGTCCGGCGACCAGCGCACGCTGCTGGCCACGCCCTTGAGCGAGGCGACCGGCATGGCGCCCGCGGCGCCGGCGACGTAGACGGTGGCGCTGCCGGCCCTGGCGTCGGCGCTGATGAAGGCCAGCGATTGGCGGTCGGGCGACCAGGCGGGATGGTCGTAGGTGCAAGTGGCGCAGGGGTCGTACTGGGCCAGGATGGCGCCGCTGGCGGCGTCGCGCACGACCACGATGGCGTGCGGGCGCAGCGGCAGGCCGCCCGGGTCGAGCGATTCGAGGGCGGCGATGCGCTTGCCGTCAGCGCTGATGGCCAGGCCGCGATAGTCGCGCAGGGCGGCAGGTTCGGCGGCCAGGGCGGGAGCGCTGGCCAGCATGGCGGAGAACAGGACTGTGTGCAGGTGTGCCATGGGCGTGCTTTTGTGTGTGAACGACTGGATCGACTGGCACCGTGCCCGCATGCCAGACCTGACAGCGGCTGGACTTACACGGCGGGCGGGGCGGCGCCGTCGAGGCGGATTTCGGCATACATTTCGCCCTCCTCGTCCAGCCCGGTTTCGACGAAACCCAGGCTGGCGTAGAAGTTCTTTGCCGTCGGATTGGTCGGCCAGTAGCAAATCTGGATCACTGTCGCATCCGGACGGCTGCGGATTTCGTCGAGCACCAGGCCAATGGCGCGCCGTCCGTAGCCTTTGCCCTGTTCGCCGCTGTCGACCATGAAGCGGTAGATCGCGTATGCGCCCGGCTGGCCATCGTCCGCCAGCGACACGTACATCAGGAATCCGATCGGCTTGTCGTCGAGATAGATGGCGCGCGTGAAGAAGCTGTCGCGGTAGAAGCTTGCTTGCGCGATCGAATAGGCGTTGCTGGCGAGGTAGTCTTGCTGCTGCGGGAGCAAGGGCAGCTCGATGATGGCATCGAAATTGTCTTCAGTTACAGCTCGCAGGGTAATTGTCATCGGCGGCTTTTGGTTGCGCTGGAGCGCGGTTGAACGAAGCGGAAGCGGCGCGGCCGCGTGGGCCGGCCGCCGGGAGTGAGGCCGGTCAGGCCTTGCCGACCGACAGCATGCGCTCGACGTAGCGGGCGATCAGGTCGATTTCCAGGTTGACCTTGCTGCCTGCACGCAAATGCTTGAGCGTAGTGGCGGAAATCGTGTGCGGAATCAGGTTGATCGAGAAACGGCACAGCTTGCCCGATGCGGCATCCAGGTCTTCCACCCGGTTGACCGTGAGCGAGACGCCGTTGATGACGACCGAGCCCTTGAAGGCGAGGAATTTGGCCAGGTCGTGCGGGGCGTCGATGACCAGTTCCCACGATTCGCCCACGGCCTCGAAGCGGTGTACCTGCCCCAGTCCGTCGACGTGGCCCGACACCAGGTGGCCGCCCAGGCGCTCGGCCAGGGTCAGCGCTTTTTCGAGGTTGACTTCGCCGGGCGCGTCGAGGCCGACCGTGCAGTTGAGGCTTTCGCGCGAGACGTCGACGCTGAAGGCGGCATCTGTCTTGGCGACCACGGTCATGCAAGCGCCGTTGATGGCGATCGAGTCGCCCAGGGCGACATCGGCCAGCGGCAGGCCGCCGGCATCGATGTCGAGCCGGACGCCCGCCTCAAGGCCGCCTTCGAGTGCCTGGACGGAGCTGATCTTGCCGACGGCGGCGACGATTCCTGTAAACATGCTGGTCTATTCCTTGGTGTGGGTAAAGCGGGCGAGGATGCGCAGATCCTCGCCCAGCGGGTGAACGTTATGAAAGCGCAGGCGTTGTTGCTGGTCGAGGCTGCTCAAGGCGGGCAGCGCGAACATGCCCTGGGCTTCGCCGAGCAGGCTCGGCGCCAGGTAGACGAGCAATTCGTCGACGCAGCCCTCGCGGATCATCGATCCGCCCAGCTTGGCGCCGGCTTCGACGTGCAGTTCGTTGATGTCGCGCCGGCCCAGTTCGCGCATCAGGGGCGGCAGGTCGACCTTGCCGGCTTCGTTGGGCAGCAGGATGACGTCGTGGCCGGCGGCGCGCAGCACGGCTTCCCGGGCGGGATCGGGCACGGCGGCCACGATCCAGCAGGGGGCGCCGGCCAGCACGCGGGCGGCGGGATCGATCTCGAGCCGGCTATCGACGATGATGCGGCGCGGCTGGCGCGGTGTATCGACGCCGCGCACGGTCAGTTGCGGGTCGTCGGCCTTGACGGTGCCGATGCCGGTGAGAATGGCGCAGGCGCGCGCGCGCCAGGCGTGGCCGTCGGCACGCGCCTCGGGTCCGGTAATCCATTGGCTGGCGCCATTGTGCAGGGCGGTCATGCCGTCGAGGCTGGCGGCGGTCTTGAGGCGGACCCAGGGAACGCCGCGCTGCATGCGCGACAGGAAGCCGACATTGAGTTCGCGCGCTTCGGCCTCATGCAAGCCGGCACTGACGGCGATACCGGCGGCAGCCAGCTTGGCCAGCCCCTGGCCCGCGACCAGGGGATTGGGGTCGACCATGGCGGCGACCACGCGGCCCAGGCCGGCCCGCACCAGGGCGTCGGAGCATGGCGGGGTGCGCCCGTAATGGTTGCACGGTTCCAGGGTGACGTAAGCGGTGGCGCCGCGCACGTCGTGGTCACGGGCCTCGGCGTCGCGCAGGGCCTCGATTTCGGCGTGGGCCTGGCCTGCCGGTTGCGTGTGCCCGGCGCCGATCACCACGCCGTCGCGCACGATGACGCAGCCGACCCTCGGATTGGGCGAGGTCGTGTACAGCCCTTTGGCAGCCCAGTCGAGGGCCAGTGTCATGGCGGCAGAATCGGTAAGTAGTTGCACGGATATCCCAGCGTAAATGGCTGACCGAGATTTTACGCCAAGACAGGCATTCCCGCCCGCCGGGTGCACTGGCGGCAACGCTGGGTGCACCGGCGGCAACGCCGGGTGCACTGGTGGCAACGCTGGGCGCACTGGTGGCAACGCCGGGTGCACTGGTGGCAACGCTGGGCGCACTGGTGGCAACGCTGGGCGCACTGGTGGCAACGCTGGCCGACCGGAACTGGCTAAGGCCCCTCCTCTTCGCCGGCGCAGTCGGCGCCATCGCGCGCGGGGTCGCACACGCGGGCGCGGCCGAGCATATTGATCTTGATGCGGCGCGTCTGCCCGTCCTGGAACAGCGAGAGCGTTCCCCAGCGCGCGGCGGCGCTGCTGGCCGCGCTGCAACTGCGTCCGGCAGGGTTGTAGGCCAGGTAGTCAGGCAATTTCTGGCTGCTGAACACGGCGCTGACCACGATGCCGTTACCGACCGGGCCGTGCATGGAAATCAGTTCGTCGGCGGCGCCGGGACGGCGGTCGGCGTCGCGGTCGACAAATGTTACCCAGCCCAGGCTCCAGTCGGCGCCGCCAGGATCGGCCGGCGCCAGCATGACGCGCTGGCCGCGCGCCATGGCTTGCGTGCGGGTCAGGCCGATGGCGCCGGCGAGGTCGTTCACCGCCGCGTTGAGCCGGTAGTGGCGCAGCAGCGCGCGCATGTCCGGCATGACGACGGCGAGCACGATGGCGGCGATGCACAGCACCGTCATCAGCTCGACCAGCGAGAAGGCAGGCACGCGGCCCGCCCGGGCATGGTTCATGGCCAGCAGCCAGCGGCGCTGCCGCTGGCCGTGTGTTCGCCCATGCTGCTGAGCGTCAAGGTTTTGCAATCGCCATCGCGGAAGGTGGAGTCGACCCGGTCGGTGCCGGGAATGGCTTCGATGATGATGCAGCGCGTAATCGGCTGTCCCTCGCAGGCGTGCCCGCGCAACTCGTAGGCGCTGGACTTGGCGCTGCCGCCGGACCACCACTTGAAGTATCCCTGCTCCGGGTTGCCGGCGTCGGCCGAGAACGCCAGGTAGCGGTTGTGCTGGGTGAAATAGCGCTCCTGCTTTTGCATCAGTTCCAGCAGGACCGCCTGGGCTTCGGCGCGGCGCGCCTTGATGATGAAGTCCTGGTAGCCGGGATAGGCCAGCGCGGCCAGTACGACGACGATCGTCATCACGATCATCGTTTCGATCAGGGTAAAGCCTTGACTGCGTTTCATAGCCGACTCCCTTCGCTCAAGTGATTATTTTTTCTTGCTCGCGTCGTGCAGGTCTTGCCAGTTGGGTATTTCGCGCCAGCCCAGGCGGCGCGACGGGAACCGGACGACGACCTGCTGCGCCGGCGCAGCCTTGCCGCCTTCCTGCGCACGCACGATGGCGTAGGTGTGGGCCGCCTCGGCGCGTCCGGTGGCCGTGCGCACGCCCGTGCTGGCGCTCATTACAATCATCATCGGCGCCACGCCGGCCAGGGCGGTGTAGCGCTCGCCCGTGCTTTCCCCGGAGCGGGCCAGGCCGTCGGCGCCGATGGCGAAGCCGCTCAGCGCGTCGATCACATAGCTGCGCGACGCTGGCGCGGTGCACAGGTCGGCGCCGGGCAGCAAGGTGTCGACGATCAGCGTTCCAGCCCTGGACAGCGGGCTGCCGGCGACCCGTTCGCCGTCCAGCGCGGTCTGGGGGAAATCGAAAAACCAGCCCAGGGCAGCGGCCGGCCCGCCCAGCTCGGCATGCGCGCCCGTGACCGCGTAGCGCGCCGTGCCGGTCAGGGTGCGCGGCACAAGCCGGGCGCGCGACAGCGGCGGAGACGGCTTGCCAGCAACATCGTGCACGGCGTAAAACGATTGCGGCAGGAAACTGCTGCGCTGGGTATCGGCCAGTTCGAGGAATTTGCCGGTGCCGAACAGGACCAGGTAGCCGCCGCCGGGAGCGAACACAACGCGGGGCGCGTGCGCGATGGGCTGGCGCCGGCCACCCGCGTCGCGCGCGTCGAACAGGGGCGAGACGGCCGAGCCCCATGGCGCCGGCCCGCTGAAATCGACACGCCACAGCCGCCCCTGCAAGTCGCCAGCGTAGGCGTGGCGCACACTGGCGTCGCCCGCCATGGCCAGCGCCGGGGGCGACAGCGCGTTGGCCAGTGCCGGGTCGGACGCCGGGGCGTCGAAGCGGTAGTAATTGACGCCGCGCCGCCAGCGCTGCGAGGCCGGCTTGTCGGGCGCGAGCAGGAACAGCGCACCGTCGCCATCGGCGCTGCCGTTGTTGACGCCGCTGGCCACGACGACAAAGTCGCGGTACTGGGGCACGCCCTCCCTGACGGCGGTGCGAAAGCGCGCGACCAGCGGCGGCGCGGCCACGTGGCCCATGGCCGGGTCGTCGCGCTCGGTAAACTCCCACAGCGCGCCCAGGCCGGCCTGGAAGGCGGACGGGTCGGAGATATCGAGCGCAAACACACCGCGCGCGCCCATGCCCATGCCGGACGCGAGAATGGTACGCCAGCGCCCGTCCACCAGCGCTTCGCCGCTACCGGCGCTGGCGTCGACATAAGGCCGGTGGCGGTAGCCCGGACTGGCGAGCAGCGGCAGCGCCGGCAATAGCGCATTGGGCACGTAGGCGAACAGTTCGGCGCCGCTGGCCGCGTCGAAGGCGTGCAGCATGCCGTCGTTGGCACCGACGTAGGCCACGCTGCGCCGCGCCTGGTGGCGCCGGTGGAAATCGGCATACGCCGGGTCGGAACGCGATGCCGGCGGCGGGCCGACCAGCAAGGGCACGCTGTGAACGATGTCGCCGAGCACGCCCGCGCGGCGACGGAACACGCCGCCCGGGCGCCCTGCTTCCCTGCCGCGTTCGCCGCGCAGGAAGGCGGTGCGCGCTTCGCCCAGTCCGTCCGCCGCGCCACCGGCAAGGGGAACGTCGAGCAGCGTGCGCGATTCCTGCGGAAGGCTGGGCCATTCAAAAGGAATCGTGACCGTCTTGTCCGGCCGGTAGTCCAGCGTGTAGATCTTGCGCGCCGCCGGGTTCAAGGGCGGCAGCGGCGGAACCGCGCCGGCATTCCCGCCCAGCAGGTCGGATGCGTCCCAGTCCGGGGCCGGCGCGATGGCCGGCTCGCCGCCCTTGCCGATGGCTAGCGCGTGGCGTTGCAGGCTGCCGCTACCGGTCGCCAGATCATGGCTGGCCTGGAGGATGTAGCTGCGTCCCTTGCTTACCGGGCTGGCGACGGCGGCGCCTGGCGTCGCGCCGCCACTTGCGCCGGCAGCGGCGAACAGGGCGTCGATGGCGGGACCGATCGCCTGCGCGTCCCTGGCGGCAAAAAAGCCCGCCGGACTGCTGCCGTCGGCGCTCCATTCGGTATTGTCGTGCCGCTCGCCGCTGGTGATGAAGGGATTGCCATCGTCGTTGCGGTCGTTGAAGGCGCCGTATTTGGCGGCCAGGTAAAGCGCGCTGGCGTCCTTGCCCGCCGCCTTGCCCGATGCAGCGCCGAGTTCTAGCGCGATGCTGCTGACCGTGACCGGCTTGTCGCGCCGGATCGGGTTGGTGTGCGCCCAGTAGGCCGCGCCTGCCAGATACAGGCTGCCCGCGCCGTCGGGGCCGTCGTTGCGCAGGTCGAGCCCGCTCAAGTCCGGCCTGGGCGTGCCATTGCCGAAAGCGCCGCTGCGGTCGGCTTCCATGTCGCCCACGCGGCGGGTGGCCTGCATGACGTCGAAGCGAACCGGCCCGAAGGTGTCGGCGGCGCGCGCGGCATCGTTGCCGTCAGTCCGGGTGTTGCCGGGCACATGGCGGTCGTCGATGAAGGCGGCGTGGCCGATGGTGGCGATCACATTGCGCTGGCAGGCGGCGCCGACCGGATCGGCCCGGCTCGACCATGCCGGCAAGCCATCGCCGGGCGCGGCGGCAGTGCCCGGTTCGCGCCCCTGCAAATAGCGCAGGGCTTCGTCATACAGTTCTGCCCCGGGATCGCTGGCGGCGTAGCTGCCGGCAGTGGCAGGCTGGCTCCTGCCCGCCAGGTTGACGGACATGATCGTGCCGCTGGCCGCGCCGCTGCCCCGGTCGGGATTGGGTACCAGCACGCCCGTCAAGGCACTCCATTCGGCGCGCTGGTTGGCCTGCGCTTCGTAGCGCGGCGCGTCGAAGGCGGTCTCGCCGATGAACTTGAGCGGCGCGCGCAAGACGCCGCCATCGGGCGCCCTCTCCTTCTCGCGCGCGGCGGCCGGGTACGCCATCAGGCCGATGCGCGCCGCCCCCGCATGCCGCTGCAGCGCCCCTTCCGGCTTGAAGGCGGCCCCGTATGGACGGCACAAGCCGGGCCGGCTGGCGCTGTCGTCGGCGCCGCAGACGCGTACGCGCGCCAGAAATTCGCCATGGAACTTGTCGGACACCAGCCGCACGCCTCCGGCGCCGTAACGGGGTGCGTCGCACTTGCTGCCTTTGCTGGTGCCGCTGAACAGCACCCGGTTGCGGCACGACACGATGTACAAGTCGGCATTGCCGAACGGGGTCAGCGCCGCACTGTGCGCCGCTGCCAGCTTCTTGCGCGGAAAGTGTCGCGGATGGGCATAGAAATCTGCGTGCACCGCGCCATCGGGCAGCCACGCGCGCTGCAGCACGGTGATGCCGGGCTCGTCGATGACGCGGTCGCCGCCAGTCAGGCCCAGCCGCACGAGGTCGAGGGTGGATGCCGTGGCCCAGTTGAGCAGATTGCCGCTGAACCCGGCGCCGCCGCAGCCGTGCTGCGCATCGGCCGGCCCCATGGGCGAAAAATACCCCTGGCGCTCGTCCAGGTCGGGTTCGCGCACCGAACGCGAGTGCGCCCTGGTCGGGTACAGGTAGCACAGGCGCGGGTTGAAGTAGCCAGGATAGGCTAGCCCTTCCGCATACTCGCCACGGTAAGCCGCGCCGGCATCCTCGAACGTGAGCGACAGGTTGAGCAGCAGGTTGGGCGGCAAGCGGCCGGGCGCGCCGAGCACGCCGTCGGGCAGCACCAGCGGCGGCGCGGCCGATGCCAGGCAGGCGCCGCAGACGAGCACGAGTGCCAGCAGATGGCGACGGCAGGCAGGCAGCGGCCTCATGGCGCATCCTTGAGATAGAACGATTGCAGCACTACCCGGGTGGCGTCGAGCGCGCCGAAGCCGACGGCAGTGATGCGGTAGAAGTTGGCCGGCGGACGGGCGGCATCGGCGCCGGCCTGGGTGTGCGGCAACAGTTCGATCAGGTAGCGCGGCAATTTCAGCGGCAGCGTGCCTTTGCCCGACGGCAGCTGCGCGCCCGTGAAGCGGCCGTATCCGACCCCGCCCGGCAGCGGCCCGTCATTGCCCGACAGATCGACGTTTTGCCACGCCGGCTGCCCGGGCACGTGCCGGCACAGGCCGGCGTTGACCTCGGCTTCGGCCCCGCAGCCGTCAACGAAGCCGAGCGCGCTGCCGCGGGCAAACAGCGCCGCGCGCGCCGACAGGGGATCGCTGCCGCCTTCGATATCGTACTCGGCATCGGCCAGCGCCGACTCGGCTGCCTGGAAGGCGATGTGCCGGTCGCGTTCGTGGCGGGCGGATTTTTCGCCGTCGAGCGCGCTGCGGGCGGCGGACACGCCGATGATCATCAGCGCCAGCAGCACGAACAGGGCCGTCAGCATGACGGCGCCACCATGGCGGGCGCAAGGACAGGGAGCGCGGGGCATGGTGTCTCACAGGGCCGCATTGCGCAGCACGATGGTGGTGGCGAAGCTGCGCCGTTCGCGCCAGCGCAACGCAGGCGGCATGCGCGCTTCATCGGGCCGGGTACCGGGATCGGCCGCGCCGCCGTAGCCGGCACCGAACAGGTCGAACGCCTGGGGCTCGCGCTCGGGCGCGCCGCGCCGGGCACCGTGCAGCAGCAGCGCCACCTTGATGCTGGCCACCCGCTTCCAGTGGGTTTTACGGCGCAAGTCTTGCTCGCGCTCGGCCGGACTGGCGCCATCGAGCGCCAGGGCGGCGTCGAGCGCGTTGACGGCGCCGGCGCTGAGATACTGGTTGGGCAAGCCATCGGCCGGCGCGTCGGTGTCGAGGCCGTACAGCACCTGGAACGTGTCGACGCCCGCCACCAGCGCATCGCTGCGCCAGTTGTTCTGCCCCCGGTATTTGCAGCGCAGTTCAGCCGCGCCGCCCGCCGCCGGCGCGACGTAGAAAATGCTCCAGCCTTCGCTGCCGGCACCCACGCCGAAGCCGGCGCAACTGAGCATGCTGGCATCGCCCTCGGCGCCCTCGCCCACGCCGTCGAAACGCAGCGCCAGCACGTCGCTGCCGTTGATGCCGCCCGGGCGCGCACCGGCGATGCCGGCCCCGCCGCCAAGCCCATGGTCGTCCAGTCCGCCGATGCGGGCGGCGGCGCTGGCCGGCGACGGCGGCGCGTCTTCACGGTCGAGGTCGACAAAAGCGCCCTGGCGCGCCGCGCGTTCGATGGCGTCCAGCGCAAAGCGGCCGGCGTCGTCCACCCGCGCCAGGTCGTCCTGGGCGGCGTAGCCGGTCTGGGCCGACACCAGCACGGAAGCCGCAGCCAGTGAAACAAGCAGGCCGAGCAGCAGCGCGACCAGCAATTCCACCAGGGTCAGGCCGGCCTGGCGCCATCCGCGCCGCAAGGCCGCATGTGCGCTCATGGCGCACCCGTGCCGAGCATCAGCGCCACGGCAGGCGCCGATGGTGCGCCGGGGGCGGCATCGGCGGCGCCGTCGGCCCGCCTGGCGCGCCAGCCGAGCTTGATCACCACGGGCGCGCCGGCCGCGCTGGCGCACTCCCAGGCCAATGCCCGGCGCCCGTCATCCCACACGGTGGCGTCGCGGCAGACCGCGATGCGGCCACCGGGGAAACCCGCGTGCAGCGCGGCCACCGTGTCGGCGATGTCGAACTGGGCCAGCTGGGCGCTGCTGCACGAGCCCGCGCCGTAGCAGCCGGCGGGCGCGGGCGGCGGCGTGCCGTCCGCCGCATCGTAGCGCAGTTGCAGGTAGGGGTTGCCGAGATCGTCGCGCCGCATCTGGCCGGCATTGGCCTGCATGCGTTCGGCCAGGCTGGTGGCCAGTTGCACCCCGCGCGACATGAGACTGATTCCCTGGCGCGTACGCAGCGCCGCGACCTGGAGGCCGAGCGCGCCCAGGATGCCGACGGCGAGCAGCAGTACCGCCACCAGCACTTCGGTCAGCGTGAATCCGCCGGCGACAGGTTTTCGCAGTAAGCGCATGACTCCCCCGCAACGTTGAACAGACACGTCCGGTCATGACGCCGCGGCCCGGCAGGCAGGGCTGCACGGTTGCGTGGACGGGTGATCTGGATCGCTTGGGAGCTACGTTAACAGCGGTGGGTGCAAACGCGCATGGCCTGCCTCAAGCGTGTGAGCCGAACTATTTGCGTGGTTTGCGCTCGTGGCCTACTTCGGCAATGGCTTCCTGGAACTCGGCCAGGTCTTCGAAGTTTTTATACACGGACGCGAAGCGGATGTAGGCGATCTTGTCGAGGCGTTTCAGTTCCTGCATGACCAGCTCGCCCACGTGGCCGGTATCGACCTCGCGCTGTCCGCTGGTGAGCAGTTTTTCCTCGATCGAGGCGACTGCGCTGTCGATCGCTTCGGCCGACACCGGCCGCTTGCGCAGCGCCAGCATCAGGCTGCCGCGCAGCTTGCCCGAGGCGTACTCGGTGCGGCTGCCGTTTTTCTTGACCATGATCGGCATCGACAATTCGATCCGCTCATAGGTGGTGAAGCGCTTGTCGCACTTGACGCAGCGGCGCCGGCGCCGGATCGAATCGCCCTCCTCGGATACACGCGTATCGAGCACTTGCGTGTCTTCATGCTGACAGAAAGGACATTTCATGGGGCGCCGGGCTTGCTGTGAAAGGACGTGAGCTTACATCAAGCCGCGTAAACCGGGTACTTGTCGGTCAGCTTCTTGACTTCGGCCTTGACCCGTTCGACCACGGCGGCATCATTCGGGTTGTCGAGGATGTCCGCGATCAGGTTGCCGACCGTGGTCGCATCTTCTTCCTTGAAGCCGCGCGTGGTGAAGGCCGGGCTGCCGAGGCGGATGCCGGAAGTGACGAACGGTTTTTGCGGATCGTTCGGGATGCCGTTCTTGTTGCAGGTCATGTGGGCGGCGCCCAGCAAGGCTTCGGCTTCCTTGCCGGTCAGGTTCTTGGCGCGCAGGTCGACCAGCATCACGTGCGATTCGGTGCGGCCGGACACGATGCGCAGGCCGCGCGCGATCAGCGCCTTGGCCAGCGCGTCGGCGTTCTTGACAACCTGCTTCTGGTATTCGGTGAACGAGGGCTCGAGCGCTTCCTTGAAGGCGACCGCCTTGCCGGCAATCACGTGCATCAGCGGGCCGCCCTGGATGCCGGGGAAGATCGCCGAATTGATGGCCTTTTCGTGCTCGGCCTTCATCAGGATGATGCCGCCGCGCGGGCCGCGCAGCGATTTGTGCGTGGTCGAGGTGACGAAGTCGGCGTGCGGTACCGGGTTCGGGTACACACCGGCGGCGATCAGGCCGGCGTAGTGCGCCATGTCGACCATGAAGTACGCGCCCACGGCCTTGGCAACCTTGGCGAAACGCTCGAAATCGATCTTGAGCGAGAACGCCGAAGCGCCGGCGATGATCATTTTTGGCTTGTGCTCATGCGCAAGACGCTCCATGGCTTCGTAGTCGATGTCTTCCTGTTCGGTCAGGCCGTAGGACACCACATTGAACCACTTGCCCGACATGTTCAGCGCCATGCCGTGGGTCAGGTGACCGCCTTCGGCCAGGGACATGCCCATGATGGTGTCGCCCGGCTTGAGCATGGCGAAGAACACGCCCTGGTTGGCCTGGGAACCGGAGTTCGGCTGCACGTTGGCCGCTTCGGCGCCGAACAGTTGTTTGACACGGTCGATCGCCAGTTGTTCCGCGACGTCGACGAATTCGCAGCCGCCGTAGTAGCGCTTGCCCGGATAGCCTTCGGCATACTTGTTGGTCAGTTGCGAGCCCTGGGCTTGCATGACCGCTGGCGAGGTGTAGTTTTCGGACGCGATCAGTTCGATGTGATCTTGCTGGCGTGCGTTTTCCTTCTGGATTACACCCCACAGTTCCGGGTCAACATGGGCCAGCGTGTGTTCTTTTGAAAACATGAAAAAACTCCAATCGATAAGAGTGCGAGGCACCTGATTGCAAGGATCGAATGAGGGGAGCCGTCGAAAATGGAACAGGCAGCCTCATCGTGCGCTTCCATCGGTGGCTGCCCAGGCGAACGGCTGATGAAATCTCACGTTCCCCGGTGGATGCCCACCTTTCGCCGCCAGGCAGCAATGCGCCGCGACTTTTCGCCAGTTACGTGAGACATAATGGAGCCCAAATTGTAAGTTAAGTCCCCGATTAGGGCAAGGAATGGGATTGCCTAAATGGCAGGTAGCGGCCATTCCAGTCACTTCGACTACAATTGAGCACAGCTTCGCACTTCTTCAGGACACTACCATGATCGTTTTTATCACCGGCGCCTCCGCCGGCTTCGGCGCCGAAATGGCGCGTACCTTCGTCAACAACGGCCATCAGGTCGTGATCAGCGGGCGCCGCAAGGACCGCCTCGACGCCCTGGCAGCCGAGCTGGGCGACCTGGCTTTGCCGATCGTCATGGATGTCACCTGCAAGGAATCGATCAATGAAGCCTTGTCGATGCTGCCGCAGTCGTGGCGCCAGGTCGATGTGCTGATCAATAATGCCGGGCTGGCGCTCGGCACGCAGCCGGCCCACGAAGCCCCGCTGGCCGACTGGGAAACCATGATCGCGACCAATTGCACCGGGCTGGTGACGATGACGCGCGCCCTGCTGCCGGCCATGGTCGAGCGCGGCAGCGGGCTGATCATCAACCTGGGATCGGTGGCGGGCCACTATCCCTACCCGGGCGGCAATGTGTACGGCGCGACCAAGGCATTTGTCGACCAGTTCACGCTCAACCTGCGCGCCGACCTGGCGGGGACCGGCGTGCGCGCGACCAACGTGGCGCCGGGATTGTGCGGCGGGACCGAGTTTTCCAACGTGCGCTTCAAGGGCGACGACGCGGCCGCGGCCAAGGTGTACGAAGGCACGGTGCCGCTCACGGCCAAGGATATTGCGGCGACGGTATTCTGGATCGCCACCCTGCCGCCGCATATGAATATCAATACGATCGAGATGATGCCGACTTGCCAGGGGTTTTCGCCGTTTGCGATCAAGCGGACCTGAGGTTCCGTCGTTCCTGATACTGCCAGAAACGACTACCCGCGCCGCCCACGTCGTACCCGCGCAGGCGGGTACGACGGAGCGGCAAGTAACACAACTACAGCCCATGTAAGCGATTGTTACAGAACTTGGCACTTCGTTATCACTCACGTCTACTTGTGCCCCACCCAACCCGCGCCGGGTCATGTTTATGTACGCTTGCGTACATTTACAGCCCCGAAATCGCGTAAAATGTTTCCGATATTCACTTATGGCAAATAAAATGCCCTCTGTATTCAGCTGGCCGGTACGGGTCTATTACGAAGACACCGATGCCGGCGGCATCGTCTTTTACGCGAATTACCTCAAATTCTTCGAACGTGCACGCACCGAGTGGCTGCGCGCGGCCAACGTCGGCCAACAGGCCTTGCGCGACCAGCATGGCGCGATCTTCGTCGTCAAGAACGCCAGCATCGACTATCACGCGCCAGCCCGGCTCGATGATGCATTAAACTTGACATTGAGTATAGAAAAACTGGGACATGCCTCGGTCCTGTTCCTCCAGCAAGCCTGGCACGGCGATGTCTTGCTGGCCAGCGCAAGGGTCAAGGTCGGTTGCGTCGATGCCGCAACGCTGCGTCCACGCGCCCTGCCCGCCGCAAGCGCTGCTAAAATGCGTGCCGCCTGATACTTCACACCTAGAAAAATCCAACGCCCATGAATGCAGCCCAAGACCTTTCCTTTCTCGCCCTGATCGGTAACGCGCACCTGATCGTGCAATTGATCATGGCACTCTTGCTGGGCCTGTCCATCATGAGCTGGACCTATATCTTCCGCAAAGCCTTCGCCGTGCGCGCCGCCCGTCAGCAGACCGAACAGTTCGAGCGCAGCTTCTGGGCCGGCGGCAACCTGCACACCCTGCACCAGAACGCCAGCACCACGCGCGAGCAAAGCGGCGCGCTGGCACGCATCTTCGAAGCCGGCATGGGCGAGTTCATCAAGGGCAAGCAAGCCTCTTCCCAGCGCGATCCGCTCGACACCGGCGCCGTGCTCGATGGCGCCCGGCGCGCCATGCGCGCCGCCTTCCAGCGCGAACTCGACGGCCTCGACTCGCACCTGAACTTCCTGGCCTCGGTCGGTTCGGTCTCGCCCTACATCGGCCTGCTCGGCACTGTGTGGGGCATCATGAACGCCTTCCGCGGCCTGGCCAACGTGCAGCAAGCGACCCTGGCGGCGGTTGCGCCCGGCATTGCCGAAGCGCTGATCGCGACCGCCATCGGCCTGTTCGCGGCCATTCCGGCCGTGGTCGCGTACAACCGCTTCACGCACGATATCGACCGCCTGGCCATCCGCTTCGAGAGCTTCGTCGAAGAATTCTCGAACATCTTGCAGCGCCAGTCGCGCTGATCGGAGTCACTGATGGCCTCGTTTTCCAGCAGCCTGCGCGGCGGACGCAAACGCAAGTTCAAGTCCGAAATCAACGTCGTTCCCTACATCGACGTGATGCTGGTGTTGCTGATCATTTTCATGGTCGTGCCGCCCGCCAATAGTCCGAGCGTGATCAACCTGCCGAGCGCCGAGAAATCCGCGCTGCCGCCGGACGACTATATCCAGATCGTGCTCAAGCCCAACGCCAGCCTGAGCATCGGCGTGAACGGCAAGAACAGCGCCGCGCCCGAGACGCTGCCGAACCGCGCCGCCCTGCTGCGCCGCCTGCGCAGCTTGCATGGCGAGCATCCCGAGTATCCGGTCATGATTGCCGGCGACCGCGACAGCAAGTACGACGACGTGATCCAGCTCGTTTCCGAAGCGAAGAAGATGGGCATCAACCGGGTCGGCCTTGCCACCAAGTGAAGACGATGGCGCCCCTCCCCCCCGCCGCCCACGCTGGCGGCCCTTACATTGTTCCGCCGGAGCCGAGCCGCACCCCGGCCATCCTGCTGGCGCTGGCGGTGCACGCCGGCTTGCTGCTGTTCCTGTGGGCCGGCATCAGCTGGCAGAATGTCGCCCCCACCACCACCGAGGCTGAAGTGTGGGACATGCAAGTCCGCGAAGCCGGCCCGGCCGCGCCCGACGAGCCGCCGCCGCCGCCGCGCGTGGTGAAACCGGTGGAACCGCCCAAGCCGGTGGAAAAGGCCGTGGAAAAACCGGTCGAGAAAGCGGTTGAAAAGCCACCCGCCGTCAAGCCGCCGGACATCGCGCTCGAACGCGAAAAGAAGCTCAAGGAACAAAAGCTCAAGCAGGATCAGCGCCTGGCCGAGGAAAAGCGCGAGCTCGAGAAAGCCCGCAAGGAGCTGGCCGAACAAAAGAAGCGCGACGAGCAAAAGAAACTGGCCGACGAGAAGAAACTCGACGAGCAAAAGAAATTGGCCGAGCAGAAGAAGCACGACCAGAAGAAGCACGAGCAGGAAAAGGCGGAACAGGACAAGCTCGCCGACAAGCTGGCCCAGGACAAAGCCGCCAAGGCCGACAAAGCGGCCAAGGACAAGAAACTGGCCGAAGAGAAGAAGAAACTCGACCAGTTGCGCGATGCTGAAATGCGCCGCATCACGGGCGGCCCCGGCGGCCCCGGCGACAACGATCACAAAACCGCACCGAAAGGCGACCCGAGCTACTTCGGCGCGATCGGCGCCAAGATCAAGAGCAACCTGAATTACACGGGCAGCACCAGCATGGCCGGCGATCCGGAAGCGGTGTACCAGATCGAACAATGGCCGACCGGCGAAATCAAGTCGGTCAAGAAGATCAAAAGCAGTGGCGTGCCGGCATACGACCTGGCGGTGGAAAACGCGATTGCCAAATCGTCGCCGCTGCCACGGAAAAATGATGGTACGGTAGATCGTTCAGTTCCCGCGGCATTCAAATTGAAGGAAACCCAGAAAAACCATGACTAAATTCAGCACACTGATCCTGACCGGGGCCCTGATCACCGGTTCGTCGGCCTACGCGCAAATGCGCGTGGAAGTCATCGGCGTCGGCAGCAACCAGATTCCGATTGCCGTCGCCGCCTTCGCCGAAGAAGGCGTGGCGCCAGCGCAGATTTCGGCCATCATCCGTGCCGACCTCGAGCGCAGCGGCATGTTCAAGATCATCGAGGCCGGCAGCACCCTGTCGGAAACTTCGTCGATCGATTACAGCCAGTGGAAATCGCGCGGCGCCGATGCGCTGGTGGTGGGCAGCGTGCAAAAGCTGGCCGACGGCCGCTTTGAAGTGCGCTACAAGCTGCACGACACCATCAAGACCAACCAGTTGTCGAGCCTGACCCAGGCCGCGCAACCGAAATACACGCGCCTGTCGGCCCACAAGATCGCCGACGATATTTACGAAAAGCTGACCGGCAGCCGGGGCGCCTTCGCCACCCGCGTGGCGTACGTGAATGAAAACCGCGGCGCGCGCGATTACCGCCTCGAAATCGCCGATGCCGATGGCGAAGCGGTGCAGGTGGCGGTGCGCTCGAACGAGCCGATCATTTCGCCATCGTGGTCGCCGGACGGCACCAAGGTCGCCTACGTCTCGTTTGAAAAACGCAAGCCGATCATCTACGTCCAGGACCTGGTGACAGGCGGGCGCAAGATCGTGGTCAACGAAAAGGGCAGCAATTCGGCGCCATCCTGGTCGCCCGACGGCACCCGCCTGACGGTGGCGCTGTCGAAGGACGGCCATACCCAGGTCTACGTGGTGGGCGTCGATGGCAGCGGCCTGCGGCGCGTCTCGAACAGTAACGGCATCGATACCGAACCGCAGTTTTCGGCCGACGGCCAGACCATCTATTTCACGAGCGACCGCAGTGGCGGCCCGCAAATCTACAAAATGCCTGTCGGCGGCGGCAATGCACAGCGCGTGACCTTCAATGGCAGTTACAATATCAGCCCGCGCGTCTCCTCGGACGGCAAGACCCTGGCCTGGGTATCCCAGCGTGACGGTGGCTATTCCCTCTATGCGATGGACCTGGCCAGCGGCCAGGAACTGCGCCTGGCCGATGCGGCCACCGAACCGAGTTTTTCGCCCAACGGCAAATACATCATGTACGCAACCAAAGGCGGCGGCCGTACTTCGCTGGCTGTGGTGTCGGTCGATGGAAGGGTCAAGCAGCGCTTAACAACCCAGGCAGGAAACATCAGGGAGCCCAACTGGGGTCCCTTCATGAAGTAAAACGAAGTCCAAACGTCATTCACGTCATTTTTAACACCGACCAGGAGAAGAACCAATGCGCAATTTCAAAAGCCTAGCAGTCGTCGTCACGAGCGCCGCCCTGCTCTCAGCCTGCAACACGCCAGTCAAGGAAACCCCGACCCCGGTGACCGAGCGTCCAGTCGTCGCCAAGCCTGACGTTGCCGCCGACAAGCGCGACGTCAACCCGGTCGAGACCGGCTCGGTCGATCCGCTCAACGATCCAAAAGGCGCTTTGGCAGCCCGCAGCGTCTACTTCGACCTCGACAGCTATGTCGTGCGCGAAGATGGCAAGCCGATCGTCGAAAACCACGCCGGCTACCTGAGCAAGAACAAAGGCCGCAAGATCATCATCCAGGGCAATACCGACGAACGCGGCGGCACCGAGTACAATCTGGCGCTGGGCCAGAAACGTGCCGAAGCCGTGCGCAAGTCGATGGCCTCGCTGGGCGTGGCCGAGTCGCAGATGGAAGCGGTCTCGCTGGGCGAAGAAAAGCCAAAAGCTACCGGTGGCGGCGAAGCGGCATGGGCGGAAAACCGTCGTGCCGATATCGTCTATTAATCGCTTGCCGTAAGCGGCATCCGGACCATCGGGGCGGCGCGCAGTGCGAACTGTGCCCGCCCCGCTGACCTTGCGCGGTGCGTTTTGCCGCCCGGGTCCCGTGGTTTTCAGTTTCAACGGTTTTGAAAGAGTCACGATCATGATCACACTGTCCAAGTCCCGCATTGCCGCCGCCTGTGTCGCGCTGGCCGCCTGGATGCCGCTGCAAGGCCACGCCGGCCTGCTCGACGACGATGAAGCGCGCAAGGCCATCCTCGACCTGCGCGCCAAGGTCGAGAACCTGACGCGCGAGCTCAACGCCCGCATCGACACCAAGGCCGACCGCAGCAGCGCGCTCGACATGGTGAACCAGCAGGAACAGGCCCTGTCCGAGATTGCCAAATTGCGCGGCCAGGTGGAAGTGCTGAGCAATGAACTGAGCAATGCCCAGAAGCGCCAGAAGGATTTATACGGCGACCTCGACGAGCGCTTGCGCAAGCTCGAACCGCGCCAGGTGACCATCGACGGGCGCGAGGCGGCGGTCGACCCGAACGAGCAGCGCTCCTACGATGCGGCCATGGTCCTGTTCAAGGGCGGCGACTACAAGACGGCGGCAACGGCGCTGGGCGAGTTCGTGCGCCGCTATCCGGCCTCGGGCTATGCCGCCAACGCCCAATACTGGCTGGGCAACGCCTACTACGCGCTGCGCGACTACAAGAGTGCGATTTCGGCGCAGGAAGTGGTGGTCAGCCAGTACCGCGACAGCGCCAAGGCGCCGGACGCCATCCTCAACATCGCCAGCAGCTATACCGAGTTGAAAGATATCAAGAACGCCAAGAAGGCCCTCAAGGAACTGGTGCTCAAGTATCCGGACTCGAGCGCGGCGCAAGCGGCCAAAGACCGGCTGGCGGTGCTTAAATAGCAGCGTGATGTAACACTGCGGTAAAAAATGTATGCAGGGGCATTTGACAGAAGCACGGATGCCCCCTATAATCTTGCTTCTTCGGGTCGTTAGCTCAGCTGGTAGAGCAGCGGACTTTTAATCCGTTGGTCGCAGGTTCGAATCCCGCACGGCCTACCACGAATACAGCAGTACAGATCAGGGTTAGTGAGCGCAAGCTCCCTAACCCTTTTTTGCGACCGCTCAAAAAATATTCGCCAATTGGGGAACCGCGTTGCAGCGCAGAGCTACATTTCAGGGCCGCGCTGCGCCAACGTATTGCTTCACGATCGTGTCATACGAGCTGTTGGCGCGGATGATCTTCAGGCCGGCATTGAAGGCGTCGCGCACGCGCGCGTCGCGAAATACCGCCTTGCGCGGGCTTTCAGGGAAAATCCTGTGATAGGTCACCGCCTGCGTGGAATCGATCTGCGGTTCGAGCTTGTCGCTGAAGTAGCGAAAAATCAAGCGATCTCCCACCACCACATCGACCCTTCCCATGAAGAGCAGCTTGTTTTGGGTGATCTGGGATGGCAATTCCCTATAGTCCGAATGGCCGCTCACGACCAAACCAAAGCGATCACCTAGAACCATGCTGGCATTCTGGAATGCCGCCACCGAATAGTTGGACAAATCCTCAATTTGCCGAAGTTTCAAGTTGCGACTGGTGAGCGTGGTCGCGACGTTTTGGTAAACGATGTAAGTGTCAGTAAAGTAATCTTGGCCACCGATTCCTTCCGTCGTCGAGAGCATGCCGTCGAGCTGGCCGGCACGCAGCATCGCCAGCGCGCGCGTCTGCGGCAACATCTGGCCAACCAGCTTGTAGCCGCCGGCCGCCAGCGCCTGTTTGGCGATGTCGTAATCGAGGCCCGCCGTACCCGATTCCATGATGTAGGGTGGCTTCGACAGACCCATGCCGACATTCACTTCCTGCAATCTCAATTCTTGTGCGCGCGCCGTGCCGCCCAGCGCGCCAACGCAAGCGATGGCAAGCAGGATGACAAAGAGCGACCATTTTCCCGGTTGCGCTCGCAACTGTGGTGTATGGTGAAACAGCATGCCGCCCCCCCCCAAAAAAAAGCTGTGGATGATAGCCATCACAATATACCAAGCCGAGTGAAATTTATACTCTCATGGCATTGTATCGCGACGATCTTTGGCAACACAATCCAGCAATGGGCCGCTTGCCTCGCACTTGGAAAATGGACAAGTACAGGTGGACGGAAACAATTCAGGGCCACATCAAATCTGGGGAATATTCAGGAGGCGAAAGCACTCCTTCAGGGTGAAAGGTGTCCAAGAATAGTCGGAAATATTCCCCACGTTTTTCGCTGAAAGCCGGTATCCATGCGGCTCCTTGATCAATTGCATCGCGGACTTTTAATCCCTTGGTCGCAGGTTCGCATCCCGCACGGCCTACCACGAATACAGCAGAAAAGAAAAAGAGGCATCCGCCCTCCTCCTGCTCAGTGCCTGCGGTGGTGGTGGAAGTGGTGGCAATGGCGGCACGACCCCGCCCGTATCGAACAATGGCGGCACCCCACCCGTAGGGGGCGATGCCGGCACGCCGCCAGCATCGAACGGATGGCTGCAATTTTCGCCTGCCAGCATCAGCATCACCGCCTTCCAGGGCCGGCCCGACGAAATCAAGCTCAGCGCCCGGGCCAGCAGTAACATTTCACAGAACGCGCGCATCGCCATCGTCGACAGCAAGGGCGTGATCAGCACGGACGTGTCGATCAACAAGACCAGCGAGCTCGACTACAAGCTTGTGCTCCAGCTGGCCGACACGCTGGCGCCGGGCCGCCACGACAGCAGGATCGAAGGACGTCTGTGCTAGGAGTCTGCGCGGCAGAAACTTGATATCATCCATGTCAACCGAGCAAACGCATTTTTGACCGATGACATCAAGCTATCTTCCCTACGAGCCGCAGCAGCAAATGCTGCTGCCCCACGCACTG
>NZ_WHJG01000039.1 GCF_011682175.1 Massilia frigida
GCCTATCTGCGCATGTCCAAACTCGCTCATTTACCCGTCAATCCCTTGCAGGCCGCCGTGAAGCGGTCGGTTTCAATTAGGCGATACCGTGGCGGTCGTCAAGTTTCACCGAAAACGTCATAGAGCCTCCGCGTCGGCATGAGCGGTCAGGGCAACGATGGCCTGCAGCTTATCGCAGACGATTTTGGCGGCGACATCCTGGGCCACAGCTTGCTGGCTCAAGCCGGTGACGTGCTCCAGATTGAGCCGGTGCTTGAGCCGTTTGAACGCTTCCTCGATGCCCCAGCGCTTATGGTAGAGCTCGGCAAAGCATTCTGCCGGGTAAATTTCTTCGTCGAAGAGATTGGTCATCAGAACGCGTTGCTCGCCGCTGGGAGAGGCGTTGCGGACCAATCGGACACGCTGCGGTTTGCGCGGACATTCGTAGTCGAGCGCGTCCGGCTTGTTCGGCGCAGGCAGCGTGACGACCTGCTCAAGCGCCTTCGAGTGCATGAACGTGCGCACGCAGGTGAAGCCGCTTGCATTGTCGACGCGCATGCAGAACTTGATGGCGCGGTGGTTCAGCACTGCGACCAGCCAGCGGCAAGGGTAGCCGCGATCGAGCAGTAACAGGTCGTCCGGGGAAAGTAGGTCCAGGTGTTCGAACAGGAACTGGCGTTCGCCGCATTGATGGACGTTGTGCAGGGAGGCGGCGAGCATCAGGTCAGGCCCCGGCAAGAACAGGCCGAACAGGATTTGATCGGCCAGAGCGGCCCGCTTCACATGGCTGGCCCGCAGCCCGAAACGCACCGTCGAGGCGTCGGCGGCGACCAGGCGCAACCCGCGCCAGCGCGGCACAAAACCGTCCGTTTCGGCGCGCTTGATGAGCCAGTCGTTGAGACCCGGAATGGCAGTCAGGGATAGTTTGGCGCGCGCCTGGGCGAAAGCCTGCTCGGACACCTCGTGAACGAGCTGGGCTTGTTGGCGCAGATGGGCGAAGAAGGTGTCCAATTCGGCTTGGATACTCATCCGCATGCCCGTCAGCATGATGGCAACCAGCGTCGCCAAGGGAAGCTTGCGACAGCGCGAGAACGCCATTGGATGGTCGGCGTGGCGCGCTTCCTGCAAAAATTCTGTTGAGCATAGTCGGGCAGCGAAATCTTGAAACAGCATGGACAGAACGGACATGGCAGACAGTGGAAATAAAAATTCACACTGACGACCGCGCTTTTAATTTGGTGTCAAGTACGGACTTGGTAATATTGAAAATAAATTACATAAATGCACACAATTCTCTTAACTTGGATGGATTGCCTCGCTGCCCCATCCGTCTATTCGATCCGGCATGGACATCATTCTGTAGAATGAGGTCTTGAGCGCACAGGGCATGTGGCGCGGCTTTGGAAAATCGACAATCAGGAGATGCGATGGGTATTGGGGTTAGGCTTTTCTTCGTGACGGATTGGCCGTATTTATCCCTGCCAAGATCAGGCGACGAAGTCATGGACATCATTGACGACGCTACGACGTATTTTTTCGAGGTCGAATGCGGTATTCCATTGAGCGTGAGTAAACCGCATTGGTGCCAAAGTCTGGAAGAGGAGTGCCGTCATTTAAGTAATTGGAAGGCTGCTTATCGGGCAGGCGATTATTATGAGGAGGCGATCCGCCCCCTGATGACGAACGATGGGGAACGGGCCTGCGCCGACCGCGTTTTTGAAGAATTTTTTTGGGCAGGGGTCGAAGGCGAGGCGAACTCTCATCACGATTTGGTCGATGCGCCGAGATTTACCGGATACTGCGGTCTTTTGTTGTTTGCATTCGCCCCGGAAAGTGTTGATCCATTTCTCGATTCCCTGTCGGCGCTGATCTCCCGATTCGAGAAGATGAACCTGCGATCTATCGCACCGGCATCCATGTATAACAACTGGTATGCGTCGCCGGACGAATGGATATCCTATCTGAAGGAATGGATGGAGCCGTTCGCAGCCGCCAGCAAGATGAAGGCAGGGCTGATTGCTCATTCCTGCTGAATCCGATTCTGTGAATGGTGGCCTTCCCCCCATTCCGTGGGATGCGCAATGCCGCGAAAGGGTGTAAATTCCGCCAACACCCACCCTCATCAAGAAGGAACATCATGTCCATTACCGTCAAGCGCGATCTGTCGCAACCGATGCGCCATATCGTCCACGTGCGCAATCACCTGATCCCGGCCGATGGTTCGGTCGAAGAGGGCGGCGCCGATGCCGGCCCCTCGCCGCACGACCTGTACGATGCCGCCCTGGGCGCCTGCAAGGCCCTCACCGTGGTCTGGTACGCGAAGCGCAAGGGCATTCCGGTCGAGGACATCGAAGTGACCATCGAGCGCGATGCCAGCGACGAGCGCAAGGGTGTGTACCGCCTGTCCGCCGCGCTGCAATTCGGCGGCGACCTGTCCGAGGCCCAGCGCGCCGACCTGCTTTCCGCCGCCGAGAAATGCCCCATTCAAAAGCTGATGACCGGCGTGACCACCGAAATCACCACCACCCTAGTGCAGCCATGAGCATCGCCTACTTTTTCAAGCCGCACGAAAAGGATATCGGCGGCGGCTTTCGCGTGCGCCGCGTGCTGCCGGCCGCGGCCAAGCAGGCGGTCGGGCCATTCATCTTCTTCGACCACTTCGGTCCCCTCGACGCGCCGGCCGAGGCCAATCACGATGTGCGTCCGCATCCGCACATCGGCCTGGCCACGGTGACGTATCTGTACGAAGGCGCCATCGAGCACCGCGACAGCGTCGGTTCGGTGCAGCGCATCGAACCGGGCGCGATCAACTGGATGACGGCTGGCAGCGGCATCGTCCATTCCGAACGCACCCCGCCTGACCTGGCCGGCAAGCCGCGCCGCTCGCACGGCCTGCAACTGTGGGCCGCGCTGCCGCGCGCGCACGAGGAAGACGCGCCCAGCTTCGCGCACACACCGGCGAGCGAGATCCCGCTGGCGCAGCTCGACGGCGCGCTGGTGCGGGTGCTGATCGGCAGCGCCTTCGGCCAGACCTCGCCGGTGGCGACCTTCAGCGAAACGCTGTACCTCGACATCGCGCTCGACGCCGGCCGCAGCATCGAACTCGATGATTTGCCGCCCGAAGCGGCGATCTATCCGGTAGCGGGCGAGATCGCGATCGACGGCGAGCTGCTCTCGCCGCACACGATGGCCTATATCGACGCCGGCAGCGGCGCCAGCGTGTACACCAGCGCCGGCGCGCAGTTCGTGGTCATCGGCGGCGCGCCGCTGGACGGCCAGCGCAGCATGTACTGGAATTTCGTCTCGTCGAGCAAGGAGCGCATCGCGCGCGCCTGCGACGATTGGGAGCAGCAGCGTTTCGACAAGGTGCCTGGCGAGACCGAGTTCATTCCCTTGCCGAAGCGCTGACAGGGAACTTTGCGGCAGGGCAGCGGTCTAAGCCTTCACATCAACAAACCGTGGAGGCGGTCATGAAGATTCCTGATGAGCTGCAAATTCCCGCTATCGTCTTTACGCTGCAGGCGGCGCTGCTGTTCGGCGTGGCGATGGTGTTCCTGGTACTTCTCCCCGGCGGCTGAGCCCGCCATGCCGGCGGCCGCTGCTGCCGCCGGCTTCACGACACGGCGCTACCGCCAAGGCCTCGTCAAGCGCGCCCCCCCCCACGCGTTATGTTTCCGAGATGCAACGTTGTCGCGGATTTGAATGTTTCCTCAGTACACAATATGTTGCCAGTGGGACATAATGCATCCCCAGCATTCAGCAACCCATTGAGGAACCAGTATGAACCAACCACTGCGCCTGACCCTGGCGACCGCGATCTTGGCAGCGTTCAGCCTGTCGTCGCACGCCGCCGACGCGCCCACCGTCACCATCAGCGGGTTCGGCACGGCCGCCCTGACGGCCACCGATACGGACGATGTCGAGTACGCGCGTTTCAACCAGGCCGCCGGCGTCGGCAAGAGCCCGCGCGCCGGTGTCGATTCCAACTTCGGCATCCAGGGCACGGCCAAGATCAATGACTGGCTGTCGTTTACCGCGCAGGGCCTGGCCCGCAAGAACGCACGCGATGCCTATGGCGCCGAACTGAGCTGGGCGTTCGCCAAGTTCAAGGTCAGCGACGAGATCTCGATCCGCGTCGGCCGCATCGGCATGCCGATCTACATGATTTCCGACTTCCGCCAGGTGGGCTACGCCAACACCATGATCCGTCCGTCGCAGGAAGTGTATGGCCAGATCTACGGCGACTCGTACGACGGCGCCGATGCCATGTATCAGCACAACTTCGGCGATACCACCGTGACCGCCCAGATCGGCGTCGGCACGATGTCGGCCAGGATTACGGACAACAACCGGATCAAGTACAAGCCGGCGACGACGGTCAATATCGTGGCTGAAAACGGCCCGTTCACCGTGCGTTTTGGTCGTGCCGACGCCAAGGTCAGCGTGGAAGGCAGCGAATCGATCGACGGCCTGATCGCGACGCTGCACAAGGTGGGGATGAGCAAGGTCGCCAACGACCTGTCGGTCACCGATGTCGACGGTTCGTTCACCTCGCTCGGCTTCACCATGGATTACAAGAATGTCCTGGTGCAGGGCGAATATGCCGTGCGCAAGACCGACTCGCTCACCCTGCCGGACACCAGCTCGTATTACGCGATGCTCGGTTACCGCTTCGGCAAGGTGACACCGTATTACTACTACGGCACGGTCAAGCAGGACAGCGCACGCACGTACGCCGGCTTGCCGGCCACCGGCCCGCTGGCAGCGCTCGGCGCCGGCGTCAACGTCGCCATCAAGGCTGGCCTGCAATCGACCAATGCGCTTGGCCTGCGCTGGGACTTCCACAAGTCCGCCGCACTCAAGGTCCAGGTCGACCGCATCAAGCCACGCGATGGCGCCGGCACCTTCCTCAGGGCCAAGCCCGGATTCAGCGACACGGTCAACGTGTACGCCGCCGGCATCGATTTTGTATTTTAAGGAGAGCGGCATGAAGACAACTATCGGCAAGATGCTGCTTGCAGCCGGCTTGTTTGCGGCGACCGTCCCCGCCCTGGCGGACATCGTGGTCATCGTCAACCCGAAGAATCCGGCCACGCGCATGTTCAGCGAACAGGCTGCCCAGTTTTTCGTCGGTAAATCGGCCCTGTTCACACCGGTCGAGTTCAACGAAGGCGCGGCCATCCGCACCGAGTTCTATAGCAAGGTGCTGCAGAAGGAACCGGCGCAGGTCAAGGCTATCTGGTCCAAGCTGGTGTTCACCGGCAAGGGCACGGCACCGAAGGAATATCATTCGGCAGCCGAGGTGAAGAAGGCGGTTGCGGCGGATGTGAGCGCGATCGGCTACATCGACAAGTCGGCCGTGGACGATAGCGTGAAAGTCATCCTCACGGTGCAGTAAGCCATTGCGGCCCGGGCCGTTGCGCCCGGCAAGCAGTCACACGGCGTCATCCATTGCGCCGGTCCTTGCGGCCGGCGCATGCCTCCTCTTGCATCCCTCCCGTCATCATCTATTTCCCAGTGGCTCGCGATTGATTGCCGTACGTAATGCCGGCTGCCGCTTGGCCAGGCCTGGAACTTTTCACTTTGGCATGCCATAAAATCACCTTTCGAGAAGAAGCTTATTTCTTAGGCTAGATTAAAGCCCATCAATGCCCGCCTGTGTTCCTTCGATACAACGCTTTCGTGAAATTGAACGCGTGCGCGGTACACAAATAGTTACTCGTGGCCCACACTGAAGCCTCAGTACTAGTGAACCATTGAGGAGAAAGTATGAATCAACCATTGCGTCTTGCCCTGGTCTCGGCAATCCTGGCAGCCTTCAGCATGGCGTCGCACGCGGCCGATGGCCCGACCGTCACCATCAGCGGATTCGGTACCGCGGCCCTGACCGCGACCGATACCGACGACGTCGAATTCGCGCGGCCGAATCAGCAGGCCGGTGTGGGCAAGAGCCCGCGTCCGGGTGTCGATTCCAATGTCGGCATCCAGGGCGCGGCCAAGATGAATGACTGGTTGTCGTTCACGGTGCAGGGCCTGGCGCGCAAGAATGCCCGCGATGCCTGGGGCGCTGAGCTGAGCTGGGCGTTCGCCAAGTTCAAGGTCAATGACGAGCTGTCGATTCGCCTCGGCCGTATCGGCATGCCGATCTACATGATTTCGGATTTCCGCCAGGTGGGCTACGCCAACACCATGATCCGCCCACCCACCGAGGTGTATCGCCAGGTGAACGGCGACTCCTTCGATGGCGTCGATGTGGTGTATCAGCACAGTTTCGGCGACACCACGGTGACGGCGCAGGCGGGCATCGGCAATATGAAGGCCAGGAGCACTGACGATGCCAAGGTCAAGTACCGGCCGGCGACGGCGATTCACATCGTGGCCGAAAACGGGCCGTTCACCGTGCGCTTCGGCCGTGCCGATGCCAAGGTCACCGTGGAAGACAACAAGGCGCTCGACGGCTTGCTGGCCACCTTGCGCCGGGTTGGCCTGACCCAGGTCGCGCAAGACCTCAGCATTACCGATGTCGACGGCTCCTTCACCTCGGTCGGCTTCACCATGGATTACAAGAACATCCTGGTGCAGGCCGAATATGCGATGCGCAGGACCGATTCGCTCATCATCGTGGACACCAATTCCTACTACGCCATGTTCGGCTATCGCTTCGGCAAGGTGACGCCGTACTACTACTACGGCGACACCAAGCAGGACAGCGCCCGTACATATGCCGGCTTGCCGACCAGCGGCCCGCTGGCGCCGCTGTCCGCTGGCGTGAACGGCGTGGTCAAGGCGGCGCAGCAATCGACCAACGCGCTCGGCGTGCGCTGGGACTTCAGCAAGTCCGCCGCGCTCAAGGTGCAGGTCGACCGCATCAAGCCACGCGATGGCGCCGGCACCTTCCTGAGAGCCAAGCCAGGCTTTCACGACACGGTGAACGTGTATGCCGCCGGCATCGATTTCGTATTTTAAGGAGAGCAGCATGAAGACTATCATCGGCAAGATGCTGCTTGCGGCTGGCTTGTTCGCGGCGACCGTGCCCGCCCTGGCGGAAATCGTGGTCATCGTCAATCCCAAGAATCCGGCCACGCGCATGTTCAGCGAGCAAGCGGCTCAGTTTTTCATCGGCAAGTCGGCCTTGTTCACGCCGATCGAGTTCAATGAAGGCGCGGCCATCCGCACCGAGTTCTATAGCAAGGTGCTGCAGAAGGAACCGGCGCAGGTCAAGGCCATCTGGTCCAAACTGGTGTTCACCGGCAAGGGCACGGCACCGAAGGAATATCATTCGGCCGCCGAGGTGAAGAAGGCGGTCGCGGCGGATGTGAGCGCGATCGGCTACATCGACAAGTCGGCCGTGGACGATACCGTGAAAGTCATTCTCACGGTGCAGTAAGCAGCGGCGGGCGTCAGCGGCCCGCGCAAGAACAGGTACAAGGCCCTTGCGCTGTGCGGCAAGGGCCTTGTCGTTTCCGGCGCAGAAACTTGCCGCCGCACGCGCGCATCTGCTAGGCTGGGCGACCGCGGCATGCCGCTCACCACGCCCATCCGATGACGCCACTTCCCGCCGCCCCCCTGACCGTTCCCGCACCGGACGGCGTGCCCGTCTTCGGCCGCTTTGCCGGCGCCGCCACGTGCTTCGACTGGGCTCGCCTGGCCGCGCCGCACGCGCGCAGCCGCTGGTGGCGCCGCTTCCACCACAAGCGCTGGCACTACACCGCGCTCGCTACCGATCAATTGTTTTGCGGCATAGCCATCGTCGATGTCGGCTGGACCAACACGGCCTTTGCGTATGTGTTCGAGCGCGGGCAGGGCGCGGTGGTCGCGGGCTTTTCGCGCGACGGTATTCCGGGGCTGACGGCGCGCCTGGCCGGTCACGCGGGTGAACAGAGCCGTTTCAGTTTTGCCGGCAGCCGCATCGCCATGTCGGCCAGCACGCTGTCGCTGCGCTGCAAGGACGTGCGGATCGATGCCGCCTTTGGCGCAGCGGGCGCGCCGCTGTTGCTGGCCGTGGGGCCGGTGCAGGGCGGGGCGGTGCATGCGACGCAGAAATCATCGGGCCTTGCACTCACGGGCACGGTGCGCGTCGGCGAGCGCGCGTACCAGCTCGATGGCGGCGTTGCCAGCTTCGACTATTCAAACGGTTTACTGGCGCGCAATACGGCGTGGCGCTGGGCGTCGGCGCACAGCCTGGAACTGGGCTTCAATTTGCAGGCCGGCTATTTCGGCTCGCACGAGAACGCCTTGTGGCTGGACGGCCGCCTGATCGGACTTGGCGCCGCCACGTTCGAGTTCGTCGAGGGCGATCCGATGGCGCCGTGGCACGTGTTCACCGACGACGGCTTGCTCGACCTGCATTTCACGCCGGAAGGGGCGCGCCGCGAGGACAAGAACCTGCTGGTGGCGGCCAGCCGCTATGTGCAGCCGATCGGTACGTTTTCCGGGTGGGTGAGGGCGAGTGCGGATGGGCCGCGCCGTACCGTGACGCGTCTGGCCGGCGTGACCGAAGACCACGCGTCGCGCTGGTAGCGCACCTCGGCGTGACTGGTTCGGCTTGCCCTTGCGCTTGCCCGGCTTTACTTCTGTGTCGAAAGTAGTTCCCATCAAAAAGGAGTGGGAACTACTTTACGGGCGAGCCTGGTTACATCCAGACGGTGCGAGCAAGACGCTTACGCGTTTCGCGAGGGCGGTCCCACCCGGAAGCAGGACGAATGCGAGCGCGTCGCGTGCTGTGAAAAACCTTGCTTATCGGCGAGTGCAGGCCCGGAAGTCGGCGCTTTGTACCGGTGGGTTTGCAGTCGCGGATCCCGTCGGGCCGGACTGGACGGTGATATTTGAGAAGGTGACGTTCGCCAAGACCAAGTTCTGTCCAGGTGGGCAGGTAAAGTTGCCAGGACCTGGAGCATTGAGAGTAAGACAGCCTGACACGTTGCCGTTTCTATCGCTGACGAAATTCCCGGATGTCGAGACTGCCGTGTTAACCGTGGTCTTATTTGCTGCGCTGGGGCAGTTTCCATTTTTAGTTTGACAAACGAAGGTCGCTGTTGCATTAGCGCTGGCGTTAACGGTGATAGTAGCATTATCGCCCAATCCTGCTATTTTAAAGCACGTCTGCACACTGGTTCCGACCAGCGTCGACGTCACTCGCCCGACAAAGTGGGGATTCGCCGCATAAACGGTGGTAGTTGCGCCTAAAAGCGCCCCGCACAATGCCATCGTTTTTGCAAGATGATTGATTCTGAGTTTCATGATGTTGCCCCTGAAAAAGTGCTGCTTCGAATACATCTTTACTACTGCTACGCTGCAAAGCGCCCAATCGATCGATCAGTTACCGCGCCTGGCTGCATGTTCGAGAGTAGGCTGCTGATACCTTGAAAATTTGTTCGATATCAGGGCTCGCGTTAAAGAGGTAAATTTTTCGTCTCAATTCAGCTATCGCGAAGGAACCCGCACACTGTTTTCCCGGTAGAACGTGAACTGCAGCGGTTCGGAAGGGGGATCCTTCGGAAGTAGCTCAGCGGCTTCTTTCACGAGCACATGCTTGTCGTGCGCTTCGACCTGCCGGCACAGGGCGATGCCGTAGCGCGGGCGCGCCGAGGCCGGCACAAGGCGAGGCGCCAAGGCGAGGCACAACATGCATATCTTTTTATCTTGACATCAAAATTCAATCGGCATATATTTCACATTCCTGATTTGGAAGCGTTTCCATAATCGGGGGAACGGTAAGTTTCCACTCTCCAATACATCCAAAAAAACTGCGTGCGCAGGCATGCGGCCTGGCCGCCAAGGAGACCGATGTCCGGCGTGAAACCGTTCACGCCACAGGCGCCCCGGCGCCTCGATTGTCCCGCCCGATGCAGCCCGGGCCGCGCACTGCGCAGAGGGCCAGCTGCATGTTCGACCTGAATCTTGCCCGACCGCGCATGCAGCTCGCGTAGCCTGGCACAGCGCGATGCCGACGCTGACGGAAGCGCTACCAAATCGCTTCCGGCGCGGTGCCGCATTTTATGAAGAGTAGTTACGAGGAGACATTGTGAATAATCAAAACAAGCAGCTGGTCAGCCGGAAACGCAAATTCGTCCTGTCCGCCATCGCGGGCAGTATCCTGGGCATCTACGGCGCCGGCGCGAGCGCCAGCGTGACCAATCCCGTGATCGGCCAGTTGCTGTGGTCGGAAGAGTTCAACGGCCCCAGCCTCAACACCTCGGTCTGGACGGCGGACGACGGCAACGGTTGCCAGATCAACCTGTGCGGCTACGGCAACCAGGAACTCCAGTACTACAGCCCGAACAACCTGTCCATCGTCAATGTGCCGTTCGAGCCCAATTCGCGCGCCCTGGCGATCAAGGCGCTGCAACAAACGGTCGGCAGCAACTCCTTCACCTCCGGCAAGATCACCTCGGCAGGCAAGGTGCAGGTGCAGTACGGCATGGTCGAGATTCGCGTGAGCACGCCGCAGCTTGGCAATGGCCTGTGGCCAGCCGCGTGGCTGCTCGGTGCCAGCCCGCAAAGCTGGCCGCGCAACGGCGAGATCGATATTGTCGAGATGGGCCACCGCGCCAGTTCGCGCGCCGCCGCCGGCAATGCGCCGATCGATAACTTCGTCGGCTCGAACGTCATCACCTATCAGCAAGCCGCCTGCGTGCCGGGCAATGAAAGCTGCGCGGCGTCGACCGCGTGGCAAACCAAGAACTGGTACATCGCCCCGACCTCGATGGCCAATCGCTTCGTTACCTACCGCCTGTACTGGACCGAATCGCAGATGCGCTTCACGGCGATCGACAATGGCGTCGAGCACAATTTGTACGATAATCCGCTGCCGGTCAATTCGACCGCCTTGCAGGCGCCGTTCTATCTGCTGCTGAACCTGGCGGTGGGCGGTAACTTTACCGACGCCGCTTCGCCGGGACAAGTCACCGCGCCGCTGCCGGGCACGATGTATGTCGATTACGTGCGCGTGTACCAGCTCGATGGCAAGGGCGCGGTCAAGCTGGGTAGCCAGACGACGCCGGAAGTGGGCAAGTTCGGCGTGTTCACCGATAACACCGCAGTCAATAACAAGCAGGTGGCCGGCACCAGTTCCGACGTCTTTGTGTGGAATAACGCGTCCATGTCCGGCGGTAATATCCCGCCTTACGAGGGCAGCAATGTCATGGCCTTGAACTACACCGCGCCCAACCAGTGGTTTGGCGGCAGCGTGCAGTCGCGCCAGGCGCATGACATGAGCAATTTCAGGAATGGCAATCTCAAGTTCCGGATCAAGATTCCCGCCAATGTGGCGTTCAATGTAAGTATCCAGGATACCTACACCAATCAGAACGCGGTCAAGTTCCCGGCGAATGCGACCACGTATGGCCTGGTGCGTAACGGTGAGTGGGCGACGGCGACGATTCCGGTATCGACCCTGGTCGGGCCGAAAGTCGCGTTGCAGTCGATGCTGGACCTGTTCCAGTTTTCGAGCGAAGCGACGCAATTGCCGAGCGCGCCGTTCCAGATGGCGATCGACGATATTGTGTGGGAGTCGGGTACACCGACGCCAACGCCAACGCCAACGCCGACGCCGACGCCGACGCCGACGCCGACCCCGACCCCGACCCCAACGCCGACGCCAACGCCAACGCCAACGCCAACGCCAACGCCGACACCAACCCCTGTTTCGGTCAGCGCCACCCAGACCGGCCCGACAACCCTGCAATTCGCAGTGCGCACGTCAAGCTGGGCGGACGTGCACTACACGGTCAACGCTGGTGGACAGCAAAACCTACGCATGCGCCAGGACGCGGGCAATAACACCTACTCGGCAGGTGGCCTGAAGGCGGGCGATGTGGTCAAGTACAGCTTCACGTACTGGGATACCACGCGTAACTATGCGGTCGACACCGCCCTGCAAAGCTTCACGATGAAGTAATTGCGTACGAGGGAGACAGCAGGGCGGTCGCGGATTGCGACCGCCCTGTGCCGTCTACCTGGCCTTGCCGGACGGCGCCGGCTGGGCTACCGCCAGCCATTGCGTCGTTGGCTGAATCGCTGGCGCTTTGCGTTCCGCACCGAAGGCCGCTTCGGCCTTGGCCGGTGTCATCCCCGCAATCAGGGGAAGCCACTTGCCATCTTCGGATACCAGCATGGGGATGACTGGTTTGATCGATTTCACAGCCAGCATGATTCCATATAGCAAGTTAAAATCCTGCTCCGCGCGTTGAGGCGTCAGTGCGCATGCGCGCGCCGGCGGCACGGACCGTGTGGCCCAGTAGGATTGCCATGCCTTTGATGGATCGCCGTCGCATTTTATCCGGATCACTTTTTCGAGGAAGGGCAAGCCGCCATCCGCACTGTCCCGCAATGTGCCGGGCACGAGGTAGAAGGTCGTGTTCATGACGGCTGCTGCCTTCTGCAAGCCTTTTTCAAACTGGTTGCGGGCTGGGCAATCGAGAGCGGAGAACATGAGAATCTTGCGTCCTCCGCCATTGCCATAAGTAATCTTGATCAGCTTGTCGTAGTCGATATTGGCCATGACTTCGGCGCGTAACTCGTCGAGCTGGCTGGGCGTCATCAGGCGCGGTTTGCCCGGTTGTAGCCCGACTGTGTGATAGCCTGGTTTGCTTTTGCCGGTGATGGTTCCCGCCTCGTTGGTGACGGTGAGCACTGTCCCGTCGGCAGCCTAGATGCCGTACATGCCCTTCACCAGCGCCGGTAATACGGTGATACCCGGGGCATTGAGGTCCGGCGCTGTCATCCCCGCCCGGCGGAGGTTTGCCTGGAGGTTGGCTTTGGCGCTGTTGCCATCGGCGAATGCGCTGGTCGATGCCATTACCGCAGCCAGTCCCAGCAAAGCGGCAATGGATGGGCGGGTGGTGCCACCGGGCACCTTGAACGAGGCAATTGCCGCGCGATGCATATGTGATTTCACTTGATTGCCTCTTTTAATTGAACGTACAAAATAGCGATACGGGAAAATCATTGCGCAACCGCGCCAGGGGCGGGCGGCCGCAGGTAGCGAACGGCTTGCCCCGCTTACCTGGCTTTGCCGCCCGGCGCTGGCTGGGCCGGCTTGCTAGCCTGGGCTGCGGCCAGCCATTGCGTCGTCGGTTGAAGTGCGGATGTCTTGCGCTCCGGACCGAACGCCGCAGCCGCTTTGGCCGGTGTCAGCCCCGCAAACAGGGGAAGCCCCGTCCCATCCTCGGATACCAGCATGGGAATAGCCGGTTTGATGGCTTTCACAGCTTGCATAATGCGGAACAGCAAGTAAAAGTCATATTCAGCACTCGCTGCGGTGATCGCGCATGCGCGCGCTGGCGGGACGGACCGGTTCGCCCAGTAGGTCTGCCATGCCTGGCCGGGATTGTCGTCGCATCGTATCCGGGCAACCTTGTCCAGGAAAGGCAAGCCGCCCGCCGAACTGTCCCGCAATGAGCCAGTCGCCAGGTAGAAGGTCGTGTTCATGAGCGGTGCCGCCTTGCGCAGATCCTTTTCCAGCTGATTGCAGGCTGGGCAATCGACAGCCGTAAACATCAGGATCTTGCGGCCTCCGCCATTTCCATACGAGACCTTGATCAGCTTGTCGTACGCGAGATTGGCCATGATCTCGTTACGCAACTCGGCCAGCTGCTCAGGGGTCATCGGGCGCGGTTTTCCGGGTTGCAGCCCGACGGTACTGAGGCCGGTTCCTTTGCCGGTGATGGTTCCCGCCTCATTCGTGAGGCTGACGATTCTCCCGTCGGCGGTGTAGATCCCATACATGCCCTTCACCATGGCCGGCACGGTGACCACGCCCGGCGCGTCCAGGTCCGGCAAGGTCACCCCGGCGCGGCGGATATTCGCCTGCAAATTTGCCTTGGCGCTGCTGCTGTCGGCAAGTGCGCTGCCCGTTCCCATGACACAGGCCAGGCCCAGCAATGTGGCAATGACGGGGAAGCCCGCACGATGTGCGTTGATTTTCAATGGGAAGCCTTCATAAAAATAGACATGCGAGGTGGCGTGCCGAAATAACGCCGTGCTCAAGCAGGGCGCTGCCGGCAGGCCCGGTGCGGCGGCGGGAATCGCCCGGACCGGACGATCCGTTGCTTCACTCGGCGGCGTCGAGCCAGAAAATGGCGTAGGCCTTGGCCGGCGTTTTCTCGGTCGGCTTTTCAATCTGGACCTGGGCGCAGTCTTCCGCGACCAGGCTGCGCCAGTTGGGAATGCCGGCGTTGGCAAACACCGTGGTGGCCTTCGATGCGAGACTGATATCGAGCGCCAGGCGGGCATTGCGCGCCCCCGTTTTGGCGTAATTCACGCCGCGCAATTCAAAACCGAAGCTGGTCAGCCACGGCTCCCACAGGCCCGATTCCACGCCCTGCACGATGCGGCCGAACATATCCTTGAGCGGCAAGCCTTTCTTGATCACGCCGCGCAGCGGTTCGAGCGACGGCGCCGTGCGCGCATCGGTCGACAGCTTGCCCGCGCCGCGTTCCCCGATCGCCTTGATTTCCTTGGAAAAGGCCGCATCGCGTTCGGTGTAATCGCGCATCCGGGTGAAAAATTCGGTACTGATGAACGGATTTTCAGGCCGGCCGACTGCTTCCTCGGGTACGCGTTTTACCGAAGGCTGTTTTTTCGTGGTCATAGATTCAGTGCTTAATGGTCGTAGGTGATAGAGCCGTAGTTTAACCTATCGCTCACTTGCCAAGCAGCGCAAGCGATGCATTCCATTGCCCCAGCCACGGATGCAGGAAATCGTGGCCCTGGAATGCCCGTTTCAGCTGCGATACCGGCACCCGGTACAGATCGTTCATTCCCAGCGCCAGGGTCACCGGATTCCACATCGCGTGCTTTTTCGATTTCCTGGCGCTGCCTTTGATGCGCGCGCCTTCATCGCCGAAGATGCCGCCGGCCTCATCGAGCGCCTTGCCGATATCGATCCGCAGCATGCCCGCAAACGCGGCGATCGCTTCATCCTTGCTGATGCCAACACGCGCTTCCTGGGCCGTTTCAAGCACCAACGGCTTCGGTTCCGCATCGCGTTTCAGTTTGGCGGCCAGCTTTTCCAGCTCCTTCTTGAGAAAGCGCAGTTCGTGCAGCTCGCGCCGGAAACCCGGCGCCGGCAGCTGCACCACGATCTTGTACGCGTCCTTGGTAATCGTGATCAGCACATCGTCGCTGCCGGCCACCAGGCGCGCGGTATCGCCTTCAAAGAAGATCGGCGCCGCATAACCGCCATTGGCGTCGCCAAACAGGTCGGGATACGTGGCGTCGTAATCGAGCCACACATAAGGCGTGAGCGCATGTTCTATCAGGCGCGCCAGGGTCCAGGGCGAACCGGTTTGCTGTTCCATCCACCCGCAGGCTTGTTCTGTTGTCGCCCGAAACGGCAGTTCGATGATCGTCATTGTTTGTCCACTTACAGGAGTTCGGCGGCCGCGATGCGCGGCCAATACCGCCATCATAGGCGATCGCGGGGCAGGACAAGCGTTTTGAGCGGGCCGGCCGCGTGAGATAATGGCCGGCATGACGCTCACAATCTCCAGGATTCTCCACGCCGGCTATGTATTCGAATGCGCGGGCACGCTGATCGCTTGCGATCCGGTCTTCGAAAATCCCTTCAGCCGCAACTGCCACGCCTTTCCCGACGTCCGTTTCGAGCATGCGCAGGTCCGCGACCTGCGCTTCGACGCCGTCTTCATTTCGCATTTCCATGACGACCACTGCTCGTTCGACAGCCTGGATTTGCTGGACCGCGCCACGCCCATCTATATCTACTGCATGTTCGACGAATTGTTCGCCATGGTGCGCGCGCTGGGCTTTACCCATGTTCACCCGCTGCGCATCGACGTGCCGGTGCCGATCGGCGCTTTCTCAGTGACCCCGCGCGAAGCCATGGATGCGGACGTCGACTCGATGTTCCATATCCAGGCTGCGGGCCTGAATGTGCTCAACGTCGTCGATTCGTGGATCGATCCGGCGACCCTGCCGGCATTGGCGCATTTTGCGCCGTGGGACATGGTGCTGTGGCCATTCCAGACCATGCGCGAAATCGAAGTCCTGTCGCCATCGCGCGCCGTGGCCGCGCCGGTGCACCTGCCGCAAGAGTGGTTCGAACAGCTGGCCGCACTCAAGCCGCGCTATGTGGTGCCCAGTTCCTGCCAGTTCGTGCAGGAGCCATGGTCCTGGTATAACCACGCGTTTTTCCCGGTCACGTACCGCCAGTTCGGCGAAGAGATGGGCGCGGCCCTGCCGGACGCGCGCATCGTCAGGATGAATCCATCGGTGTCGTTCGTGCTGGGCCAGCATGCGCTCAGCGCCGCGCCGCCCTTGAGCTGGGTGGTCCCGGTGGGCGAGCAGGATGTCGATTACCAGTATCAGGGGCACGCGCAGGCGCCGCGCACGGCCGATATCGCGCGCCATTTTCCGCCCTTGACGGCGGCGCAGCACGAGCGCGTGATGCGCTACTGCGAAGCGGGCCTGCTGGACAAATACCGCGACATGGAACTGCCGGAAGAGAGTTTTTTCGCAACGCCGCGCGTGTGGCGTTTATCGGTATTCGACCATGAAGGGCAGGGCAGGCATTTTCATTACCGGATCGAAGGCGACCATATCGCGCCGCTGGCCGGCGTGCCGGATGCCCTGTCGTGGACGACCGAGGTGCCGCTCGCGCGGCTGTATGCGGCGCTGGAACTGGGCGAGGCCCTGACGTCGATGTATTTGCGGATGAATGACGCGGTATTCGACGCGCAGACCGAAGCCGACCTGCTCGACGCCGAACTGGTGGACGATCCCTTGATCCGCTGCCTGTTCAACGATGTATTTGGCGCCTATCAGGCGGCGCAGCTACGCCGCATCCAGGAGCGCGGCTAGCGTCAAGCGGTCTGCATTTCCGCCGCGCCGTGCGTCGATTTCAACGCCGAGCGCACGATCCAGCATTCCGGATACGGCTCGCTGGCAAAGCGCGTATGGCGGGGAAACTGGGCCAGCCGGTCCAGCGCGGCGCCGGGACTGAGCGCGGTTTCCTTGCCGGTCGCCGGGTCCAGGTGCCAGAAACCGCCATTCTGGTGATATATAACCGGCATCACCGACGCCCGCGGCGCCGCACCGAACGGCGCCAGCGGAAAACCTGGATGCCGCCCCGGCTCCAGGAAATAGAAGCACTCCGCATGCGCACCCTGGTCGATGCGGTGCACGATCACACCGTGCGGCATGATCGCCGTCACATTCAGCTCCACGATCCCCTTGATGCTGGCCGACAGCTCGATGCGCATGCCCAGCCGCAGCGGTACCGGCTTGTTCTTGCCCGGCCACACGCCGTCGAGCAAGATGCCGTAGCGCGACACATCTTCGATTTCAAAGCCGTTCAAGCCCCGGCGAATCACCGCGTGGCGCCCCGACAGACGGCGCGTGAGGCCGTCACGGTCCTGGCCATCGTCGCCAAAGTGGGTCAGCAGCACGTCCGCCTCGGGGTCGTACAGTTCAAACCGGCCCAGCACGCACTCCGCCATGGCGAACAGGCGCACCTGGCGCTGCGATCCGGCTTCGGGCGCGGCGTTGACCAGGCAGGCGCAGGCGGTCGGGTGCGGATGCGGATCGGAATCCTCGGGCACGTCGATTTCGATCAGGTCTTCGTCCCAGGCGATGGTCGAAAAGCCCAGGTCGACCTTGCCGGGCTTGGCGTCGAGATTCAGGTTGGCGATTGAGGCGTTGCGTGCGTGCACGTCGATATCGAGGCGTCCGCCGCCAGCCTGGGCGTTGACCCGGGCGATGGAGGCGTCATCGGCCATCACGCGTACGTTTTTGTGGGTCGACAGGAAGGTTTGGTGGATTTCGGTGAGGGTTGCATCGGGGCGCGGTACGAGGATGACCAGCGTGCACACCCACTTATGGCGGATGCGGTTGTCCTGCAGGTTGAACAGCTCGACCTCGATGCGGTACTGCCCGTGTTCCTTGTCGCGCGACGAAAATTCGATGAACAGGGGCCGCCAGTCGCCGCGCAAGGTGCGCACGAAGGAGTGGCGCGCGTTGCCCTGCGGGATCAGCGCCGACTGCAATTGCATGGTCACCAGCGGCGCGCTATCGGGCGGCATGCCGCGCAGCTCGACCTTGATGGACTGGCGTCCGCCCGCCGCGCGCGGATCGAAACCGGAGATGTGCAGGTGCGGACGCAGCTGCGTCACGGTCGCTTCCTCAGGGTAGGTGAACGGCGCCGCCCCGGGCTTGGCCGTCGGACGCGAGCTGCGCAGGGCGCTGATCAGTTCATAGCTGGAATTCGCGGGCCCCGCCGGGGCCGGTATGGCCGACTGGGCATGGCCGTTCGAACAGGCGTTTTCCCCTGGCATGACCCAGAAGGTGCAATGCGGATGCAGGGGATTGTTGCATTTTTTCATAGCAATACTCGCCGTTCATGAGTGTTAAAGCTTACGCGCTTTTAACGATGCGTGGCACGCCAAACGCCCATGCCATACAACAATATTTGTGTTTTGAAACAGAGTGTTGTCCGGGCATCAAGGCTCGCCTCGGTAAAGTTGTTGGGTCGATATCGGCGCCGCCGTCTCGTCGTTGTACAAGGGCCGCAGCACGATGGCCGTCAGGTTATCGATGTGCAACTCGGGTGGTGGATTGCTGCTCATTTCCGCAAACAGGGCCGCGCTCATGCCATGTGCGCTGTGGTGCCCGTTGAACAGCCGCGGCCAGCGGGCCAGCCACGCGCGCGGGTCGGCGCACGCCCAGAAACCGTCGCTGGCCAGCAAGTACACCGCGCGCGGATCGAGTTCCAGTGCGCGCCGGTCCGGCAAGTGGTACAGATACGAGGGCAGGTTGCGCGGCGACAGTTCATACAAGTCATCGGCCAGCTCGGCCGGATTGGCGAATGCATTGCCTAAAATGAAAGCTTGCGAAATCTGGGAGCGGTGTTCGCCATGAACCTGCTGCCACCATTCGTGCTCGCCCAGCAAGCCGGCCATCGCAAACGCGGTCGCGGGAACATGGTCGACCGTCATCGGCGTGACCTGCGCATCGATCATTTCATACAGGCGCGAATCGCCCACGTGGTACAGCAGCGCCGGCTTGCCGGGGCGTAGTTCCAGCATGGTGAGGGTGGTGCCGGGCCGCTTGCCGGTGGTCGGATCGCAGCCGAAATGGTGCTGCAATTGCCCGTGCAGCAAGTCGAGCCGGGCCGACAGCTCGCCCAGCGTACGGCACGCGGGAATCTCCAGCAAGCCGGCCACGACCGCCTCGGCCGCCTCGCGTCCGCGCCCATGGCCGCCCATGCCGTCGAGCACTGCCACGCGCATGTGGCCGGCGGGCCAGTGGGCCACCTGCTGGCGCTGCCCGGCTTGCTCGCGCAGGAACACGGCGCTGCCGGTGCTGTCGATCACCAGGTAATTATCCTGGTTCTCCAGGTGCGGCGGCGCGTTGGCGCCGGCACTGGAGTGCACCGACACGTCGAGATAGGGGCCAAAATCCAGGCTGGGGGCGGCTGTTGTCATCGGGCTGGGCGCAGTGTTTGGCAATCCTGACAGCTTATCGGTAAACTTGCCGCACCAAAACGACGATCAGATGGCGGTTTCCCGCTTTCCTGTCGCGAGCGCGATGGCGTTGACGATTACGCAAGCGCCGGCAATGGCCAGCGCGGCCTGCACGCCGACCCGGTCCGCAAGCGCGCCCCAGACCATGCTGCCGGCGGTGTAGCCGCCCGCCATCACGAACAGGTAGATCGACAGGGTGCGCGCGCGTATGCTGGCCGGAAAAGCCAGCTGCGCCGCCGCGTTCAGGGTCGAGACCGTCGCCGACCATGCCATGCCGGCCGCGACAATGAGCGGCACCAGCAAGGCCAGCGAGCGGATGAATGGCAGCAGGCACAGCATGGCGCCGTAGACCAGCAGCGAGCCGCTCAGCAAGCGCGTCTTGCCGACCCGCGTGCGCAGCGACGGCAGCAGGAAGGCGCCGCACACGGCCCCCGCGCCCAGGCTGCCCATCAGGGTGCCGAACACGCCCGAATCCATGTGCAGCACCTGGCGCACGAACACCGGCAGCAGGGCGGCGAACGCAATCGTCGCGAAAAACACCGTGCAGACATTGAGCAGGATGCGCCGGTAGCGCCCGCAGCCAAGGGCGGTGCTCAGGCCGAGTTTGAGGCTGCTTGCAAAATCGACCTTGGCGCGCGGCTCGGGCACGCCGTCGCGCCACCACGACCAGTACACCGCCAGCAATCCGATAAACGACAGCGCATTGACCAGGAACAGCGCGCCGGCGCCGACCCAGTTGAACAGCAGCCCGCCCAGCGCCGGTCCGAGGATGGCCGCCACGTTGTAGCTGAGATTGTTGAGGGTGGCGGCCGCTTCGACCTCGTCCGGTTCGACCAGGCCCGACATCGACGCTTGCCAGGCCGGCCACATGAAAGCCGCGCCCGAGCCCATGCAGAACGTCAACGCCAGCACCGGCGCGGCCGAGACCCGGCCGCTGATGGCCAGCGCCGCCATGGCGCAGGCGCACAGGGCCATGAACAGATTACAGAAGAACAAAAACTTGGGGCGGTCCACCGCATCGGCAATCACGCCGGCGAACAGCGCAAACAGAAAGATGGGAATGTAGCTGGCGGTCTGCACCAGGCTCGTCGTCGACGCCGAGCTTGCCACACAGGCAATCAGCCAGGCCGAGGCGAAGGTCTGGGTCCAGGTACCGAGGTTCGATATCAGGTTGGCGCTCCACAGATGGCGGAAGCGCGCGTGGCGCAGCGGCTTGGACAAGGGCACCTTGGCGCACAGCGAGGGCGCCGGAAGCGGAACGGACAGGCTAGGTTTAGACATGATCGTTCCAGTCTACGGTGCGCTCGTGCCGGGCGTCAACATCCGGGCGAAAATGGCCTGCACAATCGCGGCCAAACGTGCACAATGGTGCTCTGCCAACCTGACCAAACCGACAATGCATATCCGTCCTATCGAGCGCAGCGACATCCCGGCCGTCGTCGCGATGTTTCGCGCGCTGGCCACCGAGTTCATCGTGCACGAATCGCCGCCGGAAGTGGTCGCCACTTTCCTGCGCGAGAATGACGAGCAGGGTTTCCAGGGCTTTCTGGCCAAGGGCTATGTGTACCATGTGGCCGAGATCGACGGCGAACCGGCCGGCTTCATCGCCGTACGCGAGTGCAAGCATCTGTATCACATGTTCGTGGCCAAGAAGTTCCACGGACGCGGCGTCGCGCGCGCCATGTGGAACGTGGCCCGGGGCGCGGCGCTTGCGGGCGGCGGCGACGGCAGCTTTACCGTCAATTCCTCCAATTACGCGCTGCCGGTCTACCATTCCATGGGGTTCGAGCGCACCGCGCCCATGCAGAGCGTCAACGGCCTGTATTTCAACCCGATGAAGCTGTCCGCCTGAGCACCTTCAGCGGCGCGCTTCCTCGGCGCGCCGCAGCCACAGGCTGCTCGACCAGCCGCGCACGTCCTTGCCCTCGATGCGCGCGCTGACCTGCCACCAGTCGCCGTCGCGCAGGCCGGTCGTGGTCACCACGGTTCCCGCCGGCGCCACGGCGATGCGCCGCGCGCCGATGCCTTTGTTGGCGCGCAGGTTCAAATCGTCGAACACGGTGTAGCTGACGCCCGCGTACGAAGGCGGCGCTGCTGCCAGCGCCGGCTGCATTGGTGGCTGCGGCGGCAGCAGCGATAGCAGCAGGGCGCCCAGCGCCCAGGTGCCGGCCACCAGGATGCTTGCCGCGCGCAGGTTCGGCCGGCGCCACCAGCGCGCCGGCGTCAGCCACGCCGCCAGCACCAGGGTGGCGACCAGGCCCGCCGCATAGGCGCCCATGGCCAGGTAAGGTGCGCTTGGCATGGTGCTCTCCTTAGGCGTCGAAACGCAGCACGTAATGGCCCGCCACCAGGTGATGACCGGATGGCAGCATGTAAGGCTTTTCGGCGCTCGCCTCGCCGATGCTGGCCACGAACGCCAGCTTGTCGTCGAGGTGGTACAGCGCCTGGGTTGCGCTCAGGCGCCCGATCCGGTAGCCGCCTGGCCCCGCCTCGAAGCTGAACGCGCTGCGCGACAGGCCGATGCGGTCGGCGCTGGCGCTGTCCATCCCGCCGGCCAGGCGCAGGAAGCGCGCCGAATCGAGCACGCGCAGCGCCGCCAGCATCGGCGCATTGCGCCCGAACGCAAAGCGCGCGCCGCTGGCCACGGGAGCCGAAACCGGATGCGGCAGGCGTAGCAGGGCGCGGTAGCGCTCCGCCATGGCGGGAGCGACCGCCAGCAGTTCCACCGCGCGCGCGTCGACCGGCGTGAAGATGGCGGGCGCCTTGATCGGCTGGCGTCCGGCGCCGGTCACCGCGAACAGCTGGTCGGCCGCGTCGACGGCGAAGCCGAGTGCCACCTCCTCGCCATCGGCGGCCAGCAGCAGCGAGGGTGCAAGGCCGATCTCCATCGACACGGCGCCGGTCTCGTGGTAGCGGCTCAGGCAAGGCAGCGCGAGGCCGGCCAGGCTGACGCGCTGCTGCGCGAGCGGGGCGTAGGTGGCGTCGCTCCCGACTGGCGCGGCGGCGGGACGGTGGCTGAACGGCACGGCGGTGTCGCCGCTGTCGGGAGCGAGCGGCGCGCGTGCCTTCCAGACCGCCGCCGGCTTGGCGCAGGGCGCGGGGATGGGGGCCGCACCGGCGCGCCGCACGCGCATCAGCAGGCGCGTGCCGGCGTCGCCTTTGGCGCTCACGATGTAATGGCCGCTCAGTGGATCGAGCGCGCAGTCGAATGCGCCCTTGGGCCGCACCTGCACCTCGATGGGGGCGTCGGGACCATCGTTAATGAGCAAAATGGCACCTTCCGTGGCGAACGGCCAGGCCGGCACCGCGTGGCTGGCCAGGTCGGCATCGTGGCCGATCAGGGCCAGGCGCTGCTGCGGGTAGATCGGGCACACCGCCTGCCAGATGGCGCTGTCGCGCGAGCTTTCCACTGTATACAAGGGCTGCTCGCCGGCGGCCGGCAGGTACACCGCGTGGCCGAACTTGACCTCGACCTGGCCCGGTTCCAGCGCATCGGTGCCGATCACGTCGTAGCGCACATCGTCGCTGCCGAGCAGGTCGCCGAAGTCTTTCTGGTGCAGGGCCGTGAGCGACTGCGCCAGGTCGCGCACGCGCGCGCCGCGTGTGAGGTGGCGGTCGTCGTCGACCTCATCCTGCGCCAGCATCAGGGTGATATGGGAAAAACAGCGCGTGGGCGCGCGCCCGCGGTGTTCGCGCGGGGAGCGTTCGAGCAGGTCGCGCAGCAGCGGGCGGCGCGAGAACAGCGCCAGGCCGGGCGCCTGCCACAGGGTTTCGGCGTTGAACACATCGTTCACCTTGCCCAGGACTTCATGTTGGACGTAGACCGGCATGCTTGATTCTCCTCGAATGATTGCGCACTGATTGCACTGAACGCTAGCAGGGGGCAGATGAAAAACAGCAGATGGCTGCCGCCGGCCGACAGAAAACTCATGGGCTGGCCCATGATCGGGAAGATCGCCAGGTTGGTCCCCCACGACAGCAGGAAGTGGCCCAGCACGAATGCGGCCCCGCCGCACAGGGCGAAGCAGCGGAAGCGCCACAGCCAGGCCTGGCGGAAGTCGCGCGTGCGCTCGCTGGCGCCGAAGGCGCGCGCCGCCGTCTGCAGCAGGCCGACCAGGAACAGCGCCTGCAAGGCCCACAGCGCCAGTGCGCCCAGCAGGCCGTGGCGGTTCAGGAAGAAGGAGGGCGCAAAATCATCCTGCACCGCCGGAATATGCAGCGCGCTGCCCCCAAGCTGGCCCATGGCCCCCAATCCCAGCACATTGTCGGCGCCCCACCAGGCGCCTTCGGCGATGGCGCGCGCCGCCAGCAGCAACTGCTGGCCGGTATGCGGATGCTGGGCCGGGTCGAGCCATACCAGAAAGCGGTCGGCGTAAAAGCCCCATTGCGCCACTTCCGCCACGCCGGCGCTGCGCAGCCAGGCGATGCCGCCGGCGGCCAGGCACGCCAGGCCTAACAAGACGGCGGTCGCGGCGTGGGTGCGGGTGGCCAGCGCCCAGGCCAGCGCCATCGCCATGCACCACACCAGCAGCAGGATCAAGGGCGAATAATCGTCGACCTGGACCAGCGCCAGCCCGAGCAGCGCGGCGAACAGCAGGACCGGGGCCGCCAGCCGCAGCCAGCGCCGCGCGGGACTCGATTGTTGCGGCATGTCCGCATGCCAGCCAAGGCCGATGGCGAGGCAGTGGGCGGTGAGCGCGGTCAATGCCAGCTTGGCAAATTCGACCGGCTGCAAGTCGAACACGCCGGTTTCGTCGCCGAAGACGACCTGCATCAGCAATGCCGCCAGTGCCGCCAGCGCAAACAGGGCGAGCACCCATTCGAGGCTGGCCTGCGGCATCGCCGGGGCGCCGGAACGCACCCGCAGGCGCAGGTGCGCGCCGATGCCAAGGCCGATCGCCAGCAGCGCCACCGATTTCTGGAAGTGGCGCAGCGCGGCCGATTCGGCGCCGCCGAAGCCCAGTTCCAGCTGCGCCAGCAAGCCCACCGCCAGCAGCAGCAGGCCCGCCGCCGTGGCCAAGGTCAGGCGCGCCGGCACCAGCAGGCAGCCCCACAGCGCGCTCCACGCCAGCAGCATCGACCAGCCCACGCCCGGTGCGCTGCCCGAACGCTGGAACAGCAGCGCGGCCACGCCGGCAATGGCCAGCAGCACGCTGGCGCCGGCCGCCGCGCGCAGCGCGTGCGCCGTATTGCGTGTAAATGGCCAGGCGCCGCGCTGCCAGTGCACGGCCGCCGCGGCGGCCAGCAAGATGCACAGGCCCAGCGCAAGCGACCATGGCCGCCCGCTGGGCAGCGTCCACAGGCCGCGCTTTTTCCACTGCCACGCCACCTGGGCCGGCAGCAGCGCTTGCGCTTGCGCGTACAGCGCCACGTGGCGTTGCGGCAGCAGGTACAGCACGCCGTCGTCGATGTGCACGCCGAACCGGGTGCGCCCGGCCACCAGCGTCTGCACGCCGGCCAGTGCTTCGGCGCTGCGCGCCAGGTCGACCGAACCGGCGGCGGACGAGATCATGAGCGGTGCGCGTTCGGCCGCGCCGGAAAGCAGCAGGCCGTCGCGGGCGCGCGCGATGGTGGCGCTGGCGCCGTCCACATAGGCGATCCCGAGCCGGTTGCCGCAATACAGATTGCCGCCGAAAGTGAGCGGGCGCGCCACCGTCAGCGCGTGCGGCATGGCGCGGTTCCACAGCGCGACGGCGCGCGCGGCGAGGCCGGCGTCCGGGCACGCTGGCTGGGCGCTGTCGTTGCGGTACAGGGTGGCGCCGTCGTAGCGCCATGCGGCGCCGGGGCCGCCGAACGCGACTTGCCTCGCACTGGCAGCGGCGACATCGAAGCGCGCGGCGCCGATGCGCAGCGACTGGCCGGCGCGCAGGGCGCTCGATCCCATGCGGCGCTCGAGGCCATCGCGCTGGAGCAGCACCTGCTTGCCGGCGCTGACATTGCTGGCCCACCAGCTGCCGTCAGGGGCGCGGCGCAGTGCCAGATGGGCGCTGTCGGCCTGGGGCGCGGCCAGTTCGGCGTTGCCGACGGTGAGCGATTCGCCCGGCCGCAGCGCCACCGAGATGCGCTCGGGCGACCATGCCGGCGGCGCGCGCCACAGGCACACCAGTTGCAGCAGGCACAGGACCGCGAGCAGGGCGGCGGTCAGGATGAAGCCGGGCGAACGATCCGCAAGCCGAAAGCGCATCATGGCTGGATGCTCGCGGGCAGGGCGGCGCGGATGGCGCCGATCATGCGGCTGATTTGCATGGCGTGGCGCGGGCGCCGCGCGCGCTCGGCGCCGAGCAGGGCGCGCAGCAGGAGCAGTGCCTCGTCCGCGCCGCCGGTGCTGGTTTCGGTCGCCGGGCTCCACGTGCAGGCGTCAGCCCGGCGTCCGAAGGCGCGCGCGAAATGGGCGGCTTCATCGTCGTGCAGGGTGGGAGGAGGGCGGTTTCCGTGGCGCGCCAGCAGCATGGCGGCGCCCTCGGTGCGGTGTTCGCGGTAAGCCTGGCCGCAATCGCTGCAAAAGCGCAGCGGCAGGCCGCCCGTGACCAGGTAGTAAAACAGGGCGCCGAGGGCGAAGTAATCGGTGCGCGTGTCGGTATGGTAGCCGCCGGCGGAGTCCGGGAAGAACTGTTCCGGCGCCTGCCAGCTGGCCGTGCCGGCATAGGCGCTGGCCCGGCCGTCGGCCAGCAGGCGGCTGGTGCCGAAATCGGCAAGCTTGACGCTGCCGTGACGGCGTGAAAGCAGTACATTGGCCGGCTTCAAATCGAGATACGACCAGCCGTACTGGTGAACCTTGGCCAGCGCCTGGTTGATTTGCGCTAGCCAGTCGAGCAACTGGCCGGCGGCGAGCGGGCGGCCGGCATCGCGTTCAATGGCGATATGGCGGCCAAGGTCGGTGTCGAGCAGTTCGAGTGCCATGACGGGCAAGCCATCGTGTTCGCCGCTGTCGAGCAGGCGCACGACGTGGCGCTCGTCCCACGGGGCGAGCGAGCGCAGGAAGGCGATTTCGTTGCGCGCGCTGGTGATCCAGCGCTCCTGCTGCAGGGGATGGGCGCGCGCCATCTGGTCGCGGTTGACCAGCTTGAGGGCCACCTCGCCGCGCGGCCCCAGCGCGCGCCAGACTACGCCGTAGGCGGAGCCGCCCAGCTGGCCGCACAGGCGGTACTGCCCCGCACCAAGCGCGATGATTGCGTCCGCTGTTTCCATGCTTCCCCCTCGGTTGCCGGCACCTGCCGTCAGCAAGCCATAGCCGGGGGGACGGGAAAGGGGGAGGCAGGACGAAAAAAAGGCACGAGACACGCGTGCCCGGGTAAAACTGGGGGCCAGGGCTTTGTCTGGCCGAACTCCATGTCGCTGACACAACAAGCGATCGTGCCGCTGGCCCTGCGTTTCCGGCATTCGGCGCAAGGGGCGGTGCAACGCTACGTCGATTGCTTCGGCCTGGTCCCGCAGTTTGGTGCTGACGCCAATATGATGATCCTGTGGTCGGACGACTTGCAACTGGCCTTGCCGTACGCCGACGAAGCGCTCTGTCGCGTGAATGCCGAGTACGCGGATCGGCAGCACGCCGGCTTGCCCGAAACCGGGTACGGCGCCAGCTATGCCGTGCTGTGGCTGGCCACGCAGCCTCTCGGCAGCGTCGGCCTGGGCGATCTGGCTGAAGCACTGGGCATGAGCGTGCGCAACTTGCAGCGCGCCCTGCATGGCGAGCGCAGCTCATGGACACGGCTGCTCGACGAGGCGCGCCGCGCGGCCCTCTCGGGCATGCTCAAGGAGGGCTGCTCGCTCGACGCTGCCGCGCAGCGGCTTGGATACCACGATGCGAGCAGCGTCGGCCGCGCTGCACGCCGATGGTTTGGGCAGGCGCCCAAACGCTGGGTCAAGGGATTGTAGATGGCGTGCCCCGAAGCGGGCGAGGGCGCCCGCGAAAACGGCTGACCAGCCGGCGTGGGGAGGGGGGGCACGGCATGCGCTGATCTCGGGGGGGGCGATCCGGGACGCAAGAGTGGAACAGCGGAAGGCAGGACCAAAAAAAATGGCACGAGAAACTCGTGCCCGGGCAAAACTGGGAGACTACCTGGTATTAACGGCCGTATCCGTATCCGTGACCGTAGCCCTGACCGTAGCCCTGACCGTAGCCGTGACCATGGCCGTGACCATGGCCGTGACCATGGCCGTAGCCGTGATGATATCTGCGGCCACGCTCGACATACACGACCGCCGCAGTGCCGTAGTAGCGCGGAGGCGGCGCGTAATAGACCGGAGCTGGCTGGTAGTAGCTGCGCGATTCGACATACACCGGAGCCGGTTCGCGGTAGCGGCGCTCGTAGCGGGGCTCTTCGTAGCGGGGCTCTTCGTAGCGGGTTTCATAACGCGTGTCGTAACGGTTGTCGGAGTACGCGCGGTTGTCGCGGTCGCGGGTGTGGATCGAATTGCCGACCACCGCGCCGATGACGCCACCGACCAAGGCGCCGTTGCGCGATCCGGTGCTGTTGCCGATCGCTGCGCCGGCGACGGCGCCGATCGCCGTATTGACGCCGCGGTCGCTAGCCATTGCGGTGGAGGAGATGGCCGCTGCGGCCAGAATCACCGCACCAACAAATTTTGTGTTCAACATAGCGTTTCCTTTGGCCTCAACCGAGATCGGGATGATCACGCAAGCGCTGGGGCATGACGCCACTATAGCCGTACTCCATGGGAACTCCATTGGTAATACAGAATCTTACAAATGCGCGGGTACTGTAACAACGGTCGCGTGCGATCTTTGCCCTTGCGTAAGCCGCCTGGCGCCCCATCTGACCTCGGTTACCCCTCCTTTTCCGGACTTGCCCATGCCTGCGCGCGCCATCTTCATCGTCCTGGCCCTTCTGTCAATGTTGCATGTCTATATAGGCATGCGGCTGGTGCCGGCCATCGATCCCGGGCCGCTGGGCGTGGCCGTGGCGGTCGCCTTGCTGGCCGCGTCCACCCTGCTGATGCCGGCCGGCCTGCTGTCGGTGCGCTTCAAGCGCTGGCGCTGGGCCGACCAGCTGGCGTGGGCCGGAATGCTGACGATGGGCTTGTTTTCCTCGCTGCTGGTACTGACGCTGGTGCGCGACCTGGGCTTGCTGGCGCTTGGACTGGCCGGCGCCGCCGCCCCCGCCATCGTGCGTGGCACGGCCATGGCGGTGCCGCTGCTGGCGCTGGGCGTGACCCTGGTTGGCCTGGTCAATGCCCGCCGCGTGGCGCGCGTGGTCGATGTGGACGTGCCGATCGCCGGCTTGCCGGCTGCGCTGCACGGCTACTCGATCGTGCAGATATCCGACGTGCACGTGGGACCGACCATCAAGCGCGGCTATCTGAACGCCATCGTCACCAAGGTCAACGCGCTCAATCCGGACGCCATCGCCATCACGGGTGATCTGGTCGATGGCAGCGTGCGGCGCCTGCGCGCCCACACCGAGCCGCTGGCGCGCCTGTCGGCCCGCGATGGCACTTTTTTCGTCACCGGCAACCACGAATACTATTCCGGCGCCGACGAGTGGATCGCCGAGATGCGCCGCCTTGGCCTGACGGTGCTGATGAACGAGCACGTGGTGTGCGAGCGTGGCGACGCCGCCCTGATGATCGCCGGCGTGACCGACTTCACGGCGCACCATTTCGACGAATCGCACCGCAGCAATCCGCGCGCGGCGGCGGCCGGCGCGCCGGACCACGTGACCGTGCGCATCCTGCTGGCACACCAGCCGCGCAGCGCCCCTGCCGCGGCGGACGCCGGCTTTCACTTGCAGCTCTCGGGCCACACGCACGGCGGCCAGTTCTTCCCGTGGAACCTGTTCGTGCCCTTGCAGCAGCCGTTCACGGCGGGCCTGAACCGCATGCGCGAGCTGTGGGTCTACACCAGCCGCGGCACCGGCTACTGGGGCCCGCCCAAGCGCTTCGGCGCGCCGTCCGAGATCACGCGCGTGCGCCTGGTTGCGGCGTGAGGGACGGCGGCCGGCCGAATTAAATGGCGGCGGCCCTTGACCGTCACCCGCCGCTGCCAGTATGATTCGGGTCAGCGGAGTGTGGCGCAGTCCGGTAGCGCACCTGGTTTGGGACCAGGGGGTCCAAGGTTCGAATCCTTGTACTCCGACCAGCATGATTGAAAAAGCCGACAAGATATTGTCGGCTTTTTCGCATTCAAGCCTTGCATGCGCGGAGCGGTTCAAGGAACTGGACGCCGACAAGCGCGTCTGGTGGGACAAGGATGGCAATAACATCCCGGCGCAGAAGCGCTTTCTGAGCGAGGTCAAGCAAGGTGTGGTACCGCAGACCTTGTGGACTTACGAGGCCGTCGGGCACACGCAAGACGCAAAAAAGCAGCTCAACGAGATCTTGCCGAAGGATCGTCACGAGGATGTCTTCTCGACCCCCAAGCCGCTGCAATTGATGGACCGGATCTTGCGATTGGCCACCAATCCCGGCGACCTGGTCGTGGATTTTTTCGCCGGGTTCGGTACGCTCGCGCAAGCGATCCTGCAGCTCAACAAGGAAGGGAAGGGCGATCGGCGCTCTATTCTCGCATCGAATGCCGAGGCGACCGACGCCGAGCCCGAGAAGAACTTATGCCGCGACGTGTGCGCCACCCGGGTGCGCCGCGCGGCGCAAGGATATGCGTCCAGCAAGGACCAGCAGATCGACGGCTTGGGCGGTGGCTTCGCCTACGCCCGCGCGCGCCAGATTCCCGCCCACCGGCGCGATCGTCTACACCTGGACCCCGGCGGCACTGGCGGGAATGGTCAATGAAAACAATCTGCGAGAAGTTCCGGCAGACCTGACGCGTGGCTTCCGGTTCGGCAAACTGGGAGGAGAGCAAGCGTGAGCCGTATCGATCCGATGGTGTTTCAAGAGCGGCACATCAGCGCGATCGTGGCGCGCTTCCAGAATTTGCGCGATGACTACAAGCGCCTCGCCAATCCGAAAGAACTCGGCAAGCTTCGCAAGCAGTCGGCCGCGGGCAGCGTCGGCCCACCGCGCATGTCTTGAATTACGGTTATGTGTTCCTGGCAAACCGCGAAAGCCACGAAGGCTTGAAAGAGGCCGCCGCCGTCATCAACAAGCTGAAGGAGCATACGGCGCATGTCATGCCCGAAACGGTCGTTACCATCACGGCGGACTCGTCGTTTGTGCAGCTTGTAAAAACCGGGCAAACGGCGGCCATTTTCCCTGATGGGCCGCAGCGCAAGGACGCCGCGCCGCTATGGCGGGAACCACGTCCTTGTTTTCCGGCGCGCCGACGAGCAACTCGTCGATGACGGGCTGTCCGCGGCAGGGCGCCTGCGATACGAGTAAGCGCTACGGCGTCCGGACGACTACGGATCGCCATCACTCCGGCACGCTTGCCGCAAATGCGCTATCGTTGGAATCCTTCCGCCCTTTTCCAGGATGTCACGCATGTCACGCACGTTCCACCAGCCTGTGTTGTCCCTTCTCGCCGCCAGCCTGTTCAGTGGCGGCGCGTTCGCCGCCGCCCCCGGCAACGACCCCGCCGCCCTGGCGAAAATCCGCGACACCGCGCTCGAAAGCGGCTGGGCCTACGAGCGCCTGGCCGACATGACGGATCTGATCGGGCCGCGCCTGTCCGGATCGGCCGGCGCCGCCGCCGCCGTCACCCAGGTGGCCGACGCCATGCGCAAGCTGGGCGCCACGGTGACGCTGCAACCGGTCAAGGTGCCGCACTGGGTGCGGGGCGAAGAAAAGGGCGAGCTGGTGGACTACCGCGGCCGGCCGTCCGGCGTGACCCAGCGCGTGGTGCTCACCGCTTTGGGCGGTTCATCGGCCACCCCGGCGGCGGGGCTGGTGGCGAGCGTGATCGTGGTGCGCAGCTTCGATGAACTCAAGGCGCGCAGCGCCGAGGTGAAAGGCCGCATCGTGCTGTTCGACGTGGCCTTCGACCAGGGCATGGCCGATCGCGGCCAGGCCTCGCAAGCCTACCGCCAGGGCTCGAAATACCGGGTCGGCGGCCCGCGCATGGCCGCTGAAATGGGTGCGGCGGCGGCGCTGGTGCGCTCGGTCGGCGGCGCCGACTTCCGCCTGCCGCATACCGGCAACAGCGGCATGAAGGATGGCGCGCGCATTCCGGCCGCCGCCGTCAGCGCCGAAGACGCCATGCTGATGGTGCGCCTGGCCGCGCGCGGTCCGCTCAGCATGCGCCTGACGCTCACCCCGCAGATCCTGCCAGACGCCGACAGTTTCAACGTCATCGCCGACTGGCCCGGCACCGACAAGGCCGACGAAATCGTGGTCGTCTCCGGCCACCTCGATTCCTGGGACCTGGCCACCGGCGCCAATGACGACGGCACCGGCGTGGCCAGCGCGATGGGGGTGATCGAGACGCTGAAAAAGCTCGACTACCGGCCGCGCCGCACGATCCGCGTAATCGCCTGGGCCAACGAAGAAAACGGCGGACGCGGGGCGCAAGCGTATTTCGAGGCGAACAAGGCGGCGCTCGGCAAGCAGATTGCCGCGATCGAGAGCGACAGCGGGGCGGGGCGTCCGTTCGGCCTGCGCGCCAGCGTGACGGCGCGCGATGCGGCGCAGTTCGCGCCCTTGCAAGCCGCGCTCGAACCGATGGGCGCCGGCGCCTTCCAGCGTGTCGATGTCATGGGGTCGGGCGACCTAAACGAACTCGAACAGGCCGGCGTGCCGAGTTTTACGCCGCTGCTCGACACCTCGGACTACTTCCATTACCACCATTCGGCCGCCGATACGCTCGACAAGGTCAATCCGGCCAACCTGCGCCGCCACGTGGCGCTGATGGCCGCCACCAGCTGGTTCCTGGCCAATACCGACAAGCCGGTGGCGCGCTGGGTCGACGCCACCAAAGAGTGAAACCGGCTCAGAACGCGTTGAGCGGAATCTTCAGGTAGCGCACGCCGTTCGCTTCGGGTGGCGGCAGTTCGCCGGCCTGCAAGTTGACCTGGATCGCGGGCAGGATCAGGGTCGGCATGGCGAGCGTGGCGTCGCGCGCGCTGCGCATGGCGACGAAATCGGCCTCGCTTACGCCATCGCGCACGTGGATATTGTGTGCGCGCTGCGCGGCCACGGTGGTCTGCCACGCCGGTGCGCGGCCGTCGGGCGGATAGTCGTGGCACATGAACAGGCGCGTGGCGGGCGCCAGCGCGAGGAGGCGCCGCGCCGACCGGTATAGCTGCGCCGCGCTGCCGCCGGGGAAGTCGCAGCGCGCGGTGCCCACATCCGGCATGAACAAGGTATCGCCGACGAAGACGGCATCGCCAATCGCGTACGCCATGTCGGCCGGCGTGTGGCCCGGCACGTGCAGCGCGCGCGCTTGCAGTTCGCCGATGGCGAACGGTTCGTCGGGCTCGAACAGATGGTTAAACCGGGTGGCCCCGCCCGGATCGGCGAACAGCGCGGAAAACGCACGCTGCACGGTGCGGATGCCGGCGCCGATGCCGGTGCGCCCGCCCAGTTGCGCGGCCAGGTAGGGCGCCGCCGACAGGTGGTCGGCATGGGCGTGGGTTTCGAGCAGCCAGGCGACGCTGAGCGCATTGGCGCGCACGAAATCGATGACGCGGTCGGCCGATGCGGTGGCGGTGCGGCCCGAGCACGCATCGAAATCGAGCACCGGGTCGATGATCGCGCAGGGCGTGCCCGGGCCGGCGAACACCACGTAGGTGATGGTGGCGGTGGCGTCGTCGAAAAAGGCCTGGATCTGTGCTTGCATGGAGAAGGCGGCTGTCATGGATGCCTGATTATATTCCCACGGCACGTAAAAAAGCCCGGCGCTTCCTTTCGGAACTGGCCGGGCCGGTTGCGCTGTGGCGCGACTAAAAATTCAGTCGCGGCAGGTAGTTACCCGGGATGATGCCGAAAACCGACAGGACGATCAGGATCAGGAGAATGATGAACAGCACGCGGACGATCTGCGCCACAGGCGCCGGCAGTGGCAGCATGCTGACGAGCCACCAGATCAGTCCGAAGACGACCAGGTAAACGATGAGGCTGATGAGGATATTCATGATGGTTTCCAATACGGCTGTTGTTATATAAGTAGTGCTTCGGAGTAGACAGAACGGACGATATCGGAAAAGCATCGGTCGATCCGTTCGGTAGGGCACATAGCGCATGCTTGCATGACGCCGGCGTGGCTGCTGTCAATCGATAAGCAGGCGGCGGATGGCGCGTGCCCGGCCGCGAAATGGCCGGCCGTACATGGTCTGGATGCCGCTGGTGAAATTTTGTCCCCACACCAGGTGCGCGCGCGGCAACTGCATTTCGCATGACCAATACCACATGCGCTGGAAATGCTCGCGCAGGTTGGCGTACAGCAGCGCCAGCTCGCGCCGGGTTGGCAATTCGCCCCCGCATTGCGCCGCCCAGTCGCACGCAAGTCCCCACGGAACCTCTTCTAGCTCGTCCGGCAGCAACACCAGATGGTGGTCCCGGCAGTTGTTCTTTCCAAGAATCAGACCGGCATAGAGCTCGCCAGTGGGCAGGGTGTGTTTGACACTCGTATAGTCGCGCATGGGTTCTCCGTCAGTTTACATGTCTTGCTTAGAGCGGCCGGACGAAGCCAAGTTGCACTTAAGTGTTTGATTTCTATATGGGAATTAGAAGTGCGGTTCTTATACTTGACAAAAATTTTCCTGTCAAACAGTTGAACCTAAACATTTGATCGGGCTCAAACCTTACTCATTCACGTCACAAGGTAAGGAACCTGTAATGAATAAATTTGTCACTTTTGCTTCGGACATCCGTGTCGGTACGTTGCTGTGCAGTAGCATGACGGTCTTGCTGACCGCGTGCGGCGGTGGTGCCGACGAGCAGGGCTTGTCCCAGGCTAAGCAGCAAACGCAGACGGCCGGCTATATCGTCAGCACCGAAACGACCGCTGCCGCCACGGCGCCGGTCGATGCGCTGATGGCGACCCGCGCCGCCGGCGACCAGGCCGAACCCGCCGCCGTTGCTCCGCAGGACACTGGTGCCGATACCGCGAGCAGCAGCGCAACGATCTACACCGAGAAAGATTTCGCCCTGACCGGCTATGGCGCCGGCGACGCCATGCCAGCCCGGACCGGCGCGATGGCGTACGGCGCCAGCGATGCCGCCGCCCTGGCCGCCGCCACGGCCACCACCGCCACCGCCGCCGGCGCGCAAGGAGCGGCGCAGGCGGCACCCGTCATTCCATCGACCACCTACACGTTGTACGTGGCACCGAACGGCAACGATCGTAACGCGGGCAGCGCCTCCGCGCCGTTCAAGACGCTGGCGCGCGCGGCGAAAGCGGCTAAAGCAAGCACCACCGTGTTCGTGGCGCCCGGCACCTATCCGGGTGGCATCAAGACCAACGTCAGCGGCTCCGCGAATGGACGTATCTATTTCGTGTCGACCACGAAGTGGGGCGCCAAGATCGTGGCTGCCGGTTCCAGCGGCAAGACCGGCTGGGATAACCGGGGCAGCTATGTGGACATCGTCGGCTTTCACGTCGACGGCAGTGGCGGCAAGTGGACCGGGGGCATCTACAACGGCGGCTCCTACGACATGATCCGCGCCAATTACGTGCATCACATCGCCAAGGGCGTCAGCTGCACCAGCGCCGGCGGCTCGGCCATCGGCGTGGACAGCTACTACAAGGGCGTCAAGTCGGACGTGATCGGCAACCTCGTGCACGACATCGGCCCCGCCGGCTGCCGCTTTGTGCAGGGTATTTACGTCAGCACCTCGGGCAGCGTGAAGAACAACGTGGTGTACCGCGTGGCGGAAGGGGCGATCCACCTGTGGCACGATGCCAACCACGTGATCATCACCAACAACACGGTGACGACCTCGAACACCGGCATCATCGTCGGCGGCGGCGACTTCTATCACACCAGGGGACCGAACGATTTCACTGCGGTGTACAGCAACATCGTGTACGACAACAAGATGGGCGTGTCGGAGCAGGGCAAGACCGGTAAGAACAATACCTACCGCAACAACCTGGTGTTCCAGAACTCGACCTATAACTGGAAACTCAACAATGGCTTGAAACATACCGAGACGGTCACCTCCGATCCCTTGTTCGTGGCGTACGCGCGGACCGGCACGCCGGACCTGCGCCTGAGCAGCAGCTCGCCTGCGATCGGACGCGGTACGCCGACCGAGGCGCTCGACTACGACTTCCTGGAAAATCCGCGCAATGCGACCACCGGTTTCGACATCGGCGCCTATCAGCACTAAACAGCGGTAAAACAGCGGTAAACTTCCCCGATGCCACCGGCCTGTCATGGCCGGCGCATGTCAATACGCCACGTCCGGTATCCAAGCCGGGCGTGCGCTTCGCGCAGCGATCCGGTACGATGAAGGGCGAACCCCCATTGTTGAAGGAGATCCCCGATGTTGCGAATTCCGATGTCCCATTGCCTGAGCGTTGCGCTGATGACGCTGGCGCTGCCTGCCGCGCTGGCCCAGTTGCCCACCAGCGATGCGGCGCCTGCCGCCAAAGGCTGGCGCGCGGAATTGGTCAGCGAAGGCCTGTCCCATCCGTGGTCGATGGCGTGGTTGCCTGACGGACGCCTGCTGGTCACTACCAAGGAAGGCACGCTGCATCTGCTCAAGGGCAAGCGTTTCCAGCAAGTCGCGCTGGAGGGCTTGCCGCCGGTGTTTACGAACGGGCAGGGCGGCCTGCTCGATATTGCCATCCATCCGGGCGACAAGAAAAATCCGCGCATTTACATGACCATGGCCACCGGCACCGATGAGGCCAACCGCACCACCCTGGTCCAGGGCGTGTTCGACGGCAATCGCGTGCATGGCATCAAGACCTTGTTCCGCGCCCAGCCCGACAAGAGTGGTGGCCAGCATTTCGGCGCGCGCCTGTTGTGGCAAAAGGATGGCAGCTTGTTGATGAGCATCGGCGACGGCGGCAATCCGCCCCAGCAGGTGGGCGGCATGCTGGCGCGCGACCAGGCCCAGAACCTGGGCAGCCATAACGGCTCCATCTTGCGCCTGACCGATGCCGGCAAGGCGGTGCCCGGCAATCCGCTGGCGGCGCGCCCGGGTGCGCTGCCGGAAATCTGGAGTTACGGCCACCGCAACATCCAGGGCATGGCGCTCGATGCCAATGGCCGCGTGTGGGCCACCGAACACGGGCCGCGCGGCGGCGATGAACTTAATCTGGTCGAAGCGGGTCAAAACTATGGATGGCCCGTGCAAAGCTATGGGCGCGATTATCGAACGGGTGAACCGGTCGGCCAGCTGGTCGTGCCCGGCATGACGCAACCGAAGATTGCATGGGTGCCTTCGCCGGGCGCGTCCGGCCTGACCCAGTACAGCGGCAGCCAGTTCCCGCAATGGCGCGGCAGCCTGTTCAGCGGCGGGCTGGCGAGTACCGACGTGCGGCGCATCGTGCTGGACAAGGACGGCAATGTGCTGTCGCAGGAGCGGCTGGAAATCGGCAAGCGCGTGCGCGATGTGCGCCAGGGGCCTGACGGGCATTTGTACGTGATTACCGATGAAGACAACGGCCAGTTGCTGCGTATCGTGGCGCAGTAAGCGGCGCCGGGTGGCGATACGGGTATCGGGCTTGGGCCAGGGTGGGCCAGCGCCCGCACCGCCATGTTCCCGGCAGCGGCGCGGCAGGCTCGGGTCGGCGCTGTTCCGGCGCGGACGGCCCGGAGCCGGGTCCGGATTCGCGGTGCGCCGGTGCGCCCGCGTTCCCTCGGGTCAGGCCAACAAGGTCGAGACCATTGCGGTATCCATGCCCAACAGGTCGATCGTCGTGTCGTGCGCGAATGCGGACGGCATGTCGTTCGCATGATCGGACGGCGTGCGCTGCGGTGAAAACAACAGGATTGCGTAGTCGACGTGCACCTGGTAACTATCGATTGCCGTCGTCGCCGACACCATCGACAGCAGAGTGCGCGCTGCCGCGGCTGCGTCACTGCCCTTATACGCGGCAATTTCTGTGGGCACATCCAGCTCGGCCGTGAAGTTCCAGGCAACGCTGACTTTGTTTGCGATGGTTTGCTTGTCGGTCAGTCCCTGGGCCGATGTGTTCGACTGCGCACCCCCAAGGATCGCGAGCGAGGCATTGGCGCGGGTGAGCTGGCCCGAATCGATGGCGGACGTCCAGAAATCGAGCCCTGCCTGGTTCGGGTCGCGGTTCAACAGATTGTTAAAGATGGATTTGACGAACACGTGGGTGTCGCCGGGGTACAGCGCCTTCGATTCGGCGCTCGTACCGAACGAGTCGATGAGGTTCCGGATGCCCGCATCACTGCCGTATTTGCCGCTCAATTCGCTGACGTTGTCGGGTGCCTTCAACGCCGCCAGCTGCGACTGGAAGGCGCGCAAGCCGGCCGGATCGGCGGCGCGTCCGAAATAGCCCAGATACAGCGATTCCGCCAGCATGCTGTAGCGCAGGTCGATAACGCCATCGGCGAAGGCGACCTGCTCCACATTGCGCACCTCATCGGTACCCTCCAGGCCGTCTTTGGCTGAGATCGTCAGGCGGGTACCCATATTGACCATGCTGTAGGCCGCCCGGTCGCCGGAATAGATCAGGGCATCGTCGCCGGCGCCGCCATCGATTTTCTCGCCGCCCATGGTGGAAGAGAGCTTGTCGTTTGCGCTGGTGCCGGCAATGGGGGTGGGCGTGCTCACCGTCGCCGTCTCCAGGTCCGCGTAGAGACGCACGCTTCTGCCGGATGACCCCGGGTACATCAAGACGCTGGCATAGAAGGTTCCCGAGGAGGGAGCAATGAAATCGTGCAGATAAGTGCTGCCATCGGCGGAATAGCGGTATTCCTGGACAATTGCTTCGCCGCGTTCGTTGTATACCCAAATCATGGGCGCTTGCTGGTCGTCTGTCGCGCGAATCGCGTATTGCTTGCCGGCCACTGCAGTCCAGCTCAGGACTTTTTTGTAGTTGGGGCCCGGAGCCGGGTCGCCGACTCCAGCCGACAGATCCCATCCGAATTCCATGGGCGCGGGGATGTAAGCCTGCAAGTTTAGCCTGGTGGCCGCAGCCATGTCCTCGGGAAGCAAGTGAAATTCGGTGGTTATCGTCGTGGTCGTCATGCTGCGCCCTTATCGGCCGGCCGAAGCCAAAGCGGGGATTCTAAGGGCAATGCTGGTCAAAAAGGAAGAGCTTGTAAATATATAATTTTGCGTATTGGATAACGAGCGCCGCTGCCGATGCTGATGACGTCGCAGGATGAACGGGCGCCACGATAGCTCAGGGGACGCGTTGCCGTTTCCCGCATCGCTCGTTTCGCTGCGCAAGGCAAAGTACGCGCCGGCGCGGGTGGAGCATGAGCGGCAAAGCAAAGCCCACGCATGCGTGGGCTGTTTCCTGGCTGGGCAAGGGCGTTACCGCCGCGCCAGCCGCAATGGGGCAGCGAGCGGCGCCGGCGTCGGGTTCGCCTGCGCCGCGCTGCCGCGGACGGAAGAAGCGTCAGCTATCCGTATCGTTGCTCAACTGCGCGCTCTGGCCGGATGCGCCCGCGCCACTGCTGGCAGACTCGGACGCCCCTACCGGCGTCTGGCCGAAGGACTGGATGGTGCCGCCCATGAACTCATACCCGGTGAGCGACGGCCCCCACGACGAGCCGTTCCACCACTTGTGGTACAGCGCGCTGTCCGAGCCCGTGGCAAACACATCGAGCCGGTTGGCGGCCCACGACACCGCGCGCGGTTGCGAGGACAGGATACCGCCCATGTATTCGAACCCGGTCAGCGACGGACCCCAGTTGCTGCCGTCCCACCACTTGTGATACAGCGCGCTGTCGGTGCCGACCACGAACACATCGATGCGGTTCGGACCCCATGACACCGCCTCGGGGTTGCCAACGCACACGCCGCCGAGGCGTTCCAGGTTGTTCCCGGCAGGCAGCCAGGCACTGCCGTTCCACCACTTGTGATACAGCGCGCCATCGGTGCCGGTGACGAAGACGTCGAGGCGGTTGTTGCCCCATGCCACCGCGCGCGGCGCCGAGGTGCATACGCCGCCCAGCTTTTCGTAACCGGTCAGCGATGGCCCCCAGTTGCTGCCATCCCACCACTTGTGATACAGCGCGCGGTCGGTGCCGACGACGAACACGTCGAGCCGGTTCGGTCCCCACGAGACGACTTCGGGCTGCTCCATGATGATGCCGCCCATGTTTTCGTAGCCGGTCAGCGATGGTCCCCAGGTCGATCCGCTGCGCCACTTGTGGTACAGGGCGCGGTCGGTGCCGATGACAAACACGTCGAGCCGGTTGGGACCCCACGAAATGGCGCGCGGGTCGCCGATGCACACGCCGCCCAGATTGGTATAGCCGGTGAGCGAAGGCGACCAGGTGCTGCCGTTCCAGGACTTGTGATACAGCGCGCTGTCGGTGCCGGTCACGAACAGGTCCAGGCGGTTGGGCTGGGTCGAGATCGCCTGCGGCGCGCTGGTGCCGATACCACCCATGAATTCGTAGCCGGTCACGGACGGATTCCAGCTGGCGCCATTCCACCACTTGTGGTTCATGCCACGGTTCGTTCCCAGCGCGAACACGTCGAGCCGGTTCGGACCCCACGACACCACCGGGGACGAACTGGGCCGACGCGGACCCGCCTGCATCGCCAGCGCTTGCGCGTCGGGCGTGTCCGCCTGCGCCATGCCGGCCGCCGCAGGCTGGCTCATCATGTGAGCGCCCGGCATGCCGTGCGCGCTGGCCGGGGCGGCGGCGCTGCCGGCGTCCGACATCCCGCCACTGGTGATTGAATCCGTCATTTCCGATTGCATCGATTTCATGCTGTTTCCCTTTCGGTTCGTTGATGGTCTTCCTGCACGGCGTCGTGATGACGGCGCAGACGCGCAGGCCTGTATAAATTATCGACGCATTCCACAAGGGAACTTTTGACGGGGGTGAAGGGGCGACGCTGCCGTTTCCGGATGCGGGAATAAAAATACCTATCGAGAAATCAAAGCAATAGATTTCCAGCTGGAAACTAAATTGCGACACCTGCCGCGCGAACTTGCCGCCTGCGACACCCTGCGGCGCTGGCACTGGCACTGGCGCTGGCACTGGCACTGGCACTGGCACCGGTACTGGCGTTGCCGCCAGTGCCCGTCCTGCCGGTACTGTTGCCGCTGCCGCTGCCGCTGCCGTTGCCGCTGCTACCGGTGCCGCCGCCGGCGCCTTCGCTAGTCGTCGCCCGGCCCCTCGCCAGGCATGGTGTCCGCCATCAGCCGCAGATCGTCGTCATCTTCTTCGTCGTCATCCGGTCCGTCCGGCGTTTGCAGATCGTCGTCCGGAAACGGGATACTCGCGTCCGGCACGCCGCGCGTGCGCGACAAGGGTGACGGCATGGCGCCGGACTGGTCGTTTTCGTGAGCATTGGACATGGCAAGTCTCCACTAAAGTGATGACTCGTTGGACAAGGGCGTACCCTGCAAAGTTCCCGCCCGGTTTGTGCGCGCGCATCAACCGGCGTGGCGCCGCCGTGCAATCAGCAGGCCGGCGACGCCGATGCCGATCAGGCCGAGCGAAGCCGGCTCCGGCACCGGAACCGGCACCGGAATGGTCGGCACCGTGGTCGTCGCATTGCTCAACGAGAAACTCAGATCGTTGAACTGGTAAGGGCCGCCACGCAAATCTTCAAAACTGACCAGCGCGCTTCCCGGCATCCAATCCTGCTGCACCCGCGCGTGCGGGCGCCGGTCCGGATTGCGGCTGGCGGAACCGCTGTAAAAATCGCGTCCCGTCGTATTCACGTGCAGGCGAAACATCAGTTCACTGCCAACCACGAACCGGCCGAGGTTGAAGATGCCGCCGGGCGGCGTGCTGCGGTTGCTGAACATGAACACATCGTTATTGTCGATCCCGTCATCGGTAAACAAATACAGGTCGTTGGCATAGTTGGCCGAGCTGCCCTGATAAGTTGCCACGATGGCGCCCGCGTTCGCGGCGAGCACGGCCAGCCCCTCGGTTCCGGGCGAGGCGATGGGAATGGCGAACGCCGCCCCGGGCGCGAGTAGCGCGGTCAAGGCCACGCCGCCGGCAATGAGTCGAGAAAAGAATGTCATGCGCGCGCTCCCTGCATCAGATCTGATATTTCCAAGGATGAAATACGACGGAGAAGTCCCATCATAGCGACTACCCGATGGCGCCAGAGCTATGCGATTTGCGTATAGCTTTTTATCGAATATTCATATTTCAGAGCTAGCTCGGAGGCTTAGACTGCTTGTCATTCTTGACTAATGGCTAAGCAATGAAAATCATCAAACTGACGACGTATCGGGTTCCGCCGCGCTGGATGCTGTTGAAGATCGAGACCGACGAAGGCTTCGTCGGCTGGGGCGAACCGGTGATCGAAGGCCGTGCGCGCACGGTCGAAGCGGCGGTCCACGAGATGACGCCATTCCTGATCGGCCAGGACCCGGGCCGCATCAACGACCTGTGGCAAGCCATGTACCGTGGCGGTTTCTACCGTGGTGGCGCGATCCTGATGAGCGCCATCGCCGGCATCGACCAGGCCTTGTGGGACATCAAGGGCAAGCTGCTCGGCGTGCCGGTCTACGACCTGCTGGGCGGCCGGGTACGCGACAAGATGAAGATGTACAGCTGGGTGGGCGGCGACCGTCCGTCGGACGTCATCGCAGGCATCCGCAAGCTGCGCGAAGTCGGCATCGACACCTTCAAGATGAACGGCACCGAGGAAATGCGCATGCTCGACAGCGCCCGCTCGGTCGACCAGGCGGTCGGACGCATCGCCGAAATTCGCGAAGCCTTCGGCAACGAGATCGAATTCGGCATCGACTTCCACGGCCGCGTGGCAGCGCCCATGGCCAAGGTGCTGCTGCGCGCCCTCGAACCGTACCGCCCCCTGTTTGTCGAAGAGCCGGTGCTGGCCGAGCAGGCCGAGTATTATCCGCGCCTGGCCGAATCGACCTCGATCCCGCTGGCGGCCGGTGAGCGCATGTACTCGCGCTTCGAATTCAAGCGCGTGCTTGAACAGGGCGGCCTGGCGATCCTGCAACCGGACCTGTCGCATGCCGGCGGCATCACCGAATGCGTCAAGATCGCCGCCATGGCCGAAGCCTACGACGTCGCCGTGGCCCCGCATTGCCCGCTCGGCCCCGTGGCGCTGGCGGCCTGCCTGCACCTCGACTTCGTATCGCACAACGCCGTGCTGCAGGAGCAGAGCATGGGCATCCATTACAACCAGGGCGCCGAACTGCTCGACTACGTCAAGAACAAGGAAGACTTCCGCATGGAAGGCGGCTACATCGCGGCCCTGACCAAGCCGGGCCTGGGTGTCGAGGTGGACGAAGAACGCGTGATCGAGGCCAGCAAGCATGCGCCCGACTGGCGCAATCCGCTGTGGCGCCATGAAGATGGCAGCGTCGCCGAGTGGTAGCAGTCAAAAAAAAGACGCAAGCAATACCATAATAATAACGGAGACAAGATGCACCTGAGCGTTAAATGCCTGCCGCTGCTGGTGGCGGGCACCTTTGCCAGCACCGCGTGCGGCCAGGCCCTGCTGCACATCGACGCCAGCGCGCCGGCCAGGGCGCCGCTCGAAAACCAGCTGCAAATGGGTGCCACGGTGTCGCCGTCGGGTGAGCGCATCGGCGCCAACAGCCAGTACCTGACCCGCAACGGCAAGCCGTGGATGCCGGTGATGGGCGAATTCCATTACAGCCGCACCCCGGCCGACGAATGGGAAGCGGAGCTGCGCAAGATGAAGGCGGCCGGCATCGACGTCGTCGCCACCTACATCATGTGGAACCACCACGAAGAGCGGCAGGGCATTTACGTCTGGAACGGCCAGCGCGACCTGCGCCGCTTCGTGCAACTGGCCGCTAGCGCGGGCCTCGACGTGGTGGTGCGGATCGGCCCCTGGGTGCACGCGGAAGTGCGCTATGGCGGCATTCCCGACTGGGTCGTGGGCGCGATGCCCACACGCGGCGACGACCCGCAGTACCTGCGCCAGGTGGCAGGCCTGTACGGCCAGATCGGCCGCCAGCTCAAGGGCTTGCTGTGGAAGGATGGCGGCCGCGTGATCGGCGTGCAGATCGAAAACGAATACAACCTCAATGGCCCGGGCGAAGGCGCCGGCCATATCAGCACCCTCAAGCGCATGGCGCGCGCCGCCGGCCTGGACGTGCCGCTGTACACCGTCACCGGCTGGGAGCAGACCGTGTATCGGTCCGGTGAAGTCACGCCGGTGTTCGGCGGCTATCCCGACGAGCCATGGGCACGCGCCACCGGTGAACTGCCGCCGAAAGAAACCTACGCCTTCCGCTTCGACAGCCGCGTCAGCGGCGACCTTGGTGCGCAGACCAAAGCCAGCGCGCGCGGCACCGCCGACACCGATATCGACAAAACCCCGTTCCTGGGCGCCGAATATGGCGCGGGCCTGCCGTTCATGTACCGCCGCCGCCCGGTAGTGTCGAGCGACGACATCGCGTCGATGCTGCCGGTACAGCTGGGTTCCGGCGTGAACCTGGTCGGTTACTACATGTTCCACGGAGGGCGCAATCCGGCCGGCATGACCACGCTCGAAGAAAGCACGCTCACCGGCGGCTACAACGACACGCCGATGATCAGCTACGACTTCCAGGCGCCACTCGGCCCGGATGGCCAGCAGCGTCCCGTGCTCACGCGCCTGCGTCCCTTTCACCTGTTCATGCGCGACTTCGGCGAGCGCCTCGCGCCCATGACGGTGCGTAAACCCGACGTGGTGCCCACCGGCCCGGACGACCTGAAAACGCCGCGCTTTTCCGTGCGCAGCCAGGGTGACAGCGCGTTTCTGTTCGTGAGCAACCACGTGCGCCAGTATCCGATGCCGGTGCAGCGCCAGGTGCGCTTCTCGGTCAAGCTGCCCGCCCAGACCGTGGAGTTCCCGCGCCAGCCGGTCGACCTGGCCGACGGCAGCTATTTCATCTGGCCGGTCAACATGGACCTGGACGGCACCCGCCTGGCGTATGCCACGGCGCAGCCGGTGGCGCGGCTCGATAACGGCAAGGCAGGCGTCGTGTACGTGTTCGCGGCCAGCGCCGGCATTCCGGTCGAACTGGGGTTCGCCGCCGCCGCCGCAAGCAGCCTGACAGCGCCCGGCGCCCGCATTGCCCAGGACGGCGGCAAGACCGTCATCGACGGCATTACTCCCGGCACGCAGGCGGCGGTGACGATCCGGCGCGACGGCAAGCCACCCGTGACGCTGCTGGTGCTCACGCCGGAACAATCGGAGCAACTGGCCATCGGCCAGCTGGCCGGCCAGCGCCGTCTCGTGATCGGCGCCCAGCAAACCTGGTTTGCCGACGGTGGCTTGCGCATGCGCTCGGACGGCAATCCGGCCTTCCGCTTCGCCGTCTATCCGGCGCTGGCGCGCATGCCGAAAGCCGACATGCCACTCCACGCCGGCCAGGACGGCATGTTCCAGTCGTTTGCCGCCACGCTGCCGGCGCGCAGCCCTGAGGCGACGTTCAAGCCGGTGCGCGCGGCGCGTCCGGCACGCCCGGTAATGATCGGCGGCCTGGCCAACGCCGCGCTGCAACCGCTGCCCGAGAGTTTCAGCGCCGCCGCAGCCTGGTCGATCGACCTGCCGCGCGACACGAACCGGCTCGATGCGCTGGTCGAACTCGATTTCGTCGGCGACATCGGACGCCTGTTCAACGGCACCCGCATGCTGGACGACTGGTACTACAGCGGCTACGGCTGGCAATTCGCGGCGCGCCACGCAGGCAGCGGTCCGCTGACCCTGTCGGTGCTGCCACTGCGCGCCGACGCCCCGGTCTATATTCCGAAAGAAGGCCGCCCGGACTTCGGCGGCAAGGAGCCGATCGCCGAACTGCGCGCCGTGCGCGTGACCCCGATTTACCGTCTCGACGTGAAGCCGTGAACCGATGACGGCGCCATCTTTACGTTTATCGCAGCACCCCGGGCGCTGCCTGCGCTGGGACGCGCGCAGCCACCGCTGGTGGTGGGCGGGCGACGGCGCGCACGCGGTGCACGCCGTCGCCGAGCGGGACCCGGCGCCGCTGGCCTGCCGCCTGCCCGATGCCGCCGGCCTGCTGGCGCACTGCGCGTCCGGGCGCGTGCTGCTCGGCCTGAGCAAGCGCCTCGGCTTTTCCGAGCCGGGCCGCGACGCCAGAGCGCGCCAGTTGCGTGTGCAGCCGCTGGTGGCGGTGGACGCCGCCGAGCCGCGCACCGCGATCAGCGACGGCTGCACCGACCGCCGCGGCTTCCTGGTGTTCGGTACCCGCAACGTGGCCAAGGATGGGCGCGCGATCGGCAGTTTCTATCAGTTGTCAAGCAAGCACGGCTTGCGCCGGCTGGCGTTGCCGGTCGTGGCCGAGGCGAGCGCGATCTGCTTCAGTGCCGACGGCAAGCGCATGTTCTTCGCCGACGCGCGTGGCAGCCAACTGCTCGACTGCGACTACGACGCCGAGCGTGGCCGCGTGGGCGCCGTCAGGGTGTTCGCGCAGCTCGATGCCGGCGCCACCCCGCGCGGCGCGGCGCTGGACGCCGCCGGCTGCCTGTGGAACGCCCAGTCGGGCCAGTTGGTCCAGTACGCGCCCGGCGGCAAAGTAGTACGGCGCATTGCGCTCGATTGCAGCAGCATCGCTTTTGGCGGTGCTGGTCTTACGCAGCTCGCCGCGGTAGGCGAGGGCGGTTTGTTTACCGTGTCTGTACCCGGCGTCGCGGGCCAGCCAGACAGTCCATTCGACGATCATCCATCACAATAATTCAACAGGAGACCACCATGAAAACCTTCCCTACTCTCGCAAGACTGGCCGCAGCCGCTGTCGTGGCATGCGCTTTCGGCGCCGCCCAGGCGGCCGATCCGGTCAAGATCGGCTTCCTGGTCAAGCAGGCCGAGGAACCATGGTTCCAGGATGAATGGCGCTTCGCCGAGCAAGCCGCCAAGGACAAGGGCTTCACGCTGATCAAGATCGGCATCCCGAATGGCGAAAAAATGATTGCCGCGATCGACAACCTGGCCGCGCAAAAAGCGCAAGGTTTCGTCATCTGCGCGCCGGACGTCAAGCTGGGCAAGGCGGTCGAACGCGCCGCCACGCGCAATAACATGAAAGTCATCTCGGTCGACGACCGCCTGCTCGATGGCGCCGGCAAACCGCTGGCATCGGTGCCGCACATGGGCATTTCGGGCTACGAAATCGGCAAGCAGGCCGGTGCCGGACTGGCCGCCGAAATCAAGGCGCGCGGCTGGAACCTGGCCGAAGTCGGCATCCTGCGCGTGTCGTACGACCAGCTGCCGACGGCGCGCGAGCGCACCATGGGCGCGGTCGATACGCTCAAAGCGGCCGGCGTGCCGGCGGCGAATGTGGTCGATGCGGCGCAATCGAAGACCGATACCGAATCGGCCTTCAACGCCGCCAACATCGCCTACACCAAGCAGCAGCGCTTCAAGCGCTGGGTGGCGGTGGGCCTGAACGATGAAGCGGTGCTCGGCGCCGTGCGCGCGGCCGAAGGACGCGGCATGCGCGGCGACGCCATGATCGGCATCGGCATCGGCGGCAGCAAGACGGCGCTGAACGAATTCGCCAAGCCGCAGCCGACCGGTTTCTTCGGCACCGTGATGATCAGCCCGAAACGCCATGGCTATGAAACCGCCGCCAATCTGTACGACTGGATCGCCACCAACAAGGCGGCGGCTGCGGAAACGCTCACCGCCGGCACGCTGATGACACGTGCCAATGCCGCCAAGGTACACGCCGAAATGGAGCAGTGATCCACGATGTCCGCTTACCTCCAGTTTGACCAGGTCTCCAAGCACTTCCCCGGCGTGATTGCGCTCGGGGGCGTCAGCTTCGAGGCCCATGCCGGGACCGTGCATGGCCTGCTGGGCGAGAACGGCGCCGGCAAGTCGACCCTGCTCAAGATCCTGGGCGGGCAGTACCGCCCGGACGGCGGGCGCCTGCTGCTGGACGGGCGCGAAGTGCGCTTCGGGTCGGCCAGCGACGCCATCGCGGCGGGCGTGTCGATCATCCACCAGGAACTGCAGTACGTTCCCGAGTTGACGGTCGCCGAGAACGTCCTGCTGGGCCGCATGCCGACCCGCATGGGCTTTCTCGACAAGGGCGCCGCCAACAAGCTGGTGTCCGAGCGTTTTGCCAAGATCGGCGTGGACCTCGACCCGAACGCGCGCCTGGCCGACCTGTCGATCGCGCAGCGCCAGATGGTCGAGATCTGCAAGGCCGTGATGCAGGACGCCCAGGTCATTGCGTTCGACGAACCGACCAGCAGCCTGTCGCACCGCGAAACGGAAATCCTGTTTCGCCTGGTGCGCGACCTGCGCGCCGAAGGCCGCACGCTGATCTACATCTCGCACCGGCTGGAAGAACTGTATGCGCTGTGCGACGCCTGCACCATCTTCCGGGACGGGCGCAAGGTCGCCACCCATCCGGTGATGGCCGACGTGCCGCGCGACCGTTTGATCAGCGACATGGTCGGGCGTGAGCTGAGCGACATCTACGACTACCGCGAGCGCGAGCTGGGTGCCGAGCGCCTGACGGTGTGCGGCATGGCCGACGGCTGCGATTTTTCGGTGCGCGCCGGTGAAGTGCTGGGCTTCTTCGGCCTGGTGGGCGCCGGCCGCAGCGAATTGATGCGCCAGATGTATGGCGCCGACAAGCGCGCTCCCGGCACCGTGGTCCTCGACGGCGCGCAGGTCGCCATGGGCGGGCCGTCGGCGGCTATTAGCGCCGGCATCGTCCTCTGTCCCGAAGACCGCAAGGAGCAGGGCATCCTGGCCCAGTCCTCGGTGGCCGAGAACATCAACATCAGCTGCCGCCGCCACGCGCTGCTGGGCGGCGTGTTCCTGCGCCATGCGCGCGAGGCGGCGCTGGCCGATGAATTCATCGCCCGCCTGCGCATCAAGACCCCCAGCCGCGAGCAGGAAATCCGCCTGCTCTCGGGCGGCAACCAGCAGAAAGTGATCCTGGCGCGCTGGCTGGCCGAACCGGGCCTGAAAGTGCTGGTGCTCGATGAACCGACGCGCGGCATCGACGTGGGTGCCAAGAACGACATTTACCGCATCATCCACGAAGTGGCCGCGCGCGGCTGCTGCGTGATCGTGGTGTCGAGCGAACTGCCCGAAGTGCTGGGCATTTCCGACCGCGTGGCGGTCATGCGCGGCGGCCGCATCGTCGGCCAGCTGGCGCGTGCCGACGCCGACGAACAAGCGGTGCTGCGCCTGGCGCTGCCCGATACCAATAACGACAGCGACAACGCTGATATCACCTCCCGGAGAACCGCATGAGCACCATCCCACTCACCCACACCGGCGTCCCCGCGCCGGCAGGCCGCCAGCGCGCGCTCCTGATCGAATACAGCATGCCGCTGGCGTATGCGGTGCTGTTCGCCGTGCTGGCGGCCACGGTCGATAACTTTTTCTCGGTCGCCAACGTGGTCGGGCTGATGCTGTCGGTGGCGCAGATCGGCATGGTCGCCTGCACCATGATGCTGTGCCTGGCCTCGCGCGACTTCGACCTGTCGGTCGGCTCCACCATCGCCTTTGCTGGCGTGCTCGGGGCCATGGTCCTGGAACGCACCGGCAGCGTCACGCTGGCGGTGGGCGCCGGCCTGGGCGCGGGTGCGCTGATCGGCGCCGGCAACGGCGTGCTGATTGCCTACCTGCGCGTCAACGCGCTGATCGCCACCCTGGCCACCATGCTGATGGTGCGCGGGCTGGCCTTCATCGCCTCGCAAGGGCAGGCGGTAGGCATCAATTCCGACGCCTTTATCGCGTTTGGCGACGCCCAGGTGTTCGGGCTGCCGCTGCCGGTGCTGGTGGCCGGCGCCTGCTTCCTGATTTTCGGCGTGCTGCTCAATCATACGGTTTTTGGACGCAATACGCTGGCCATCGGCGGCAATCCGGAAGCGGCGCGCCTGGCTGGCGTCAAGGTCGAGAAGCTACGCGTGTGGATCTTTCTGCTGCAAGGGCTGGTGACCGCGCTGGCGGGCCTGATCCTGGCGTCGCGCATTACCAGCGGCCAGCCGAATGCGGCGCAGGGCTTCGAACTGGATGTGATTTCGGCGTGCGTGCTCGGTGGCGTGTCGCTCCAGGGCGGCAAGGCGCGCATCTTCGGTGTGCTGATCGGGGTCTTGATCATGGGGACCGTGGAGAACGTCATGAATCTGCTGAACGTCGATTCGTTTTACCAGTATCTGGTGCGCGGGTCGATTTTGCTGGCCGCGGTGCTGCTCGATCAGTTGAAAGCGCGGGGAGAGCGCCGGACCTAAGTTCGTTTCCGCCACCACCTGCACGTCGTTCCCGCCACTTTCTCGTCGTTCCCGCGTCTAGCCCTGCGCGGGAACGACAGATAGTGATCGGAACGTCCGATGTCATATGTGTTGACGTTTTGGCTAGTGAGCATATATCATCGACCTCCCTGATTCCCGACAGCCATCCATGTCCGATCCACGCTCCGACCGCTTTGTCCGTTCGCATCTCAAGACCCGCCACCTGGTGCTGCTGGTCGAACTGGGCCGGCACGGCTCCATCATGCACGCCGCGCAGGCCGCGAACCTGACCCAGCCTGCCGCCTCCAAGCTGCTCGGCGAACTCGAACACGCCCTTGGCGTGCAGCTGTTCGAGCGCCTGCCGCGCGGCGTGGCGCCCACCTGGTACGGCCAGGTGCTGATCCGCCGCGCCGGCGCCGCCCTGGCCGAGATGGACGCCGCCCACCAGGAAGTGATGGAACTGCTGTCCGGCCTGCGCGGCCGGGTCGACGTCGGCACCGTGCTCACGCCGTCCACCAGCCTGGTGCCCGAGGCGGTCAACCTGCTCAAGTCGCGCCACGCGCGCGTGCACGTCTCGATCAGCGTCGATACCAGCAAGATCCTGGTGCGGCGCCTGCGCGCCGGCGAACTCGATCTGGTGATCGGCCGCATTCTCGACACCGGCGCCGCCGCCGAACTGCATTTCGAACCGGTCACCGACGAACCCCACAGCCTGATCGTGCGCGCCGGCCATCCGCTGGCCGAGCGCAGCAACCTCACGCTCGACGAACTGGCGCGCCAGGGCTGGATCTTGCCGCCCAACGGCAGCATCCTGCGCGACCGCCTGACCGCCTTGTTCCTCGCGCGCGGCCTCGAACCGCCAGCCGAAACGGTCGAAACGCTGGCCCTGCCCGTGATCGCGCACCTGCTGACCGGCAGCGACATGGTGGTGGCGCTGCCGCTGGAACTGGCCCAGCCCTACCTGCAAACGGGCCTGCTGACCGTGCTGCCGTTCGACCTGAACATCCGCATGGACATGTACGGCATCATCACGCGCCGCCATCACCAGCTGTCGCCCGGCGCCGAGAGCATGCTGGCCACGATGCGCGAAGTGGCGGCCCTGCGCTATCCCCCTTCTCAAGCCATATGATTTGAGCATGCTTTTTTGTAAATAAGCAATTGGAATCATATCCCTGGAGTCCGTACGATCCTGACCATGACCCGGAGTCGCGGACAGCAAAGCGAACTGTGCATGGCAGGACCCTACAATCCAGGAGACCCGTATGAAACAGAAGAAGCTCAGTTGGCTGATCGCGAGCCTGTTCGCCTTGCCGCTCGCCGCGGCGGACGCCCACGCCCAAGCGGACCAGGTGCAGCAAGTGAGCGTGTCCGGCATCCGTTGCTCGGTGCGCAATGCGCTGGCGGTCAAGGAAGCGTCGGACAGCATGGTCGAAGTGATCGCCTCCGAAGACATCGGCAAGCTGCCCGACACCACCATCGCCGAATCGCTCGCGCGCTTGCCCGGCCTGTCGTCCGGCATGGACCGTGGAAACGCCAGCCAGGTGGTGGCGCGCGGCCTGGGACCGCGCTTCATCGGCGCCACCCTGAACGGACGCGAACTGGCCACCTCGGAGCCGGATCGCTCGGTGCGTTTCGAGCAGTTTCCATCGGAGTCGCTCAGCGGCGCCACTGTCTACAAGACCCAGTCGGCCGAACTGGTGGAAGGCGGCGTGGCCACCACGATCGACCTGAAAACCGTGCAGCCGCTCAAATACAGCGGCCGCCAGGCTTGGCTGCGCGCCGATGCGCTGTACTACGCGCTGGGGCGCGATATCCCGGGCGCGAAAAAAACCGCGCCGCGCGTCGGTGGCATCTACCTTGACCAGTTCTTCGGCAAGTCGCTCGGCGTGGCGCTCGCGTTCAGCTACCAGGACCAGCCGTCGCTGCAAAAGAACAAGGATCACTGGGGCTTCAACGAAACGCATTCGGGCGACCTGGATGGCGACGGCAAGGCCGACAAAACGCCGTGGGGCTTCCAGGACAAGGTCTTGCGCGGCACCGACGAGCGCTCCAGCGTCCTCGGGAAAGCCGAATGGAAAAATGGCGAGAGCCTGCTCAGCGCCGACGCCTACTACGCGCTGGCCAAGATTCGCGAACCGGGCTTGCAGCACTGGAGCGGCGACATCGGCAACTGGGACAACGCCCAGAAGACGCGCTACAGCAAGCTGGATATCCGCGACGGCTACGTGGCCGGCGCCAGCGTGGCCGATGTGGGCTTGAGCAACCACGACTCGCTATGGGTGCAGGATACCCGCACCCTGGCGCTGGGCGTGAACGGCAAAACCACGGCCGGCGCGTGGAAGCTCGAAGCGGACCTGTCCACCTCGCGCGCGCAGCGCGCCAGCCAGTGGCGCGACCTGCGCCAGTTCAGCCGTGGCACGGGCACCATCAGCTGGTCCTTCACCGGCAATGAGCGGCAAGACTTCTCGCTCGGCCAGGACAGCGGCAACCCCGCCGGCTTCTGGGGGCCGACCATGCATATCGATACCGACGGCCACCTCAAGGATGAACTGGGCGCGCTGCACCTGAACGCGGCGCGCGATATCGACGTCGGTCCCGTCAACCGCCTCAAGTTCGGCGCGCGCGCCACCCACCGCGAAAAATCGTACGGCCAGACCACCTGGGAGGTCGCGCCGCTGGCGGCGATTCCCGACGCCGACTACGAAACCGTCAACGTGGCCGGCATGGCGCCCTATATCGCGCTGCGCGACTTCGGCGCCAGCACGGCTGCCGCTTTCGGCCCGGGCGCTTTCGACGCGGCGGGCTGCCCGCGCAGCCAGAACGACCTGCTGTCGGGCTGGACGGTGCGCGAGCGCGGCGCCTCGCTGTACGGCCAGGCCGACCTCGATGGCACGCTGTTCGGCAAGACCTTTCGCGGCAACGCCGGCGTGCGCGTGGTCCACACCAAACAGACCGGCGAAGGCATGCAGGCGCTCAACGGCGGCGCGCCGACGGCGGTCAGCGAGGGCACCTCGTACACCGAAGTGCTGCCCAGCGTGAACCTGATTTTCAACATGGACGACCAGCAGGAACGCCAGCTGCGTCTGAGCGTCGCGCGTGCCATGTCGCGCGCGCCGCTCGACGAAATGCGTGCCTCGCGCAACCTGAACGTGGACGCCAATCCCGCCCAGCCGCTCACCGGCAGCGCCGGCAATCCGCAGTTGGAGCCCATGCTGGCCGACCAGATCGACCTGGCGTACCAGTGGTATTTCGACAAAGGGGCGCTGCTGTCGGCGGGCCTGTTCTACAAGGAGATCAGCCGCTACATCGGCATCACCAGCGACCAGGCCACGCTGGACGGGCGCAGTGCGCTGGTGACGCGCTCGCTCAACGGCAAGGGCGGCAATATTCGCGGGGTCGAGCTGGTGTACCAGCAATCGTTCGCCAACCGCCTTGGCGTCTCCAGCAACTACGCCTACACTGCCAGTAACGTCCACGAAAATATCCCGGCCGGCAAACCGTTCCCGATCGAAGGGCTGATGCGGCACAACGGCGGCCTGACCGTCTGGTACGAACAAGCCGGCTACCAAGCACGCACGTCCGCCAACTACCACAGCGCGTTTGTGCGCAACCCGACCTGGGGCGCGGGCCAACTGGTCGAAAACGACGCGGAAACCTACGTCGCGCTATCGTTCGCCAAGCACCTCACGCCGACACTTCAGCTGCGTTTCGGTGTCGATAACCAGACCAACCAAAAAGTCGTCTACACCAGCGCCAACAATCCGTACGAGCAGGAAGTCACCGAGTTCGGACGGCGTTTCAACCTGGGCTTGTCGTTCAAATTATGAGAGGAACCATGCACACGCAATTACTTGGCATCGACTGGGGAACCAGTAACCGCCGCGCCTACCTGGTCGGACGCGATGGCAAATGTCTCGCGCACCATGCCGACGACCAGGGCATGCTGGCCGTCGGCGGCGACTTTGCCGGCGCGCTGGCGGCGCTGCGCGCCAGCATGGGCGTCGACCCCGGCATCCCGGTCGTCATGTCCGGCATGGTCGGTTCGGCCAGCGGCTGGCAGGAAGTAGCGTATCTGGATACCAGCGTGCCGCTGACCGCGCTGCCAGCCCACCTGGCGAGCGTGGCGGGCCACCCCGGCTGCTTCATCGTGCCCGGCTACTGTACCCGCGACGGCGCGGTGGACGTGATGCGCGGCGAAGAGACGCAACTGCTCGGCGCCGTCGGGCGCGGGCTGGGCGACGGCTGGGTGGTGCTGCCGGGAACCCACAGCAAGTGGGTCTACCTGCGCGGCGGGCGCATCGACCAGCTGGTCACCTACATGACCGGCGAACTGTTTTCGATGCTGGCAGCTGGCGGCACCCTGTCCACACTGATGGCCGACGGCCCCGATGACGACAGCGCCTTTGCCGCCGGCCTGCAGGAAGCGCGGCGCGCGCGGCCGCTATCGAACGCGCTGTTCGGGGTGCGCGCGCGTGTGGTCTCGAAGTCCATGGCGGCGGCGCAGGCGCGCTCCTTCGTCAGCGGCCTGCTGATCGGCACCGAGTTCGTGGCGGCGCAGGGCCACGCCGACAGCGCCATCGACATCATCGCCTCGCCCGCGCTCAGTGCCCGCTACGAGAGCGCGGCCGCGCATTACGGCATGCCGGCGCGCGCCCACGATCCGGACGAGGTCTACCTGGCCGCGCTGGCCCACTTTTTTGAAAGACTCTGAGCATGGACCTGACCCAATTCACGCCACCACTGGTCGCCATCTTGCGCGGCCTGCAAGCGCCTGACGCCGAGGCGGCCGGCGCGGCCCTGTTCGGGGCCGGCTTTCGCCTGCTTGAAGTGCCCCTCAACCGCCCCGGCGCGCTGGAATCGATCGCGCTGCTCGCGCGCATGGCGCCGGCCGGGTCCATCGTCGGCGGCGGCACCATGCTCAGCGTGGCCGATGTGGACGCGGTGCATGCGGCCGGCGGGCGCATGCTGGTCGCGCCGAACTGCAACACCCAAGTGATCGCGCGCGCCGCCGCCCTGGGCATGCTGTGCGCGCCCGGCGTGGCAACCCCAAGCGAAGCGTTCGACGCGCTCGGCGCCGGTGCCCATGCGCTCAAGATCTTCCCGGCTGAGATGGTCGGTTATGCCGGCCTGACAGCGTTCAAGACGGTGCTGCCGCCAGGCACGCCGCTGTGGCCGGTCGGCGGCGTCTCGCCCGACACCATGGCAGCCTGGGTCGCGGCCGGGGCCACCGGTTTCGGCATCGGCGGCGCCTTGTACACGCCCGGCGTCACGCCGGACCAGCTGGGCGTGCGTGCGGACGCATTTGTCGCCGCCTGGCGCGCCACCCAGGCCGGCTAGCCGCCCGGACCACACCTCCACAACGAGAACAAGGAAACACCATGGAATTTGCGAATTACCCGAGCCTGGCCGGCAAAGCCGTCTTCGTGACCGGCGGCGGTTCGGGCATCGGGGCCGATATCGTGGCCGCCTTTGCGCGCCAGGGCGCGCGCGTGGCCTTTGCCGACCGCGACCTCGCCTCGTCCACCGAGCTGGTCGACGGCCTGGCCGGCACGGTGCCGCACACCCCGTACTTCATCGGCTGCGACCTGTCCGACATCGATGCGCTGCGCGCCAGCGTGAAGGCGGCGGCCGGGCAACTGGGCGACTTCGATGTGCTGGTCAACAATACCGCCAACGACGAGCGCCACGATTTTTTGCAGGTCAGTCCGGAGTACTTCGACGCCAAGATCGCGATCAACCTCAAGGTGGCGTTCTTCGCGGCCCAGGCGGTGATGGAAGGCATGCAGCGGCGCGGCGGCGGTGCCATCATCAACCTCGGCTCGACCGGCTGGAAGAACAAGGTGGCCGGCTACCCGGTGTACGCCTCGGCCAAGTCGGCCGTGAACGGCCTCACGCGCAGCCTGGCGCGCGAATTCGGCAAGAGCGGCATTCGCGTCAACACGCTCACGCCGGGCTGGGTCATGACCCCGCGCCAGCTCGACAAATGGGTCGACCCGGCCGGCGAGCGCGCCATGGATGAAAACCAGTGCCTGCCGGGACGCATCGTCGGCCAGGACGTGGCCAGCATGGCGCTGTTTTTAGGCGCGCACGATAGCCGCATGGTGACGGCCCAGGAATTCGTCGTCGATGCCGGCTGGACGTGACGCGGCCCACGTTTCAACGGTGCGCCAAGTTGTGAATGTTGCAAGTTAAAATCGAGGGAGGAAACCATAAAGCGCGTTGAGGGGGTGATTTTTGCTTACTTGGCTATATGACGAGGCGGGCAGGGCGGCCGCCATCCTGGATGAATTCTGCTTGCGCACCCTCGGTGGCGAGCCGGCCGGCTTGGTGTTCGGCCTGAGCGCGTTTTCACTCAGGGGCGAGCATATCGGCTGGTTCGAGGATGGGGTGTTGTACGATGTCGACAACCAACGCCTCGGCTTCCTGGCGGGCGCCAGGGGCATGGCGCACGACTTTCCGGCGCTGTTGCCGCCGCCGCCAGAACCGGTGTTCGGCAAGCGCCCGACTGTGCCGACCCTGCGCGCGCGGCCGGTGCGCCGGCCCGCCGGCGGCTGGTCGCCGCATGGCTTGCCGGGCTACATCGACGCCAGCGCCACCCTGGCCGCGCTGGAGACACCGCAGCCCGCAGCGCGCGCCGCGCTGAACGAGCTTCCGGGCTGACGGCGCCCGGTGTTGCAGCACGCCGACGCTAGACAAACGGTACGTCGCTTACCCGAGCATGATGATACGATCGCGATCACGCATGCGCCAGCGCTTGGCCGGCCGCATGCCTTCATCATCGACGACAATAACCCGGGCACTGGATGCGTCTGACATTTGACTTTCTCTCCAACGGCGGAGAACTCGGCGCCCTGATGCGCGCCAGGGAGTGGGGCACGACACCGCTTGGCCCGCCCGAACACTGGCCAACGCTGCTCAAGAGCACGATCCGCCTGATCCTCACCTCCCGCCATCCCATGTTCCTCTGGTGGGGCGGCGAACTGGTGCAGTTCTATAACGATGCCTACCGCCTGACCATGGGTCCGGAGCGCCATCCGGGCGCGCTGGGCCAGCGCGGGCGCGACTGCTGGGAAGAAATCTGGCCCATCATCGGCCCGCAGATCGAGACGGTCATGGCCGGCGGCGGCAGCACCTGGCACGAAGACCAGCTGGTGCCGGTCACGCGCCACGGCAAGCGCGAGGATGTCTGGTGGACTTACGGTTACAGCCCGATCGAAGACCACGACGGCGTGCACGGCGTGCTGGTGGTGTGCAACGACGTGACGGCCCAGCACAATGCCAAGGCGGCGCTGGAACGCATGAACCTGGCCCTGACCGAACAGATCGCCCAGCGCGAGCATGCGCAGCGGCTCGAAGGCATCCAGACCGGGCAGCGCTTGCGCGCCGAACAAGCCCTGCGCGAGCAGCGCGAAGCCGAAACCACGCGCCTGCGCTCGCTGTTCGAGCAGGCGCACGGCTTCATGTGCATCCTGCGCGGGCCGCAGCATGTCTTTGAATTTGCCAACTCGGCCTACCTGCGCCTGGTGGGTGAACGCGCGCTGATCGGCAAGAGCGTGCGCGAGGCGCTGCCCGACATCGTCGGCCAGGGGTTTTTCGAGCTGCTCGATGCGGTGTACGCCAGCGGCAAGCCATACAAGGCGGGCGACCTGCGCATCGAACTGCGCGTGACGCCCGACAGCGCGCCGGTCCATGCCTACATCGACTTCGTGTACCAGCCGATCATGGAAAACGGCAGCGTGAGCGGGATTTTCGTGCAGGGCTTCGATGTGACCGACCGCACCATGGCCCGCCAGGCGCTGCAGCGCAGCGAACTGCGCCTGAAAGAAGGCATGAAAGTGGCGCGCATGGTGGTGTGGGACTGGGACCTGGCCAGCAACGAGGTGGTCTTTTCCGACAACGCGCCGGAACTGTTCGGCGCCAACTGGACCGACATGCGCCATGTCTGGGATTATCTCGATCCCGACGACCTGCGCAGGATGGAACTAGGGCGCCGCGACGCGCTCCAATCGCATGGCAGCTACGGCGAAGTGGTGCGCCTGCGCCGGCCCGACAATGGCCAGACGGTCTGGCTGCAGGTGTACGGCACCGTGGTGGCGGACCAGGCTGGCGATGCGCACTGCATACGCGGCGTATCGATCGATGTCAGCGCCCGCAAGCGCGCCGAGGAATCGTTGCGCGAGGCGGGGCGCCACAAGGATGAATTCCTGGCCATGCTGTCGCACGAGCTGCGCAATCCGCTGGCGCCAATCCGCTCGGCCGCGCACTTGCTGGCGATGGCGCCAGAGAACGCCTCGCGCGTGAAAACGTCGAGCGTCATCATCGAACGCCAGGTCAACCATATGACTAGCCTGATCAATGACCTGCTCGATGTTTCGCGCGTCAATACCGGGCTGGTGGTGCTCGACAGGCAACTGATCGACCTGCACCAGGTGGTGCTGGAATCGGTCGAGCAGACCCAGCCGCTCATTAGCGAACGCGGCCACGTGCTCAGCCTCGACGTGCCGGCCGAGGGCGAGGTGGCGGTGTGGGGCGACCGCAAGCGCCTGGTGCAGGTGCTGACCAACCTGCTGCACAATGCGGCCAAGTACACGCAGCCGGGTGGCCGCATCAGCCTCGAGATCAGCCATCATGCCGACACGGTCGAGCTGCACGTGCGCGACAACGGCATCGGCCTCGATGCCATGCTGATGCCGCACATCTTCGACCTGTTCACCCAAGAAAAACGTTCCTCCGACCGTTCCCAGGGCGGGCTGGGCCTGGGGCTGGCGCTGGTGCGCAGCCTGGTATCGCTGCACGGCGGCCACGTGACGGCGGCCAGCCCGGGAGCGGGGGAGGGCGCGACCTTTTCCGTATACCTGCAACAGCACGCGGCGCCGCCCGGCGCGGGCGGCGCCGGGCGCGGGACTGGCCAGCACGCCGGCGCGGGCTTGCGCCTGATGCTGGTCGACGACAACAAGGATGCCGCGAACGCCATGGCCATGGTGCTGGAATCGGCCGGCCACGTCGTCATGGTCGAGCACGACCCGCTCCGCGCGCTGGAAAGCGCGGGCAGCTTCGGGCCGGACGCCTGCCTGCTCGACATCGGCTTGCCCGGCATGGACGGCAACGAACTGGCGCGCCGCCTGCGCGCCAGCACGCATGCGCGCGCCGCCACCCTGATCGCCGTGACTGGCTACGGCAATAAATACGACAAGGCCAGCGCGGTGCAGGCAGGTTTCGACCATTATTTCGTCAAGCCGGCCAATACAGCCGAGCTGATCGGTGTGCTGGCCCGCATCAAGCCGCATGCAGGCGCAAGCTGCAGTTCGCCGCTTGGCGAGCGGATCGAAGGCTGATGGCGGCCATGCCGCCACGCGGCGTTGGCGCCTTGCCGGCGGACCGGGCGCCCCCGCGGGCAGCGGCAGGCGCGTTCATGGCCGGGCGCAGGCGTGTCTCGATGCCGGCTATGCAGCAAGGGTGAAGGTGTTGGTGCTCCAGCAGGCATGCCGCGCCCGCTGTTCGGTGGTCCAGCCACTGCGGCGCAGCTCGGCGGCGATCATGCGGTTGATGATGCCGTGCGCCACCAGCAGCACCGGTCCGGAGCGCGCCAGCAGCGTCAGGCGCGCAGCCCCCTGGCGTGCACGCAGGCGCGTTGCTTGCCTGCTCTCGGCGCCATTGGCGTAACCGGCCATCCACATCAGCCGCAACAGCACGGCCCAGCAGGCGGGCGGCAAGCGCGCACAGCGGCTCCATACGGGCGGCATCGACAGCGTGGGCAGCGCCGCTTCGCGAAACAAGGCGTCGGCAAGGGCGGGTGTATGGCCGAGCGCCCTGACCGACGCCAGCGCCCGCGGCAGTGTGCTGGACACGATCGTGGCGGCCGCGTCGGCGGAGGCGATGCTCGCTTGTGGAATGGCCTGGTCGACGACCCCGGCCGCATCGTAAGCGGCGATCCAGGCGGGCATGCCGGCCAGTGCCACCCATCCGCGATCGGTCAGCAATGGTTTTCCATGCCGCATGAGTGTGATGGTCGGGTTCCCCGGGGATGGCGCGCTGTTGTCAGATGCTAAGATGGGTTCGCCTCGTGCCGCACGGGTGCTGTCGTATTGAAAACGCAATTTCTACGCTGGTGATAAAGTGTAGCATTATTTAACACCACGTCAGCCTCGCCATGCCCGGACCGCTTTTCATCATTCTCAACGCCGGCTCCGGCCACGCGGAAACCGAACTCCAGCGTACAACCATCGAAGACGTGCTCAGTGCCGCCGGGCGCCCGTTCGAGCTCGCCGTGGTCGACCAGGCTGGCGAGCTCGGCGGCATTGCGCGGCGCATGGCCGGACAGGCGCGCGCCAGCGATGGCGTGCTGGTCGCCGCCGGCGGCGACGGCACCATCAACACGGTGGCGCGCGCGGCGGTGGAGAGCGGATGCCAGTTCGGCGTGCTACCGCAGGGCACCTTCAACTATTTCGGCCGCACCCACCAGATACCGGAAGACTTGGCCGGGGCCGTGCAAGCGCTCTTGCAGGCGCGCGTGGAGCCGGTGCAGGTGGGACTGGTCAACGAGCGCGTGTTCCTGGTCAACGCCAGCATCGGCCTGTATCCCAGGCTGCTCGAAGAGCGCGAGATCGACAAGAAACAGTACGGACGCAGCCGGCTGGTGGCGCTGCTGTCGGCGCTCAAGACGGTGCTCGGTGCCTACCGGCATTTGCACATCACCGTCGAGCTCAACGGCAAGACGCGCACCCTGCGCACCTCCACCCTGTTCGTCGGGAATAACCGTTTGCAGATGGAGCAGGTCGGCATCGGGCCGCTGGCCGAGCGCATCGAGGATGGCAAGCTGGCGGCGCTGGCGCCCCAGCCGGTCGGCAAGCTGGGCATGCTGGCCCTGCTGCTGCGAGGTGCGCTCGGGCGCCTGGGCGACGCGCCCAATCTGCACGCCTTCGGCCTGACCAGCATGACGGTCAGGCAGCGCGGGCTGGCCGGACGGCGCCGGATCAAGGTCGCCATCGACGGCGAGGTGACGCATCTGCAGGCGCCGCTGGTGTTTCGCGTACTGGAAGGGCAACTGATGCTGCTCAAGCCCGTGCCGGCGGCCACGGCGCCGGAACAGGAGCCGCTGGCGCTCGCTTCCTGAACGTCGGACCGCGCGGTCGCCGCGCACCTGTTGCTTTGCAGCGATTCCGTGCACGTGGTGGACAGCGCGCGTATTGACTGGTCTACAATGCCGTCTTTCCGTACGACTTCTTTCGACCATGAACGCTTTCAGCCTGATGCGCAGCACCCACCGCCACCCGTCCGCCATCCTGCTGATGGTACAGTTGCTCGGCATGCTGCTGTATCCGTTCATCGAATCGACGCCGAGCGGGCTGGTGGTGTTCAACGCCTTCGGCATCGTGGTGCTCGGCTTCACCACGCGCATGGTGCGGCGCACGCCCGGCCACGCCTGGATCAGCGCCGCCATCGCCCTGCCCATCATCGTGCTGCTGGTGCTGCAGATGATGTCCGGGCGCGGCGGCCTGCTGCCATGGTCGTCCGCGCTCGAAGCGCTGTTCTACTTCTACGCCGCGGCCAGCCTGATCGCCTACATGATGGAAGACCGCCTTGCCACCACCGACGAACTGTTCGCCGCCGGTGCCACCTTCACCCTGATCGCCTGGGGCTTCACGCATCTGTTCGTGCTGGTGCAAGCCATGCATCCCGGGACTTACGCCGCCGCCGTCAACGCGGCCGACGCGCGCACCTGGACCGAACTCAATTACCTCAGCTTCGCGCTGCTATCGAGCACCGGCATCGGCGATGTGATTCCGCTCACGGCGCACGCGCGCGCGCTGGCCAGCGTCGAGATGTTCGTCGGCCTGATTTACCTGGCGGCGGTGGTGTCGCGCCTGATCGGCTTCACCCTGCAGCAGACCAAGGATGGACGCGGCTAGCGCGCCATCTGTGCCTGCACGATGCGCCCGATGGTGGCCAGTGCCGCCTCGGCGCGCGCGTCCCAGGCATGGCCGTAATTGAGGCGCAGGCAGTTTTCAAACCCCGGCTGCGGCGAAAAGATCGGTCCTGGCGCGACGCTGATGCCCACGGCCAGCGCGGCCGCGTGCACCGCCAGCGCATCGACCCCGCCCGGCAGTTCCAGCCATAGCAGATAGCCGCCCTTGGGGCGCGTCACGCGCGTGCCGTGCGGGAAGTGGCGCCGCACGGCGTCCATGAATACCGCCTGCTGCGAAGCGAGCGTGTGGCGCAGCAGGCGCAGATGGCGGTCGTAGCCGCCTTTTTCCAGGTACAGCGCGAGCGCGCCCTGGGCTGGCGCGCAGGTGGTCAGGGTGCTGGCCAGCTTCTGGCGCGCCAGCTGTCGCGTGTAGCGTCCGGCCGCCACCCAGCCGACCCGGTAGCCGGGCGCCAGGCATTTCGAGAATGACGAACAGTGCATCACCAGGCCCTCGGTATCGAAGGCCTTGGCCGGCAGCGGGCGCTTGCCGCTGAAATACAGCTCGCCGAAGACATCGTCCTCGATCAGCGGCACCTGGTAGCGCGCCAGCAGGCGCACCAGGTCGCGCTTTTTCTCGTCGGGCATCAGGCTGCCGAGGGGATTCTGGAAGTTCGTCATCAGCCAGCACGCCTTGGGGCGGTGCCGTTCGAGCGCGCGTTCGGCCGCGCCCAGGTCCATGCCGTCGCGCGGGTGGGTCGGCACCGCGATCGCCTCCAGGCCCTGGCGCTCGATCGCCTGCAGCGCGCCGTAAAAGGCGGGCGACTCGATCAGCACCGCGTCGCCGGGGCGCGCCACCGCCATCAGGCACAGGCTCAATGCTTCCAGCGCGCCGTTGGTGACGATGATCTCGTCGGCCGGCACGGTCATCCCGTCGATCAGGTAGCGCAGCGAAATCTGGCGCCGCAGGCGCGCGTTGCCCGGGGTGAGATCGTCGACGCTGGCCCACGGGTCGAGCTGCTGCACGCTGGTGCTCATCATGCGCGCCAGGCGCGCCAGCGGGAACAGCAGCGGGCTGGGAAAGGCCGAACCGAACGGCACCACATCGCGCCGCATGGTCGTCTCCAGCAGGTCGAACACGCGTTCGCTCATGGCGATCGGCAGTGCATCTTCGGCCGGACGCGAGGCCGTATCCGGTTCCGGCGGCAGGCGCGCGGCGCCGACGCTGACGAAATAACCGGAGCGCTCGCGCGAGCGCACCAGGCCCTGGGCTTCGAGCGTGTAATAGGCCTCGAACACGGTAGCCGGGCTCACCCCGCGGCTGGCGCTGGTCTTGCGCACCGACGGCAGGCGGTCGCCCGGCTGCAGCACGCCGTTGAGGATCGATTCGGAGATATCGCGCGCGAGCGCTTCATAAAGTTTCATGGTGCGGCCAGGGCCAGGCGGGGGCGAGGTGGAACAAGTGCTGCATCTTAAATCATATTTCCGCGCCTGGCGTTCCCAGCGGCACGCCGGTCGAGGTAAAATGGACAACATACGCCAAGGTGCGCTCCGCTTTTCTGCCGGAGTGTGAAACGGGAAGCCGGTGACAAGAGAAGCCCTCTCTGACAATCCGGCGCAGCCCCCGCTGCTGTAGGCCTGACGACGCTGTTCAAACGCCACTGTGCACCGCATGGGAAGGCAAGGACAGCCGAGGATGACGGCGAGCCAGAAGACCGGCCATGGCGTTAAGTACTGGTGCAAAACCCGGGGAGTGGTTTTGTCCATTTGCAGTCGACATCGATGCATTGCCTTGTGACGGCCGGCCGCCTGGCGCCCCGGCCATGCGCCCCTGCGCGCCCACAAGCCAACGCCCAACCGGGGTCTGACCTCTGATTAGAAATTAGTTGCTTGACTGGGCCAGTCCCCAATTAAGCACGTGCGTGACGGCATTTTAATCAACAAAATTTGGGCGATGCCCGGGTTTTGCATCGCCGTGCGCAAAATGTTTCGAGTCAGAGGTCAGACCCCGGTGGGGAGATTTTTGTCGAAGTGCAAGTTGGCGTGATTTTTCCTCGCGATGTGCCTTGATCTTCTATGGATTCAAGAAAGTAATCGCATGCGTAAATTAAAGTTTCAAACATGTCTGCTGGCGACGTCGGTCACGGCCGTCCGGCTGGCGTTCGCGGCCGAGGCACCGGCCATGCCGGATGCTCCGGTGATGCAGGAGGTGCTGGTGTCGGGCAACCGGGCGGCCCCGCCGGGCGTCGCCGATTCGGCCACCGAGGGCACGGTCAGCCTGCGCCAGCTGGCCGTGCGCCCCTTGCTGCGCACGGCGGAGCTGCTGGAAACCGTGCCCGGGGTGATCGTCACCCAGCATTCCGGCGACGGCAAGGCGAACCAGTATTTTTTGCGTGGCTATAACCTCGACCACGGCAGCGATTTCGCGACCAGTGTGCTGGGCATGCCGGTCAACGTGGCCAGCCACGCGCACGGCCAGGGCTATATGGACCTCAATTTCCTGATGCCGGAGCTGATTTCGCATATCCAGTACCGCAAAGGCGTTTACGCGGCCGACGATGGGGATTTTTCCAGCACCGGCTCGGCGCGCATCGAGTACCAGCGCACGCTCAAGGCGCCGCTGGTCGATGTCAGCCTGGGCGAGCACCGCTACCGGCGCGTGCTGGCCGCAGGCAGCGCGCAGCTGGGCGGAATGGATGTGCTGGGCGCGTTCGAGTTTGCCGGCAATGACGGGCCGTGGGACCAACCGGCCAATCTGCGCAAGCGCAATGCGGTGCTGCGCGCCTCGAACGGCAGCACCGAGAACGGCGTGGCCGTCACGCTCATGGCTTACCAGTCGGACTGGCGCGCGACCGAGCATGTGCCGGAACGCGCCATTTCAAACGGTGAGATCGGCCGCTTCGGCGCGCTCTCGCCCAGCGATGGCGGCGTGACCCACCGTTACAGCCTGTCCGCCGAGTGGGCCGCCAGCGGCACGGCCGGCGCCAGCAAGGTGCGCGCTTACGTGGTCGACTACGGCCTGAATTACTTTGCCACGCCGTCCGGTTTTATCAGCGGCGCCAGCGCCGACCAGCACGAGCAGGCCGACAGCCGCGTGACCTGGGGCCTCGATGCGCGCCACAACTGGCAACTGCGTGACGTTGAACTGAGCGCCGGCGTGCAGCTGCGCCAGGACCGCGTCGACAACGTCGGCCTGTACGAAACCATCGACCGGGTGCGTACCAACACGGTGCGCCAGGACCGCCTGCGCGAGACGGCGGCGGGCCTGTTCGTCGAGGCGCGCCGCCAGTGGACGCCCTGGCTGCGTAGCACGATCGGCCTGCGGCGCGACCAGATTTCGACCGACACCAGCGCCACCGGCGGACGCTTCAACCTTGGCAACGGCGGCACGGCCAGCGCGGGCCAGAGCAGTCCCAAGGTGAGCGTGGTGTTTGGGCCGTTCGGCGAGCGAGCCAATACCGAGCTGTATGCCAACTGGGGTCACGGCTTTCACAGTAACGACGTGCGCGGCGCGACATCGAGCACCCATCCGTCCGACGGCAGCCCGGCCGACCGGCTGGCGCTGTTCGCCCGCTCGACCGGCGGCGAGCTGGGAGCGCGCACGCGGCCCCTGAAAGGCTGGACCAGCAGCATGTCGCTGTGGCAGATCAGTTCCGCGTCGGAGCTGGTGTTCGTCGGCGACGCCGGGGTGACAGAAGCGCGCGGCGCATCCAAGCGCCACGGCCTGGAATGGTCCAATTCCTATACGCCCAATCACAGCCTGACCATCGATGGCGACGTGGCCTGGTCGCACGCGCGCTTCAAGGTGCCGGTCGACGAGAGCGGCGGCGCGCATGTGCCGAATGCGATTCCGCTGACCGCCTCGCTGGCGGTCAATTACGCCCCGGGCGGCGCGTGGTTCGGTGGCCTGCGCCTGCGTTATCTGGGCGCCTACGCGCTGGAAGAGACGAACCAGGAGCGTTCGACGCCATTCTGGATCGCCAACCTGAAGCTCGGTTATCGGCTTGGCGCGCACTGGCAGGCCAGCGTGGACGTACTCAATCTGGCGGACCGCAAGGCCAACGACATCGAATACTGGGGCGGCGCCTGCACGCGCGCCGAACAGCGCGATGGCAGTTGCGGCGGCGGCATCGATGGACGCCTGGTGCATCCGATCGAGCCGCGCAGCGTGCGCGTGAGCCTGCGCACGACCTTCTGACGACGCGCGCTCAGGTGGTGCGGAAGATGATTTCCTTCATCCGCTGAAGGCGCGGGTAGACCACCGGCACCGTCAGCATGGTGCTGGCGATGGCCATCAGGAGCAGGGCGGTGAAGGTTTCGCTGGTGATGATCTGTTTGTCGAGCAGGATGTTGACGAAGATGATCATGATCAGCGCCTTGGTCTGCAGCAGCCAGCCGATAATGCCCGCTTCGCCCTTTTTCCAATTGAGGATGCGGCCCGCGATGTGGGCGCCAATCAGCTTGCCGCCGACCGAAGCCACCAGCAGCACGCCGGCCGCGATGAACACCGCGGCGCTGCCCATGTCCCAGTTGGTGCGCAGCCCGGTGCTGAGGAAGTACACCGGCATGATCGCCAGCAGCACGTGGTGGCGCATCAGGTCCATTTTCTCCTGATCGAACCAGTGCGCGTCCATGACCGCGCCGGCCAGGAAGGCGCCGACCATGAAGTGCAGGCCGGCCCAGTCGGCGCCGAAGCCGCACAGGGCGAGCCAGATCAGGCCGACGTACCAGCGGTCGCGTTCCTGCAGCCAGACCATGAGGCGGCGGTAGCCGACCGTGGCGATGCCGAAGGCAAGCAGGAAGCCGAGCTGGCGCCCGACCCGGTCCCAGTCCAGCATGATCAGGGCCAGCACCCCCCAGATGGCGATGTCGTCCAGGCTGGCGTAGCGCAAGATGCGCTGGCCGATCGGCTGGCGCAGGATGTCGAGCTTTTCCATCAGCAGGATCAGGATCGGCAGCGCCGTGACCGCGCACGCCATGCCGACCCCAACCACGAACTGCCAGGTCATCGCCTTGGGTCCGATCCAGCCGGCGTAGCCCAGCATGCCGGCCGCCACCACCGCGCCGAAGACCAGCGGCACGCCCAGCGCCAAGCTGGAGGTGATGGTGGTTTCGCGGCGGTGCGCCCAGGCTTGCTTGAGGTCGAGCTCGATGCCGGCGATCATCACGAAGATCATCACCGCCCACCAGGCAATGCCGTTCATGGCCATGATGACGGACGGGTTGAAGATGAATTTGTAGTAATCCGGATAAATTGCCCCCATCACGCCCGGTCCGAGCAGCACGCCGGTGATGATTTGCACCACCACCAGCGGGGCGTAGTAATCGGTCTTGCAGACGCGCCAGACGAGATAGGGAATCGAGAAAATAAGGAGCATCGCGAGGAGAAAGATCTCCGTCGTGTTCATTGCTGTGTGCATGGACGTGTCTCGTTTTTGTTGTGGTGTGCGCGCGGGTGTGGCCCCCGCGCTGCTGATGTGCCCCTGCGAAAATCACGTAGTAAAGTTTCAGAAAAGGGCGCCCCCATGCTAGCTCAACAATTGAGTAAGTTCAACAACTATGTTGGGATGGCATCGGCCATGGACTTGCCGGGATAGTGAAACTGCGAATAGTTGTCATGCGTTTTTGTTGCTGATCCCTCAGCAGTCAACCGTGACGCCTGCGGATGGTCGCGCAACGGGAGGCCCGGTGTCGTGGCCGTGTAGCGCGCAAGCATCCGGACTACGCCATCGTGCGACTTGAAAAAGATACAAAAATTTTTGAAATGTTTGATGTTGATCGCGTTGATTATTATCACATCGAAATTAATTTCAAATAGCTAAGTAAATTCTGCGTAGGTAATATCCATTCATTGAGAAAAACATGTCGGCGTGTTTCGGTAGCGGATGAAGAACCAGGCCGACATTGCTTTTCTCAACAAGTAAGCTTTCCTATAAACCGTCGTTCACTTTACAGGGTGCCATATGCAAGAATTATCTCGTAATGAAGTCGAGTTGGTTTCTGGTGGAACTGCGAAAGAAAGTGCGGCCGCATTCGGCCTTGGCGCCTCCATCGCTACTGCCGCTTTTACCACGAGTTGGGGCACGGCGGTAGTTGGCGTCGCGTTTGCGGCAAGCCCACTCAGTGTCATAGGAGCCTCTTGCAAAACTAGCGGAACGGATGAAAATTGCTTGGCAGCGCAAGCGAAAAGGTGGGGGTGGGCGCCCATTTCTGGCATGATTTAGTTTCTAACGCTTAATCAAAACGCCCACACCATG
>NZ_WHJG01000003.1 GCF_011682175.1 Massilia frigida
CCACCATTAGGCTGGAGCATTTTGAAGGCGAGGAATGCTGGATTAGTCTGGACCTGGCGGAAAAGAGCGACATCGCCGCGCTTTGCCTGATTTTCAAACGTGGCAACAAGTTTTACGTGTTCTTCCGTTTCTATCTCAACGAGTACGAGGCGGAAAAAAAGGAGAACGACCACTACCGGCGCTATGCGCTGCTCGACGAGCTGCATATCAACCCAGGTAATGCCACCGATTTCGATGTGATCCGCACAGACATCGAGGCGTACGCAGCACGGTTCCAAGTCAAGGAACTGCCGTACGACCCGAAATTTTCATCGTATTTCGTGGCAAAGCTCATCGAGAAGGGTTTGCCCATGGTCGAGATTTCGCAAACTTCGACGCACTTCACCATGCCCATCATCGAGATCGAGAACAAGGTACTGACTGGAGACCTGGTCCACCAGGGCAATACCTGCATGGAGTGGATGATGGGTAACGTCGTCCTGCGTGAGTCGAAGTTCAGCGGGCTTAAACATCCGACCAAAGAAAAACTGAGTGAAAAAATTGACGGCCCCGTTGCCATGCTGATTGGCATGGGCCGGGCGCTCGTGTTTGTTGATGAGTATATCGACCAAGGCTACGTGGGGCTTTAATGTGGAAAATATTTGATGGCTTTTTTGGTGGGGATACAGTCGAACCGCTGCCTATGTCAACGGCGGTGCATAGCTTCGACTTCCCCGACCTGTCCGAGTCGAGTGTGCAGACGTCTGCACAGATCGCCAATGCCACCCAAGTGATCAAATCCAGTGACCCGCAGGTAATCGCTGTTCTGGGCGGCACCGCATCGGCATCGGGGTTTGCGGTTACGCCGCAATCCGCAATGCGCGTATCCGCTGTGTACGCCGGGGTGCGGCTTCTCGCCGGCACCCTGGCTTCGATTCCGATTTCGGTCTATCGGGAAGTGGCCGGTGCACGTGAAAGCATCCAGCCAGAATTGTGGTGGTTGCTGAACGAACAGCCGATTGGCAACTGGACTGCTGCCTCAATGTGGAGCTGGATAATGCAAAGCCGGATGCTGCGCGGAGACGGCTATGTTGAAATCGTCCGTGCCGGCGCCGCCATCAAGGCGTTGCGGCCTCTTCATCCCGACCGCGTAAGTGGAAAAAAGCACGGCGATTTTCTGATTTACACGGTCTGTGACGAGGAGGGCCGGGTGTATGCAGTGCATCAGGATGACATGCTGCACTTCACTGGCTTCGGATTTAACGGCACACATAGCATGTCCGCGATCCAATGGGGCGCCTTCCAATCCATTGGAGTTGCGTTAGCGGCAGACACCTTCTCCGGCAATTTCTTTTCCAATGGTGCGGCCCCTAAGCATGTCATCAAGGCAGCGGCGCGCATGGACCCCGAGCAGGTCGAGCAGCTGCGCGAGGAATACAAGAAACGATACGCCGGCGTGAACAACGCCGGCTTGCCGATGGTGCTCACGCAAGGTCTGGACATCAAGGAAATGAGCATGACGGCCGGCGACGCTCAGCTTCTTGAATCGCGAAAGTTTCAGGTGATCGATATTGCGCGTGCCCTGGGGGTTCCGCCACACATGATCGGCGCCCAGGAAACCACCACTTCTTGGGGGAGCGGCGTGCAGCAGCAGACACTTGGGTTCATCAAGTTCTCGATGCAGCATCACCTCGATGTGATTCGCCAGGAGCTTAACCGCAAGCTGTTCCGTCGCGCTTCTCCGTTCGTTGAGCACCGCATGGAGTCTCTACTGTCAGGCGATTCAAAGGCCGAGGGCGAGTACATGCGCCAGTACATCGGTGGCTCGCAAGGCCCTGGATGGATGACCGTGAACGAAGTGCGACGCATCAAGAATCTGCCACCTGTCGACGGCGGCGATGTGTTGTTCCGCCCGGATAAACCGGCTCCGCAGGCCGAAAAAACTAAGGATGAAAATGAAAAAGATAGTGCAACTGATCCGGAACAACGCGACGCGAGCACCGGCGCTGATCCGCTCGGAGACTGATCCGGAAACGCTGTTCCTGTACGACGTGATCGACCCATATTGGGGGGTGGGCGCTGCCGCGTTCAACAAGGAACTGGCCGGCATGCATGGCAAAAAAATCACCCTGCGCGTGAACTCGCCAGGTGGCGACGTGTTCGACGGTCGGGCCATGGCCGCTGCGATTGCCCAGCACGGCAACGTGCATGCGGTGATCGAAGGACTGGCCGCCAGCGCGGCGACATACGTCACTGCAGCGTGCGCGACCGTGACGATCGCTGCCGGCAGCTTCTACATGATCCATAACGCCTGGACGATGGCGTACGGGAACAAGGACGATCTGACCGAGACTGCTGCGCTTCTCGGCAAAATTGATGAGTCGATTGTGGCCGACTACATGCGCAAGACCGGTAAAGCGAAAGACGAGATCGCGGCGTGGATGAACGCCGAGACGTGGTTCACGGCAGACGAGGCGGTCGAAAACGGGTTCGTGGACTCGATCACCGGCACCGCCAAAGTCGAGAACCAATGGAACCTTTCGGCCTACAGCAATGCTCCGCGGATTGCGCCGATTGAGGACGCAATCCCCGATTGGGAAGCCGTTCGTCAGCGCAACCTCAACCGGCTGCGCCTCCACGAAATCGGATAACGCGCTCGCGCAATCCCGACCTTAGCCGCCTTGAGCGGCTTTTTTTACGACCATCATTAAAGGAAAAAGATGAAATCGATTCAAGCATTGCGCGAGGAACGTCAGCAACTCGCGAAAGAAGCACGCAGCCAGATGAGCCAGAAAGGCGACCGCCTCTGGACGAAAGAAGACCAGGCGATTTTCGATGCGCGCAGCGACAAGATCGAAGCGCTGGAAACCGAAATCTCGAACATCGAGAAAGTCATGGCGCTCGATATCGAAGAGCACAACCGCGACGTCGAGCATTTCCGTACCAACCCCGGCGCGCGCGCCGAGAACAACAAATCGCGCGTCCTGTTTGCCAAGCTGCTGCGCGATGGCCCGCAGGGAATGTCGAACGAAGAAATGAAGGAAATTCGCAACACCATGTCCGTCGGCACGCCGGGGCAGGGCGGCTACACTGTGCAGACTGACGTAGCCAAGGAGCTAATCGACTCGCTGAAGGCGTTCGGCGGCATGCGCAATGTTGCGTCCAGCATCACCACGTCCCAGGGCAATCCCCTGAGCTACCCAACTTCCGATGGCACGTCCGAAGAAGGAGAATGGGTTCCGGAAAACACGCAGGCATCGTCCGCCGACCCGACCGTTGGTGCGGCCAGCCTGGCCGCTTTCAAAGCAAGCTCCAAGATCATCACGATCCCTATGGAACTGCTGCAGGACAGCTCAATCGACATCATCGCGATGGTCGTCAAGCGTATCAATGACCGTATTGGCCGCACGATGAACAAGGGCTTTACCAGCGGAACCGGCATTGGCCAGCCAACGGGATTCTCGACGGTAGCGCCAATCGGAAAAATCGGCGCCACTGGACAAACCGTCTTGGTCACCTGGGAAGATCTGGTCGATCTGCAAGAGTCCATCGATGCGGCTTATCAGGACGCAGGGAACTGCCGCTTCATGATGCACCAACAGACCCGCAAGATGGTCCGCAAGCTCAAGGACGGCGCCGGGCGCCCCATCTGGGCCGATTCGTACGAAGCCGGCATCAAGACCGGCACCCCGGCCCAACTGCTGGGCGAGGATGTCGCCATCAACAACGACATGGCGCAGCCAGGCGCGAATGCCAAGTCGATTGGCTACGGCGATTTTTCCAAATACATGATCCGCGACGTTCTGGAGCTGCTGCTGTTCCGCTTTGAGGACTCGGTCTACACCAGCAAGGGGCAAGTCGGTTTTCTGGCCTGGGCGCGTGCGGGGGGCAATCTGCTCGACCTGAACGGCATCAAGGTCTACCAGCATTCCCCAACCTAACCAGCGGCGCCCCGAGTCGCAAATCTGCCCCTTGGGGCAACAGGAGAATCCAATGTCCAAAAAAACGATTGTTGCACCCCGTCTGGATGCGACAGAGTCGCCGCCCGACGATAAGCGGCAGCTGGATGCGATGACGCCACCGCCAAGCGATGCAGTCCAGCCGGCTGGGACACCGGTATTCGACGATGAAGTCCAGCATTCAGTGCCGCTTGAATTCGTCCGTGTGCGGGTGCTGGTCCAGTGCGAGCACGGCAATTGTAACGACGTCGTCGAAATCGATGCAGCGTTGCTCGATGGCCTGGTCGGCGTTGTCGATCCAGATCCTTCCGCAGTCGCGTACGCCATTAGCCTGGTGAGCGTGTAACGATGACTATTCGTCTTCTCTGCGGGTACGCGAACTATCCCGCGAACGCCATCGTCATATTGGATACCGGAACTGAAGCAGGGCTGGTTGCAGAAAAAATGGCGACCACGAATCTGGTAGGCGGCACGCCTTACTATCCTGCGCCGACTCTAAGCCCGATTGCAGCAGATGTTGCCCTGCAAGGCAACGGCCGTGCCAAGCGCCTGGGGATGGCCAATATTAAGGGTGCGGCGAAGTGGTTTGGCAGCGCTATCGCAGGTGTCACCTTCGGTGGCCTTATTGCGAGTGCGTCCCCCTATCGCGCCACCTGGGGGCTGACCTGCGTTGCCGAGGCACCGTTTTACGCCGTACAGCTCGTGTATGTCAATCTGGCCAACAATCAGATTACCGGGTTGAGAGCGATTGCCGGCGTGACAGAAACGGTCTCGCTCAATATCCAGGCGAATCTCTGCAAGCCGGTAATCAACGGCGTTACGTACGGTGTAATGGCCGCTCCGGGTACGATCAACGGGTTCTTTCCGCTGACTTGGGGCGGTGCACCGACACCCACGATCCCGGCGTCCGCGACATCGTCACAAATCGTTGCATCGGATGTTCTCGCACTCAATTCCGTCCCGCGTGCTGATGTTCCAGGCGGCTTGCACGCAGCCGTATTTCGTATCGATCACGATCCCGGAGTGGGCGGAAAATTTTGGTTCGTAGCGGCATCCGCCGCGATGCGTACGGCTACTTTGGAGAACCGTGGCCGCATCGTCCAGACGTTTAACTACGGGGCCGACGCTTTGACCAACCCCGGTATCAATGTCGCTCTCAGCGCTGAATCGCACCTGATTTTTCCAATCTTTCACTATGCGGTCCCTTCAATAACCTGCGTAGTCGCGACTGATTCGACCGGCCAGAACGACCAGCTGGTCAGCGGTATTTTTACGTCGTGGGGTTACCGTGGTTGTGCCGACGCCTCTACTCCAGCTCGTCCGGTTAATTATGTGAATCTCGGCTGCTCCAGCAAAGGCGCAGCAGAATTTTGGGCGCGCACGCAAGAATTGGTCGCCGCCGGCATCATCCCGGACAGATTGGTGATCAGTCCGGCATCAGTGAACGACGGCTACGTGATCGCAAATCTGGCGCGGACTTTCGCAGAGCACAGAAGCCGCGCTATGGAGATCGTTCGTTTTGCGCGAGCAAACGGCATTCGTTACGTGTGCTTCATCCCGCTGCTGCCTTATAACGACCTCAATGCCCTCCAAGATCGTTACCGAGTCGAGTTCAACGCATGGCTCGCAACGGTAGCGGGCGCGAGCGTACTTTCGTTCCCTGGTATCGGTGACGGTGCAGTGCCAGAGCGTTGGGTTCCCATGATGAACCACAAGGGCGATAAGTTTCATCCGAGCGAATTTTGCATTGAAACAGTCATGGCGCGCTCGCTGACTGCATATCTCAACACCAACGGGTAAAAACCATGACCACGCGACTTATAACTGCACCAGTGGGCATGGCGGTGTCGCTTTCTGCCGCGCGCAATGCCGCGCGGCTCAATGGAAGCGACTTCGATGCTGAGCTGGAAATCGACATCCTGGCAATCACCGAAGACGCGGAGTTTGAAATGCAGCGGGCGATCATCGCGCGCTCATACCTCGCAACGCTCGACCGGTTTGAAAGCAGGATACGGCTTGCGCCGTCGCCGCTGCAATCGGTAACGAGCGTTAAGTATCTCGACATTGAAGGCATTGAACGCACAGTTCCGATAGCGGACTACTTCGTCAACACGGTGGCGACGCCTGGCTGGGTCGAGCCGACGCTCGGGAAGCAGTGGCCGGCAACCCTGCCACGAACTGGCGCCGTCACCATTGTGTTCGTGAGCGGCTACGGCCTCACTGATGCCTCGACGCCAGCGCCAATAAAGAAGTACCTGCTGGCGAAAATAAAGGAAATGTACGCGCCGGCCGGTACTGCTGTGTCGCCGCATCTCGTACGCCTTCTCGACGGATTCAAGGTGTACAGCTGACATGAAGACTTTTACCGAAAACGACAAAGTCACAATCGAGCGCCGCGCGGCAGGACGTGATCCTGAGTACAACACGCCACTTGATGGCTGGGTGGTGGTCGAATCGCGAATATGGGCAAGTGTGCAGGACATCCTGCCCAGCCGCGCGGAGTCGACAGACGACGGTCTGCGCCTGGCGTTGCAGCGCTCGCGCCTGCGAATCCGTAATAACAGCGCGATCACTGCCGAGATGCGCGTGACTTTGCACAGCCGGGGTGATCGCTTGATGCAGATCATCGCCGGCCCGGCGCTCTTGGATGACCGGGAGCGAAGCGAATATATTCTGGAGGGCTATTCAATATGAGCAATAACCGCAATATTTCCGGCGGCGCTGAGCTGGACGCCTTTCTCCAGCAGGTGTCAGCAAAGGTGGAAAAGAACATCATGCGTTCAGCGTTACGCGCCGGCGCGAATGTATTTAAAGACGCAGCAAAGTCGCGTGTCCCTGTTGAGCTGGGCGCGCTGCGGCGAAGCATTCGTGTCAACACGGGCTACAAGAAGGGCCGCGTGAGTGCTTCTGTCAAGGCCGGGAACAAAAAGGCGTGGTACTGGCAATTCGTCGAATTCGGTACTGCGCCGCACGTGATCGAAGCAAAGCGAGCATCAGCGCTTGCTTTTGGCGGCACTGTAACCCAGCGCGTCCAACACCCTGGTGCTCGTCCCCACCCGTTTCTACGACCGGCGATGGACGTCCAGGCGGACGCTGCGATCCATGCCATCGGCACCCAGATCCGCAAGCGCTTGACCGTGGAAGGTCTGAACGTTCCGGCGCCGGAGGATAGATGAAAATCAGGATGGAGACTTCCAAGCCGGGTTCCATCGATGGCGTCAACGTTATCGACCTCGTCGCAGGTCTCGAGTACGAAACGGTCGATTCTCCGCGCGGCGATCGACTCGCGCAGTACCACATCCGCCGTGGCGATGCGGTCGAGGTGCTGCAGGTCGGTGAGGGCGTTGATGTTGCCGCTATCGCGGTGGCGGTTGACCCAATCCCCTTACTGAGATTGAAAGCGAAAGGTTCCGGGAAATGAGCGCGGTAAAAGTGATACGTGCTCTGCTCGTCGACCACGCCCCGCTGGCCGCGCTCATCGAAGCGGACAGCATCTGTGCCGGCACGGTCCCCGTCGGCGTTATCCCTGCGATCAGCATCAAGGAAATTACCCGCGTCGAGCTGGGGACTGCCTCACGCACGCAGGCAAGCGTTCTGGTTACCTCCCGCATCCAGGTCACCGTGCATGCAAAGACTTATCCGGAACAGAAGGCTCTCCTGGAGGCCGCCAAGCTAAGCAGCGGGGTGTACACCGGTGTGATCGCTGGTGTAGTCGTGCGCAGTGTATTGCGTGACGTGGTCGGCCCCGATATGACGGATGAAGCTGCTGGCCTGTACCAACAAACTCGCGACTTCAAAGTCGCCTATATCGCGCCAAACTGAATTCCGTTCGCAACCTGGGAGTCGCTGTGTAGCGGCTCTTTTTTTGTCCAGATTTTCCCCATCCCGCCCGCCTCGCATTTTGCGAGCGAGCCAATCTATGAAAGGTAACACTCATGGCATTTGAAGATGACTTCGATACAGTCGCCGGTACGCAGTTATTCGCTTTCCCGACAAGGCCGACCGCCGATACAGCAGTTGCGTTTGCTGAGCTGAAATGGGTCGAGGTCGGCAGCATCACCAATGTCGGTGGCGTCAAGGGACGTGAATACTCGACATCGTCGCTCTCCACCGTAGGCAATGCGCGCGACCGCGAAAAGAAGGGCACGTACAAGCTGCCCAATGCCGACTTTGAATGCGCATGGATCGAAGACGATGCTGGCCAGATCCTCATCGAAAAAGGCGCAAACAGCTACGACATTCTGTCGTTCAAACTCGTCAAGCAAAACAAAGCGGTCCGTTACTTTACCGCCCAGGTGATGAAGTTCGTCGAGAACAACGGCACCGGCAACGATGCGGTGAAAGGTAGTTTCACTCTGCTGCGCCAGAGCGACACCATCACCGCCTAAGCAACATCCCAATTCGATTATGGCCACGCGGCCAATACCCGGCACGTTGCTGTCGCCTTCGTAGGCGCAGCGGCTGGCACGGGCATCTATTTACCCACGAAAAGAAAGTACACCATGACCAATCTCAAAAAATACGCTCTCGTCCCTACTGCCATTCATCAACTGCGCGACGGCAATGACGACCCCATGTTCGCAGACGGCCCGGACGGCAAGCCGGACGAATCGAAGCCGATGAACGTGCACGTGTTTGGGCCTGGCACCAAGGTCTACGCGAAGGCCAAGGCGGCGCAGGCGAACCGCAACATGGATCGCTACAAAAAGAAAGGCAAGTCGGACTTGACCGCCGAAGATCAAACCAAGGACACAGCCGATTTCCTGGCAGCCGTGACCGATCGCTTCGAGAACATCGAGGTCGACGAGCTGACCGACAAGGCGCTGCACCTGGCGGTCTACAGCGATCTGGAGTTGTGCTTCATCCCGGCGCAGCTCGACAAGCTGCTGAGCGATACCGCAAATTTTACGAAGGCGTCGCAGGCTGCCTAATCCTTCACGTCCGGCACTGTGCATGGCTTAGTGCGGTGCCGGAAAATTCCGAAGGTGACAAATCGAAAGCCCCGCGTCGATCTCGACTCCAAAAGCTCAAGGATGACAATAAGGACGATCAATACCAGCCAGCGATGCCTGACTTGGAATGTGGATCGCATCTATTGGATTACCTGTGGTCTTGGGGGCCGACGCTGTCCGGCAGCATGGGCGAGGCGCCATTAAACCATTCCGAGCTTGTTGCGTGTCAGCACAATACGGGCATCGAGCTGAGCGAGTGGGAAGCCTCGACGTTGATCCGAATGTCTAAGGCATACCTGGGCGAGTCACACCAGGCGATCAAGCGGGACTGCCCGCCACCGTTTGGGGATGATGGATATCTCAAGCGGGTTTACGTCGAGGATGCAGCGCGAAACCTCGACGACTTCCTCTCGTAATTGCTACACACCGGCCGCTTCGATAGCGGCCGTTTTTATTTGGGATCAACATGATCGTTGGCGACATGGAAATTCGGCTGCGTGCCGACATCGCACGGCTGCAGCAGGATATGGATATGGCGCGGCGTGTAGTTTCAGACTCCACTATGGCGATGGGCAGGGCCGCGGACGTCCTGAAGGGCGCGCTCGCTGGCATCTTTGGTGGTATGGGGTTGGCGCAGCTCATTCAGCTATCCGACTCCTACGCCAAATTTACGGCTCAGCTCCGTTTGGCGTCGACTTCCACTCGAGAATATGCAGCGGCATATAGCGATGTGAAAAGGATTGCTAACGATGCGCAGCAGGAGCTTGGCGCCACAGGCATGCTTTACGCCCGGATCGCCAACGGCACACGGGAGCTGGGAACCAGTCAAAAGAAGGTTGCAGAGATTACCGAGGTAGTCAATCTCAGCTTAAAGGTGAGCGGTGCTGCGGCAGCGGAATCGGCATCTGCACAGTTACAGCTTTCCCAAGCGTTTGCTTCTGGAACACTGCGTGGCGAAGAATTTAACGCTGTTAACGAGGCGGCACCGCGATTGATGAAGGCGCTGGCTGATGGTATGGGCATGCCGGTCGGCGCGCTGAAGAAGATGGCCGAGGAAGGGCAGATCACTTCAAAGATCATGGCAACGGTGCTCCCTGATGCGTTGGAGAAGCTGCGCGTAGAGGCGGCCCAGGTGCAAACCATCGCCGGCGCATTTACGGTCCTCAAGAACAACGTAATGGAACTGGTAGGCGTGCAGGCAAACGCAAGCGGCGCCGTTGCTGGTCTCACGGGGGCTATCGGCCTGCTGTCCAGCAATCTGGCGGGCGTAGCCTGGGCAATGTCTACCATGATCGCTATCAAGGCGACGAACTGGATCGTCAGCCTGACTACGGATGCGTACGCCGCAGTGGCCGCCAAGCGTGCGCTGGCAACGGCAACACTGCAAGCCGCCGTCACAACAACGGAGGCAGCGGCGATAGGCGCTGCGGCCAAATTGACGGAGGCCCAGGCCGATGTCCAGGCCACGGCCAGCGCTACCGCCCTCACGGCCGCGCGCGTGACCGAGTTACGCGCTGCCGTGCTGGCCGCCGACGGCGCCGCTGCACTGGCCATCACTACCAACGGCCTGATTCCCGCACAGGCTCGTGCGGCAGCCGCAGCCGAGGCGCACGCAATCGCGCTTGCGGCCCAGGCTGTCGCCGCCGGTGGCGCCACGACTGCGTCGATCGCCAACACGGCAGCTATTGCCGCGCAGGCCGGCGCGGCTGGCTTGGCCACGCGCGCAATGGGCCTGTTGCGCGGAGGCCTGGCGCTCGTGGGTGGCCCCATTGGGGCAATCATCATTGCCCTTAGTGCCGGCGCTCTTGCGTGGTCAAAGTGGGGCAAGGATGCCAAGGAGTCCAACGATAAAGTGGTTGAGTCGTTCGACGAAGCGCAGGCTCGCATTATCAAAGGCTTGGATGAGCAAATCGACAAAAACGAAAAACTGATCCGTCTGAAAAATCTTGGCATGACCACTGCCGCTGCGGAAAAGGCCATTCCGGTAAACGAACAACTGGGCGCGGCAACGAGCCGTTTGAATGCGCTCAACACGCGCACGGGCGAGTTCGACCCGAATAAAACGGGTATGAGCAACAATGCCATCGACCGCGAACGCGAAAAGGTGATGCAGAACATTCTGGAGCTGACGCAGAAAATGCAGAAGGCCGAGCAAACCGGTGCGGCGGTTGCGGCTCAGTCGATCAATGAGCGGGTAGTTGCATTCAAGAAGGAGTACGCGACGAAGGACGAGCAGATGAAGGCCGAACTCAAAACCATTGAAGACCTCAAGGGGAAAACGGCCGAGTACGACGTCATGGTCAAGCGGATTCAGGAGAAATATGCTGACAAGGGCAACGCGACCGCGATCAAGAAAGAAGCGACCGCCTATCAGAACCTGATGACGTCAATCGCCGAAAAAAACGCGGCCAACAAGCTGGAACTGGACGGCTACGACAAACTGTCCGAATCGCAAAAAATGACGATCAAGCTCGATGCCGAGATCAAGACCGGCAAGAACGGGCTGTCCGCCGCATCGATTGCCGCCGCGCGCATGGCGATCGCCTTGTTGTCGCAACAGGAGGATGCGGTCGCGGCACATGCGCAATCCCTGGCGTTGAAGGACAGCGTTGCAAAAGCGTCCGCGAAGACCGATGAGGAGACGTTCGACCGGCTCCGGAATGAAAAGAACGCACTCGACGAGCAGACCAAAACGCTTGAACACCAGATCGAAACATTCGGCCTGGCAGAGGTCGCCGTGGTCGATCTGGCGCTGGCAAAGGCCCAGGCCGCGCTCGATGCTGGTCCTGCGACTTATGCGGAGCTGTTCGCGCTGAACGAACAGATCGCCAAGCTGACCAGGATTAGGGAGCTGACGGGGAAGAAAGCCGCGCTCGAGGTTGGCGCCGGCAGTGGTGTAGCGGCGGCCAAGGATATGCTGGAAATCATGACCGCTATCGATGAAGTGACCAAATCGGCAGCGGCGGGCATGGCCGAATCGTTTGGCCGCGTCGGCACGGCCATTGGTGGCCTCACCACAGCCCTGTCAGGGTACGCGCGCGCGCAGGCGGCCATCGATGCCGAGCTGAAGAAATCCGCCAAGGACGCCGGCGGCGACCAGGGCAAGATTCAGCGTGCGAACATGATCGCCGCGCAGCAGTCCGCGCAGCTGCAGGTGCGTTCGTATGGTGACATGGCCAGCGCGGCGAAAGGTTTTTTCAAGGAGAACACAGCAGGGTACAAGGTGATGCACGGCGCGGAAAAGGCTTTCCGCGCGGCGGAAATGGCGATGGCCATTGAAAACATGCTGGTGAAAAGTGGAATTGTGACCGCCTTCACCGGGCTGTTTATTGCCAATAAAGCGAAAGAAGAAGTCGCAGAGAAGGCATCCACCGGACGCTCGATTTTGAATTCGATTGCCCAGGCTACGGCTTGGGGTGTTACCGCTGTCGTGAAGGCGCTCGCTTCCCTGCCATTTCCTGCGAACCTTGCCGCAGGCGCCGCGACCTTGGCCGCTGTGATTGCAGTCGGTGCCAAGATCGTCGGCAGTATCGGTGGTGGCGGTGCGTCTGGTGGCGGACAATCCGCAGCCGACGCGCAAGCGGCGCAGGGAACCGGCGGTGTGTTTGGCGACGTGGGCGCGAAATCCGATTCGATTCAGCGTTCGCTTGAACTGCTGGAAGATCATTCTGGCAGTCTGATCCCGATCAATCGGGGCATGCTGTCCGCGCTGCGCGCCATCGAAGCGTCGATGAAAGGTCTGGCGAATTTAGTCGTGCGTGCGCCAGGTGTGGCCAACGGCACCAATCTGGGAATCCAGACCGGCCAACTCAACATCGGGAAGCCGACCGATATCGTGTCGACGGAAATGACCAAAATCACGAAGAGTCTGTTCGGTCCTGGTCTGGGCGACAAGATCGCCAGCTTCGCCAATAACCTTTGGGGGAAAACGAAGCAAACGATTGTCGATAGCGGCATTCAGTTTGGCGGCAGCGTGCGCGATCTGCAAGGTGGCAGGGGGTTCGATCAGTACGCCAGTGTGGACACCACGAAATCGAGTTACTTTGGATTGAGCAAGAGCACGACAAATGCGCCGCTCACCGCCGCGTTGGGCGGTGAGCTACCTTCGCAGTTCGGCCTGATCTTCAAAGGTGTCGAGACCGAGCTTTCAGAAGCAGCCGTGGTTCTCGGCATCGAGGCAGATCACGTCACCGCGACCCTTGATGCCTTGAAGATCGATGTCACCAAGATTTCCCTCAAAGGATTGACCGGCGACGCCCTGACTGAGGCGCTGAATGCGGTGCTCTCAAAAACGATGGACCAAATGAGCGCCGCTGTGTTTCCGGACATGGACCGGTTTCGCCAAGTGGGCGAAGGGTACACCGAGACCGTCGTTCGTCTGGCGTCGAATTACGCCACGCTGGACGGCGCGCTTTCCTCGATTGGTATGACGTTCGGCGCGACCGGCGTTGGTAGCCTGGCTGCGCGCGAGAACCTGATCGCCCTGGTCGGCGGCATCGACAAGCTGTCCGAGCAGTCCAGCGCCTTCGCGAACAACTTCCTCACCGATGCCGAGCGTCTGGCGCCTGTCCAAAAATACGTGACCGACGAGCTGGCGCGGCTTGGACAGGCGGGCATCAAAACGCGTGACGATTTCAGGTCTGCCGTGCTGGGATTGTCCCAGAGCGGCGCCCTCGCCACGAAGGCCGGCTCGGAAATGTACTCCGGTTTGATGGCCCTGCAGGAAGCGTTTGCTGCTGTGGTGCCAGAGCTGGAGAAAACGAAGACGGCAGCGGAAAAACTCAGCGAGCGAAACGGCCTGATCGACCAGCGCGACGAGCTGAAGATGACCCCGGAAGAGTTGGAGACAAAGCGGCGGAAAAAAGTCGACGAGTCAAATTGGGACGTTTATGACGAGGTCCAGGGCTTGGGCAAGGCCAAGACGTTGGCCGAGACAAATCAGAGGTATTTGGACCAGATCGAGGCGCTTGAAAATTCCACCCGGTCGTTGACGGAGCAGCGCGAGAAGGAGGTCGTGGGCATGGACCCTTCGACGGTCGCGATCATCAGGCGGCGTAACGCCTTGCAGGATGAGGCTGCGGCTGCCACTGCTGCAGCAACCGCTGCTGCGCTGACTGCTTCCAACAGGAAGATCGAGATCCAGATCATGGAGTTGGGCGGCGACAAGGTCGGTGCGGTCGCTGCGGCGCGGGCCGACGAGCTTGTTGGCTTGGACGCATTAACCGCCGCGCTCATCAAGAACCGGACCGCGCTGCAGGACCAGGCGGCGGCAGCGGACAACGCCGTCACGGGTGCCAATACGGCCTTGGGCAACATAAAAACTGCGGTTGATCGGGACAAGGCTTTCCTCGAGCAGGAGTACCAGCACCGGGTTGACGACCTAAAAATCCTCGCAGACGGCACGAAGGATCAGATCAGTGCGGTCAATGCCCGTGCCGATGCCGTCCGGAGCGTCTTCGACAAGCTCAACAGCGCGCTGGCGTCGACGGTCATCGAGGCGACCTTTTTCGACCGCGCGCAGCGTCGTTCGGCCCAGGAGTTGCTGGCGCGCGCGGCGATCACCACGCGCGGCGGCGGCACTGCGGATATCCAAGGTCTGGACGAAGCATTGTCCACGATTGCGAAGCCGTCCCAACAGCTATTCGGCTCGTTTGAGGAATGGGCACGCGATCAGGCGCGGACCGGTAGCAATATCGCCGCGTTGAAGGACAACGCCAAGGCCGAGATCGACTTCGCAGCGCTGACGGTCGACGCGATTAACAAGGCCGCCGGCGTCGCTCAGGCTGGCGGCGAGGCACAGCTCCGGCTCATGGCGGAGCAGCACGCGGCTGAAATGGCGGCGCAGGACAGCATCATCACGAACGCACAGACCCAGCTCGACCTCGCGCGGGGACTCAATACCGGGGTGATGTCGATCGCCGATGCGCTACGCGCGTTCGGTATCGCGGTGCAGGCCGTGAAGGACACGCCGCCTCCGCTGTCGGTCGAGGGCTTGTTCCAGAAGGTGCTCGGTCGCAAAGGAGAGAAGAGCGGTATCGATTTCTGGAAGAAGGCGTACGGCGAGTCGGTGGACAACACCGAGCTGGCTGATTTCATGAAGGCGGCACAGCCAGAACTCGACGCGCGGAAAAACGGCTCTCTGTCGGAGTTTCTGCGCACTCACGGTGTTCCTGGTTACGCCACTGGCGGTGATTTCGGCGGCGGCTTGCGCCTGGTCGGCGAAAACGGTCCGGAGGTGGAGGCGACTGGGCCGGCGCGGATATTCAACGCCGACCAAACCCGTTCGATGCTGAGCGGCGGCGGAAACGCCGATGTGGTCGCGGAGCTGCGCGAGGTCCGGCGCGAGCTGGCCGAGCTGCGCGCGCCGATGGAACGAACCGCTGTGGCCACCGGCAAGTCGGCCGGCAGCATCGACCAGTTGGCGAAGCAGTTCAATAACGTCAGCTCCGGTGGAAACGCAGTCCGAATGAAGGCGGTGCCCGCATGAGCCAACCCTGTAGTGTCCTGGCACCGGTAGCGATTACCGGCGCCATGATCGTAAGCTCAGCCGTTCCGGAAGCGGATTACCCCACTTTTTCGATGTTGAAAGCGTACGCTCTCGGTGAACGGTGCATCAGCACCGTGACCCACCGGATTTACGAAAGCGTCTCCGCGTCGTCGAATGTTGGTCATGATCCGACCGATCTGATCAACCAATTCGGCGCGGTGCCGTGGTGGGTGGACCAAGGGCCAACGAATTTGTGGGCAATGTTCGACGGCTACGTTTCAACTAAAAGTGCCGCCTCGCCCTTGTCTATAACGTTGCGCCCCGGCTCGTTCAATTCACTTGCACTGTTTGGGTTGGAGGCGGACGGGCTGAGCATCGCCGTTCGCGATGCGCCAGGCGGGAACGTGATTTACGCCTACTCCGATGATCTTGAAGGGTCTGAGCCCGGCGACTACTACGAATATTTCTTTGACCGGTTTAAGCCGCAAACTGACTTCGTAGTGACGGACTTGGCCGCATTTAACAACGCTGAAATTACCGTAACCCTGACCCGGATTACTGGTCTTGCGAAGTGTGGCCTGCTTGCACTGGGCGATATGAAGCCAATCGGGCTTACAGAGTACGGCGCGAAGGTGACGCCGAATTCCTACAGCTTCATTGATGTCGACAAATTTGGTAGAACCAAGATCACGCCTGGGGCCAACACGACGGATATGTCGGTGACGGCGAAGCTCGGGATCGCGGAGGCCGCTGCTGTCTACGCAACGTTGAAAGAGGTCCAGTCGGTTCCATGCGTTGTGATCGCGACTGATCTCGTGGATTACTCGCCTCTTCGTGTTTTCGGTTTGCCGACCCCAACCCTGTCGTTCGACGGTCCAGACCTCTGCACCGTTTCCCTTGATGTGAAAGGATTTATCTAATGGCTGTAGTTCCCCCTCCACCAATCACCCCTGTACCGACGCCCGCAATTCAACGCAACGACCGTGCGACCTTCTCCAACCGAATGGACGCATTCGTCACCTGGCTCATTTTGGCAGTTACGCAGTTTGCCGCCCTGGCGAGTAACGTGTTCGGCAACGCCACGGACGCCGCAAGCAGCGCGAGCAGCGCGGGTACGTCCCTCGCGAACGCGAACCTAGCCAAGGGGGCAGCGGAAACCGCCCGCGACGCCGCCCAGACCGCGAAGGGCCTTGCGGAGACTGCCAAGGGTCAGGCCGAGCAGGCCCGTGACGCGGCGGTCGGGAGCGCGGCCATGGCCAGCGGAATCGTGGCCTTCGTCGACTCTAACTCGATTGCGAAGGGGAGCTTAGACGCGTCGAAACAAGTGCGCTTCGAGTGCGACACGCTGATCCCAACGAACACGGTGGTGGCGTTGACGGTGCCGGCGGCCAGCGGCACCATCGCGGTGCTGTCCGACCTGCAGGAGCTGGTGCGTTCGATGACCTACTACGATAACGGCCCGAGCACTGCTGTGGCATACGCGAACGGCGGAAGCCAGCGCGTGGCGCCGGCTTCAGGCGCAAAGACGATGAGCTTCACGGGCTGGCCGGCCAGCGGCAAACATGCGATGCAATTCCTGGAGCTGGTGAACATTGGCCAGGGGGGCGCGCCAACCTGGCCCGCCGGGGCGCGGTTCATCAGGTACGACGGGGCGGTCGTGTCCACGGCCGCCATCGCGAATATTACCTGGCAAACAGGCGGCACCGATTATGTAATGGTGTCGACGCGCGACGGCGGCACCACGCTCATCGTTTCCGTGCTGCGGGGATGAGATGGCAAGTTCAATCGACGTCATGCGCTCGTTGTTCTACGGTAAAAAATCCCGTACACCTACGACCCAAACTTTTAACGCCAGTGGCACGTGGGTCGCACCGGCGACGACCACCATGATCGACACGCTGTCCGGACGGGGCAGCAACGGAACCGCATCATCTGTCGTTGCTGCCAGCGCGATCACGGTGTACGTGAACTATCTTACAAGCGGTAGTGGGAGCACTGCTGGTAACTATGGCTGGGCCAGTGCTGTTTCGTTATTGGATTCGACTAAGTCTACGATCAGTGCCGGCGGGAATCCGACATACACGGAATATCAGATTGTTCAATATAGCAACAATACCTATCGAGTCGACACGCACAGTCGGCCCCTCTCAAGTGTCATCGGTAGCTCAGCTGCCTCATACGGTACCGGCGGATGGACACCATTTGGCAATATCAACAACGGAGGTGAGGGCGTAGTAACTTGGAACTCCGTCGGGCCGCCGACGAATGGTGACCCGAGTTCCGCGTTTAGCAAAACCTTCCCAGGCGGAACTGGTGGCCCGGCACCAACTGGCAACTTCACCAACGTTGCTGTCGCACCTGGAATCTCGTACGACATCGTGGTGCCGCCTGGAGGGACGATAACGTTCACATATTACCAATAAGTTCCCTCGTCATGCCCTACATGGCCACCTTCGGGTGGCTTTTTTTATTCAAGGATACGAATGATGAATGACCAAGAGCGGGATGCGATGCTGGTGTCGATCAAGATGGATTTGTCCGACAACACGCGCAAAACGGAGCAAATCCTGACTGCATTTCCGTCCGGCGATACAGACGGGCACCGGCGCTACCACGAGGCTGTAATCGAATGGCGCGAGCTGCGCAATCGGTTGGTCCGCGAGGCACTGATCAAGGTCACGCAGGCGGGCGCGCTGGCGGGCGCCGCATGGATCGCGCTTGCGATGTGGCAGGCGCTCAAGATCACGGTGAAGCAATGAGGCTCATCGACGACTGGCGCGCGGTGCTGCGCAAGGCCTGGAGCGTGAAATTCAATTTGGCGGCGACGGCCTTCGGCGCCGCAGAGGTGGCCGTGGCCATCTGGCAACCGGCTGGCGTGCCGAACGGTGTTTTCGCCGGGGGCGCCGCAGCAGTCTCCATTTTCGCAAATGTCTCGCGCTTGCTCGCGCAGAAGGAGTTGCATGGCACTGACAAATAAGCAGCGCGCCGGCTGGTGCGCAATCGCCGTCACCCTGGTGGGCGGCTTTGAGGGGTTACGCCTGGCCGCGTACGCCGATCCGGTCGGCATTCCGACGATCTGCTTCGGCGAGACTAAAGGCGTGCGGCTGGGCCAGCGCGCGACGCTTGCGCAGTGCGACGCCATGCTGGCCGACTCGCTCGCCATCGCCAACGGCGCGGTCGACGCCTGCATCCGGGCGCCGCTGCCTGATTACCGGCGCGCCGCACTGGTCAGCTTCGCCTACAACGTTGGCCAGGCCAACCTGTGCGGCAGCACCCTGGCGCGCAAGATGAATGCCGGCGACGCGCTTGGCGCGTGCGACGAGCTGCTGCGTTGGACGCTCGCCAAGGGCATCAGGTTGCCGGGGCTGGTGAAGCGGCGCCAGGCCGAGCGTAATCTCTGCCTCGTGGGGGCAATATGAGCCCCCTGGGCGAGTTGGCGGCGGGCGCCGTGGCCGGCATCTGGAAGATCGCGGCCATTGTGCTGGCGGCTGCGCTGCTCATGGTGCTGTCTGCCGCCGGTACCGGCTGGTGGGCGATTGCGGGCGCGCGCGACCAGGCTCTGGCCGACCTCCATGCCGAGCAGGGCATTACGACCCAGTTGCGCGGCGCCATTCAACTGCAGAACAGCGTGGTTGAGGCCTCTGCCGCCGCCAAGGCAGCGGCAGAGGCACGCGGGCAGGCCGCCCAGCAGCAGGCAGCAGCAGCTGGCCGACGCTTCGACGCGGCGCTGGCCAAGGTCGCCGGCGCGCGCGCGACCACCTGCGATGAAGCCATGCCGACGGTGAACACGATTCTGGAGGCTACCCGATGAAATATCTCCTGCTGGCCGCCCTGCCGTTGCTTACCGCCTGCGGGAGCGCGCCGGTCGTCCAAGAAGTCAAGGTGCCGGTGTACCGCTCGTGCGTCGCGGCAGCGCCGGCCCGGCCGACATTCGCCACGCGCATCCTGGCGCTCGATGCCAGCGACGGCGAGAAGGTGCTTGCCATTGCGCGGGATATCCCACTCCATCTGAAATATGAAGCTGCACTAGAGGCGGTCGTCGCAGGATGCCTGTAGCGTCCGAATGTACGTAGTTGAAAAAACAAAGCGCCCGGTGCTGCTGCGCTAACAACAACACCGGGCCTCAATTCACTGATCTGTCCAGTAAACCAAGCAAGGCTCTGTACCTTCCGGAAGGCGCGCGGAGTCTAGCACAAAATTTTCCAACAAGGTTTACTTATGGCAACACCTATCATTCCCTGGATTGGCGGCAAACGTCGTCTGGCCGATCATCTTATCCCTCAGTTCCCGGCACACAAATGCTACGTTGAGGTTTTCGCTGGGGGCGCCGCGCTCTATTTCATGCGCCCGCCGGCAGAAGTCGAAGTCATCAATGACATCAACGGGGAGCTGGTGCGTCTCTATCGGGTGGTTCAGAATCACTTGGAGGAATTCGTTCGACACTTCAAATATGCTCTCGCAAGTCGCGAGGTGTTCAAGTGGCACCAAGAGACCCCACCCGAAACACTGACCGATATCCAACGTGCGGTGCGTTTCTTCTACCTGCAGCAGCACGCTTTCGGTGGGAAGGTTGACGGACAAAGCTGGGGCACGGCAACCACTGCTCCACCAGTCAACCTCTTGCGGATAGAAGAAAATCTATCTGCAGCCCACTTGAGGCTATCTGGCGCCTTTATCGAGAACATGGACTGGTACAAGCTCATGGAGCGGTACGATCGAGCTCATACGTTCTTTTACCTTGACCCGCCATATTGGCAAACAGCTGGCTACGGGGTCGAGTTTGGCTTGCAGGAGTACGAAAAAATGGCGGGGATAATGAGACGCCTAGAAGGGAAGGCTATTTTAAGCTTGAACGATCATCCCGATATCCGGCGAATTTTTGCTACTTTCGACATGGATACGGTGCCGATATCTTACAGCGTTGGAGGCGGTGGTAAGGCAGTAGCCCGTAATGAGGTAGTTATCTATAGTTGGGATCGGAAGCTCGACCCCGTTGGTTTGTTCTAACTGCCAAACAGAGTGTAGCCGACCGCGTCGACGTCAGATGATTGCTTCTTGTCGATAATTAGATAATGGTTTTGTTTAAGCAACGATCTGGTTCCGGAACTAGGAAGTACACGAGCCACCGCGCCGACTAGGCCGTGAACCGCCGGCACTGTAATCAAAAATAGACTATGCACCATCACTTGGTATGCGTCATTAACGCCCTCGAAAATTTCCATATGGAAAATTTTCACTCCTAAATTACAGATTGCTGCGGCGTTTATGCGGTCTGCATGTTTATGCAAAGATTTATGTACTATGCTATCAAATATTATTTTGCAGACAATTTAGACGTAGAAATTTAAAAATTTAATCAAGTCAACTTTATGTTAGTGTAAACATTGTCACAAAAGACACTAGCGTAATGGCGCAACTTCCATTCGTAACATGGAAGTTGCGTTCATGATTTAACTTGATTATTTAAATATGGAAATTGCTCATGCGCATGAAAAATATAGTTTTGGCATTGGGATTGACACTAGTTGCGTCATCAGTTTTAGCAGCCTCTAGGATGGGACACTATGAAAATCTACAAAAAGGACAATATTTGCAATCCCCTGGTGGCGCTTATTCGTTAATGATGCAAACCGATGGAAGCTTAGTGATGTATCGCCGAGATGGAACAGTGCGATATAGCATGGGGAAACATGGCCAATTTGCAGCTATGCAAGGTGACGGCAATTTTGTTCTGTACAGTGCCTTTACTGTTAAGTTGTGGCAGACTAACACGGCCGGACAGGGTGGCATGTACATAGAAATTCTCGATGATGGTAATTTGAGAATTATGCCTCTCGGCCCAGTACAATGGCCTGTTTGGGAAATTGGAGCCGAGAGACACGACCAAGATCCAACGCAAGCGGGCGACATCGTTGGACGAGATCTTGACGTTCCCGGCGCAGGGTTTGCCGGACATATTGGGCTGTGGGATGGAACACAAGTTTATGAAGCAATGGGAGGGCAACCCCAAAATGCAATACGAACTTCGTCGCTTAATGAATTTAAGTCAGCGTCTAAGTATTGGGGTAAAACGTCACCAAAGATCCCTGCAGGACTGCAAGAAAACCGTTGCTATCTAGCATATTGCACAAATCAAGGATATGACCATCGAGTATTTGAAAGCCGCGTAGCTATCGCACAGCGTGCAGCTCAAATTAGAGCGCTGGGCGCTGATTACACCTTGGGTAGGTTCGCTACCCGTGCAACTTGGGCCAGTGAAACTCAGAGGGCAACCCGTGGGACTTATCGTTGCGACACCTTTGTACTGGATTTGCTTATTGCGTCAACCGCTCATCAAAATGCGAACAATGAACAAGCCCAATGGTCAAACTATGTGTGGAATCTTTGGAATGGACCAAAATTGCCGCTAACTGTGTTTGACGCGTTTCGTTAAATTTATAGTGAGAAATAATTCTACTTAACTAATTTCGGGGAATATTTATGAAAAATCGCCTTTTGGCTGCATTGCTTTTGACAACTGTATCATCCGTTTTTTCTCAAACTTCTTCTCCTCAAGCTGTAATAGCAGAAAAGCAGCTCAGAAGTTATGCATCTGTAAAAGGAACTGCTGGTGCGCAGGAGCGGTTAGAGCAAATCGATGTTAATAATCTATCTGCGACCAATACAAATGTCACGACGCTCAGGACTGCGCTTAGTGGTAAAACATTGGCGGGGGAGAAAGTTGTTTTAATTCGCACTCTTGGTCGCTTATATAATCCGAAAAATACTTCGGGTATGAATAATGAAATTTTAGGTGATCTAAAGAAGTTAACAACGTCGAACGATCAAGATATAGCTCGTGCAGCCGTTTTTTCCGTCTCACGATTGGAGACTAATCAAGATATTTTAGACATTTTGGCTCGCTCAAGAAAAAATGGAATTTTGGATAAGGATGCGTATTCAGGCGAACTGGCTCACAGCTTACGTTTTGCAGAAAAAAGCAAACAGAAGGAAGTTATTCAAATATTGGCATCAGAAAAATCGGAATATGGCGTTGATGTTTTAGCTATGAATGCAGTTGGACATGGATATATGGAGAAAATTTCTCCCGAGGCGCTAGTGGCCTTACGGAATTTCCTTGCTGCCAATGAACCAAATTTTCCAAAGCCGATAGGTTTTTTTGGTTTTGGAGATGTAATTAGATATACTAATTGGCTGAATGCTTATGCACTAGCGAGCGAAAAAATAGAGCCGGCAAAATTGTATTCGGCGACAGTGTTGAAAATGTTGAATTCGAGTCAGACTGATCCGCGGAAAGTGGTGGCGTTTCTGGGCTCGGACGAAGGTAAAAAACTTATGAAGTCGCTCGGAAAAAATTCGGAATTGGATAAAGCGGTTGAGCGGGCACAGACTTACATAGATTCTTTTCCAGGAAATTCAATTCTTATTGGGTTCGGAAAAAATATCAATGATTCGATCGTTGGGTTAAAGTAGCCGTTATCGTAAACAAAAAAATGGTTATCCGGTCTAAAGCATATCGTTATACACATCTTTTTCCGCGCAACGTCATTTCAGCCCGGGGCGGCAATTTCCATGAGGTTTTGCCTAAAAATTAAGCGAAATGCGGGTATTTTAAGATCAACCGCACTGATTCTCTGTCGTTTCATGTCGACGGCGCCCTAGCGATGTCAGGCGCAAGTCGTTGATTTTATTATAAAAAAAGATGTGTATAACGACATGGGTCTAAAGAGGCCGGCTGACTTTGATCCTCTTTTAATTGATATTTCAATAATTTTGCGTTGGTAACTAGTAGCTAGTCAGCTAAGCAGACAAACCGATTGTCGATTAGTTAGTTCAATCGAACGTCCGTATAGATATATTTTCATCAGGTAACGCTTGATGCGACACGTGAGTTACCTGAAGACCGGCACAGTAGCTGAGCTAGCTACAAAGCCGGTTTTTTTTGGGGTCTGTTAAGTTATCCGGCATCAATGCTGGCGTCGCTTTTGGCGTAGTTTTGTTGCTATGCAATGAAACCGTCATAGGGAGAAAACGCTGCTGCATCATGAGAGTAGGATTTGCGGGCGTCGGCATTTTCTGAAAATCAACTGTTTTTCGTAGCCGGCATGTTCTGTATGAAGGCCTTATCTCCAAACATAGCTACATCTGCCTGCATCGCTACGAACAGGTCGCTTCCGTCAATTTTATCAATGTTTTGCTTGAACGCTTGAACGACTTTATCGTGTTGACTTGCAGACATACTAGCAAGGGACTTCGCTGCTTGCGACGCTTTCGCATTAAGGTACCTGCCGAATCCTCGAGGAACCGTATAGTCGCGAGGGCCAATCGCCCCTTCAGTGGCGTGAACTTTTGTTCCTATCCAGTGGCGAGGAGTGGGCTCATGCACAAATCCTAGAATAATAAACCGACCAAGCTTCGCGTATGTGTATAGACCTTTTTCGCTAAAGCACAGATCTATTTGCACCGCTCTCATAAGATACCGATTGATATTCGGTGGGAAAGTACCAGTCGTATTCTGAATTTGATCGAATGGCAAAAAGTGTTGTTCGAACACTCCAGCATGTTTTCGTTGTCCCAATAGGACTTCACGCCATGCTTTCTCCGCAAGCGCCATTTGCTCGATCTGCTCCTGGGTTCGTTCCTTTGCCTCAACTTCCGTCATAAAGTATTGTAATACTCGCCAAGAAAGTGATGTGCAAAAGTGCATCATCCATTCGGCATATCGTACCGGCCTTCCAGCATCGAGTATTAGTGGATGGAATATTTTATTTGAAAACATGCCCTCGGACAAACTGAGCAGGGTCTCACAATTATCACAAAGCCAATGCAGCTTAGGGCCATCCTGTACTCTACGATTGGGCGCGGAGGCCATACGTAAATGGCCGTTTCCGGAAGACTCACGCTGCCAGCGGAAGACAAATGCTGGAACCACATGGCTAAGCTTGAGTTCCGACTCCTCATGACAAAGGCGGCAATTTCCTCTTGGCATAATGATAAATTCCTGTTTTATGTTGACAGATCAGTGCGATCTTGCGGCTGGCCTACAATTTTCTTACATATCTGTCGCTACATGTTGGGCCGTAAAAAAAGCCGCTGGAGGGCGGCTTCTTTATACGTTACAGGCTGTCATTTTGTTGTCATTCTGGTGCCTAAACAGCCCCAAATAACCCTAAAACAAAGCCAGTCTAAATTTCTAAGTCATTGATTCTAAAGTGTTTAGTGGTGGAGGCGGCGGGAATCGAACCCGCGTCCGCAAGCACTCTACAGACAGTTCTACATACTTAGCACTGCCATTTAATTTAACCGGTACAACGCGGACGTGCACGCTGTGTACAAGCGAGTTACCTATTATTTAGTCCGGAACTAAGTAACCCAGTTCAAGACGAGTCCCTGTAAATGACTCTAGAGCTTTTGACGGCCCACCCCAGGGACGAGGTGTTCTAGAGCTAGCAGCAATTAAGCTGCGAGTGCGTACGAGTTATCGTTTGCAGTTAAGTTTTTCAGGTTGTATTTACGAGGTAGCCCGCCCTCGGTATGCCCTGCGCTGCTTTGCAACCCACGTCGAAACCAGGTCGCCCCCACAGAACCCCTATTGTACCTGAAAGCGCGACAGCATGACACCCGCCTCTGTACCGTGTCTACACCACCTCGAACTGTCCAAAAATGAACACAAAAGAAAATCAAATTGCCGAAATGCATCAAATTAGTTGCCACATGGAACTGTCTGAGCTATTCTCTTGGCTGTGACGATGACTCCGCAGTCAAGTCAAACCCTCTCACCCTCTCCAGGAGAACCAGCATCATGATGACCAAGACGACCTTCCGCCTTTGCGCAGCACTGATCGTAGCAGCCAGCGCCAACATGGCATTCGCAGCTGACGTGCCAGCGGTGTTCGACTCCAAGAGCTGCAAGGCCGACTATCCGAAAGCATCGTTGATGAATGAAGAGCAGGGCGTGGTCAGCATGGCTTTCCTGGTCTCGGCCGAAGGCAAGGTTCTGGAAGCGAAACTGGACAAGACGAGCGGCTTCAAGAGCCTGGACAAGGCCGCCATGAGCGCCATCAGCGCCTGCAAATTCAAGCCGGGCAGCAAAGACGGCCGTCCTGACAGCACCTGGACCAAAGTGGAATACAACTGGACCCTCAGCTGATCAGCTGATCGATTACCGCTGGACCATGCGCCCGAGCCGGGTGCATCGTCTCTCGTAGAATCCAAAACGCCTGGCCGCTGCTGATGAAGCAGGGCCAGGCGTTTTGTTTTAAGCGCGCGCGCCAGCACCGGCCCGCCAGGCGTGCCGGCCGGCTGCGCCTCAGGCCACCATCACCCCCGGCGCCATGCTCGCGCGCAGCAGTTCCAGCAAGTCCAGCGGGGTGTCGAGCAGATAGTCGGCGCCCCATTGGGTCGGTTCGAGCGCGCCGCAATAGCCCCAGCCGCAGGCCACGGTGAGCATGCCGGCCGCGCGCCCGGCTTCGATGTCGCGCAAGTCATCTCCCACATACCAGCACTGTTCCGGCGCAATGCCGAGCCGGCGCGCGCCTTCGAGCAGCGGCAAGGGATGCGGCTTGGCGTGCGCCGTGGTGTCGCCCGACACGATGCAGCCAGCGTGCGCCAGCCCGATCAGGGGAATCAGCGGGTCGGTGAAGCGCGCCGGTTTGTTGGTGACGATGCCCCAGGCCATGCCAGCCTGGACGATGCCATCGAGCAGTTCCGGCACGCCGTCGAACAAGGTGCTGTGCGACGCCATGTCGGCCTGGTAGTAATCGAACCAGCTCACCCGCAGCGCTTCGTAGCCGGGGTCGCCCGGCGCCAGGCCGAAGGCGGCGCCGATCATGCCGCGCGCACCGGCCGAAGCGGTCGGGCGCAGCAGGGCGTAGGGCGTCGGCTCCAGGCCACGGTCGGCGCGCAGGCGGTTGACCGCCGCCGCCAGGTCGGGCGCGGTGTCGGCCAGGGTGCCGTCGAGGTCGAACAGGATGGCCCGCGGGGGCGGCGTTGCGTGGGATCGGGTCATGGCGGCTTGCTCGGCGGTTCGGAACGGCGGCTTACAGGGGGCGGCTGCAGGCCACCATGTAATTGACGCTGGTGTCGTTGTTGAGGGAGTAGATCTTGGTCAGCGGATTGTAGGTCATGCCCTTCAGTCCGTCCACCTGCAAGCCCGCTTCACGCGCGAATTGCGCCAGCTCGGCCGGGGTGATGAATTTGCCGTAGTCGTGGGTGCCCTTGGGCAGCATGCGCAGCAGGTATTCGGCGCCGACCACGGCGTACAGATAGGCTTTGGGATGGCGGTTGATGGTCGAGAAAAAGACATGCCCGCCCGGCTTGACCAGGGTCGCGGCAGCCTTGACGATGGCGCCCGGGTCGGGCACGTGTTCGAGCATTTCCATGCAGGTGACGACGTCATACTGGCCGGCTTCGCGCGCGGCCATGTCTTCGGCGGCGATCAACTCGTAGCGCACCTGCACGCCCGATTCCAGGCTGTGCAGGTCGGCCACCTTGAGCGCCTTGTCGGACAGGTCGATGCCGGTCGCGTCGGCGCCTTTGCGCGCCATCGATTCGGTCAGGATGCCGCCGCCGCAACCGATATCGATCACTTTCTTGCCCGCCAGCGCGGCACGCGCGTTGATCCATTCGAGGCGCAGCGGGTTGATTTCGTGCAGGGGCTTGAACTCGGACGTCGGGTCCCACCAGCGGTGGGCAAGTTCGCTAAATTTCTGGATTTCGAGAGGGTCGGCATTCATACGCGGAATAATAGCGGGAATTCGGGGAATGCGACGGACGCAAGCATAAAAAAACCGCCCGGGGCCATCTCGTAGCGCCGAGCTAGCAAAGGCGCACGTCGATATTCCCGGTATACATTGCGGGCGCCAGGAGCGGCGATGTTTCAAGCCGCGGCGCGGCAATTCAAGCTGGCTTGGCCTTGTCGCAGGCGAAAAAAAACACCCCTGCACGAGGGGTGTTCAACTGACGATGCGATCGTCGGCGCTGCCATGCTGGCCCGCCCCGGCGCATGCGCCGGGGCGGGTGTGCTGGCAGAGGCGCAGCTTACTTGGCGCGGGTACCAACCACTTCGACTTCGACGCGACGGTTCTTGGCGCGGCCTTCAGCGGACTTGTTGTCTGCTACTGGCTGCGATTCGCCCTTGCCTTCGGTGTAGATGCGGTTCGCTTCGATGCCTTTGGCTTGCAGGTAAGCCTTGACAGCTTCAGCGCGGCGGATCGACAGCTTCTGGTTGTACGCATCGGTACCGACCGAGTCAGTGTGACCGACGGCGATGATCACTTCCAGGTTGATGCCTTGCAGTTTCGAGCTCAGGTCGTCCAGCTTGCCTTTGCCTTCCGCTTTCAGGACAGCCTTGTCGAAATCGAACAGGGCGTCGGCGGAGAAGCTGACTTTTTCCGACGTCACTGCCGGCGCTACTACCACTGCCGGCGGCGGCGTGACCGCGCCCGGGGTTGGCGGCGGCGCTACCGGCGCTGGCGGCGTGACGCATTTGCCGTTTTCCAGTTTAGCTGGCTCAACGCACAGGGGCAGGTCGCAACCTGGGACCGCATCGGCCGGGGTCCAGTAGCCAGTGCGCCAGCACAGGCCGAAAGGATCGCGCGCGATCACGCCACGGGCATCCTGGACATAGGCGCTGTTTGGTTTCGTTGCCATGATGTCGGTGGTTACAGGAGCGAACGGCGGCGATTGCTGAGCCATTGCGCTGCCTGCAATCGCGGAGGCCGCGAGCATGAGCGAGACGAGTTTTTTCATAGTTTTTCTTCCTTTCGGGGGTGATATCCGCAGCTTTATAGCTGCGCAACTTTTCGAGCGTGGACAAGATAGTAACAGCTTGCCCCAGCCATTACCCGTGACAGTTCCGTGACAGCTTGTGAAACAGGCAATTAACTTCTGAATCATTTTGCCACATGCACTTAATTAGCACGAAGGCTGTTAAACCAAACACGCCGCAATGGGGTAGATCATGTTGTATCCACGCAACATCGTGTCTCGTGCGACATGAGCGGGTTGACAAATGATGAACGTTTTTATGATTTCGATCACGCTTCCCTCATTGCTGGCCATCGATCAATTGCGCAGCTGCTATACGGCGCATGCTAAAATCCCACGCTTGTCTGTCGCTAAGTGGACGCGCGCACCATCATCGTGCACGCGTCGCTCTGGCAGCATCGAACCTGCAGCATTTGCGTACAGCTAATATAACCACAGCCTGAGATCAGTCCCGCCAATGGATCAATTCGCAAAAGAAACAATCCCTATTTCCCTCGAAGAAGAGATGCGCAAGAGCTACCTCGATTACGCGATGAGCGTGATCGTCGGGCGCGCCTTGCCGGATGTGCGCGACGGCTTGAAGCCGGTGCACCGCCGCGTCTTGTTCGCCATGCACGAAATGAACAACGTGTACAACCGCCCGTACGTGAAGTGCGCGCGCGTGGTCGGCGAAACGATGGGTAAGTACCACCCGCACGGCGACGCGTCGATCTACGACACGCTGGTGCGCATGGCCCAGGATTTCTCCTTGCGCTACACGCTGGTCGATGGCCAGGGTAACTTCGGTTCGGTCGACGGCGACAGCGCCGCCGCCATGCGTTACACCGAGTGCCGCCTGGATAAAATCGCCGGCGAAATCCTGGCCGACATCGACAAGGACACGGTCGATTTCCAGCCCAACTACGATGGCAAGGAAAAAGAACCGACGGTGCTGCCGACCCGGATTCCCAACCTGCTGATCAACGGCTCGTCCGGCATCGCGGTCGGCATGGCCACCAACATCCCGCCGCACAACCTGACCGAAGTGGTCAACGCCGCGCTGCACGTGCTGCGCAATCCCGACTGCACCATCGACGAACTGATCGAGATCATTCCCGCGCCGGACTTCCCGACCGCCGGCATCATCTACGGCGTCTCGGGCGTGCGCGACGGCTACCGCACCGGCCGTGGCCGCGTGGTGATGCGCGCCAAGACCCACTTCGAGGAATACGGCAAGGATGGCGGCCGCATCGCCATCATCGTCGACGAACTGCCGTACCAGGTCAACAAGAAATCGCTGCTCGAGCGCATCGCCGAGAACGTGCGCGACAAGAAGCTCGAAGGCATTTCCGACATCCGCGACGAGTCCGACAAGTCGGGCATGCGCGTGGTGATCGAACTGAAACGTGGCGAAGTGCCGGAAGTGGTCCTCAACAATCTGTACAAGCAGACCCAGTTGCAGGATACCTTCGGCATGAACATGGTCGCGCTGGTCAACGGCCAGCCGAAACTGCTCAACCTCAAGCAGATGCTGCAGTGCTTCCTGTCGCACCGCCGCGAAGTGGTCACGCGCCGCACCGTGTTCGAACTGCGCAAGGCGCGCGAACGCGGCCACATGCTCGAAGGCCTGGCTGTCGCCCTGGCCAATATCGACGACTTCATCGCCATCATCAAGGCCGCGCCATCGCCACCGATCGCCAAGACTGAACTGATGGCACGCGCCTGGGATTCGTCCCTGGTGCGCGAAATGCTGCTACGGACCGCCGAAGGCACTACCGTCGGCGGCATCGAAGCGTTCCGTCCCGAGCACCTGCCGAAGCACTACGGCATGCAGCCGGACGGCCTGTACAAGCTGTCCGACGAACAGGCGCAAGAGATCCTGCAAATGCGCCTGCAGCGCCTGACCGGCCTTGAGCAGGACAAGATCGTCAACGAGTACAAAGACATCATGGCGCACATCGCCGACCTGCTCGACATCCTGGCCAAGCCGGAACGCGTGACGGTCATCATCACCGACGAAATGACGCTGGTGATGAACGAGTACGGCGTCGGCAACAAGGACGTGCGCCGCTCGACCATCGAGCACAACGCCACCGACCTGGAAACCGAAGACCTGATCACGCCGCAGGACATGGTCGTGACCCTGTCGCACACCGGCTACATGAAGTCGCAGCCGATCTCCGAATACCGCGCCCAGAAGCGCGGCGGGCGCGGCAAGCAAGCCATGGCGACCAAGGAAGAAGACTGGATCGACCAGCTGTTCATCGCCAACACGCACGATTACATCCTGTGCTTCTCGAACCGTGGCCGCATGTACTGGCTGAAGGTGTGGGAAGTGCCGCAAGGCTCGCGCAACTCGCGCGGCAAGCCGATCGTCAACATGTTCCCGCTGCAGGACAACGAGAAGATCACCGTGGTGCTGCCGCTGTCGGGCGTGAACCGCACCTTCCCGGAAGACCACTACGTGTTCATGGCGACCAGCCTGGGTACCGTGAAAAAGACGCCGCTGAAGGACTTCAGCAATCCACGCAAGGCCGGCATCATCGCGGTCGACCTGGACGACGGCGACTTCCTGATCGGCGCCGCGCTGACCGATGGCGAGCACGATGTGATGCTGTTCTCCGACTCCGGCAAGGCCGTGCGCTTCGACGAGAACGATGTGCGTCCGATGGGCCGCACCGCGCGCGGCGTGCGCGGCATGAACCTGGAAGAGGGCCAGAACGTGATCGCCCTGCTGGTCGCCGAAAACGAGCAGCAGTCGGTCCTGACGGCCACCGAGAACGGCTTCGGCAAGCGTACTCCGATTACCGAGTACACCCGCCACGGGCGCGGCACCAAGGGCATGATCGCGATCCAGACCAGCGAACGTAACGGCCGCGTGGTCGCCGCCACCCTGGTCGAGCCAAGCGACGAGATCATGCTGATCACCACCGGCGGCGTGCTGATTCGCACCCGCGTGTCGGAAATTCGCGAGATGGGCCGCGCCACGCAAGGCGTGACCCTGATCGCGGTCGAAGACGGCACCAAGCTGAGTGGCTTGCAGCGCATCGTCGAAACCGACCTCGAAGACGTCGACCTCGAAAACCCGCCGGAGTAAAAAACGGCGCGGGGCCGGTCTTGTTTTTGCACTTCGTGCGAAAATGATACCGGCCTTTTTTTTGACCCTCGTCCAGGCCAACCCACGGTTTCATTTGGAGAACCATGATGAAAAAACTGACCGCCATCATGTGCACCGCGCTGGCACTGCTTGCCGCGCCGGCATTTGCCGAGAAAGCGCCGATCGATCCTGGCGCCGACAAAGCGGTACGTTCGCTGCTCGATTCCATGAATTACCGCAAGCTGATCAAGGACAGCTTTGCCCAGATGCGCGGATCGATGCCGCAGATGATCCTCGGTAACGCCACTGCCATCATCAACGCCAATCCGCGCTTGACCCCTGCGCAAAAGAAAACCGCCATCGCCGCCGCCGAGAAAAAGGTGCCGGAAGTGGCCGCGCGCGTCCAGCGCGTGCTGGAAGATCCGGCCCTGGCCGAGGAGATGATCGAAGAAGTGGTGCCGCTCTACGCCAGCCGCTTCACGGTGGCCGAGATCGAGCAGATCGCCGCCTTCCACCGTAGCCCGGTGGGCGCCAAGATGCTGTCGGTAATGCCGCAGATCATGAATGAGTCAATGCAGATTGGCCAGAGGGTCATCAACCCGCGTATGGGCAAGATCATGCAAGAAGCCGTCCCCGCCGCCAAATAGCCAACTTTTACGCAAGGAAGCCCGTGACCCAGATCTACAACTTCTCCGCCGGCCCCGCCGTCCTGCCCAAGGAAGTGCTGCAACAGGCAGCCGCCGACATGCTCGACTGGCACGGCAGCGGCATGTCGGTGATGGAAATGAGTCACCGCGGTCCCGAGTTCATCTCGATCTACGAAGCGGCCGTGCGCGACCTGCGCCTGCTGCTGAACGTCCCCGCCAACTACAAGATCCTGTTCCTGCAGGGCGGCGGCCTGGGCGAAAACGCCATCGTGCCGATGAACCTCGTCGGCCGCGTGCCTGCGCCGGCCACCATCGACTTCGTGCAGACCGGCTCCTGGTCCGGTAAATCCATCAAGGAAGCGGCGCGCTACGCCAACGTCAACGTCGCCGCCAGCGGCGAGGCAGGGCGCTTCACCAGCGTGCCGCCGCAAAGCGACTGGAAGCGCACGCCCGGCGCGGCCTACCTGCACATCTGCACCAACGAAACCATCGACGGCGTCGAATACAACTTCGTGCCCGAACTGGGCGACGACACCCCGATCGTGGCCGACATGTCCTCGCACATCCTCTCGCGCGTGATCGACGTGAGCAAGTACGGCGTCATTTTCGGCGGCGCGCAAAAGAACATCGGCCCGGCCGGCCTGACCCTGGTCATCGTGCGCGAAGACCTGCTTGGGCACGCGCTGCCGATTTGCCCGTCCGCCTTCGACTGGAGCATCGTCGCCGCGCACGACTCGATGTACAACACGCCGCCGACCTACGGCATCTACATCGCCGGCCTGGTGTTCGCGCACCTGCTGCGCCAGGGCGGCGTGGCCGCCATGGAGCAGCGCAACATCGCCAAGGCCGAGCTGCTGTACGGTGCGCTCGACCTTGATGATTTTTACCAGAACCGCGTGGCGAAAGACTGCCGCTCGCGCATGAACGTACCGTTCTACCTGCGCGACGAAACACTGAACGACAAATTCCTGGCCGGTGCAAAAGCGCGCGGCCTGCTGCAGCTCAAGGGCCACAAGTCCGTGGGCGGTATGCGCGCATCGATCTACAACGCGATGCCGATCGAGGGCGTGCAAGCCCTGGTCGATTACCTGAACGAGTTCGCCGGCCGTACGTAACTGCGGGCCTTGTGCCCAAGCGAACACCCGATTCACCGCAAACCATGCCGCATCCATGACAGACAAACTCACACCATTGCGCGAACAGATCGATGCGATCGACGCCCAGATTCTCAGCCTTCTCAGCGCCCGCGCGCGCCTCGCGCAGGAAGTCGGCCACGTCAAGGCCGAAACCAGCGCTCCGGTATTTCGTCCCGAACGCGAAGCGCAAGTGCTGCGCGGCGTGGCCGAACGCAATCCCGGTCCGCTCAAGGCGGCCGAAGTGCAGACCATCTTCCGCGAAATCATGTCGGCCTGCCGCTCGCTCGAAAAGCGCGTCACCGTGGCCTACCTCGGGCCATCCGGCACCTTCACCGAGCAGGCCGCGTTCCAGCAGTTCGGCAGCGCCATCGAAGGGCTGCCCTGCATCTCGATCGACGAAGTGTTCCGCGCCACCGAAGCCGGCACCGCCGATTTCGGCGTGGTCCCGGTCGAAAACTCGTCCGAAGGGGCGGTCAACCGCACGCTCGACCTGATGCTCGGCACCACCACCATCATCAGCGGCGAGATTTCGATCCCCGTGCACCACAGCCTGATGACCAAGACCGGCAACATGGACGGCGTGACGGTGGTGTGCGCGCACTCGCAGGCGCTGGCCCAGTGCCAGGTCTGGCTGAACCAGAACTACCCCGGCATCGAACGGCGCGCGGTGGTATCGAACGCCGAAGCGGCCGTCATGGCCAGCAAGGACCCGACGATGGCGGCGATTGCCAGCGAAATGGCGGGCGAACAGTACCGCCTGGGCGTGGTCAAGGGCCACATCCAGGACGACCCGCACAACCGTACCCGCTTTGCCGTCATCGGCCACTTGCAGACCAACCCCTCGGGCGCCGACCAGACCTCGCTGGTGCTGGCGGTGCCGAACAAGGCGGGCGCCGTCTACAACCTGCTCGCACCGCTGGCCGTGAACGGCGTGTCGATGACGCGTTTCGAGTCGCGCCCGGCCCGCATCGGCACCTGGGAATACTACTTCTATGTCGACATCGAAGGCCACGTGCAAGACCCGGCGGTGGCCAAGGCGCTCGACGAACTGCGCGATAACGCCGCGTTTTTCAAGGTACTCGGGTCGTACCCGCTCAGTCTTTGATTTGCAACCTATAACAACTACCCAGAGATAAACCATGTCCCAGCAATTCGGTCCAGAATACGTCCGTGCCATCGCTCCCTACCAGGCGGGCAAACCGATCGCCGAAGTCGCGCGCGAATTCGGCCTCGACGAAGCGAACATCGTCAAACTGGCGTCGAACGAAAATCCGTTCGGCCTACCCGCATCGAGCCAGCAAGCCATGGCCGCCGCGCTGGCCGACCTGGGACGCTACCCGGACGCCAATGGCTTCGACCTGAAAGCCGCGCTGTCGACGCGCTACGAGGTGCCGGCCGACTGGATCACGCTGGGTAACGGCAGCAACGACATCCTCGAAATCGCCGCCCACGCGTTCGTGCAAAAAGGCCAGGCCGTGGTGTATTCGCAGTATTCGTTCGCCGTGTACGCGTTGGCCACCCAAGGCGTGGGCGCGCGCGCCATCGTGGTGCCGGCCAGGGAATATGGCCACGACCTCGATGCCATGGCAGCGGCCATCGACGCCGACACGCGCCTGGTCTTCATTGCCAACCCGAACAACCCGACCGGCACCTTCATTCCGGCTGCGCAGATCGAAGCGTTCCTGAACAAGGTGCCGGCCAATGTGGTCGTGGTACTGGACGAAGCCTATAACGAATTCCTGGCACCCGAGCACCAGTTCGAATCGGCCCAGTGGGCGCGCAAGCATCCTAATCTGCTGGTTTCGCGCACCTTCTCCAAGGCCTATGGCCTGGCCGGCCTGCGCGTCGGTTTCGCCATCGCGCAGCCAGCCCTGACTGACCTGATGAACCGCATCCGCCAGCCCTTCAACGTGAACTCGCTGGCCCAGGCCGCGGCCATCGCCGCCCTGAACGACAAGCCGTTCCTGGAGCAGGGCGCCAAGAACAACGCCGCCGGCTACGCCCAGTTTGTCGAAGCGTTCGACGAACTGGGGCTGCAGTACGTGCCGTCGTTTGGTAACTTCGTGCTGGTCAAGGTTGGCGACGACGACGGCGCCGGCGCGCGGATCAACCTCGCGCTGCTCAAGCAAGGCGTGATCGTACGCCCGGTCGGCAACTACGGCCTGCCGCAATGGCTGCGTATCTCCATCGGCCTGCCAGCGGAAAACGCGATCTTCATCGCCGCCCTCAAGAAAGCGCTGGCCTGACGTGTTCAATAAAGTCGTCATCTTCGGCGTAGGGCTGATCGGCGGCTCGTTCGCGCGCGCGCTGCGCCATGCCGGCGTGGTGACCACGCTGGTGGGTGTGGGCCGCTCGCCGCAAGCGATGGCGCGTGCGCTCGAACTGGGTATCATCGACCAGGTGGCGGCTTCGGTGCAGGATGCGATGGCGGGCGCCGACCTGGTGCTGATCGCCGCGCCGGTGGCCCAGACCGCGACGATCCTGGCCTCGCTGCTGCCGTATCTGGAAGCGGGCACCGTCGTCACCGACGCCGGCAGCACCAAGTCCGACGTGGTGGCGGCCGCGCGCGCCGTGATGAAAGAGCGTGTGGGCCAGTTCGTGCCCGGGCACCCGATCGCCGGGCGCGAAACCAACGGCCCGGACGCCGCCATCGTCGACCTGTACCACGGCAAAAAGACCGTGCTCACGCCGCTGCCGGAAAACGCGGCCGGCGATATCGACCGCGTGGCCGCCGCCTGGAGCGCGTGCGGCGCTATCATCCACCGCCTCACGCCGCAGGAACACGACACCGTGTTCGCCTCGGTCAGCCACCTCCCGCATTTGCTGGCCTACGCGCTGGTCGACGACATCGCGCGCAAGCCGCACGCGGACCTTTTGTTCCAATACGCCGCCAGTGGCTTCAGGGACTTCACGCGCATCGCCGGCTCCTCGCCGGAGATGTGGCGCGACATCAGCCTGGCCAACCAGTCGGCCCTGCTGGGCGAGTTGGACGCATATCTGGCACAATTAACAGGATTGCGCGCGATGCTCGCCAATGGCGACGGCGCCGCCATCGAAGCGGTCTACGCCAACGCCCAGCGCGCGCGCTGCCGCTGGATCGAAGCGATCGAAACGGCCGAAGCGCCGCCCGCGCAGGACAGCAGCCCGGAATAAACCCAGCATTTCAAGGAACCCCAGCATGACCCAGCAGAAGCAGTACCCGCACCATATCGATCTCAAGCCCGTCATGCACGTCGAGGGCGTGGTGCGGCTGCCGGGGTCCAAGAGCATCTCCAACCGCACCTTGCTGCTGGCCGCGCTGGCCGAAGGCACGACCACCATCGTCGGCCTGCTGGCGTCGGACGACACCCTGGTCATGCTGGGCGCACTGCGCTCGCTGGGCCTGGCATGGGAGCAGGTCGACGAGCATACTCACATCGTGCATGGCGGTGGCGGCGCCTTGCCGGTGCACGAAGCCGATCTGTTCATGGGCAATGCCGGCACCGCGATCCGGCCGCTGACGGCGGCGCTGGCGGTCATTGGCGGCGACTACACCCTGCACGGCGTCACGCGCATGCACGAGCGCCCGATCGGCGACCTGGTTGACGCCTTGAACGAGATCGGCGCGCAGATCGAGTACACCGGCGTGGAAGGTTTTCCACCGCTGCGCATCCGGCGTGGGCATATCCACGCGCAGCGCCTGTCGGTGCGCGGGAATGTATCGAGCCAATTCCTGACGGCGCTGCTGATGTCCGCACCGCTGATGGCGCGCGAGCAGCCGGTGACGATTGATGTCGTCGGTGAGCTGATCTCCAAGCCGTATATCGAAATCACCCTGAACCTGATGCGGCGTTTCGGCGTGACGGTGGAGCAGGATGGCTGGCAATCGTTCACGGTGCAGCCGGGGCAGCGCTATGCCAGTCCGGGCACGATCCACGTCGAAGGCGACGCCTCGTCGGCCTCGTACTTCCTGGCGGCCGGCGCGATTGGCGGCGGTCCGATCCGGGTTGAAGGAGTGGGGCGCGACAGCATCCAGGGCGACGTGCGCTTTGCCGAAGCGCTGGAACAGATGGGCGCGACGATCACGCGCGGCGACAACTGGATCGAAGCGCGCTCGAACGGCGTGCTGAAAGCCATCGACGCCGACTTCAACCACATTCCCGACGCCGCCATGACGATTGCCGTGGCCGCGCTGTACGCTGAGGGCACGACCACCTTGCGCAACATCGCCAGCTGGCGGGTGAAAGAGACGGACCGCCTGGCTGCGATGGCGACCGAATTGCGCAAGCTGGGGGCGATAGTGGAGGAGGGGCCGGACTACATCTCGGTCACGCCGCCGGTGGGCGAGCTGAGCGCCGCGACGATTGACACCTATGACGACCACCGGATGGCGATGTGCTTCTCGCTGGCGAGCCTGGACGGCAAAGCGCGGCGCGGCAACACGATGCGTATCAATGATCCGAAATGCGTCGCCAAGACCTTCCCCGATTACTTCGACGCCTTCGCCGGCATCGCCCACGAGAACCTGATTTAAAGTCAGAATAGTTGCAAAATCGGGAACCGTCCCCGGTTTTCTCCTGCAGCGTAGCTCCGACGTCCTACAACCGGGGTCAGAGCTCTAATTTGAAACTAATTGCATGACAGCGATTGAAGCTGTTGCCGCTAAACTGAGCTCCGTCTCGTTCGCGCACGCAAACGCCCAAGCACGGTCGGACATTGTTGCAAAACCGGCGGCTGGCTGGCTGGCGAACCGGTGGCTGTTCTCGGTTCGGCAACTAATTTCTAATCAGAGGTCAGACCCCGGTTGCGCGGTTTTGCAATGTTTCGAGTCAGAGCTCTGACCCCGGTTGTAGGATTTTGGTTCCGGTTGTAGGATTTTTGCCAGACCACCGTTTTTGTACGTTTTATCGTGATTTCACCAGGACACCGTCCCATGCCACATTCGAACATCCCCGTCATCGCCATCGATGGCCCTACCGCGTCCGGCAAGGGCACCGTCGCGCACAAGGTGGCCGATCGCCTCGGCTTTCATTACCTCGATTCGGGTGCCCTGTACCGCCTCACCGCCTTGATGGCCTTGCGCCGCGCTACGGACATTACTGACGAGCACGCCCTCGCCAAGCTGGCCGAACACCTCCCCGCCAGCTTCAGCGGCGGCGAAATCTTGCTGGCCAACGAAAATGTCACCCAACTCATCCGCGCGGAAGAGGTTGGCAACATGGCATCGAAGATCGCCGCGCTGCCCGCCGTGCGCCAAGCCTTGTTCGCACTCCAGCTCGGCTTTCGCCGCGCGCCCGGCCTGGTCGCCGATGGCCGCGACATGGGTACGGTAATCTTTCCGCACGCGCAACTGAAAGTCTTCTTGACAGCCAGCACAGAGGCGCGCGCGCAACGCCGATATAAGCAATTGATTGACAAGGGGTTTTCTGCTAATATAGAAGACCTCCTGTCCGATTTGAAGGCGCGCGACAACCGTGATACTTACCGGGCCATCGCGCCATTGATGCCGGCAGAAGGGGCGCACCTGCTCGATACTTCCAATATGACCGCTGACGAAGCGGTCGAGGAAGTGCTGAAATGGTATGCGCACGCTAAGCAGTCGTAGTCTGAAGTAGCAATGGGTGCTTGCAGTAGCAATAGTGCCATTGCAAGCGTTGAATCAACCTATAACCCAGTTTAAGTCGCATGGTGCGATCTCTGCTGGCTAACTCGTGTACAAACTATGTCAACAGCAACAACTGAAGCAACCGGTATGGAAAGTTTTGCAGCGCTCTTCGAGGAATCGTTGTCGCGCCAAGATATGCGCTCCGGCGAAGTTATTTCCGCTGAAGTCGTGCGTCTCGACCACAATTTCGTGATCGTGAACGCTGGCCTCAAATCCGAAGCTTTCATTCCTATCGAAGAATTCAAGAACGACCAGGGCGAACTGGAAGTTCAAGTCGGCGATTTCGTTTCCGTAGCGATTGAATCGCTGGAAAACGGCTTCGGCGACACCATCCTGTCGCGCGACAAGGCAAAACGCCTGGCGTCGTGGCTGGCTCTGGAAAAAGCCATGGAATCGGGCGAGATCGTCGTCGGTACCGTCAATGGCAAAGTCAAGGGCGGCCTGACCGTTCTGACCAACGGCATCCGCGCGTTCCTGCCGGGTTCGCTGGTCGACACCCGTCCTGTCAAGGACACCACCCCGTTCGAAGGCAAGACCCTGGAATTCAAGGTCATCAAGCTCGACCGTAAGCGTAACAACGTGGTTCTGTCCCGCCGCGCCGTCATCGAAGCATCGATGGGCGAAGAGCGTCAGAAACTGATGGAAACGCTGAAAGAAGGCACCGTGGTTACCGGCGTCGTCAAGAACATCACCGACTACGGCGCGTTCGTGGATCTGGGCGGTATCGACGGCTTGCTGCACATCACCGATCTGGCATGGCGTCGCGTGCGTCACCCGTCGGAAGTGCTGACCGTTGGCCAGGAAATCACCGCCAAAGTCCTGAAGTACGATCAGGAAAAGAACCGTGTTTCGCTGGGCGTGAAGCAACTGGGCGACGATCCTTGGACCGGTCTGTCCCGTCGTTACCCACAAAGCACCCGTCTGTTCGGCAAAGTAACCAACCTCACCGACTACGGCGCGTTCGTGGAAGTCGAGCAGGGTATCGAAGGTCTGGTTCACGTTTCCGAAATGGACTGGACCAACAAGAACGTGGCACCAAACAAAGTTGTCCAGCTGGGCGACGAAGTGGAAGTCATGGTTCTCGAGATCGACGAAGAGCGTCGCCGTATTTCGCTGGGCATGAAGCAGTGCAAAGCAAATCCATGGGATGACTTCGGCGTTACCCACAAGAAGGGCGACAAAGTCCGCGGCGCGATCAAGTCGATCACCGACTTCGGCGTGTTCATCGGCCTGGCCGGCAACATCGATGGTCTGGTACACCTGTCCGACCTGTCCTGGACCGAAACCGGCGAAGAAGCTGTCCGCCGTTTCAAAAAGGGCGACGAACTGGAAGCCATCGTGTTGGCGATCGACGTCGAGCGCGAGCGCGTTTCCCTGGGTGTCAAGCAACTCGAAGGCGACCCATTCAACAACTTCGCTGCAATGAACGACAAAGGCTCCCTGGTAACGGGTACGGTCAAGTCGGTCGAGCCTAAGGGCGCTGTGATCCAGCTGTCCGAAGAAGTTGAAGGCTACCTGCGTGCTTCCGAAATCTCGCGCGACCGCGTTGAAGATGCCGGTACCCACCTGAAGGTTGGCGATTCGGTTGAAGCTCTGGTAATCAACATTGACCGCAAAGCGCGCAGCATCCAGCTGTCGATCAAAGCGAAAGACAATGTCGAGACCCAGGAAGCGATGCAGAAAATGGCTTCGACCTCCGACAACAATGCAGCATCGGGCACCACCAGCCTGGGCGCGCTGTTGAAAGCTAAGTTCGACAACAAGAACTAAGATACTCGGAATCGACAGATGACGAAGTCCGAGTTGATTAACCGCCTGGCTGAGCGCTATTCTCAGCTGGTGGCCAAGGATGCGGAGTACGCTGTCAAGACCATTCTCGATGCCATGACCAACGCCCTGGCGACTGGTCAGCGCATCGAGATCCGTGGTTTCGGCAGTTTTGCCCTGAACAGCCGGCCGCCGCGCATCGGACGCAATCCCAAGTCCGGCGACAAGGTGATGGTTCCCGAAAAACGGGTTCCCCACTTCAAGCCGGGCAAGCAATTGCGCGAACGGGTAGATGCGATGGTCGGGCAGCCGATTATTGAAGACTGAGTCGTTTGTCGACACAGAAGAACGGCATCCACGGATGCCGTTTTTTTTCGTCCGCAAAGTCGCGCACTGTTGGCCGGCTTTATCGCGCTAACTTAGGCTCCGTCATCCCCGCGAAGGCGGGGATCCATAGTACCTATGATCCAAGGTGCTATGGCACCCTGCCGAGAGCCACCTTCGCCTCGGAGGTCTGACCCCGGTTGGGAAACGTTGTGCCTTTACGGGGCGTCGCAGGAGTTGCCTGGCTGCCCCGGCCCCCCTTTGTTTTGGTGTAATATGCGACACTTGCGACCTTTTCAGACTGGACCTGGCTGATGAAATTTGTATCCACCATCGTTGGATTTATTCTGTTTATCCTGTTTTTCGGCTTCGCGCTGAAAAATACCCAGGAAGTCGACCTGCACTTTTTCCTGAATTACGAACTGCGCGGCCCCCTGGTGCTGATGCTGCTGGGCTTTTTTGTCGCCGGCGCCGCCCTCGGTATCCTGGCCGTCACGCCCACCGTGTTCCGCCATCGCCGCGAAACGTCGAAACACAAGAGCACCATCGTCGCCCTGCAAACCGTGGCGCGTACCAATGTGTCGCAACCGCAGCCGGACAGCGTCAACACCCAGCAGTAACCCATCTGAAAAACCAACAAAAAGAACCGCATGGAATTTGAAATCTGGATGTTGCTTGGCATCCCATTGTTTTTTGCCCTGGGATGGATCGCCGCGCGCGTCGATATCAAGCAGCTGCTCTCCGAATCGCGCACCTTGCCGCGCGGGTACTTCCGCGGCTTGAATTTCCTGCTCAACGAGCAGCCCGACAAGGCCATCGATGCCTTCATCGATATCGTCAAGCTCGATCCGGAAACGGTCGAGATGCACTTCGCCCTGGGCAACCTGTTCCGCCGCCGCGGCGAGATCGAGCGCGCCATCCGCGTCCACCAGAATCTGCTTTCGCGCCCCGATTTGCCGGCCGATGAGAAAGCCCACGGCCAGTACGAACTGGGCATGGATTATCTCAAGGCCGGCCTGCTCGACCGCGCCGAGGAAACCTTCAACCTGCTGCTCGAAACCTCGTACGGCGCCCAGGCCCGTCGCGCCCTGCTCGAAATCTACCAGCGCGAAAAGGAGTGGCCGCGCGCCATCGAAGCCGCGCTCGGCCTGCAGGAATCGGGCGCCGGTGCGCGCCAGAAGGAAATCGCCCAGTTCTACTGCGAGCTGGCCCAGGATGCGCTGGTCCACATGCACACCGATGACGCCCTGGCGCTGCTCGACAAGGCCCTGCACGCGGACCGCAAGAACGTGCGCGCGACGCTGCTGACCGGCGACGCCCAGCTGGAGAAGGGCGACGCCGAAGGCGCGCTGGTCACCTGGCGCCGCGTCGAGCAGCAAAGCGTGCCGCACGTGGCCCTGGTCGCGCAGCGCCTGATGGATGGCTACCGCAAGGTCGGCCGCCCGCAGGAAGGCGTGAACCTGTTGCGTTCCTACCTGGCCGAAGCATCCTCGATCGACCTGATCGAAGTGGTGTTCAAGGCCGTCATCGAACTCGATGGCGTGGACGCGGCCAAGCAGCTGATGGTTGAGGAACTGCGCCGCAACCCAACCCTGCTCGGCCTCGACAAGCTGCTCGAAGCGCGCCTGATGGACGCACCCGCCGATGTCTGGGACGAGCTGTCGATGGTGAAGAACCTGGTGCGCGGCTACACGCAGAAGCTGGCGCGCTACCAGTGCAGCCACTGCGGCTTCAAGGCGCGCCAGTTCTATTGGCAGTGCCCGGGATGCAGCCGTTGGGAGACCTACCCGCCGCGCCGCACCGAAGAACTCAATGTCATGAACTAAGCGTATTTGAAACCGATGACCAATCTCACTGCCACTCCCGCGCGCCTGCTCAGCGCCGACAGCCATCCCTTCATCGCCGTGCCCGACCTGGCATCGGTGCGCATCCTGGTCGTCGGCGACGTGATGCTGGACCGTTACTGGTTTGGCGACGTGAGCCGCATTTCGCCGGAAGCGCCGGTGCCGATCGTGCGCATCGAAAAGCGCGAAGAGCGCCTGGGCGGCGCCGCCAACGTGGCGCGCAATGCGGCCGCTCTCGGTGCCCGCTGTGGCTTGTTGGGCGTGGTCGGCGCCGACGAAGCGGGCGAGCAGGTGGCGCAGCTGCTGGCCGAATCGCGCATCGACAGCTACCTGCAGCGCGACGCCGCCATTTCCACCATCATCAAGCTGCGCGTCATCGGCCGCCAGCAGCAGCTGCTGCGCATCGATTTCGAAGACGCGCCCACCGACACCGTCCTGCGCGACAAGCTCACCCAGTTCAACGCGCTGCTGCCCGATTACGACGTGGTGATCCTGTCCGACTACAACAAGGGCAGCCTGGTGAACGTGGCGCACATGATCGAGGCGGGCCGCGCGGCCGGCAAGGTCGTCATGGTCGATCCCAAGGGCGACGATTTTTCGCGCTACGCCGGCGCCACCGTGCTCACGCCGAACAAGTCGGAGTTCCGCCGCATCGTCGGCAGCTGGTCGTCCGAAGACCAGCTCACCGCCAAGGCCCAGGCCCTGCGCGCCGAACTGCGCCTGGACGCGCTGCTGCTCACGCGCTCGGAAGAGGGCATGAGTCTGTACACCGCCACCGAAGTGCTGCACATGCACGCCGATGCGCGTGAAGTGTTCGACGTTTCCGGCGCCGGCGATACGGTGATTGCGACCATGGCCTCGATGCTCGGCGCCGGCATGCCGATGGCCGACGCCATCATGACCGCCAACCGCGCCGGCGGCATTGTCGTAGGCAAGCTCGGCACGGCGACCGTGACGCGCGAGGAACTGTTCGGCCTGTAAGTAGGCTGAGCCTGCCTACACGATTGGCATTTTGCTGTTCTGATAGCGCTCAATCGGAGCGGTCAACATTGTGCTGCATCGTCCGTTAGCTTGTTGGGGGCGCAACCGCGTCCCTGCAATCTGATGGAGACACAACATGATCCGTAAATTGATGCTTGCAGTTGCAGCGCTGGTGGCCGCGATGAGCATGGCGTTTGCCCAAGTCGACGTAAACAAGGCGGACGCAGCCGCACTCGACAGTGTGAAGGGTGTCGGGCCTACCACCTCCAAGCTGATCCTGGAGGAGCGCACCAAGGGCGGCGAGTTCAAGGACTGGGCCGACTTTTCCAAGCGCGTCAAGGGTGTGGGTGACAAGCGCGCCGCCAAGCTGTCGCAGGCGGGGCTGCAGGTAGCGGGCAAGTCGTTCGACGGCGCCGGCGCGGCCAAACCGCCCGCTGCGGCGGGCAAACCCGCGCCAGCCGCCAAGCCTGCGCCAGCGCCGGCGAAAATGTAAGCCTTGCGCGTCTTGCCAAAAACCCCGCCGTTACGCCGCGGGGTTTTTTCATGCGTACCTGCGCGGTACGGGCAAAGTTTTTTCGCTGTATGGACGCACTTGCGCGCGCCGGGTCGTGAGAAGATAACGGCGCCCATTCAACTGTCGCCCGTCGCAAAGGACCCCTCATGGCATCTGTTCCGCTCACCAAATCCCTGCTGGCTGTCCTGATCGCCGCCGCCATTGCGGGCGCATGCGCCGACACCGACGCCGCTCCCGCCGGCCCCGACGTGATGCGCCACCAGGCGCAGATCGACAAGATCGTCGGCGACATTTCGCCGCAGCGCATCGAGGCGCATGTGCGCAAGCTGGTGGGCTTCAAGACGCGCCACACCATGTCCGACACCGTGTCCGACACGGCCGGCATCGGCGCCGCGCGGCGCTGGATCAAGGCCGAACTGGAACGCTGCGGTGCGGCCGCCGGGGGACGCCTGCAAGTGAGTTTCGACAGCCACATCACGCCAATATCGGCGCGCATCTCGCGCCCGACCGAAATCGTCAACGTGGTGGCGACCCTGCCCGGCACGCAGGCGGCATCCAAAGAGCGCATCTATGTCGTCAGCGGCCATTACGACTCGCGCAATACCGAGATCATGGATGCCACGGGCGATTCGCCCGGCTCCAATGACGACGCTTCCGGCACCGCGGCCGTGATGGAAATGGCGTGCGTGATGGCGCGCCACCAGTTCGACGCGACCCTGGTCTTCATGACGGTGGCCGCCGAGGAGCAGGGCTTGCTGGGCGCCGCGCATTGGGCCGAACAGGCAAGGCTGAAGAACCTGAATCTGCAGGGTATGTTCACCAACGATATCATCGGCAGCTCGCGCGCCGATGACGGCCGCGTGGACGACAAGCAGGTGCGCCTGTTCGCCGAATCGATTCCGGCGACGAAGGAGAACAGCGAAACCAGCCGCGCCTTGCTGGCGACCGGCGGCGAGAACGATTCGACCTCGCGCCAGCTGGCGCGCCATGTGAAGGAAGCGGGGGAGCGCTACGTGCCTGGCTTTACGGTGAATGTGATCCAGCGGCGCGACCGTTATCTGCGTGGCGGCGACCATATGCCGTTCCTGGAGCGCGGTTATCCGGCGCTGCGCTTCACGGAGCCGAACGAAGACTTCACGCACCAGCACCAGAACGTGCGCAAGGAAGGCGCGCTGCAGTATGGCGACCTGCCCGAGTTCAATGACTACAACTACATCGCGCGCGTGGCGCGGGTGAACGCGGCGGCGCTGGCGACACTGTCGCTGGCACCCGCCGCGCCGCAGAAGGTGCAGATGCGCACCGCGAAGCTGGAGAACGATTCGTCGTTGGTGTGGCAGGCCAACGGCGAGCCGGATCTGGCAGGCTACCGCATCGTCTGGCGCGAGACCACCGCCGCGCAGTGGCAGGGGGCTTTGTATGTGGGGAATGTGACCGAGGCGACGGTGAAACTGTCGAAGGATAACTACTTCTTCGGCGTGCAGGCGGTGGACAAGGATGGCAATGTGAGCGTGGCGACGTATCCGACGCCGCTGCGCTAGTACGCACTCGGCGGATTCGCGACACTTAACTCCGTCGTCTCTGGCATTGCCAGAACCGACTTCCCGCGCCAAGGCAGCACTCGGCGGGAACGACGAGGGTAGGGGCGGGTACGACAGAGATGGCGGCGCGAACGACTGAGGTGGTGTTGGCAACGACGAGGAGCGCTACTTCACCGCCAAGTACGCATGCAACTGCGCCACCACCGCCGCGCCTTCGCCCACGGCCGCAGCCACCCGCTTGGTCGACCCCGCCCGCACATCGCCAATCGCAAACACCCCCGGCACCGTGGTCTCCAGATGCCCGTGCAGCGTCCCATCGGTATTGAGCATCTGGCCGGTCACCCGGCAGCGCGCCATCATCACATCGGTCCCCGTCATTACGAACCCGTGCTGGTCGACCTGCACGCCGCAGTCCTCCAGCCAGCCCGAATTCGGATCGGCCCCCACGAACAAAAACACGCTGCGCACCGCGTGGCTTTCTTCCTCCTCGTCGCGATGCTGCCAGCGCACGCCCGTCAGCCGTTGCCCATCGCCTTCCAGCCCGGTCAATTTGGTATGCGTGTGCAGCACGATATTCGGCGTGGCCGCAATCCGCTCGATCAGATAACTCGACATGCTCGCCGCCAGTCCCGCCCCGCGGATCAGCATGTGCACCGTCTTCGCATGCCCCGACAAAAACACGGCCGCCTGCCCGGCCGAATTGCCGCCGCCGACCAGCACTACCTCGTCGCCCTGGCACTGGCGTCCTTCCAGCGGCGAGGCCCAGTAATACACCCCGCAGCCTTCATAGGTGGCCAAGTCGGCCAGGTCCGGCTTGCGGTAGCGCGCCCCGCAGGCCAGCACCACCGCGCGCGCCTGTACCTGGCCGCCGCCGGCCAGCGACAGGCGCAGCGGATACTGGTCGCACAGCAGTTTCTCGGCCACCGCCGGAATCGCCACTTGGGCGCCGAATTTTTGCGATTGCACGAAAGCGCGCCCCGCCAGCGCCCGCCCCGAAATCCCGGTCGGGAAACCCAGGTAGTTTTCGATGCGCGCGCTGGCGCCGGCCTGGCCGCCGAAGGCGCGGTTTTCCAGCACCAGCACCGACAAGCCTTCCGAGGCCGCATACACCGCCGTCGCCAGCCCGGACGGCCCGGCGCCGACCACCAGCACGTCGTACACCTTGTCCGGGGCCAGGTCGGGCAGCAGGCCGAGGCAATATCCCAGCTCGGCCAGGCTGGGATTTTTCTTCACCACCCCGTCCGGGCACACCACCAGCGGCAGTTCGTGCGGACCGGGCTGGTACATGCGGATCAGCGCTTCGGCGTTCGGGCTGGTGGCCGGATCGAGCACCATGTGCGGATGGCCGTTGCTGGTCAAAAAGGTTTGCAGGCGGAACAGATCGGCGCCGCCGGGCGGGCCGACCAGCACCGGCGCGCTGCTGCCCGCTTCAATCAGGCCCACCCGGCGCAGGATCAGGGCGCGCATGATGCGTTCGCCCAGCTCGGCTTCGGCCACCACCAGTGCGCGCAGCGCTTCCGGTGTGATGATCAGCGCGTCCACCTCGCCGACCGCATGCGCGCTGACCAGCGCCGGGCTGCCCGACAGCTGGCCGACGTCCGCCGTGAAGTGGCCGTGAGCGTGGTCGACGATCTTGTGGCTGTTGCCCATGCCGTCGCGCTGGCTGATGCGCACTTCGCCCGCCAGCACGATCATCATGCCGGGATTGGCGGCGCCGGCCACGAAAATGGCTTCGCCGTCGTGCCAGTGTCCCTCGCTGCCAAAGCGGCGCAGGCGCGCAATTTCGGCTTCTGTCAGCACCGGGAACATCTGGTCGCGGCGCGATTCGTATTTGCTCATCGAACTCTGGACGCGCTCGTTGATGCTGTTGTCGGGAAAGAAGTCGGGGGCGGGCAGGGTGCTCATGGGAGATCGGCTCTGGTAGGGGAAACAGCTGTCAGTCTAGCAGCAAGCTGGCCGCAAGCCAGCCTGTCTCAAACGGACAAGCGCATCGTGGATTAGAATGGTGTTTTGTTGAACTGCAAAGAGTAGCCCATGCCTTACATGACCATCGAAGACACGATCGGCAACACCCCGCTGGTACGCCTGGTGCGCCTGCCGGGCGCCGATGCGGCCGCGCGTAACAATATCATCCTCGGCAAGATGGAAGGCGATAATCCGGCCGGGTCGGTCAAGGACCGCGCCGCCATGTCGATGCTGCGCCGCGCCGAAGAACGCGGCCAGATCAAGCCGGGCGACACCCTGATCGAAGCGACCAGCGGCAACACCGGCATCGCGCTGGCGATGGCGGCGGCGATCCGCGGCTACAAGATGCTGCTGCTAATGCCCGAATACCTGTCGATCGAGCGGCGCCAGAGCATGGCGGCATACGGCGCCCAGATCATCCTCACGCCCAAGACGGGCGGCATGGAATACGCGCGCGACATGGCCGAGCAGTTGCAGCGCGACGGCAAGGGCATCATCCTCGACCAGTTCGGCAACGCCGACAATCCGCGCGCCCACTACGAATCGACCGGTCCCGAGATCTGGCGCGATACCAAGGGCGGCGTCACCCACTTTGTCAGCGCCATGGGCACCACCGGCACCATCATGGGCGTGTCGCAGTACCTCAAGGAGCAAAACCCGGCGGTGCAGATCATCGGCGCCCAGCCGGAAGAAGGCTCGCAGATCCCGGGCATTCGCAAGTGGCCCGAAGCCTACCTGCCCAAGATCTTCGACAAGGCCAGGGTCGACCAGGTCGAGAACGTGAGCCAGGCCGCGGCCGAGCAGATGGCGCGCCGCATGGCGGCCGAAGAAGGCATCTTTTGCGGCATCTCGGCCGCCGGCGCCTGCGAGATCGCCCTGCGCATTTCACAAACGGTGGAAAATGCCACCATCGTGTTCATCGTGTGCGACCGCGGCGACCGTTACCTGTCGACCGGCGTATTCCCCGCATAAGCGGCGGCGCGGGCCTGCACGGTGGCCCGCACAAAAAAACAAACGCCTTCCACCGCGAACGAGTCGAGGACCCGTTCATGGTGGAAGGCGTTTTTGCATGCTTCCCGCGCGCCGCCCCCCACAGGGCAATGCACGGGCTTTTCCGGCCTGGCCTGCGCGGCCCGGCCTGCGCGGCCCGGCCTGCGCGGCCCGGCCTGCGCGGCCCGACCAATCCCGCTATTACGCTGGATCGCCTTCTTTTGGCTTGAACTGCTTGTCGCTGATGCGGAACTTGTTGCGGCGGTCGCCCATCAAGTAGCGCAGGTCGCGGATCGACAGGTCGCTTACTTCGTGCATGCGGATCAGCAGGGAGGCGCCGACCGGCAGGCGGTGGTGACGGATCTTCGAGATCACTGGCGGCGCCACTTCCAGCGCGCGCGACAGGGCTGCATCGTTCTTGAGACGCAGATTTTCGATCAGCGTGTCCAATAAACGATTTGGGTTGTATTGCAGCAGATCATCGGAGTCCGAATCGCTGTTCATATCAATGCCGACTTGGTTTGTCATGATGTCAATAATTCCTATTGTGAGTGGTGCTGCTAAGTCAAACACGCGGAGCTCTCGCTGCTGGTCAACCACCGTCGAAGTGCGCTTGCGAATTTATCTTGGGTAACACTTTTTAAAAAATATACACAATTGTACAACGTTTTGTAATCTAATACCGATAAGCAATAACAGATTACAAAATGATGTCGGTTGTGTTGTCTGATCGCAACATAGCCGCATTGCAATTCTCTCACAAAATCACTGAAAAGCTAATTGTTTTCCAAGAAAACTTAAGTGTAAGACAATTTAGATGCCTCCGCCGCACAATTCTAAACAGAACTGGCTTATTAGCAACATGTTTCTGAGTATATTAACGCAAGAGGGGTTTCTATGGGGCACGAATGAATATGCGTGCGCATGCGCCGCAGCCGCATGAGCCGGACAAGGCGCGCTTTGCGCGCCAAAAACCGGCCCTGCGCGTGACATTCCTTTACAAAGTTTCCCCGGAGGCAAGAGGCTGTCCCGACCGGGCCAGGCGGATGGCGCGCCCCAGTTCGATGACCGACATGGCGTAGAAGTAAGAGCGGTTGTATTGCGTGATAGCGAAAAAATTATCGGTGGCGATGCGGTACTCGGTCGGCTCGCTGCCGTTGGGCAGGTCGATCAAGCCGTAGCGCTGGCTGGCGGGCAGGGCGGCGCTGCTGCTCACGCCGCCGGCGCGCAATTCGTCGCCCCGGAACTTGGCCGCCAGGCCCTGGTTGAGGAAGCTTTCCCACACCCGGTCGTCGGACACGCGCGCCGGATAGACGATCGGGCCGCCCTGTTTGGGCTGCCAGCCGTGCTGCACCAGGAAACTGGCCACGCTGCCGATCACATCGACCGCCGAGTTGCGCAAGTCGATATTGCCATCGTTGTCGTAGTCGACCCCGTAGGCCAGCACGCTGCCCGGCATGAACTGCGGCATGCCGATGGCGCCGGCGAAGGAGCCGAGCATGGACAGCGGGTCGATATTCGACTTGCGCGCCAGCAGCAGCGCGTTTTCCAGTTCGCCCCGGAAGAACGCCATGCGCGCCGCCTGGTTGGGCGCCTCGGGATAGGCGAAGGCGAGCGTCGTGAGCACGTCCAGCACGCGGAAGCGCCCCGTATTCTTCCCATAAATCGTTTCCACGCCGATGATGCCGACGATAACCTCGGCCGGCACGCCGTATTCGGCCTGGGCGCGCGCCAGTACGGCGGCGTGCTGGTTCCAGAACGCCACGCCAGCCCGGATGCGGATCGGTTCGATGGTCACCCGGCTATAGTTTTGCCAGTTCTTGGGCTTGCCCTTGGGCGCCGGTTTGACCAGCTGGACCGCCGCATCGATATAGCGGATCTGGCCGATCAGCGCACCCAGCTCGGCGCGCGGAAAGCCGTGCCGCAAGGCCAGCTCGTCGGCGAAAGCAATGACCGCCTCCGACTCGCTGAACACGATGGCGTCGCCGGCCAGGGCTGCGGCCGCAGCGGGCGCGGCCACGAGCGGCGCCGCCGTGCGCGCTGCGGCCCTGGCCCCCGCCTTGGCCCCCGCCTTGGCGCGGCTATGCGCGCTTTTCTTGCCGGGTTTCTTGGCAGGCGCCGCCTGGCTCAGGGGACTTGCCGACACAGCCAGTGCCAGCAAGAGAGATATCAGTTTCATTAAATGTTGTTCAGCAAACTTTTCAAGGTGGAAGCCAGCCCGGGAGCGGGTGGCCGGGCACTGTATTTATGGGCGCTGTAGAGCGCCAGGAAGCGGTCGATGGCCGCCAGCTTGTCTTGCCCCAGCGTGCCGTGCGCGAGCCGCGCCGCGTACGCGTTCGGGCCCTCGTCGGCGGCGCGCGCCATGCCAAGCTGGCTCATCCGTCGACCCAGGGCCGAGTATAGCGCATCGACCGGGTCTGTCTCGCGCCGCTGGCGTACCGCGCGCCACAGCAGCAACACGGCGCCGAGCGCGGCCAGGATGGCGAGGCTGCGCCAGTGCATCAGGCTGAGCTTGAGGCTTTCCAGGAACCCGCTCTGGCGTTCCGGGGTGTAGTTCAGGATCCACTGGTTCCAGCCCGTGTTGATCGCCCCGATGCGAAAGCGCAGCTGTTCGAACAGCGCATTGCGCTCGCCGCCGAAATCGAGCAGGCCGCCCAGGCCGGCGAAGGCCGGGGTATTCTGCGCCAGCGCGCTCGACAGGCCACGCTGCACCCGTTCCGGCGCCACCGCGGCGGTCGGGTCGACCCGGATCCAGCCGCGCCCGGCGATCCAGATTTCCGCCCAGGCATGCGCTTCCGACTGGCGCACCATCAGGAAGCCGTCGATGGGATTGAGTTCGCCGCCCTGGTAGCCGATCACCACGCGCGCCGGCACCTCGGCCGCGCGCATCAAGACCACGAACGCGCTGGCGAAGTGCTCGCAAAAGCCGGCGCGCGTCTTGAACAGGAATTCGTCGACCGAGTCGCGTCCCAGCAGGGGCGGCTGCAGCGTGTACGAGAACGGCAGCCTGGTGAACATGCCCAGCACCGCATTGGCGCGCGCGGCCGGATCGGCGCTCATCTGCGCGATCTGCGCGCCGGTCTCGAGCGCCCGCGGATTGAAGCCGTCCGGCAGGGCCAGCCAGCGTGCGCGGTCTTTCAGTTCGGCGCCATCGTCAAGGCCGTAATCCGTGTGCGACGACAGCTCGTAGCGCACGCGCTTGCTCGTTGGCAGGCTGGACGTCAGTTCCATCTCGCTCGACACGGCGGCCGCATTCTCGCTCAGGACAGGCAAGCGGTCCGGCAGGTCGAGTGCGAACAGCCAGTTGTTCGACGACGGTTCCAGGGTCAGTTCGTAGCGCACGGCTTCCCCGCGCACGGTCAGCGACACCTGGTCGGGGAAGCGCCGGCCACGCCGCCGCAGCGGGGTCCAGGTGCGGCCGTCGAAGTCGCCCATCACCACGCCGCGCCAGTACAGTTGCGGCTTGGGCGGCACCGGATCGAGAAAGCGCACCTGGAACACCGGGTCGTCCGACTGCGCCAGGTTCGACAGATTCCCCGGCGCCATGCTGTTCGACAGTCCGGTGCGCCCGCCCTGGGCGTCGCTCGGCATGCCCCACAGCGGCCCCTGGATGCGCGGGAACAGGAAGAACAGCATCAGTGCCAGCGGCGCGGCCAGCAGGAACACGCGCGCGCCCATCCACAGGCGCCGGCCCAGCGGCGGCACGCTGCCGGTAAACTGGAACGATAGCTGGGCGGTCAGCAGCGCGATGACCGAGGCCACCATCATCAGCGCCGTCAGGATGCTCTGCGAATAAAAGAAATTGGTCAGCACCAGGAACAGCGACAGGAAGACCACCACGAACAGGTCGCGTTTGGCGTGCATTTCCAGCATCTTGAAAGCGACCAGCAGCACCAGCATGGCCACCCCGGCATCGCGGCCGAACAGGGTGCGGTAGCTCATGAACACGCCCGCCATGGCCGCCATCGATAGCGGCAGCAGCAGGTAGGCCGATGGCATGCGGGTGCCGCGCACGGTGGCCAGGGTACGCCACAGCAGGGTCAGGGCGCACAGGCTCGAGACCCACAGCGGCAGGTGCCCGGCGTGGGGCGCCAGCACCATCAGGGCCGCGCCCAGCAGCAGCAGGGTGTCGGCCTTGTCGCGCGGTAGTTGGGCGGCCAGGCGCGCCAGGCTGGCGCGCGGTGCGCCGACGCTGGCGCCGCTCATGGCGCCTGCTTCAGGCCATGCAGCGCCAGTGCGCGCAGGCAGGCCGCCTGGTGCGCTTCGCCGAGCGCCGCCTCGAAGTCGGTGGCGCCGATGCGAAAGGCGTAGGGCAGGGCGCGCTGTTCGGCGTCGAGCACCCAGCGCGTCATGCGCGACAGGCGCAGTTCGAGGTTCATGATGGCGGGCATGGCGTTAAAGTCGAGCACCAGTTCGTCCACCGCGCCGCCCTCGAAATGCTTGGTCACCAGTTGGCCGCCGTCGGCCGGGTCGAGCCGCGCGATCTGGCGCCAGGCCATGTGGCGCGGCGAGTCGCCCGGCTGGTAGCTGCGGATGCCGGCAAAGTCGTCGTGGCCGGCGTGGCCATGGCCGTCGGCGCTCTCGACGCCCGATATCGGCAGCGGCGGCGCGTTTTCCTCGGGGAAGGGATACACCAGCGCGTTCAGGTCCGGCTGCCAATAGCTCCACGCGCGCAACAGGCCGAGCGGAAAACGCGTGGTCAGGCGGATGCGCGGCGCGGCCAGCCAGCCGCGTTCCGTGCTCGGCGCCGACAGCAGCACGGCGCTGCTCGCGCCAGCCGCCACGTCGGTCACGTGGCGCGCATCGCCGGCCTCCATGAAGTCGACCCACAGCGCGTAGCGGTCCAGTTTGGTGCGGTTGACCAGGTGCAGTTCGAACTGCGCCACTTCGCCCGCGAACACCGGCTGCGCGCGGCCCGGGCGCAGGTGCAGGTGCGCCAGGTTTTTATAGGTCATGTAGATGTCGACCATGGCGCAGGTGCCCATGGTGAAGGTCAGCGCGAAACCCAGGCCGAGCGAATAGTTGATCGAGCCGATCAGCAGGATCAGGATCAGCGCGGCAAATCCCATGCCGGCACCGGAAGGCAGGATGAACACGCGGCGCTGGGTCAGCAAGGTTTCGCCGGGGTCGACGCCGCGCTTCTGGAACAGCCAGGTGTCGGCCTTGGCGCGCACCGCGGCGGGAATGAAGCGGTTCAGGGAGGCAGCCATTGCCTCACACCGGTACGGATTTCTGCAGCTGCAGGACCAGGTCGCGGCTGGCCAGCGCCACCCCGTGCGCCGACTTCAGAGGACGCAGGCGGTGCGCGCAAACCGGCACCAGCACCGCCTGGATATCTTCCGGCACCACATGGTCGCGTCCTTCCATGGCGGCCCAGGCGCGCGCGGCTTGCAGCAGCGCGATCGAGGCGCGCGGCGACAAGCCCTCGGCGAACATGCCGTTCTGGCGCGACGCTTGCGCCAGCGCCTGCACGTAATCGATCAGCGAGGCCGAGGCGTGGATCTCGCGCAGCGCTTTCTGCGCCACCGTCAGTTCGGCCGGCTGCATGGCCGCCGGCAGCGTCTTGAGCATGCTGCGGCGGTCGTCCCCCATCAGCAGCGCGCGTTCGGCGGCGGCGTCCGGGTAGCCCAGCGACAGGCACATCAGAAAGCGGTCCAGCTGCGATTCCGGCAGGGCGAAGGTGCCCACCTGGTGCAGCGGATTCTGGGTCGCGATGACAAAAAATGGCGAGGGCAGGGCGCGCGTGGCACCGTCGGCGGTCACCTGGCGCTCTTCCATCGCTTCCAGCAGGCCGGATTGGGTTTTCGGCGTGGCGCGGTTGATTTCATCGGCCAGCAGCACTTGCGTGAAGATCGGGCCGGGATGGAACACGAAACCATTCTTTTCGCGTTCGTACACCGAGATGCCGGCCACGTCGGCCGGCAGCAGGTCGCTGGTGAACTGCACGCGGTTGAATTTCAGGCCCAGCGAAATGGCCAGCGCGTGGGCCAGGGTGGTCTTGCCGACGCCGGGCACGTCTTCGATCAGCAGGTGGCCGTTGGCCAGCAGGCAGGTGAGCGCCTGGCGCACTTGCAGGTCCTTGCCGACGACAATCTGGCTGACCTGGCGGGCGACGGCGTGCATCTTTTTGAACATGGTGGTTATCTTTACAGTGTGCTGTGGGTGGTCGCGCGCACCCGCGTGGGGCACGGCATGGTAGATTAGCGCCATCGGCACCGACTATTCCGTCATCACGACCCGTTCTCAGGATTCTATGCGAGAACGGCATGTCCGGTGCAACATTGATGACACCGCTATTGAAATGACGCACATGAGCACAGCAATCTACAGCCACCCCGACTGCCGCCGCCACGACATGGGCGAATGGCATCCGGAATCCCCGGCGCGCCTGCAGGCGATCGAAGACCAGTTGATTTCGGCCCGCCTCGATGGCCTGCTGGAACGGCGCGAGGCACCGCTGGCCGAAATTCCCGCGATCGGCCGCAATCACACGCCGGAAGCCATTGCCCTGGTGCGCGACAATACGCCCACGGCCGAGGGCGACACCTATCCGCTCGATGGCGACACCTCGCTGTGTTCGTACAGCTACCAGGCCGCGCTGCGCGCCGCCGGCGCCGCGCTGGCCGCCACCGACGCGGTCATTGCCGGCAGCATAGCCAACGCCTTCTGCGCGGTCCGCCCGCCCGGCCACCACGCCATGCCGACCGAGCCGATGGGCTTCTGCCTGTTTAACAATGTGGCCATCGCGGCGCGCCACGCGCTCGATTCGCATGGCCTGGAACGGGTGGCGATCATCGACTTCGACGTCCATCACGGCAATGGCACCGCCGCCTCGTTCCGGGACGACCCGCGCGTGCTGATGGCCAGCTTCTACCAGCATCCGTTTTATCCGTACACCGAACCGGAGCCGCGCACCGCCACCATGATCAATATTCCGGTACCGGCGCGCAGCGGGGGCGACGTGGTACGCCAGCTGATCACCGAACACTGGCTGCCGGCGCTGCACGACTTCAAGCCGGAAATGATCTTCATCTCGGCCGGTTTCGACGCCCACCGCGAAGACGATGTGGGCGGCATGGGCCTGGTGGAAGCCGATTACGCCTGGATCACGCGCCAGGTGATGACGGTGGCGCGCCTGTACGCGCGCGGACGCATCGTCAGCTGCCTCGAAGGCGGCTACAACCTGTCGGCCCTGGGCCGCAGCGTGGTGGCGCACGTCAAGGTGCTGGCCGATCTGGAGTAGTGTTTTCCGGGGGCGGGTAAAATAGCGCCTTATACGAGAATTCCGAAAGCACAGCATGTCGATACAATGGTACCCGGGCCACATGAACGCCGCCCGCAAGAAGGCGGCCGAACAGATGGAGAACACCGATCTGGTGATCGAGGTGCTCGATGCGCGCCTGCCCGAGGCGAGCTGCAACCCGATGGTCGAAGAGCTGCGCCTGTTCCGCCAGCGCCCCTGCCTCAAGATCCTCAACAAGGTCGACCTGGCCGACCCGGCCGCCACCGCCGCCTGGAGCGCCTACTACAACGCGCAGGAAGGCGTGACCGCCTACGCGATGACCACCAAGAAGCCGGGCGAGGTGGCCCGGATTCCCGACCTGTGCCAGTCGCTGGCGCCGCACCGGGGCGTACCGACCAAGCCGCTGCGCATCATGATCATGGGGATTCCCAACGTCGGCAAATCGACCCTGATGAACGCGCTGCTCAAGAAAAAAGTGGCGAAGGTGGGCGACGAGCCGGCCGTCACCAAGATGCAGCAAAAGCTTTACCTCGGCAAGAACACGATCCTGGTCGATACCCCCGGCATGCTGTGGCCGAAGATCGCGCTGGCCAGCGATGGCCTGATGCTGGCCGCCAGCCACGCCATCGGCTCGAACGCGCTGATCGAAGATGAAGTGGCCGTGTTCCTGGCCGACGAACTGCTGGTGCGCTATCCGGCGCTGCTGACGGCGCGCTACGGCTTCAAGACCGAGGGCATGGACGGCATCGCCGTGGTCGAAGGCGTGGCGGCGCGGCGCGGCTACCGCCAGAAGGGCGGCGACCTCGATTTCGAAAAGGCCTCGCACATCTTCCTGCAGGATTACCGCACCGGCGCGCTCGGTCGCATCAGCCTCGAAACGCCGGAAACGCGCGCCGTGCGCCTGGCCCAGCATGAGGCCGAGATGGCCGCCAAGGCCGCCAAGGCGGCAGCGATTGCAGCCGAAAAAGCGGCGAATTCGGCGCGCGGCAAGCGCGGTACCTGAGCGCCGCCATCTCCCGATGAGCGGGAGCGCATGTTGACGAATATTGCATATTCGTCAACATGCTATACTTTCCGTTCATTTGCCTGGAGTCCTCCATGAACGTAGCGCGTCCCCCGATCACCTATACCGAAGGCAAACGATTTGCCTGGGCGTGTATTCCAGTCAGTGCCATCGTCCTGGCGCTCAGTGTGGCAGCATTCAGGGAAGGCAAGACGGGCTTTTTCATCGCCGGGCTCCTGCTGGGCGGGTGGGCCGCCGTGATGGGCGTGCTTCAATTTGCCATGAATGGCAGGCACGCCACGATGACGGTGAGCGACGAGGGCGTCCGCTTTGCCGATGGCTTGTCCGTGGCGTTCTCGGACATGGAAAAAATTACAACCATCAATCCATTTCCGAATGTTTTCGGCAGTTTCCTCAATATCGTCTTTTACGTGAATCCCGACGTGGCGGTCAAACAGGCTGGACGCAGTTTGCGGCGGGCGTTCTGCCTGACCACGGTGGGCGGCAACATCAGCATGGTCGGGAAACACAAAATGTTCAGCTTCATGACGCCGGGCATCCGGCCGATATCCGGCGCCAAAATGGACCAGGATGCTATCCTGGAAGACCTGTTTGCGCGCTTCGATGCCGTCCAGAACCGCTGAACAAGGCGTGCGCCGGCATGCGGCGCTTCCCGCATTGCATTGACATCTGTTCAACTATGGCGCTTAATGAAAGCATCGTGCAAAGGATTTCAGAGGCGGCCGAGGGTTGACTGAGCGGATATCCGAACATCGGTCTCTCGGTTGGCGAATGTGTCGCTTGCCTGCGCCCAGCTCTGGCGCACACCGATTACTTCAACCGAAATGGAGTCCGAATGCGATTCATGCTGCGTTCCACCGTCGTCTGTCAAACCATCGTCGCCGGCCTGTTTGCCACCTCGGCACAGGCTGCAATGCCAGTGTCGCTGACGTATGTCGTCAACAATCCGTGGGTGGGCGGGTACTGCGCCATCGTCAAGGTGTCCAATCCGAATGCGCAGGCGGTCCAGTGGAGCGGTTCGCTCCCGATACGGGGCACGGTGACGTCGCTATGGAACGCGGTCGGCCAGCAGTCCGGCGGCGCCATCGTTTTCACCGGCGGGCTCGATTGGAACAAGATCATCCAGGGCAAGTCGACGATGGAGTCGATCGGCTTTTGCGCGACGGATGCCGTCACGCCGACGCCAACTCCTACTCCGACGCCAACACCGACTCCTACTCCGACGCCAACACCGACACCAACACCGACACCGACGCCAACACCAACACCGACACCGACGCCTACTCCGACACCAACGCCAACGCCGACAGGCGCGCTCTCCCCAGTCTACAAAGGCGAAGGCACCTTTTACGGCGCAACGGGCGAGGGCAATTGCAGCTACGACGCCAGTCCCGGCAACCTGATGGTGGCCGCGATGAACCAGACGGATTACGCCAACAGCGGGGCGTGCGGCGAGTACATCGCCGTCACCGGTCCCAAAGGCAAGGTCACGGTGCGCATCACCGACCGCTGCCCGGAATGCAAACCGGGTGACGTTGACCTGAGCGAGCAGGCTTTCGTCAAGGTGGCCGAGAAGTCGGCGGGCAGGGTGCCGATCAGCTGGTATGTGGTCGCCGGCGAGACGACGGGGACGGTCAGCTACCGCTTCAAGGAAGGCAGCACCATCTACTGGCAGGGCATCCAGGTGCTCAACCACCGCCTGCCGATCACCAAACTCGAGATCCGCCCGAACGGCAGCACCAACTGGATCGCCGTCAAGCGCGAAGAATACAATTACTTCGTGTATCCGAGCCCGATTGCGGCAGGTCCGATGCAGGTTCGCATCACAGGTCTGGGTGGCGCCACCCTGCTGCAAACGTTGCCCGAGCCCCAGGGCGGCCTGGTCGTCAAGGGCAGCAACCAGTTCTGACGAGGCCTGGTCAAACCGGTGGCGCTGTTACGGCGCCACCGGTTCGCCGAAGCGAAAACTCGACACGGCCAGGTGGCCGAAAAATTCATCTTCGTGATACACGCAGGCCGCATCCTCGGATTCGGCCGCGCCCAGCGCCACCATCAGCGGCAGCAGATGCTCTTCGCGTGGATGGGCATTGCGCGCATACGGCGCCTGGCCCCAGTGCAGCAGGGCGATGGTGCGCTCCGACGGCGGCAGCTTGAGCACCAATTGCAGCCAGCCGTCGAACTGGTGCGATGCCAGCCTGCCTTCGGGGCCGAACTGGCGCAGGTTATGGTAGCTCAGGCCACTGCCGATAATGAGTACCCCTTCATCGCGCAGCGGCGCCAGCGCGCGCCCGATCTTCACGTGCGTCAGCGGATCGAAGCCGTGCTGCAGCGACAGCTGCACCACCGGCACGTCGGCCTCCGGGTAGACCGGATACAGCATCGAAAACGTCCCATGGTCGAAACCGCGCTGCGGATCGAGCGACACCGCGTGCCCGGCCGCTGCCAGCAGGGCGGCGGCGCGTTCTGCCAGTTGCGGCGAACCTGGCGCAGGGTATTTGATCTGGTAGGTATGGGCCGGAAAGCCGCCGTAATCGTAGATCATCGGCGGCTGCGCGCCGGACGAGAGCATCAGCTCCTTTTCTTCCCAGTGACCGGAAATGACCAGCACCGCGGCCGGCTTGACGTCGCCGATCTGGCGCCGGATATCGACCAGCGACGCTTCCAGCACGTCGTAGGTTTCACCGTACTGCTCTTTCATGAATGGCCACGGACCGCCGCCGTGGGAGACGAAATAGGTCGGCAGGCGGTGGCTCATGGCAGTGCTCCAGACGGTGGTTTATCTATCCAATATAGGGACGTGCGCGCTCTTTATCAAGTCATGCGCGTGCGCGCCAGGTCGATCAGCGCGAACAGGCGCGCGCTGCGCATCCAGCCGATGGCGATGACCGCCGCTTGGGTCAGCAGCAGGGCGCCGGTAAAACCCAGCGCATCGATCCCCGCCATGTTCGCGCGCGCCAGCGACAGCAGGCCGGCCAGGGCAAGGCCGACGATGCTGATACCGGCGTAGCTGCCCAGCGCCGCCAGCGGATGGCGCACCAGCAGCATGCAGCCCGACAGCCAGGCCGCCAGCGCGGAGCGTTTGCGCGGGTCGTAGGCCAAAAAAGCGCGGCCGGCGTCGAGCGAGACAGTCACCAGCCCGATGAGCAGCACCATCAGCGCCTGCGCCAGCATCAGCGCCAGCGCCGCGTCGTCCGCCGAGATGACCTTGGCGGCGTAGGCTGTCGCGGCGTCGATGGCGCCCATGCCGGCCACGAAGGCCAGGCCGAGCGGCAGCGCGCCCCAGGCCAGCAGGCGCAGCATGGGTGCGTAATAGTCGGCGCCGCCGCGCGTGAGCGCCGCAAAGCCGGGCACCTGCTGCGCGCGCGCCGCCGTCGCCACCATCCCCGACAGCATCGGTGAAATCAGCAGGGTGGCCAGCAGCGCCATGCTGCCGGCCTGGGTAAACACCACCTGGTGACGCGCGTGCACGGCCATCAGGTCGCTCAATGCCGTCATGTCGAGCGCGCGCGCCAGCGCCGCCGCGTGGACCGAGTAATCGAGGCTGGCCGACAACAGGTGCCAGGCTGGCAGCGCCATGATCAGGGCCGGCACCAGCATCCACAACACCCACAGCAGCAGCAGGCGCCATTGCAGCGCCGCGCGTGCCGCCCGTGGAACGGAGGCGATCGAAAAGGCAGGAGATGGATGCATCACACGGTCGCAATCAGGGAAAACAGGATATTGAAAAACGCGGCCACATCGCCGGCCCAGCGGCGCGCGGCGCGCCCGCTTGGCTCCAGGGTGCGGCTGTCATCGAGCTTGCTGGTGTCGAGGTAGTGCAGGCGCTGCGGATCGAGTTCGGCCGACACCGCCCTGGCCGGCTTGACCCAGCTGAAGGTGCGCCAGCGCTGCTGGTCGTCCCACACCGCCGTTTCGCTGCTGCCGTCGGCGAATTTGACCAGCACGCTTTGCGCGACCGGGGCGCCGCGCCGCTGCACCGTGACGCTGGTGCGCCAGGTGCGCGCGGCGCCGGGCTTGGCCGCCGCCTCTTCCTCGCTCGAAAAGCGCGAGACGCGGTCGTCGATGGGGGCCGTGGCGTACACCTGCTGCGCGAACATGGCGTTGACGGCGGCGCGCTGGCCGCTCACCTCGGCCAGCGTCTCGCGCAAATCGGCGGTGCTCGGATGGCGGAATTTCCAGCGCCGGTAGTATTCCTTGAAGGCGCGTTCGGTCGCCTCCTGGCCGATGCGCGCCTCCAGGTCGCGCAGCATGGTGGAGCTGCGCACGTACACCGGGCCAATGCCCTGCAGGCGCATGTGGGCATTCTGTCCGATCGCGTCGGCCGGTTCCAGGCGCGGCGCCTCGTGGCGCTCGACGTCGAAGCCCTTGAAACCCGGCGCGAAGCCGAGCGCCTTGAGCAGCGGCGAACCGAGATACGACTGCTGGCCGGTATCGCGCAGCATGCGGTAGTTCCAGAATTCGTTCAAGCCTTCGTCGAGCAGCGGTTCTTCGAATTCGTTCGATGCCAGGATGCCGTAGAAGTAGCCGTGGCCGACTTCGTGGATGGTGACGAAATCGAGGTCGAAGGCGGCGGCCGTCTGCGGCACCACCTTGTCGTGGCCGGCGGTGGTGATGAAGGTCGGGTACTCCATGGCGCCGGCTTCGTCGGCATTGAGCGGCGGGATCACGATGGTCAGCGTCTTGTACGGATACGGCCCCAGCGTTTTTGAAAAATAGGTCAGCGCATCGGTGGCTGCCTTGAGCGCCGGTGCGGCGCTGGCCGCGCGGTCGGGCGGGAACAGCACCGACAGCTGCACAAGCGGGCTGCCCGGCGCGCTCCAGGTGGCGCGCAGTGGCGGGGCGGTGCGCTTGTCGGCGGTCCAGGCGAAATCGTGGACGTCGCCCTGCACGTAGTGGTGGGTCAGCATGCCGCCGCGCTCCACCGGCGCGCCCTGCAGCTCGCCGGTCGCGCCCACGGTGTAGCCCTTGGGCGCGGTCAGCTTGACGTCGAAGCGGCCGAAGTCGGCGTAGAACTCGGTCTCGTGGTGGTATTCGTGGGCGTTCCAGCGGGTCCGGGTGGCGCCGCGTTCGCCCGGCAGTTCCAGCACGGCGATCTTGGGGAACCACTGGCCCACCAGGTGAAAGCTGCCGAAGTAGCCGGTGCTGCACACCACCCGCGGCAACTGGGTCAGGAAGGATATGTCGAAACTGGTGGAGGCGCCCGGCGCCACCGGCGCCGGCAGGTCGAAGCGCACCACCGTCTGGTCGGAGGCGGGGCCATTGTCGGGATGGACGAACGACCAGTCGACCTTGGCCCCGCCCTGGGTCACGCTGCGCAGGTCGATCTGGCCCCATTCGCCGGGGGCGGTGGTGACGCTGCCGCCGGCCTCGCGCTGTTCGGTGAAGTAGGTGCTGCCGGCGCTTTTGAAGGCGTTCATGTACAGGTGCAGGTAGACGCTGCGCACGGTCTCCTTGCTGCGGTTGCGCCAGGTGAGTTTCTGCTTGCCGTCGACCGTGTGGGCGACCGGGTCGAGCGTGGCTTCGATGCGGTAGTCGACCACGCGCTCCGACAGGGTCGCTTCGCTGCCGCTGCGCGGCCCGCCCCACGCATCCGCGGCGCTCGGCACGCTCACCGCGCTGGCCGACGGCAGGGCCAGGCCGATGCCGACGTCGGTCACCGGTTGCGGGATCGGGGTGATGGTGATGTCGCCCTGGGCCAGCAGCTCGGCGCCGGCGATGGCGGCTGCCGCCAGCAGGAGCGCCTTGAGGGCCATGGTTAGGGTACGCGCTTGCATGCATTCTCCTGCGCCGCTGGGCGCTTGCGATGGGGTAGAGGGGGCCGGCGGCCAGCCGCACAGCATGCCACAACGCCCGCCGGGCCGCAGTCCGGCTGGCGTATCCGATTATAATGGCGCAGTTTTGGTGCCCGCCCGCGTCCTCACGCCGGCAGTTAAACGGGAAACACCCAGTGTGCTGCCCCCGCAACGGTACTGCAAGCCGCTCATCGTGGCTTGCGAGCCCGGATACCGGCCAAAACAGGTGGACCCGATGCCGCAACGCGCGTCGGTTCCGTGCAATCCGGCTTGCGGGGACGCAGGCCAGGACTCTTTTTTCTGAAGACGACATCATGATTTCTGCAGTATCGCCGCGCCGCGCGCTCTCCGCCAGGCCGCTCGCGCTGGTTTCCGCCCTGTCCCTGTGTTTCCTGTCCAGCGCCGCGCTGTCCGCTGAAACCCAAACCCTGCCCGCCGTGACCGTGACCGGCGCCCGCTTCGCCAGCGACCCGGCGCTGGCCCCGATCGGCGCGACCGTCATCAGCGCCGACGAGATCCGCCGCGCCGGTGCGGCCGACGTCAACCAGGCCATCCGCCAGATCGGCGGCGTGTACGGCCGCCAGAGCCTGGACGGCTCGCCCGATTTCAGTCTCGATCTGCGCGGCTTCGGCACCAACAGCAGCCAGAACATGGTGGTCACGCTCGACGGCGTGCGCATGTCCGAGAGTGAATTGAGCAATGCGACGCTGTCGTCGATCCCGATCGAGACCGTCGAACGCATCGAAATCATTCGCGGCGGCGCCAGCGTGCTGTATGGCGAAGGCGCCACCGGCGGCGTGATCCACATCATCACGCGCCGTCCGGAAGCGAACGGCCGGCGCGGCATGCTGCGCGCCGAAGCCGGCCAGTTCGGCCTGCGCGACCTGCGCGCCGCCATGGCCCAGTCGTGGAACGGCTTCGCGCTCGACGCTTCGGTCGGCAGCCAGCGCACCGACAATTACCGTGACCATAACGAGTTCGCGCTCGATACCTTCAGCGGCGGCGCCCAGTGGGCCTACCAGGGCGGCCGCGCCGGGGTGCGCTACGACCGCGCGCGCCAGGAGTCGGACCTGCCGGGCGCCCTGAGCGCACGCCAGTTCGGCGAGAACCCGCGCCAGGCCAATACGCCTGACGATATTGGCTCGCTCGATTCGGACCGCCGGACCGCGTTCGTGGAGCAGCGCGTCGGCAGCGTCGACCTGGCTGCCGAACTGTCGCGCCGCGAGCGCACCACCCGTTCGACCTATTTCTACACCATCGAGGGCAAGCGCATGGCGTCGAAGGCGACCTATGACAGCGCCCAGACCCAGTTTTCGCCGCGCCTGCGCCATCTGGCGCAAATGGGCGGCGTGCTCAATGAGCTGGTGGCCGGCGTCGATATGGTCAAGTGGTCGCGCGTGACCGATTCGGCGTATTCGGATGCCGACGCCACGCAAAAATCGAGGGCGCTGTATGTGCGCGATGAGCTCAAGTTCGGCGGCGCGCACAAGGCCCGCGTGGCCGTGGGCGCGCGCCGCGAACGCTTCGAGAAGGATGCCACCGACGCGCGCGCCTTCGCCGCGCCGTACGCCAGCAAGACCACCCTCAACGCCTGGGAAGTGCAGGGCAGCGTTGATGTCATGCCGCTGGTGAACCTGTACGCCAAGGCCGGGCGCAGCTACCGCGTGGCCAACGTCGACGAGAACGGCTACCGCGCCGCGCCCGGCGTGCTGGCGCCGCAAACCTCGCGCGACCTGGAACTGGGCGTCGCTTACGGCGACGCGGCCCTGGGCGCGAATACGCGCGTGTTCCGCCATCAGCTGCGTAATGAAATTTTCTACGACCCGACCGTGAACGGCGGCTACGGCGCCAACACCAACCTCGATCCGACCGAGCGCAAAGGCGTGGAGTTCGATGTCCACGCCAGCATCGCGCGCGACTGGCGCGTGAGCGGCAACTGGCAGCATGTGCTGGCGCGCTTCACCGACGGCCCGAACGCCGGGCGCGCGATGGTGCTGGTGCCGAAGAACGTGGTCTCGGCGCGCCTGGCCTGGGTACCGGGCAATGGCCACAGCGCCGATATCGGCTTTCAATGGGCCGGCAGCCAGCGTTTCGGCGCCGACTTCGCCAACAACTGCGGTGCGCGCATGGCATCAAGCACCACCTTCGAGGCCCGTTACGCGCGCCAGATCGGCGCCTGGGAATTCGCGGTGGCGGGCCTGAACCTGGCCGACAAGCATTACACCAGCAATGCCTACGGCTGCAACAGCGGCATCTATCCGAGCGACGGGCGCCAGATCAAGGTCTCGGCGCGCTACGACTTCTGATGCGCCAGCGCCTCGTCTTCGCCGCGCTGGCCCTGTGGGCCGGTGTTGCCGGCGCCGCCATCACGGTGGTCGACGACGCCGGCCGGCGCGTGGCGCTGGCCGCGCCGGCCCGGCGCATCGTGTCGATGGCGCCGCACGTCACCGAGCTGCTGTTCGCGGCCGGCGGCGGCGCGCGCATCGTCGGGGCGATGAGCTACAGCGACTATCCGCCGGCCGCCCGCGGCATCCCGCTGGTCGGCGACAACAGCCAGATCGACATCGAACGCGTGCTGGCGCTCAAACCCGACCTGCTGGTGGTCTGGCAGAGCGGGAACACGGCGCGCCAGCTGGAGCAGCTGCGCCAGCTCGGCATTCCAATGTTTTACAGCGAGCCGGCGCGGATGGACCAGGTGGCCGGCAGCATGCTGCGCTTCGGCCAGCTGCTCGGCACTGAAACAGTGGCGCAGGCGGCGGCAGCGTCGTTCCGCGCCCGCATCGCGGCGCTGGCGGCGCGCTACAGCAAGCGAGCGCCGGTCACGGTGTTTTACCAGGTGTGGGAAAAGCCGCTGTACACCCTCAATGGCCAGCAGATCGCCAGCGACGCCATCCGCCTGTGCGGCGGCGAGAATATCTTCGCCGCGCTGGCGGTCAAGGCGCCCTCGGTTGGCATCGAGGCGGTGTTGCAGGCCAATCCGGAAGCGATCGTCGGCAGCGAGCCGCACGATGCCTCGGAACAGGGCCTGGCGATCTGGGCGCCTTACAAAACTCTGTTGGCGGTGCGCCAGGGCAATCTGTTCACCCTGGATGGGGAATTGCTGACCCGCGCCGGGCCGCGCCTGCCCGACGGCGCCGCCATCCTGTGCGAAAAACTCGACCTGGCGCGTCAACGCCGCAGGTAGGCCTGCGTTTACTGCATGACCGGGCGATCACTGGGCCGGCATGTGCAACGCAATGTAAAATGCGGGTCCCTGGCCTCTGACCTGCCGCAAAAAGTGGTAATCTCGCGATCGTCGTCTCAACTTAACATGAAGGATATTTATGCGTTTCCTGCGTATTGCTCTGGCCGTGGCCAGTCTGGCCGTCAGTACGGCGTTCGCTTCGCCCACCGATCCGAAAAACGGTGTCGAGTTCGTGACGCTGGCCGCGCCGCAGCCGACCAAGGCGACCGGCAAGAAAGTCGAAGTCATCGAATTTTTCATGTACCACTGCCCGCATTGCTATACGCTTGAACCGCATCTGGCCGAATGGGTCAAAAAGCAGGGCGACAACGTCCTGTTGCGGCGCGTGCACTTCGCCTCCAGCGGTACCGATCCGGAGGCGCATCTGCACCTGACGCTCGAAGCGATGGGCAAGGCCGAAGAAATGCATCCGAAAGTGCTGCATGCCTTTCATGTCGAGCGCCTTCGCCTGAACAAGGACGCGGCCATTCTTGAGTGGATTCCCAAGCAGGGCATCGACCAGGCCAAGTTCCTGGAATACTGGAATTCGTTCGGCGTGCTGACCAAGCTGAAAAGCGCATCGCAGCTGACCCAGAACTACAAGGTCGACAGTGCGCCAACGGTGGTGGTCGATGGCCGTTTCGTGACCTCGCCATCGGTCGTTGCCGAAGCCAATCCGGGCGTGACCAAGGCCACCGAGTACGTGGTGTTCATGCAGGCGCTCGACGCGCTCGTGACCAAGGCCCAGAAAGAGAAGGGCGCTGCCGCAGCACCGGCCAAGGCGCCTGCCAAAGCGAGTACCACACCTGCCAAGTCCGCCGGAAAATGAGCGATCCTGAAGAGAAAATCATCAAAATCTACGACGCCTCGCGCCCCATAGAGGAAGATTTGTTCGAGCGCAACTGGATTAACCAGCTGGCATGGAGCCTGGTGGTCGTGCTGTGCAGCGTCGTGGTGTGGTTTTCGATAGCGATCGTCAATGCCGAGAACCAGCGCCATGCGCTTATCACCAAGCAATGCGCCGATCCGGTGTTCAAGGGCGAGGTCGACACGCGCTGCATGCAGGTGGTCAGTTCGCGTCCGCACTGGTGGGAACACCTCTGGTACGGCATCACGCATCTGAAGCCGGCGGAAAAGTAACAGCAGTCATTGCACTGCCGTTTTTGCCTTCGCAGAAACGGCAGTTCTCAGGCCGGCAAGGCAATCACGAAGCGCGCCCCGCCCAGCGCCGACTGTTCCACCGCAATCGTGCCGCCATGCAGCGCTACCGCCTTCTGTGCAATCGATAATCCCAGCCCGAAACCGCCGGTACTGCGGTCGCGGCTGCGGTCGAGCCGGTAAAACGGTTCGAACACCTTGCCCCGTTCCGCCTCCGGAATGCCGGGCCCGTCATCCTCCACCACGATTTCCACGCCGTCCACGCGCCGCGCCGACAGCGCAATCCGGCCATTGCCGTATTTTTGCGCATTGCGCAGCAGGTTGCCCACCGCCCGCAGCAGCAGGCGCCGGTCGCCGGTCATGCTGCCCAGCGCACTGTCGAGCCGGACCTGGGGCTGGGCCGCCAGCGGGTCGAGCGCGTCCACGCAGCCCAGCAGCGCCGGCGCCAGCTCGAAGCTGGCTTGCTGCAAGGCCTGGCGGCTGTCGAGCCGGATCATGCCCAGCAGTTCATTCACCAACCCGTTCAGCTCGGCGACATCGCCTTCCATCGCCACGATGCGCTGTTCCAGCGCCGGATCGTCCGCTGCCGACCTGAGTAGTTCCAGTGCGAATTCCAGGCGCGCGATCGGGGTGCGCAGTTCGTGCGAAACGGAATGGAGCAGGTTTTTCTGCGCGTCGAGCAAGCCTTCGATGCGCCCGGCCATGTGGTTGAGCCGCTCGGCCAGCGGATAAATGATGGCGCCGGTCTTGAAGCTGGCGCGCGCCGACAGCTTGCCGGCACCGACTTCGTCGGCCACGCGCGAGAGTTCCTGCAGCCCCAGCCAGTGCGAGCGCGACCACAGGGCGATCGGCACCAGCAGGAACAGCGCCACGATCACGTAGCGCACCGCTTCCATCTTCAGCGCCAGGTCGATGTCGATCGGCAGCTCTTGCGCATGGATGACTTCCTCGGCGCTGCCGATATAGCTTTCGCCATGCAGGTCGACGCGGCGGTAAAAGGCTTTGTTGGCGGTATCGAGCACCAGTTCGCCGCGGTTGAGCGCGGCGTGCTGCTGGACCGGCAGCGAGGCGCGCACGCTGCTCAGCGGCACCAGGTAGAACTTGACGCCCGACACTTCGCGCACCTTGTTGAGCCGCACCAGCCAGTCGTCGGCCGGGGCTTTGTCGATGTATTGTTCAAGCAGGAAAATCTGGGCGGCCGCCTGGCGCCGCGCGATATCGTCCAGCGGATCGCCGAACAGGCGGCTGGTGGCGAAATAGATGGCGAAGGTCGCAATCGTAATCGACAGCATGACCAGCACGAAGAAGCGGAAGAAGATCCGGTTCACGCGTGTTTCCCGCCACAACGTTGTTCAATAACTGTTGCCGTCGCCATCGCTTCTCCTTGCGCAGCATTGTATAAGAGCGGGGCGGATCGGGGTATTACAAATAAGTGACAAATAGGGGACAGTTCATGGCGGAAGTGTGGCGCGATTCTCGATATCATGGCCTTACTCGAATTCCAGGTCTGCCCGCCGCGCTTGCGCGCTGGCAGGTATCGCTTCCCTTATGAAAGGATTTGCCATGTCTGTTTTGATTCGCGCACTTTCCTGCCTCCCGCTGGCTGGCGCTGTCGCGCTTGCCGGTTGCGGCGGCGGCGACAACGGCGGCAGCACGCCCGTCCCACCGAAAACGCAACCGGACATCGTCGTGCCGACGCCGACGCCGACGCCGACACCAACGCCGACGCCGACGCCGGTTCCGGTCACCGTGATCACCCCCTTCATCGCGCGCGCCCAGCAAGCCTCGTGCGCCAGCGTGACCAACCGCCTGTTCGTGATCGATCACAAATACGTCCTGTGGAACCAGTCGGGCGATTGCGCCGACAAGCGCTACAGCACCGAACTGTTCGCCCTGACACCGGACGCGAAAGTATGCAGCCTGAGTGACTCCATCGCCGGCCCCAAGCGGGAATGCAGCGACGCAGTCATGCTGCCCATTTTTAACACGATCATCGAGAAGAGCAATGAAGAAGGTTTCGGCCTTGGCGCCGGCCATGTGGTCGAAGAGATCAAGTTCCTCCCTGCAAACGGATTGAGTGTGGATTTCAATACCATCGCCAGCGATACCTTTTCGGGCGTGGGCACGGCCCGCAACGTCGTAGTGCGCGACCAGGCGGCGCTCGACGCGCTGTGGGCCGAACACAGCGCCATCCGCATCCCGCCGCCGCCGGCGCCCAAGGTCGACTTCACGAAAGAGATGGTCATCGCCTTGTTCGGCGGCAACGGCTCGGCCTGCGGCAGCTTCGGCGTGCGCCGCGCCAACGCCAGCGACGGGCATCTGGTGATCCGTTACGAGGACAAGGCACCCGATCCCGGCACCATCTGCATCGCCGTGGTGGCCAATCCGATGCACATGATCACGGTGCCGCGCATCGACGCAGTGGTCGACTTCGTGAAGGTGACGACGCAGAATATCGCCTTCACCGATCTGTGGCGCAGCCCGTTTTCGCACATCGATACGCCGCGCAATATCGTGATCAAGGATGCCGCCACCTTCGCCACCGTGTGGCGCCAGTCGCATGACAACGCCGACCTGCCGGCTGTCGATTTCAGCAAGGACATGGTGGTCGCGGTCTTCGGCCGTGGCGGCTCGAACGGTTGCCATACCACCGAAATCGAGAGCATCTACCGCGAGAGCGGCAAGATCCAGGTGTCCAGCGTGAACTGGTCGCTCAAGCCCGACAACGGCGCCATGTGTCCGGCGGCGATCTCGCACCCCGGGCATCTGGTGAAGCTGGCGCGCTCGGATGACACGGTCGAGTTTTCGACCCAATCGCGGCAACGTTAAGGCAGTTTTCCGTTTCCCTGGTGGCGCGCAAGCGCCGCCGGGCCCGGACCCCGATGTATGAAAATCCTGTTGACCTTTGTGCTCGGGGCGGCGTGCGCCAGCGCCACCGCCCGTACCCCGGCCGTCAATCCGATGCCGGACGGCAGCCGCGACATGTATGTCGGGCTGGGCTTCGTGGCGGCGCCCGCCTATGAAGGCGCGCGCCGGCCGCGCCGCATGGCGGTGCCGGTGCTGCAGGGTGAGTGGAGCAATGGCGTGTTTATTTCCGGTATGAACGCAGGCGTGCACCTGTCGGACCAGCCATCGCTCGAATTCGGCCCGCTGCTGTCGGTCCAGGCGCGGCGCAGCGAATCGGGCAACGGGACCGCGCTGGGCGGCACCTCGCTCACCTCCATGACTGACGGCGGTGCGCCGCTGGCGCCGATCGACAGCACGCCGGCCGAGCCAACTGCCACCCCCGGTTTGGGCGCGCGCAGCAGCGGCCCCAACCGCCTGTCCGGCATGGACGTGGTTGGCGCGCGCCTGCAGGCGGGCGGCTTCGTCAACGTCTATCTCAGCCCCAGCCTGCGCCTGACCAACAGCGTGCTGTACGGCGCCGGCCGGGATGCCAACGGCTTGCTGTGGAACCTCGGCATCCAGCATGTGGTGCAGCAGTTTTCGCCGCACCACAGCGTGTCGCTGTCGGCTGGCGTGAGCGTGGTCAACCGTCACTACAACACCAGCTTTTTCGGCGTCAGCGCGGCTGAATCCCTGCGCAGCGGCAACCCGGCGTACGCGCCCGGCGGCGGCCTGAACGGCGCCAGCGCGGGCCTGAGATGGCACTGGGCCTTGTCGCCATCGTGGCTGCTGATTAATAACGTGCAAGCGACCCGGGTACTGGGCGCTGCGCAAAAGAGTCCCTTGGTGGAGCGTCCCAACGGCTTTGTCTTGTCCACTGCGCTCGCTTACCGGTTTTGATGATGAATGCCCCACGCCACGTCGCCCTCCTGATCGCGCTGCTGTTGTCGGCCGGCGCCAGCACGGCGCATGCGCCCGCGCCGGAATGGCTCAGCTATCGCGACGCTTACCGCGCCATGGTGGTGTTCCAGAAATACGGCGGCCCGAAACACTATCTGCAAAACCAGTTGCAGCTGGTGCCGGCGCGGCAGGGCGCGGTGGCGCCGAATGTACAGCTGATCTTGCAGACCCGGGACGGCGACCAGTACCTTGCGCTCGATCCCAGCGGGCGCGCGGTATTTCCCCTCAGCACGGCGGCCTATAACGAGAACGCGCCCTTGCTGGTCAGCGGCGGCGCCGGACCGGTCGGTTTTCGCGCGCGCGTGTCGATCGTGCCGCGTGCCAACGGCCTGTACGACAGCGCCGAGCTGCGCGCCGCCTGCGGCCAGGCGCTCGACTACCTGCGCTATGCCGATGCCAGTGCCCGCACGCGCGCCTGCGTGGGCGTACGCTTCGTCTTTCCGCACGAGATAGGCGCCCCCGCGCCGGTGCGCGTGCGCAGCGGCGCGGCCGACGCGGTGGCGCTGCCGGTGACCGAGGGCGGCGCATTTCCCGGCGATGGACAAAATGGCTTTCGCATCGTTCATTATCGTTTCAGTCGTGGCGCCGAAGCGCGCCAGCTCATCACCAGCAGTACGCCGCTGGCGATCACGCCCCTCATCGAATAGCGTACTCAGCAGTTCGGTGATGTCGAATACATATTTACGACAATTGCCAGACATTTCGAGGCGGAAAGGGAAGCGCGAAGCGCCTAAGCTATGCGCATCGGGTTTTCCGTTCGCCCTCGATGCTCTCCGGTGTCGTGGGCTTTTTTTCTTCGCAATAACAGCATGATGGCGATGCAGCGGGACGCATGAAGGCGCCCGCCAGCCGCGCATCGTGGGACGCCGTGGCGCGCAGGCGAGGCGCGTGCGGTCTTGACGAAAACTCAGCGATTTCGGCGATGTCGGCGGCAGGCCGTAAAATGGCGGCTGATCATCTTTTCGGCGAACTTCATGAGAACCCTTTTTGCCCTCGTCCTGGCCGGCGTCTTGCCTGCCGCCTGGGCCCAGACCCCTGCCACCAATCCGATGCCGGACGGCAGCCGCGACATGTATGTCGGGCTGGGCGCCGTCTCTGCGCCGCGCTACCAGGGGGCGCACGCGCGCCGCGTGACAGCCTTGCCGCTGCTGCAGGTCGAGTGGAGCAATGGCGTGTTTGTCTCGGGCATGAGCGCGGGGATGCACTTGTCGACCAATCCGGTGCTCGAATACGGCCCCCTGCTTGCGCTGCTGCCACGCCGCAACCATTCCGGCAACGACGGCGAGTGGCTGGGGGCGCCCGTGGCCGGGTTTGCGGGCGAGTCGGTGCCGACCTTCGGCGCGACCGATCCGAAGACCGGCCAGCCGGACCGCCCAACGCCACCGGCGGCGGAAAAGCGCAGCGGCAACCGGCTCAGCGGCACCGACGCCATCGGTGCGCGCCTGCAAGGCGGGTTTTTTTTCCATTATTATCTGACGCCATCCTTGCGCATCACCAATAACTTGCTGGCAGGCTCGGGACGGGACCGCCATGGCGCCACCTGGACCGTGGGCCTGCAGCACGTGGCGCGGGCCATCTCGCCGCACCACACGGTATCGCTATCGGCCGATCTGACGCTGGTGAACGGCAGCTACAACCGCAGCTACTTCGGCGTGACCGAGGTCGAGAGCTTGCGCAGCGGCAATGACGTGTATGCGCCGTCGGGCGGCCTCAAGGAGGTAGCGGTGGCTGCGCGCTGGAACTGGGCGCTGTCGCCTTCCTGGATGCTCGGCAGCACGGTGCGCGCCGCGCGCCTGCAGGGCGATGCGCGGCGCAGCCCGCTGGTCGAACGCCCCAATCATGTCACCGTGTCCACCGGACTTGCTTACCGATTCTGATCATGCCATTTGTACGCCACGTTTCCGCCATCCTTGCCTTGCTGTTTACGGCAGGCGGCACGACGGCCAATGAGGTTGGCGGCGAATGGCTCAGCTATCGCGACGCTTACCGCGCGATGGTGGTGTTTGAGAAATACGGCAGGCCCAAGAATTTCTTGCAGAACCATTTCCAGGTCATGTTGAAAGAGAAGGGCGTGCTGACCGACGGTTTGCAGTTGAGCCTGCTAAGCAAGGCCAGCAGCCTGAACCTGCCGCTCGATCCGACCGGCCGCACCGTCTTCCCGCTGCTCAAGGCCGCGTATGACGACAATGCCACGCTGATGCTCACCCGCAATGCCGCCCAGTACGTGTTCCGGGCGCGCGTATCGATCGTGGTGCGCTCCGACGGCGTGTACGAAACCAGCGACCTGCGCGCGGCCTGCGAGCAAGCGCTCACGTATCTGCGCCATGTGGATGCGTCGGCGCGCACGCGCCGTTGCGGCGGAGTGCGCCTGAGCTACCTGCGCAAGGGGCCGGACCCGGTGGTCAAGCTGCGCAACGGTAGCGGCGACGTGGCCCTGCTGTCGGTGGCCGAGGGCACCACCTTCGGGGACGACAACAACGAGGGCTTCCGGGTCGTCAATTACCGTTTCGGCGACCATGCCGACAAGGGCCAGCTGGTGACCCGGAGCGCGCCGCTGGCGATCGCGCCGCTGCTGGAATAGCTCGGGCCCGCCAGATGGGTTTTGCATGTGGCGACAAGGCCCCGCGGCTCAGGGACTCACGCCGTATTTGCCGTAGATCCGGGCGATCGCCCCCGAGCGTTTCATGATGAGGATCGCTTCGTCCAGTTTCGGCAACAAGGCTTTCTTGCTGGGCTGGACGCGTATCGAGACATCATACGAACCCAGCACGTCACCGATGACCAACTCACTGTAATTGGGTACTTGGAGCACGCTGTATTGCGCGACCGCCTTGTTGATCAGGATCTGGTCCATCCGCCCGGCAGCGAGCATGGCCATGAGCTGCTGCTCGTTCACGGCGTCGGCGCGATGCACGACGCCACTGGCAAACAGCTCGCGCAATTCCGGATAGCTATAACCCCTGACCAATCCCACTGTCTTGCCACTCAAATCCCTTGGCGTGCTCACTTTGAAATGTTTTCCAGGGGCAAACACGAGTACGTCGATCACTTTGCCAAACGGTATTGAAAACACGCCGGGGATTCTTTCCTGCTTTACCCAGCCGGGGAACACGCCAAGTTCGAGATCGATTTGTCCCAGGTCGAAGCGTTTGGCAAGACGCGCGTAGGGAAGGTACTCGGCCTGGAAGCGATGCCCTGTAATCTGGCCCAGTTCGTCGAGGAGCTCCTGGTAAATGCCCGTCCGCCCGCTCTCGATCATCATGGGCGGGTAATTGTAGAAGCCGACCTTGAACGTCTCGGAGCGCGCATTCGTCAACCAGGCGGCGCACACCAGGCATGCGGCGTAAACAAGGATTTTCATGTCTGCCCTAAGTCGTCATGCGGAGTCGGGTCGAACGCCGCGCGAAGGCATCGCGGGCGCGCCTATATTCCGCATCAACTATTGTGCCCTTGTCGTCCAAAGTCAAGCGCCGTGCTGGCGCTGCGCTGACCGTCCCCACCCGCCGGGGATGGACGCCAGTCCGCAGAACGACTGGTATATATTTAAGAAATATTTAAATTAAATTAATATTTTCGCCGCAAAGCGTATTCATGCGCCCGGTACCGCCTGCGCGCCGACCGTCAGCACGCCGATGCAGATGGTCATGGTCGACCGCAGCTACGCCAGCGTGACGTTTGAAAAAGTCGCGCCGCTGCGGGTGGCGTTCACGCCGGTCGAGGGCTACGGCAAATCGCAGATGCACGAGCGCACCCAGCTGGTGATCAAGGATGCGCAGGCTTGGGCCGCATTGTGGAAACGGCATAGCGGCGAACCGCTGCCGCCGGAGGTGGACTTCAGCAAGCACATGGTGTTGTTCGCCACCATCGGCGACCGGCCGGTGCTAGCGTACAAGTTGGCGGTCAGCGATGTCGAGCGCATTGGGGGCAAGCTGCGCGTGACCATGGTCGAAAAAACGATGGGACGCTACAGCCTGGGCCTGGCGCCAGCGGCGATCACCAATGCCGGCGCGGCGGCGCTGGTGGCGCGCTCGGACGACCCGGTCGAGTTCGTGGAGCAGTTGTTCTACAAGCGCTAGCCGGAATGGCGGGGCGTCCTGGCGGCGCCCCGTTGCGCATCAGGCCCAGGCCGAGGGCGAGAACAGATAGCCTTCGCCCCACACAGTCTTGATTTTTTCGGAATCGACGTCGTCGAACTTGCGCCGCAGCTTGGAAATGCAGTTATCGATGCTGCGGTCCAGCCCGTCGAACTCGATGCCGCGCATTTTTTTCAGCAATGCATCGCGCGAGAGCACCCGTCCGGCCGATTCGGCCAGCACCAGCAGCAGCTTGTATTCGGTATTGCTGAGCAGGCATTGCTCGCCGCGCCAGGTGACGATGCGGTCGCTGGCGATGATCGACAGGGCGCCGAATTCGAGCGCCGCCGGGTCGCCGCCCGGTTTGCCCTGGGCACGCCGCAGCAGGGCGCGCAGGCGCGCCAGCAGCACCCGCGGCTGCACCGGCTTGTTGACGAAATCGTCCGCGCCCTGTTCCAGCACCGACACTTCGTCGTAGGAATCTTCGCGCGCGGTCAGGATCAGGATGGGTGTTTCGCTCAGTTCGCGGATCTGGCGGCACACCACCATGCCGTCCAGGCCGGGCAGCATCAGGTCGAGAATGACCACATCCGGGGTGAGCGCCTTGAAGCGGTCCAGCGCGGCGTCGCCGCGCGTAACCAGGTCGACCGTGAACTCGTACCCGCTCAGGTACTCCGTGACCAATTGCGCCAGGCGCGCATCGTCCTCCACCAGCATTACACGAAACATGAATTTTCTCCTAGCCGCCCATTGTATAAGAGCTACTACCAAAAAAAGTCAGTTGCAGGCCGGCGCGGACAATTTGCTACACTTTCATGACACTCTGGCTACCTTACTGCTGGGGAATACAGACTTCCAGCACTTTTTCGATGCGCTCGTTGAGGATGGTGCGGGCGGCGGGCGCTTCGAGGACACGGTTGGTCACCAGTTTTTCGCCGGCCGAGCTGGTGCGGAATTGCTCGAAATCGACCATCTCATCCTCGGTAAAGCGCGGAAGCGCTTCCGGCAGCGGCTCGCCGGCGGCCGCAAAGACGCCCAGGTAACCGTGCTTGGCGAACTTCTTGCCGACCGACTTGGTCAGGAAGGATTGGGTGCGCATCAATTCATTGCTGTCGAGATTGGCGAGCAGCAATTGCTTGTAGACCTCGTCGAAACTGGCGGGGTCGAGCCCTTGCACGCATTTCAACTGGTCGGCCGTGACCTTGCCCTGTTTGGCCCCGGCCTTCATCGACAGTTGCACGCCGAGCAGGGCGGGTTTGGAGAAGACGGCGGCGGTGGCCGGGTTGATGGTTTGCGCCTGCGCCGCGCCGCCCAGCAGCAAGGCTAGCGGAAACAATAGCGTGGCCATGCGAGGTCCAGACAGTGCAGAAATACCCGTGGTTAAACGACGCGTCTGCAATAAGCAGGCTTTGTGTGGGGAATTCATGTCACCGTCCATTCTTCTCAAGTCACTTTCCTATCAACAGCGTGGGCACGCCAAGTCATGCGGAAGGGTTAAATCAGCCGTATTAGCGAACATTATGACTGATCTGTGGACATTTGTGTGTATGAAAAGCAACGCCAGTAAGCATTATGAAAATTTGGTATATGGCGAAATATGCTTAATATTTCATGGATGAATGCGAATCCATTCGAGCAAAATTACTGTTTTGTGTCTTAAATGCAACCACACCTTAGGATTTTGCACGCACAGAATTTCATCGAAGTGTTGCTTCTTGGTGAACTTGGCCGTGGTCCATCACCAAGCTGGTGAATCCTGGGTCCATTCTGGTGCAATTGAGCATACCCGAGCGCTCGATACGCACCAAAACGCGACACGCGCAGCACACCAATTGCTCGATATGGCGCTTGGCCGGCCCGGCCTCCATCGCCTCATCGCGTGATCGACGGCACCAAGCCGGTCATTTTCCTCGATCCCGCATCGGCTGATGCCAGGGACCGGCAACCCGCTGGCCGCCTGCCGCATCAAGGGAGGCGATTTGCAAGGCCGCCATGCGAGTCCGGTGGTGCGCGAGCTGGTTCCCGCTGCGCGCGTGGTCAAGGCCTTCAAGCGCCTGGACGTGAAGGTGCATCAAGATTTGAAGCGCCAATAAAAAAAGAAGCCTGCGCTAAGCGCGCAGGCTTCTTTTCTGGATCGTCGGCAAGCGTGCCTGAGCGCGGCGCTTGCCGCGCAATCAGGCCGCGTTTTGCGCGACGAAGTCCCAGTTGACCAGGCCCCAGAAGGTTTCGACATACTTGGCGCGGGCGTTGCGGTAGTCGATGTAGTAAGCGTGCTCCCAGACGTCGCAGGTCAGCAGTGGCTGGTCGCCGCTGGTCAGCGGGCAGCCGGCGTTGGCGGTGTTGACGATGTCAACGCCGCCGTCGGCTTTCTGCACCAGCCAGGTCCAGCCGGAACCGAAGTTGCCGAGGCACGACTTGGTGAATTCTTCCTTGAATTTGTCGAACGAACCCCACTTGGCGTTGATCGCGTCGGCGACCTTGCCGCTTGGCGCGCCGCCACCGTTCGGCTTCATGCCGTTCCAGTAGAAGGTGTGGTTCCACACCTGGGCTGCGTTGTTGAACACGCCGCCGGAGGATTTCTTGATGATCTCTTCGAGCGACAGGTTCTCGAACTCGGTGCCCTTGATCAGGTTGTTCAGGTTGGTCACATAGGTCTGGTGATGCTTGCCGTAGTGGTATTCCAGCGTTTCTTTCGAAATGTGGGGAGCCAGGGCGTCCATTTCATACGGCAGAGGCGGCAGTGTGTGTTCCATGTTGTGTCCTTTTTGTTTGGAAAAGCGTCAATGATTCTGAACCGGTGCTTATTGTAATTCGGATGGGCGTTCGTTGCTTATTTGCTTCGCGCCGGAAAGCGCGCTTGCCCAGGAGCCAGTCAGCTTACTCCAGCTGGGTCTGGACGCTCGACACGCCCACCTCGGCGCTGCCCTCGGCCAGGCGTACCGTGAGCACCTCGTTCGGCTTGATCTGCAAGGGCGAGCGCACCACCTTGCCCTTGGCGTCGTGCACGATGGCGTAACCGCGTTCGAGCGTGCGCTGGGGATTGAGCAGTTCGAGTTGAGACGCCAGCGCGCCGAGCGCATCGCGCTTCTGTTGCATCTGGCTGGCCAGGCTGCTGCTGGTGCGGCGCTGCTGCGAGGCGATGTCGGCGCGCAGGGCGCGCACGTCCGGCCGGTGGCTGGCCCAGCGCGCGCGTAATTGTGCCAGCACATAGGCCTGGCGCTGCACCGGCGCGCGCAGCGCGTGCGTCATCGCGGTCGACAAGGCCACCAGCTCCAGGCGCTGGTGGCCGATGCGTGCCGATGGGCTCAGCAGCCGGCGCTGCCAGTTGTCCAGGCCCTGGTGCGCTTCGTTGAGGGTGTGGCGCATGGCGCGCCGCAGGTCGCCGGCATCGGCCGACAGCGAGGCGAGCCAGTCCGCGCGCGGGGTGGCGGCCAGTTCGGCGGCGGCGGTCGGAGTGGCCGCGCGCAGGTCGGCGGCAAAATCGGCGATGGTGAAGTCGGTCTCGTGGCCGACCCCGGAAATGACGGGCATGCCGCAGTTGGCGATCGCGTGGGCCACCACTTCTTCGTTAAAGCTCCACAAGTCTTCGATCGAACCGCCGCCACGGCATACCAGCAGCACGTCCACTTCCGCCCGGCGCGAGGCCGTTTGAATGGCGCCGGCAATCCGCTCGGCCGCGCCCTGGCCCTGCACCGGGGCAGGGTAGAGCACGATGCGCAGGTGCGGCGCGCGCCGCTTGAGCGCGGAGAGGATGTCGCGCAGCGCCGCCGCCTGCGGGCTGGTGACAATGCCGACGCTGCGCGTGAACATCGGCAGGGGACGCTTGCGCTCCTGGTCGAACAGGCCCTGCGCGCCCAGCTTGTCCTTGAGGCGCAGGAAGGCTTCGTACAGCGCCCCCACGCCGGCGCGGCGGATCGCCTCGACGTTGATCTGGTAATCGCCGCGCGCGCCGTACAGGGTCACCAGGGCGCGCACCTCGACCTTGTCGCCTTCGCGCGGAATGAAGCCGGCGTACTGGGCGCGGCCACGGAACATCACGGCGCGCACCTGGGCCGCGTCATCCTTGAGCGTGAAATACCAGTGGCCGGAACTGGCGCGTGTGAAGTTCGATATTTCACCGCTGATCCAGGTCAGCGGAAAGGAGCGCTCCAGCAGGCGCGCCACTTGCGCATTGAGCGCGGTGACGGTCAGCACCGGCGGGGCGGCGAGGGGCGGGTCTTGGTCGAAATCGGTGTGCATGGGAAGAGTTCCGGAATAACTGTCCACAAAATTTTAAAGCGGTCATGCTTATGTCACATATCGCGTAAAACAACAAGACTTTTTTCTAAGTCGATGATTTTAAACGAAAAAGCGAATGTGCTGGTTTTCAACGCAATGCCTGAAATCCCTTCTAAATCAAGCACTTTGGCGGTCCGGGCGGGAGTTGCTCACAAAGTTATCCACAGAAATTGTGTAGAAGTTTTTCTGTACGTACACGCGGGCACCTGCCTGCCGCGTGCGCACCGCCTAGCTATCTGTTTGTAATCAGGCACTTACGTGGTTCTGCAACGCCTTGCACACAATCTTGTCCACAGAAGCTGTGCAGAACTGCCTGGCTTATCCACTGCCAAGCCGCCGCGCCGGCCCTGCCATTCTTTTAAGCACAATGGTTTTTCCCTTTGAAATCAGTGGCTTGATGCAGTGTCGGCTGGCTTGCTCACAATCTTGTCCACAAAAGGTGTGCAGAACGCGCCGACTTGTCCAGCGCCGTCCACAAGCCGGAAAATGGGCGCCCATGATGGCATTTTGGGCGCCCAAACAGCGGGTTATCCCTGTTTGCCGCATATTTGTGCACGACCGTATTAGTCAATGGAATCAAGGACTTCGAGGGACTTGCGCGCCCTTGCGCACAATCTTATCCACAAAAGATGTGCAGAAGATTTGCGCGCCAGCCTGCCTTATTTTTACGCTGGGACCTTTTTCCCTTTTTAATCAGGGACTTGACCATCCACCCCCGGTATTGCTAACAATCTTATCCACAGTTTTTGTTCAGAACACTGGCTGAATTTTTAATTTTCCACATGCCTTGTTTTTACGCATGGAAAACTTTCCCTTTAAAATCAAGCACATCCTGCCCATTGGGGCCGCTTGCACACAATCTTATCCACAGAAGGTGTGCAGAAGTGGACTTGCCGAGTGACGGGCAACACGTTACATTGCCGGAGTTCGTTCTTATCAAGAATTACCATTCACTCAGGAGTTTGTTTTGCTGCCCATTCTTCAAGCTGCAGGTTTGCCTGTCATTCCATTGCTGATCGCCTCTCTGGTGGCCTTGGCCTTGATCGTCGAGCGCATTATTTATCTGCGCCGCGCCAAGATCCTCCCACCGCAGTTGCTTGACGAAGTGGTGCGCGTGTATCACAACGGCAAAATCACCAAGGACGTGGTCGAGTCGCTGGAAAAGAACTCGCCGCTCGGCGCCGTGCTCGCCGCTGCCCTGCGCAACGTCGACGCCCCGCGCGAAGTGATGAAGGAATCGATCGAAGAAGCAGGGCGCGGCGTGGCCCACGTGCTGGAACGCTTCCTGACCACGCTCGGCACCATCGCTTCGCTGGCCCCTCTGATGGGTCTGTTCGGCACGGTGATCGGCATGATCGAGATTTTCGGCTCCACCAATTCCACGGGCGCCAATCCGGCCCAGCTGGCTCATGGTATTTCGGTCGCGCTGTACAACACCGCCTTCGGTATCGCCATCGCCATGCCGGCCCTGATTGCCTATCGCCACTTCCGCGCCCTGGTCGACAGCTTCATCATCGACATGGAAATGCAGGCAGTTAAGTTCGTCGACATCGTGCACGGTGCCCGCAAATGATGAACTTTCGCCGCGGCCAGAAACGTGAAGATCCAGAGATCAACCTGATCCCCTTCATCGACGTGCTGCTGGTGGTGCTGATTTTCCTGATGGTCACGACCACCTACAGCAAGTTTACCGAGTTGAAAATTACCCTGCCGACCGCCGACGCCGAAAAAGCGCTGGAAAAGCCGTTCGAACTGAACGTCACGGTCGACGCCAAGGGTAACTACACGATCAACAACCAGCCAGTCTCGTTCAACAACGTGGCTGGCCTGGCGGAAGATCTGAAGGCGGCGGCCCGTACCGGCAACAACGGCCAGCCGGCGCCGAGCGGCGAAAAAGGCCCGGTCGTGGTCGTCAACGCCGACCAGTTCGCGATGCACCAGATGGTCATCAACGTGCTGGAAGCGGCGCGCATGGCAGGCTACGACAAGCTGACCTTCGCCGCCCAGACCGGCGAGAAGAAGTAAGCAGCGCAGGCGAAGCGATTCGCCTGCCGCCACATGGCCTCCTCCTCCTCTTCCCTCGCAACGACGCTTCAGCGTGCCTGGCAGCGCCGTGGCGCGCTCGCTTGCGCGCTGTGGCCCCTGTCCTTGCTGTTCCGCTGCGTGAGCGGCCTGCGCGCGCTGCTGTTTCGCTTCGGTGTGCTGGGCTCGACCCGGCTGCCGGTCCCGGTCATCGTGGTCGGCAATATTTTTATCGGCGGCACCGGCAAGACCCCGCTGACGATCTGGCTGGCCGAGGCCTTGCGCGGCGCCGGCTTCACGCCCGGCATCATTTCGCGCGGCCACGGCGGCGGTGACAGCGCGCCGCATAGCGCGTCGCATAGCGCGCCGCATAGCGCGCCGCATAGCGCGCCGCATAGCGCCCCGCATAGCGCCCCGCGCGCGGTCACGGCCGACTCCAGCGCGCGCGATGTCGGCGACGAGCCGCTCCTGATTGCGCGCCGCACCGGCTGTCCGGTGGTGGTGGGGCGCGACCGCGGCGCCGCCGGACGCGCCTTGCTGGCCGCCCATCCCGACGTCGACGTGATCCTCACCGACGATGGCTTGCAGCACTACGCCCTGCGGCGCGATATCGAAATCATGCTGTTCGACGGACGCGGCGTGGGCAATGGCTGGCTGCTGCCGGCCGGGCCCTTGCGCGAAGCGCCGTCGCGCCGGCGCGACTTCACCATCGTCAACGCGCCCGAACTGACGCCGGCCTTGCGCCAGGCGGTCGGCGGCCAGCCATTCCGCATGCAACTGGCAGGCGAGTTCGCCGAGCCGTTGGCGCGCCCCGGCCAGCGCGTGCCGCTGGCCAGCCTGGCTGGCCGCCGCTTGGTGGCCGCCTGCGGCATCGGCAATCCGCAGCGCTTCTTCACCCTGCTGCGCGGCGCCGGCCTGGAGGTCGCCGAACTGCCGCTGCCGGACCATCACGATTTCCTCGACCAGCCATTTGCCGCCATCGAAGCGGACTGCATCCTGATCACCGAGAAGGATGCAGTAAAATGTGCGCAAATTGAAAATCTCAAAAACGACCCGAGACTGTGGGTCGTACCGGTGACGGCGCAGCTTGATAGCGCGCTGGCCGAACACATTGTGGAGAAATGTCGTGGATGCTCGACTGCTTGATATCCTGGTCTGCCCTGTATGCAAGGGCCCGCTCGAACTGGACAAAAAGGCCCAGGAACTGATTTGCCGTGGCGACCGCCTGGCGTTTCCGATCCGCGACGGCATTCCCATCATGTGGGCCGACCAGGCGCGCAAGATCGAAGCGCTGTAAGCGATGGGTTTCATCGTCATCATTCCGGCGCGCCTGGCCTCGACCCGGCTGCCGAACAAACCGCTGGCCGACCTGGGCGGCAAACCGATGGTGGTGCGCGTGGCCGAACGCGCGGCCGCGTCCGGTGCGTCGCGCATCATCGTCGCCACCGACCACGAGACCATCGCCGCCGCCTGCCGTGAACACGGGGTGGAAGTATGCATGACGCGTGCCGACCATCCGTCCGGCACCGACCGCATCGCCGAAGTGGCGCGCGCGCTGAACCTGGCGCCCGACGCCGTGGTGGTCAACCTGCAGGGCGACGAGCCGCTGATCGACCCGGCGCTGCTGGCCGCCACCGCGGCCCGCGTGGGCGTGGACGTGCCGATGGCCACCTGCGCCCATCCGCTGCACGAGGCCGCCGACGCCTTCAATCCGAACGTGGTCAAGGTGGTGCTCGACAAGGCCGGGCGCGCCCTGTATTTTTCGCGCGCCACCATTCCCTGGCACCGCGACGGCTTCGCGCAGTCGAAAGAAAGCTTGCCGGCGTCGTATGTCGCGCTGCGCCATATCGGCCTGTACGCGTACACCAACGCCTTCCTGCAAACCTATCCGACCCTGGAACCGGCGCCGCTCGAAGCGCTCGAAGCGCTGGAGCAGTTGCGCGTGCTATGGCATGGCTATCCGATCGCCGTGCACGTGACCGGCAGCGCCCCGGCGGCCGGCGTCGACACCCCCGAAGATCTCGAACGGGTACGCCGGCATTACCCGGAATAGCTTTGCTACGGCGCAGCACTTGTGGCGGTTCTCATCAGTAACCGACGCATAGCTTGCGCCAGATCAAGCAAAAAAAAGGCGAATACGCCCTCCGATTGGCGTTTTCCGCGACTTTTGTGGTAAGTTTCGTACCAAGGTAGTCAAGTATGCATCGCCCCCAATTTTAAAATCTGTTTTAGGAATGTTCATGCGTCTGATTCTGTTAGGAGCTCCTGGAGCCGGCAAAGGCACCCAAGCTAACTTCATCAAGGAAAAATATAATATTCCGCAAATTTCCACCGGCGACATGCTGCGGGCGGCGATCAAGGCCGGCACCGAGCTGGGCCTTGCGGCTAAAAAAGTGATGGATGCGGGCGGATTGGTGTCGGATGACATCATGATCGGCCTAGTCAAGAATCGCCTCAAGGAATCGGATTGCCAGAACGGTTACCTGTTCGACGGCTTCCCGCGCACCATCGCGCAGGCCGATGCCATGAAAGAAGCCGGCATCGACGTCGATTACGTGCTCGAAATTAACGTGCCCGACGAATTCATCGTCGAGCGCATGAGCGGCCGCCGTTCCCATCCGGGTTCCGGCCGCGTGTACCACATCACGAACAATCCGCCAAAAGTGGATAACGTGGACGATATCACCGGCGAAGCGCTGATCCAGCGCGACGACGACAAGGAAGACATCGTCAAGCAGCGCCTGTCGGTCTACCACAACCAGACCGAAGTGCTGCTGGGCTACTACAACCAGTGGGCGCAATCGGGCTTGCCCGGCGCGCCGAAATACCGCCGCATCTCCGGCATCGGCCCTGTGGAGCACATCCGCGAGGCGGCTTTCGCGGCGCTGTCGGAATAAACGGTACAAGAGCGGACTTCGGTCCGCTTTTTTGATGGCCGCGCCCTGCGGCCATGTGGTGCACTGAATGTCTTGTCTTGCCATGCCGCCCCGCGCGGCGGGCGTTCCCGGTTTTTTTGGATTCAACGTTTTGCAGTACGCAGTGAGGTTGGCCCATCTCTTTCACATGTGGTTGGAGCGGTCTTTCAAATGTGTTGTTGTGTTACTTGATAAAAAAGCGAGGGGACGATATGGCAGCAAGATTTCTTGTCTTTGCAGTTGTGTGCGGCGTCATTGCCGTGATTTATGGATTGGTCACGCGCAGCTGGATCCTGCGCCAGGACCCGGGCAATGCCCGCATGCAGGCCATCGCCCAGGCCATCCAGGAAGGCGCCGCCGCCTACCTCGGGCGCCAGTACCGCACCATCGGCATGGTCGGCGTGGTGCTGCTGATCGCCATCGGCGTCCTGCTCGACCTCAATACCGCAATCGGCTTCCTGATCGGCGCGGTGCTTTCCGGCGCTTGCGGCTTCATCGGCATGAACGTGTCGGTGCGCGCCAATGTGCGTACCGCCCAGGCCGCCACGCGCGGCATGAACGAAGCGCTCGACGTCGCCTTCAAGGGCGGGGCCATCACCGGCATGCTGGTGGTCGGGCTCGGCCTGCTCGGCGTGACCCTGTTCTACTGGATGTTGACGGCCCAGGCGGCCGGCAGCAGCGCCAGCCAGCATGACGTCATCAAGCCCCTGATCGGCCTGGCCTTCGGCGCTTCGCTCATTTCCATTTTCGCCCGCCTCGGCGGCGGCATCTTCACCAAGGGCGCCGACGTCGGCGCCGACCTGGTCGGGAAGGTCGAAGCCGGCATTCCCGAGGACGATCCGCGCAACCCGGCCGTGATCGCCGATAACGTGGGCGACAACGTCGGCGACTGCGCCGGCATGGCCGCCGACCTGTTCGAGACCTATGTGGTGACCCTGATCGCCACCATGCTGCTGGGCGCGCTGATGATGGCCACCCCGGGTGGCGAAGCGGTCATCTATCCGCTGCTGCTGGGTGCGGTGTCGATCATCGGTTCGATCGTCGGCTGCTCGCTGGTCAAGGCCAAGCCGGGCAAGAAAATCATGTCGGCCCTGTACACCGGCCTGTGGTGGGCCGCCGGCCTGTCGCTGATCGGCTTTGCCGGCGTCACCTGGCTGGTCTGGGGCGACGAGGCCATGCGCATGAAGATGATGGGCTGCGCCCTGGTCGGCATCGTCCTGACCGGCCTGATGGTGTATATCACCGAGTACTACACCGGCACCGACTTCAAACCGGTCAAGCACATCGCCGAAGCCTCCACCACCGGCCACGGCACCAACATCATCGCCGGCCTGGGCGTGTCGATGAAGTCGACCGCCTACCCGGTGCTGGCCGTGTGCGCCGCCATCCTGGCGTCCTACCAGATGGCGCAGTTGTACGGCATCGCGATTGCCGCCACCTCGATGCTGTCGATGGCCGGCATCGTGGTTGCGCTCGACGCCTACGGACCGATCACCGACAACGCCGGCGGCATCGCCGAAATGTCGGGCATGCCCGAATCGGTGCGCGCCATCACCGACCCGCTCGACGCCGTGGGCAATACCACCAAGGCCGTCACCAAGGGGTACGCGATCGGTTCGGCCGGGCTGGCCGCGCTGGTCCTGTTCGCCGACTATACCCACGCGCTCGAATCGGTCGGCAAGCAAGTCTCGTTCGACCTGTCGAACCCGATGGTGATCGTGGGCCTGTTCATCGGCGGCCTGATTCCCTACCTGTTCGGGGCCATGGCGATGGAAGCGGTGGGGCGCGCCGCCGGCGCCGTGGTGGTCGAAGTGCGGCGCCAGTTCCGCGACATCAAGGGCATCATGGATGGCACCGGCAAGCCGGAATACGACAAGGCGGTCGACATGCTGACCGCCTCGGCCATCAAGGAAATGATCTTGCCATCCTTGCTGCCGGTGGTGGTGCCGGTGGTGGTCGGCATGCTGCTCGGGCCGGCCGCGCTGGGCGGGCTGCTGATGGGTACCATCGTCACCGGCCTGTTCGTGGCCATTTCCATGACCACCGGCGGCGGCGCCTGGGATAACGCCAAGAAATACATCGAGGATGGCCACTTCGGCGGCAAGGGCTCGGAAGCGCACAAGGCCGCCGTGACCGGCGACACCGTGGGCGACCCGTACAAGGACACCGCCGGCCCGGCCGTCAATCCGCTGATCAAGATCATCAATATCGTGGCCTTGCTGCTGGTGCCGCTGCTGCCGGTTACCGGCTGGATCGCGGTGACGGTGCCGGTGCATGCGCCCCTCAATACCGTGGTGCCGGGTCCGGTCGCCCACAGCGCGCCGGCGCCCGTGCCAGCCACCCTGGCTGCCGCGCCCGCGCCCTGAGCGCTGTTGCCTCCTTGGCCCGGTGTCCAGCCGGGCCAGATATATCTGGCATCAAACTTATTATTGGAGTAATGTTCCTTCTTTATTAATGTTTCTTTTTTGGAGGGAATGCCAGTATGAGTAACTTGAAATCCCGCTTCATGCGGGGCGGCGCCCTCGCCGGTGGCTTGATTTGTCTCGCTGGCATGACCGCCTGCGGCGGCGACGACGACAGCACGACGCCCGTGAAACAGCCCGACCCGATCCTCACGTCGCAACCGGCCACTGTGGCCAGCATCACAATCGAGCCCAAGACGCAAGCAGTGCAGGCCGGCCAGCCTGCCACGTTTTCGGTGGTGGCCGCCGGCACCGGCACGCTGGCTTACCAATGGTGGCGCAACGGTGTGGCGATCCCTGGCGCCACCAGCGCCATTTACACCACGCTGGCGACCACCTTGGCCGACAGCGGCGACGTGCTGAGCGTTGTCGTGCGTAACGATGGCGGCACCAGCACCAGCGACGCTGTCGCCCTGCAGGTGGAAGGCATCGGCGCACGCGTGCTGGCTGGCGGCGCGGTCGAACCGACCCGCGCCCAGGTCGACGGCGTCGGCAAGCTGGCGCGTTTTCTGAACGCCGGAGCGCTTGCGAGCGATGGCGCCGGCAACCTGCTGCTGGTCGATACCGGCCTCAAGTCGGTGCGCAAGATCACGCCCGCCGGCGTGGTGAGCACCGCCATCATTGGCGGCACGACCGCATCGGCACTGCGTTCCCCGCGCGATGTCGCCGCCGGCGCAAACGGCGTCACGTATGTGATCGACAGCGCCGACGGTTCGGCGTCGACCTTGGTGCGCAAGATCGGCGCCGACGGCGCGGCCAGCACCATCGAGCTGGGCACCACGCAAGGCGACCCGGCCGGGACCGGCATCGCGCCGCCGGCGTTTACCGCGATTACGAGCGACGCTGCCGGCAATCTGTACGTCGCGAGCGAAGTCACGCGTCCCGGCGAGCCAGCATGCAGTTCGTGCTTTAAACGCGCCATCGTGCGTAAAGTGGCTCCGAATGGCACGGTGACGACCGTGTTCGAAAACCTGGGCCCGCACTCCGCCAGCGCCACCATCACCGACCTGGCTGTCGACAAGAATGGCAAGCTGTACGTGCTCGACGACAGGGGTATCCGCACGCTCGATGCCGCCGGCGTCGCTGTCACGCTGATGGACAACAGCCAGGCGTTCATCAGCGCCATCGCGGTCGATGCCGGCGGCAACCTGTTCTTCACGACCGAACCGTTCAGCGGCCGCCAGAGCAGCTGGCCCGCCGGCGCCATCGGCAAGATTGCGGCGGACGGCAAGCTGTCGGTAGCGGCCGATCCGAACGGCAGCGATGAACGCTTCACTGGTGCCGCCGGGCTCGAAAAGCCAGCCGGCCTGGCGACCGGCAAGCCGGTCGGCCTGGCGACCGACGCCGCCGGCGCGCTGTACCTCAGCGCCAACGGCCGCGTGCTCAAGCTGGTCTTGCCGTAATCCGGGGCGCCTCGCGCCTTTTTACGCCGTCCGGTCGCTCGACTGGACGGCCATTGCTTTGTTACCGCGCGAAGCTGATGTTTTATCGCTACGATTGCAAAAAATCATCATCGAGATGATTTTCCGTTTGCAAGATCAACGTACTATTTCTTGGTCGTTCTTGACGCTCATCATTTCAGTTTCCGGCAAGACGACCTGTCCCGGCCGGAAACCCGGCCGCTCCCCACTGTGACCGGAAGGATGAACGATGAACTTGATGACTCGGCTGTCCGCGATGGCAGCGCTGGTGCTCGCTGTGCCCGCCAATGCGCAAACCCCCGAACGGATCGAGACCGCCGCCTTTTCCATGGTGAACCAGTGGGGCGATGCGACCGACGCGCTGCTGTCGGACGCCAACGGCGTCACCCGCATCAGCCTGAACTCCGCCGCCGCCAGCCTGAACGCCGCCACCTCGGCTTACCTGGACGGGAACTTTTACGGCGGCCTGTTCGAATTCTCCGTGCACGACGGCTACCGGGTCACCGGTTTTTCCTTTTCCGGCAGCTTTGAAGGGCTGCTCCACGTCCCGCCCAATCCGGACGGCACACCCGGCAACGGCCTTGCCTACAACTCCGGCAACGTCGAGTTCAGCGCCGGTTCGCGTCCGTACGGCATCCTTTATGGAGAACATTCCATGCGCGTCGACATGCTCGACGGCGCCATGCCGTTCGACATGTCGATCGGACAGCTGTCGCTGACCACCGATTTCAACCTGTCGATGCAAGGCCTGATCCTGGTATCGGCCTACCCGACGGTCACGCCGGAGAATCCGTCCGGGATCGATGCGTTTGCCAGTTTGCGGGTCGTCAACCCGGTCTTTACGATCTACACCATGGCTGTGCCCGAGCCCGATCACTACGCCATGCTGTTGGCCGGGCTGGCTCTGGTGGGCGTGCTGCGGCGTCGCCAAAAAAAATATAGGCAATTTTATAAAATTGACAGAATGATTCTGCATGCAGATCATGCAATGTAGCCATAAAAGAAAGAATCTGATGACTTCACTACTGCCGCGCGCGGCGCTGTTCGCATTCGCGCCGCCACCCCTGCGTTCGCCAATGGCCCGATCACCATCGACGCCACCACCTTCTCGATGGAAAATGATTGGACCTCCACGTCCGACGTGATCACGTCGGACGCCAACGGCGTCACCAAGATCGCCTTGATCGACGCCGCAAGCACCCTCAAGACCGCCACCACCCACTACGACAATGGCGACGCTTACAATGGCTGGTTCAGCATCACGCTGCGCCCCGGGTATCGGATGACGGGCTTTTCCCTATCGGGTACCGTGCTGGGCGAACTGGGACCGGTCACGACGCCGCGCGGCAAACCGGGCGACGGCTTTACCACCAACTCCACGAAAATCGATCTGTCCGCGTCAGCGCGCGACAGCGCCTGGTCCATGAAGCAGACCATGCAGCACAGCATGGTTGACGGTGCGATTCCCTTCGTGATGAACAGCGGCCCCATGTCGCTGACGGGCCTGGTCTACGTGGGGATGTGGAGTCCGGTGTACGTGTCGTCGAGGCCTTACTCCCCGCCGGGAGCTCCTGATGGCAGCTCGGGCCCGCAAGTGCTCACCCTGGCCTCGATGCAAGTCCTGAACCCGACCCTGACCATCTACACCTCGGCCGTGCCGGAGCCGGAAACCTACGGCATGCTGCTGGCCGGCGTTGCTGTCATTGGCCTGGTGCGCCGTCGCCGCCGGCTTGCCTGAACCCGGATTACAGCACGCACATCCGGTTCGCTTCCGCGCGCAGCGACGCGCGGAAGTCCGGATGGGCGATCGCAATCAGCGCCTGCGCGCGCTGCTTGGCCGACTTGCCGCGCAACTGCGCCACGCCATACTCGGTCACCACATAATTGATGTCATTCTTGCTGGTCGTTGCGTGCGTGCCGGGCGTAAGCATGGGCACGATGCGCGAAATGGTGTTGTCCTTGGCCGTCGACGGCAGCACGATGAACGACTTGCCGCCGCGCGAACGGTTGCCCGCCCTGACAAAATCGACCTGGCCGCCGGTGCCGGAATAAGGCAGGTGCGCGATACTCTCCGAGCCGCACTGGCCCAGCAGGTCGATCTGCAGGGTCGCGTTGATCGTCATCAGCTTGTCGTTTTGCGCCGCCAGGTAGGGGTCGTTGGTAAAGTTCGACGGATGCATCTCGATCATCGGATTGTGATGCAAGAATTTGTACAGCTTTTGCGAACCTAGCGCAAAGGTCGCCACCATCTTGCCCGGCAAGAAGGTCTTCTTGCGGTTGGTGACCGCGCCCGCTTCGATCAGGGTCAGGATGCCGTCGCCGATCATTTCGGTGTGGATGCCGAGGTCGTGCTTGGAGGTGAGCTGCATCACCACCGCGTCCGGAATGCCGCCATAGCCGATCTGCAGGGTCGAGCCGTCGTCGATCATGTCGGCCACGTACTTGCCGATGGCTTCCTGCACCGCGCCGATTTTCGGCAATCCCACTTCCAGGATCGCTTCGCTGCTCTCGACCAGCGCGCTTACCTGCGACACATGCACATGGCATTGGCCGTGCGCGAACGGCACGTGCGGATTGACTTCGAGGACGACCGCGCGTGCCTTGGCGATGGCCGCCATGGTGTAGTCGACCGCCAGGCTCAGTGAGAAAAACCCCTGCTCGTTCATGGGCGAGGCCATGGCGAAGACCACGTCGGCCGGCATCAGGCCCTGCTCGATCAGGCCGGGCAGCTCGGAAAAATAGTTCGGGATGAAATCGCACCAGCCGCCCTGGCCGGACGCGCGCGAGGCGCCGCCGAAAAACAGCGAAGCGTGGCGTACGTGATGCGCGGTATCCTGGTCGAAGTAGCCAAATTTGCGCATGGCCAGGATCTGCGCCACTTTCACGTCGTGGAACTGCTGGCGCTGGCTTGACAAGGCGGTGAGCAGCGCGGGCGGCTCGCCCACGCCGGTCGGCACCACGATCATGTCGCCGTCGCGCACGAGGCGCAGGGCCTCGGCGGGCGTGGTCAGTTTTTGCTGATAAAGCTGGTGCGGGGTTTGCATGGCTGTCTCCTTTATTATGGGTAAATAGTACCCCGGGAAACTGACCGAGCGCTTACTGCAAGCGCCGCAATGGAGCGGACATCAGGCCGGGCGGTAAAAGTGGCCCGTCATGGCCGCGTAATCGTCCTGCGCATAGAAGTCATCGCCCTCATACTGCCCACCCATCGACAGCGCATCGCCAAATAGCTGGCGCGCGCGCGGCACGTCCTGGGGAACGCCAGGCGCGCCTGTGGCGTACAGCGACGCCAGGTTGTGCGCGGCGCAGGCGTCGCCCAGGGCCTTGGCGTCTTCCAGCAACGGTGCCGCCGTCGATCCGCAATGGGGAACGCCTTCTCCCAGTACGTGTAGCGCGCCAAGCAGTCCGAGTGCGGCCGGCACCTGTGCGTCCACCAGCGGCGCAAGCGCGCCGAGGGCGCGTTCAGCGGACCCGTTGGCGATCAGCCGGATCGTTGACGCCAGGACGGCATGAAAGGGATCGTCACGGCGCACCTCGAGGACGGTACTGAGCCTGTACCGAAAAAATTCCTGGACCAGCATCCTGGTCCAGGCGATCTGGCCCATGACGTCATGAAACTGGCGCGCGTACGGCTCTCTGCCGGTGCGAAGGCCGGCGCTCCCGATCGGGAAGCCATGAAACAGAATCGGGCTGTCCCAGCACCCCTCGTGCAGCAAGCCCGTGTCGCGTTGCGTGGTGTCGATCGGCACCACGCGGGTGCTGCCGCACTCAAGGCAGAAGGGCGGCGCGTTGCGCCCGGCGAGGTGCTGGAACAGCCAGGCGAAATCGGCGTCATCGAGATCGAGCAAATCATCGTCGATGCCTTCCTGCCTCGCGCGCCCTGGCATGCGCCGCAAGCCGGCGGCCAGCGCAAATTCGCGCGCGCTGGGGATGCGTTCGCCCCAGGAAGCGCCTTCGCATTGGTGGCACCAGACCGGCAGCAGGAGCATCTGGCTGAAATGGGCGCCGCAGCGTCCCCCCGTTTGCGGTAAATCGGTGTAGGCGCGTCCTATCGAAGGAAACGCAAACTCCTGCGCGCAGCCGCTGCATTTGAGCGGATGGTAGAGAATGTTCATGCCGTGGCCGGCGGCTCGAACAGCACCTGGCCGCGCCAGGGCATGCTGCGCCACGGGTGGCTGCGGCTGGCCAGCCACTGTGCCAACGTCGCCTCGTCGAAGGCGGCACCAAGGCTGTCGGCGCGCGCGCCGGCGATCCATTGCTGGCGCCCGCGCGCCAGCGCCGCGCCGAACTCCTCCCAACTGGCGAAGCAGTCGTTGGCGCGCTGGGCGTTCTGGAACAGCACTTCCCATTGCAGCGCCGGATCGAGCCAGCCGAGCAAGCTCGCGGTGCGCACCGCGAAGGCCACCCGTGCCGAGGCGAACGCCATCGCCGCGCGCGGATCGTCTTCCGGCCGCAGGCGGTCCAGGTCGATGCGGAACCAGTGGCGCCGCAGCAGCTCCGGCAGGGCGGCTTTGACGGCGTCGTCCTGCATGCTGGCGCGCAGGCCGATGATGTGCAGCAGGCTGGCGCGCAGTGCCTGCGCCTGCTCCGCCGTCGGCGCCGGCGCTTTTGGGTTGGCGTAGGCGACCAGCGCGCGCGCGCTGGCAATCGGGTGCGCCAGGGCCAGCGCGCGGTTCTGGCGCGCGTCGAATTTGTAGCGCACGCGCGTGGCGCTTCCCGTCCAGGACCGGATGCGGTTGCGGATCAGCACATACAGGCGCCGCATCACCCACAGGAACAGTAAAAGAATCAGCCAGTTCATGCCGCGCCCCTGACCGCGTGCGCCACCACCGGGTGCAGCGCCATGCCCTGCAACTGCCCCGGCGCGCGCGCGGCGGCGATCCACTGGGCCAGCACCGAGGGCGCCGGCAATTGCCGGAACAGGGCGGGGAAGTGGTGCGCGACGAACAACTGGTCGGCCTCGTCGCGCGCATCTTCCACCATCGCCCAGCCCGAGGGCAGGCGCACCATGCCCATGCTCAGGGCGTCCGGCGGCGTGTGCAGGTCGCTATCGACGCTGCGCAAGAACGCCAGCAGCTCGCCCCGGTAGCGCTCCACCGGCGGGCGATTGTGCTTGCCCTTGATCTGTTCGAGGCGCAGGCGGCCGTCGGCCACGACGTTGGCGCTGATGGTGATGTGTGCATGGCCGTTGCGGCCACGGTAGCTGAACAGGCGCATCTTGCCCTGCTCACAGGCTGCCGCATAGTGCTCACCGTAGCCGCCGCTGAGCTGGCGCCGGTCGCTGAACTGGCCCAGGCAATGACGCATCACCTGGCTCTCGAACGCCATCTCCGCGCGCAGCAGCGGGTTGGACCCCAGCAGCTCGACCACGCTGCCGGCCTCGCCCTCCCAGCGGGTCGCCACCGCCTCGGGCTGGTGCTCGCGCCAGCCGGCCGCGCTTTTCGCCTCGAAGGCGGCATGCTCCGCGCTCCACAGCGCCAGCGCCTGGCGGCAGTTGATGCGCTGTAGCTTGCCTTCGAGCGCGGTACCGTGGCGCGCCCCCAGGAATTCGACCAGTTTCGCTTCCAGCGCCAGCAGTTCGGCGCCATCGGGCACCACCCACCACATGGCGTCGCCGTCGGCCTGGTGCAGGCGTGCGGACACCCACTCGGGCACCGCGGCGGGAGCGAACAGGGAGCGCGCCTGCGCGCTGGAGGCGATGCGCGCCAGCGCCGGCTCGGGCGCGTCGAGGTTGCCGACCGCGTAGCGGAAGAAGTGGTTGGCCAGCCATGCGGCCACCTCGGGCGCATCGCCGCGCTGCGCGCTGCGCCTGGCGATGGCCTGCTTGAGCGCCGGCGCGTTGACCACGTCGCGCGCGCCGTAGGCGCTGGCCCGGCCCATCCTTGCCGCCGCCATTACCAGACCTTCCACCAGGGCTTGGCCGCGCGCTGCAGGCGCTTGCATTCGGCCACGCCCTCGACGATCGCCTTGCGCTGCGTTTCGTGCCAGGCATCGTCCGGCTTGACCTGGCGCAGCGCTTCCGCGTACATCGCCTGGGCGCGCTCGAACCGGCCGGCCGTGCGCAGCGCGTGCGCCGCCATGCGGCTGGTGTAGGGCGTGGCGGCCGTGCGCACCCGCGGCAGCATGGCGTCCAGGCGCAGCATGGCGTCGTCCGGCTGGGAATGCGCCAGGTGGTACAGCACCGACGTCACCGCCCGCACATACGGCTTCTCGTATTCGGCGCGCTCGTCCTGCTCCAGGCTGGCCCACCATTCGTCGAGCCGCTGCAGCCAGATGGCGATGTCGGTGCCGCGCCCCAGGCGGTGCAGGGCGGCGGCCACGTCGTCGATGTAGTCGGCCGGATCGTGCCGGCTGTAGCCATGGTCGGCCGAGTAGTGCCACAGCTGCTCGGCGCCGTCGATCATGGCGGCATCGTCGCCGCTATTGCGGTGACAGTTCAGTACACCCTGGTAGTGTTCCGAGAACGGGCTGGCGGCGATGCCCTTGTGATGCAGCGGCAGCGCGGCGGCCGCATCGGACTTGTCGTGGCGGTAGTAGATGGCCAGGTTATTGCACAGCATCGAGTAGGTATGCGCATGGCCGTCGCGCGCATTGCCTTCGCCGCTCATGACGAAGGCTTCGAAGCGCGCCAGGCCTATTTCGTAGTAGCGCGCGGCGAGCGCTTTTATTTCGTCTTTCGGTACCGTCACCCCTTCCGGCAACTGTTCCTTGAGGTTGTAGCCGAGGTTCACGCCAAGGTTGTAGCACGAGCCGGCGCTCGACGCCGGCACGAACGGCATGGCCAGCGCGGCTTGCGCACCGTGCACGCGGATGCGCGCCACCCACAGCTTGAATAGCACATCCGACTGGGCCAGCGACAGGTCGCGCGCCGCCGTTTCGAGCAGGGGCAGGGCCTGGTGGTAGTCGCCCGCCGATTTGATCAGGAACAGGGCCTCGACCGCATCGATGGCCGGATGGGCATGCGCCTGCGCGCGCGCCAGCGCCAGGTGGCGGTGCACGTAAGCGGCCTCGCTCTCGTCGCCACGTACCTCCATGGTGTCGTCGGCCATGCCGGCGTACGCCAATGCCAGCTGCCAGTAAAGCTGGCCGGCCAGGCCCTCGCTGACGGCGCGCAGGGCGGCGTGCGTTCCATGTTCGGCCGAGACCTGGCGTTCGTGGAACACCGATTCGAAGGCCAGGCGGGCGGCATCGTCGTGCCGTCCCGCTTCCAGTAGCCAGTCGAGCATGATGGCAGCATAGCGGTCGTCGTCGTCGCCCCTGATCACGGAGCGCCCCAGGACCAGCCGCGCCAGTGCCTGGTCGCGCGCGCCCTGGCGGTGCAAGGTCAGCGCTTCGAGCCGGGCGACGCGCACGTCGATGTCGCGCCGCGCAAAGAACACGGTGCTGGCGGGGGTCAGCGCGCGCACCTGGCGCACCACGCCGTCGATCGCCTCGGGCGCGATCTGGAACAGGGCATGGCCGATGCGCAGCCAGTCGTCCACGTCGATATCCTGCTCCGGGCCGGCCGTGGCAAGGCTGGCAGTGGCGCGCGCGGCGGCTTCCCCGGCCTGCGTTTCCTGCCCTTCCAGCGCAAAGCTCTGGGCCTGGCGCACCGCCATCAGCGCATCGTCCCAGGCGCGGTAGGCGGCGCGTTCCGGGTCGGCGTGCTGCAGCGCGTTGCGCGCGGCGGCGCAGCGGCGCGACAGGGCGTGCGCGCCGGCCCGCGTGGCTTGCTCGTCCAGATGTCCCCAGGCCTTGTCGTACTGCAGGGCGCCCGGCAGCGATGTCAGCAATGCGAACGCGGCGTCCAGCGTGGCGCGCAGGGCGGCGGCGTCGTCCAGCGCGAACAGCGGTTCCAGGCGCCAGAAGGCCAGCGTCAAGTCCCAGTCGGGGCGTTCGGCGGCGGGCAGGGCGGCCAGGGCGTCGCGGCCGTCGCCCTCGATCACGCGCAGCGCCGCGGCCGGGTCGCCGGCGCGCAGCCACAGCCTGAACAAACGGCCCGCGCTGGCCAGGGTATCGGCGCGGAAGCGCTGGCCGTCCATCGATGCCTTCAGGCCCGCCTGGATCAGTTCGGGGTCGAGGTCGGCGTCGTCCTGCTGTTCGAGGGCGGCTTCGGTCTGGTCGAGGTAGGCGTCGAGCTGGCTGGCGCTGATGGGGTCAAGGATGGTGTGCATGGATAGTGGTGTGCGCGTTTTTAGTGTGCCGAAATTATCGTCTTATCAATACTTTTGGTCAACAATAAACATTATGTCTATGCAAATATCCGGTTCCGGCTTGGCCAGCATCGGTACGGGCTGCACGCGCCGCGTTCCGGGCAAACATGGTAGGCTGGCTGGGTTACTCATCTTCTTGCGGGGTGCACGATGCTGGTCCCGAACATCGCCCTGGTGCTGATGGTTTCGCTGGCTGCGGGCGGCGTCCTGGCGCGCGAGGAGCGCCCGCCCACGCCCGCGCAGGCCAAACCGGCGCCGCCCAAGAAACCGCCCAAGAAATCACCCATCGAGCGCCGCGCCGTCCGCCAGATCGTCGATGGCATGCCCGCCTACGGGCCGCGCCTGCACGCGCCGCCAGCGGTGCCGGTGAGCGCCTTGCCGGCGCCATCGACGTCGCCATCGTCCATCGCCCCGCCGCCCGCCGTCATCAACCGCTGCGACGCTGGAGGTTGCACCGACGTCAACGGCACGCGCTACAACGGCGCGGCCGGCAACACCGTGATCGGCGCGCAGGGCCGCCCCTGCACCGCCAATGGCGCCACGATCCAGTGTTTTTAATGCACCACGATTGGTGTTTTCCGTGAAAAGTTCGCTACAATCCGGTTAGTTGACGTTTACGTAAACGTCAAAAAGAACTTATAAGAGAAGAGGACACCATGCAAATTCAAGACAATGTATTCATCATCACGGGCGGCGCATCGGGCCTGGGCGCGGCGACGGCGCGCATGATCACCGAAGCGGGCGGCAAGGTGGTGCTGGCCGACGTGCAGGTCGAGGCGGGCGAAGCGCTGGCCGCTGAACTGAAGGGCAAGTTCGTCAAATGCGACGTGACCTCCGAGGCCGATGGCCAGGCCGTGGTTGCCGCCGCTGTCGCGCTGGGCACCCTGCGCGGCCTGGTCAACTGCGCCGGTGTGGCGCCGGCGGTGAAAACCGTGGGCAAGGATGGCCCGCATCCGCTGGAAGTATTCCAGCGCACCGTGAACATCAACCTGGTCGGCACTTTCAATATGGCGCGCCTGGCGGCTGATGCCATGGGCAAGACCGAAGCGATGGATTCCGGCGAGCGCGGCATCATCATCAATACCGCGTCGGTGGCGGCCTTCGACGGCCAGATCGGCCAGGCGGCCTACGGCTCGTCCAAGGCGGCGGTGGCCGGCATGACCCTGCCGATGGCGCGCGACCTGGCCCGCAGCGGCGTGCGCGTGATGACCATCGCTCCCGGCATTTTCGAGACCCCCATGCTGATGGGCATGCCGGAAGAAGTGCGCGGCGCGCTGGGCAACATGGTACCGTTCCCGCAGCGCCTCGGCCGCCCTGCCGAATATGCCCACCTGGCCCGCGCCATCATCGAAAACGTCATGCTCAACGGCGAAACCATCCGTCTTGACGGCGCGATCCGCATGCAACCGAAGTAATTCATTTACTGTACGATAGCGGGATCGGACGCGCGGCTGTGGTCGCGCGTTTCTCATTGGAGAATCCATGCTCAGGTTGAAGTACCTTCCTTTCGCGCTGCTCGTGTTCAGCGCCCCCGTGTTGGCCCAGGATGCCGCCGTGCGTCCGGCCGACTCGCCCGAAATTCACACCGCCTATGCCGACAAGGCCGGCTGGGCCGCCAAGAAATTCATGGTCGCCGCCGCCAACCCGCTGGCGGTCGATGCCGGCTATCAGATCCTGCGCCGTGGCGGCAGCGCCATCGACGCCGCCATCGCCACCCAGCTGATGCTCACGCTGGTGGAACCGCAATCGTCCGGCATCGGCGGCGGCGCCTTCCTGATGCATTACGACGGCAAGAATGTGCAAGCCTTCGATGGCCGCGAAACCGCGCCCGCGGCGGTCGACGAACACCTGTTCCAGAACAAGGATGGCACGCCGCTCTCGCGCACCGCCGGCGTGGTGGGCGGGCGCTCGGTGGGCGCGCCGGGCGTGCTGCGCATGCTGGAACTGGCGCACCGCCAGCACGGCAAGCTGCCGTGGAAGGCGCTGTTCGCGCCGGCCATCGCCATGGCCGACAAGGGTTTCCCGGTCAGCCAGCGCCTGAACGGCATGCTGATGTTCGACCAGCACCTGCGCAAGGACCCGGTGGCCGCCGCCTATTTCTACGACAAGGATGGCAAGCCCTGGCCGATCGGCCACCTGCTGCGCAATCCCGCGCTGGCGTCGACCCTGCGCGAGATCGCCGCCGGCGGCGCCGACGCTTTCTACAAGGGCCACATCGCCAAAGACATCGCGGCCAAGGTGGCGGCCCATCCGAGCAACCCGGGCCTCTTGAGCGCGGCGGACATCGCCGGCTACCAGCCCAAGGTGCGGGTGCCGGTGTGCAGCGACTACCGCGCCTACACCGTGTGCGGCATGCCGCCGCCGTCGTCGGGCGGGATCGCCGTGGCGCAGATGCTTGGCATGCTGGAAACGAAGGATATGCGCGCCTACGCGCCGGTCGATGGCGTGCTGGGCGCCGACGCGGTGCACCTGTTTACCGAAGCCGGGCGCCTGGCCTACGCCGACCGCAACCGCTATGCGGCCGACACCGATTTCGTGCCGCTGCCGGGACGCGGCATTCCGAGCCTGATCGACAAAACCTATCTGCGCCAGCGCGCCGCCCTGATCGGCGACAAGTCGATGGGCACCGCCGCAGCCGGCACGCCGCCCGGCATGGAAGTGGCGTGGGGTCTCGATAACGCCATCGAAACCGCGTCCACCTCGCACTTCGTGGTGGTCGACGGCAAAGGCGCCGGCCTGTCGATGACGACCACGGTGGAAGACGCTTTTGGGTCGCGCCAGATGGTCGATGGCTTCATCCTGAACAACCAGCTCACCGATTTCTCCTTCGATTCGGCCGACGCCAGCGGCCCCGTGGCCAACCGGGTCCAGGCCGGCAAGCGCCCGCGCAGCGCCATGTCGCCGACGGTGGTGTTCGACCGCGCGACCGGCAAGCTGGTGCTGGCGGTCGGTTCGCCGGGCGGCCCGGCCATCATCAACTACGTGGCCAAGACCCTGGTCGGCACGCTCGACTGGGGCCTGAATGTGCAGCAGGCCATCAGCCTGCCCAACTTCGGCAGCCGCAACGGGCCGACCGAGCTGGAACAGGGACGTTTCAGTCCGGCCCTGCAGGATCAACTGAAGGCGCGCGGCCACTCCCTGCGCAGCTACGAAATGACTTCCGGCCTGCATGGCGTGCAGCGCATCCTGATCCACGGCCAGCCATGGTGGTTCGGCGGGGCCGATCCGCGCCGCGAAGGCGTGGCCAGGGGCGACTGAGGCGCTATTGTAAAAAGTGTACAAGTCCTAAGTTTCTCCCGCAAGGCGGGCAGACCCTGATACGCTTGGCGAATGGAAACGGAACAAAAAACGGGCTTGATCCTCACCGGCGGTGGCGCGCGCGCCGCCTATCAGGTGGGGGTGCTGCAGGCGATCTCGCAAATCTTGTGGGAGGCCGGCTGGCGGCCCGCGCGCAACCCCTTCGACATCATCTGCGGCACCTCGGCCGGCGCCATCAACGCCGTGGCCCTGGCCTGCCGCGCCGATAACTTTGGCGAGGGCGTGCAAAAGCTGCTCGACGTGTGGGAAAACTTCACCGTCGAACAGGTCTACCGCGCCGATTCGCTGGGCGTGCTGCGCTCCGGCGCGCGCTGGCTGTCGCTGCTCTCGTTCGGCTGGCTGCTGCGCAAATGGCGCGCCGCGCCGCCGGCCTCGCTGCTGGACAACACCCCGCTGGTGGGCCTGCTGCACCGCATGCTCGACTTGCCGCGCCTGGACGCGGCCATGTCGGACGGCCTGCTGCATGCGCTGGCGGTCACCGCCTCGTCCTACACGGCCGGCAACCACATCACCTTTTACCAGACCGCCGCCGACATCGCGCCCTGGGTGCGCATGCAGCGCATCGCGCTGCAAGACCAGATCGGGGTCGAGCACCTGCTGGCGTCGTCGGCGATTCCCTTCATTTTTCCGGCCGTGCCGCTGTACCTGGGCAGCCACCGCGAATTTTGCGGCGACGGCTCGATGCGCCAGCTCGCGCCCATTTCGCCGGCCATCCACCTGGGCGCGTCCAAGGTGCTGGTGGTGGGCGCCGGGCGCCTGTCCGAACCGAACCGCGACACGCCCGGCCAGGCGCGCTATCCGAGCCTGGCGCAGATCGCCGGCCACGCCATGTCCTCGATTTTTCTCGACAGCCTGGCGGTCGACATCGAGCGCCTGAACCGCATCAACCTGACCTTGTCGCTGCTGCCGGAGGAATACCGCCAGAAGATGCCCCTGAAACCGGTGGAGCTGCTGGTGATCGCCCCGTCCGAACGGCTCGACGTGATCGCCAGCCGCCACACGGCCAGCCTGCCGGCGCCGATCCGCACCATGCTCTCCGGGATAGGCGCGACCGAGGCGCGCGGTTCGGCGCTGGCCTCGTACCTGCTGTTCGAATCGAGCTACACCTGTGAACTGATCCAGCTCGGCCAGCGCGACACCCATGCGCGGCGCGCCGATGTCCTGACTTTTTTCGGCTCCTGAGCCGCGCGCGCCGGAACCGCCATGGAGAACTTCATGAAAGCACTGATTGTTGACGATGACGTGGTCTCGCGCATCGCGCTGATGGACCTGCTGTCGGTGTATGGCATTTTCGACCTGGTCGAAGCGGAAGATGGCGCCGCGGCCTGGGCCATGCTCCAGCAAGGCTTGCATCCGGTGATCTGTTTTTGCGACGTGCGCATGCCGCGCATGTCCGGCATCGCCCTGCTCGAGCGCATGAAGGGCGATCCGGCGCTGGCCCAGGTGCCGTTCGTGCTGGTTTCGTCGGCCTCCGACCGCGACACCGTGCTGCAGGCGGTGACCCTGGGCGCGGTCGGCTACATCCTGAAACCGCTGCACGCGGCCGAAGCGCGCGCCCATCTGGAAAAAATCTTCCGCATTACGCTCGACAAGCTGGCCGAAGACCCGGCCACCACCATGAAACGCCTGAACATCGGGTCGGACCGGCTGGGCGCCTACCTGAACGCTTTCGCCGAACAGCTGCTGGCCGGGCGCGCCGCCATCGTCGCGCTGCTCGAAGCCGGGGAGGGCGCCGACGCCCGCCTGCGCATCGATTCGGTGCACACCGGCTGCATGACGCTCGGCCTGTGGCATGTCGCCTCGCAGCTCGATACGGCGCGCCGCGGCTTGCCCGACGCGCGCGCCGTGGCGGCGGTGCTGGACGAGGTGAGCGAATCGGTGCGGCGCCAGCTGAGCCGCCTGCGCGCCGGCGCGGCCGACAACGAAGGAGCGCTTGCCTGAACCCGATCCGACGTTTTGCCGCCCTGGCGGCGCTGTTCCTCCTGCTGTGCTGCCTGCCGTTCGCGGGCAGCCAGGCCGCGCCCGCACGTACCTTGCGCTTCGAGCACCTGAGCGTGGAACAGGGTCTGGCCCAGGAATCGGTGCTGGCGGTGGCCCAGGATGCCGAGGGCTTCATGTGGTTCGGCAGCCAGGCAGGCCTGTCGCGCTTCGACGGCTACCGCGTCACCACTTACCGCAACGTGGTCGGCAACCCGCGCAGCCTGGTCAACAACTGGGTGCGCGTGCTGCACGTGGACGAGGGCGGCCGCCTGTGGATCGGCACCGACGGCGGCCTTGACCGCTTCGATCCGGCCACCCAGACCTTCACCCATTACGCGCCGGACGAACCGGTCAAGCGCGGCAACGGCAACCTGCACGTGCGCGCCATCGCCGGCGACGGCCGCCAGGGACTGTGGCTGGGCACCAGCGACGGCTTGCAGCACTTCGACATGGTCAGCGGAAAATTCAAGGTCTGGCACCACGTGCCGGGCGACCCGGGTAGCCTGGCCGACGACCAGGTCAATGCGCTGGCGGTCGACGCCGGCGGGCGCGTGTGGGTCGGCACCTCGTCCGGCGTGGACAGCCTGGCGGTCGGCGCGCGCGCCTTCGAGCACTATCCCGCGCTCGGGGTCGACCACAAGAACAATATGGTGCAGGCGCTGCTGGTCGACACCGACCAGACCCTGTGGATCGGCAGCCTGGGTGGCCTGGAAAGCTGGAAGATCGGCAGCGCTGCCTCGCAGCGCCGCCAACTGGGCGTGGCGGACGGCCTGCGTTCCGGCTACATCACCACCCTGTACCAGGACCAGGACCGCAACGTGTGGGTCGGCAGCCATACCGACGGCCTGTATCGCTGGCAGCCGGCCACGCGCCGCTTCGCCAACTACCGCCATCTGCCGGGCGACAAGCATAGCGTGGCCGACAACCAGATTTCGGCCATGTACCGCGACCGCGTCGGCACCTTCTGGGTCGGCACCTGGTACGCCGGCGTGAGCCGGGTCGACTTGAACAGCGGCGGCTTCGCGCGCATTGCGCGCCATGCCGAGATTCCCGATACCCTGTCCGACAACAAGGTGCGCGCGATCGCCGCCGCGCCCGGGGGCGACCTGTGGATCGGGGCGAACAGCGGCTTGAACCGGCTCGATCCGGAAACCGGCCAGGCGCGCCTGTACCGGCACGACCCGGATAATCCCAACAGCCTGGCCGGCATTCCGGCCAGCGCGCTGGCGCACGACCGCGACGGCATGCTGTGGATCGGCAGCCATTCGGGCGTGGCGCGCTTCGACCCGGCCAGCGGCAATTTCACGCGCCAGTCCTTCGCCGAGGGCGACCCGGACGGCAACCATATCCGCGGCATGCTGTCCGACCGCGCCGGCGTGATGTGGATCGCTTCGCGCGGCGGCCTGCACCGGCTCGATCCGGCCACGCGCGCCGTCGTCACCTACCGCCACGATGCCGCCGACAGTTCCAGCCTGGCCGACAACGTGGTGCGCCCGCTGCTGGAAGACCGCCGCGGCCAGCTGTGGATCGGCACCTTCGACGGTCTCGACATGCTCGACCGCGCCAGCGGCAAGTTCCGCCACTTCCGCCACGATCCGGCCAACCCGGCCAGCATCAGTCACGACGAGGTGCACTATCTGCACGAAGACAAGAAGGGTGTCTTGTGGGTCGGCACCGCGGCCGGCTTGAACAAGATGAGCATCGGCGCCGGCGGCGCGGTGAGCTTTCGCCGCTACACGGTGGCCGACGGCGTGGCCGACGACGCCATCGCCGCCATCCTGGAGGATGAAGAGGGCAAACTCTGGCTCAGCACGAATACCGGCATTTCGCGCTTCGATCCCCTGACCGGCCTATTCCGCAACTACAGCGCCGGCGACGGCACCATCGAAGGCGCCTACTTCGACGGCTCGGCCCTGCGCACGCCGGACGGCACCATGTATTTCGGCGGCTTCAATGGCGTGACCGCCTTCAATCCCAAGGCCATCAGCGACAACCGGATCGCCCCGCGCGCGGTCATCACCGGCTTCCAGATCTTCAACCGGCCGGCCGCGCTGGCGCGTCCGGGCCTGTTCAAGGGGCCGATCGAGTCGACCCGCGCGGTCACGCTGGGCGCGGCCGATTCGGTGTTTTCGCTCGAATTCTCGGCCCTGCACTACGCCGCGCCGCAGCGCAACCTGTTCTCGTACCGGCTCGATGGCTTCGACCAGAACTGGGTCAGCACCGACGCCAGCCGCCGCTTCGCCACCTACACCAACCTCGATCCCGGCACCTATACGTTCCGCCTGCGCGCCGCCAACAAGGATGGCGTGTGGAGCGAGGAGGGCGCCACGCTGGCCATCACGATCCTGCCGCCGGTCTGGAAAACCTGGTGGTTCCGCACCCTGTCGGCATTGCTGGTGCTGGGCAGCGCTTACTGGGCCTACCGCGCGCGCATGTCCGGACTGCGGCGCCAGAAAGACATGCTGGAAACCCAGGTGGCCGCGCGCACCGAGGAAATCGAGCAGCAGAACCGCCTGCTGGAGCGCCAGAAGGGCGAGCTCGAAGCGCAGCGGCGCGATGCCGACAGCCAGCGCGCCGAGGCCGAGCAGCGCCGCTTCGACGCCGAACGCCAGAAAGAAGAAGTCGAGCGCCAGAAAGAGAACGTGGAGCTGGCGCACCGGAATATCTCGGTGCTGTCCGAGATCGGGCGCGAGCTGACCGCCACGCTCGACATGGAAACCATCATGAGCACCGTGTACCGCCATGTGCACCACCTGATGGATGCGCGCATCTTCGGCATCGGCTTTTATCGCGAAGACCAGGGCGTGATCGAGTTCCCGTTCGCGATGGACCAGGGCTTGCGCAGCCAGTTCTATACGCGCCCGCTGGACGATCCGCACCAGTTCGCGGTGTGGTGCCTGAAGCACCGGCGCGAAGTGTTCATCAACGACCTGGACGCCGAATATGGGCGCTACCTGGACGCCGAGCAGAGTGCGGTGCCGATCCCGCCGCTACGCGTGGACGGCAGCCCGCGCTCGCTGCCGGTGGCGATGATGTACGTACCGCTGATCGTCAAGGAACGCATGATGGGCGTGCTGTGCGTGCAGAGCGTGGAGCTCAATGCCTACCACCGCGTGCACCTGGACATGCTCAAGACGCTGGCCGCGCACGCGGCGGTGGCGCTCGACAACGCGCGCGCCTACCGCGAGCTGGAAGAAACCCAGGCGCGCCTGGTCGAGCAGGAGCGCCAGGTGCGCCTGAACACCGACGAACTGGCGCTGGCCAACCGCGCGCTCCAGGAAAACGACGAGCGATTGCGCCTGGCCAAGCAGAAGGCGGAAGACGCCACCCGCCAGAAGTCGGAGTTTCTGGCCAATATGAGCCACGAAATGCGCACCCCGCTGGCGGGCGTGATCGGCATGCTGGGGTTTGCGCTGCGCGACGGCCAGCTGCAGGAAAACACGCGCGAACAGATATTGCGCGGCCAGGCCAATGCGCAGTCGCTGCTGACCATCATCAACGATCTGCTCGACTTTTCCAAGATCGAGGCGGGTAAGCTGACCATCGAGAATATCGATTTCGGGCTCACCGGCGCCGTCGAAAACGTGGTCAGCCTGTTCGAGGAGCAGGCCGCCGCGCAAAGCGTGGGCTTCAATGTGTCGCTGGCCGATGACTTGCCGCGCTTCGTGGTAGGCGACCCGACCCGCCTGCGCCAGGTGCTGGTCAACCTGGTCGGCAATGCCTTCAAGTTTACCAACAACGGCGCGGTGCGCCTGGCGGTCGAGCGCGTGGCGCCGGTGCCGGGCAGCGCGCCGGGCGTCAACACCATCCGCTTTGCGGTGAGCGACACCGGCATCGGCATCGCCCCGGATGCGGTGGAACGCCTGTTCCAGAAGTTCGAGCAGGCCGACAGTACCACCACGCGCCGCTACGGCGGCACCGGGCTGGGACTGGCGATCTGCCGCCAGCTGGTCGACCTGATGGGCGGGTCCATCAGCGTCGACAGCACCGAGGGCGTGGGCAGCACCTTCAGCGTGCTGCTGCCGCTGGCCGACGGCGTGGCCCCGCCGATGGTGCAGCACGTGCCGCGCGAGCCGCACAGCCACCGCCTGAAGGTCCTGTGTGCGGAAGACTTCCCGACCAACCAGATCATCATCCGCATGATGCTGGAAGACCTGGGGCACAAGGTCGACATCGCCGACAATGGCTTGCTGGCGGTGGCGGCCTGCGCGCGCACGCGCTATGACCTGATCCTGATGGACGGGCGCATGCCCGAGATGGATGGCGCCAGCGCCACGCGCCTGATCCGCGCCGGCGGCCCGCCGGAAGCGCCCGTGCGCGACCAGGAGCTGATGATCGTGGCGCTGACTGCCAACGCCAGCGAGGAAGACCGCAGCCGCTACCTGGCCTGCGGCATGGACGACTTCCTGACCAAGCCGATCGACGAAGCGGCCCTGCATCATCACCTGAGCCGCGCCATCGAGCGCCAGCTCCAGCGTGGCATCAGCCTGGCGCCGATGCCGCAGCCGCGCGTGGAACGCCCGCCCACCACGGCCGAACTGGACGCCATGTTCGGCGTCGATACCGGCCCTGCGCCGCTGGCCGGACCGGCGGCCCACAATGCCGGGCGCCGCGCCAGCGACCTGAAAGCGCGCATGCGGGCCGCCTTCGCCAGCGACCTGCCGAGCCGCCGCGCCGACCTGGAAGAAGCCATTGTCACCCATGATTCCGAGACGGCCGGGCGCCTGCTGCACGGCTTCAAGGGCAGCTCTTCCTACCTGGAGGCGACCGAACTGCACCAGCTGTCGGGCGAGATGGAAGAAGCGGCCGACGCGCGCCGCTGGGACCTGATCGCCGTGGCCATGCCGCGCTTGCGCGAACTGCTGTCCGCTTACGACAACGCGTAGCTCCTCAAGTGCCGACCCGCTATGCATATGCTGTAATATTGGCGTATAAACTATTGGTATAAACTTCCGGAATCGGTTGTTGCGGGTTTTTTGGCGTTGTTGCGTACGGGAGGTGGCCGAATGAAGGTTCTGGTGGTGGATGACGACATCGTATCGCGCATGGTGCTGATGCACCTGATCGACTCCTGCGGCCAATTCGAAATCCTCGAAGCAGAGGACGGGGTCGACGCCTGGAACCAGCTCGAACAGGGCTTGCGCCCTGCAATCTGTTTTTGCGACCTGCGCATGCCGCGCCTGTCCGGCATGGACCTGCTGCAGCGCGTGCGCGCCGACGGCGCTCTGGGCGCGATGCCCTTCGTGCTGGTGTCCTCGGCCACCGACCGCGACACGGTCGACCAGGCCAGCGGCCTTGGCGCGTCGGGCTATATCGTCAAACCGTTCCAGGGTGAGCAGGTGCGCGAGCACATGGCCGGCCTGGCCAGGCACGCCCCGATCGCGGTACCGCTGCGCGCCGAAAAGGTACAGGCCACGCTGCTGCGCCTCGGGATCGGCGCCGAACGCCTGCTGGTCTACCTGGGCGGCTTGCAATCGCAGGCGGCGGCGGCCGGCACCGACATCGCCGCCATGCTCGAACGCGGCGAGCATGGCGCGGCCCATGTGCGCATCGACCGCCTGCACGCCGGCTGCGTCACGCTGGGCCTGAACGGCGCGGCCGACACGCTCAAGGCGCTGCCGCCCGGCGATCTCGATGGCGCCCAGGTCAAGCTGGCACTGGCCGAGGTGGTGCGCTCGGCGATGCACCAGAGCGAGGCGCTCAAACGCCTGGGAATCGCTTCCTGACGACGATGCGCGAAAGCGCTTGATGTTGTGATAGTTTAAGTCTAAAGTATCCGTCGGGTGAACGAGGACCCGACCACTGATACTTTTTTCGGGGCGACCATGACACGATTGACAGCATCGCTACTGAGCGCTTCGGCCTACCAGGACGGCTTTGCGCGCGAACACCTGCCGCCGCCGGGCCAGTGGCCCGACTTTTTGTTCGACCTGCCGGAGCTGCACTATCCGGCGCAGCTGAACTGCGCCGCCGAACTGCTCGACGCCGCCGTGGAGCGCGGCTGGGGGGAGCGCACCGCCATCGCCGGCGAGCACGAAAGCTGGACTTACGCGGAGCTGCAACGGCGGGTCGACCGCATCGCCCACGTGCTGCGCGCCGACCTGGGACTGGTCACCGGCAACCGCGTGCTGCTGCGTGGCGCGAACAATCCAATGATGGCCGCTTGCCTGCTGGCCGTGCTCAAGGCCGGCCTGATCGCGGTGCCCACCATGCCGCTGCTGCGCGCGCGCGAGCTGACCGCCATCGTCGACAAGGCCAGCGTGGACGCGGTGCTGTGCGCGGCCAGCCTGCGCGGCGAGATCGACGCCATCGCCGCCTTGCCGCGCCATGTGGTGACGTTCAACGACCCTGATAATCCGGCCTCGCTGGAGGCCATGATGGCGCGCCATCCGGTGCCGTTCGCCGCGCACGCCAGTGCCGCCGACGACGTGTGCCTGATCAGTTTTACCTCGGGCACCACTGGCGTTCCCAAGGGGACCATGCATTTTCACCGCGACGTGCTGGCCATCTGCGACTGCTTTCCGCGCCATACGCTGGCCGCGCGCGCGGACGATATCTTCATCGGCACGCCGCCGCTGGCCTTCACCTTCGGGCTGGGCGGGCTGCTGCTGTTCCCGATGCGCGTTGGCGCGGCCGGGGTGCTGCTGGAAAAACTCACGCCCGAGACGCTGCTGGCCGCCATCGAAAAATACCGCGCCACGGTGTGCTTTACCGCGCCGACCTTTTACCGCCAGATGGCACCGCTGGCGGCGAATTACGACCTGTCGAGCCTGACGCGCACCGTGTCGGCCGGCGAGGCGCTGCCGCTGGCCACGCGCCAAGCCTGGCAGGCGGCCACCGGGCTGCGCATGATCGACGGCATCGGTGCGACCGAACTGCTGCACATCTTCATATCGGCGGCGGGCGACGCGATCCGGCCCGGCGCGACCGGCAAACCGGTGCCGGGTTACCAGGCCTGCATCCTCGATGCCAACGGCCAGCAGGTGGGGCCGGGCGTGATCGGCCGGCTGGCGGTGAAGGGGCCGACCGGCTGCCGCTACCTGGCCGACGAGCGCCAGAAGGATTACGTGGTCGGCGGCTGGAACCTCACCGGCGACGCCTACGAGATGGACGCCGACGGCTATTTCCACTACCGTTCGCGCACCGACGACATGATCATCTCGGCCGGCTACAACATCGCCGGCGCCGAAGTCGAAGAAGTGCTGCTGCGCCACGACGCGGTGGCCGAATGCGGCGTGATCGGGCGTCCTTGCGAGGAGCGTGGCCAGGTGGTGGAGGCGCACGTGGTGCTCAGGCCCGGTTTCGAGCCGACCGAGGCGCTGGCCGCCCAGTTGCAGGAGTTCGTCAAGCTGCAGATCGCTCCCTATAAATATCCCCGCTCGCTCAGGTTCATCGACAAACTGCCGCGTACCGAAACCGGCAAGCTGCAGCGCTTCAAGCTGCGCGCAAACTAAACCGAAGACGAACCTCATGAATATTGTGTGCATCGGCGGCGGCCCCGCCGGACTGTATTTCAGCCTGCTGATGAAAAAGCAGGACCCGTCCCACCAGATCACCGTCGTCGAACGCAACCGGCCTTACGATACCTTCGGCTGGGGCGTGGTGTTTTCCGACCAGACGCTGGGCAACCTGGTGAACGCCGACGAGCAGAGCGCGCGCGAGATTCTGCAATCGTTCAATCACTGGGACGATATCGATATCTTCTTCAAGGGCGAGAAAGTGACGTCGGGCGGGCATGGCTTTTGCGGCATCGGCCGCAAGCGCCTGCTCAACATCCTGCAGCAGCGCTGCGAGGAACTGGGCGTGCAGCTGGTGTTCGAAAACGAGGTCGAGGACGACCAGGCGCTGGCCGCCAGGTACGGGGCCGACCTGGTGATTGCTTCGGACGGCTTGAATAGCCGTACCCGCAAGCGCTACGCCGGCACCTATCGGCCCGAGATCGAGGCGCGCCGCTGCCGCTTCGTGTGGCTTGGCACGCGCAAGAAGTTCGATGCGTTCACGTTCGCCTTCGCCGAGACCGAGCACGGCTGGTTCCAGGCCCATATATATCAGTACGATGGCGATACCTCGACCTTCATCGTCGAAACGCCGGAGCAGGTGTGGCGCCGCGCGGGACTGGACCAGATGACGCAGGACGAGAGCATCGCGTACTGCGAGCGCCTGTTCGCCGGCCAGCTGGACGGGCATGCACTGATGTCCAATGCGCCGCATTTGCGCGGTTCGGCCATGTGGATTACGTTTCCGCGCGTGGTGTGCGCGCAGTGGGTGCACTGGAACGGGGCGGTTCCCGTGGTGCTGATGGGCGACGCGGCCCATTCGGCGCATTATTCGATCGGTTCGGGCACCAAGCTGGCGCTGGAAGACGCGATCGAGCTGGCGCGCTGTTTCGGCGCGCACGCGGATGCGGCGCAGGCGCTGGCGGCCTACCAGGAAGTGCGCGCGGTTGAAGTGCTCAAGCTGCAAAGCGCGGCGCGCAACTCGATGGAGTGGTTCGAAAACGTGGAGCGCTACACCGCCATGGAGGCGCCGCAGTTCGCGTACTCGATGCTCACGCGCAGCCAGCGCCTGTCGCACGAAAACCTGCGCCTGCGTGACCCCGGTTACGTCGCCGGTTTCGAGGCCTGGATAGCGCGGCGCGCCTGCGAGCAGGCGGGATTGGCATTGCCGGCCGGCGCACGCATGCCGCCGATGCTCACTCCCTTCAAACTGCGCGGCGTCACGCTGAAAAACCGCATCGTGGTCTCGCCCATGGCGCAGTATTCGGCGGTTGACGGCGTGGCGGGCGACTATCATCTGGTGCACCTTGGCGCGCGCGCCCTGGGTGGCGCGGGACTGGTGTTCGCCGAAATGACATGCGTGTCGGCCGATGCGCGCATCACCCCAGGCTGCCCGGGCATGTACGCGCCCGAACACACGGCGGCGTGGAAGCGCATCGTCGACTTCGTGCATGCCGGTTCGGACGCCAGGATCGCGCTGCAACTGGGCCACGCGGGGCCGAAAGGATCGACCCGCGCGATGTGGGACGGGATCGACCAGCCGCTCGAAAGCGGTAACTGGCCGCTGGTGGCCGCCTCGGGCGAACAGTATCTGGAGGGCGTTTCGCAGACCGCGCGCGCCGCCACGGTCGACGACATGGACCGCATCGCAGCCGATTTCGTGCGCGCCACGCGCGCGGCGTTTGACGCGGGCTTCGACTGGCTGGAGCTGCACTGCGCGCACGGCTATCTGCTGTCGTCGTTCATTTCGCCGCTGACCAACCGGCGCGGCGACGAATTCGGCGGCAGCCTGGAAAACCGCTGCCGCTATCCGCTGCGGGTGTTTCGCGCGATGCGCGCCGCCTGGCCGGCCGACCGGCCGATCAGCGTGCGCATTTCGGCGCACGACTGGGTCGACGGCGGCATCACGCCCGACGACGCGGTGCTGATCGCGCGCCTGTTCAAGGATGCCGGCGCCGACCTGATCGACTGCTCGTCGGGGCAGGTCAGCAAGCGCGAAAAACCGGTGTACGGACGCATGTTCCAGACCCCGTTCGCCGACCGCGTGCGCAATGAGGCGAAGATTCCGACCATCGCGGTGGGCTCGATTTTCGAGGCCGATCACGCCAACAGCATCATCGCGGCCGGCCGCGCCGATCTGTGCGCGGTGGGGCGGCCGCACCTGGCCAACCCGGCGTGGACCCTGACCGAGGCGGCGCGCATCGGCTTTTCCGCGATCGACTGGCCGAAGCAGTACCGGCCGGCCAAGCTGCAGCTGGAGCGCAACCTGGAACGCGAACGCCAGCTGGCCGCCGCCGGTGCCGGTTTGAGTCCGCAGCAGGTCGCGGCCAGATTGCTGGAGGGCTGATGGACGACCTCTCAGCGCAGGACGATGGCACGGCGCTGGACCTGGCCAGCCGCCTGACGCAGGATCATCACCAGTCGCTCAAGCTGTGGCTGCGCATGCTTTCGTGCACGGTGCGCATCGAGAACGAGATTCGCAGCCGCCTGCGCACCACCTTCGACATCACCTTGCCGCGGTTCGACCTGATGGCGCAGCTGGAGCGCCATCCGGACGGGCTGCGCATGGGCGAGCTGTCCAAGCGCATGATGGTCACCGGCGGGAACATCACCGGCATCACCGACCAGCTGGAACAGGAAGCGCTGGTGGTGCGCGTGCCCGACCCGAAGGACCGGCGCGCCTACAGCGTCAAGCTGACGCGCGAAGGCCACATCGCGTTCGCCAAAATGGCGGTGGTGCATGAGGAGTGGATCGCCGACCTGCTCAAGGATATGTCGCCCGACGACAAGGGGCAGCTCATCGCGCTGCTCTCGCAAATGAAACAGCATCTTCAATAAGGAATACCATGCGTTACCTACCAGGCCAGGCACAGCAATTGCCCGGCAACCGCAGCGCGCTGGCGTCGTACCGGGCCAGCCACTTTCGTTTCGAGGTCGAGGGCGCGGCCGCGACCCTGACCCTGAACCGGCCGCAGCGCAAGAATCCGCTCACCTTCGAGTCCTACGCCGAGCTGCGCGACCTGTTTCGCGCGCTGGCGTATGCGGACGATGTGAAGGTGGTCGTCATTACCGGCGCGGGCGAGAATTTTTGCTCGGGCGGCGATGTGCACGACATCATCGGTCCCTTGACGCAGCTCGACATGCCCGGCCTGCTGGCGTTTACGCGCATGACGGGTGATCTGGTCAAGGCGATGCGTGCCTGCCCGCAGCCGGTGATCAGCGCGGTCGATGGCATCTGCGCCGGCGCCGGTGCGATCCTGGCGCTGTCGTCGGACATGCGGATCGGGACTGCGCGCAGCAAGACGGCGTTTCTGTTCACGCGGGTCGGCCTGGCCGGTTGCGACATGGGCGCGTGCGCGCTGCTGCCGCGCGTGATCGGTCAGGGACGCGCCGCCGAACTGCTGTACACGGGCCGTTCGATGTCGGGCCTTGAAGCCGAACGCTGGGGCTTTTTCAACAGCGTCAGCGAGCCGGAAACGCTGCTGGCCGATGCGCAGGCGCTGGCCGCTTCGCTCGCTTCGGGGCCGACTTTTGCGCATGGGATGACCAAGAAAATGCTGCAGCAGGAATGGAATATGGGCGTGGACGAGGCTATCGAGGCCGAAGCGCAGGCGCAGGCGATCTGCATGGCGACAAACGACTTCCACCGCGCTTATCACGCCTTCGTGGCCAAGCAGCGGCCGGTATTCGAGGGGGATTGAGATGGCTGACAAAACGTATCTGGACTGGCCGTTTTTTGACGCCGGACACGCTGCGCTGGAACAGGCACTGGACACGTGGGCGAGCGCCAAGCTGTCGCCCACGCACGGACGCGATGTCGATGGCGCCTGTCGTGCATTGGTGCGCCAGCTTGGCACGGGCGGCTGGCTTGAGCATGCTGTTGGCGCGATCGACACGCGCGCCATTTGCCTGATCCGCGAAACGCTGGCGCGCCACGATGGCCTGGCCGATTTCGCGTTCGCCATGCAGGGCCTGGGATCGGGCGCGATTTCACTGTTCGGCAGCGCCGCCAACAAGGAGCGCTACCTGCCGCGGGTGGCGCGCGGCGAGGCGATTGCGGCGTTCGCGCTGTCCGAGCCGCAGGCCGGGTCGGACGTGGCGGCGATGCAGTGCGCGGCTGTACGCGACGGCGACGATTATGTGCTCGATGGCGAGAAGACCTGGATTTCCAACGGCGGTATCGCCGACTTTTACGTGCTGTTCGCGCGTACCGGCGAGGCGCCTGGCGCGCGCGGCATCAGCGCGTTCATCGTCGATGCCGATACGCCCGGGTTGTCGGTGGCCGAACGGATCGAGGTGATCGCCCCGCATCCGCTGGCGCGCCTGCGTTTCGATGGCTGCCGCGTCCCAAGCTCGCAGCGCCTGGGCGAGGCAGGGCAGGGCTTCAAGGTGGCGATGGCGACGCTGGACGTGTTCCGTACGTCGGTTGCGGCGGCGGCGCTGGGCTTTGCGCGGCGCGCCTTCGACGAGGCGATCGCGCATGCGAGCACGCGCAAGATGTTCGGCCAGACCCTGGCCGACTTCCAGCTCACGCAAGCGAAGCTGGCCGAGATGGCGAGCGGGATCGATGCGGCGGCGCTGCTGACGTACCGGGCGGCGTGGCAGCGCGACCAGGGCCGCAAGGTCACCAAGGAAGCGGCCATGGCCAAGATGACGGCAACCGAAACGGCGCAGAAGGTCATCGACGCGGCGCTGCAGATGTTCGGCGCGATGGGCGTGGTCAGCGAGCATCCGGTGGAGCGGCTGTACCGCGAGATCCGCGCGCTGCGCATTTACGAAGGCGCTACCGAGGTGCAGCAATTGATCATCGCGCGCGAGCTGCTGCGCGAAGCCGCGCCGGCGCTGGAAGGGAAGGCATAGCATGGAATTTCTACAACCGCCGGGCTGGGTACGGGCACGCGGCTATTCAAATGGCGTGGCGGCCAGCGGACGCACGGTGTGCGTGAGCGGCATGATCGGCTGGGACGGCCAGGGCGTGTTTCACACGGATGACTTCGCCGGGCAGGTGCGCCAGGCGCTGCAAAATGTGGTCGATGTGCTGGCCGAGGGCGGAGCGCGGCCCGAGCACATCGTGCGCATGACGTGGTACGTGCTCGACAAGCACGAGTATCTGCGGGCGCACAAGGAAGTCGGCGCGGCATATCGCGACGTCATCGGCAGGCACTTTCCGGCGATGACGGCGGTGCAGGTGGCTGGTCTGATCGAGGATAAGGCGCGCGTGGAAATCGAAGTGACGGCAATCGTGCCGGCGTAGCTTGCCTGGGGCGGCGGGCGGGAGGGCTGCCGGGTCGAAGAATGCTTCGTGCTTCGCCGGCAGCAAAGCGCTGAGCTTCTCAATTTTCTCAATTTGTTCCCCTCGCCCTTACGTAGTCTGACTCGCGTCAAGGCGCGCGTGGAACACCCGATGACGGCAGCCGTATACGCCTACACTTGATGGCGCGGTGCGTGCCGTGCCAGGCAGGGGATGACGATGAGTATGAATGCCGTGCCGAGCGGGCCGCCGGAACCTGACAACAAACGTGCGCCCGTTGCCGGTGGCGGGGGCCCGCCGTATGATGGCGGCATGGACCGCCGCCTCACCGTGCTCGAAACGCGCTTTGACACCATCTTGGCGACCTTGGCGACCAAGGCGGACTTGGCCGAGTTGCGTGTTGGACTTGTCGATTTGTGCATGCGTTCAAATAATGAATTGCGGCTTGAGATGGAAAAGATGCGATCCGAGCTGCGCAATGAGGTACATGGCACCTTGATGAAGGCAATGATGTGGTTCGGCGCGCTTGCGATGACCGTGATCTTCAGCATCGCCGGTATGGGCATCTATTGGAGCAATCAGGTCACGGCTCAGATCACTAACCAGATCAGCAATCTTGCCATTCGTCTGCAGGTTCCCAGCGCGCCGTCGGCAACTCCTCCGGATAGACAAGTGCCTGGTGCTTTGCCGCCCGCCCAGCGCTGAGCTTTTCAATTTGTTCCCCTCTTCCTTAGCTTGGCTGACCCACGTCAAGGCGCGCGTGGAACACCCGATGACGGCAATCGTACGAGCCTACACTTGATGGCACGGCGCGTGCCGTGCCAACCGGGGATGTCGATGAGTATGAATGCCGTGCCGAGCGGGCCGCCGGAACCTGACAACAAACGTGCGCCCGTTGCCGGTGGCGGGGGGCCGCCGTATGATGGCGGCATGGACCGCCGCCTCACCGTGCTCGAAACGCGTTTTGACACTATCTTGCCGACCCTGGCTACCAAGGCGGACCTGGTCGACTTGCGCCTGGATATGGAGAAGATGCGCTCCGAGTTACTTGGAAAAACAGACGCCCTGGGTTCCGAATTGCGCGGGAAAATAGACGCCGTGGGTTCCGAATTACGCGGGGAAATGAGTGAATTGGGGTCGAGTCTTCGTGCAGAAATGGTGAAGCTGCGCAATGAGGTACATGGCACCTTGATGAAAGCGATGATGTGGTTCGGCGCGCTTGCGATTACCGTGATCTTCAGCATCGCCGGTATGGGCATCTACTTGAGCAATCAGGTCACGGCTCAGATCACTAACCAGATCAGCAATCTTGCCACACGTCTGCAGGTCCCCAGCGCGCCGTCGGCAACTCCTCCGGACAGGCAAGTGCCTGGTGCTTTGCCGCCCGCCCGGCGCTGAGATTTTCAATTTCTTCCCCTCGTCCTTACGTTGTCTGACTCACGTCAAGACGCGCGTGGAACACCCGATGACGGCAATCGTACAAGCCTACACTTGATGGCGCGGCGCGTGCCGTGCCAACCGGGGAGTGTCGATGAGTATGAATGCCGTGCCGAGCGGGCCGCCGGAACCTGACAACATAGGTGCGCCCGTTGCCGGCGGTGGGGGACCGCCGTATGATGGCGGCATGGACCGCCGCCTCATCGTGCTCGAAACGCGTTTTGACACTATCTTGCCGACCTTGGCTACCTTGGCTACCAAGGCGGACCTGGCCGACTTGCGCCGCGATATGACCGGAGAAATGAGCGGGCTGCGCCTCGATATCAACGAAAAAGTAGACAAGCTGCGTTCCGAATTGCGCGGAGAAATGAGCGGCTTGCGTCTGGACCTGAACGAAAAAATGGACAAGTTGCGTTCGGATTTCGACGCTGCGGTGATGAACAAGGTGAAATGGTGCGCTGGTATTGCCATCACGCTGTTCGTCGGCATGGCCGGCCAAGGCCTGTATCTGGGAACCCAGATCAATAAGCTCGCTGCGCGCCTGCCCCCGGTATCTCCTGTGCCACCAGGGCCGGACCGGCTGGCGGCATCACCCGCGCGAACCTTACCTCACGCGCCTCCCCAGCCGGGGCCCGCACCGGATCCCCGTTAAACAACGCCGATTGCATTGCCACGCGCGGCGCCGGCGCTAGCCGGGAACAGGCTGCGTCCCATCCCGGTTCGCAGCGCTCTCTTGCCTGATCGGAGCGGCCATCCTGTTGCCGCTGATGCCGGCTTACACAGTGCCGGTGTCCTGGATTTTCAAGGGGGGAATCAGGGCGGGGGAGAGCTGTCAGGCTTGAGCGGCGGGACACGGAAGTAGCATGGGCGCGTGCCTTTCTTGAGGGAAATGTGCGACAGCATTCAGGCCGAGCTTGTAGGCTGCGGCTTTCGGACGGAGCGTCGCCAGCCGTCCGCCGCACTTGAAGGAGACCACATTTGACTATCCATGACATCACCTCCCCACTGGCCGGGATCGCCCCGTCCAACTGGCTGCTCGCGTCCGCCGTGGCGGTCGGCAGCTACGTCATCCTGCACGGCGCCGTCATGCTGTTCCGCCGCCACCTCGCCACGCTGAGCGAGCAGGGACGGGCCGACCGCCCGGCCGCCGAATTGCTCAAGGCCACCCTGGCGCGCACCAGCAAGCTGGCGCTGATGGTCACCGCGCTGCTGTTCGGGCTGACCGTGCTCGACCTCGGCGCGCCGTGGGACGAACGGGTGCGCCATCTCTGGTTCATCGCCCTTGGCGCCCAGCTGGCGCTGTATCTGGACCGCGCGCTCAGCGTCGGCGCGCAGCGCTACTTCCGCAGCCGCGCCAGTGCGCCGGACGCGCCTGCCGCCGTCGCCAACACCCTCATGGTCTGGGTACTGAAAACCGTGCTGTGGGTGGTGTTTTTGCTGGCCGTGCTATCCAATCTCGGGATCGATGTGTCGACCCTGGTGGCCAGTCTGGGCATCGGCGGGATTGCCGTCGCGCTGGCGGTGCAAAACATTCTCGGCGACCTGTTCGCCTCGCTCTCGATCGCTGTCGACAAGCCGTTTGAAGTGGGCGACGCAATCAGCGTCGCCGGCTTTTCGGGCAATGTCGAACACGTGGGCCTGAAGACGACCCGCATCCGCTCCGACAGCGGCGAGCAGATCGTCATCGCCAACGCGGAACTGCTGAAAAATACGCTGCGCAACTTCAAGCGCATGTCGACCCGGCGCGTGCAGTTGTCGCTGCGCGCCAATCCGTCGACCACCACCGCGCAGGCGGCCCAGGTGCCGGCCGCGCTGCGCGCCATCATCGAAGCGCAGGAGGGCGTGCGCTACGACCGCGTGCACCTGAAAAGCGTGACCCAGGAAGCGCTCGAATTCGATGTCGTGTTCCATGTGCTCGATCCTTCCTACGGGCGCTACATGGATATCCAGCAAACCATCCTGCTGGCCGCGATGGAAGCGTTCGAGCAACTGGGCGTGTCGACGGTGGGCGCCGCGCGCCATGTGCTGATCGAGCGGGTGGCGCGGACCGCCGGCGCCACGCCGGCGGCGCCCGTCAAGCCGGCCGCGGCGCTGCACCATATCGTGTCGACGCGCAAGCAGCCGGCCTGAATCGGCATGTTGCAGCGGTAACGAAATGGCCTGTGCCGGCGTTTCCGCGCACAATGTCACCGAGGAGGAAAGCGCACTATGGATACTGCGGTCAGATTTCCCACCACGCCCAAGGCCATCAGGGCGCGTGCACTCAAGCTGTCGGCCCGCATGAACGTCGAGAAAGCCTTCCAGACGATCATGCGCAATTGCCTCGACCAGATCGAGGCCAACGAAAACGGGGTGATCAAGTACCATGACGTCGAGAGCCTGCACCAGATGCGGGTCGGCCTGCGCCGCCTGCGCTCGGCCCTCGGCATGTTCGATGAGGTGCTCAGCCTGCCCATGGCGCTGCGCCAGGAGCTGGACTGGCTTGTTTCCCGGCTGGGACCGGCGCGCGACTGGGATGTGCTGGCCGGCTCGACCTTGCCGCGCATCACCACCGCCCTCGATGCGGACGCCGCGCTGGTGCGCGTGCAGCACGCCGCCGCCGACCAGGCCGTGGCCCTGCATGCGGTGGCCGGCGCGGCTGTCGCGTCGGAGCGCTACCAGAGCCTGATCGGGCGCCTGGAGCGCTGGCTTGACGAGCGCGGCTGGCGTGCGATGCAGTTGCCTGCCGATAAGGTGCGGCTCAAGATGCGCATCGGCGACTTCGCCAGCGGCATTCTGGAAAAGGACCAGCAACGTCTTCTCAAGCGCGGCCGCAAGCTGAAAGGCGCCGATCCCGAGGCGCGCCACCGGCTGCGCATCGCCGCCAAGAAAACGCGCTATGCCGCCGAGTTTTTCGCCGCGCTGTATCCGCAAAAAACCGTGCGGCCCTACGTCAAAGCCCTGGCCAGCTTGCAGGATGAACTCGGCCTGATGAATGACGCCAGCGTGGCGGACCGCCTGCTCAGGCAGTTAAGCGATGGCAAGGAGGAATTGAAGGACGGCACCGGCTTCCTGCGCGGCTACCTGGCTTCCCATGCCCGCCTGGGCGGCGGCACATTGCGCAAGCTGTGGAAGCGCTTTGTGCCCTTGCGCGCACCCGGCTAGGATAGTGGGCGGCTACGCTGCGGCCAATATCTGCCTGCCGGTGCCGCCAGGCTCGCCACTCGGCCACTTAATCGGATAAACTTTTGCATGAATGCCCATCGTTGGCATGCGTCGAAGGGGACGATATGGCGATGACACCGACTTACCGCACTGCTGCATTTGCCGGAGCATGGTCATCTGTGGGCCTTGGCGGCATCGAGGCTATGCAAGACGCGAACGCGGATTCTCTCCTCAGCGGCAACCTGGCAACGCTGCTTGCCTTCGCCGTGTTCTTCTTTGTGCCGGTGCTTTTCCTCGTGATCGGACGGGATACCGGCGCATTCAGCCGCACCTGGTTCCTCGACCCGCACGAAAGCGCGGCGTACTGGGTCGTCACGAAGAGGGCGCTGGTCTGGTTTGTCAGTGCGGCGCTGGCGGGCGCCATCGTTTCGCTGGCCGCAAGCGTGCTGCGGATGCTGTAGCCGTGCGGCGCGCAGGCAGGCTGGCCGCGCCACGTGTGCGGGCGATGCTCATCGCCCCGAACAGACTGGTCCCTCCGACAAGAATCGAACTTGTATCCCACGCTTAGGAGGCATGTGCACTATCCATTGTGCTACGGAGAGGACGCTGTGATTCGGCGATCGGCCTCCGCCTGAGGCGGCCCGGTGTCGTGAATCGACCGCAATTATAGCCGAGGTTCGACCCCTAAATGGCGGCAAATTGGGTGCCACCTGTCCCAAGTCGGTACAATGCGTGCTTCATTCATTCATCTGGCGGGTTTTCCCGCCTGCGCACTTACCCTCTATGGCTGTCATTTCACTCTCGTCGGCGCAACTTGCGTTCGGCCACGTCGCGTTGCTCGATCACGCGGAATTTTCCCTTGAAACCACGGAGCGCGTCGGTCTGATCGGGCGTAACGGCACCGGCAAGTCTTCGCTGCTGAAAACCATCTCGGGCAAATTCAAGCTCGACGATGGTCTGCTGGTGATGCAACAATGCATCAAAATCGCCTATGTCGAGCAGGAACCGACCTTCGACCCGGCCATGTCGGTGTTCGACGCGGTCGCCGCCGGCATGGGGGGCCAGGCTGCCATGCTGGCCGAATACGAAGCATTGACCGGCCAGTTCGGCCAGGGCGACGACGATGCGCTGATGGAGCGCATGCACGACCTGCAAGTCCAGCTCGACGCTACCGATGGCTGGAGCATGCAAAACAAGGTCGACACCACCCTCGACCGCCTGAGCCTCGCCGGCGAGTCGCTGATGGGCACGCTGTCGGGCGGGATGCAAAAGCGCGTCGCGCTGGCCGTGGCCCTGGTGTCCGCGCCGGACGTGCTGCTGCTCGATGAGCCGACCAACCACCTCGACTTCCGCTCCATCCTGTGGCTGGAAAGCCTGTTGCGCGACTTCAAGGGCTCGGTCCTGTTCATCACCCACGATCGTAGCTTCCTCGACAACGTCGCCACCCGCATCATCGAACTCGACCGCGGCAAGCTGCTGTCTTATCCTGGCAATTTCAGCGCCTACCAGACGCGCAAGGCCGAACAGCTGGAAATCGAAGAAGTCGAGGCGGCCAAGTTCGATAAGTTCCTGGCCCAGGAAGAAGTCTGGATCCGCAAGGGCGTCAAGGCACGCCGCGTGCGCGACGAAGGCCGCGTGCGCCGCCTGGAAGCGCTGCGCCTGTTGCGCGCCGCGCGCCGCGACCAGCAAGGCCAGGTCAAGCTCGAAGTGTCCTCGGGCGAACGCTCGGGCAAGATCGTGGCGGAGCTGGAAAACGTCAACAAGGCGTATGGCGACAAGGTCATCGTCAGCAATTTCAGCGGCACCATCCTGCGCGGCGACAAGGTCGGCCTGATCGGCGCCAACGGCGCCGGCAAGACCACCCTGCTGAAAATGATCCTGGGCGAAGAGCAGGCCGACAGCGGCTCCGTGCGTCTCGGCACCAAATTGCAGGTCGCGTACTTCGACCAGATGCGCGCCCAGCTCAATGAAGAAGCCAACCTGATGGAAACCATCGCCCCGGGCAGCGACTGGGTCGAGGTCAATGGCGCGCGCAAGCACGTCATGACCTACCTGAACGACTTCCTGTTCGCGCCGGAACGGGCCCGTTCGCCGGTCAAGTCGCTCTCCGGCGGCGAGCGCAACCGCCTGCTGCTGGCGCGCCTGTTCGCCAAGCCGGCCAACTGCCTGGTGCTCGATGAGCCGACCAACGATCTGGACATCGATACCCTCGAATTGCTGGAAGAGTTGTTGGAAGACTACACCGGCACCGTGTTCCTGGTCAGCCACGACCGCACCTTCCTCGACAATGTCGTGACCCAGGTGATCGTGGCCGAAGGCGAGGGCAACTGGCGCGAATTCGTGGGCGGATATACCGACTGGGAACGCGTCAAAGGCCAGATCCAGGCCCAGGGCGCCGCCGCAGCACCGAAAGCGGCTGTTAAAACTACTACAACATCCTCTGGTGTTCCTGTTGCTAAAAAGGTAAAATTAAGTAACAAGGAACAGCGGGAGCTCGAAGAGCTGCCATTATTGATAGCCAGCCTGGAGGACGAGCAATCGGCCATCACGCAGCAACTCAACGCACCGGACTTTTACAGGACCAACCCGGCCGATGCCAAGCGCCTCAATACGCGCTTTGCCGACATCGATCAGCTACTGAGCGATGCGCTGGAAAAGTGGGAACTGATCGAAGCCCGTTCAAAGGGATGATCACCATAGATTAAACAGGAGCAGGCGTTTGCCTGGCAGATGAAGAACCATGTCCGAACGCAATGAACAACCCGACCTGACGGCGCCTGCCGCTGCCAACGTTCCGATGTTCAGTCGCTCGGCCTGGGCCCGCATCCTGCCATTCCTGGTGTATATCTTGTTTATCATCGCGGTCGATGTCCTGACCCGCCTGGGTGTCGATGCCCAGGCGCTGCGCTGGATGTACGCCCTCAAGATCGGCGCCGTCCTGGCCACGCTGGCCTGGTTCTGGCGCGATTACACCGAACTGCATGCCTGGCGCGCCGGCGCGCTGGCGACCGCCATCGCCGCCGCGACCGGGGTGGTGGTGCTGGTGCTGTGGGTCAGCCTGAATGCGGACTGGATGGTGATCGGCGCGCCCGATGGCTTCAATCCCACCGCGGGCGGACGGATCGACTGGCTGATGGTGGCGGTGCGTATTGCCGGCGCCGCACTGGTCGTGCCCGTCATGGAAGAATTGTTCTGGCGCTCGTTTTTGATGCGCTGGATCGATTCGGACCACTTCGATTCGCTTGATCCAGCACAAATAAGCGTCAAAAGTTTTGTGATCGGCGTGGTCCTGTTTGGATTTGAGCATAACCTGTGGCTGGCCGGGATCGTCGCCGGCGCCGCCTATTCCCTGTTGTACATGAAACAACGCAGCCTGTGGTCATCCATCCTCGCGCACGCCGTCACCAACGGCCTTCTCGGGCTGTGGATTGTGCGAACGGGAAATTGGACATACTGGTAATATCTCGCCAATTCGAAATGACTTGAACAAAGACTAACAAATGCCTTCCACCTTGCCAACACATCCACACCGTCCGCGCCTGGCGCCTGGCGCCATCGTGCCGGGCGCCGTAGCGCTGGCCCTGGCCATGGGCGCGGCCGCGACGCCGGCCTGGGCCGGGCCGTCCGATGCGCTGCACGTTTACGGCGGCCTCGGCTATTTCTACGACGACAACCTGTTTCGCCTGGAAGACGCCGCGCCCGGTTACGACAAGCAGCGCAGCGATTCCGCGCGCCAGAGCGTGGCCGGGGTCATTTTCGACAAAACCTATGGCCGCCAGCGCATCGAGCTGCAGGGCAAGCTGTCGAAAGTGGCGTATTCGCACTTCCAGCAGCTCGATTACGACGGCAAGGATTTCCAGGGCACCTGGAACTGGCAGCTCGGCAACCACCTGGAAGGCAGCCTCGGCGCCACCTATGCCCAGAGCCTGGCGCCGTACACCGATTTCCAGAGCCGCGAACGCAACCTGCGCGTGCAGCGCCGCCAGTTCGCCGATGGCGCCTGGCGCATGCATCCGAGCTGGCGCGTGCGCAGCGCCGTCGCGCGCGACAAATTTACCTATGAGCTGTCGACGCAGCGTTATAACGACCGCACCCAGGACACGGTCGAAGCCGGCTTCGACTACCTGCCGCGCAGCGGCAGCAGCGCCGGCCTGGTGGCGCGCCGCCTGAGCGGCAAGTACCTGAACCGGCGCATTATCGGCGGCCAGGTGCGCAACAACGATTACGAGCAAGATGAACTGAAGGCGCGCGTGGTCTGGCGCGCCACGCCCATCCTTACCGTGCAGGGACTGGCAGGCTACGCCAAGCGCAAGAATGCCGAATCGGGTCCGCACGACGTGAGCGGCTTTAACGGCCGCGTCACGGCGGACTTCAGCCCGCGCCAGAAGCTGCGCTTCAATACCGCGCTGTGGCGCGAGTTTGCCGCCATCGATAACTATTACTATACCTTCAGCCTGAACCGCGGCGCCAGTCTCGGCAGCGCTTGGGATGCCATGGCCAAGGTGCGCTTCGACGGCACGCTGAGCGTGGAACAGCGCTCCTATGAAGGCCGCCTGCTGCCCAATTCGCCGGGCGACCTGAGCGACACGCTGCGCACGGCCACCTTCGGCGCCACCTGGGTTCCGTTGCAGACAGTGCAATTTTCCACCTCTTTCATCCACCAGGAGCGCAGCGGCGCGCAATTCCTCGGTAATGGAAGCTTCAAGGCGAACACAGTTTCGGTAAACGCCAATGCGCAGTTCTAAAGGTGCCCATGACGGTCAATGACATCCCCTTAATTTCGTTCTTCCAGCGCGTGCTCGATCCCCTGATCATCATGGGGACCCTGTACGTCTCGTCGATGTTCTTCCATGAACCGTTCACGGGGTATTCGCTGGTCTTGATGATTCTCGCTTTCTTCGTCTCGTCCGCCGTCTACCAGCACGTCGATCCGTACCGGACCTGGCGCAGCGGGCGCATGCTCGCCTACATGCGCGACACCGTGTTCGGCTGGATCCTGACCGTGTGCGTGCTGCTGTTCCTCGGTTCGGCCAGCGGACTGTCGTATTATTACGACAATAAAGTGGTGCTGGCCTGGTTCATCGCCACCCCGATCGTGATGCTGGTGAGCCACCTGGCGGTGCGCCGCGTCTCCGTCGGCCCCGGCAACAATACCGAAATGCGCTCGGTGGTGGTGATCGGCGCCAACGATGTCGGCATCAAGTTCGCCGGCATCTGCGAGCGCCACAAGAACCTGTTCATGCAGATGCACGGCTTTTTCGACGACCGCACCGAAGACCGCCATCCGGCCAACCTGCGCCATCCGATGCTGGGCAAGATGGCCGATATCGCCGCCTATGTGCGCGAACATAACATCAAGATGATTTTCATCAGCCAGCCGATCTCGGCCCAGCCGCGCATCCGCAAGCTGCTCGACGAGCTGCAGGACACCACGGCCTCGGTCTACTTCCTGCCCGATATCTATGTGTTCGACCTGATGCAGGCGCGCTTCGACAATGTCGGCGGCATGCCCGTGATCGCCATCTGCGAAACCCCGTTCATGGGCTTGAACAGCATGGTCAAGCGCACCAGCGACATCGTGCTCGGCCTGATCATCCAGCTGATGCTGCTGCCGATCATGCTGGTCATCGCTTGCGCCGTGAAGTTCACCTCGCCGGGGCCGGTGATTTTCCGCCAGCGCCGCTACGGCCTGTACGGCGAGGAAATCATCGTCTACAAGTTCCGCTCGATGACGGTGACCGAAAATGGCGACACCGTGGTGCAGGCGCGCAAGGGCGACCAGCGCATCACCCGGGTCGGGGCGTTTTTGCGCAAGAGTTCGCTCGACGAACTGCCCCAGTTCTTCAATGTGCTGCAGGGACGCATGAGCATCGTCGGTCCGCGCCCGCACGCGGTGGCGCACAACGAGCAATACCGCAAGCTGATCAAGGGCTATATGCTGCGCCACAAGGTCAAGCCCGGCATCACCGGCTGGGCCCAGGTCAACGGCATGCGCGGCGAAACCGAAACGCTCGACAAGATGGAAGCGCGGATCCAGTACGATCTCGATTACCTGCGCAGCTGGTCACTCTGGCTCGACCTGTGGATCATCGTCAAGACGGTCAAGGTGGTGTTCAGCCGCGAGAATGCGCACTAATGCAACACGCCGTATTAAGCCGGCCTTAATCCTCTACCGCAGTGCAGCAAAAGTTGTTTCGTCGTCATCAACAACGCGCTAAAATGAAGACCGGCGCGGGCGCCCCGGGCTGCCCGCCGGCCATCATGCAGGGCGGAATAGCAGTACCATTTAAACGCATCGATTTGCCGATGTGTGTAATAATCCCGGCAATCTCGTTGTGTATTAATCAAGCTTTATTAACAAAATTGAGGAATAAATTGAACAACTCCACCCTGGCCATGTCGGCGCCATCCCACAAACGTTTGCTGTGCGCCGCGCTCATGGTCGCGCTCGCCGCACTTGGCGGCTGCGGCAACAAAGGCAGCAAACCCAAGGTGGGCCAGGCGCTGGTCAGCGTCAATGGAGAAGAAATCACCGAGTTGCAGCTGAGCGAAGAGCTGATGCTGGCCAACGTGCCACCGGCCCAGCAGGCCGAGGCCAGCAAGAAGCTGGTCGAAGCCCTGATCGACCGCCAGCTGCTGCAAAATGAAGCGGCCAAGGAAAAGGCCGACCGCGATCCCAAGGTGGTGCAGGCGATCGAACGGGCCAAGGCCCTGATCATCGCCCAATACTATATGCAGAAGAAGGTCGGCGCCGTGGCCCGCCCGAGCGCCGTCGAAATCAGCGATTACTACACCAAGAATCCCGACTTCTTCGCCGCCCGCAAGCAGTTCGACATGAAGCAGCTGGTGATCCAGTCGAAAGACCTGAGCGACGAAGTCAAGAAGGTGGCCGAGAACGCCAAGTCGCTGGACGACGTGGCCGTCTGGTTCGACGCCAACAAGATCAAGTTCATGCGCGCCCAGGCCTCGCGCACCACTTCCGACCTGGCGCCGGAAATGTCCGCCAAGCTCAAGAGCATGCCGAAGAACCAGCTGTTCATCGTCAAGGAAGGCGAGCGCAGCATGCTGGTGTCGATCGTCGACGTGCGCGACAACCCGGCCACGCTCGAAGTGGCGTCGCCCCAGATCGAGAAATTCCTGTTCAACAAGCGTACCAAGGATGCCGCCGATGCCGAACTCAAGCGTCTGCGCGCCGCCGCCAAGATCGATTACCTGAAAACCCCGACCCTGGCCGCGGCCCCGGCCGACGCCCCGGCCGCAGCGCCAGCGCCAGCGCCGGCCCCGGCGCCGGTCGCGGCCACCCCCGCGGCGGCCCAGCCAGAAGCGGCCCCGGCCACCGACGATGCGGCTACCGCGCGCGGCGTGGCAGGCTTGAAATAAGCGGCCCCGGCCGCCATCCCGACAACTGAAACTGATTAGAGGTGAAATAATGAAACAACTGGTACACGGCCTGATGGCTTTCCTGATGACCATGACGATGGGTGCGGCCATGGCCGCCGACCTGCAGCTCGGACCGGGCGACGTGCTCAAGGTCTCGGTCTACGGCAGTCCCGACCTGACCCTGGAAACCCGGGTCAGCGAAGGCGGCAATATCAGCTTCCCCCTGATCGGCCAGGTGCCGGTGGCCGGCCTGTCGGCGGCGGCGGCGGAAAAGAAAATCGCCTCCATGCTGGAAGCGGGCAACTTCGTCAAGAAGCCGCAAGTGAACGTGATCGTCACCGCCGTGCAGAGCCAGCAGGTATCGGTGCTGGGCCAGGTTAACCGTCCGGGCCGCTATCCGATCGAAGGCAAGCGCAGCCTGATCGACTTGCTGGCCATGGCCGGCGGCATCAACGGCGAAGGCGGCGACCGCGTCAGCCTGATCCGCACCCGCGACGGCAAGACCACGCGCGAGGAAATCGATGTCATCGAAATGGTCCGCGCCGGCCAGCTGTCCAAGGATTACGCCTTGTCGGGCAACGACGTGCTGTATGTCGAGCGCGCGCCGAAGTTCTATATCTACGGCGAAGTCCAGCGTCCGGGCGCGTTCCGCCTCGAACGTGCGATGACCGTGGTGCAAGCCCTGTCGGCCGGCGGTGGCTTGTCCATGCGCGGCACCGAGCGCGGCCTGGTGATCAAGCGCCGCGATGCGGACGGCAAGATCCGCCTGATCGACGCCAAGCAGGATGACCTGCTGCAAGTCGACGATGTCGTCTTCGTCAAGGAAAGCTGGTTCTAATTTTTTGGCCGGGGCCGTGGCCTGCGGCCCTGGCCCGCGGCCCCAGGCCGCCGCACCATATCGAGAGTTGCTAAATGAATTTATCCCAGTTTTTGCTGATTTTGTATGCGCGCAAGTACATCATCCTCGCGACCCTGCTGGTCACCGTCACCCTGACCCTGATGGTCAGCCTGTCGATGCCCAAGACGTACCAGGCCACGGCGTCCGTGCTGCTCAACTACAAGGGCGTCGATCCGCTGACCGGCATGGCGATGCCGAGCCAGCTGCTGCCGGGCTATATGGCAACCCAGATCGATATCATCAGCAGCAAAAACGTGGCCGGACGCGTGGTCGACCAGCTCAAGATGGCTGAAAACCCCACCGTGGTCGAGCAGTTCAAGAAAGCCACCGGCGGGCGCGGCACCGTGCGCGACTGGCTGGCCGACCTCTTGCTGCACAAGCTCGACGTGGTGCCATCGCGCGAAAGCAGCGTGGTCGAAATCAATTTCAAGGGCGCCGATCCGCAATTCGTGGCGGGCGTGGCGAATGCCTTCGCCGAGGAATACCAGAGGCTGAGCATCGAATTGAAGGTCGAGCCGATGAAAAAGGCCGCGGCCTATTTCAATGAGCAGACCAAAATGCTGCGCGGTAACGTGGAAGCGGCCCAGAGCCGTCTCTCCAAGTACCAGCAGGACAATGGCATCGTCAGCGTCGACAACCGTCTCGACGTCGAATCGAACCGCCTCAACGACTTGTCGGCGCAACTGGTCGCGGCCCAGGGCCAGGCCATGGAAGCCAATTCGCGCCAGGGCATGGCGCAGGGTTCGCGCGGCGCCGATTCGCCCGACGTGGCCGCCAATCCGCTGGTGCAGAACATCAAGGTGCAACTGGCCGGTGCCGAATCGCGCCTGGCCGAAGCGGGCCAGCGCCTGGGCGTGAACCATCCGCAATACCTGAGCATCAAGGCGGAAGTCGACAAGATCCATGCCAACCTGGCGTCCCAGCAGCGTTCCGCGTCCAGCAGTGTCGGCAACAACGCCGCCATCCTGCAGCAGCGCGAAGCCGCCGTGCGCGCCGCGCTGGCGGCCCAGAAGGCCAAGGTACTGGAACTGAACCGCAGCCGCGATGAACTGGGCGTGCTGGTCAAGGATGTCGAGAGCGCCCAGCGCGCCTTCGATGCCACCTCGCAGCGCTTTTCGCAAACCCGCATCGAAGGCGCGTCCGAGCAGTCCGACATCGCCGTGCTCAATCCGGCCACCGCGCCACTGGGCGCCAGCGGCCCGCGCGTGATGCTCAACACCATGCTGTCGGCCTTCCTGGGCGTCATGCTGGGCCTGGGCTTTGCCCTGCTGACCGAAATGATCGACCGCCGCGTGCGTTCCGAAACCGATATGGCCGAAGTGCTGCAGATGCCGGTACTCGGCATGATCGACTGGACCGCGCCGAAGCGGCGCCGCTACAGCGCGATCAATTCGCTGCTGCCGCGCCGCCTGCGCCTGGGCTAGCAAGCCCGCGCCCGAACCAACAAGAGGAAACACCATGACGCAGACCGAGCTTTCCCTCGCCGCTTCCGAGAAAATAAAACGCGCCGATTCGAGCATCGGCCATATGTTGCTGGAATCGGGCAAGATCACCCCCGAAAACGCCGAGCGCGTGCTGCGCATGCAGAAGGAACTGGGGATCCGCTTCGGCGAGGCCGCCCAGCGCCTGGGCCTGATCAACGAAGCCGACATCCAGCAAGTGCTGGCGCGCCAGTTCGACTATCCCTACCTGCAGCCGGGCGAGGGCAGTTATTCGCCGCACCTGGTGGCCGCCTACGATCCGTTCAGCCCGCAGGTCGAAACCCTGCGCGCCGTGCGCAGCCAGCTGATGCTGCGCTGGTTCGCGCGCGGACGCAAATCGCTCACCGTGGTCGGCATCGACCGCGGCGATGGCGCCAGCCTGTTCGCGGCCAACCTGGCGGTGGTGTTTTCCCAGCTCGGCGAACACACCCTGCTGGTCGACGCCAACCTGCGCACGCCGGCCCAGCACACCATTTTCAATATTTCCGGCAAGCAAGGTTTGTCCGACGTGCTGGCCGGCCGCGCCGACCTCGACGTCACTGCCCATGTCGGTTCCTTCGTCGACCTGTCGGTGCTGGGCGCCGGCACCTTGCCGCCGAATCCACAGGAACTGCTCAGCCGCAGCAATTTTGCCGGGTTGAACGCCCAGCTCGAATCGCGCTACGACGTCACCCTGTACGACGTGGCCGCCAGCCAGACCGGGCTTGACGCCCTGGTGCTGGCCGCCCGCACCGGCGGCGTGCTGATTGTCGCGCGCAAGAATAAAACCCATATGGGCGACGTCAATGCCCTGGCCGAACAGGTTGCCCAGAACGGCGCCGTGGTGGTCGGTTCCGTGCTCGTGGATTTCAAATGACGATGCAGGCCAAGTCGACCCTGCCGGCCGGCCTGTCCGGCAACGGCCCGCTGCCGTCCTGGGCGCCGCTCGCGCTCGGCGTGCTGCTGATGTATGTGCCGAGCTTTTACGATATGTTCACCGGTTTGTGGGCGACCGAAGAGCAGGCCCACGGCCCGATCATCCTCGGTATCGCGCACTGGCTGCTATTTCGCAACTGGGGCCAGATGCTGGCCGCCAGCGAAGGCCAGCGCGGTAGCTGGCTCGGCTGGCCGCTGCTGGTGCTGTCCGTGTTCGTCTACTTTCTCGGCCGTTCGCAAGGCATCGCCATCTTCGAGATCGGGTCTTACCTCGGCACCCTGATGGCCCTGATCCTGCTCATGCGCGGCACGCGTGCGCTGCGCGTGCTGTGGTTCCCGTTTTTCTTCATGCTGTTCATGCTGCCGCTGCCGGGTTCCCTGGTCGACATGCTGACCATGCCCATGAAGACCGCGGTCTCCTGGGTGGTCGGCAACGTGCTGTACTGGGTCGGCTATCCGATTTCGCGCAGCGGCGTCATTCTCCAGATCGGCCAGTACAAGCTGCTCGTGGCCGACGCCTGCGCCGGCCTGCACACCCTGTTCACCCTCGAAGCGCTGGGCTTGCTGTACCTGAACGTGGTGCGCCACAACTCGCTGTTCCGCAATGTCACCCTGGCCATCCTGATCGTGCCGATCTCGTTCATCTCCAACGTGATCCGCGTGATGGTGCTCACCCTGATCACCTACCACCTGGGCGACGCGGCCGGGCAGGGCTTCCTGCACGGTTTCGCCGGCATGGTGCTGTTCGTCTCGGCGCTGCTCCTGATCATCGCGACCGATTCGCTGCTGCGCTTCGGCGCGTCCGACAAGGAAGCGCTGCCCCTGTTCGCCAGCGAAGGCGGCCCGCCGGCCCTGGCGGCCGACTACGGCCCGCTGCGCATGGCGATTCCGGCCGCGCTGCTGATGGGTGCGGCCTTGCTGGGGACGATCGCCATCAAGCCGCAGAAAATGCTGGCCGACAGCATGCCCGCGATTAACCTGGAAGCCAGCGTGCCGGCCGCTTTCGGCGACTGGAAGGTCGATCCCGATGCGGTGGCCATGGTGCCCTCGTCGGTGCAGCAGGAAAAGGTGGCCGCCATCTACAGCCAGACCCTGTCGCGCACCTATATCAACAGCCGCGGCCAGCGCGTGATGCTGACCATCGCCTACGGTTCCAACCAGACCCAGTCGATGCGCGCGCACCGCCAGGAAGTCTGCTACGCGGCCCAGGGCTTCCAGATCCGCGAACTGCACAGTGAAAATATCGTCATCGACGGCTTGCCGGTGCCGGTCACGCGCATGGTCGCCAGCAATGGCCCGCGGGTCGAGCCGGTCACCTACTGGTTCACCATGGGCAGCAGCGTGGTGCGCAGCTACCTCGACCGCCAGGTGGTGCAGCTCAAGTACGCGCTGTCGGACTTCATTCCCGACGGCTACCTGGTGCGGGTCTCGGCCATCGAAACCGATGACAAGGCCGCGTTTGCCGCCCAGGATGCGTTTGTCAACGACCTGATGAAGCACGTTGCGCCCCCCGTGCGCGCCAAGCTGATCGGCGCTCCTGCGTGATGTGCGGCGGATTGAACGTACAGGGGCCGGCATGATCGAGCACCCGGTTCCCCACTCGCGCCGCTACCAGGGCCGCGGCAAGGCGGGCGCGGCAGCCGGCATCGCCGCGCTGCTGTTGCTCGCGGCCGTGTTCGGGGCCGTGGTGCCGACCCTGGGCGTGCTGGTGCCGGCGGTCGTGATCCTGGCCGCCCTCGGCTTGTGGGTCATGCTCGATTTCCGGGTCGGGGTGGCCGCCGCCATCGTCATCATGCCGCTCTCGGCGCTGGCCTTCTTTCCGCATGAAATGCTGGGCATCCGCGGTCTCAATCCGCTCAACCTGATCTTGTTCCTGACCATGGTCTCGTATGTCGTCCATGCCGGACTGCGGCGCTGGCGCGATCCGATCGCGCCGATGCGCCTGCTCGTCTGGTATGTGCTGCCGATCGCCATCGCCTGCCTGGTCGGCATGTCCAACGTCAGCCTGATTCCGCCGCGCTTCGAGGCTGAACGCCTGATCCAGTACAAGGATGGCATCGGCTATCTGCGCGACATGTTCCTCAAGCCGCAATTCCTGGTGCTGCTGACGCTGCTGGTGGGGCTGTCCGTGCGCCACAGTAAAAAACCGGAAAAATTCCTCTACCTGATGCTCGCTTCCGGCTGGGTGTTCTGCACCCTGGTGGGCTGGCGGCTGTTATCCTCGGGGATGTCGCTGCGCCAGCTGGCCTCGCCCCTGGCGCGCGACTTCCTGGGTAGCCTCGGCATGCACGCCAACGAGATGAGCTTGTTGTTGAACATGCTCTACGCGGTGACCCTGTTCTCGCTGCGCGGGGCCGGCAACGCCCAGCGCCGCCTGCTGTTCGTCTCTTCCGTGGTGTTCGCCGTGTGCGTGCTGATGACCTTCTCGCGCGGCGGCTTCGTCGGCTTCGTCCTGGTCAACCTGATTTACTTCTGGAAGCGCATCAGTGTCAAGACCGTCATCATCGGCGTGATCGTGGCCGGCTGCATCGGCCCGCTGGTGATCGAACCGATCCTCGACCGCGCCCTGACCGGGGTCGGCAACGGCGACCGCGGCGCGGTCACGGCCGGCCGCCTGGATGGCATCTGGCTGCCGCTGCTTCCGTATGTGCTGGAGGAACCGTTCTTGCCGCACGGCGTGCGCTCGCTCTTGTGGAGCCCGCCCGTGCGCCTGAACAAGATGCTGCCGGTGGCGCAGACCCACAGCGCCTGGCTGGGCGGCCTGATGGACATGGGCCTGATCGGTTTCGGCTTCATGCTCGCCTTCCTGCTGTTCGTGCGGCGCGAATTCCTGCGCCTGTCGCGCGAGCATCCCAGCGTCAGCCTGCAAGGCATGTTCGCTGGCGGCGCCGTGCTGATACCCGTGTGGTTCATCCAGGGCTTCACCGACGATATGTTCACCCCCACTTTTTCGCAATCGTATTTCTGGATCCTGCTTGGCGTCCTGATCGGTTGCGGCGGCGTATACCGCAGCAAGGACAGGCACCGGCATCGGGAACCGGCACCCTGGCATGACAAGCCCTTTGACCTACGGAAAGACGAGTTGGCAACGTGACGGATATTGATTCAATGCAGCGCGATGCAAAGCAGCGCACATCGGCGCGCATCTGCATGCTGAACTATAACGCCTGGGGCGTCATCGCCGACCTGGATGGAAAAAACGTCCACATCGGCGGTGAAGAAGTGCAGCACGCGCTGATGTCGCGCTACCTGGCGCGCAGTGGCCACCAGGTCACTTCCCTGGTGGGCGACTTCGGCCAGAAGCCGGTCGAGCAGGTCGGCGGCGTGACCGTGCGCAAGACCTTCGCCCTCGGCGCCGGCTTGCCCGGCCTGCGCTTTTTCGCGCCGCGCCTGACCTCCACCTGGGCCGGCCTGAAGGCGGCCGACGCCGAGGTCTACTACGTCAGCTGCGCCGGCGCCAGCGTCGGCATCCTCGCCGCCTTTTGCCGGCGCCACCGGCGCCGCCTGGTGTTCCGCATCGCCTCCGACGCCGATTGCGCGCCCGATACGCTGATGCTGACCAACGCACGCGACCGCATGCTGTATCACTACGGACTGCGCCACGCCGACGCGATCCTGGCCCAAACCGACAAGCAAGCCGAGCTGCTGCTGAAAAACTATGGCTTGCATGCCGAAGTGGCCGGCATGTTTTCCGACCTGCCCGAGACCATCGTCGCCCCCGCCGAGCGCGCCACCGACCTGCTGTGGCTGGCCAATATGCGCTCGATGAAGCGTCCCGAGTGGTTCATCGAGATGGTGCGCGAGCTGCCCGAGCTGGTCTGCGAGATGGCTGGCGGCGCCCATCCGCCCGAGCGCGAGCTGTACACGCGCGCCGAGCAGGGCAGTCGCGCCTTGCCGAATCTGCGCTTTCACGGCCAGGTCAAGTTCGGCGCCACGCGCAGCCTGTTCGCGCGCGCCCGCATCTTTGTCAACACTTCGTCCTTCGAGGGCTTTCCCAATACCTATCTGCAAGCCTGGGCCAACGGCGTGCCGGTGGTGGCCACCTTCGATCCGGACGGCATCATCGCCCGCCTGGGTCTGGGCGTGGCGGTGAGCGATGTCGCCGGCGCCGTCGCGGCGGTGCGCGCGCTGCTGGCCGATCCGGCCCAGCTGGCCGCCTGCAGCGCGCGTTGCCGCGCCTACGCCAGCACGCGCCTGGCGCCCGAGACCGTCTCCGCTCCCTACCTGTCGGCGCTGCTCGCATGAAGGCGCGGCCGGCATTTCCGCCAAGGCCATCGCGGCCAGGGGGGGCGACGCTGGCGTCGCCCAGGGCGCTGATCGCCATGCGCAGCCGGGGCGCGCGATGAGCGGCGCCAGCCTGAAACGCGGCGCGATCACCCTGACCGCCGCCAACATGCTCGACTTCGCCCTGCAATTTTTGATGCCGGTCGCGCTGGTGCGCCTGTTGCCGACCAGCGCCTTTGCCGACTACCGCCTGGCCTGGCTGGCGATCGGCACGGCCATGGCGATCGCCCCCTTCGCGCTGCCGCGCAGCCTGTTCTATTTCCTGCCGCGCAACGAAGGCGCGGCGCGCGCGCCGTATGTGCACCAGACCCTGCTGTTGCTGCTGCTCAGCGGCGCCTGCGCCGGCCTGGCGCTGGGGCCGTGGAATCCGCTGCTGCCGGCCAGCCTGCGCGCCATGCACAGCGCGGCCTGGTTCATGCCGGCCTTCCTGACCCTGTGGGTGGCGGCCAACCTGATCGAATTCCTGCCCAATGCGCGCGGCGACGTGGCCGGCCAGGCCAGGACCATCGTTGCGCTGTCCGTGCTGCGTGTGCTGATGGTGGGCGCCGCCGCCTGGTCCGGGCGCGCCGACGTGGTGTTCGGGGCCCTGGTGGCCTACGCCGCCATCAAGGTGGCGCTGCTGCTGCTGCACATCGGACGCCACTACGGCTGGCGCGTCTTTCCGCTGCAGATGCCGGTGCTGCGCACCCAGCTGGCCTACGCCTTGCCGTTCGGCTTCGCTTCCGCCCTGTACCTGCTGCGCGGCCAGGCCGACCAGTGGGTCGCGGCCGCCATGTTCCCGGCCGCCGCCTTTGCCGCCTTCTCGATCGGCGCCGTCATCATGCCGGTGGTCGCCCTGGTGCGCAACAGCGTCAGCAACGCCATCGCGCCGCGCCTGTCCGCGCTCGAATCGAACAAGGACCAGGCTGGCATGCTGCGCCTGAACCAGCGCGCCAACCTGGCCAGCGCCTTCGTGCTGCTGCCGACCCTGATGCTCACGGCCGTGCTGGCCGTGCACATCGTGACCGTGGTCTACACCGACAAATACCTGCTCGCCGCCGACGTCATGCGCATCAATTGCCTGGCCCTGCTGGGCGTGGCGGTCGAGGTCAGCACGCTCACGGTGGTGCTCAACCAGGGCCGCTTCCTGCTGGCCGCCGACGCCTGCCTGCTGCTGGTCAGCCTGGCCGCCGGCGTCACTGGCGCGCTGCTGTTCGGCGTGCCCGGCGCCGCGCTCGGCAATGTGCTGACCCTGGCCGCCGGCAATGCCTTCAGCTTCTGGCGCGTCTCGCGCGTGACCGGGGTGCCGCTGCGCCGCCTGCAGCAGTGGGGCGCGCTGCTGCGCATCCTGGCCGCCTGCGCCGGGGCCGGCGCGCTGGCCGCACTGCTCGATCTGGCCGACCTGGTGCGCGCGCCGCTGCCCGAAGCGCTGCTGATCGGCGCCGCCTTCGCCATCGCGTATGTCGCCATGCTCAAGCTGGCCGGCGCGCTGCCCGAGGCGCGCGCCCTGTTCCTGCCCCAGGCGCCCAGCGTATCTCCCGCATCTCCTACCAAACACGACTAACCATCCCAGGATTACCATGCCCGCACTTCAAAAACTGCTCTTCGTCTTCGGCACCCGCCCCGAGGCCATCAAACTGGCGCCGGTGGTGCTGGCCGCGCGCGCCCACGGCGGCTTCGAGGTGGTGGTCTGCGTCACCGCCCAGCACCGCGAAATGCTCGACAGCGTGCTGGCCTTTTTTGGCGTCAATCCCGAGTATGACCTGAACCTGATGAAACCGGGCCAGACCCTGACCGGTCTGACCACTGGAGTGCTCGAAGGCCTGGCGCCGGTACTGGAACAAGTGCGCCCGGACTGGGTGCTGGTGCAGGGCGACACCACCACCGCCTTTGCCGGCGCGCTGGCCGCCTTCTACGCCAAGGCCAAGGTGGCCCACGTCGAAGCCGGCCTGCGCACCGGGAATATCTATGAACCCTTCCCCGAAGAGATGAACCGCAAGCTGGTCGGCGCCATCGCCGAGATGCACTTCCCGCCGACCGCGCCGGCCCAGGCCAACCTGCTGCGCGAAGGCATTTCCGAGACGCGTATCCTGGTCACCGGCAACACCGGCATCGATGCCCTGTACCTGGTGCGCGAGCGCCTGCAGGCCGACCCGGCTTGCCGCGCCCAGGTCGCCGCCGCGCTCGAGCCGCAGGGCTTGAACCGCTTCATCGGGCCGGCCCGCCCCTTCGTGCTGGTCACCGCGCACCGGCGCGAAAGCTTCGGCGCCGGCTTCGAGGCGATCTGCACCGCCATCGCCGAGCTGTGCACGCGCTATCCCGCGATCGATTTTGTGTTCCCCGTGCATCCGAACCCGGCCGTGCGCGGCGCCGTCGAGCGCTTTTTGGTGCCGGCCGGCTTCGCCAACCTGGTGCTGTGCCAGCCGCTCGACTACCTGCCGTTCGTGGCGATGATGATCAATGCCAGCGTGGTGCTGACCGACTCCGGCGGCGTCCAGGAAGAAGCGCCCAGCCTGGGCAAACCGGTGGTCGTCATGCGCGACGTTACCGAGCGCATGGAAGGCGCCGCCTCCGGCATGGTGCACCTGGTCGGCCCCAACCGCGAACGCATCGTGGCGGCCGTGGCCGGCCTGCTCGACAGCGAACTGCGCGCCGGCAGCGGCGGCAATTTCTATGGCGATGGCCACGCTTCGCTGCGCATCCTCGATTCCCTGGCTGGCTTCGGAGAGCGCGCTTGAAGATTTTTGCAATCTGCTACTACGCGCCGCCCAAGCTGACCCCGCAGGCGATCCAGATCGGGCGCCAGCTGTATCACCTCGATGCCCAAGTGCAACTGCTGCACGGCAGCGATCCGCAATTTTCCGACGCCTACGACCAGTATCCGGATTTTTTCGAGCGCATCGGCTCGCTGTGCGTGCCCAGCCCCGGCACTTTTTTCCAAGGCTTCCTGCACAAGGTCGCGCGCCGCCTGCTGCCGCTGTATAACACCATTCCCGACGGCCTGGGTCCGTGGCGCCGCCGCGCGCTCGGGCCGGCGCTGGAACGGATCGCGGCCAGCGGCAGCGAGGCGCTGGTCAGCTTCGGCATGCCGATGTCGGACCACCTGCTGGCGCTGGAACTGAAACGCCGCACCGGACTGCCGTGGCTGGCGCATTTCAGCGACCCCTGGTCGGACAATCCCTTCCATCCGAACACCTGGCTGGAACACCGGGTCAACGCGGCGCTCGAGCGGCGCGTGATCGGCGCCGCCGACCGCGTGCTGTTTACCTCGCAGCGCACCCTGGACCTGGTGATGGCCAAGTATCCGCCGGCCTGGCGCGCGCGCGCCGCCGTGCTGCCGCACGCCTGGGACATGGATAATTTCGCCGGCCCGGCGCCGGCCCTGGCTGCGGCCGTGGACGTGGCGGCGCGTCCCGGCGTGCGTCACGTGGTGCGCCACATCGGCGCCTGCTACGGCGCCCGCTCGCCCGAGCCGCTGTTTGCGGCGCTGGCGCGCATCCTCGAACGCCAGCCGGCCGCGCTCGACACGGTCGCCTTCGAATTCGTCGGCCACGTCTCGCCCAACCTGCTCGCATCGGAAGCCTACAAGGCGCTGCCGGCGGGCCTGGTGCGCATGCGCGGCCAGGTCGGCTACCGCGAATCGCTGCAGCTGGCGCGCGACTCGGACGCGCTGCTGGTGATCGATGCGCCCAGCCAGTTGCCCAGCGTGTTCCTGCCGAGTAAACTGGTGGAATACATCGGCGCGCGCCGCCCGGTCTGGGGCATCACGCCGCCGGGCACCTCGGCCGACCTGATTGCCGAATGGGCCGGCAGCGCCGACGCCTGCGCCGCGCCGGACGATATCGAAGCGGTCACCCGCATGCTGCGCGCCGGCCTGGACGCGTTGGACGGCGCGGCAGAGCGGGGCGGTCCGGAAGCGGTGGCCGAGCGCTTCGCCGCGCCGCGCGTGGCCGCCGCCCTGAAGGCCCAGATCGCGCTGGCGCTCGGGCGCGGCACGGCCTAGCCCTGCTTGGCCGAGCGCGGCCCGGCCTAGCGCGGCCCGGCCTGCGCGGCGCGGCCCGGCCTGCGCGGCGCGGCCTGCGCGGCCCGGCCTGCGCGGCGCGGCCCGACCTGAACCCGCTGTCGGCCCCGCCGCGGCGGGCGCCTCAACCTTGACTATGATTGCTTGAAAGCCCAGATGACGCCAATGACCCTCCTGTTCGTCGCCGACCAGCTCAAGTTCGGCGGCGCCGAACGCCACCTGGTGGCGCTGGCGACCGGCCTGGCGCAGCGCGGCCACCGGGTGGCCGTGGCCTACCTGAAGGATTCCGACGAACTGGCCGCCGAGCTGGAACGGGGCGGGGTCGCACCCATCGTCTGCTGCCATTCGCGCGGCGGGGTCGACCTGGGCGCCCTGAAGCGCCTGGCCGCCCTGGCCGACCAGCTGGCGCCCGACCTGGTGATCGCCACCTCCCAGTATTCGCAGATGTGCGCCACCCTGGCCGGCTTGCGCGCGCGGCGCCGCCCGCCGCAGGCGTTTATATGCCACAGCATGGGGGTGGTGCGGCGCGGCGGCAGCGCGCGCCTGCGTTTTATTGTGTATCGTCAATTCTATCGGATGGCCAGCTGTGTCATCTTCATCAGCGAGCTGCAGCGCGGGTTTTTTGCCAAGCTGGGGGTCGGGCTGCGCCGCAGCGAAGTGGTCCACAACGGGGTCGACCTGGGGCATTTTTCGGCGGCGCTGGTGGCGCAGCCGGCCGCCGCGCTGCGCGCCCAGCACGGCATCGGCGCGCACGAGCTGGTGATCGGCCTGTGCGCGATTTTCCGCGAGGAAAAACGGCACGGCGATTTGCTCGAGGCGCTGGCGCGCTTGCGCAGCGACGGGGTGGCGGCGCGTGCGGTGCTGGTCGGCGACGGCGTGATGCGGCCCCAGATCGAAGCGCGCATCGATGCGCTCGGCCTGCGCGAGGCGGTACTGCTGGCCGGTTTCCAGCAGGATGTGCGTCCCTTCATCGGCATGTGCGATGTGATGACCCTGACCTCGCACGACGAGAATTTTCCGATCGCCACCCTGGAATATATGGCGCTCGGCAAGCCGCTGGTGGCGAGCGATGTCGGCGGCATGCGCGAGCAGGTCGATGACGGCGTCAACGGCCTGCTGTATCCGGCCGGCGACGTCGGCGCGCTGAGCGCCGCGCTGGCCCGCGTCGGCGACCCGGCGCTGCGCGCGCGCCTGGGGCAGGGCGCGCTGGCGTCGGTGCGCGCGCGCTTCGACGTGCAGCACATGATCGCGCGCTATGAGACCATCTTCCGGGGGCTGGCCGGCGCGAGCGCCAGCACCACCGGGACTACGACCACGACAGCACAGAAAGCCCAGCAGCATGCCGATTGAAGACATTGTCCATCCTTTCCTGAAGTTTTATACGGCGGCCCCGCAATGGGTCAAGAGCTCGGTCGGCCACCTGTATTCGCTGGCGCCGACGCGCCTGCGCTACGGCGCCAAGTACGACGAGTTTTCCACCGAGATTGCCCGCTGCGGCGATCCGGTATGGACCGCCCGCCGCGCCGACGAAAAACTGCTGGCCACCCTGCGCTGGGCGATCGAGACGGTGCCGGCCTACGCCGGCCTGAAAGGCGCCCTGGACCAGGTGCGCGATCCTTCCGACGCGGCGCGCCTGCTGGCCGCCTTTCCGCTGCTCGACAAGGAATCGATCAAGGCCGACAGCACGCGCTACCTGTCCACCCGGATGGGGCCGGAAACCCACCTGATGGCGTTTACCGGCGGCTCGACCTCGGTGCCGATGAAGCTGTACCTGGAAAAATACGTGTCGCGCTCCAAGGATTTTGCCTATAACAGCATGTTCGACACGGTCGCCGGGGTCGGCCAGGGCGACATCATCCTGGCGCTGCGCGGGCGCAGCGTGCCGGGTGCCGGCAAGCCGGGCGGCGCGCTGTGGATGTACGAGCCGATCAAGCGCTACCTGCATCTGTCCTCGGACCACCTGGAGGCGCAGTACATGCCCGGCTACGTGGCCGCCATCGCCAAGTGGAAGCCGACCTTCATCCACGCCTTTTCGTCGGCGCTGGTGCCGCTGGCGCACTGGCTCAAGGCCAATCCGGCGCCCGAGATCTGCGCCCGCATCAAGGCGGTGCAACTGTTTTCCGAGAATGTCTACGATTACCAGGTCGAGCTGATCCGCGAAGTGTTCGGCTGCCCGGTGCTGCTCGACTATGGTCACTCCGAGCGCGCCGTCAAGGCCATCTCGCTGCCCGAAGACGGGCGTTATTTTTTCTGGCCCCTGTACGGCAAGGTGGAGCTGGTCGACAGCGCCGGGCGCGCCATCGAGGAGCCGGGCGTGCTCGGCGAAATCGTCGCCACCGGTTTCGACAACCGGGTCATGCCGCTGATCCGCTACCGCACCGGCGACCTGGCCATGTGGAGCGCGGCCCCCAATCCGCTGCGGCCGGGCTTTGCGGTGGTCGAACGGATCGAAGGGCGCCTGCAGGAATTCCTGGTGTGCCGCGATCACCGCCTGGTGTCGATCTGCACCATCGGCGCGGCCCACTTCGAGCAGCTCGCCAGCGCTGACATGATGCAGTTCGAGCAGAACGCGCCCGGAAAAGCCATCCTCAAGGTCATGTCCGACACCGAACTGACCCCGCGCGCGCGCGCCGCGCTGGCGGCCGGCATCCTGGCCAAGACCCAGGGCGGGCTGGATGTGGAAATCGTGCGGGTCGACACCATCCCGCGCTCGGTCTCGGGCAAGCACAAGCTGCTGCTGCAGCGCCTCGACCTGTCCGGCTACCTGGGCGCGGCCCATATTGATAGCGATAGCGACAGCGACAGCGCCGGGTCCGACTGATGAAGTCGGTCATCATGATCGGACCGTCGCCGGCTTCGCGCGGTGGCATGGGCAGCGTGGTCCAGACCTATCTGGCGCACGGCTACGAGGAGGGCGGGCGCTGCCGCTTCATCGCCACCCACGTCGACGGCGGCGCGCTGCGCAAGGCGCGGCGCGCGCTGGCCGCGCTGCTGCAGTTCCTGGCGCTGCTGGTGTGCGGACGCGTTTCGCTGCTGCATGTGCACCTGGCCTCCGGGGTCAGCTTCTGGCGCAAGGCGCCCTTCATCGCGGCGGCGCGCCTGTTCCGGCGCCCGGTGCTGCTGCACCTGCATGGCGGCGAGTTCATCGACTTCATCGATGTGCGCCTGTCCGGCTGGCGCCAGCGCCTGGCGCTCGACCTGCTGGGCAGCGCCGCCGCCGCCTTCGCCCTGACCGAGGTGTCGGCGGCCTGGCTGCGCACCCGCGCCGGGCTCAAGGCGGTCGAGCTGTTTCCCAACCCGATCGCCGGCGCCGCGCCGCTGGCGCGCCGGCCCGGGCGCAGCGTGCTGTTCCTGGGACGGCTGGAAGAGAAGAAGGGCGTGTTCGACTTGATCCGCGCCTTCGCCGCCGTGCAGCACCAGGCGCCCGACGCGCGCCTGGTGCTGGCCGGCGACGGCGACGCCGACGGCGCGCGCGCGCTGGCGGCCGAACTCGGCGTGGCCGACTGCCTGCGCCTGCCGGGCTGGGTCGATGCCGAGGCGCGCGCGGCCCTGATGGCCGAAGCGGCTGTTTTCGTGCTGCCATCGCACAAGGAACAGATGCCGATGTCAATTCTGGAAGCCATGATGGCAAGTGTTCCGGTGGTCGCCACCGATGTTGGCGCAGTGCCACACATGTTGGACCAAGGAAAGTGTGGTTTTCTGGTCCAAGTGAGCAATATACCCCAATTGACTGCCTCAATTTTGCGCATTTTGGACGATAATATCTTGGCGGATACGATCTCCGAGCGCGGACTTGCGCGTGTCAAGTCCGAATACATTGTCGGGACCGTCTTGCGACGTCTTCGACACCGTTATGAGGAGTTGGCAGCATGATAAGATTAATAAGCGTTTTTTCCCTGGCGACGGCGGCCTTGTGCCTGCCCGCCTCGGCGCAGAATTTCACCGCCACCACGCCGCGGTTTACGGCCGCCGAAGTGACGGCCACGGCCACCGCCCTGACCGCATCGTCCTTGACCAGCGCTATCGATAAATTCGACGCCGCCGCGCCGATGGGCCACCCGCGCCTGTTCAAGGGCCAGGCCGATTATCTGGGCATCGTGGCGGCCACCAAGGCCGAGCGGACCTCGTCCATCGTGGCCCTAACCGGCTATTTGCAGCGCAATTCGGTGGCCAATGTCACCAGCACCCTGAAGACGCAGATCAATTCGACCAATACGGCAACGCGCATGGAAAGCTGGTGGCAGCAGGACCGCTTGCTGGAAGGCATGGCCGAGGCGGCCGTGGCCTATCATATGACCAAGAATACCTGGTTCCTGACCGAAATGCGGGCCCGCATGCAGCTGTTTGCGCCCGGCATCCTGGCACGCAAATGCGCCGGGGACGTCTCCGAAACGCGCGATTACGCCTGGTTCTATGCCCTGGCCTACGATTTTGCCTATCCCGCCCTGACCAGCGCCGACAAGCAGATGGTCAAGGATATCCTGCTCGCCTGCGGCAACTCGGGCCTGAACAAGGTGGCCGACACGGTCAAGCTGTATCCGGAAAACGGGATTGCCTTTAATGCCCTGGGCAAATTCATCGGCGCCATGCTGATCGTGCGCGGCGACATGCCCGAAATGAATGCCTGGCTGCGCAGCGCGCTGCCGGTGTATGTCAGCGGCACCAGCCCGTGGGGCGGCGACGACGGCGGCTTTGCCAACGGCTCAAGCTATGCCGGCTGGGATGCCGGCGAATCGCTGGTGATGTGGGACTTGATCGAGCGTGTGCTCGGGGTGCCGTTCTACCGCAAGCCCTGGCTGGCCGAATTCGCCCGCTTCATGGTGTACGCGCTGCCGCCCGGCGTGCCGGTCGGCGTGTTCGGCGACGGCGCCGAAGTGAACCGGATCGAAGACTGGGCCCGCTTCGGCAAGGCCATCATGAACCGCTCCGACACCACCCTGTCGCGCTGGTACGTCAAGCAGCAGACCGGCGAAGATTATGCGCGCCTGCACATCCTGCTCAGCCCGCGCGAGTATATCGGCAGCGTCACCTTGCCCAGCACCCAGCCGAACGGCGCCTACTTCCCGGCGATCGGCTGGGCCGCCATGCACAGCTCGCTGGCCGACCGCGCCCGCACCTCGGTGTTCTTCAAGAGCAGCCCGTTCGGCTCGGTGAACCACTCGCACGCCGACCAGAACAGCTTTGTCATGTACTCCAAGGGCAAGGTGCTGGCCATGGACAGCGGCTACTACGACTACTACAATTCGCCGCACTGGCGCGACTACTACAAGCAGACCAAGGCGCACAATGCGATCACCTTCGACGGCGGCCAGGGCCAGTACCTGGGCGCCAGCGGCCTGGGCGATCGCTCCGCGTCCGGCAAGCTGACCAAGTTCCTGCAGGCGGCGGCCTACGACATCACCACCGGCGACGCCACCGCCGCCTATGCGGGCAAGCTGAGCCAGGCGAAACGCACCGTGGTCTTCATCCGTCCGTCGACCCTGGTGACGATCGACCAGCTCAACAGCGCTACGCCGCGCAAATACGAGTACAACCTGCACACCGTGGCGGCCTTGAGCGGCACGGCGGCCGCCTTCCGCGCCGACCTGGCCCCGGCCGAGCTGTGCGGCACGGTCGCCTCGCCCGACCCGTTTACGATGAGCACCTCGGTCGGCTACATGCCGGCGCCGACCGTGCCGGCGGGACCGCATTTCTGGAATAAATTTAACTATTCGACGGCCAAGAACCGCGGCTTTTTCGTCTCGGTCCTGCGCTCGAATTGCTTGATTGTTAAGCCGGACATCACTTTTAGTGGTACAAGTGCTAAGATTACGGTTGGCGGACGTGTCATCTCGGTGACCGACCTGGATGTGACGGTCAACTAATCATGCATAGGGATGGACAATGGGGGGTGTAGGATCGGTAGTACAAAGCGTGGTGGGGCGTGTGCGTTTCGGCTTGATCGACTTGATCAGGCGCACCAGCACGGTGTCCATCCTGCACGAACTTGAAGCCATTCAATTCGAGTCTCCCCCTCAATTGCAGGAGCGCCAGCAGGCGCTGCTGCAAGGCTATGTCGACCTGGTGCGCAAGGCCAGTCCGCTGTACGCGCGTTTGACCGGGTTCGCCCAGTTCCCCGTGATCGACAAGGCGTTTGCCAACGCCAACCGCGCGGGGCTGGTCAACCCTGGCTACCGCGGCAAGGTGGTCAGCAAGAAAACCGGCGGCTCGACCGGCGAACCCTTCGTCTACGCCACCGGCGTCAAGGCCCAGTCCTACCTGTGGGCCGCCATCCTGCTGAGCTGGCGGGTGGCCGGCTACCGGCTGGGCGAACCGGTCGCCTTCATCGCCGGCACCGCGCTGTTCGGCACCGGCTACAAGCAAAGAATCTATTACGCGCTGATGAACGTGCACATGTATTCGGCCTTCGACATGAGCGCCGCCCGGCTCGAGGCCTATGCGGCCGACATCGCGCGCCAGCGCTGCCGCCTGGTGTACGGCTACGCCTCGGCCATCCACCAGCTGGCGCTGCACATCAACAAGTCGGGCCGGCGCCCCCAATTCCGCCTGCGCGGCGTGGTCTGCACCGCCGAAGTGCTGACCCCGGCCATGCGCGAGACCATCGAACAGGCGTTCGGGGTGCCGTGCTTCAGCCAGTACGGCTGCAACGACGCCGGCGTGTCCGCCTACGAGTGCGAACGGCGCAGCGGCTTTCACCTGATTACCCAGCGCTCGTATTTCGAGGTGCTGCCCGGCGGGCGCCTGGTCTCGACCGACATGGCGAACGACGCGTTCTTCCTGCCGCGCTACGACACCGGCGACCTGGTCGAGATGGCGGCGGCGCCATGCCCCTGCGGCCGCGGCTTTCCACTGATTAAGAACGTGGTGGGACGGGCCAACGACCTGGTCGAAGACAGTGCCGGCAATACCGTCCATTCCGAGTTCTTCACCCATCTGTTCCGCGAGGACAGGCGCATCAGCGAATTCCAGGTGGTCTACGACGCGCGCGAACTGGTGATCATCGTCCATTGCGCCGATGCCGCCTTTGCCCATCCGCCGTATCTGGAACGGATTGCCGCGGCGCTGGCGTTCGACACCATCCGTTTCGCCGTCAACCAGCCATTTGTTGCCATCAAGAACGGCAAACACCGCTTCGTGATGCGTGTCGACAACGTCGAACAGGCCTTGGGCGAGACGCTCGCTTGCTGAGCACGCGCGCACATTCGATAATGTGCGGACAACGGATTTGCCTTTCCGATTATAATTGCCTTTTTTATAAATCTGGATGACTATGCCACTGATCTATCTGGTTGCCGGTGCTCGACCCAACTTCATGAAAATCGCACCGATCGTGCGCGCCTTGCAACAGCAGGACGCACTCACGTTCAAGATCATCCACACCGGCCAGCACTACGACCGCGAGATGAACGATGTGTTCTTCGAAGAACTGGGCATTCCCCAGCCCGATATCTTCATGGGCGCGGGCGGCGGTAGCCATGCCCAGCAGACCGCCAAGATCATGGTCGCGTTCGAAGAGCTGTGCCAGGCCGAGCGCCCGGCCGCCGTGCTGGTGGTGGGCGACGTCAATTCCACCCTGGCTTGCTCGATCGCCGCCAAGAAGCTCAACATTCCGGTGGCCCACGTCGAAGCGGGCTTGCGCAGCGGCGACATGACCATGCCGGAAGAAATCAACCGCCTGGTCACGGACAGCATCAGCGACTGGTTCTTTGTTACCGAGCCGAGCGCCGTGACCCATCTGCGGCGCGAAGGCAAGGCCGAGTCGGCGATCCATTATGTCGGCCATGTGATGGTCGATAATGTGTTGTTCCAGGCAGACAAGCTGGGCACGGCCGATACGTCCTCCTACGAGACCAGTGCCATCAAGGCTGCGCGTAGCGCCAATGGCGCGCGCTACGGCGTGGTCACCCTGCACCGTCCCAGCAATGTGGACGACGCCGCCATGATGAGCACCCTGGCCGGCGCCCTGCGCGAGATCGCGCAGGAGCTGCCGCTGATCTTCCCGGTGCATCCGCGCACCCGCGCCAACCTCGACAGCTTCGGCATCGACCTGGGACCGAACGTGACCCTGGTCGGCCCGCAAGCCTACATGGCCTTTCTCAACCTGTGGAAAGACGCGGCGGTGGTGCTGACCGACAGCGGCGGCTTGCAGGAAGAAACCACCGCGCTGGGCGTGCCCTGCATCACGATCCGTGAAAACACCGAGCGCCCGGTCACCGTCGACGAAGGTTCGAACGTGCTGGTCGGCACCGATCCGGCACGCATCGTGGCCGAGGCGCGCAAGGTCTTGCGCGGCGAAGGCAAGCAGGGCCGCCGTCCGCACCTGTGGGATGGCAAGGCGGCCGAGCGCATCGTCGCCGTTTTAACCAAGGAACTGGCGACGAAGGAATTGGCGTGAGCGAACGTATCGAGATGATGGGTTGTCTGATGGACAACCTGACGATGGAAGAAACCTTGCAAAAAGTGGAAGGCTTCATCAGCGCCGGCACGCCCCACCAGCACGTGGTGGTCAACGTCGACAAGCTGGTCAAGGCCAACCGCGACCCCGAACTGCGCCGCATCATCAACGAATGCGCGCTGATCAACGTCGACGGCATGCCGGTGGTGTGGGCCGCGCGCCTGCTCGGAAAACCGCTCAAGGAGCGTGTGGCCGGGGTCGACCTGTTCGAAGCGCTCATGAAGCGTTCCGCCGAAAAAGGCTGGCGCGTCTACCTGCTGGGCGCGCGCGAGGAAGTCGTCTCCGACGTCAAGCGCATCTACGAGAAAAAATACGCCGGCATGACCCTGGCCGGCTACCGCAACGGCTACTGGAAACCCGAAGAAGAAGCGGGCGTGGTCGAGCAGATCGCCGCCGCCAAGGCCGACCTGCTGTTCGTGGCGATCAGTTCGCCCAAAAAGGAACATTTCCTGGGCCAGTACCAGGCGCAGATGAAAATTCCATTCGCCATGGGCGTGGGCGGCACCTTCGACGTTGCCGTCGGCAGGGTCAAGCGCGCTCCGCTGTGGATGCAGAAAAGCGGCCTGGAGTGGTTCTACCGCTTCCTGCAGGAACCGCGCCGCATGTTCCGCCGCTACTTTATCGACGACATGGGCTTCATCTGGCTCTTCCTCAAAGAAGCGACCCGGCGCTGAACCCTGGTTGCTGAACCCTATTTACACTATTCATTCAAAGGCAGTTTTTATGAGCACAATTGGCGTCATCGGTCTCGGCTACGTCGGCCTCCCCCTCGTTGTCGAGTTCGCGAAACTGGGCCCGACCATCGGCCTTGATATTTCGGTCTCCAAGGTCGAAGCCTGCCGGCGCGGGGTCGACCCGTCGCGTGAGTTGTCGGACGAGCAGATGGCCGCGGCCGTGCACGCCGAGTACACCAACGATCCGGCCCGCCTGGGCGACGCCGACCTGATCATCGTGGCCGTGCCGACCCCGGTCGACATCGCCCACAATCCGGATTTCGGCCCCCTGATCGGCGCCAGCCAGGTCGTCGGCAAGCACATGAAGAAGGGCGCCACCGTCATCTACGAGTCCACCGTGTATCCGGGCGCGACCGAGGAAGTGTGCATCCCCGTGCTCGAAAAAGCCTCGGGCCTGACCTGGATGAAAGACTTCTTTGTCGGCTATTCCCCTGAGCGCATCAACCCGGGCGACAAGGAGCACACCCTCACCACGATCCTGAAAGTGGTCGCCGGCGACACCCCGGAGACGCTGGAAAAGGTCGCGAAAATGTATGAATCGATCGTCAAGCCGGGCGTGCACCGCTGCTCGAGCATCAAGGCGGCCGAAGCGTGCAAGGTCATCGAAAACACCCAGCGCGACCTGAACATCGCGCTGATGAACGAACTGGCCATCATCTTCGACAAGATCGGCATCGACACCTCGGAAGTGCTGAAAGCGGCCGGCACCAAGTGGAACTTCCTGAAGTTTTCCCCGGGCCTGGTGGGCGGCCACTGCATCGGCGTCGACCCCTACTACCTGACCCACAAGGCCGACATGCTGGGCTACCACCCGCAAGTCATTCTGGCGGGACGGCGCATCAACGATGGCATGGCCAAGTTCATCGCCGAACAGACCATCAAGAACATGATCGCCGCCGGCAGCTACATCAAGGGCGCCAAGGTCAACGTGCTGGGCCTGACGTTCAAGGAAAACTGCGCCGACCTGCGCAACTCCAAGGTGGCCGACGTGATCACCGAACTGAAAACCTACGGCGTGGAAGTGTTCGTGCACGACCCGTACGCCGATGCCGACGAAGCGATGCACGAGTATGGCGTCAAGCTGGTCAGCTGGGATGAATTGCCGCGCGCCGATGCGCTCGTGGCCGCCGTCTCGCACCGCCAGCTGATGGCCACCTCGATCGAGGACTTCCAGAAGAAGCTGATCAAGGGCGGCGTGTTCATCGATGTCAAGGCGTGCTTCGACCAGGCTGCCCTGGTCGAGGCCGGCATCAAGGTATGGCGCCTGTAAAGGGGGCCATGGCAAGGCCGCGCCAGGAGGGCGCCGCCTTGCTGCTGTTGCTGGCCGTGGCCGGCATGGGCGCCGCCTCGCTGCTGATGTCCGGCATGGCGAACACCGATATGTATGCCGCTCCCGAGCGGCGCAGTGCGGCCGCGCTGGCCCAGGCCCGCGAAGCGCTGATCGGCTTTGCGCTGGCCAATGGCCGCCTGCCGCGTCCGGCGCTGGAGCAGGGCGGCGGCCGCGAATTCGAGGGCCGCTGCGATAGCGAAGCGCACTGCACCGGCCTGCTGCCCTGGGTCACCCTGGGACTGGTGCCGGGCGATGGCTGGGGCAAGCTGCTGCGCTACAGCGTCTCGCCCGCAATGAGCGCGGCACCGATCCAGCCCACCGTGGCGTTCGGCACCAAGTCGGTGCTCACGCGCCGCGACGGCCGCCTGGCTTACCTGGCCGGCGCCGCCGAGTGTTCAATGGCCACCCAGTGCGCCGCCGCCGTGGTGCTGTCGCACGGGCGCGAGCATGGCGGCATCAGCGTGCATGGCGTGCCCCAGCCGGACACCTCGGACAGCAATGTCGACGAGCGCGTCAATGCCGGCGCCAGCACCACGTTTGTCCAGCGCGCGCGCGAGCGCGACGCCAGCCTGGCCGGCGGAGAATTCGACGACCAGCTGGTGCTGGTCCCGGTCGGCATCCTGTTTAACCGCATGAGCCTTGCGCGCAGCTTGCTGCAGGGCAAGTAGGGCGGCCTCTGGCCACCCCCCATCTGTTTCCGAAAGAGTCACACCCATGAAAATTCTCGTTACCGGCGGTCTGGGCTACATCGGCTCGCACACCTGCGTCGAACTGATCGCGGCTGGCCATGAGCCGATCGCTTTTGATAACCTGTCCAACAGCCAGCGCAGCGTGCTCGATCGCGTCGCGCGCATCAGCGGCCAGCCGCTGACCTTTATCGAAGGCGACATCCGCGACGCGGCCGCCCTCGACGCCGCCTTCAGCGCGCACCAGATCGGCGCCGTGATCCACTTCGCCGGCCTGAAAGCGGTGGGCGAATCGGTGTCGCAGCCGCTGCGCTACTACGACAACAACGTGGCCGGCTCGCTGGCGCTGTTCGAGGCCATGCAGCGCCACGGCGTCACCTCGCTGGTGTTCAGTTCCTCGGCCACCGTCTACGGCGACCCGCTCTCGGTGCCGATCCGGGAAGATTTCGCGCTGTCGGCCACCAATCCCTACGGCCGCAGCAAGCTGATCATCGAAGACATGCTGCGCGATATCGCCAAGGCCGAACCGAGCTGGCGCATCGCGCTGTTGCGCTACTTCAATCCGGTCGGCGCCCACGAAAGCGGCTTGATCGGCGAAGAACCGAATGGCATCCCCAACAATCTGTTGCCCTACATCGCCCAGGTGGCCGAGGGACGGCGCGCATTCCTGTCGGTGTATGGCGGCGATTATCCGACCCCCGACGGCACCGGCATGCGCGATTACATCCACGTGGTCGATCTTGCCATCGGACATGTCAAAACCTTAAGCAAGCTGGCGACAGCTCCCGGCATTGTTACGTACAATCTCGGCACCGGGCGCGGCAACAGTGTGCTGGAAATGGTGCGCGCGTTCGAGCAGGCCAGCGGCAAGAATGTGCCCTACCAGATCGTGGCGCGCCGCCCCGGCGATATCGCCGCCTGCTACGCCGATCCGGCCCTCGCCGAAAGCGAGCTGGGCTGGAAAGCGGAGCGTGACGTGGCCCAGATGTGCGTCGATGCATGGCGCTGGCAATCCCTGCCCAAGTAACGCTTGAACCGTCAATACTAAGGAAGAATTCCCATGAAAGCGATGATCCTGGCCGCTGGTAAAGGCACCCGTGTGCGTCCCCTGACCTATGATCTGCCCAAGCCGATGATCCCGATCCTGGGCAAACCCGTGATGGCTTACCTGGTCGAGCACCTGGCCAAGTACGGGGTGACGGAAATCATGGTCAACGTCAGCTATCTGCACGAAAAGATCGAAGAGTATTTCGGCGAAGGACACCAGTTCGGGGTCCAGATCGGTTATTCCTTCGAGGGTTACACCAACGACGATGGCGAGGTGGTGCCGCAGCCGATCGGCTCGGCCGGCGGCATGAAGAAGATCCAGGAATTCGGCGGCTTTTTCGACGACACCACCATTGTGCTGTGCGGCGACGCGCTGATCGACCTCGACCTCAAATCGGCGCTGTTCGAGCACCGCCGCAAGGGGGCGCTGGCCTCGGTCATCACCAAGGAAGTGCCGTGGGATAAGGTGTCCAGCTATGGCGTGGTGGTCACCGACAAGGATGGCCGCATCACCGAATTCCAGGAAAAGCCGTCCGAAGCGGAAGCGAAGTCGAACTTCATCAGCACCGGCATCTATATTTTCGAGCCGCGCGTGATCGACATGATTCCCAGCGGCGTGCCGTTCGATATCGGTTCGGAATTATTTCCGCTGCTGGCCAAGGAAGGCTTGCCGTTCTACGCGCAGACGCGCGGCTTCAACTGGATCGATATCGGCAGCGTCTCCGACTATTGGCAGACCCTGCAAAACGTGCTGCTGGGCGAAGTCGCCCACATGGACGTGCCCGGCATCCAGGTCGAAGATGGCTTGTGGGTGGGCTTGAATACCCGCATCGAGTGGGAAGGCACGACCATCGAAGGTCCCGTCTACATCGGTTCCGGCGCCTGCGTCGAGGCCGGGGCGACCATCATCGGCCCCAGCTGGATCGGCCACGGCAGCCATATTTGCGCGGGCGCGAAGGTGGTGCGCAGCGTGTTGTTCGAGTACACACGGGTCTTGCGCGATGTAACTTTAGATGAAATGATCGTGTTTAAGGATTACAGTGTGGATCGGGCCGGCGAAATGAAGCACGTGTCCGAATACGCGTCGGACGAATGGGTCAACGCGCGCGACCGCCGCTTCACCCGGCGCACCGACGTGGCGCTGGAAGCGGCCAAATAAGCTGACATACGCTGGAACACGACGACGCCTATAAAAACAGTTGTACAAAAATACCTGAAAGAGACGCCATGAAAATCTACCCAGTGATCCTGTCCGGTGGCGCGGGAACGCGCCTGTGGCCCTTGTCGCGCGCAGTCTTGCCCAAGCAGCTGCTGCCGCTGGTCACCGACAAAACCATGCTGCAAGATACCGTCCTGCGCGTGTCGGGCTGGCCCGAGCTGATGGCGCCGTTGGTGGTGTGCGGCAATGAGCACCGTTTCCTGGTGGCCGAGCAGATGCGCGAAATCGGCGTCACGCCGCTCGGCATCCTGCTCGAACCGGTGGGGCGCAATACGGCCCCGGCGGTCGCGGCCGCCGCCAACTACCTGCGCGCGATCGATCCGGACGCCGTCATGCTGGTGCTGCCGGCCGACCATGTGATCGACAAGAATGTCCCGTTCGCCCAAGCCGTGGCCCAGGCCAGCGCGCTGGTGGCCGACGGCGCCCTGGCCACCTTCGGCATCGTGCCGCAGGCACCGGAAACCGGCTATGGCTATATCCACCGCGGCGCACGCGCCGGCGGGTCGGACAGCGCCTACCAGGTCGACCGTTTCGTCGAGAAGCCCGACCGCGCCACCGCCGAGCTGTTCGTGGCCGATGGCGGCTATTACTGGAACAGCGGCATGTTCCTGTTCCGCGCCGAAGGCTATCTGCGCGAGCTGGGCGAATTCGCGCCCGCCATCGCGCAGGCGGCTGAAGCGGCCGTGCGGCTCGGCTACCGCGACCTCGATTTCTGCCGCCTGGACGAAGCGGCGTTTTCCAGCTGCCCGTCGGACTCCATCGATTACGCCGTGATGGAGCGCACCCGCCACGCGGTGGTGGTGCCGGCCGACATCGGCTGGAGCGATGTCGGCTCATGGTCGGCACTGTGGCAAGTGCAGCAGGGCGATGCCCAGGGCAATGTGCAGCGCGGCGATGTGTATCTGGACGGCGTCACCAATTCACTGGTGCGCGCCGAAAGCCGCATCGTGGCCGTGATCGGCGTGAACGACCTGGTGGTGGTGGAAACCCCGGACGCGGTGCTGGTCGCGCACAAGGACCAGGTGCAGCGCGTCAAGCAGATCGTCGACCATCTCAAGTCCAAGGAACGCACCGAGCACTTGCACCATACCAAGGTGTACCGCCCCTGGGGTTATTACGAGGGCATCGATGCGGGCGACCGTTTCCAGGTCAAGCGCATTACCGTCAAGCCGGGCGAAAAACTCTCGCTGCAAATGCACCATCACCGGGCCGAACACTGGGTGGTGGTGAGCGGCACGGCGCGCGTAACGTGCGGTGAAAAAGTCAGCTTGCTGTCGGAAAATGAGTCGACCTACATCCCGATCGGCATGAATCACCGTCTGGAAAACCCGGGCAAGGTGCCGCTGCACATCATTGAAGTGCAGTCGGGCAGCTATCTGGGCGAGGATGATATCGTGCGCTTCGAAGATATTTACCAGCGCGCGTAAGCGCACGGCTGGGCAGGGAAGGGGAGCCGCGGCTCCCCTTTTTTTCGGACTGCCAGCAGGCTATATCAAATGGACATTGGTGAGCTGCCAAGTCAAATGCGGCGGTGCAATAAAACAGTTTTGTCGATTTCTACAGCGCTGGTCGTCGAAAATGTTGCCAAATACATTTTATTACAACTTAGTGCTTTTTTCGTGTCGTGGAATTGACGTTTCTCGAAAATTTTTTACGTTTCCTGCTAGACATGTTCGCGCTTTGCGCTCCTTTCCTCGCGCATCATCAGATAAAGATGATGAACATAGGCAATTTGTGAAATTTTGAAATAAATTTCCACAGCAGAATTGTTTCCCCACGCATAGAATTCGGACCGTTATCCGATTTCATCTGATGTGAGGAAGTATGTTTTTTAACGTATTCAACCGGGGGCTGCTGTGCGCCGGGATCTTTGCACTGAGCGCTTGCGGCGGTGGAGATCTGGCCAACGACCCGCTGCCCGCTGTCCGCCAGAGTCCGGCAGCGCCTGTGCAGCAAGCCAATCCCGCTTCCACCACCCCGGACGCGCCGCCCGCCGCCCTGGGGGGCGCGCCCCGGTTTGCCACCGCGGCCGAGCGTGAAGCCGAGCAATTGCGCATGGTGCCATACGAGCAATCGTTCTCCTTCGAAATCCATCGCCGCGCCCGAGAGCGTCCCGAACACTTGCGCGAGCCGGCCGAGCCGGTGAAAGCGATGGGGCAGGCGTGCGACGCCGCCGCCCAGGGCCGGCCCGCCGACTGCATCCCCAGCCAGCCGGGCGCCCCGGTCCAGGCTGGCGGCCAGGCGCTATAATCGTCGGCGCGCGGCAAACGCCGCGCCCAACCGACAACCGGCTGATTCCATGACCCTGCGCGCTGCCCTGTTCGTGTCCCTTGCCCTGCTGGGCGCCACCAGCCTGGCCGCCGCCCAAGCCGCGCCGGCCACGCGCCTGTTGCCGCGCCAGCTGGCGCTGGTCGTCAACGATGCCGAACCGAACAGCGTCACCATCGCCGAGTATTACCGCAAGGCGCGGTCGATTCCGGCCGCCAACATCATCCACGTGAGCATTCCCGGCAAGCCGCAGCGGCTCGACGCCGCGCGTTTCAGCGAGCTCAGGGAGAGCATCGACAGCCAGTTGCCGGCCGGCATCGAAGCCGTGCTGATGGTCTGGACCGCGCCCTACGCCGTCGAATGCAATGCCATCACGGCCGCCTACACCATGGGCTTCGACGCCGGCCAGTGCCGCAACACCTGCGCCGCCAGCCGTCCGAGCGCCTACTTCAACGCCAGCTCGGCCCATCCGGTGGCCGATTTCCGCATGCGCCTGTCGATGCTGCTGCCGACCGAATCGGTGGCGCAGGCCAAGGCCGTAATCGACCGTGGCGTGGCCAGCGGCTTCCGGGTGCCGAACGCGACGGCGTACTACCTGGTGACCTCGCAGGCGGCGCGCAATTCGCGGGCCGAGCTGTTCCCGCGCGACGGCTATCTGGCCGCCAAAAAAATCCGCACCAGGACCGTGCATGCCGACGCCCTTGAGGGGGTGAAGGACATCATGATCTACCAGACCGGCATGGCGCGCGTGGACAAGCTCGACGGCTTGGGTTTCCTGCCCGGCGCCCTGGCCGACCACCTGACGTCCTTCGGCGGCGACCTGCTCGGCACCAGCCAGATGAGCAGCCTGCGCTGGCTGGAAGCGGGCGCCACCGCCAGCTATGGCAGCGTCAGCGAGCCCTGCAACCACTGGCAGAAATTCCCCCATCCCGCCATCCTGCTCAAGCATTACCTGGGCGGCAGCAGCGCCATCGAAGCTTACTGGCGCAGCGTGGCCTGGCCGACCCAGGGCTTGTTCATCGGCGAACCGCTGGCCGCACCTTACGGCCGCTAAGCGCGCCGGGGCGGTGACAGCGCGCCCATCCTCATGCTGGTAGTGCATCGCTGCGCGCCCGTCCCGACTAAACCGGCAAGCCCCCTGCCGCGTCATCATGTTGTCATTTATCACAATTATGATGAAATTTACTATGGAAGAATACTTTTTGCTAACATAGAACTCCAACGTCCATAGTCAATATGATCATGACGATTCCAATCTCCTCCCTTCAGGAAGTTTCGATGAAAAAGCTCGTAGCAACCATGCCTGTCCCCGGCCGGCTTACCGTGCTCGCCGCGTTGATGGCTGGTTTATCCGCTCCCGCCATGGCCGTGTCGCCTGACCTCGTGATCAGCCAGGTGTATGGTGCGGGCGGTAACGCCGGTACCACTTTCTTTACCCACGACTACATCGAAATCTTCAACCGCGGCACGACCGCGGTCACCGCCGAAGGCTGGAGCGTGCAGTACGGCTCGGCTACCAGTACCGGCGCCTGGAGCGGCAAATCGGCCTTGCCGACCTTCACCGTCGAGCCTGGCCAGTATGTACTGATCCAGGAGCAGAGCGGCGGCGCAGGCCAGCCATCGCTGCCAAACCCGCTGATCGTGCCGGCAAGCGGCTTCAATATGTCGGCATCGAACGGCAAAGTGGCCCTGGTGCGCGATAGCGTCACCCTCAGCGGCGCCACCCCGGCGGGCGACAACGTCGCCGACCTGATCGGATTCGGCACCGCCAACGGCGCCGAAGGCACGCGCGCGCCGGCCATGTCGGCCGCGCTGGCACTGTTCCGCGCCAACGGCGGCTGCGGCGACACCGATGACAACAGCATGGACTTCGCCACCGGCGCCCCGGCCCCGCGCACCAGCGCCTCGCCCCGCAACAGCTGCGGCAACACCATTCCGCAAGCCAAGCCGATCATCCCGGTCTGCCCGGCCAGCATGGCCATCGAACAGGGCAAGCCGGGTGCGGTGCCGCTGAGCGCCTCGGATGAAGACAGCATCGTCAACGGTGCCGTCATCGCCAGCGGCAACGTGCCCGGCATCAGCCTCGGCAGCTTGAGCCCCGCCAGCGCCAATGGCGGCAGCGCCAGCGTCAACCTGCAGGCCAGCGCGGCCCTGGCGTCCGGCAGCTATCCAGTCGTCATCCGCTTCACCAACAATGCCGGCCAGGAAGCGACTTGCCCGGTCAGCGTCAGCGTCGCCGGCGCCGCCACCATTCCACAGATCCAGGGCGCCGGTGCGGCCAGCCCCTTCGTCAATGCCAGCGTGAGCACCGAAGGCGTGGTCACCCACAAGGTGTCGAACGGCTACTTCATCCAGGATGCCAACGGCGATGGCGATCCGGCCACCTCGGACGGCCTGTTCGTCTTCACCGGTACCGCCCCGCTGGTCGCCGTGGGCGACCTGGTGCGCGTGAAAGGCACCATCGTCGAGTACAAGCCGACCGGCGCCGCACGCACCTACACCGAAATGAAAGACGTGACGGCCACCAGCGTGCTCGGCGCCGGCCACAGCGTCACCCCGGCCAATATCGTGTTCGAGCCGGGCATGGACCTGGCGCGCCATGAAGCGATGCTGGTCAATATCACCAACGCGCTGACCGTCAACCAGACCAGCTACCTGGGCGACCGTGGTGAATTGACCTTGTCGGTCGGGCGCCGCGAAACCGCGACCAACCGCTACCGTCCGGGCACGCCGGAAGCGCTGGCACTGGCCAAGGCCAATGCCGGCAATCAACTGGTGCTCGACGACAGCTGGTTCGTGGCGCCGCCCGCAGCCACCCCGCCGTGCGCCGACGTGGTGGCCTGCTCCGGCATTCCCTACCTCGGCCAGGATGGCACGGTGCGCGCCGGCGACACGGTGGGCAACCTGGTCGGCGTGGTCGACTTCGGCGCCATCGGCGGCGGCGGCACGGCCTTCAAGATCCAGCCGACCGCCGCGCCATCGTTCACCCGCAGCAATCCGCGCCTGCTGGCGCCGGAACTGCCAGTTGGCAACATCAAGGTGGCCAGCGCCAATGTGCTCAACTTCTTCACCACCTTCCTCGACGGCACCGACGCCTGGGGCCGCACGGGGCAGGGCTGCACGGTCGGCTCGACCACGCGCGCCTCGAATTGCCGTGGCGCCGACAACAGCGCCGAATTCGTGCGCCAGCGCGACAAGATCGTGCGTGAACTCAAGGGCATCGACGCCGACGTGGTGGGCTTGATGGAAATCCAGAATAACGATGACATTGCGGTCGATTACCTGGTCAAGCAGCTCAACGCGGCCATCGGTTATCCGGCCTATGCCTACGTACCCAAGCCGGCCACCACCGGCACCGACGCGATCCGCGTGGCGATGATCTACAAGCCGGCCAAGCTGGCCATGCTCGGTGGCGCGCTGTCCGATGGCGACGCGGTCAACAACCGTCCGCCGATGGCGCAAACCTTCAAGGCCGGCAATGGCGCCACATTCTCGCTGATCGTCAACCACCTCAAGTCGAAGGGCGGCTGCGGTAGCGGCGCCAATGCCGACCTGGGCGATGGCCAGAGCTGCAACAATGCCACCCGCGTGCTGCAGGCGACCCGCCTGGCCACGTATTTCATTCCGCACGTGATCAGCAGCGCCGGCGACCCGGACGTGCTGGTCATCGGCGACATGAATGCGCACGGCTTTGAAGATCCGATCCACGTGCTCAACCAGGCTGGCCTGGTCAATGAGCTGGAGCGCTTCGTGCGTCCGTCGGGCATTCCTTACTCTTACGTCTTCGACGGCGAAAGCGGCTACCTCGACCATGCACTGGCGAGCGCCTCGCTCGACGCCCAGGTCGCCGGCGCCACCGAATGGCATACCAATGCGGATGAACCGACCGTGATCGACTACAACACCGACGCCAAGAGCGCCGCCGCGGCAGCCCTGTACAGGAACGATGCCTTCCGCTCCTCGGACCACGATCCGGTGGTGGTGGCCCTGAACCTGGCCCCGACCTATCTCGACGTGACGACCGCCTTCCGCGAACAGCGCTCCGGCCTGAGCGTGGACCGCCTGGCCAACAAGTTCAGCGCCACCATCACCCTGACCAACACCTCCGGCGCGGCCATCACCGGCCCGGTTCACCTGGTGCTGAGCGGCCTGACCGAGGGCGTCATCCTGGAGAATAAATCAGGTGTTGTCGGAAATGAACCTTATGTGAGTGTTAACAATGCTACAATTCAAGCCGGGGAAAAAATCACACTGAGAGTTGTCTTCAGCAACCCGGCTCGACGAGGCATTGGTTTCGTCAGTAAAATTTTAAGTGGTTCACTCTAAGGGAGCAACATGTTCAATTTTAAGACGTTCGTCAAACAAGCGTTACTCGCGGCCACCCTTGCTTTCGGCATCGGTAACGCAACGGCAGGACCGACCTACCACGTCGATATCGACACCACCAATTATTCCGGTGCCGGTTCGATGGATTTCTGGCTGTCCAGCTTCACCGGCGCCAGCGGTGCCATGGCCACGGTGAGCAATTTCACCGGCAATCTGGGCGCGGAAACCTTCCGTTTCGGTAGCGTTGGCGGTGCCTTGCCTGCCTCGGCAAAATTCGATAACAGCGAAGACTTCAGCTCGGTAACGCATGGTGTCACCCTGGGCGAAAAATTCGGTTTCGACGTGAACTTCAGCGGCGACTTCCTGACCGTGCCGGGCTTTGCATCGACCTTCAGCATTGCCATGTACGATGCGCTCGGCAACTACCTGGTACAGCCAAACTTTCTGCTCGAGTTCAGCCTCAATCCGCCGACGATCGACGATGCCGCCAGCGTGAGCTACACGGCTGCCCGTAACGTGCGCGTGTCGGTGCCTGAGCCATCGGACATGCTGCTCGTCATGACCGGCCTGGGCCTGGTCGGCTTCGTACGCCGCCGCGCCGCCAAGGCGCCGCGCTAAGCAGTGTCCTGGCGGGCCGTCACGGCCCGCCAGCATGCATTGCACATTTGTCCGGCGACGGCAAATGTGCTTTTTTTTTGCCCGCGCCGCATAGCCGTAATCGATCCGTAAGCACCCCGAAAAACCTTGCCCTAAAGCATGCCGAATCTCCCCGCGTCCTCTATGAAAGAATAGTTGTCGCAACCGTCGGCGGCATGGTAGCCTTGCACGCCAAATTGCGCATTGAGGAGTCGAACGGATGTTTGCAGCAACCAAATTCAACAGTGTCCGACGTGATCGCCACGCCGGCTTTACCTTGCTCGAATTGCTGGTCGTTATCGTCATCATTGGCTTGCTGGCGGCCTACGTGGGACCGAAGTATTTCGCCCAGCTCGGCAAGTCGGAAGTGACAGTTGCCAAGGCCCAGATCGAAGCGTTCGAAAAATCGCTCGACACCTACCGCCTCGACGTCGGCCGCTACCCGACCACCGAAGAAGGCATGGCCGCGCTGCTGGTCGCGCCCGCCACCGCCGGCGTCAAGTGGAATGGTCCCTACCTGAAAAAGGCGGTGCCGCTGGACCCATGGGGCCGCCCGTACCAGTACCGCGCGCCAGGCAGCAAGGGCGAGTATGAAATCCTGTCGACCGGCAAGGACGGCCAGCCCGGCGGCACCGGCGAAAACGCCGACATCACGTCCCAATAGTTTCCTGACCCACCCCCCGTAAAGGCCTCATGCAGTTTGCTGTCCGTACCCTCGCGCCTGACCTGAGCATTAGCAGCCAGGTGGTCGACGCCCAGGATGAGGCCGATGCCCGCCGCCAGTGCGAAGCGCGCGGGCTGTTCGTCAGCGCGGTCGAACCGGTGCGCGCGGCCGGCCTGCGCCGCAGCCGTGGCGCCAGCCTGTCGCTGGTGCTGTTCAGCCAGGAATTGCTGGCCCTGCTGACGGCCGGCCTGGGCATCGTCGAAGCGCTCGAAGCCCTGCTCGAAAAAGAAACCAATCTCTCCACCCGCAGCGTGCTGGAACGCCTGCTTGGCGGCTTGCGCGAAGGCAAGCGCTTTTCCAGCGTGCTGGCCGACCAGCCCGACCTGTTTTCGCCGCTCTACATCGGCATCGTGCGTGCCGCCGAAGGCACCAGCGACTTGCCGCGTTCGCTGGCGCGCTACATCGATTACCAGCAGCGTATCGACGTGGTGCGCAGCAAGATCGTCAGCGCCGCCATCTATCCGGTGATCCTGCTGGCAGTCGGCGGCGGCGTGAGCATGTTCCTGATTACCTACGTGGTGCCGCGCTTTGCCGAGGTCTACCAGGGCGCCGGACGCAACCTGCCATGGATGTCGCAAATGCTGCTCGGCTGGGGCCAGTTCGCCAGCGGCCACACCAGCCTGCTGCTGGGCGGCGCCGCCGTGCTCGCCAGTGCGCTGGTGCTGCTGTGGCGCCACCTGACCCGCAACGGCGGCCTGACGCGCCTGATCACGCGCCTGCCCGGCATCGGCGAGCGGGTGCGCATCTATGAACTGTCGCGCCTGTACCTGACGCTCGGCATGCTCAGCGAAGGCGGCATCACCATCGTCAACGCCATCGATACCGTGCAAGCCATGGTGTCGGTGTCGATGCGCGCCTCGCTGGCGGCGGCGCGCACCAGCATCGAATCGGGCTTGCCGCTGTCGAGCGCATTCGAAGCGAACAGCCTGACCACCCCGATTTCGCTGCGCATGCTGCGCGTGGGCGAGCGTACCGGCGACATGGGGCCGATGCTGACCCAGTCGGCCGCGTTCTACGACGGCGAAATCAGCCGCTGGATCGACCGCTTCACGCGCACTTTTGAACCCCTGCTGATGGCCGCCATCGGGCTGGTCGTCGGCGCCATTGTGGTGCTGCTGTATATGCCGATTTTCGATCTGGCGGGAGACATGTCTTGAACGCCGTGCCGAACCCGCCCATGCTCGACCCGTCCCTGCTGGCGCGCGCCCGCGCCCAGAGCCTGCAGTCGCAGCGCCCGCTGGTGGCCGAACTGGAAGCGGTCAGCGGGCTCGATGCGCGCCAGATCGTGCAAGCCCTGGCCGACCCGTTCGGCCTGACGGTGATGGAAACGGCTGAAATGCTCAGCTGCGCCACCGCCTTCGACCTGCTGCCGCTGGCCCAGGCGCTGGCGCGCCACTGCGTGCTGCTGCGCGAGCCGGGCGGGCGGGTCACGGGCGTGATCGCCGACCCGTTCGACGTCGACCTGCAAACCTGGCTCACCACCTGCGCCCGGGCCACGCCCAGCGCGCCGCTGCACCTGCGCCTGGCGCTGCAATCGGATATCCAGGCTTACCTGTCCAAGCAGGAGGAATCCGCGCGCGCGGTCGATACCCTGGTGGCCAACGTGGGCGACGCCCGGCGCGACGGCAAGACCGCCGCCGTGCTGTCGTTCGCCTCGGTGTCGGAAGCGGCCAGTCCGGCCGTCAAGCTGGTCAACTCGACCCTGTACGACGCGCTCAAGGCCGGCGCCTCCGACATCCACCTGGAGAGCACCGCCAGCGGCCTGGCCGTCAAGTACCGGGTCGACGGCGTGCTCGATCACGCCACCTCGGTCAATGGCATCGAAGTGGCGGAGCACATCATCTCGCGCCTCAAGGTGCTGGCCGAACTCGATATCGCCGAGCGCCGCGTGCCGCAGGACGGCAGCTTCCGGGTCGAATCGGGCGGACGCGAAATCGATTTGCGCGTCTCCATCATGCCCAGCATCCACGGCGAGGACGCGGTCATCCGGATCCTGGACAAGCGCGCCATGATCGAAGCCTACGGCGCGCTCACGCTCGAAGCGCTCGGTTTCGACGCGCCCTCGCTGGTGTCGCTGCGCATGCTGGCGCAGGAAGCCTACGGCATGCTGCTGGTGACCGGGCCGACCGGCTCGGGCAAGACCACCACCCTGTACGCGGCCCTGACCGAAATCCACAACGGGCGCGAAAAGATCATCACCATCGAAGACCCGGTCGAGTACCAGCTGCCCGGCATCTTGCAAATCCCGGTCAACGAGAAGAAGGGCCTGACCTTCGCCAAGGGCTTGCGCTCGATCCTGCGCCACGACCCCGACAAGATCATGGTCGGCGAGATCCGCGACCGCGAAACCGCCGAAATCGCGGTGCAGTCGGCCCTCACCGGCCACCTGGTGCTCACCACCGTCCACGCCAACAATGTGTTCGACGTGTTCGGCCGCTTTACCCACATGGGCATCGACCCCTACGCCTTCGTCTCGGCGCTCAACGGCATCTGGGCCCAGCGCCTGGTGCGCATGAACTGCCCGCATTGCGCCGAGCAGTTCACCCCGAGCGACGCCGAACTCGATGGCGTCAACCTGGAACGCAAGGACGTGCAAGACTATCTTTTCATGCAGGGCAAGGGCTGCGGCGACTGCCGCGGCACCGGCTACAAGGGGCGGCGCTCGATCGCCGAAATCCTCACCCTGAACGACGAAATCCGCGAACTGATCGTCGACAAGCGTCCGATCCGCCAGATCAAGGCCGCGGCCCACGCCAACGGCACCCGCAGCCTGCGCCTGGCCGCGCTCGACCTGGTCAAGCGCGGCGCCACCACCCTCAGCGAAATCAAGCGGGTGACCCTGCATGCGTAGACGTTTCGGACAATCGCTGCGCGTCGGCGTGGCACCAGGCGCGGTCGCGCTCCTCAAGACCAGCCGCTGGGGCGGCCGCGCGCCCGAACTCGTGGGCGAACTCGCGTTCGACGGCGGCAGCCATCCCGAGGCGATCGGCGTGGCCCTGCGCCAGCTGCTGCAGGGCGCCGGCTGCACCAGCTGGCCCGTGACCATCGTGCTGGCGGACGAACTGGTACGCATCTGGCAGGTCGCGCCGCCTGCGGGCAGCGCGCGCCTGGCCGACCTGGAAGCGGCCGCCGCGCTGCGCTTCCAGACCCTGTTCGGCGAACCGACCGGCGCCTGGACGCTGTCTGCCGGCTGGGACCCGGCGCAAGCGTTTTTGGCAGCCGCGCTGCCGCGCCACTTGCTGGCGCTGATCGAACAGGTATGCGCCGCCCAGCGCGCGCCCATCGTCGAACTGGTGCCGCAATTCGTGGCCGGCTTCAACCAGTGGCGCGGCGCCCTCAAGGCCGGCGCCTGGTATGGCCTGGTGCAGCAGCGCGTGCTCACCCTGGGCATGATCGACGGCGGCGCCATCCGCGCCGTGCGCGCCAGCGCGCTGCCCGACGGGGCCGACCTGGACTGGCTGGCCGCGCACGTGGCGCGCGAAGCGCTGCGCCTGAACCTGGCCGCGCCGGCGCGCTTGGCCGTGTCGGGCCATGCACCGGCCACCTGGAACAAGGGAGCCTCCCATGCGACCCTGGCCTGCCATCTTTTGGGGCAAGGGCAGGGGCAGGGACAGGGCGCCGGCTGGTCCGACTGCGCGCGCCTGGCCGCCACCGGGAGCCTGTCATGAAGCCGGTCCGCATCGATTTTGCGCCGCCAAGCCTGCAGCGCACCCTGCATCGCGCCGGTCCCGCCACCTGGATCGTGGCCCTGCTGGCGCTTGCGCTGTGCGCCACTGCGGCCACCCTGGGCTGGCGCCTGATGGCGCAGCAGCGCGCCCAGGCCGCCGAACTGCATGCCGCGCAACTGCGCGCACGGGTGCCCGTGGCGGTGGCGCCGGTCGCCGTGGGGCCGCGCATTTCGGAAGCGCAGGCCGCCGCCGTCAACGCCGGCGTGCTGCAACTGAACCTGCCGTGGCGCGCGCTGTACGACGCCATCGGCGCCGCCACGCCGCCGACCATCGGCATGCTGGCGCTGGAACCGGACGCGCGCAAGCGCACCATGAAAATCACCGCCGAAGCGAAAAGCAGCGACGCCATGATCGAATACGTCGAGCTGCTCAAGCACGAGGAACTGTTTTCCGGAGTAACCCTGATCCGTCACGAAATCAACGAACAAGACCCGGCCAAGCCGATCCGCTTCCAGCTCGAAGCCGAATGGGTGGCGCCATGAACGCGCCCGCCTTCTCCGTGCTGCTGCTGCGCGCGCGCCTGGCCGTGGTCGCGCGCGGGCCGCTGTTGTGCGGCGCCTGCGTGCTGCTGGCCGGCGCCGCCGCCGCCGTGGCCTGGCTGCTGCCGCAGGCCGCGCTGCGCTCGAAGAACCACGCCGTCGCGCTGCAGATGGCGCGCACGCCGGCGCACGTCGACAAGCCGGCTCCCGTGATTGCCAACGAAAACCTGGCCCTGTTCTACGCCACCCTGGGCGAGAAGCGCTACGCCGAGCAGCAGGTCAAGACCCTGTTCGGGATCGCCGCCAAGAGCGGCCTGTCGCTCTCGCAGGGCGACTACAAGGGGGCTTTCGACCGCAATGCGCGCCTGCATACCTACCAGGTGACCTTGCCGGTCAAGGGCAGCTACAACGCCATCTGGAAGTTCACCATGCTGTCGCTGCGCGCCATTCCCTTTGCCTCGCTCGACGAAATCAGCTTCAAGCGCGACAACATCGGCGAGCCTGCGCTGGAGGCGCGCGTGCGCATGACCTTCTACCTGGCCGACCAGCCGGGAGTGGCGCAATGACGCCGCGCCACCTCGTGATGGGCGCGGCCGTGCTGCTCGCCGCCGGCCTGCTGGTGTTCGGCGACAAGACGCCCGATTCCGGCGTGAGCGAAGCGGTCGAACGCAGCGCGCCGAAAGCGGCTGCCGCCCGCACCAGTGCCGCCACCAGCACCATGCCGGCCGTAGCGGCCGAACCGGCCATCCTGCGCCTGGTCGCGCGCGACACGCTGATCGGCGACGATGACGACGCCTTCGGCGCCAACACCGTCTTCGGCAGCCAGAACCTCAATCCCCCGCCGCCCCCGCCGCCGGTCGACAACACGCCGCCGCCGCCACCGCCGCCGCCCAGCGCGCCGCCGCTGCCGTTTGTCTTTATCGGCAAGGCGGTGGGCGAGGGCGCATGGGAAGTATTCCTCGCGCGCGGCGACAAGACCTATATCGTACGTCACAAGATGGTAATCGACGGCACTTACCGGGTGGACGCAATCGCGCCGCCCACGCTGACCCTTACCTATCTGCCCTTGAACCAGGTTCAACAGCTCAACATTGGAGTCTTCGACTGATGGCTAGTCACCGGATTGGCACACGCTGCCTGTATTTGCCACTTTGGAGCCGTCTTGTGCGCGGCGCGGCGCTGCCGCTGATGGCGCTGGCGCTGGCCGGCTGCGCCGGACAGGCCGCCTACCTCGAAGGCAATTCGCTGATCGAGAAGGACCAGGTCGAGGCCAGCCTGCTCAAGTACCGCCAGGCGATCGATGCCCAGCCCGAAAACCCGGTCTACCGCGCGGCTTACCTGCGCGCGCGCGACCGCGCCACCACGCGCCTGGTCGAGCAGGCCGAACGTGCGCTGGGGGCAGGCAAGGCCGCGCCCGCGCTGCAGGATTACCAGCGCGTGCTGGCGATCGACCCGGCCAACGAACGCGCCCGCGCCGGCCTGCGCCTGATCGAGATGGATGAGCGCCACACCAAGGTGATGGAAGAAGCCAGTGCCGCCTTCGAGCGCAAGGACTACGATGTGGCGCGCGCGCGCGCCGCCGCGATCCTGGTCGAGCGCCCGCAGTACGAGCCGGCGCGCCAGCTGCTGCTGCAAGTGACCGAGAAGACGGCCGGCCCGGCCGCCGAAACCGGCCTGGCCGCCGCCTACAAGACGCCGATCAGCATCGAGTTCCGCGATGCTCCGCTCAAGCAGGTGCTCGACGTGATCGCGCGCCGCTCGAACCTGAACTTCATCTTCGACAAGGACGTCAAGACCGACCAGAAGACCTCGATCTTCCTGAAAAACAGCACGGTCGAAGCGGCCATCTACTACCTGATGGTGTCCAACCAGCTGGACTACCAGGTCATGGATGGCAATACCCTGCTGGTGTACCAGAACGTCGCCGCCAAGCTCAAGGAATACCAGGAGATGACGGTCAAGACCTTCTTCCTGGCGAACGCCGATGCGAAGGTGGTGGCCAACACGCTCAAGACCATCCTCAAGTCGCGCGACGTGGTGATCGATGAAAAGCTCAATCTCGTGATCGTGCGCGACAACCCGGAAGCGATCAAGCTGGCCGCCAAGCTGGTGGCGCTGCAAGACGTGGCCGAGCCGGAAGTCATGCTCGAAGTGGAGATTTTGGAGATCAAGCGCAGCCGCCTGCTGGAACTGGGCGTGGCCTGGCCCACCTCGCTGACCCTGGCGCCGCTGGTCGGCAGCAATGGCGGCCAGCTCACCCTCGATACGGTGCGCGGCCTGGGACGCGCCGACATCGGCCTGTCGTCGCTGTCGACCACCATCACCGCGAAAAAGACCGATGGCGACTCGAACACCCTGGCCAACCCGCGCATCCGCGTGCGCAACAAGGAAAAAGCCAAGATCGTCATCGGCGACAAGATCCCGAACATCACCACCACCTTGTCGGGCGGCGGCGTGGCCAGCGGCTTTTCGCAGGAATCGATCACCTATCTCGACGTCGGCCTGACGCTCAACGTGGAGCCGACGATTTACCTGAATAATGAAATCGGTATCCGCGTCGGCCTCACCGTCAGCTCCCTGGGCGAGGCGATCACTACCGCCTCGGGCAATATCGCCTACCGCATCGGCAACCGCGAAGCGACCACCATGCTGCAGTTGAAGGATGGCGAGAACCAGGTGTTGGCGGGCCTGATCAACAACGAAGACCGCAGCAACGGCACCAAGATTCCCGGCCTGGGCAGCCTGCCGATCGTGGGCCGCCTGTTCGGGCGTGTTGCCGATGGCGCCGACCGCACCGAGATCGTGCTGTCGATTACGCCTCACCTGATCCGCAATATCCAGCGTCCGCCCGCCGGCGCGTCCGAGTTCAGCGCCGGCACCGAAACCAGCTTCCGGCGCCGTCCCGACAGCGCGGCGCGGGCGCCGGTGCTGATGCCGCCGTCGCCGGGTGCGCGTCCACCGGTGCCGGCTGCGGTCCCTGCTCCTGCCCCGGCTCCGGTTCCGGCCGCCCCCGAGGCGCCCGGCGCCGCCGTGACCCCGATCCCGGTCCCGGAAACCACGCCCGTGCCGCAGCAATGATGGCGCAAGGGCGGGGCCGCGGCTTCACGCTGATCGAATTGCTGGTGACACTGGCGATTCTGGCCCTGCTCGGCACCTTGGTGGTGCCGGTGACGCAAGTGACCATGCAACGCCAGCAAGAGCAGGAACTGCGCCGCTCGCTGCGCGAAATCCGCCAGGGCATCGACGCCTACAAGCGTGCCTACGACGAAGGACGCATCGCGCGCTCCCTCAACAGCAACGGCTACCCCAAGTCGCTCGAACAGCTGGTCGAAGGCGCGCCCGACATGCGCAGCCCCAAGCGCGCCAAGATTTTTTTCCTGCGCCGCGTGCCGCGCGATCCCTTCAATCCCAACAGCGACCTGAGCGGGGCTCAGACCTGGGGCAAGCGCAGCTACGCCAGCGAGGCTAGCGACCCGCGCGAAGGCGAGGACGTGTACGATGTGTATTCGACCTCGGACCGGGTTGGCCTCAATGATGTGCCGTACCGCAAATGGTGAACAAGATGCAAGCGAAACCTGGCCGCACAGCGCGCGGCTTCACCCTGATCGAATTGCTGGTGGTGCTGGGCATTATCGCGCTGCTATTGACGCTCGCGGTGCCGCGCTTTTTTCCCAGCATCGACAGTACCAAGGACACCATTTTGGCCGACAACCTGCGCAATATCCGCGCCGTGATCGACCAGTATTACGCCGACACCGGGCGCTATCCCGATTCGCTGGAACAGCTGGTCGAGAAAAAATACCTGCGCGCGATTCCGGTCGACCCGGTGGCCGACAGCAGCACCAGCTGGATCCTGGTGCCGCCCGAAGACACCACCCGGGGCAATCTGTACAGCATCAAGAGTGGGGCGCCCGGCAATGACCGCAACGGCAAACCGTATCTCGACTGGTAGGCGGCCGCCGCGCGCCGGCGGCTTTACCTATCTGGGCCTGATCATCCTGGTCACCATCGTCGGGCTGGTCGGCGCGGCCAGCCTCAAGGTCGGCTCGCTCATGCAGCGCGCCGCCGCCGAGGAAGAATTGCTCGATATCGGTGCCGCCTTCAGCGATGCGCTGCGCAGCTACGCCGCCGCGACCCCGCCCGGCCAGCCGCAGCAGCCGCCCAGCTTGCAGGAATTGCTCAAGGACCCGCGCTTTCCCAACCCGCGCCGCCACCTGCGCAAGATTTTCGTCGACCCGATCACCGGCAAGGCCGAGTGGGGCATCATGTATTTGACCGACAAGCAAGGCGTGCTGGGCGTGTACAGCCTGTCGAACGCGCAGCCGCTCAAGGTCGGCAATTTCGATGCGCGCTTCTTGAACATGGAAAACAAGACCCGGTTTTCTGACTGGAAGTTCACGCTGTCGTCGCAGACCATGCCGCCGCAGGAGGCGCCGGCCTCGCCCGCGCCAACTCAGCCGCCGCTGTTTGCGCCGGGCGCGCCGGCGCCGGACGGCGCCATGAAGCCGCCCGGGGAGCCGCCAGCGCCGATGCCGCCGGCCGAACCCCAGGAAGCCGACGCGCCGGCGCCGCCCGGGGAGGCGCCGGCCGAGCCTCCGGCCGAGCCACCCGCCACGGACGCCAAGCCGGCGGAACCGGTGGAAGAGGACGATCCCTCGGGCACCAACAAGCAGGAAAGGGACAAGGCGGAGGAAGAGGAGCGCCGCCGCGATGAACGCCAGCGCGACGAGGGCCGCCGCAACGAGCCCCGGCGCGAGCGCTAGTTCAGCGCCCGCTGCGCTTGAAATCCTTGAAGCGGAAGCCCAGGCCGAACAGCACCACGAAATACGCCATGGCACTGCCAGCCACGATGGCGAACAGGGCGCCGGCGCGCAGCCATGGCTGCGCTTGCAGCGCGGCCCAGTTGAACTGGCTCTTGCCGTACCAGGCGATCAAGCCCATCACGGCCACGGCAATCACGAGCTTGGCGAAGAACATCAGCCAGCCGGGCTGCGGCACGTAAATGCCGCGCTTGCGCAGCATGCTGTACAGCACGGCCGCGTTCAGGCAGGCGCCCATGCCGATCGACAGCGCCAGTCCGGCCACGCCTTCCAGCAGCGGCACGAATACCAGGTTCATCAGCTGCACCGCGACCAGCACCCCGATGGCGATGCGCACCGGCGTGCGCACGTCCTGGCGCGCGTAAAAGGCGGGCGTGAGCGTCTTGACCAGGATGATCCCGACCAGGCCCGCGCTGTAGGCCATCAGCGGCATGGCCGCCGCGTGGATGGCCTTGGCGTTGAAGGCGCCGTAATGGAACAGGGTGGCGATCATCGGCTCGGCCAGCGCGGCCAGGCCGACCGAGGCGGGCAGGGCCAGCAGGAAGGTCAGGCGCAGGCCCCAGTTGAGCAGGGCCGAGTATTCGGCGGCGTCGCCCTCGGTATTCGCCTTGGCCAGGCTGGGCAGCAAAATGGTGCCCAGCGCCACGCCCAGCATCGCCGTGGGAAATTCCATCAGGCGGTCGGCATAGGTCAGGGCCGACACGCTGCCGGCGCCCAGGCGCGAGGCGATGCCGGTATTTACAAGCAGGCTGATCTGGGCGGCGGAGACGGCGAACACGGCCGGCCCCATCTTCTTGAGCATGCGGTGCACGCCCGGGTCGCGCAGGGCGGCGATGGGATTGAGCGAGATGCGCGGCAGCATGCCGATTTTCATCAGCGAGGGAATCTGGATGCCCACCTGCAGCAGGCCGCCGACCACCACCGCGAACGCCATCGCGTAGATCGGCTGTTCGAGGCGCTGGGCCAGGAACAGCGAGGCCAGGATGAAGGAAATATTCAGCAGCACCGGGGTGAAGGCGGGAATCTTGAACTGGCGCCAGGTATTGAGGATGCCGCTGGCCAGCGAGACGAAGGCCATGCAGATAATGTAGGGGAACATCACGCGCGTCATGAAGATCGCCGCCTGCCCGGCCTGGGGCGTCTGCTTGGAGGTGTCCATGACCCACTTGATCAGTAGCGGCGTGGAAATGATGCCGGCGATGGTGATCAGCAGGGTCGACCAGATCAGCACCGTGGCCACGCTGTCGATCAGCGGGCGCGTGCCTTGGTCGCCATGCTGGGTCTTGACGTCGGCCAGGATCGGCACGAAGGCCTGGGCGAAGGCGCCCTCGGCGAACATGCGGCGCAACAGGTTGGGAATGCGGAAGGCGACGTTGAAGGCATCGGTATATTCCGAAGCGCCGAAGGCGCGCGCGAAAAGGCTTTCGCGCAGCAGGCCGGTGACGCGGGACAGCATGGTCATGCTGGAGATGGCAGCCAGGGTTTTGAGCAAGTTCATGGGCCGGGATTATAGCCCGGCAAGAGTGGCGCGGAGGGGGGCGCCGGACAAATGTTGATTTTTGAATTGCCCTTGCCGAAAGTTTTCGCTATAATCGAAGGCTGTACAGAATTCTGTTACGCAGACACTAATGTTTGGCAGGCACTGGTTTGACACACAAGGTGTAGAAAAAACACTGGTTTGACAGACGCTATTGTTTGCAAACGCAACTTGACCCCGATTTAGGAAATTCCATGGCAAATACCGCACAAGCACGCAAGCGCGCTCGTCAAGCAGTTAAGCAAAACGCTCACAATTCGTCGCAGCGTTCGACCCTGCGTACCGCTATCAAAGCAGTGCGCAAGGCTATCCAGGCTGGCGACAAAGCGGCTGCAGCATCGATCTTCCAGGCATCCGTGTCGACCATCGACAGCATCGCCGACAAGAAAATCATCCACAAGAACAAAGCAGCGCGTCACAAGAGCCGTCTGGCTGCTGCTCTGAAAGCGCTGGCTTAATAGCCCGTGCCGCCGCGCGGACTTCGGTCTGCCGGCTGAGCTTGTGAGCATGTCAAAAAAACCCGCCTGGCTTCGGCCACGGCGGGTTTTTCTCGTGTGTTTCGGCCTGAAAGGCGCGTGTGCGCTTGCATGAAAACTGTCGCCCCCGCGCCTTGGCGCGGGGCGACGACTATGAGGTCAGTGGTCAACACGGTGCAGCTCACTCTGACCCCGGTTAGAAAATCTTCAGATTTTCTTCATGTCGCCGGCTGCCACTTCCACCCATTCCCCGGGCATCAAGGGGTGCGTCGCCAGCGAAAACGGCCCGATGCTGCTGCGTACCAGCCGCAGGGTCGGCAATCCCACCGCGGCCGTCATGCGCCGCACCTGGCGATTCTTCCCTTCCTGTAAAGTGATCGCGATCCAGCTGGTCGGCTTGTCGGCGCGCACCCGGATCGGGGGCGTGCGCGGCCACAGCCAGCCCGGTTCGGCAATCTGTACCGCGCGGCAGGGCTTGGTCACGAAGTCGCCCAGGTCGAGCGGCGCCTGCAACCGCGCCAGCGCGTCCGCATCGAGGGCGCCGTCGACCTGCACCAGGTAGGTCTTGGCTTGCTTGTGATCGGGATGGGCGATGCTGTGCTGCAGGCGGCCATCGTCGGTGAGCAGCATCAGCCCCTCGCTGTCGGCGTCGAGCCGGCCGGCCGGGTAGATGTTGGGCGTGCGCAGGTAGTCGGCCAGCGATGCGCGTCCCGGCTGGGGCGAAAACTGGCATAACACCTGGAACGGCTTGTTAAATAGAATGAGGGGCATAATTGCGTGGTTGGGAAGAAGTTGGGCCCGCCGTTCGGCTGGCGTGCCAATTGTTAGTGTCGCAAAATCGTAGCGCCTAGTAAAATACTGGTGCATAATGTGAAACGCGCGTCTTATGTCTTATAGAAGACTACAACTCTCGTCGTTTTTATAGTAACCAATTCAGATTGCAGACCATGCCTGACAGACGCAACGATGTTGCTGCCTGCTATGCGTCCACTTCGGAGATCACGATGTATCAACATATCAAAGTACCTGCTGACGGCCAAAAAATCTCGGTCAATGCCGATTTTTCGCTGAATGTACCAGATAATCCAGTCATTCCCTACATCGAAGGCGATGGCACCGGCGTCGATATCAGCCCGGTCATGATCAAGGTCATCGACGCAGCCGTGGCCAAGGCCTACGGCGGCAAGCGCAAGATCAGCTGGATGGAAATCTATGCCGGCGAGAAATCGACCACCGTGTACGGCCCGGACGTGTGGCTGCCGGAAGAAACCCTGGAAGTGCTGAAGGACTACGTTGTGTCGATCAAGGGTCCGTTGACGACTCCGGTCGGCGGCGGCATCCGTTCGCTCAACGTCGCCCTGCGCCAGCAGCTCGACCTGTATGTCTGCCTGCGTCCAGTGCGCTACTTCACCGGCGTGCCTTCGCCAGTGCGTGAGCCAGAGAAGACCGACATGGTCATCTTCCGCGAGAACTCGGAAGACATCTACGCCGGTATCGAATACCAGCAAGGTTCCGAAGGCGCCAAGAAACTGATGGATTTCCTGATCAAGGAAATGGGCGTCACCAAGATCCGCTTCCCTGAGACGTCCGGCCTGGGCATCAAGCCAGTGTCGATCGAAGGCACCGAGCGCCTGGTGCGCAAGGCGATCCAGTACGCGGTCGACAATGACAAGCCTTCCGTGACGATCGTTCACAAAGGTAACATCATGAAGTACACCGAAGGCGGCTTCCGCGACTGGGCGTACGCACTGGCACAGAAAGAGTTCGGCGCTGAGCTGATCGATGGCGGCCCATGGTGCAAGTTCAAGAATCCGAAGACCGGCCGCGACATCATCGTCAAGGATTCGATCGCCGATGCATTCCTGCAGCAGATCCTGTTGCGTCCGGCAGAGTACAGCGTCATCGCGACCCTGAACCTGAACGGCGACTACATTTCCGACGCGCTGGCCGCACAAGTGGGCGGTATCGGTATCGCTCCGGGCGCCAACCTGTCCGATTCGGTGGCCATGTTCGAAGCGACCCACGGCACCGCGCCCAAGTACGCAGGCAAGGACTACGTGAACCCGGGTTCGCTGATCCTGTCGGCTGAAATGATGCTGCGCCACATGGGCTGGCTGGAAGCGGCTGACCTGATCATCTCGTCGATGCAGAAATCGATCGCCTCGAAAAAAGTCACCTACGACTTCGCGCGCCTGATGGAAGGCGCGACCCAAGTGTCGTGCTCCGGTTTCGGCGATGTGATGATCGAGCAGATGTAAGATTGCCGCTGCGCTCAGGCGCGGCGCGATGGCCCCGTTCTCGCAAGAGGGCGGGGCTTTTTTAATGTCTGGCGCGCTTGCATGGGCATTGCATGGTGCGCCGTGCCCAACGTACCGGGCCCGGTCGCTACGGTGGGTCCCGGTGCACGTCGCGGTAAGCCAGCATGTCGAGCAGGCGTTCCTCTTTTTCCGCATCAAAACCGCAGCTCGCCTCGAAGCGCGCCGGGTTCTCGTAGGTTCCAAACAGCATGTCCCACCACACGATATCGCCGTAGTTGTTCTTGTGCCGTCCGTACTGATGGTGAATGCGGTGCATTTCCGGGCGCTGGAAGACGTAGCCGATCCAGCGCGGCGTGCGCACGCTGGTGTGATAAAAGAACTCCCCCAGCGCCGTGCACAGCGTGTAATACGCGCCCGCTTCCGGCGATAGCCCCAGCGTGGTGTACACCAGCAGGCTGCCGATGATCGAGTTGACCAGCATCTCGCCGGGATGCTTGTAGAACGAGGTGATCACTTCGATGCGGCGCGGGCTGTGGTGAATCTGGTGAAAATGCAGCCACAGCCAGTCGACTTCATGGCGCCACCGGTGCCACCAGTAGAACACGAAGGTGGCGATGAAGTAGGCCAGCAGAGCGCCCGCGACCGGGTCCAGGTAGTGCGACAGATGGAATAGCGAGACGGACGATAGCCAGCGCTCCCAGCTGAATCCGGCCAGCACGACGATGCCCAGCTGGGCGGCGTTGATCAGGAGTACGCGCAGGGGCCAGCTGCGAATCTTGGGCAATGTCCAGCCCGGTATGACGCGTTCGAGCACAAAGCAGGCCGCGAAGACGGCGAAGATGGTGGGTAGCACGGTAACGCTCCTTGGCGGTGTCGGAAAATCAGTCTGGCACGCCCGCGCAAGGAGTAAAGGTGGCGCTGGCCGGGTGGCGCCCCGCAGTACCTTTGGTAGCGGCTGGCGGTGCCGCGGGGCAGGACTTGCCCGCGCGTTGATAATATATTTCCTAAAATGTAAGAATGCTTTAATGGCAATCGGTTTATACTTTCCTTGTTGTTGATATTTAAACAACTCAACCTGCATATTCACCTGATGGAATCTGCTGACCACTACAAGGAAAAAAATGACAAAAATGATGAGCAAACGTGTGTGTGCAATGGTCGTGAGCGGTGTGCTCGGCGCGGCTGCGCTACCGGGCCTCGCCGGCGCCCAGAATGGCGGCGCTGCGCCAGGCACGCCGGCAAGCAACATGGCGGCGCTGCAGAAAGCGGAAGCGGCCCTGCAGGCGCCGATCCGCAATGAAGCCGGCACCATCCATTACATCGTGCTGTTCGCCGACACGGCCGCGCAGAGCTATTCCGCCAAGGCGGTCAGCGATCCGCGCTTTGGCGCCGAGCACGATGGCAAGGTGATGCGCCTGCTGCACGAGGTCGAAGCGGCGCACCGGGTCGCCGCCACCCATGCCTACAGCCACACCCTGCAAGGCTTCGCCGCCTATCTGACCGAGCAGCAAGTAGCGGCGCTGCGGCGCGATCCGCGCATCAAGGCGGTGGCGCCCAACATGAAGGCCGATGCCAGCGCGAGCGCCGTGTGGCAGGACGTGCAGGTCGGCGCCAGCACCTTGCCGTGGGGCGTGCAAGCCGTTGGCGGCAGCGCGAACAGCAACGGCGCCACCAGCGTGTATGTGATCGACAGCGGCATCGGCAACCACGTGGACGTGCCGGTCAGCGCGCGCTGGAATGCGCCTGGTGCATGCTCGATCGGCAAGTATCCGCATGCAACCTTCGTCGCCGGCATCATCGCGGCCAGGAACGATCAGCTTGGCGTGACCGGGGTCAATGCCGGCGCCAAGCTGGTCTCGCTCGCTTACGGTGACCCGACATGCGCGGTGGGCAGCGGCAGCCTGGCCAATGTGATCGCCGCCCTGGACGAAGCCAAGCGCCGCATCCAGGCCGAGGGCCGCATGGGCGTGGTCAATCTGTCGAGTAACTCGCAGCTGGTTAATCTTCCGCCCGCGCGCGCGCCTATTGCCGCCGCGTTCCTGGCCAGCGTGCGCTCCCTGATCGCACCAAACAGCGCCACCGGCTATCGCGGCGCGGTGTTCGTGCAGTCGGCCGGCAACAACTACCGCGACGCCTGCGCTTACAGCTTCAACGACCGTCTGCCGTCCGACGGCGCGCTGGTGGTCGGCGCGATCGATAGCAATGGCCAGCCGGCCCAGCCCTTGAATGGCAGCGGCGCCTTCCTGCCGCTCGATCCCAAGGGGCAGGTCGAGATGGGTTCGAATTTCGGCAATTGCGTCGATGCCTGGGCCCCTGGCAAGTCGGTCAGGTCGACCTGGATGAACAGCTACGCTTCCACCTATGTGGTCAGTTCCGGCACCTCGTGGGCGGCGCCCCACGTCAGCGCGCTGGCGGCGCGCCTGATGGAAACCACGCCTACCCTGCGCACCCCGGGCGAGGTGGAAAACGCGATTCGCGCGCGCCTGGCCAGCGGCGGTGCGCTGACCCAGGGCACGCCGCTGCGGGTGGCGAGCATCTCCGGCGCCGCCTACAAGGCCAAGCCGACGGTTGAATTCAAGATCGGCGGCCAGGCCTCGTCGCCCAATCCACCCATGCTCGGCGTGGCGCCCAACCCGGTGCTCAGCGCCACCAGCGCCTTCGAGCTGCGCTACGATGCGGTCGGTGCCCAAAGCTGCGACCTGCGCGCTTACGTCGACAACAATCTGGTCGAGCAGAAGCTGGCTGGCCCGACCACCTTCAACTGGGGCAGCGTGACGCGCGGTCCTGGCCTGCACCGCTGGGATCTGGAATGCCGTGGCGCCAACGGCGAGACCAATAGCGCCAGCGCCTCGGCCCGCGTGCCACGCGGATTGGAGCCGGTCATCACCTTCAGCGTGGATGGCGTGGCCATGCCTCCCGAAGGCAGTCTGATCATGCCGGCCAATGTCCCCGTCACCGTGTCGTACCAGGCCACGAATGCGACCTCGTGCACGGTCGAGGCTACGCGCCGGCTGCCGGTGGAGTTCTGGGAAACGTGGTACGCGAACAAGAACGCGCCCACCTCCCTGCGCTGGGCGCCGCTGAAACCGGTGAGCGGCGCCCAGTACAACTGGACTGCCGTTTGCGTTAATCGCAATGCGCCTGGCGCACCCGAGTCGCGCGCGTTCCAGTTCCTCTACGGCGAATAAGGAGTAGAGGGGGCGCGCCGCTTGCGGGTGGCGGCGCGCCTCTGGCTACGGGCGCTGCCGGGCAACGGTGGCGCATGGCGGCGCGCAACGGTTTATGATCTTGAACTGGATCCTATTTTCGGAGAATGCCGCCATGTTGACGATCAGTGCTTTTCAATACGTTCCGCCCTTTGCCCAGGGCGTGGTGCGCGATTTGCGCGTGCGCTGGGCGCTGGAAGAGGCCGGCCTGCTGTATGAAACCCGCCTGATCGGTCCAGCGGACCAGCAATCGCCCGACTACCTCGCGCTGCAGCCCTTCGGGCAGGTGCCGATGATGCAGGATGGCGAACTGACGCTGTTCGAGTCGGGCGCCATCGTGCTGCACATCGCGCAGCGCAGCGGCGCCCTGTTTCCCAGGGAGGAAGCGGGCAGGGCGCGCGCGGCCACCTGGATGTTCGCGGCGCTCAATACCGTCGAGGTGCCGATCCAGCAACTGGCCGCGATCGACCTGTTCTTCGCCGATGAAGAGTGGGCCAGGCTGCGCCGCGCGGGCGCGGTGGAGGAGGTCCACCTGCGTCTGAAGCAGCTGGCCGTGTGGCTGGGCGAGCGCGAGTACCTGGACGGCGCGTTTAGCGCGGGCGACCTGATGATGACCACGGTGCTGCGCATCCTGCGCCACACCACGATGGTCGATGACTATCCCACGCTCAAGGCCTACCAGCTGCGCTGCGAGGCGCGTCCGGCCTTCCAGAAAGCCTTGCGCGACCAGATGGCGGCGTTTGACAAAACCTGATCAGGCAGGTTTGCCGAGCACCCACTGCACCAGTCGGTCGCCGTCGGCATCGGTCAGCGTGGCGCCAGCGGCGAAGCCGAGCCGGGCGGCAATGCGCGCCGACGCCGTATTGTCCTGATCGATCTGCGCCAGCACCCGTTCCACCGCCGCGTCGGCAAAGGCGATGCGCGCCAGTTCGCGCACGGCGGCCGTGGCGATGCCCTGGCCGCGGCACGCGGGCGCGACGCCATAGCCGATCTCGACCTGGCCGTCGACGGGAATATCCTTGAATCTGCAGGCACCGACCACCATGTGGTCGCTGGCACGCAGCATGAGGAAGCTGGCGCACCAGGCGGCGCTTTTGCCCGCTTCCAGCAGGCCGAGCGCGCGCTGCGCGACAAAGGCGGGCGGCAGGGCGCCGGCGGCGGCGCGGCCCGCCATCTGGTCGGGAATGCGCGATGCGGCAAGCGTGCGCAGGTCGGCAACGCCGAGAAGCTGTAAGATGATCGTCATGGATGGGATGCGGGGATAAAAAAACCCCGCTCGGAAGCGGGGTTTTTTACATCGGGGTTTGCTTATGCAGCCTGGATGTTGGAAGCTTGCTTGCCTTTAGGGCCTTGCGTGACTTCGAATTGAACTTTTTGACCTTCTTTGAGGGTCTTGAAACCGTTCATGTTGATTGCGGAGAAGTGCGCGAACAAATCTTCGCCGCCGTCATCTGGAGTGATGAAGCCAAAACCTTTGGAATCATTGAACCACTTAACTGTACCTGTTGCCATAAAAGAACTTTCAAAATTATAACCAATCACACGAGCCATAAAAGCAAGAAGCTTCTGCCCCCTCCTCAGCCTGCTCACTTCTTATCAACAAGTACATAAGTACAAGTCGATAACCGCATTGTTGGTTGAAAAAATATCCAAGTCAAGCGCTTTTGCGTCGGAATTGCCAAATTCTTCACACTCTGCGAAAAAGCAACTCTTGATTTACCGAATCGGGTCGCCATCTGCGCATAGATCGGAAAACGCGTAAGATGGAAAACAAATGTAAATGCCCTGATATTTACCCATAGCATCATCGTTGAAAGCATTAGAATAAGCGTATGGCCACTAAGCAAGATACCGAACAACTGCTGGAGCGGCAGACGGTCAAGCCGCCGCCGCTGTACCAGGTAGCCCTACTGAACGATGACTACACGCCCATGGAGTTTGTGGTCGCCGTCATCCAGGAATACTTCAACAAAGACCGAGAGACGGCCACGCAGATCATGCTGTCCGTCCATCGTCATGGCAAGGGAGTGTGTGGCGTGTTTTCCAAAGATATAGCCTGTACCAAAGTGGAGTTTGTATTAACGCATGCGCGCAAGGCGGGGCACCCCCTGCAGTGCGTGATGGAGGAAGTATGATTGCGCAGGAATTGGAAGTCTCTTTACACATGGCCTTTGTCGAAGCCCGGCAAGCACGGCATGAGTTCATCACCGTTGAGCATTTGCTGCTGGCGCTTCTGGACAACCCATCGGCCGCGGAAGTGCTGCGCGCCTGTGCTGTCAACATAGAAGACCTGCGCAAGACGCTGACCAACTTCATCGGCGACAACACCCCGACCGTGCCCGGCACGGGCGAGGTGGACACGCAGCCGACGCTGGGCTTCCAGCGGGTGATTCAACGCGCCATCATGCACGTTCAGTCAGCCTCGAACGGCAAGAAGGAAGTCACCGGCGCCAATGTGCTGGTGGCGATCTTCGGCGAAAAGGACTCGCACGCGGTCTACTACCTGCACCAGCAGGGCGTGACCCGCCTCGACGTGGTCAATTTCATTTCGCACGGCGTGCGCAAGGACCAGCAGGTCGACTCGCAAAAAACGTCGGAAGGCGTGGAAGAGGCGCAAGTCGAAGGCCAGGCCAAGGAAAGTCCGCTCGACCAGTTCACCCTGAACCTGAACAAGGCCGCTGCCGAGGGCAAGATCGATCCGCTGATCGGCCGCGAGGACGAAGTCGACCGCGTCATCCAGATTCTTTGCCGCCGCCGCAAGAACAATCCGCTGCTCGTCGGTGAAGCCGGGGTCGGCAAGACCGCGATCGCCGAAGGCCTGGCCTGGCGCATCACGCAGGAAGAAGTGCCCGAGATCTTGCAGAATGCCATCGTGTATTCGCTCGACATGGGCGCGCTGCTGGCCGGCACCAAGTACCGCGGCGACTTCGAGCAACGCCTGAAAGCGGTGCTCAAGCAGCTCAAGGAAACCCCGCACGGCATCCTGTTCATCGACGAGATCCATACGATCATCGGCGCCGGTTCCGCGTCCGGCGGCACGCTCGACGCGTCCAACCTGCTCAAACCGGCGCTCGCCAATGGCCAGCTCAAGTGCATCGGCGCAACCACGTACACGGAATTTCGCGGCGTGTTCGAAAAAGACCACGCGCTGTCGCGCCGCTTCCAGAAGGTCGACGTCAACGAGCCGACCGTCGAACAGACCGTGCAGATCCTGCGCGGCCTCAAGTCGCGCTTCGAAGAGCACCACGGAGTGAAGTATTCCTCGTCGGCGCTCTCCACCGCGGCCGAACTGGCGGCGCGCTTCATCAACGACCGTCATCTGCCCGACAAGGCGATCGACGTCATCGACGAAGCCGGTGCGGCGCAGCGCATCCTGCCCAAGTCGAAGCAGAAAAAAACCATCGGCAAGGCCGAGATCGAGGACATCATCGCCAAGATCGCGCGCATCCCGCCGCAAACGGTCAACCAGGACGACCGCAGCAAGCTGCAGACCATCGACCGCGACCTGCGCAACGTCGTGTTCGGCCAGGAGCCTGCCATCGATGCGCTGTCCTCGGCGATCAAGATGGCGCGCGCCGGCCTGGGCAAGACCGACAAGCCGATCGGTTCCTTCCTGTTTTCCGGCCCCACGGGCGTGGGCAAGACCGAGGTGGCCAAGCAACTGGCCTTCATCCTCGGCATCGAGCTGATTCGCTTCGACATGTCGGAATACATGGAGCGCCACGCCGTCAGCCGCCTGATCGGCGCGCCGCCGGGCTACGTCGGTTTCGACCAGGGTGGCTTGCTGACCGAAGCCATCACCAAGAAGCCGCACGCGGTGCTGCTGCTCGACGAGATCGAAAAAGCGCATCCGGATATCTTCAATATCCTGCTGCAGGTGATGGACCATGGCACCCTGACCGATAACAACGGGCGCAAGGCGGACTTCCGCAACGTGATCATCATCATGACCACCAATGCCGGCGCCGAGAGCCTGACCAAACGGTCGATGGGCTTTACCGACTCCAAGGCGGCGGGCGACGAGATGGCCGACATCAAGCGCATGTTCACGCCGGAGTTCCGCAACCGGATCGACGCCACCATCAGCTTCCGCGCACTGGACGAAGAAATCATCCTGCGCGTGGTCGACAAGTTCCTGATGCAGCTGGAAGAACAGCTGCACGAGAAGAAGGTCGAAGCCATCTTCACCGAGAAACTGCGCAAGTTCCTCGCGAAGAAAGGGTTCGATCCGCAGATGGGCGCGCGGCCGATGGCACGCCTGATCCAGGACATGATCCGCAAGGCGCTGGCCGACGAACTGCTGTTCGGCCGCCTGGTCAGCGGCGGCCGGGTCACGGTCGACATGGACGAGAAAGATGCGGTCACGCTCGAATTCCCCGAGTCCGACGCCTCGCCTCCACCGGCGGCACCGGAAACGGTCGAAATCGAATAAGCACCGGCAGCAAGCAAAAAGCCCGCGGACGACGCGGGCTTTTTTTATGGCGGCGGCAAAACAGGCCTCAGCGCAGGCGGCCCACATAGCTTTGCACGCTGGCGGCGCGCGCGCTCAGGGCGGCGGGAGCGGTCCTGGGCGCCTCGGCGGCCGCCGCCGGCGGCGTCACCTGGGCCGACGGCGCGCGCGCCAGCAGCGGCGTTGTGGGCCGCGCCACGAACAAGCCACCCTCGCCGAAGTAGATTTCCCGCAGCCGCGCGCCGATCTTGCGCAGGTCCTCGTCGCCGCTGGCGTCGGCCACTCCCAGCACATGGCGGCAATAAGCGGGATCGATGCGCATATAGTCGATATCGGTCACGCGGCCTTGCCCGCGGCGCAATATCACATGCATACGTGACATCAATGCAAAAGCCTGGTTTTCCAGCTTGGCGAGGGTGATTTGCCCGGTCGTGGTCATCAATCGAATCCTTTATGGTGCAATACATGGCCGGATCATTTGCCGGATAAACAACTTCTTTGCATATTGCATGCCAGGCTGTGCGCACCAAGCACGCCGGATTAACCCGCTACGCATACATTGCGCACCATCGCGGTACGCGCGCGCCCGCCTTGTGGCACCAAAACCTTGCATAAGTTTCATTAATAGCTCCTGTTTTGTTTCCGGTTGCAGCGCTGTCAAGCCTGTTGCGCAAAGCTATTGCCGAGTCCGCCACCTCCATTGATATATGTCAAAGGTATCGTTTTCAAAAAGCATCTAATAGCTAGGTCACAGCAAATTATTGCCGTCGTTTATCAAAATATGAAACAGGAGATCTCCATGCATGCCGCACTGAGCTATGCCAGCACCGCTCCCGAGCAGCTATCCGCCGCACTGCATCCGATCGCCGCCGTGGCCACATCGGTGGCCGCGTTTGTCGGACGCGCCTTGCGCGGCCCGGTCGACGAACCGGTCGGCGTCGCCAGCTTCGCCGAATTCGAGCGCCAGTTCGGCGGCCTGTGGGCCGACAGCGCCCTGGGCTACGCCGTGCGCGACTTCTTTTTGAATGGCGGCGCCAAGGCCGTCATCGTGCGCCTGTACCGCGCCCCGGCGCCGGTCGACGCCACGCTGCGCAGCCATGCCATCCTGCGCGCCGGCGCCCTGACGCTGCGGGCGCGCGATCCCGGCACCTGGGGCAATGCCCTGCAGGCGCGCGTCGACCACGAGCTGCTCTCGGGCGACCCGCACAGCTTCAATCTGTCGGTGCGCGACAGCGTCACCGGCCATGTGGAAGTATTTCGCAACGTGTCGCTGGGCGCCTCCCACCCGCGCCGGATCGACCTGGTCTTGTGCAGCGTGTCGCGCCTGGTGACGGTCAGCGGCGAGCTGCCCGCCGAACGCCCGGCCGGCAATCCGCGCCCGGCGGACGAACATGGCGACGCCTGGGATAGCGGCGCGGCCAGCAATACGCGCGTGGCCGCGGCCGACCGCGCCGGCACCGAACTGCCGCTCACGCTGGCGGACTTCATCGGCAGCGGCAAACTGGCCGCCAGGGCCGGGTTGTACGCGCTGGCGCGCACCGACCTGTTTAACTTGCTGTGCATCCCGCCCTACCTGGACAACGGCGGCGACCTGCTCGACGGCGGCGTCGACGACGCCCTGGTGGCCGAAGCGGGCGCGTATTGTGAACTGCGGCGCGCCATGCTGCTGGTCGACCCGCCGCCCGCATGGAACAGCGTCGATAACGCTGTCGAAGGCGTCGCCGCGCTCGGCACCAGCAGCCGCAATGCGGCGCTGTTCTTCCCACGGCTGCTGCAAGCGGTCGAGCAGCGCAGCGGCGCCCTCACGCGCCTGGTGCCATGCGGCGCGGTGGCCGGCATCATCGCCCGCACCGATCACCAGCGCGGCGTGTGGAAAGCACCGGTGGGCATGGATACCACCCTGGTCGGGGTGCCGGGACTGAGCGTGCCGGTGAACGACGGCGACGGCACCATGCTCAACTCGCTCGGCATCAACTGCCTGCGCACCATGCCCGGGGCAGGACGCATTGTCTGGGGCGCGCGCACCCTGCACGACGACGACCCCGATGGCGCCCAGTGCAAAGGCATGCCGGTGCGGCGCACTGCCTTGTTTATCGAAGAGAGCGTGGTGCGCGGAACGCGCTGGGCCGCGTTCGAGCCGAACGACGACCAGCTGTGGGCCCAGGTCCGCCTGAACATCCACGCCTTCATGGTCGGCCTGTTCCGCCAGGGCGCCTTCCAGGGCAAGGCGCCGCACGAAGCGTTTTTTGTCAGCTGCGGGCCGGAGACGACCACCCAGGACGATGTCGAACACGGGGTGGTCAATATCACCGTCGGCTTTGCGCCGCTCAAGGCTAGCCAGTTCGTGCTGGTACATGTCCAGCAGGCCGCCGGCCAGGTGCGCAGCCACTGAGCGGCTGCGCGCCAGCCGATCCAGCCGGCTGAGCCGCCTCAGATTTCCGCGAGCGCGGCGCGCAAGTCGTCGCGCAGGTCTTCCACGTGCTCCACGCCGACCGACAGGCGCACCAGACCATCGCTGATGCCGAGCAGCGCGCGCTGCGCCGGTGGAATGGTCGCATGCGTCATCAGGGCAGGGTGCTCGATCAGGCTTTCGACGCCGCCCAGGCTCTCGGCCAGGGTGAACACGTCGCAGCGTTCCAGGAAGCGGCGCGCGCCGGCCAGGTCGGTATTGAGCTGCAGCGAGATGATGCCGCCGAAGCCGTTCATCTGGCGCTTGGCCAGTTCGTGCTGCGGATGCGATGCCAGGCCCGGGTAGAAAACGCGGGTGACCTTGGGCTCTTTTTCCAGCCATGCGGCCAGGTCCAGCGCGCTGGCGCAGTGGCGCTCCAGGCGCAGCGCCAGCGTCTTGATGCCGCGCAGGACCAGGAAGCTGTCGAACGGCCCCTGGATCGCCCCCACCGAATTTTGCAAGAAGCCCAGCTGCTCGGCCCATGCCGCCTGGTGCTCGCCCGCGCCCACCACGGCGATGCCACCGATGACGTCCGAATGGCCGTTCATGTACTTGGTGGTCGAGTGCACCACGATGTCCATGCCCAGTTCCAGCGGGCGCTGGACGATCGGACTGGCGAAGGTGTTGTCGCACACCGAAATGATGCCGCGTTCGCGGCAGATGTCGCCGATGGCTTTCAGGTCGGCCAGCTTGAGCATCGGGTTGGTCGGCGTTTCGACCCACACCATGCGCGTTTCCGGACGCAGCGCGGCCAGCAGGGCGGCCGGATCGGTCAGGTCGACATAGGTGAAATCGTGGCCCGCGCTACGCCGGCGCACGCGTTCGAACAGGCGGTAGGTACCGCCGTACATATCGTCGCCAGCGATGATGTGCGAGCCGGCGTCGGCCAGTTCCAGCACGGTCGAAATGGCGGCCAGCCCGGAGGCGAAGGCGAACGCCTGCGCGCCGCCTTCCAGGTCGGCCACGCAGCGCTCCAGCGCCCAGCGGGTCGGGTTGTGCGAACGGCCGTAATCGAGGCCCTTGTGCACGCCCGGGCTTTCCTGCACGTAGGTGGAGGTGGCGTAAATCGGCGGCATGACCGCGCCGGTCGACGGGTCGGGCGACTGTGCGCCGTGGATCACGCGCGTGGAAAGGTGTTTTTTGCTGGTGGAGTCGGTCACGGGTTTATTCACGATAGGGTCCTGCGCAAGTGGTTAAGAAGGTCGAAGCGGGTAATCAGGCCGTAAAAGTGGCCTTCGTCGCTGATCACGGCGGTCAGGCCGCGGTCGAGTATATCGCGCAGTTCGGCCATGCTGGCGGAGGGCCGCAATGTTTGCAGTTCCGACGTCATGGTGCCGCCGACCGCGTCGCGAAAGCGGGTGGCGTCGCCCGTCACGCGCAGCAGCAGGTCCGACTCGTCGAGGATGCCGGCCAGGCGGCCATGGTCGATCACCGGCAGCTGCGCCAGGTCGGCGCTGCGCATGCGGTTGAACGCCGTGAGCAGCGTGTCCGACGGCGCCACGGTGACCACGTCGCCATCGTCGAAGCGGCGGCCGATCAGGTCGCGCAGGTCGCCCAGGGCAGGGCGCTGGAGCAAGCCCTGGTCGACCATCCAGCCGTCGCTGTACACCTTGGTGAGGTAGCGCGTGCCGGTGTCGCACACGAAGGTGACCACGTTTTTCGGCGTGGCCTGCGCGCGGCAGTAGCGCAGCGCGGCGGCCAGCAGGGTGCCGCTCGACGAACCGGCCAGGATGCCTTCTTCGCGCAGCAGCATGCGCGCGCCGCCGAAACTGTCTTCGTCGCTGATGGTGTAGGCGCTTTTCACGCGCGACAGGTCGGCGATGGCGGGAATGAAGTCTTCGCCGATGCCTTCCACCGCCCACGAGCCGGCATCGTCGCGCAGCACGCCGGTGTTGATGTAGTCGGCCAGGATCGAGCCCTCGGGGTCGGCCAGCACGAATTCCAGGTTTGGCTGCACCGTTTCAAAATAGCGCGACAGGCCGCTCAGGGTGCCGGACGAGCCGACGCCGACCACAATGGCGTCGAGATCGTGGCCGGACTGTTCCCACAGCTCCGGGCCGGTCGTGGTCTGGTGCGCCAGCGGGTTGGCCGGGTTGTTGAACTGGTCGGCGAACCACGAGCCGGGAATCTCGCGCGCCAGGCGCGCCGCATAATCCTGGTAGTACTCCGGATGGCCTTTGCCGACGTCGGAGCGGGTCAGGTGGATTTCGGCGCCCAGGGCCTTGAGGTGCAGGATTTTTTCGATCGCCATTTTGTCGGGCACGACCAGCACCACGCGGTAGCCTTTCAGGCGCGCGACCAGGGCCAGGCCGAGGCCCGTATTGCCGGCGGTGGCTTCGACCACGACGCCGCCGGGTTTCAGGCTGCCGTCGGCTTCAGCCGCTTCGATCATGGCGCGGCCGATGCGGTCCTTGATGGAGCCGCCGGGATTTTGCGATTCGAGTTTGAGGAACAGGCGGCACGGACCGGTGTCGATACGGGTTACTTCGATCAGCGGGGTATTGCCGATCAGGGAAAACAGGGCGGGCTGCGGTGCGGATGACATGAATACCTCCGAAAGCCGGGCTTGGCGGCCTTGTGGGCAGCCGCTCCGGCGGAAAAAGGGCGGATCATAGGCAAGAGTCTACGGCAATGGAACGAATGATTTTATGCTTCGATATATGAATTCCGATCCGATTTGCGCAAACGTCCAGCGTTGTTGTCAGCCGCGCGATTTCAGTTTGCGCCACAAGGTGGTGCGGCTGATGCCCAGATGCGCGGCCGCCTCGTCGCGCCGTCCACCAAAGCGCGCTAAAACCTGCTCCACCGTTTCTGCCGCCGCTGCCGTGGCGGCCGGCGGCGCCTGCACATCGCGGCCCAATTCCGGCGCAACCGACAGCACAAACGCCGGCGTCAGCGCCTGCAAAGGCTCGGCCGCCAGGAACAGCGCGACCCGCTGCATCAGGTTGCGCAGCTCGCGTACATTGCCCGGCCAGCCGTAGCGTTCCAGCAGCGGCGCGCAGCCCGCCATCTCGGCATGCAGGTTCGGATGCGGCCTTGCCCCCAGCGCCGCCAGCGCATTCTTGAGCGACCATTCGGCCAGCGCCACCACATCCCCGCTGCGTTCGCGCAGCGGTGGCAAGGCCAGGCGCAGCACCGCCAGCCGGTAAAACAGATCGGCCCGAAAGCGTCCCTCGCGCACCCGCTGTTCCAGGTCGCAGTGGGTGGCGCTGACCACCCGCACATTGATCGCAACCGGACGCGTGCCGCCGACCCGCACCACCTCGCGCTCTTCCAGCACGCGCAGCAGGCGCGTTTGCAGCGGCAGCGGCATTTCGCCGATCTCGTCGAGGAACAGCGTGCCTCGGTTGGCCGCCTCGAACAGGCCCGCGTGGCCGCCGCGCCGCGCGCCGGTAAACGCACCTTCCTCGTGCCCGAACAGTTCCGATTCCAGCAGCGACTCGGCCACGGCGCCGCAATTGACGGCCACGAACGGCCGGTTCGCACCCAGGCTGCGCGGGCTCTCGCGATGAATTGCCTGCGCCACCAGTTCCTTGCCGGTCCCGGTTTCGCCCTGGATCAGCACCGTGGCGGGCGAGCGCGCATACAGCACCACAGCCTGGCGCAAGGTCTCCATCGCTAGCGACTCGCCGCGCAAGTCGTTCAGGCCATGCCTGGTGCGTAGCGTGTCGGTGACGACCGGACGCCGCCCGCTGTTCGATTCGAGCTGGGTCAGGCGCGCCAGTTCGAGCGCATCGTCGAACGCCTGGCGGATCGACGCCGCCGAATACACGAACACGCCGGTCAATCCCGCTTCCTCGGCCAGGTCGGTGATCAGTCCCGCGCCGACGATGGCCTCGATCCCGGCCGCTTTCAGGTCGTTGATCTGCGCGCGTGCGTCTTCTTCCGTCACGTAGGTGCGCTGCGCGATATGAAAGCCGAAGGTGCTGGCAAATTCGGCCAGTTCGGGCAGCTGCTGCTGATAGGTGATGACGCCAATCCGCTCGGCCACGCGGCGCGCGCGCGCCAGCGCCTGCATCACATCGAAGCCGCTGGCCTTGGCGATCACCACCGGCACCGACACGCGCCCCTTGAGGTAGGCCGCGTTCGAGCCGGCCGCAATCACCACGTCGCAGCGTTCGGTGGCCATGCGCTCGCGGATATGGCGCGCCGCCTCGTCGAAGCCGAGATTGACCGGCTCGATCGACGCCAGGTGGTCGTATTCGAGCGTGATATCGCGGAACAGGTCGGACAGGCGCGACACGGAAACGGTCCAGATGACCGGCTTGTCGGGAGCGTCGCCAGCGGTGCGGGAGGAGTAGGGCATGTTTCAATTTTACCGCAGTTGCGTTTCACGCGTTTCATGTTGCAACATGCGTGAAACGTTTCGCCTACGGCAGGGCGTGTTTCAGTCGCACGCAACACATTGAATTTAAAGATGTTTCTTGCATTGCTAACGCAGCGATGCGTGTGGCACGCCCCTTGCAATGCACACCGCATGGCATTCCAACGCATCAACCGAGGAGAAAACGCAATGAGAGAATCACGAGGCGCGATGTTCCGCCGCGCAGTCCAGGAAGAGTCCCCTTTGCAGGTGGTCGGCACCATCACCGCCTACACCGCGCGCATGGCCGAACAAACCGGCTACAAGGCCGTGTACCTGTCCGGTGGCGGCGTGGCCGCCAACTCGCTCGGCATGCCGGACCTCGGCATCAGCACCATGGACGATGTGATCACCGATGCCCAGCGCATCACCGACACCTGCGGCCTGCCGCTGATGGTCGACATCGATACCGGCTGGGGCGGCGCCTTCAACATCGCGCGCACGATCCGCCACATGATCCGCGCCGACGTGGCGGCGGTGCACATGGAAGACCAGGTCTCGGCCAAGCGCTGCGGCCACCGTCCGGGCAAGGAAATCGTCAGCAAGGAAGAGATGGTCGACCGCATCAAGGCCGCCGTGGACGCCCGCCATGACGAAAGCTTCGTCATCATGGCGCGCACCGATTCGCTGGCCGTCGAAGGCTTGAACGCTGCCATCGACCGCGCCTGCGCCTACGTCGAAGCGGGCGCCGACATGATCTTCCCGGAAGCGATTACCAAGCTGGAGATGTACAGCCAGGTGCGCGACGCGGTCAAGGTGCCGATTCTCGCCAACCTGACCGAATTCGGCGCGACCCCGCTGTTCACGCTCGACGAACTGCGCTCGGCCAAGGTCGATATCGCCCTGTACTGCTGCGGCGCCTACCGCGCCATGAACGCGGCCGCCCTCAATTTCTACAAGACGCTGCGCGCCGAAGGCACCCAGAAAAACGTCGTCTCGACCATGCAAAGCCGCATGGAGCTGTACGACTACCTTGGCTACCACGAGTACGAGCAAAAGCTCGACTCGCTGTTCGCCCAGGGTAAAGAAAAGTAATCAGACTAATTGACAAGAATCGCGGAGTTCACATGACTGACATCACCACCCCGGCCGAAGCCGTCCCATTCAAGCCGAAAAAATCGGTCGCGCTGTCCGGCGTCACCGCCGGTAACACCGCACTGTGCTCGGTCGGCAAAACCGGCAACGACCTGCACTACCGCGGCTACGACATCCTCGACGTCGCCGACAGCTGCGAGTTCGAAGAAATCGCCTACCTGCTGGTGCACGGCAAACTGCCGAACGACGGCGAACTGCGCGGCTACAAGGCGCACCTGAAATCGATGCGCGGCCTGCCGCAGGCGGTCAAGAGCGCGCTCGAAGCGCTGCCGGCATCGAGCCACCCGATGGACGTGATGCGCACCGGCGTGTCGACCCTCGGCTGCGTGCTGCCCGAAAAAGATGACCACAACGTGCCAGGCGCGCGCGCCATCGCCGACCGCCTGATGGCGTCATTCGGCTCGATGCTGCTGTACTGGTACCACTTCAGCCACAACGGCCGCCGCATCGAAACCGAAACCGACGACGACTCGATCGGCGGCCACTTCCTGCACCTGCTGCACGGCGTCAAGCCGCCAGAGGCCTGGGTCAAGGCGATGCACACCTCGTTGATCCTGTACGCGGAACACGAATTCAATGCTTCGACCTTCACCGCACGCGTGATCGCCGGCACCGGTTCCGACATCCACTCGGCCATCACCGGCGCGATTGGCGCGTTGCGCGGCCCGAAACACGGCGGCGCCAACGAAGTCGCGCTCGACATCCAGAAGCGCTACGAAAACCCGGACGAAGCCGAAGCCGACATCCGCAACCGCGTCGCCAACAAGGAAGTCGTGATCGGCTTCGGCCACCCGGTCTACACCGTGTCCGACCCGCGCAATAAAGTGATCAAGGAAGTGGCGCGTTCGCTGTCCGAAGGCGCCGGCTCGACCAAGATGTTCGACATCGCCGAGCGTCTCGAAACGGTCATGTGGGAAGTGAAAAAGATGTTCCCGAACCTGGACTGGTTCTCCGCCGTGTCGTACCACATGATGGGCGTGCCGACCGCGATGTTCACGCCGCTGTTCGTCATCTCGCGCACCTCCGGCTGGGCCGCCCACGTCATCGAGCAGCGCATCGACAACAAGATCATCCGCCCGAGCGCCAACTACGTCGGCCCGGACGACCTGACCTTCGTGCCGCTGGCCGAGCGCAAATAAATATAAGAAGTAAGGAGCCGACATGAACACGAATCACCGCAAGAACCTGCCGGGGACCGCACTCGATCACTTCGACGCGCGCGCCGCAGTCGACGCCATCGAGCCTGGCGCCTACGACAAGCTGCCGTACACCTCGCGCGTGCTGGCTGAAAACCTGGTGCGCCGTTGCGACCCTGCTACGCTGGATGCCTCGCTGGGCCAACTGATCGGCCGCAAGCGCGACCTCGACTTCCCATGGTTTCCGGCGCGCGTGGTCTGCCACGACATCCTCGGCCAGACCGCGCTGGTCGACCTGGCCGGCCTGCGCGACGCCATTGCCCTGCAGGGCGGCGACCCGGCGCTGGTCAACCCGGTGGTGCCGACCCAGCTCGTGGTCGACCATTCGCTGGCAGTCGAATGCGGTGGTTTCGATCCCGACGCCTTCAACAAGAACCGCGCCATCGAGGATCGCCGCAACGAAGACCGTTTCGACTTCATCAACTGGACCAAGAAGGCGTTCAAGAACGTCGACGTGATCCCGCCGGGTAACGGCATCCTGCACCAGATCAATCTGGAGCGCATGTCGCCGGTGATCCAGGTGCAGGGCGGCGTGGCCTTTCCGGACACCCTGGTCGGCACCGACTCGCACACCCCGATGGTCGACGCGCTCGGCGTGATCGCGATCGGTGTCGGCGGCCTGGAAGCCGAAAGCGTGATGCTGGGCCGCGCCTCGTGGATGCGCCTTCCCGACATCATCGGCGTCGAACTGACCGGCAAACCGCAGCCGGGCATCACCGCCACCGACACCGTGCTGGCGCTGACCGAATTCCTGCGCAAGCAGAAGGTCGTGTCGTCCTATCTGGAGTTTTACGGCGAAGGCGCCGCCCACCTGACCCTGGGCGACCGCGCGACGATCTCCAACATGGCGCCGGAATACGGCTCCACCGCCGCGATGTTCTATATCGACGAGCAGACCATCAAGTACCTCAAGCTGACCGGCCGCGACGACGAACTGGTCAAGCTGGTCGAGCTGTATGCGAAGCACACCGGCTTGTGGGGCGATACGCTCAAGAACGCCGAGTACGAGCGCGTGCTGCGCTTCGACCTGTCATCGGTGGTGCGCACCATCGCCGGCCCGTCCAATCCGCACAACCGCGTGCCGACCTCGGAACTGGCCGCGCGCGGCATCAGCGGCGTGGTCGAAAACGAGCCCGGCCTGATGCCCGACGGCGCCGTCATCATCGCGGCCATTACCAGCTGCACCAACACCAACAACCCGCGCAACATGATCGCCGCCGGCCTGCTGGCGCGTAACGCCAACCAGCTTGGCCTGACGCGCAAGCCCTGGGTCAAAAGCTCGCTGGCGCCAGGCTCCAAAGCCGTCACCTTGTACCTGGAAGACGCCGGCCTGATGCCGGAACTGGAAGCGCTCGGCTTCGGTGTCGTCGCCTACGCCTGCACCACCTGCAACGGCATGTCCGGCGCGCTCGATCCCGTGATTCAGAAGGAAGTGGTGGAGCGCGACCTGTACGCGACCGCCGTCCTGTCGGGCAACCGCAACTTCGACGGCCGCATCCACCCGTACGCGAAACAGGCATTCCTGGCGTCGCCGCCGCTGGTGGTGGCCTACGCGATCGCCGGCACGATCCGCTTCGACATCGAGAAGGACGTGCTGGGCATCGGCGCCGACGGCAAGCCGGTCACGCTCAAGGATATCTGGCCGAGCGACGAGGAGATCGACGCACTGGTGGCGTCGAGCGTCAAGCCGGCGCACTTCCACAAGGTCTACATTCCGATGTTCGCCAAGCAGGAAGACGACGGCGTCAAGGTCAGCCCGCTGTACGACTGGCGTCCGAATACCACCTACATCCGCCGTCCGCCGTACTGGGAAGGCGCGCTGGCCGGTGCACGCACGCTGGCGGGCATGCGTCCGCTCGCGGTCCTGGGCGACAACATCACCACCGACCACCTGTCGCCGTCGAACGCGATCATGCTCGATTCGGCAGCCGGCGAATACCTGGCGAAAATGGGCCTGCCGGAGGAAGACTTCAATTCCTACGCCACCCACCGCGGCGACCACCTGACCGCGCAGCGCGCCACCTTCGCCAATCCGACCCTGAAAAACGAGATGGTCGTGGTCGACGGCAAGGTCAAGGCGGGCTCGCTGGCGCGCATCGAACCGGAGGGCACGGTCACCCGCATGTGGGAAGCGATCCAGACCTACATGGAGCGCAAGCAGCCGCTGATCATCATCGCTGGCGCCGACTACGGCCAGGGCTCCTCGCGCGACTGGGCCGCCAAGGGCGTGCGCCTGGCCGGCGTGGAAGCCATCGTGGCCGAAGGCTTCGAGCGCATCCACCGCACCAACCTGGTGGGCATGGGCGTGCTGCCGCTGGAGTTCGAACCTGGCGTGAACCGCATCACCCTGGCGATCGACGGCAGCGAAACCTTCAGCGTGGTGGGCGAACGCACCCCGCGCGCCAGGCTTACGCTGGTGATCACGCACGTGTCCGGCGACACGGTCGAAGTGCCGGTCATCTGCCGTCTGGACACCGCCGAAGAAGTGGCGATCTACGAAGCCGGCGGCGTGCTGCAGCGCTTCGCCCAGGACTTCCTCGAATCGACCGTAAAGGCGGCATGATGGCGCACCTACCTCAAATCCGGATTCCCGCCACGTATATGCGCGGCGGCACCAGCAAGGGCGTGTTCTTCCGCCTGCAAGACCTGCCCGAATCGGCGCAGGTGGCGGGCGCCGCGCGCGACGCGCTGCTGCTGCGCGTGATCGGCAGCCCCGACCCCTACGGCAAGCAGATCGACGGCATGGGCGGCGCCACCTCGAGCACCAGCAAGACGGTGATCCTGTCGAAAAGCGGCAAACCCGATCACGACGTCGACTACCTGTTCGGCCAGGTCGCCATCGACAAGGCCTTTGTCGACTGGAGCGGCAACTGCGGCAACCTGTCGGCCGCGGTGGGCTCGTTCGCCATCAGTGCGGGGCTGGTGGGCGCCGCCCGCGTTCCGCACGATGGCGTGGCCGTGGTGCGTATCTGGCAAGCCAACATCGGCAAGACCATCATCGCGCACGTGCCGGTCAGCGGCGGCGCGGTGCAGGAAACCGGCGCCTTCGAACTCGATGGCGTGACCTTTCCGGCGGCCGAAGTGCAGCTCGAATTCATGAACCCGGCGGCGGACGAAGAGGGCGCCGGCGGCGCCATGTTCCCGACCGGGCAGGTGGTCGACGATCTCGACGTGCCGGGTCTCGGCACGCTCCAGGTCACCATGATCAATGCCGGCATCCCGACCATCTTTGTCAATGCCAAGGCGATCGGCTACACCGGCACCGAGCTGCAGGACGTGGTCAACGGCGACCCGCAAGCGCTGGCCATGTTCGAAGCGATCCGCGCGCATGGCGCCGTGCGTATGGGCCTCATCAAGCATGTGGACGAAGCGGCCACGCGCCAGCACACGCCCAAGGTGGCCTTCGTGGCGGCACCTGCGGACTACGTCTCCTCGAGCGGCAAGCAGGTCGCGGCGGCCGATATCGACCTGCTGGTGCGCGCCATGTCGATGGGGAAGCTGCACCACGCGATGATGGGCACCGCCGCCGTGGCCATCGGCACCGCAGCGGCCATTCCCGGCACCCTGGTCAGCCTGGCGGCCGGCGGCGGCGAGCGCACGGCGGTGCGCTTCGGCCATCCGTCCGGCACCCTGCGCGTGGGTGCCGAAGCGACCCAGGTCGACGGCGACTGGCGCGTCGCCAGGGCCATCATGAGCCGCAGCGCGCGCGTGCTGATGGAAGGCTGGGTGCGCGTGCCCGGCGACGCCTTCTGACGCCTTCCAGGGCCTTCCACGGCCCGCGATGACGATCTGTCAAGGCCCGCCATGCATGCTGCGTGGCGGGCCTGTCCGTTTTTTGGCGTTTGCGCCTGTATCCGGCCCAATTGTGGTTTATGATCGGCTGTCCGCTGCCCGCCACGGAGGCGCCGGATTGATGCCGTAGTGGGGGACATGGATCGCGTATTCACCAAACCTGATTTCGTCGCTGAAGCGCTGCAGCTGATCGCGTCGCCCGCCTGTGCCTGCGACGCGCATGGCATCGTCTCCGCCTGCAACGCCGCCTTGTGCGGCCTGCTCGGCATCGATCCGTCGGGCCAGTCCCTGGTCGGTCTTTTCGCCCCCGCCATGCGCGAGGACGCCGCGCTGCGCATGCGCGGCGCTGCCGACCAGCTGTGGGAAAGCGCGCTGCACGCCGGCGGCAACGATATCGCGGTCCAGGTGCTGGCCAAGGCGCTGGCGGCCGGCGGCGCCACCTTCGTGTTCACCGATATCCGCCGCTTCGACCGCGACCAGGCCGCGCTGCGCACCACGCTGCTCGAACAGAAGGCGATTCTCGAGAACGCCGCCGTCGGCATCATCCTCAGCAAGAACCGGGTGATCTGCGAATGCAATATCCGCGCCGCCGAAATCTTCGGCTACACCGCCGATGACCTGATCGGCGCGGCCAGCGTCACCGTTTTCCCCAGCGCGCGCAGCTACGAGCAAATGAGCAGCGAGGCCGGTCCCCGGCTCGCCGCCGGCGGCTCCTACGCCGGCGAAGTGCGCCTGCGCCGCAAGGACGGCGTGCTGCTCTGGTGCCGCCTGTACGGGCGCGCGGTCGACCCGCGCGACGAGTCGCACGGCACCATCTGGATCGTCGAAGACATCGACGAACTGCACCAGAACGAAACGCGCCTGCGCCGCGCCCTGCTCGAAATGCAGGCGATCATGGACAACGCCCCGCTGGGCATCGCCTTCCAGCGCGACAACCGCATCCTGCGCTACAACCAGCAGTTCGGCCGCTACTTCGGCTTTGCCGGCGAGACGGGGCTCGGCCACGGTGCCGCCGAACTGTTCGTCTCCGCGGCCGGCCACGAGGCCATGCAGCGCGAGGCGCAGCCGCTGCTGCGCGCCGGCCGCCCCTACCAGTCCGACATCGAGATGCTGCGCCAGGACGGCAGCACCTTCTGGGCGCACGCCTACATCTACGCCATCAACGCCGGGCGCGGCAAGCAGGACACCATCTGGATCGTGGACGACCGCAGCGCGCAAAAGGCGGCCGAGGAAGCGACCCGCCAGGTGCTGCTGGAGCAGAAGGCGATTCTGGACAATGCCTCGGTCGGCATCCTGTTCAGCCGCAACGGCATCATGTTGTCCTGTAACCCGCGCATGGCCGACATGTTCGGCTACGCGCGCGACGAAATGATCGGGCGCCCGGCGGTGGACGTGTTCCCGTCGCCCGAAGCGTACGCACAGTTCGGGCGCGAAGCCGGGCCGCTGCTCGGCAACGGGCTGCCGTTCGAGAAGACCGAATACCAGTTCCGCCAGCGCGACGGCACCCTGTTCTGGTGCCGCGTGCGCGCGCAGACGGTCGACGCCGAACGGCGCGAAGAAGGGACCATCTGGATTCTCGAAGACGTGACCGAAGCGCGCCAGACCCTGGTCGAGGTGCAGGCCATCATGACCAACGCCTCGGTCAGCATCCTGTTCACCAAGAACCGCATCATCACACGCTACAACCGCGGCTTTGCCGACATGTTCGGCTACACCGGCAACGAGGGCCTCGGCCTGCCTGGCCGCGCGCTGTACCCCAGCGACGAAGCGTATGCCGCCATCGGCGCGGCGGCCGGGCCGCTGCTCTCGGTGGGCAAGCCGTTTCATACCGAAGTCGAGATGGCGCGCAAGGACGGCAGCATCCTGTGGGCGCAGCTGATCGCCTATGTCGTCAATCCGGCCGAACCGGGGCAGGGCACGATCTGGATCATCGAAGACCGCACCGACGCCAAGCGCGCCGAGGAATCGTTGCGCAACGCGCTGCTGGAAAACCAGGCCATTCTCGACAGCGCGGTGCTCGGCATCGCGGTGGTCGAACACGGCATGAACCTGCGCTGCAACGCCAAAATGGAAGAACTGTTCGGCTATAGTCCGGGCGAAGTGGCGGGGCTCTCGGTGCGCGAGCTGTACCCCGACTGCGCCAGTTGGGAGCTGGCCCGTGGCGAGACCGCGCGCGACTTTCGCGAGGGGCGGGTCCACATGGCCGAGTACCGGCTGGTGCGCAAGGATGGCAGCACGTTCTGGGCGCGCCTGTCGGGGCGTCCGTTCGACCTGGCGCATGCGAGCGGACGCTCGGTGTGGCTGGTCGACGACGTGACCGCGCGGCGCGAGGCCGGCGAAGCGGTGCTGCGCGCGCGCGACGAACTGGAAGTGCGGGTGCTGGAGCGTACCGCCGAACTGGCTGGCGCCAATGCCCTGCTGCAGGGCGAGATCGTCGAACGGCGCCAGGCCGAGGCGAGGGTCAACCACATGGCCTATCACGACAGCCTGACCGGCCTGCCCAACCGCGCCTTGCTGTCGGACCGGCTGGACCATGCGATGCTGGGCGTGAACCGCTCCGGCGGCAAGCTGGCCGTCATGTTCATCGACCTGGACCGCTTCAAGACCATCAACGATTCGCTGGGCCACCTGATGGGCGACCGCCTGCTCAAGGAAGTGGCCGGGCGCCTGTGCAATGCGGTGCGCGGCAGCGACACCGTGGCGCGCCTCGGCGGCGACGAATTCGTGGTGCTGGTGCCGGGCATCGACAGCCAGGCCGAAAGCACCCAGGTGGCCGAGAAGATCATCGCCGTGCTGGCGCTGCCGTTTCCGTTCGACGGACGCCTGCTGCACATCACGCCATCGATCGGCATCTGCATGTATCCCGACGATGGCGACGACGTCGCAACCCTGATGCGGCATGCCGATGCGGCCATGTATCACGCCAAGGCCAATGGCCGCAACAACTACCAGTACTTCACCGAGCGCATGAACCTCGCGGCGGCGCAGCACTTCGAGCTTGAAAGTGCGCTGCGCGGCGCGCTGGCGCAGGAAGAATTCGAGTTGTTCTACCAGCCGATTATCGATATCGGCACGCGCCGCGTGCACACCATGGAAGTGCTGCTGCGCTGGCGCCGTCCGGGGCACGGCCTGGTGCTGCCGGACCACTTCATCCCCATCATCGAAGAAAATGGCCTGATCGTACCGATTGGCGAATGGGTGATGCGGCGCGCGTGCCAGCAAAGCATGGCGTGGCAGCGGCAGGGGATGGCGGCGGTGCCGCTGGCGGTCAATTTGTCGCCGCGCCAGTTCATGCACCGGGGGCTGATCGAGTCGATCCGGCGCGTGCTCGACGAAACCGGGATCGATCCGGCGCTGATCGAATTCGAAATCACCGAAACGGCGCTGATGCAGCATGGCGAACAGACGCTGGAGATTCTGGGGCAGATCAACGCCATGGGTATCCGCCTGTCGATCGACGATTTCGGCACCGGCTATTCGAGCCTGGCCTACCTGAAGCGCTTTCCGGTCAAGAAGATCAAGATCGACCGTGCCTTCATCAAGGATCTGGAGGAAAGTGCTGAAGACCGCGCGATTGTCGCGGCCATCATGGCGCTGTCGAACAGCCTGCAGCTATCGGTGGTAGCGGAAGGTGTCGAAACGGAAGCCCAGTACGCCCTGCTGAGCGCCCATGGCTGCCAGTACGCCCAGGGCTACCTGTTCGCCCAACCCAGCGCCGCCGAACAAGCCCGCACCCACCTCACCCGTAACTAGTCCTACGACACGGTTCGGACTTTGGATGCAACTGCCCTCGTCGACTCCTACAACCGGGGTCTGACCTCTGATTAGAAATATTTTCGTTTCACCAAGGGAAAGCCGGGGCGGCGAACAATACGGCTGGCGCTCCCCGGGCGAAACATCGCTGAGCGCCAGGGAAAACTTGCAGGACCTGCTGTTTGGGTTTTTTTGCAACAAAAAAGTTGCGAGTCAGAGGTCAGACCCCGGTTGTGAGAGGTCAGACCCCGGTTGTGAAAAAAGTTGCGAGTCAGAGGTCAGACCCCGGTTGTGCGCTTGCCTTGCCGATCAGCCGAGCGTGGCGATGACGGGGGCGTGGTCGGATGGCTGTTCCCATTTGCGGGGCACGCGGTCGATCGCGCACGCGGTGCAGCGCTTGGCCAAGGCGTCAGACAGCAAGATGTGGTCGATCCGCAGACCTTTGTTTTTTTGGTAACCGAGCTGCCGGTAATCCCACCAGCTGAACGATTTGTCGGCTTGCTCGAACAAACGGAACGCGTCGGTCAGTCCCAAGTCCACCAGCGCCGTCAGCGCCGCCCGCTCCTTGTCCGAACACAGCACCTGGCCCGCCCAGGCGGCCGGGTCGTGCACGTCGCGGTCTTCCGGCGCGATGTTGTAGTCGCCCAGGATGGCCAGGCCGCCGCCGGCGTGCGCGCGCATTTCATCGGCCAGCCAATCGCGCAGCGAGGCCAGCCATGCCAGCTTGTACGCATATTTGTCGGTATCGACCGCCTGCCCATTGGGCACGTAGGCGCAGATAAAGCGGACCCCGCCGATTGTCGCCGCCAGTATCCGCTGCTGCTCGTCGGGAAACAGAGGGTTGTTGCGTACGACATCAGTCAACGGTAGTTTCGACAAGATCGCCACGCCGTTATAGGTTTTCTGCCCGCTGAAGGCTACTTCGTACCCGGCTGCATTAATTTCGGAAATTGGGAACTTATCGTCCGTCAGTTTTGTCTCTTGTAGGCAAAGTACGTCGACTGGATTTGCTTCAAGCCATTGCAGTAGGTGAGCAAGTCGTACTTTGAGGGAATTAACATTCCAGGTAGCTATTTTCATGGGAGTTCTCGCAAGGCCGTTGACGCTAAAAACACGCAGTATCGCGGTAAATGTGCCGTTCATGCAAGAACATGCGCTCAGTTGCCCAAAACGGCCGTTCATGCAGCTAGCATACGCTTGTGTTATCAACACTTTTATCGAAAAAATACCGTGGAGATGTTAAACTTTGTTGTCCCCGAGATTTAACCACTCGCAAGATGTAATTAGATGTAACAACAGGAAGACAAAACAACGATTTTGGTCTATTGTTACTCACGGGGAATAAAAAATTGCATTCTTATAACGCACGGAGTAATATGTAGTTTATCGGGGCGGTGGTGGTGAGAACCAACGGTCCGAATCCGTTACGTGAAGAGTTACACGCCCTTAATGTTTGTGGCGGTTTCAATGACACAAACGGCAAGGTGGTACTAGTTAAAACAATTGTGTTTTGATTAGTGGAGAAATGCGAAGACAGCATTTGTAAAGGATTAAAATGCGAAGTGCATTTGAAGCATGGGCGCAGCGCGATGGTCATATCGTTCGACGCCGCGAAGATAAGCCCGATGAGTATCTCGTGTTTGAAACACAACGTCGCTGGGTAATCTGGCAAGCGGCGCTGGCGCACGGCAAAACTGCCGCGGCGACAGCGAAATATTCGGCGCAAAAAGCCGCCTCGAAAGAGTCGGCCGAACCGGTACGCGCAAGCGCACCAGCGTCGGATGAAACCGCAGTGCGCAACCGGGTTCTGAATGAAGTCCTCGACGCTTTTAGCGACCTCGACGATACCGCTGGTATCGAAGGTGTCCTCAAGGTGATCCAGGGCTTGAAGAAGAAGCAGAAAGCTCTGGCTGAAGACAAGACAGAGAGTTGATGCAATTCCGGCACTACAAGGGTGGCCTGTACGACTTAGTGTGCGTGGCCACTCTTGAATCGGATCTCTCCGAGATGATCGTGTATCGCGCAGCGGACGGTTCTATATGGACGCGGCCGAAAGACGTGTTTTTCCAGCTGGTCGATGTCGACGGCATCCTTGTGCCGCGCTTTGCGCCGGTTTCCTAGTCTTGCCCGACACCGCGGCAGCTACCCCCAGCACCCACCTCCAGGAATAAAACTATGCGAATGATCCGACTCGCACTCAGTCTCGCGCTGTCCGCTGTCGCCGCCGGCGCCGCTGCGGAAACCGTGGGCTCGGTCGATACCGCTTTCAAGCTGATTGGCCCTGACCACAAGGTCGTGGTCGAAGTGTTCGACGACCCGGCAGTCGGCGGCGTGAGCTGCTACCTGTCGCGCGCCAAGACCGGCGGCATCAAGGGTGCCGTGGGCCTGGCCGAAGACAAGGCCGAATCGTCGGTGGCGTGCCGCCAGGTCGGCCCCATCACGTTCAACGGCAAGATCCCGCGCCAGGATGAAGTTTTCAGCGAGCGCGCTTCGATCTTTTTCAAGCACGTGCGCGTGGTGCGCATGGTCGACGCCAAGCGTAATGCGCTGGTCTATCTTGTGTATTCGGACCGCCTGATCGATGGCAGCCCGAAAAACAGCGTGACCGCTGTCCCGGTGCCGGCCAACCAGCCGATTCCGGTCAAATAGCATTCATCGGGTAGTATTCAATTTAGTATTCAGGAACCCTGGGCAGCTGCCGTAAACAGGGTGAAGACCTATTTTGGATGGAGATGATGGCGACTTTTTTACGGACAGGCGCGCTGGCGCTGCTGGCCGCCCTTGGCGGCTGCGCGACGATCAGCGAATCGAACCAGCAGACACTGATGGTGCGCACCATCGCCGACAACCGCGAAATCGGCGGTGCCGGCTGCGTGCTGACCAACGACAAGGGCCGCTGGTTCGTCACCTCGCCCGGCCACGTGACCGTGCAAAAGAGCGCGGGTAACCTGTTCGTCGATTGTAAAAAGGATGGCGCGAGCGCCGGCCAGGATGTGGTCGCGTCCAGGGCCAATGCCAGCGCCACCGTGGGCAATGCGGTGCTGACCGCGGGCCTCGGTTATCTGCTCGACAAACGCACCGGCGCCGGTTTCGATTATCCCGAGACGCTGACGGTGCTGATGCGCCGCACCGGCGCGCGCGATTATCAGAACGACCCGCCGGAGACAGCCGGCAGCGCGCTGCACTAGAGCGCGATCAAAAAAAATGCGGCCCGCGAGGCCGCTTTTTTCATCCTTCGATGTTGCGCTTACACGCGCGCTTAAACCCGATTAATCAGGAAGGTCGACAGCAGCGGTACCGGACGGCCGGTGGCGCCCTTTGCGCCGCCCGATTTCCATGCCGTGCCGGCGATGTCCAGGTGGGCCCAGGTGTATTTGCGCGTGAAGTTCTCCAGGAAGCAGGCCGCCGTCACGCTGGCGCCGCCCGGCGTGCCGATGTTGGCCAGGTCCGCGAAGTTGGACTTGAGCTGCTCGTTGTAGATGTCTTCGATCGGCAGGCGCCATGCGGTGTCGCTCGCTGCCTTGCCGGCGGCCAGCAGTTCGCCCGCCAGCTTCTCGTGCGCGTCGTCGGAGCGCGTGAACAGGCCCGTATTGTGATGGCCCAGTGCCACCACGCAGGCACCGGTCAGGGTCGCGATGTCGATCACGGCGGCCGGGTTGAAACGCTCGCAGTAGGTCAGCGCATCGCACAGCACCAGGCGGCCTTCGGCGTCGGTATTGAGCACTTCGATGGTCAGGCCGTTCATCGACGTGACGATATCGCCCGGCTTGGTGGCACGGCCCGACGGCATGTTCTCGCACGCGGCGATCACGCCGATCACGTTCAGTTTCAGGCCCATTTCGCCGATCGCGCGGAAGGTACCCAGCACCGACGCGGCGCCGCACATGTCGTACTTCATTTCATCCATGCCGGGACCGGCCTTGATCGAAATGCCGCCCGTGTCGAAGGTGATGCCCTTGCCGACCAATACCACCGGCGCATCCTTGGCCTTGCCGCCCATGTGCTTGAGGACGATGAACTTGGGGGCTTCTTCGCTGCCGTTGGTGACCGACAGGAAGCTGCCCATTTTCAGCGCTTCGAGCTGCTTGCGGTCCAGGACTTCGACGTCGAACTTGTAGTCCTTGGCCAGCTTGCGCGCCGTGTTGGCCAGGTAGGTCGGGGTGCAGACGTTGGCCGACAGGTTGCCCAGTTGCTTGGTCAGGTCCATGCCGTTGGCGATGGCAATCGCCTGCGCCAGTGCGGTCTTGACGTCGGACGTGGCGTCGGCGGCCAGGGTGATCTTGCGCACGCCGGCTGGGGCGGGGTCCTTCTTGCTTTTCTGGCCGTCGGTGCGGAAAACGCTCTCGTGGGCGGCGCAGACGATGGTGCGCACGGCCCAGGAAACGTCGCGCTCTTTCACATCCGTCATGGGTAGTGCGATAATGGCGTCCGCGGCGCCGAGCGAGGCGAAAGCCTTGAGCGTCGCGTTCACTGCGGAAGTGAAGCTTTTTTCGCTGACCGTCTCGTCGTTGCCCAGTCCGACCAGCAGTACGCGCGCCGCGCCGGTGCCGGAAATGCCACGCAACAGCAGGGTCGAACCAGCCTTGCCGGTAATGTCGCCGGACTTGAGCGCAGCCGTGATTTCACCACCCTGGTCGAGGGCTTTTGCAGCCTGCGACAGTTTTTTGTTTTCGAATACCGCAACCGCGACGCATCCGGTTTTGGCCGACGTGATGGTGTTCTTTGTGTCGAATGCTTTTATGCTAAAGTCCATTTGAATCTCCGTTTCGTGTTTGTGACGCGCACTGCCTAACCTGTGATTATAACTTTCGAATGATCTTTCAACGCGCCCTGCAACGTGAATTAGCCAGTTCGGCCGGGACGACTTTCACGGTGCTGTTTTCCATCGTCGCCACGTGGACCCTGATCGCCATCCTCGGCAAGGCCGCAGGCGGAAAGGTGGCGTCGAGCGACGTGCTGGCATTGATCGCCTTCGCAACACTGAATTATCTGCCAACTATCCTGACTCTCACCAGCTTTATTTCGGTACTGGCGGTGGTCACGCGCAGCTACCGCGATTCCGAAATGGTGGTCTGGTTCGCATCGGGCCTGTCGCTCACGCGCTGGATCCGTCCCATCCTCACCTTCGGCATTCCCATGATGATCCTGACCGGCGCCCTGAGCCTGTTCGTGACACCCTGGGCCAAGATGAAAAGCACCGAATTCGTCCAGCGTTTCGAAAAGCGCGAAGACCTGAAAAAAGTCTCGCCCGGCCAGTTCAAGGAATCGGCGTCCAGCAACCGCGTGTTTTTCGTCGAAGGCGTCACCGGCGAATCGACCGTGGTGCAGAATGTGTTCGTCAACACCATCGAGAAGAACATCAACTCCGTCATCGTCGCCAAGGAAGGCGTGATCGAGTCCGACGGCAAGGGCGGCCAGTTCCTGGTGCTCAAGAACGGACGGCGCTACCAGGGGGTGCCGGGACAGGCCGATTTTCAATCGATGGAGTTCGGCCGCTACAGCATGCGCGTGGCGGCCAAGAGCGCGGCGATGGGGGGCGATGTCTCGTCCGACGCCATGTCCACCAGCGAGCTGCTGGCCACGCCCAACCGCTTTACCCAGTCCGAACTGCTGTACCGCATCGCCGCGCCGATCACCTGCCTGCTCCTGATCCTGCTGGCCATTCCGCTCGGCTTCGTCAATCCGCGCGCCGGCAGCGCGGCCAACCTGATCATCGCGCTGCTGATCTTCTTCACCTACATTAACCTGACCAAGCTGGCCGAAGCCAATGTCCGCCAGGGCAAGTCCGATTTCTACATGGCCTGGTGGCCGCTGCACCTGGTGGTGGCGGTTCTCACCGTCGGCATGTTCGCCTGGCGCCTGAACGTCAACCATCGCTATCACCCGCTGGTGCTGTGGGCTGCGCTCAAGCGCGGCGGCATCGGGCGCTGCGCGCCGAAGGGAGGCGCAAAATGAAAATCCTTCAACGCTATTTCGCGGTCTCGATCGCGCAGGCCGTCGCCTTCGTGCTGGTCGCCTTCCTGGCGCTGAGCGCCTTCATGGACCTGACCGGCGAACTGCCGTCGGTGGGTAAGGAAGGCTATGCGATCCAGCACGCCTTTTTATACGTGCTGCTGCGCGTGCCCTTCCACGTGTACGAGGTGATGCCGGTGGCGACCCTGATCGGCACCATCTACACGATGGCGCAGTTCGCGTCGAGCTCCGAGTTCACCATCATGCGGGCGTCGAGCATGTCGACCCAGATGGCGGCGTGGATGCTGTTCAAGATCGGCATCGTGTTCGTCCTCATCACCTTTGTGTTCGGCGAACTGATTGCGCCGCGCACCGCGCCGCTGGCGGAAAAGCTCAAGCTCAGCGCGCGCGGCGCCACCGTGTCGCAGGAATTCCGTTCCGGGATGTGGACCAAGGATATCGTGCGCACCGAGGGCACCAAGGGCAGCGTCACCGGCTCGCGCTTTTTCAACGTGCGCCAGTTCCGCACCGACGGCCAGATGCTCGATGTGCGGCTGTACGAGTTCGATACCAACTTCCGCATGCGCTCCCTGATCACCGCCGCGCGCGCCGTCTTCACCGGCAACAGCACCTGGCGCCTGGAAGACGTGACGGAAACGCGCTTCGCCAATACGCGCGAGTTGCCCCCGCCGGGCGGCAAACCCGCCGCCGGCGCCAGCGCGCAAAGCATGTTCGGCCAGGAGACCAGCGTGGTCACCACCCGCAAGCTGCCCAGCTTGGACCTGGTGTCCGAGATCACGCCGAAGATCATTTCGGTCTCGGCCTCGGACCCGGTGCGCATGTCGGCCACCGAACTGGCCATCTACACGCGCCACCTGTCCGAAAACAAGCAGGAGACCGAGCGTTTCAAGATCGCGTTCTGGAAAAAGCTGTTCGATCCGCTGGCCATTTTCGTGCTGATGGCGCTGGCGCTGCCGTTCGCCTACCTGCACACCCGCAGCGGCGGCGTGAGTCTCAAGATTTTCGTTGGCATCATGATCGGGGTCGGCTTCATTTTGATCAATAACCTGTTCGCCAGCGTCGGCCGGCTCAGTGCCATGCCGGCCATCCTGGTGGCGATCGCCCCGAGCTTGCTGTTCCTGCTATTGGCCCTTGCGGCGCTATGGTGGGTGGAAAGACACTGATGACCCGCGCCCTGATCCTGTTTGCCCACGGCGCCCGCGCCGCCACCTGGGCGGCGCCCTTCGAGCGCTTGCGCGAACTGACCCAGGCGCGCGTACCAAGCGTAGCGGTGTCGCTGGCCTTCCTCGAACTGATGGAGCCGCGCCTGCCCGAGCGCGTGGCCGAACTGGCCGCGCAGGGCGTCACGGCGGTGACGGTGGTGCCGGTATTCCTGGGGCAGGGCGGGCATTTGCTGCGCGACCTGCCGCTGATCGTCGCGCAGTTGCGCCTCGATCATCCGGGCCTGGACATCACGGTGTCGGGCGCGGTCGGGGAAGATGCGAGCGTGCTGGCTGCGATGACCGATTTCTGCGTGGCGCAGCTGTAAGCTTTAACCCGGCGTCAGCGCACCCGGCGCGTGGTTTCGCGCACCACCAGTTCGAGCGGCGGAATCTGCGCCATGACCGGTTCGCCGTTGATCAGTGCCAGCAGGGCATTGGTGGCGATGCGGCCCATGTCGTACAAAGGCTGGCGGATCGTGGTCAGCGGCGGCGTGGTGTACGAGGACCCCGGCAAATCATCGAAGCCGACCAGCGAAATGTCGTCCGGTACCCGGATCCCCTTGCGGTACAGGCACAATCTCACCCCATACGCACTCAGGTCATTGGCCGCAAACACCGCCGTGAACTGCTGGTTGGTCTCGAACAGATGGTTCACCGCCAGCAGGCCGCCGGATTCGTGGAAGTCGCCGCCGACCACCAGGTTGGCGTCGTACTCGATATCGGATTCCTTCAGCGCGCGCTTGTAGCCGATCAGGCGTTCGTCGGCATCGCGGTGGTGCGACGGCCCGGTGACGAAGGCGATGCGCCGGTGTCCCAGTTCGACCAGGTGGCGCACCGCCATGAAGGCGCCGTTTTCATTATCGAGCTTGAACCCGAGCGCGCTTTTGGTGCGCAGTTCGCGCCCGGTGGAGACGATCGGGCGCTGGTTCGCAAACTGCAAAATGGTGTCGTCGCCCAGGTGGCCGGACAGCAGGATGATGCCGTCGACCTTGCGCGCGAGCAGAAGGCGGATACGTTCCGTTTCTTCGACCGCGTTCCAGTGGCCGCTCACGATCACCGATGCGTAGCCGGTGCCCTTCAAGCCATCGTCGACGCCACGCAGGGTCTCGTCGAAAAACGGGCTCGAAATATCCTGCACCACGATCCCGATGGTCATTGAGCGCCCCTTCTTGAGGCCCTGTGCCATCTGGTTCGGCGCAAAGTGCATCTTTTCGATCGCGGCCATGACAGCGGCGCGCTTGTCGTCCGAAACTTTGGCGGTGCCGTTGAGGATGCGCGATACGGTACTGGGCGAGACGCCGGCGTGACGCGCGACGTCGATCAGGGTGGAAGGGGGGGCAGCGTTGTCGTGGTCTGTCAAGGGATGGGTCCTGGTAGGGGGCGGGACGGCTGTCACCGCGAGATTACCATAACTGGAACGACCCACGAAATAAACAGCCGCCCAGAGTGTACACAGCTTGGGCGGCTTTGAAAACGTTTTCATGCATGGTGGCTGAATTGGCGGCGATGGCCATGCGGCGCGCCAGGAAATTCGCTACATTGCGGCGCGCCGGTGGCGCTGCCCGCCACCTTTCGTAGTCGGGGGACGCTCGCGCGAACGTACCGGTCCGACCGGACGGCGACCCTGGCCGATGCCGCGCGCATCCGCGGCTTTGCCGGCCTGGTCGCCGCGTGGGACTATTGGCGCGTGCCGCCCACGAAGCGCTTGAACAGGGTCGGGCGCGACGGGCGCGGGAGCGCCTGGTCGACCACGGCGGCCCACTGCTCCGACAATTGCTGGCAGGTCGCGCGCAGCACCGGATTGAGGTCGCCATGGCTGGCCAGCGCCTTGAGATGGCGCTCGATCACGGACGCCAGCTTCAGGCACGGCCCGGCCTGGGACGCATTGGCGCTGTAGTGGGACATCAGGTGCAGCGCGGCGGACACGAGCAGTTCGGGCTGGGGCGGCGCGCTGGCCGATGCGGTAAATGCGGGACCTGCCATGTCGATAGCCATTGCGTTGCTCCTGTCAAAAGGGGGGGCTGGCTTGCGCGTGCAACGCTGGCTGGCTGGGGGTTGGTGGTTCAGGCGGTCAGGATCAGCTTGTTGAGCCGGGTGACCCGCAATTCATAGATCTTGCCGTCGTGTTCAATCTGGATCGACTTGCCCTGGCGCAGTAGTTCCTGGCTGTTGACGCGCAGCGGAAGCGCAGGTGCGACAGGCGCCGGGATCGCGCGCACGGGTTGTTGGGTGGTATTCATCGCTGCCTTTCAGTGAATGAGAACAATTCTCATTTAGATTATGGCCGATGTATCTCCCGATTGCAAGCGGTAAGCGTCCAGGCTTTGCCGCAACAGCATGGGCGTCATGCCGGTCCAGCGTTTGAAGGAGCGGCGGAAGTTGTTGGCGTCGTGAAAACCCAAGTGGCGCGCGACCGCATCGTTGTCGTGCCGCCCGCCGTGGAACAGGTGCAGGGCGACGTGCGCGCGCACCTGGTCGAGTTCGGCCTGGAAGTGGCTGCCGTGGCGCGCCAGGTGGCGTTTCAGGGTGGCCGGACTGACGCCGAACTGGAGCGCGCACTGTTCCAGCGTGGGCGCGCTGCGGATGTGCTCCAGCAGGTAATCGTAGAGGGCGCACAGCAGGCTGCGCTGGCTGGCGCCGGCGTGCGCCGCATCGACGCTGCGTAGCGCCACCGCCGCCGCCATCGCATTCGCGCGCGGCCAGGGGCGGTCGAGCCAGGCCGCGTCGATCAGCATGGCGTCGAGATGGCAGTGAAAGCGCAGCTGCCCGCCCAGGTGCACCTCGTGCTGCTCGGTATAGCGCGGCGGCGTGCGGTTGAAGCAGTAGCGCCACGGCAGGCGCGCGCCGCCCAGCCAGCGGCACATCGCCGACATGGCCGTCATGTGCAGCTCGACCAAAAATGCGCGCTGCTGGCCGGCGCCGAAACTGTCGCTCCAGTACAGCACACCGAGCCCGCCTTCCTCGCGAAAGCGCGGCGCCAGCAAGGGGCATAGCTGCATCTGGAAGCGCACCAGCAGCGCGATCGCTTCGCGCAGGCTGTGCGCGTGCGTCAGCGCGTGGCTGAGCGCGCCGAAGTGCCCGGGCAGCATCTGCTGGCCCAGCATGAAGCTCGTTTCCGGGCTTTTCAGACTGGTGGCGACGTTGGCCAGCAATTGCAGGTATTCGGTGGGGCTGATGGCGTGCTGCGCATCGGGTGCCTGCACGTCGTCCATGCCGGTGCCGGCCAGGATCGCGCGCGGCGCCAGCTCGCGGCTGCGCGCGTAGTCGAGCACCAGCGCGGGCTGGTGCTGCGCCACGATGCAGGCGTCGCCCGCTTGCAGGAAGCGGCTCACGCGGGCGCGGCGAAGCTGCTGGCATCCTCCGCGGCGGACGCCGGCTGAGGCATGCGCCGTTCCAGCGCGCGGTTGATTTCCTTGAGCAGCTGGCGCGGCTCGATGTCGACATGGCGCAGCGCGTAGCGCACCGTCACTTGCAGCGCCTCGCCGCCGCCGTGGGTGTGATGGCGCAGCGTCGCCACGGCGCGCCGCAACTGCTCGGCCAGCGTGCGCGCGGTATCGGCATCGGTTGCCGGCAGCAGGATCGCGAAGCGGTCGCCCGCATAGCGGCACAGCAGGTCGGTGCGGCGCAGGTTCAGCAGAAGGGTGTGGGTGACGGCTTGCAGCAGGCGGTCGCCTTCGCGCTGGCCGTGGGCGCGGTTAATCAGGTGGAAGCTGTCGATATCGACCATCAGCAGGCAGCAATCGGGGCCGGTGCCGCGTTCGTGCTCGATGCGCAGCTGGGCGCGCAGGTAGTCGGCATCGCCCACTTGAGTAAGGGGGTCGAACGAGCGGTGATCGCGGAACAGGCGCTCGCGCTTGTGCAGGTGCTCGTTGAGCATGAACTGTTCGCGGCGCCAGTCGAGCAGGCCGCAGGTGAGGGCGGCCATGCCGGCCAGGGTCAGGCCGCTCTCGATCACGTGGTTCCACAGCTGGCCTTTGGGCACGCTGAAAAACTCGTCGAGGCAGTCGGCGCAGGCGCCCAGCATCAGGCCCGCCAGGCCGGCTGCCAGCAGCGCCGTCACGCGTCCGGGCGGGCGGCTGCTCAGGACCAGCACGAACCACACGCCGGCCATGAGGGCGATGCTCGCCTCGCTGGCGATATCGATCCACTTCCAGTCGGCGGGCGGTTTGGGCACCCCGGCGAACGCATACAGGAAGCAGCAGGCGACAAGGGCCAGCAGGGCCAGGATGAGCGGAGAGCGGTGTGAGTGGAGCATGGGTGAAAGGCCAACGCCTTGCATGAGGGTGATACGTTCCGATACTAGCCCGCGCGCGTGACAGGACGATGACAGGCGGGGGTGCAAACAGCGCAGCGGCGCCAGTCCGATCGGCTCACCGGGCGCACCACGCCGGGCGGCGGCCCGCAAACGCCCGGGTCATTTCAGCGCATATGCGGTGCTAAAAGGCCGTAGCGCCGGTGGCGGCGGGCGCCGTGTCACGAGATGGACATATTCGGCCTCTAGACTTCGCCCTGTTTCTCACCCATCCAACGGCCACACTATGAATAGCGACATACAACAACGGCGTCAGCGCGGGGTAGCGGGCAGGCTTGCGCGGCGGTCACTGATTGCCTTCGGCATCCTGCAACTGTGCGGCGGCATCGCGCACGGCGCCGACAGCGCCGCCGGCAGCAGCGAGGCCAGCGCCATCGCGTTTGACACCGTCGTCATCGCCGGCCAGCGTTCCAGCATGAAGCGCGCGCTGGCGGCCCAGCAGAAGGCCGACAATATCGTCAGCATCGTCAGCAGCGATGATATCGGCGGCCTACCCGACAAGAACGCGGCCGAGGCGCTGGCCCGCCTGCCCGGCGTGGCGGTGCAGCGCGACCAGGGCGAAGGGCGCTACATCGTGGTGCGCGGCATGGGGCCCGATTACAACGCCGTCACCATCAACGGCGCCTCGGTGCCATCGCCGGAAGCGGGCCGCCGCGCGGTCGCACTCGACGTGCTGCCGGCCGGCCTGATTCGCTCGCTGGAGGTGAGCAAAACCCTGATGCCGGAGCAGGATGCCAACTCGCTGGGCGGCTCGGTCGACGTCAAGTCGCTGTCGGCCTTCGACTTGCCCGGCACGGCACTGTCGTTCCAGGCAGGAGCGAGCCGCGACCAGAACACCGGCAAGACCAGCCCGAACGCCGGCGCCTTGTGGGCCGACCGTTTCCTGGACGGGAAGCTGGGCGTGGCCGCCGGCATCAGCGGCGAGCGCCGCAAGTTCGGTTCCGATAACGTGGAAACGGGTGGTGCCTGGAACAAGGGCAAGCTGTCCGGCCTCGAACTGCGCGACTACTTGCCCGAGCGCGAACGCAATGCGCTGGCGCTGAACGTCGATTACCGCCCGCAGGCCGGCCAGTCGCTCTATCTGCACACGTTTCTCAGCCGCTTTTCGGACGAGGAAGTGCGTGACCGCCTGTCGGTCAGTAACATCGCCGGCGGCGCCGCGTCCCCCGACAGCGCATTCACCGCGCGCGCCGAACGCCGCCTGCGCCAGCGCAAATACACGCAGCAGATCAGTTCCGCCGTCGTCGGCGGCGAACTTCGCGTCGGCGACTGGAAGCTGGCCGCATCGGGCGGCGCCAGCCGCGCCACCGAAGACACGCCGGAAAGCATCAACGATGGCCGCTTTCGCGCCAGCGCCAACGTGGCCGGCCTGCGCTTTGCCGGCAGCGGGGTGCCACGCCTGGCAGGACCCGCCAGCCTGGCCGACCCGGCCAGCTACAACCTGCAGGGCATCACCCTGCAGGCGCGCGACAGCACGGACGCCGAGCGCCACCTCAAGCTGGACCTGGGCCGCCGCCTGGCGCTGGGCGAATTTGCGGCCGACATCAAGGGCGGCCTCAAGGCCAGCCGCCGCACCAAGGAGAACGACACCGAGCAGTGGGGCTACACCAGCAACCAGGCGGGCAGCGGCAATTACTGGGGCGCGGGCAGCGTGTCGATGAGCGGCTTCACGCAAGGTGCGCTGGACTACCCGTTCGCCAATCTCGGGCCGGGCCTCGATCCGGCGCTGATCCGCTCGCGCGTGGCGGGGCTGGACCGGGCCGGCGCGCGGCTGGTGGCGGAATCGAGCCTGAACGACTTTTCGATGGACGAAGACATCGACAGCGCCTACGTGCAGGCCGGCGCCGACGTCGGCAACTGGCGCCTGCTGGCCGGCGTGCGCCACGAGCGCACCAGCTTCGCGGCGCGCGGCCAGCAGGTGTCGGGCACGGGTTTGCAGGCAGTCTCGCGCACCAACGCTTACGCGAACTGGCTGCCCAACCTGCAGGCGCGCTTCGATATCGACAAAGATACCAGCGTGCGCGCCGCCTGGACCAACGCCGTCGTGCGTGCGAACTTCAGCCAGCTGGCGCCCGGCATCAGCCTGGCCAGCAATACCGAAGCGGTGAGCGGCAACCCGGACCTCAAACCCCTGAAAGCGGCGAATGTCGATCTTGGCATCGAACGCATGCTGGGCGCCGACGGTGCGCTGTCGGCCTATCTGTACTCGAAGGACATCAAGAACTTCACCTACACCACCGACCTCGCCGGCAGCGGGGCCTGGGCCGGCTATACCACCGCCACCAGCTACGCCAACGGCGACAAGGCGCGGGTGAACGGGATCGAACTGTCGTACTCGCAGTCGCTGCGCATGCTGCCGGCGCCGTGGAATGGCTTGCTGGTCGGCGCCAATGCCAGTGTTAACGATGCCAAGGCCACCATCGGCCGCTTCGACAAGGCCAGCGGCGGCCAGCTGACGCGCCAGATCCGCCTGCCGGGGCAGTCGAAGCAGATCGTCAATCTGATGCTCGGTTACGAAAGCGGCCCTGTGAGCACGCGCCTGGCGCTTAATCACAAGTCGGCTTATCTGCTCGAAGTCGGCGCCGACCTGCTCGATGCGTCGCAGGACCGCTATGTCGACGCCCAGCACCAGGTGGATTTTTCGCTCGGCTACCAGATCAACAAGCGTGTGCAGCTGGTCTTCGAGGGCATCAACCTGAATAATGAAACTTATTATGTGTACCAGGGCACGAAGCCGTATAACGTCCAGTATGAACAGTACGGACGCACGTTCAAATTGAGCCTGAAAGCGAATTTTTTCTGATATGACCATGCAAAAACACCTTACCCGCGCAGCCGCCTGGCTATGCATCCTCGCCAGCACGGCGGCCCAGTCGGCGGACCGCATCGCGCTTGATGGTGGCGGCTGGCTTGCGCTCGACAAGCACGCCTTGCAGCTGACCGACGCCGCCGGCAAGGAGCTGGCGCGCCTGCCCATGCGCGCCAGGCAGCTCGACGCCCGCACCACCAGCGGCAGCGGCATCGCCGTGGTGCTCGACGCGGACACCCAGCACGCTCTGCCGATCCGCGTCGATATCCAACGCGCTGAACTGACGCGCCTTGCGCCCCTGCCGCAACAACCGTTCGGGGTCGAAGGACTGTGCCTGTTCCGCGACCAGCAGGGACTCGACTTCCTGTTCGTCGCCGCCAGGGATGGTCAGGCCGAGCAATGGCTGATGCACGGCGCCACCCCGCAACTGGTGGGCAAACTGAGCATGCCGTTCGACGCCGGCCAGTGCAGGGTCGACGACGCCCGGCACACGCTGTATGCGAACGAGGAGGGCATCGGCACCTGGGCCTATGAAGCCAACAGCGAGGCGATGCCGGCGCGCCGGCTGCTCAAGGCCGGTGCGCGCCTGCCTGCGGGGGCGGCGGCTTCTCCGGCGGTGGTGGTCGAGCCGCGCGCCCAGACGATGCCGGTGGCGCGCCTGGGCGACGTGGCGGACGATCCGGCGATCTGGGTCCATCCGGGGGATGCGACGCGCTCGCGCGTGCTGGGCACGAACAAGAAGCAGGGCTTGATGGTGTACGACTTGCAGGGAAGGCAGCAGCAGTTTCTCGACGTGGGCCGCCTGAACAACGTCGACCTGCGCCAGGGCGTGAACATGGACGGCAAGGTGCTCGACCTGGCCGTGGCCAGCCAGCGCGACGACAACAGCGTGGTGCTGTTCGGTGTCGACGCCGACGGCAAGGTGGCCGAGCTGGCGCGCTTTGCGACCGGCTTTTCCGAGGTGTATGGCATCTGCCTGTTCCAGCCGCGCAGTGGTGGGCTGGACGTGATCGTCAACGACAAGGGCGGGGCGTTCCGCCAGTTCCGCATTGCGAGCAGTGGCGGCCGGTGGAGCGGCAAGCTGGCGCGCGAGTTCAAGGTGGACAGCCAGCCGGAAGGCTGCGTTGCCGACGACCGCAACGAGCGCCTGTTCATCGGCGAGGAAAAGCGTGGCGTGTGGACCCTGGCGGCGCGCGCCGATCAGCCGGCGGCGCGCAAGATGGTGCTCGCCGTGGGGCGTGACCTGCACGCCGATGTGGAGGGCATGGCGCTCTACGAAGGCGCAAAGGGCGCTTATCTGATCGTGTCGAGCCAGGGCGACAGCAGTTATGTCGTGCTCGACGCGGCGGCGCCGTACAAGGTGCGCGGGCGCTTCAAGGTGGGCTTCAACGTGGCAGAAGGGATCGATGGCACCTCCGACACCGACGGGCTGGATGTGACGTCGAAGAACCTGGGTGGTCCTTATGCGCAGGGCATGCTGGTGATTCAGGATGGGTATAAGCGCATGCCGGATGGGCCGCAAAACTTCAAGTACGTGAGTTGGGAGGATGTGGCGAAGGCGTTGAAACTCTAGATTTCGCCGAAGTCCGTCGTTCCCGCGCAGGCGGGAACGACGGGGTAGCTGGCGGAAACGACGGGGTAGCTGGCGGGAACGACGAGCTTGGAGCTGGTGGCTGACAAATCTACCGTTGGTTTGTTCTGGATCAGTTCCTGGCGTGTGCAGGGGTTTGACTGAGGCGGCATTTGCGCTCAAAATTTCTTGATTCTCTCTTCTTTCTCAGGTGCCTATCATGCTCAGTGCCACACTGAAACTGCTGCTCCGCGAAGTTTCCCAGATCGCCAGGCGCGGCCGCAATTCGCTACTCTCCCTGGCCCAGGAACGCCGCACAGCGCTGCGTCTGGACCGCCTGGCCGACCGCCTCGCGGGAATGGGAGTCAAAATCGACATCCTGCGCAAGCGCATGAACGAGGGCCGGCTCGACGAACCGCTCGACGCCGACGCCAGCCTGCGCGAAGCGCTGCGGGGACTCAAGGAAGATATCCGCACGGTGCGCTGCCAGCTGTCCGCCCTGAGCGGGCCGCGCAGCTCACCACGCTTGCAGCGCGCGTTCGCGCGCCTGGCGGCCATCGCGGAAAAAACCTACGCGGCCGCCGATAAACTTCAATGGGAAATCGAAGCGCATGACCAGATGGGCAACGCGCAACAGGCGTCGGCCGGTACGCGCTTAAGCGCTTAACTGCGCGCCGTCTGGCAGCGCCTCGCTGCCTTGCCCGGTATCGATGGGCTGGCTGTCGCGCAGCCTCATGGCCTCGCCCAGCATCACCAGCACCGGGCCATGCGCCGGTCCGAGGCCGTGCGCCAGGGTCGCCAGGGTCAGGCGCATGATGCGCTGCTCCGGACGACTGCAATTCTCGATCACTACCACCGGCGTCTCCGGCCGGCGGCCCTGGTCCAGCAGGCGCCGGGCCGTCACGATCGCCTCGCGCCCACCCATGTACTGCACCAGTGTGTCGGAATCGGGAACCACCGTCATGTCGCCATGCTCGGGCGCGGTGCTGGACGTGAAAAACGCCACGCTGCGCGCCACGCCACGCTTGGTCAGTGGCTGTTTGGTCGCCGCTGCTGCCGCCACCGCAGTGGTAATGCCAGGCACCACGTCGACCTCGATGCCGGCTTCTTCCAGCGCGCGCAGTTCTTCATCGGCGCGTCCGAACAGCATCGGATCGCCGCCTTTCAGGCGCACCACCAGCGCGTATTTGTGCGCGCTGTCGACCAGCTGCTTGTTGATGAAGGCTTGCGCCGTCGACAATTGGCCGCAGCGTTTGCCGACCGCGATCTTCACCGCCTGCGGACACAGTGCCAGCATCTCGTCGGTTACCAAGGCATCGTGCAGCACCACGTCGGCCTGCGCCAACAGGCGCGCGCCGCGCAGGGTGATGAGATCCTGGGCGCCGGGGCCGGCGCCGATCAGATAGACTTTTCCGAGTGCTGACATACTGTGTTCCTTTTGCTGGCGTTGATGACTTACGCGTCCAGCCGGATCATACCAGCGGCAACCGTCTGGTGCGTCACTTCATCGATCAAAATGAAGGCGCCCGTTGCGCGGATGTCGGCATAGGCGTCGGCGGCCAGTGGCTGCTGCACGGTCACGCCGATGCGGGCGATGTCGTTCAGTTTCAGCCCGTCGGCCGCATGGCGCTGCTGGGTATTGATGTCGAGCAGGGTGTCGATGCCGGTGATCTTGGCCGAGGTCTGCTTGGTGCCATGCTTGATCCAGTACCTGCGGCGCATGTCGAGCGGTTCGTCCGACATCCAGCACACGTCCGCCTTGAGCGTCTTGAGCAGCGTCGCTGGCTGGTCGGCGCCGGCCAGCAGGTCGCCGCGCGAGATGTCGAGATATTCATTGAGCAGCAGGGTGATCGACTGGCCCACGACGGCCGACTGGTGCGAGCCTTCCAGGGTGAGGATATCCTTGACGGTGGCGCTCTGGCCCGATGGCTGCACCACCAGCTTGTCGCCCACGCTGACCTTGCCCGCTTCGATGCGACCCATGTATCCACGGAAGTCATTCGCTTCGTGGCCGTTGTGGCGCGCCACCAGCTGGACCGGGAAGCGGAACGGCGCCGCGTGCGATTCGTCGTAGACTGACAGCGATTCGAGCAGCGAAATGAGGGTCGGACCCTGGTACCAGCCCATTTTTTCGCTCGGTTCGACCACGTTGTCGCCGGTCAGGGCCGACAGCGGAATCGGCGTGATGTCCTTCAGCCCCAGTGTCGCTGCGAACTCCTTGTACGCCTTGACGATGCGGTCGTACACGGACTGGTCGTAGTTCACCAGGTCCATCTTGTTGACGGCGACGACCACGTGCTCGATCTGCAGCAGGTGGGCGATGGTCGAATGGCGCTTGGTCTGGATCAGCAGATCCACGCCGCCATCTTCGCGCAGCTTGACCTTGGAAACGTCGATCAAAATGATCACCGCGTCGGCAGTCGAAGCGCCGGTGACCATGTTGCGGGTGTACTGCTCGTGGCCCGGGGTGTCGGCGATGATGAATTTGCGCTTGGGCGTGGCGAAGTAGCGGTAAGCCACGTCGATGGTGATGCCCTGTTCGCGTTCGGCTTCCAGGCCGTCGGTCAGCAGCGACAGGTCGACGGCGTCGCCCACGGTGCGCTTGTGCTTCGAGCGCGACATGGCATCCAGCTGGTCGGCGAAGATGCCTTTGCTGTCGAACAGCAGGCGCCCGATCAGGGTGCTTTTGCCATCGTCGACCGAGCCGGCGGTGATGAAACGCAGCAGACCCGATACCGCGTCCGGGCGTTCGCCATTTTGGCTTTTAGTAGTGGTGTCAATACGGGCGTTCATCAGAAGTATCCTGCTTTCTTGCGTTTTTCCATCGAGGCTTCGGAGGTCTGGTCGTCCATCCGGGTGGCGCCGCGTTCGGTGATCTGGGTAATGGCGGTTTCGGCGATGATCGCTTCGACCGTCGATGCGTCCGACGAAACAGGGCAGGTGCACGAAATGTCGCCCACGGTGCGGAAACGCACCACCTGGGTTTCGACGGTCTCGCCTTCGCGCGCCGGCGTCAGGTCGGTCAGCGGCACCAGCAAGCCGTTGCGCGGAATGACCTGGCGCTCGTGCGCGAAGTAGATCGGCGGCAGCGCCAGTTTTTCGCGCTGGATGTAGAGCCATACATCGAGTTCGGTCCAGTTCGAGATCGGGAACACGCGCATGTTTTCGCCCGGGTGCACGCGGGTGTTATACAGGTCCCACAATTCCGGGCGCTGCGCCTTGGGGTCCCACTGCCCGAATTCGTCGCGGAAGGAGAAGATGCGTTCCTTGGCGCGCGCCTTTTCTTCGTCGCGGCGGGCGCCACCGATGCAGGCGTCGAATTTGTGTTCGGCGATCGTCTCCAGCAAGGTCACCGCCTGGGCCGCGTTGCGCGAGTCGGTCTGTGGATTACGCAGGCGCACGGTGCCGCGCTTGATCGAGTCTTCGACCGAACCGACGATCAGGCGTTCACCCAGTTCCGCCACGCGGGCGTCGCGGAAGGTGATCACTTCGGCGAAATTGTGGCCGGTGTCGATGTGCACCAGCGGGAACGGGAATTTACCCGGCCGGAAGGCTTTTTCGGCGAGGCGCAGCAGCACGACCGAGTCTTTTCCGCCCGAGAACAGCAGGGCGGGGTTGGCGCATTCGGCGGCGACTTCGCGCAGGATGTGGATCGCTTCCGATTCGAGCGCATCCAGGTGGCGCGCGTTGACGTCGGTCAGCACGCGCGGGGTATCGGTCAGTGTAGTCATGGTGGCGAGGCCTATGTTTTCTTATGGTGGCGCGCAAGCAGGCGCTTTACGCAGCCACGGATTTAATGCGGATCAGTTTACCATCGACCAGGTGCAGGCCGCATTCCTTGGAGTCCGGGTTTTCCCACCACCAGCGTCCGGCGCGTACGTCTTCACCCGGCTCCACGGCGCGCGTGCACGGTGCGCAGCCGATCGAGGGAAAGCCCTGGTCGTGCAGCGCGTTGTACGGCACGCCGTTGTCGCGGATGTAGTTCCACACATCGGTCTCCGACCAGTCGGCCAGGGGATTGAACTTGACCATGCCGTGCGCGGCGTCGTCTTCCTGGATGTCGAGCTGCGCGCGCGTGCTCGATTGCGCGCGGCGCTGGCCCGTGACCCAGGCCTTGTTGCCGGCCAGGGCGCGTCCCAAGGGTTCGACCTTGCGGATGCGGCAGCACTCGCGCCGCATGTCCACGCTCTCGTAAAAGGCGTTCAGGCCGTGCTGCGACACGTAGGCGTCCACCGCATCCGGCTGCGGTTTGTACAGCGCGATGTCGTAGCCGTAGGTGTCCTTGACCTGGGCCAGCACCGCCAGCGTTTCCGGGTGCAGGCGGCCGGTTTCGAGCGAGAAGATCCCGATCGGCAGGTTCGCCTTGAGAATCAGATCGGTCAGGACCATGTCTTCGGCGGCCAGGCTGGAGGCGAACACCGCCGGCGAGTATTCGGCGGCGATGCGCTCCAAGGTGGCGCGGGTGCTGGCGACGAGGGCGGAGATATCGTTCATGTGTGCCTCAGATGCCGTAGCCGACGTCGGCGCTGTCGATGCGCACGTCGCGCTCATGGCGGCGGAACAGCGGCGCCTTGATGTCGACCGAGGCCTGGTACACCTCGGAGAAGTCGGTCAGGCCCTTGAGCGCGTCATGGATGTTGCGGTCCTGGCGCGTGGCAAAGGCGTCGAAGCCGCAGCGCTGCATCTGGAACAGCTGGTCGCGCAGCACGTCGCCGATGGCGCGCAGTTCGCCCTGGTAGTTCAGGCGCATGCGCAGGTTGAAGGCGGTCGAGTAGCCACGGCCATCGGTAAATTTGGGGAAGTCGATGGCGACCACCGCGAATTTGTCCAGATCGTCCTTGAGCGCTTCGGCGCGTTCGTCCGGCGCGAGCCACACGCCGATGTCGCTGCGCGCGGCCAGCGAGGCGCGCTGCGCCTGCCACACCGTCAGCGGGACGATGACTTTGCCTTGCGGGACCACGACCGTGTCGGGCGCGTCGGCGGCGCTGCCCGCCTCAGCGTCAAGCACGGCCAGGCGCAGCACGCTCCAGTCGTCGGCGACGACCGCGCGCTGTTTGATGATTTCCTTGTGTGACTCAAGCATAGTGGTCTTCTCCAACCAGTTCGCCCGCCTTGATCGGCGTGGCATAGACATGTTCCTTGAACGGCGCCACGCCCAGGCGCTGGGCGGTGTCGACAAACCGTTCGTCTTCGTGGCGTTCGCGCACGTACACCTGCAGCAGGCGGTCGACCACTTCCGGCATTTGCAGCGCCGAGAACGACGGGCCGATGATCTTGCCGATGGCCGCGTTGTTCCCTTGCGCGCCGCCGATCGAGACCTGGTACCACTCGCTGCCATCCTTGTCGACTCCAAGCACGCCGATCGAGCCGACGTGGTGGTGGCCGCAGGCGTTGATGCAGCCCGAGATATTCAGTTCGATCTCGCCGATGTCGTGCTGGTAGTCGATGTCATCGAAGCGTTCGGCAATCGCGGCGGCAATCGGGATCGACTTGGCGTTGGCCAGCGAGCAGAAATCGCCACCCGGGCAGCAGATGATATCGGTCAAGAGGCCAATATTCGGCGTGGCCAGGCCGTGCGCCTTGGCTTCCTGCCACAGCGCGAACAGGGCCGATTGCTTGACGTCCGCCAGCACCAGGTTCTGCTCGTGCGTGACGCGCAGTTCGCCGAAGCTGTAGCGGTCCGCCAGGTCGGCCACGAAGTCGATCTGGGTCGCGGTGGCGTCGCCCGGCGGCACGCCGGTTTTTTTCAGCGACAGCAGCACCACGCTGTAGCCCGGCACCTTGTGCGCCTTGACGTTACGCGTGAGCCAATTGCCGAAGGCCTTGTTGTCGGCATGTTCCGCACGCAGGTCGATGTTCGGCAGCGTTTCGTAGGCTGGCGGCGTGAAGTAGGCCGCCACGCGCGCCATCTCTTCGTCGGTGAGGGTGGAGGCACTGTCTTTCAGGTCGACCCATTCTTCCTCGACCTGGCGTGTGAATTCCTCGACGCCCATGGCCTTGACCAGGATCTTGATGCGCGCCTTGTACTTGTTGTCGCGCCGGCCGTAGCTGTTATACACGCGCATGACCGCTTCGATATAGGTCAGCATGTGACGCCACGGCAGGAATTCGCGCACCACGCTGCCCAGGATCGGGGTGCGGCCCATGCCGCCGCCGACCATGACCTTGAAGCCGATCTCGCCATCGTCGTTGTGCACCACGGTCAGGCCGATGTCGTGCACCGCAATCGCGGCGCGGTCTTCCACGGCGCCGTTGATGGCGACCTTGAACTTGCGCGGCAGGGCGGCGAATTCGGGGTGGAAGGTGCTCCACTGGCGCAGCACTTCGGCGTAGGGGCGCGGATCGATGATTTCGTCCGCCGCCACGCCGGCGTATTCGTCGGAGGTGATGTTGCGGATGCAGTTGCCCGAGGTCTGGATGGCGTGCATCTCGACCGAGGCCAGGTCGCTGAGGATCTCGGGCGTCTGTTCGAGCTCGATCCAGTTGAACTGGATGTTCTGGCGGGTCGTGAAGTGGCCATAGCCGCGGTCGTACTTGCGGGCGATGTGGCCGAACATGCGCATCTGTGCCGAGGACAGCAGGCCGTACGGCACGGCGATGCGCAGCATGTAGGCGTGGCGCTGCATGTAAAGGCCATTTTGCAGGCGCAGCGGCAGGAATTCGGCTTCGGTCAGTTCATCGTTGAGACGGCGCTCCACCTGGCTGCGGTATTGCGCGATGCGTTCCCTGACGATGAGGTGGTCGTATTTGTCGTAACGGTACATATGTCATCCTGATTTTTAGGAGACCTCGCAAAACCTGCTGCGCGGCGCAATTTTCGCCCTGCGATGCTCACCGTACCTTCGTACGGCTGCGCTTCTCTGACGAAACTTGCACCGCTCGCTACGGTTTTCGAGGTCCCCTCTTTTTGGGCTTCTTCGGGGGCAACTGCATGAGACTGTCCCCAAACTAGCCTCAATAGTAATAAACTCGTCCTTTATTCCAAAGGACTAAGAATTTATTTGCTTATATGCGTATCCGGCATAAGCATTCTTATAAAATGCTGGTTGATATTTATTTTGAGTATTTTTCCGGCCTGCGAGAGCAAAAAAGCAATGAACCTCCATCAATTACGCTTCGTGCGCGAAGCCGTGCGGCAGAATTACAACCTGACCGATGCGGCCAAGGCCTTGTTTACGTCCCAGCCCGGGGTGTCGAAAGCGATTATCGAGCTTGAAGAAGAGCTTGGTGTTGACATTTTCACCCGTCATGGCAAGCGCATCCGCGGCTTGACCGAGCCCGGCCGGCTGGTGCTGGAGTCCGTCGAGCTGATCATGCAAGAGATCGACAGCCTGAAACGCATCGGCAAGGAGTACGCGGCGCAGGATAGCGGCAGCTTCACCATTGCCACCACGCATACCCAGGCGCGCTATACCTTGCCCAGAGTGGTGCAAGCCTTCATGCTCAAGTACCCCAAGGTACGCTTGTCGTTGCTTCAGGGGAACCCGCGCCAGATCGCCGAGATGGTCCAGCGCGACCAGGCCGACCTGGCCATCGCCACCGAATCGATTGCCGGCATTGACGGACTGATCACATTGCCTTGTTACCAATGGGAGCACATGGTGGTGGTGCCGCCCGACCATCCGCTGCTCAAATCCAAGGCGGTGTCGCTGGAAGAAATCGCCACCTACCCGCTGATCACCTACGATGGCGCCTTTGCCGGGCGCAGCAAGATCGACCACGCTTTCGGCCTGCGCGGACTGAAGCCGGACGTGCTGCTCGAAGCCATCGACGCCGATGTCATCAAAACCTATGTGGAACTTGGCATGGGAATTGGTATCATAGCGGGCATGGCCTTCGACGCCGAGCGCGACAAGAACCTGCGCGCCATTCCGGTGGGGCACCTGTTCGGCATGAATATTTCGCGCGTGGCCGTCAAGCAAGGCGCCTATCTGCGCAGCTATATCTATACCTTCATCGAATTGCTGGCGCCGACCCTGAACCGCAAGCTGGTCGAGTCGGCCATGAGCGGCACCAAAGAAACCTACGAGCTGTAAAGCATTTGCAGCAAGCACTCACGTCAAGAAAAATATGATCACCGAACAATCCGCACAGTTTTACGCCAAGAGCGCCTCCAACCACGACCGCATCTACGACCGGCCGGAACGCAAGGACGACCTGGCCGCCATGCGCGGCCACGTGGCCGAGACCCTGCGCGGCCACACCGTGCTGGAACTGGCCTGCGGCACCGGTTACTGGACCGCCGTCATCGCCGGCACGGCCGACAAGGTCGTGGCCACCGATATCAATCCCGAAATGATCGCGCTGGGCAAGCTGCGCGCGCTGCCTGCCGACAAAGTGGAATTCACGGTGGCGGACGCCTGGAACCTGCCGGATGACATCGGCAGCTACACGGCCGTGTTCATCGGCTTCTGGTGGTCGCACGTCAAGCGCGAAGAGCAGGAACGCTTCCTGGCGCAACTGCGCAGCAAGGTCGGCGACGACATGTTCATCGTCCTGCTGGACGACGTCTACGTTGAAGGCAGCAGCGAAACCGTGGCCCGCACCGATATGGAAGGCAACACCTACCAGATCCGCATCGCGCCCGATGGCGAGCGCTACGAGATTCCCAAGACCTATCCATCCGACAGCGCGCTGCGCAAGAAGCTCGCTTCGTCTGTGCGCGAGATCAAGATCGTACGCCTGGAATACTACTGGCTGCTGACCTGCCGCCTGAAGTAAGTCATGTCGATACCGCCTTGGGCGCGCTCGACGCGCCCAGTTTCGCGCTGGCCGCGATCAGCAGCATCGCGCAGCCGAGTCCGGCGAACGCCATGGGCAGGCTGCTGGCGTGCGCCACAAACCCGATCGCCGCCGGGCCCGCCAGGATGCCGGCATAGCCGAGCGTGGTGATCGCTCCGACTGCCAGGCTGGCCGGCATCGCGCGCTGGCTGCCGGCCGCGGTGAACAAAATGGGCACGATGTTCGACGCGCCCAGGCCGATCAGCACGAATCCAGCCAGCATGCCCGCTACCGACGACGCCAGCACCGTGCAGAAGAAGCCGGCCGCCGCGCACAGGCCGCCCAGCAGCAGTACCCGCTGGCCACCCAGCCTGCCCACCACCTTGTCGCCCGTCAGGCGTCCGAGCGTCATCGCAATCGCAAACGCCGCGTAGCCGAGTCCGCCCTGGCCGGCGCCCGCAGCGGGGCCGCGTCCTTCGGTCAGCAGCAGGGCGCTCCAGTCGAGGATGGCGCCTTCGGCCAGGAAGCACAGGAAGCACAGCGCGCCGATCAGGATCACCGCGCCGTGCGGCATCACGAAGATGGGCGCGTCGCGCACCTGCGCATCGGTCTCGCGCAGCAGGCCCGACGCCGCACCGGCCAGGACAGCGGCGACCAGCAATGCCAGCACGATGGCGGACGCGGTCGCGCCCAGGCCCAGCCACAGCAGCAGCGCCATCGTGCCGGCGCCCAGGAAGCCGCCCACGCTGAACAAACCGTGAAAGCCGGACATGAGCGCTGCGCCGCTCTTCTTTTCCACCACCACCGCCTGGATATTCATCGCCACGTCCAAGGTGCCGATAGCGGCGCCGAACGCGAACAGCACGCAGCCGAGTAGCAGCGGGCTGGGCGCGAAAGCCAGCCCGGGCAGCACCAGGCAGACGATCAGGCCGGAGCACAGCACCACCGGACGGCAACTGAAACGCGCCGTCAGGAAACTGGTGGACGGCATCGCCAGCAGCGATCCGGCACCCAGGCACAGCAACAGCAAGCCAAGCTGCGCTTCCCCCAGGCCGAGGCGCAGCTTGGCCAGCGGCACCAGCGGCGCCCAGGCCGACATGGCCAGCCCGGCGGCCAGAAAAGCGAGGCGGGTGGACAGGCGCTGTCGTGGTCCGGTGTCAAGCATGGCGTCTTTCGGAAACGGAGGGAACTCAGGGCTGCGCGGCGCGCAGCACGCGCACGCCGCGCGCCGCGAAGGCGTCGGCCTGGCGCGCATCGATATCGTGCTCGGCGACCAGTTCGGTCAGGCTGGCCGCCGCCAGCACCGCGTACGGCGCGGCTGTGCCGACCTTGTCGTTGGTGGTGGCGACCAGCACCGTCTTGCTGAGAGCGGCGACGCGGCGCTTGAATTCGGCTTCCTCGAAATGGATGGCGCTGATGCCGGCCTGGGCATCGATGCCGCAGGCGCCCAGGATGTACAGGTCGGGGCAGATCAATTCCAGTTCGCGCATGGCGGTCGCGCCAATGCTGGCCCCCGTCTCGGCGTGGATGCGCCCGCCAATCACGATCAGTTCGACGAGCGGCTTGTCGATCAGCGCGGCGGCAATCGCCGGGGCGTTGGTGATGACGGTCAGCCGCTGTTCGCCCAGCGCGGACGCGATCGCCAGATTGGTCGAGCCGGCATCGATGAAGACCACGCTGCCGGGCGCCACGCAGGGCACGGCAGCGGCGGCGAGGCGCGCTTTGCGGCCTGCCTGGGCACTGCGGCGCTGCGCCGGCGTTCCGCCCGGGGCGGCGGGGAGCTCCATGCGCAAGGCGCCGCCATAGACTTTCTGGCACAGGCCGGCCGCGGCCAGGTCGCGCAGATCGCGCCGTATGGTGTCTTCCGACACTTGCAGCCATTGCGCCAGGTCGGGCGCCAGCACCCGTCCATCGGTTTGCAGGCGTTGCAGGATGAGGGCGTGGCGTTCCTGCAAGAGGAGGGGATCGGTCGGCATGCGCATCTTCAAACGGGATAAAGTGCGCACAAATATACATGAATGCGCACAAACGTGCAAGCAAGCATGAAAAAAACCCCGCAAGCTGCGAGGCAACTTGCGGGGTTTTTGTTTCAGCTAAGCGCGCCTGAACGCGCCAGTGAATTTAGAACGAGTGACGAACGCCAACTGCCAGCGCGCTTGGATCAGCACCGAACGCGGTTGCTGGTGGAGTGACGTTTGAGCCAGCCGAGTTGATGCCGAAGGTTGCTTTGTCGTTGTTACGCAGCATTGCGTACGAAGCGTACACGTTGGTGCGCTTGGACAGGGCGTACGAGTAAGCAAGCGAAGCGCCGTTACCCTTGGCGCCACCTTCCAGTTTGTTTTGCTGGACGTTACCGTAGATCTTGTTGTTGCCGAAGGTGTACGACAAGCCGGCGTTGATCTGCTCGTACTTGTTGCCCTTGCCGGTTGGGTCGGCAGCCATGTAGTTGCCGCGAATTTCGACTGGGCCGATGGTGAAGCCTGCACCGACGATCATTTCCTTGTCGTCGCCGGAAGCCAGGCGCTCAACAACGTGGTAACCGCCGCCAACGTAGATGTTGTTGGCTTTGTATTCAACTGCCAGACCCATCAGATCCTGCGAAGGACCGGTTGCCTGTTCGCCCAGACCGTAGCCGGCGCTGACGATCACGCCGCCCATCGAGTTCGATTTGTAGTTGACCGAGTTGCTGATGCGACGGGTCAGACGGGTTGCGCCGCCGAACGAGCTCAAGTTGCTGCCGTAGAAGCCCTGGCCGTTGATATCGCTTGCGTTAGCGACGTCAGCGATTGGGGTGTATTCGCGGCCGATCATCACGGTGCCGAAGCCACCTTTCAGGCCAACCACCGCGCGGCGGCCGAACAGGACGCTGTCGCCCGCGCCGGAGTCGAGTGCGACGCCAGCTTCGAGGTTGAATACAGCGCTCAGGCCATTGCTCAGATCTTCAACGCCACGGAATCCGACACGGCTGGTCGACTGGTTGCCGGAATTGACGACCGTACGGCTGCCGCCCTTAACGTCCGTGTCTTCTTTCGCCAGGGAGGCATCTGCCACGCCGTAGATCGTGACGCTCGATTGAGCGGAAGCGCACAGAGGAATTGCAGCGGCCAGGACAGCGGCCATCAGTTTGCATTGCATATGAATCTCCAAAAAGTTGCACAGATAAGTGTCGATTAACCAGGGTTGCTCTTAATCGGACGTAATTATAACTTCCACGTATGTCAAATCCATGACAAAGTGAAATGTGGTGAAAAAGAGACAGACTTGGTTTGCCCCGGAACAGGGCGTCAATACCGTTCAATTGCACGCTTCGGGTGCACTAAATGTGACTTCGGATAAATGGTGCGGCGCCGCATAGCGCCCGTCGTTACGGGCGGTCTGGGAAATCTCAGGGGGCCGGGGGCGGCAGCGGGCGGGGCCGTTCTGGTGCGCCGGTGGCGTGCTCGGCGCCGCGCTCGCCGGCAGCGTCGTCATGCGTGCTTTCGGGCAACGGCAGCACGATATCGATGCGGGTTCCGGGCGGATCGTCGCTGCTGACGCTGATCTCGCCCTTCATTCCCCACACCCGTTCGCGCATGCCGATCAGGCCGAGCGATTGCGCTTTTTCCATGTCGGAGGCCTGGATTCCGCGTCCGTCGTCGCGGATCGACACCAGCAGCTGGCCATCGATGCGGTAGACATACATGGTCACATTGCTGGCCCCGGCGTGACGCGCGATATTGGTCAGCGCTTCCTGGACGATGCGGAAAATGGCGGTGCTGGCGGCGTCGTCGAGGCGCAGTTCGGCTTCGTCGGCGAACAGGGCGCAGGCGATGCCGTGCCGTTCGACGAATTCGTCGCGCAAGCCTTGCAGCGCGAAATACAGGCCGCCTTCGTCGAGCGCGCGCGGGCGCAGGTTGGTGGCGATGCGGCGCAGCGAGGTGATGGCGGTCAGGAGGTTCTCTTCCATGCCTTTCATCAGGCGCTGGCCGTTGCTGCCGGCGCCGGGTTCCTTTTGCAGCAGGTTCAGGTCCATGCGCAGCGACGCCAGCAGCTGGCCGAGGTCGTCGTGCAGCTCGCGCGCGATGTGGGCGCGCTCTTCCTCGCGCACGGTTTGCAGGGCCGACGAGAGCTGGCGCAGCTGCGCATGCGAGCGCGACAGCTTTTCCTGGACCTGCTGGCGCTCGGTCACGTCGCGCAGGATGATGGTGTAGATGGTGCGGTCGGCTTCGATCATGCTGGAAATCGAGCCTTCGAGCGGGAAGGTTTCGCCGCTGGCGCGCACGCCGGTGACGGCGTAATCGGTGGCGCGGCGGCCCGCGCGCCCGGCCACGTCGCCGAAATAGGCGGGCGCGGCGTCGCCGGTGACGGTCGGCAGCGGGGCGATGAATTGCTGCAGCGGACTGCCCTGCATCTGTTCCACGGTGGTCGAGAACATCGCCGCAGCCGACGGATTGGCCAGCACGATGGTCTGGGTATCGTCGGTGGAGATGATCGCTTCGCTCGCGTTCTGGATGATCTCGCGGCTGTGGCTGCGCGCAAAGCGCGGCCAGCGGTTATACGCGAACAAGCGCGCGAGGGAGTGACCGCCCAGCAAACCGAGGACGAACATGACCAGACCCCAGCTCAGGAAGCGGGAAGAACGCTGATGTGCCATGCGCGCCTGCCGTCGATGGCCCGCGGGACGCGGACCGTAGGCTGATTGTAAAAGCGGGGTAAGAACACGCCTTGAGGCGCGACAAAGGGCGCGACAAACGGCGCGACAAACGGCGCGACAAACGGCGTGGCGGGCGCAGCGCACTGCGCGGCAGGATACAGGGTCTCATGGCGTGTCGGTCGCTGGTGCATGGAACGGGGAAAGGGCGCCGCGCCGCGCCGGCGCGGCAGGGGACACCCTCACATCTGCTTGAACAGGTGCAGGAAGCTGCGGCTCACTTCCAGTTTGTCGGGCTTGCCCTTGATCAGTACCAGGTGGCGCCCGCGGATATCGCGCGTCACCCCTTCGATGGCGTTGACGTTGACCAGGGTGGCGCGGTGGATTTGCCAGAACAGGGCCGGATCGAGTTCCTCGGCCAGGTCGCGCACCGGCTTGCGGATCAGCGCCTCGAAGCGCTCGGTCTGCACGCAGGTGTATTTTTCGTCGGAGCGGAAAAACAGGATGTCCTCGACCGGAATCATGCGCAAGTCCTGGCCGATGCTGGCCTGGATCCATTGCAGGTAGGTGGGCTTGGGCGCCGCCATTTTCTCGGCCAGCTGCGAGAGCATGGCCGTGACGCTGTCGTTGACCGCTTCCTTCGGCTTGGCCAGGCGCGCCTTGAGGCGGTCCACCGTCACTTGCAGGCGCTCGGCCTCGGGCGGCTTGAGCACGTAATCGACGGCGCCGCGCTCGAAGGCTTCGACCGCGTACTGGTCATAGGCGGTGACGAACACGATGTTGCTGCCGGCGCCGATGGCGCGCGCCGCTTCCATGCCGGTTTTGCCCGGCATGCGGATATCGAGGAAGGTCAGGTCGGGCTTGAGCTGGCCGACCAGCTCGATCGCCTCGTCGCCATTCTTCGCCTCGCCGACGATTTCCAGCTCGGGCCACGCCTGGTTCAGGCGCAGGCGCAACTGGTCGCGCATCAATCTTTCGTCGTCAGCAATAATAGCGGTAGGCATGGTCCGGTTCTGGTGAAAGGCAAGAGTGCCAATTATTCAATGAAACCCGGCTTTAATCAATCGATTCCTTGGTGTGTCTTTGTTGGCCGCTCACTTCGACACATGGTAGGGCACTTCGATGGTGGCGATCACGCCGCTGGGCACGTTGGCCGCGATGTGCAGCTGGCCTGCGTCGCCGTGCAAGAGTTTCAGGCGTTCGCGGATCGTCATCAGGCCCAGGCCGGTGCCGTCGCTGGGAAACACGCCGAAGCCGACCCCGTCGTCGCTGACGATCACGCGCAGCTTGGTGTGCGCCACCTCGGCGACGATGCGCAGCGAACCGCCTTCCGGCTTGCATTCGAGGCCGTGCTTGATGGCGTTCTCGACCATCGACTGCAGCATCATCGGCGGAAAGGCGGCGCTGCGCAAACCCTCGGGAATCTGCATGTCGACCCGCAGGCGCTCCTCCATCCGCATCTTCAGCAGGCTCAGGTACGCCTTGACCATGTCCGCCTCGCGTCCGAGATTGGTGACGACGGCGTTGTCGCGCATCTGCGGCAGCACCGCGCGCAGGTACTGGATCAGGCTGCGCTGCATGGCCGAAGCGCGCGGCGGGTCCGTTTCGATCAGGTACTCGACCGAGGCCAGGGTATTGAACAGGAAGTGCGGCTCCACCTGGGCTTGCATCATCTGCATGCGCGCCTCGGATAGCTGGCGCTGCATCGATTCGCGCTCGGCGGCCGCGTTGGCGGTCTGGGTTTCGGCTTCGGCGCGCTTCTTGCTCCCCACCAGCGCCTTGGTGGCGAACAGGGCCAGTACCAGCAGCGAAATGAAACTCTTGAACCAGGTCGAGGCCTGGCCGTGATACACCTTCACTTTTTCTTCGGCTGCATTCTCGACGGCCGCCTCGATTGCGCTCGACAAGCCTTCCACGATCTGCGGCGGCAGCGCGACGCGCACTTCGCCATCGGCCGCGCCCGGCAGCACCGCCACCGGCGGTGGCTCCGGCACGGTCGGCTCGGCCGGTTTTGCGCCCGGATAGGACGGCTCGGCCGGCTTCGCGCCCGGTTGGGGCGGCTCGGCTGGCTCGGGCGCTTCCGGCGGCTCGGGCGGCTCGGCCGGCAGGCTGCGCTTCTTGGGCGGGCTGTAGCTGATCCCGCTGTCGTCGAAGATGATGTTGCCTTCGTGCTTGTCGCGCTTGCGTTCGGGACGCACCTCGACCACGTCCGTGCCCGAAAACAATTCGTCTTGCAGGATTGAGGCGGCAATCAGGGCCAGCGCCGCGAACAGGAAAAACTTCCACCACGATAGCTGGGTTACCCACGTGGCGGTGCCGTCGAAGGCGCGGTGCAGCCATGCCAGGACGGTCGCGATGGTTGGCTCGGGAGGGCGGCGTGCTTCCATGGTGAGAGATTTCCGTGAGATTTTGAGAGATTTGTGCAAGCGGCGAGTGTAACTGCTCCGCTCTCCCATCGCCGCAAAAAGCGCCGCGTGGCGACGAATACTGATGAGATGTTGTAACTTTAGGACGCTCGCCTGGACAGCGCGCGGCGTTTGCGACAGGCTGCATGATCCGGGGAGTGGGCTGCGCGGCGCGCGCCGTGGCGCCCACGACACGCGCTTTGTGGTCCGTCGCTCGCGCGCCGCCCGCGATCGCCCCGCAGCGGCCGCTTTGCGCGGTATGATAAAGGATAGAACCGGTCGCGGCCGGCCTGCTGTTGCACCTGATTAAGGGGATGTCATGTCTGCCGATGCAAAAAAATACCGTTTGATCACGCGTAGCGACTTCGATGGCCTGGTCTGCGCCGTCCTGCTCAAGCACCTGGACTTGATCGACGATATCCTGTTCGTCCATCCCAAGGATATGCAGGACGGCAAAATCGTGGTCAGCGATGGCGATATCACCACCAACCTGCCGTACGCGGCCGGGGTGCACCTGGCCTTCGACCACCACCTGTCCGAAACCATCCGCAACACCGGCGAGCGCGGCAACCACATCATCCATCCCGAAGCGCCCTCGGCGGCGCGGGTGGTGTACGACTACTACGGCGGCGCCTCGGTCTTTCCGGCCGCCTGGTTCGACATGATGGCCGCCGTCGACAAGGGCGACGCGGCCCGCTTCAACCAGCAGGAAGTGCTCGACCCGCACGGCTGGGACTTGCTCAACTTCCTGATGGATGCGCGCACCGGGCTGGGACGCTTCCGCGACTTTCGCATCTCGAACTACGCCCTGATGATGGACTTGATCGATTATTGCAAAAACCATACGATCGATGACATCATGGCCCTGGCCGACGTCAGGGAGCGCATGGACCTGTACTTCGAGCATAACGCCATGTGCAAGGAGCAAATCCGGCGCTGTGCCACCGTGCACCGCAACCTGGTCGTGCTCGACCTGCGCGAAGAAGAAACGATTTACGCCGGCAACCGCTTCATCATCTATGCCCTGTTCCCGGAAACGAATATCTCGATCCACGTGCTGTGGGGGCTGAAAAACCAGAACACCGTGTTCGCCACCGGCAAATCGATCCTGAACCGCAGCGCGCGCACCAATATCGGCGCGCTGATGCTCGAATACGGCGGCGGCGGGCATGAAAACGCCGGCACCTGCCAAGTCTCGAACGAGCTGGCCGGCGAAGTGCTGGGCGCGCTGATCCAGCGCATCACCAGCGAAGGCTGAGCGTGGCGTGGGCGGCGGCCGCGCAGCGCGAGCCGGCCGCCTCAGGCCGCCGGCGCGGCGACCAGCAGGTCGTGCAAGGCATGCTCGGCCAGCGGGGCGCTGAAATACGTGCCCTGCAGTTCATCGCACAGGTTGTTCCGTAAAAACTCCATCTGCACGCGCGTTTCGACCCCCTTGGCAATGACCCGGGCGCCAAGATCGTGGCCGACGTCGATCAGCGCCTTGGCCAGGGCGCCGCTGCGCGCATCGGCCGTGATCTGGTGCGTCGCCAGCTTGGCCAGCTTGACGTGGGTCAGCGGCAGCTTTTGCAGGAAATTCAGGTTCGACAAGCCGCCGCCGAAGGCATCGACCGCGCGCAGCACCCCCAGCTCGCTCAGCTGCGACACCACTTCCACGGCCAGGTGCTGGTTGGCATGCAGGCAGTCTTCGCGCAATTCGAGTTCCAGCTGGGCCGGGGCGATGCGGTATTTTTCCAGGGTGGCGGCGACGTGCCCGACATAGCCAGGGCGGCAAAATTCGCGCTGCGAGACGTTGACCGCCACCGGCAGCGGCGCAAGACCGGCGCTGTTCATGCGCTGCATGAAGGCGCACGCTTCGTCGAGCACATAGTCGCCAATGGCGGCGATCATGCCGTTTTCCTCGGCTTCCGGCAGGAACGAGGCCGGCGCCAGCACGCCCAGTTCGGGATGGCGCCAGCGCAGCAGCGCTTCCAGCCCCAGGATGCGGCCGCGGCACAGGCAAATGCGGGGCTGGTAGAGCAGGAAAAACTCGTGATGTTCGAGCGCGCCGCGCATGGCGTCTTCGAGTTTTTGCTTGGCCTGGGTGGTCGACTTCATGTCGGCGGAAAAGAAATGCACCTCGCCCGTCTTGGCCGCCTTGGCGTGGTACATGGCCACGTCGGCCGCGCGCACCAGGTCGAGCGCGCCGCTGCCATCGTGCGGGAACACGCTCACGCCGATGCTGCCGCCGACCGCGATGTCGGTCGCATTGAAGCTGACCGGCTGCGACATGCTCACGCGCAGGCGCTCGATCATGCGCAGGGTGTAGCGCAGCGAGGGCTGGTTGACCAGCACCAGCACGAATTCGTCGCCCGACAGGCGCGCCACCGTATCGCTCTCGCGCACCGACGATTGCAGGCGCCGCGCCACCATCTTGAGCACTTCGTCGCCCGCTTCGTGGCCGTAGCTGTCGTTGATCTGCTTGAAGCCGTTGAGGTCGATCAGAACCGTGGCCACCAGTGATTTGTTGCGCTGGGCCATGTGCAGCGCCTGTTCCAGCCGGTCCCACAGCAAGGTGCGGTTGGCCAGTCCGGTCAGCGCATCGTGGTTGACCTCGTGTTCGAGGTGGGCGGTGCGCTGCTTGACGGCCGTCACGTCGTTGATGACGCCGATAAAGTGGGTGACCTTGCCGCGCCCATCGCTCACGGGCGTGATGGTCAGGTCGTTCCAGAAAATATCGCCATTCTTGCGCCGGTTGCGGAATGCCACGTTGACCTCGCGCCGCTCGCGCACGGCCGCGCGCAGCTGGGCGCGTTCGTCTTCATCCATGCCGGGCACGCCCATGAAACGCGCATCGCGCCCCATCACTTCGTCGGCGCCGTAGCCGGTGATGCGCTCGAAGGCCGGGTTGGCGTACTCGATCGGATTGTCGGCGCCGGCGCAGCGGGTGATCACCAGGCCGCTGCTGGTGGCATGCAGGGCGCGCTCGCGCAGGCGCAAGCGCTCTTCCTGCGTACGCCGTTCGGAAATATCGAGGCCCATGCCGCACAGGTAGTGGCGGTTGCGGCAACTGATGCGCGCCCCGCACAGCAGGTAGGGCGTGGCGTGGCCGTACTTGTCGAGATAATTCGCTTCCACCATGATCTGGATGCCATGCTCGAAGACATTGCGGATGTTCGCGGCGATGATGCGCTTTTCGGCCAGGTCGTACGTATCGAGCGCATTCGCGCGGCTGACCTCGTCGGAACTCATGGCCGTGACCTGTTCCAGCATCTTGTTCCACAACGCAAAGCTGCCATCCTCGCGCAGCACGTAAAAGGTGCCCGGCAAGACATCGATGATGCTCGAGAGCGGGATGCGGCCGACCGCCGCCGTGTCCGATTCGTCGCTGGCGGCGTCGATGATGGCAATGCAGTGGCTCAGTTGGCCGTCCGTGCCGAACTGGGGCAGCAGGGTGAGGGCGGCCTTGTGATGGCTGCCATCGGCGCGTACGAACTCCAGCTCGGCGGCATCGCATTCGTTGGGAAAGGCAGTCCAGCGCAGCTGATAGTGGCGGCGGCTGTCGTCGCTGAGCAGGGCAGTCAGGGGCTGGCGCAATGCATCGGCGGCGGCAATGCCGAGCACTGTTTCGCAAGCACTGTTCCAGGTAATGATCTGGCCGCTTGCATCGATCAGCAAGGCGGCAAACGTGGCGTTCTCGCTGGCGGGCATGCGCCTCTCCATTCGTGATGAAGGAGGTTGGACAGGCCAAACGGGCGGTGGTTCGCCGCAGCCGGCAAATTACATGAAAAGATGGCCGGTGGTGACGCCGGCGGGCGCGTGGCCGCCGGCGTGGATCAGGCAGGGATCAGGCCAGGACGATGTCCTGGCGCTCAGGCAAGGCGATCTGGTTATCGACGCTGAACTGGTAATCCTGGAACACGTGCTCGGCCGACAGCATCTGGTAGCTGCCGTCGGCCAGCTTGTGGGTGGTGTCCTTGAGGCGGTACGTGTAGTGGCCGCAAGTCCAGCAATTGAAATTGCGCATGTGCGTGCACAGGCAAGTCTTGTCCATCACCACCACGGTTTTACTGTCCGGATTGGCCAGCACTTCGCGGTTGTACGCATTGATGTAGGAACAGTTGCCGGTGGCATCGAGCAGATAGCCGTAGGACTCGCAGCCGGGACGGATGCCGGCGCCGATGGCCGGCGTGCTCTTGAGCATGCGCATCGGATAGCCGGTTGGCGAAATGCCGTTGACGATGATGTCGTCTTCGGTCGCGCGCACGTACTGCTGCTTGACCTTGTCGGGCAGGCCGCACTCGTTGGTGATGGTGAAACGGGTTGCCACCTGCACCCCGCCCGCGCCTTTTTCGAGGAAGCCGACCGCGTCGGTGCCGGTGAACACGCCGCCGGCGGCGATCAGCGGGATATCGAGCTGTTCGGCGCGCATGTAGGCATGGATTTCATCCATGATGGTATGCAGGTCGTACTCGGCCCAATCCATGCCGAAGCCCAGGTGGCCGCCGGCCAGCGGGCCTTCGACGATGATGTAATCGGGCAGGCGGTCCAGCTTGGCTACCTTGCGCAGGAAAATCTGCAGCGCGCGCACCGAGGAGACGATGATGCCCAGCTTGGCGTCGCGGAAGCGCGGATGGTCGGCGATCAGGGCGAACGAGCCCAGGTGCAGGCCGGCCGACATGGTGATGCCGTCGATGCCGGCGTCGAGCGCGGCCGACAGGCGCGTGCGCAAGGTTTCGCGCGGCGAATTCATGGTCAGCTTTTCCATGCAGTTCACGAAAATGAGGCCATCGCCGCGTTTCGCTTCCATGGTCGCGCCCACGTGGCGGCGGGTGGCATCGGCCAGGCGGGCCAGGTCGAACTGCACCACCGCCTTGTCCATATTATTGATGTTGAACTTATAGGTCTTGGTCTTGTCTTTCACATAGCTGGTGTCGAACTTGCGGTCGGAGACATCCTCGACCATGGCATCCGAAATATGCCCGATCCCGCCCAGGCGCGCCGCTTCCAGTGCCAGTTCGGAGGTCGAAATATCGACGCCCATGCCACCGATCATGATGGGCACATATTCCTTGTTGCCCAGACGCAGGCGGAAATCATCAACACGTTTCATTGCTATCCTTAGACTGCCAAGTTTACTGGTGCGCTGGCGCGGCTGCCGCAGCCAGCTTGCGCACCTACAATTCTACCCCAAGCACGCCGGGGACTGACCGGGTGATCGACTATCCAGCGAGCAAAACGGCGGCAAATACCGCCATTTTGTCGGTGATTTCCGGATCTGGCGACCCGAAAAGCGCCGATTGATCGTGCTGGACGATCAATCGCGGAAGTTATTAAATTCCAGCGGCATATCCGGCACATCCTTGCGCAGCATGGCCATGGCCGCTTGCAGATCGTCGCGCTTGGCGCCGGTGACGCGCACCGACTCGCCCTGGATGCTGGCCTGGACCTTCATCTTGCTATCCTTGATGACCTTGACGATCTTCTTGGCATCGTCGGTTTCGATGCCGTTCTTTACCTTGATCACCTGCTTGACCTTGTCGCCGCCGATTTTCTCGATCTTGCCTTCGTCGAGGAAACGCACATCGACCTTGCGCTTGGCCAGCTTGTTGGTCAGCACATCGCGCACTTGCGAGAGCTGGAAATCGGAATCGGCGAAGGCGGTCAGTTCGGTATCCTTCTGCTCGACCTTGGCGGAACTGCCCTTGAAATCGAAACGGGTGGTGATTTCCTTGTTCGATTGTTCGACTGCGTTTTTCACTTCGATCATGTCTGCTTCGGAGACGACATCAAACGACGGCATAATGGGATCCTTTTACTTGCAAAATGTAGAATGCCGATATTTTAACGGACAACCGGGGCGGCGCCCCTGTGCTGACCCGGTTTTTTACCGGATTGGCCCCCTAAATGCTTAAACGACGCTCATTCATGCAACCAGACCTAGTCATTTCGCCCGATTTTTCCCTGCGCGCTGTCAATACCTTCGGCATCGACGCGCGCGCGCGCGCCTATCTCAAGCTCACCCGGGTCGAACAGCTGGCGCAGGTGATGGCCGATCCCGTCCTCGCCGCGCTGCCGCGCCTGCTGCTTGGCGGCGGCAGCAACATCGTCCTCACGGGCGACTTCGACGGTGTGGTGCTGCACATGGCGATCGAAGGGCGCGAGGTACTGGGCGAGGAGGGCGGCAGCATGCTGGTGCGCGCCGGCGCCGGCGAAAACTGGCACGGCTTCGTGCAATGGACCCTGGCGCAGGGGCTGGGCGGGCTGGAAAACATGGCCCTCATTCCCGGCACGGTGGGAGCGTCGCCGATCCAGAATATTGGCGCCTATGGGGCCGAAGTGAAGGACCTGTTCCACGCGCTGACCGTGTTCGAGCTCTCCAGCGGGCGTTTGCGGGTGATGGATGCGGCGGCTTGCCGCTTCGGCTACCGCGACAGCGTGTTCAAGCATGCCGGCGGAGCGGGGCTGGTGATTGTCGACGTCACCTTCGCGCTGCCGCGCGCGTGGGTGGCCAATCTCAAGTATGCCGAACTGGCGCAGGAAGTGGCCGCAGCGGGGTTGGCGGTGCCGACGGCGCAGCAGGTGAGCGACGCGGTGGTGGCGATCAGGCGGCGCAAGCTGCCCGACCCTGTGCAGATCGGCAATGCCGGCAGCTTCTTCAAGAATCCCGTGGTCAGCGCAGCGCAGTGCGCCGCCATGCTGGCGGCGCATCCGGCGCTGGTGCACCACGCCCAGGGCGACGGCAGCGAAAAGCTGGCGGCCGGGTGGCTGATCGACCAATGCGGCTGGAAAGGCCGCAGCCTGGGCGCGGCCGGCGTGTACGAAAAGCAGGCGCTGGTGCTGGTCAACCGCGGCGGCGCGACCGGTGCCGAGGTGCGCGCGCTGGCGCGTGCGATCCAGGCCGATGTGCTGGCGCGTTTCGGCGTCGCGCTCGAAACCGAGCCTGTCTTCGTCTAGCCTGACCGGGCACGCCCTGGCTGCGCTGCCCCTGCCTGTTTCCCTCCCCGTCGCATCCATCGTTATTGCTTGAAACATGGCATGGCATTCGGGCAGGGCTGCGCCTGGCGTTTCCGGGGCGACTGCGTCCAGTGCGAAAATTGATCAGAAAATATTATCTTTTTAGTCAATTTTGATAAATAATGAAAACGCGATGGGAAGCGCTTCCAATTTCGGTTTGCACAGGTGCTGGCGCGTCCTCGCCTGGGTGCCCGGCAACGTGCGGCAGCACTGCCGGGCCCCAGCCATTCAATCAGGAGACAAATAATATGCGAGACAAGTTAGCTACCTTGATCCGGACCGGCCTGGCAGCGGCCGTCTGTGGCGCGATGCTGGCCGCCTGCGATGGCGACAGCGACCCGGCCAAGCCGGACACCCCCAAGCCGCCCGTCGACGCGCTGACGCAGTACAGCGACTTCCCGAACGTGGCCAGCGATATCAAGAAAGATCCGGCGACCGAATCGGCCATCGCCGCCATCGTTGCCGGGATGAGCGTGGCGGAGAAAGTCGGACAGATGACCCAGCCGGAAATCAAGAGTATCACCCCGGACCAGGTGCGCCAGTACTACATCGGTTCGGTGCTGAACGGCGGTGGTTCTTTCCCGGGTAACAACAAGTTGGCCGCCCCGGCAGAGTGGGTCAAGCTGGCCGACGCGTACTGGAAAGCGTCGATGGCCACCGATTCCAAGGTCAAGATCCCGGTGATCTGGGGCACCGACGCGGTGCACGGCCACAATAATGTGTTCGGCGCTACCATGTTCCCGCATAACATCGGCCTGGGCGCTGCCAACGATCCGGCCATGATGCGCCGCATCGGCGCGGCCGTGGCCGCTCAAGTGGTTTCCACCGGTATCGACTGGACCTTCGCCCCGACCCTCGCGGTGGTGCGCGATGACCGTTGGGGCCGCACCTATGAAAGTTATTCCGAAGATCCCTTGATCGTCACCAAATACGCGCGCGAAATGGTCAAGGGCTTGCAGAACGATTTTGCCGGCAGCGGCAACGTCATCGCCACGGCCAAGCACTTCATGGGCGACGGTGGCACCGACCTGGGCAGGGATCAAGGCGTCAACCTGTCCAGCCGCAACGACATGATCAACATCCATGGCCAAGGGTATTACCACGCCCTGGGCGCCGGTGCCCAGACCGTGATGGCCTCGTTTAACAGCTGGGACAATGACAGCTTGCAGATCAAGGTCGGTAAGATGCACGGCAGCAAAGAGATGCTGACCGATGTGCTCAAGACCAAGATGGGCTTCGACGGCTTCGTCATCGGTGACTGGAACGGCCACGCCCAGGTGGCGGGCTGCAGCGACGGCAGTTGCCCACAAGCGATCAATGCCGGCGTCGACATGATCATGGTCCCGGAAAAGTGGAAGGAGTTTATCGACAACACCATCGCCTCGGTCAACAAGGGCGACATTCCACTGGCGCGCATCAATGATGCCGTCACCCGCATCCTGCGCGTGAAATTTCGCGCCGGCATCATGACCGCCAAGGCGCCGCTCGAACGCCCCTACACCGATGCCGGCCGTCTGCAGCATCGTGCCCTGGCGCGCGAAGCGGTGCAAAAATCGCTGGTGCTGCTGAAAAACGATAACAAGGTGTTGCCACTGAAGCGCGGTGAAAAGATTCTGGTGGTCGGAAAAAGCGCCGACAGCCTGTCCAATCAAACCGGCGGCTGGTCGCTTACCTGGCAGGGAACGGCCAATACCAATGCCGACTTCCCGAACGCCGACAGCATCCTGGCGGCGATCAAATCGGTGGCTGGCGACGCCAACGTGGTCTACCGCCAGAACGCCGCGGACGTCAACGTGGCCGACTTCAAGGCAGTCATCGCCGTCATCGGCGAAACCCCGTACGCCGAAGGCGTGGGCGACATCGGCAGGAGCGGCACCCTGGAGCACGCGCGGCGCCATCCGGAAGACCTGGCCGTGCTCGATGCCGTCAGCGGCAAGGGCGTGCCGGTGGTCAGCGTACTGATCACCGGCCGTCCAGTCTGGGTCAACAAGGAACTGAACCGCTCAAGCGCGTTCGTGGTGGCCTGGTTGCCCGGCACCGAAGGCAAGGGTGTCACCGATGTCCTGTTCCGCAAGGACAATGGCGACGTCAATCTGGACATGAACGGCAAGCTGTCGTTCTCCTGGCCGAAAACGGCTTGCCAGATGGCCAATAAAGGCGACCCCAACTACGATCCGCTGTTTGCCTATGGCTTCGGCATGCGCTACGCGGACGATACCCGGCTGGCCAAGCTCGACGAAACGGCGCCGACCTTGGGTTGCGCCCAGTCCGCCGCCAACGGCAGCCAGGCGAGTAGCGATCTGGAGGTGTTCCGTTCGGCCGACCAGGCGCCCTACACGGCCCGTATCGGCGACCCGAGCGCCTGGTCGCTGGCGCTGGGCGCCGACTTGAACGCGGTCACCACGCTGCCCAACGTCAAGGCCGAGACCACCCAGATCACTATCCAGCAGGACGGCAAGAAAATCACCTGGAGCGGCGCCGGCCAGTTCTATTCGCAAGCGGCCACCACGGCCGACCGTGAAAACTACCTCAACGCCGACGCGGCCCTGGTGTTCGACACCATCGTGCACAAGGCGCCGGCCGGCGCGGTGAAAATGCGGGTGGACTGCAAGCACCCTTGCGCGGGCGAGGTGGATGGCACGACCTTGTTCAAGGGCTTGCCGCTGGAGGTGAAGCGTACCGTGAAATTGCCGCTGTCCTGCTTTGGCGCCAAGGGCGCCGACTTCACCCTGATCGATACGCCATTCCTGGTCTATACCGAGCAAGCTTTTGTCGCCTCGTTTGCCAACATCCGCTGGGTGCCGGGCGCGGCCAGGGATGCCGATGCCGCCACCTGCGCCAGCCTGGTGCCGCCACCGGTGGTCGTCGGGCCGCCGCTGCCGGGGCCGACTTACGGCGTGTTCAATGCGGGCGCGCTGACGGGCGACCTGGTGCTCAGCACCTACTCGTCCAATGGCAGCCACACCAAGGCCAGCATGACGCCCGCTGATGGGCTGGACTTGCACTTCGCCGCCGACGGTGGCGACGGCTTGGTGATGATCACCGGCACGCCTGTGAATCTGAGCAACTTCGCCAGTGGCACCCTGCAGTTCGAGATCAATGTCGGCAGCTACGGGGCCAACAGCGGCGGCCTGGCGGTCAAGATGGAAAGCCCGGGCAGCAATTGCAAGTCGGGCGATCATCTGTTCGGCCGTCCGGCCGCGGGTAGCTGGACGCCGGTCACGGTCAAGGTCAGCGCGCTGATTGCGGCGGCCGATCCGTGCTTTGACCTGCGCAACATCGGCATGCCGTTCGGCACCTTGCCTAAGTGGGGCGATCAGCAGGGGGTGAAGTACAAGCTGCGCCAGATCCGCTTTGTGCAGTAATCGCTGGTAGCAGTCGAGGACGCACGCCGGGGGCGTGCGTTTTTCGTTGGGAATGCGCGCACCGCTGATGGCGCGGCGCGTCTTGAGCGCGCGATCGGGATGCGTCGATTCCCCGTTCACGCGCTACTCACCGCAGTTCAGCCGAAGTGGCAGACGTAGTCGAGCGTCTCGGTCGTTTCGATGTCGAAGGCGGTGTCGGCGCCGACGCTGAAGCGCTCGCCAGCCTGGTAGTCTTGCCAGGCGTCGCTGCCGGCCAGCCGAACCCGGCACTTGCCGGCGACGATTTCCATCACTTCCGGTGCCGCCGTGTTGAACGTCAGCTGCGACGGGAAAATCACGCCCACCGTTTTCTTGCTGCCATCGGCCAGCAACAGCGTGTGCGACACGCATTTGCCGTCAAAGAAAATAGTCGATTTCTTGCTGACGGTGACGTTTTGAATCGTGCTCATGGACTTCCTTCTTCAGGTGGGGAGAGGGGCGGCTTCGGCTTCGGCCTCGGCCACGCACACGCGGTTGCGCCCGGCCGTCTTGGCGGCGTACAGGGCCTTGTCGGCGCGTGCGATCAGTTGTTCGGCGGTGTCGGTGCGCGACGGGACCACGCTGGCCACGCCGATCGACATGGTGACGATGCCGCCCGGCGCTTGCGGATTGTCCATCGCCAGCTTTTCCAGGTGCGTGCGCACGGCGTCGGCCACCACCCGGGCGCCGGCCAGGTCGGTCTCGGGCAGGATGACGGCGAACTCTTCGCCGCCGTAGCGCGCCGCCAGGTCGGCCGGCCGCTTGAGGTGTTCGGTGAGCACCGCCGCGGTCGTCTTCAGGCACAGGTCGCCCGGCAGGTGGCCGAAGCTGTCGTTGTAGGCCTTGAAGCAGTCGATGTCGCACATCAGCACCGACAGCGCGCTCTGTTCGCGCTGCCCGCGCTGCCATTCGAGGTCGATGACGTCGTCGAAACGGCGCCGGTTGGCAATCCCGGTCAGGCCGTCCAGCGCGGCGAACTTTTGCAGTTCGATATTGGCTTGGGCCAGCTGGTGCTGGCTTTCGCGCAGGAAGCGAAACGCTTCGTCGCGCTGCAGCCGGCTGATGTGCGCCGCCGAGTGGTAGCGCACCCGCGCCAGCAGTTCGAGCCGGTCCGGCAGCTTGACCAGGTAGTCGTTGGCACCCACCGCGAAACTGTGCGCCTTGAGCGTGGGATCTTCCTTGGACGAGAGCACGATCACGGGCACGTGGCGCAGGCTGTCGCGCTCGCGGTACAGGGCGATCAGCCCGAAGCCGTCGATGCCGGGCATGACCAGGTCTTGCAGGATGACGGTCGGTTGCAGCTGCTCGGCGCTGTCGGCCGCCAGCGCCGAGTCGAGCACGTAGTGGTATTCGATGTCCGGCTGGTCGGCCAGCATGCGCCGCACCGCCTCGGCGATGATCGGCTGGTCGTCCACCATCAGGACCCGCACCTTGAAAACGGCCGGTTCCGGCATGTAGGTTTTGTAAACGTCAGACATCGGTGTAGGCTTGTCGGTGAAAATGGCGGCGCTAGTTACCGGCCGGCTTGGTCCCAATTCTACTGCGCAATGCCCGTCCGATGTTTTCCAAGGATAAAATTTGCTGCGCGGCATCAATCTCGGCGGCGGCGCGTGGCATGCCGTACACAGCGCTGCTGGCCTGGTCCTGGGCGATGGTGGCCTTGCCGGCCTGGCGCATGGCGAGCAAGCCGTTGGCGCCGTCGCGCCCCATCCCGGTCAGCAGCAGGCCGGTGGCGTCGTTCTCCCAGTGCTGCGCCACGCAGTTGAAAAACACGTCGACCGAGGGCCGGTAAGCGTAGTCGCGCGGCGCTTCGTCGTAGTGCAGGCGGTGGCGCGCGCTCAGGACCAGGTGGTTGTTGGTGCGGGCGATCTGCACGCAGCCCGCTTCGAGCGGGTCGCCGTCGTCGATCACGCGCACCGGCATCACCAGCTGCTCGCCCAGCCACTTGGAAAAATGGGCGGCGAAGTTTTCATCGATGTGCTGGACCACCACGATGGCGGTGCCCGGCGCCGGGGTCCAGCCGGCCAGCACCTTGGCCACCGCGATCGGGCCGCCGGTCGAGGAGCCGATCGCCAGCAGGTGCTTGATCTTGCCGTTGAAGCGTTCGGGCGCCTGCGCGGGAAGGGTGTCGGCGCCGCTGACGCGTATCAGTTTGCCGATGGTCTTGATCTTGTGCAGCAGCGCCGCGTCGCCGCCGCCGCCGCGCGCCAGCAGCGGCGTGGCGGTGACGTCGAGCGCACCGGCACCGAGCGCGCGGAACACCTGGCTGACATTGTCCTGCGGCTGGCCGGTGACGACCAGGATCGCGCACGGGGTCTTTTGCATGATCTGGCGGGTTGCTTCGACCCCGTCCAGCTCCGGCATGTTCAGGTCCATCAACACCAGGTCGGGACGGTTGTCGGCGCACATGCGCACCGCTTCCAGGCCGGTGCGGGCGATCCACACCACCTGGTGTTCGCTGGTGCTGGCCACCACGCGGCGCAGCGCTTCGGCCGCCATGGCGACGTCGTTGGCGATGCCGATTTTCATAGGCCGGCTTCTCCGATCAGGTCGAACACGGCGTTGAGCAGGGTTTCGTCATGGAAGCTGCCCTTGGTCAGGTAGTAGTCGGCGCCGGCGCTCATGCCGCGCGCGCGGTCTTCCGGCCGGTCCTTGTAGGAGACGATCATGACGGGCAGTTTGTACAAGTGGATATCCTTCTTGACCAGGCCAACCAGTTCGATGCCGTCCATGCGCGGCATGTCGACGTCGGTGATCAGGAGGTCGTAGTCGCCGCTGCGCACCACGTTCCAGCCGTCGATGCCGTCGATGGCGATGTCGACCTGGAAGCCGCGCCCCTGCAGCAGCTTGCGTTCCATCTCGCGCACGGTGAGCGAGTCGTCCACCACCAGGATGCGCTTGACCTTGCGTTTTTCGGGGCCGCCGCGCGCGCCCAGCTGGTGCAGGCCGCCTTCGTGCAGCAGCTTGTCGATCGAGAGCAGCAGGTCGGGCACGTCGAGGATCAGGACCGGGGCGCCGTCGTCGAGCAGGGCGCCGGCGCTGATGTCGCGCATCTTGCCGAAGATCGGGTCGAGCGCCTGCACCGCCAGGCTTTGTTCGCCGCGGATGGCGTCGACCACCAGCGCGTAGCGGCGCTGGGCGGCGCCGATCACCACCACCGGCAGTTCGCCGGCGCCGCTGCCGATCTGGCCCAGTTCCAGTACCTGGGCGGCCGAGACCAGCCCGAGGTGCTCGCCGCCGAAGTCGAAGAACTGCTTGTGCTCCAGCGTGTGGATCTCGCTTTGCGGCACCTTGAGCACCCGCTCGACCTTGACGATGGGGATCGCGTAGGCTTCGCCCTGGACGTCGATCACCAGTGCGCGCACGATCGATTGGGTCAGCGGCAGGGTGATGAAGGTGCGCAAGCCCTCGCCGGGCGCGGACTCGATGCGCACCGTGCCATTCTGTTCGCGGATGGTCTGGTGCACGATGTCGAGCCCCACGCCGCGCCCGGAAATGGCGCTGGTGGTTTCCTTCAGGCTGAAGGCGGGCAGGAACAGGAATTCGATCAGTTCCGGCTGCGACATGGCTTGCGCCATCGTGGCGCTGGCCATCTTGCGCTCGACCACCTGGCGCCGGATGCGTTCGATGTCGACTCCGCGCCCGTCGTCGGCAATCTCGATACTGAGCATGCCGGCGCGGTGGCGCGCCTCCAGCACGATGGTACCCAGCGCCGGCTTGCCGGCGGCGATCCGTTCGGCCTGGGTTTCCATGCCGTGGTCGACGGCATTGCGCAGCATGTGGTTGAGCGGGCTTTCGATGCGCGCCAGGATGTCGCGGTCGACCAGGGTGTCTTCGCCTTCGATCAGGAGCTGCGCTTCCTTGCCCAGGCTGCGCGCCAGGTCGCGCACCATGCGCGGGAACGCTTGCACGCCATCGCGGAAAGGGCGCATGCGCAGGGTCAGCACTTCATCGACCAGGTTTTTCGATACGCCCAGCAGGCGCCGCTCGTAGCTTTCGATGTCAGCCATGTGTTCGAGCATGAACTGCTTGAGCGGGTGGGCCTTCTGGCCGGCCAGGGCCGATTGTTCGATCAGGGCCTGGTCGCCGCCGCGCACCACGGCATCGTGCAGCTGTTCGAGCGCCTGGAACAGGCTGGCCTGGTTGCGCTTGAAGCGCTGCAGCTGGGCGATGAAGGGGTGCATCTGGTGCGCGTTGATGCGCGACTCGCTGGCCAGGGCCAGCAGGCGCTCGAAGTTCTGGGCCGCCTTGGGCGCGCCATGGGCGCGCTGCGGCGCCAGGTCGTCGGGGGCGCTCGCCAGCGGCAGCGTGGCCGCTTCCAGCACCGGCACGGCCAGCTGCGGCGGCGCCGCAATCGGGTCGAGTGCGGGCGCCGACTCGATCAGCGCGATGCCGGCGATGCTGTTCAGCGTCGCGGCGATGCGCGCGCCGTGCTGTTCCAGCCAGGCCGGCAGAGCGGCTTCGTCCAGGGTCGAGAACTGCAGTATCAGGTCGACCCCGGCCAGCAGTGCGTCGATGCGCGCGGGCGTGAGCTGGAGCTGGCCGTTCTGGGCGGCGATGAAGGCGTCTTCCATCCCGTGCGCCAGCTGCACCACCACGTCCAGGCCGACGATGGCGGCCGCGCCCTTGATCGAATGGGCGGCGCGCATCATCGCCTCAAGGGTGGAAGCGTCGCCGCCGCCGCGCTCCATGCTCAACAGGCCATCGGTGAGGACCTGGGTCTGGCCGTCCGCCTCCATGCGGAACAGGTCCAGCATCGAGAATTGACTGAGGTCGCCGCCGCCGGTGCTCATCGCAGCAACCTTGTCAGCTGGTGGCCGACCAGCGGCGCATCGAGCACGCCGATGCGCATCTCGCCCTGGGTCAGCACGCCGGTGATGAAGCGCTGCAAGCCCTTGTTGAGGGTGGCCGCCGGCGCGCCCACGCTGGCCGCGCCGTAGCGCAGGATGCCGTGCAGGTCGGCCACCGGCAGGGCGAAGCGCTGCTCTTCCCAGACGATGACGAGCAGGCGCGCGAACACGTGGCGTCCGCCCTGGACCGGGGCGTCGTTTTCATCGATCCCGAGCATGCTGGCCAGCGCGATCGCTGGCGCCAGGGTGCCGCCGACGTTGACGATGCCGGTCAGGGCGCCGCCGCTGCGGTGCGGCAGCGAGTGGCTGGCGGCGAGCGGTGCGACCGCGGACACCATCCGGGTCGGCAGCATCAGCCATTCGCGCCCCAGGCGGAACACCAGCCCGGAGTGGTCGTGGCGCGCGCGCTCGGCCTGCGGCTGGCGCAGCAGGGCGGCCCAGTCGTCGCGGTAGCCCGGTCCGACCGGGCGCCGCATGCTGTGGCGCGCCGCGCCCTCGTACACATCGCAGTTGCGGCAATGGACATGCTGCGCGAGCTTGGGGCAACTGAGGTCGCCGGCCACGCCGATCCTGTTCCAGCAATCGTCGAGGTCCAGCGCGTGCGGCTGGTCGGGCGCGGTCGTCATGGGGCGCCTTTGCGTTGGTCGCCGTCATTGCGGCGCTGGTAGATGCGCGCGGCGCGCTGCTTGAGGGCGGCCGCCTGGGCCGGCTCGCCACTTTGCTCGGCCAGCAGCGCCAGGTGGCACAGCGCTTCGTAGTGGTCCGGCTGCAGGTAGACGCAGCGGCGCCAGTGGTCGCCCGCTTCGGCGATGCGCTGTTCGCATTCGCTGACCATGCCGAGGATGAAGTAGGCGTCGGCCGAATCGGGGTTCTGCTCGAGCAGTTCGCGACAGGCTGCCGCGGCGCCGCTGTAGTCGCCCAGGTCGGCCTGGCGGCGCGCGCGCGCCAGCATGTCCGCGGCTGGCGGCGGCGCGGCAGCCGGCGCGGCAGCCGGCGCTGCGGCAGCCAGCGGCCGCGCGGCGCGCGCTGGCGCCGCTGCGCTTGCGGCGGGCCGCTCCGGCGCGGGCGGGCGCGCGTGCTGGCGGGCCGGGATGCGCGGCGGCCAGGAAGCGTGGGCGCCGGCCTTTTCGAGGGCGAAGGCGCCGGGCGCGCGCAGCGTGGCAAAACCGTTGCGGCAGAAGGCCGGCACCTCGGCATAGCCGGCCAACAGGATGCCGTCGTCGGCCAGCAGGCGCGCCAGGCTGGCGATGGCGGCGGCCACGGTGGGGTCGTCGAAGTAGATCAGCAGATTGCGGCAAAAGATGACGTCGTAGTAGCCCGGCCGGCTGGAAAAGGCGGGATCGAGCAGGTTGGCCTGGTTGAAGCTCACCTGGGCGCGTATGTCGTCGCAGATCTGGTACTCGGCGCCGGCCGCTGTAAAGTAGCGTTCGCGGAAATCGAGGTGGCGGCCGCGGAAGGCGTTGCGGGTGTACAGGCCGGCGCGGGCGCGCGCCAGCGCCACCTCGGACAGGTCGACCGCGTCGATCGCATAGTCGCTGGCAGCCACGCCCGCGCTTTGCAGCGACATGGCCATCGAGTACGGTTCTTCGCCGCCGGCGCACGGCACCGACAGGATGCGCAGCGGGCGCGCCGGCCTGGCCGCCAGGCGCCGTGCGACAAACGCGGTGGCCGCGACGAACGCTTCGGCGTCGCGGAACATCCACGATTCGGGCACCACCACCAGTTCGGTCAGCGCGCCCAGTTCCGCCGCGCCGTCCGCGAGCAGGCGTTGGTAGGCGCGCGTGTCGTCCAGCGCGAGCGCCTGCATGCGCCGTTCGACGGCGCGGCCGACCACGGCCTCGGTCAGGTTCAGCCCCGTTACCTGCTGCAGCAGGTCGCGCGCTTTCATGCGGGCGCTCCGGTGGCGGGGAACAGTTGCGCGCGCACGTCGGCGCTGAGCAGCTGCGCGAGGCTGACCAGTTGCAGCATGCCGGCGCCGTCGGCGGCCACCTGGCCCAGGAAGGGGGCGCCGGCGACGCCGGCATCGGCCAGCGCGGCAATGTCGATGGTGTCGACCCCGATCACGTGTTCGGCCAGCAGGCCGAGCGGGCGGGTGGCGCCGTCGGCATCGCCGTCAGCGAGCGGATAGTCGACCAGGATGATGCGCGAGTCGTACCACAGCTGCCCGGGCGGCACGCCGGCCAGGGCCGAGAGGTCGATCACCGGCACCGGCGCGCCGTGCAGGTCGAGCAAGCCGGCCACGTAGCCTGGCGCGAGCGGGATGGCCTTCAGGGCGGCGGCCGGCAGCACGCGCGCCACCGCCCGCAGGGGCAGGGCGTAGCGGTCGGCGCCGATATGAAAGACCATGACTTTCATCGCCGCAGCCTCAGGTGTTGACCGAGAAGGTCGCCACCGACGATTGCAGGTCGCTGGCCGCGTACTGCAGCTGGTGCACCGCTTCGCTGGTGGCCTTGAGCGATTCGACGGTCTGCTGGGTGGCGTCGTTGAGCTGCATCATGGTGTCGGAAATCTGCGAGGCGCCCACCGCCTGCGACTGCATCCCCTGCAGCACCAGGTCGAACTGGGGCGCCAGCTTTTGCACCTGGTCCATCACGGTGGAGAGCTGTTCGCCCACCTGGCGCACTTCGCCGACGCTGCGCCGGATCTCTTCGGAGAATTTGTCCATGCCCATCACGCTGGCCGATACCGCCGACTGCATTTCCTTGAGCATTTGCTCGATGTCCCAGGTCGACACCGAGGTCTGGTCGGCCAGGCGGCGGATTTCGGTGGCCACCACCGAGAAGCCGCGCCCGGCGTCGCCGGCTTTTTCGGCTTCGATGGCGGCGTTGAGCGAGAGGATGTTGGTCTGGTCGGCCACCTTGGTGATCGTGATCAGCACACTGTTGATGTTGCTGGCTTTTTCCGACAGCGCGGCCAGCTTGGCATTGATCGAATCGGTGGCCGAGACCATGTGCTGCATGGTGCTGTCCATGCGTTTCAGGTTTTGCTGGGCCTCGGCGGTGGCGCTGGTGGTGTAGTCGGCCACCGCGGTGGCGTCTTCCATGGTCTTGAGCAGCTGGGTGGTGTTGGCCGAGATTTCCTTGGTGGTCGAGAGGATTTCGATGCTGGTCTGGGCTTGTTCGATGCCGGTCGCTTCCTGCTGCTTGGCCGAGGCGGCGATTTCGGTGGCCGAGGTGGTGACCTGGATGCCGGCCTTTTGCACATTGTTGAGCAAGATGCGCAGGTTGCCGACCATGGTTTTCAAGCCCTCGCCCATGCGTCCGATGGCGTCGCTGCCGGTGATGGCCACGGTGCCGGTCAGGTCGCCGATGGCGGCCTTGGAGACCACGTCGAGCAGGGCGTCGACATTGGCGCGCAGCAGGTTGGTGGCGGCCGCCTCGTTGGCCTGGCCATCCTGGATCGATTGCGCCATGCGGTTGAATTCCTCGGTGACCTTGCCCAGTTCATCGCGCGAGATCACGGCTGCGCGCGCCGACTGCTGGCCGGCGGCGATCTTGCCGACCGCCTCGGTCAGGTTGTTGAGCGGGGTGAGCAGCGCGCGCGCCAGCATCCAGGCCACGATCGAGGCCAGCGCCACGCACACTGCGCCGCCCAGGCTCAGCAGCAGGGACATGGTTTTTTGCAGTTGCGCCGATTCGGTCGAGCGCGCCGTCAGCAAGGCATTTTCCTCGTCGGCGATCTGGGCGATCAGGCCGCGTACTTCGCTGACGATCTGGAAGCCGTTGCTGAGCTCGGGCCAGCGCCCGATCTGCTCGGCGGAGTCGGCCACCTTGCCCAAGGCGCGCCGTTTGGCGATCATGGGCCGGATCACGGTCTTGAGCCAGGTGCCGGTCATGGCGTCGAGCTTGCGGATGCGCGCATTCTGGGCCGGGTTGTCGGCGGTCAGGCGAAGCGCGCGCTGGACGTTTTCCAGCAGCGATTTTTCCTCGTCGATCTGGGGCGACAGGAAACGTTCCTCGCCGGTCAGCAGGTAGCCGCGCACCTCGGCCTGGATTTCCAGCACGTTGGTGGCGATTTTGTTGGTTTCAAGCAGCACTTCCAGGGTGTGGCGATCCCAGCGGTTTGCATCGGACATCTTGGAGAAATTGTTGTAGGCCAGGATCAGCAGGAACAGGATGATGGCGACGATGCCGCCGAAGCCGAGAAACAGCTTGTTCTTGATGCTCAGGTCAGTAAACATGGGTCTCTCCGGGAACGATGTTGTTCGCTATAAATGTAACATCGTTGAGGCAGAGCACGGGACAATTCGCCGCGGAGAACGGGAAATTTTTTGCGGGGGAGGGGAGGGCGCGGCCGCATGCGGGCCGCGCCGGCCGGCGGGCACGCGGCCCACCGGGGACGAGCTTGCTGTTTGCTGCTTACTGGCCGCGCTTTTCGCGCGCCACGGCGGCGATGCGCATGCGCAACGCGTTGAGCTTGATGAAGCCGCCGGCGTCGGCCTGGTTGTAGGCGCCGCCATCTTCGTCAAAGGTCGCGATGTTCATGTCGAACAGCGAATCGGTCTTGGAATCGCGCGAGACCACGATCACATTGCCCTTGTACAGCTTCATGCGAACCCTGCCGTTCACGGTTTGCTGGGTATGGTCGATCAGGGTTTGCAGCGCGACGCGCTCCGGCGCCCACCAGTAACCGTTGTAAATCATCGACGCGTAGCGCGGCATCAGGTCATCCTTGAGGTGGGCCACTTCGCGGTCCAGGGTGATCGATTCGATGGCGCGGTGGCCGCGCAGCATGATGGTGCCGCCCGGGGTTTCGTAGCAGCCGCGCGACTTCATGCCGACGTAGCGGTTTTCGACCAGGTCCAGGCGGCCGATGCCATGCTTGCCGCCGAGGCGGTTCAGTTCCGTCAGCACGGTGGCTGGCGACATGCGCACGCCGTTGATCGCGACGATGTCGCCTTGTTCGTATTCGAGGTCGAGGTACTCGGCCTGGTCGGGCGCCGCTTCCGGGCTGACGGTCCAGCGCCACATGCTTTCCTCGGCTTCGGCGCTCGGGTTTTCCAGATGCCGGCCTTCGAAGGAAATGTGCAGCAGGTTGGCGTCCATCGAGTAGGGCGCGCCGCCATTCTTGTGCTTCATGTCGACCGCGATGCCCGCGTCTTCCGCGTATTTCAGCAGTTTTTCGCGCGACAGCAAGTCCCATTCGCGCCACGGGGCGATGATCTTGACGTCCGGTTTGAGCGCATACGCGCCCAGTTCGAAGCGCACCTGGTCGTTGCCCTTGCCGGTGGCGCCGTGCGAAATGGCGTCGGCGCCGGTGGCGCGCGTGATCTCGATCAGGCGCTTGGCGATCAGCGGACGCGCGATCGAGGTGCCCAGCAGGTATTCGCCTTCGTACACGGTGTTGGCGCGGAACATCGGGAACACGAAGTCGCGCACGAATTCTTCGCGCACGTCGTCGATGTAGATATTTTCCGGCTTGATGCCGAACTTGATGGCTTTCGCGCGCGCCGGTTCCAGCTCTTCGCCCTGGCCCAGGTCGGCGGTGAAGGTGACGATCTCGCACTTGTAGTTATCTTGCAGCCATTTGAGGATGACCGAGGTGTCCAGGCCGCCCGAATAGGCGAGGACTACTTTTTTAATGTCGCTCATGGAGTTTCCAATCTTGGGTTGAACAATCTGGTGTTGTTATTGCGCGCCGCCGCTCGTCGTGCCAGCCAACTGGCCGAGCAGCAGGTACTCGATCAGCGCCTTCTGCACGTGCAGGCGGTTTTCGGCCTCGTCCCAGACCACCGACTGCGGTCCGTCGATGACCTCGGCCGCGACTTCCTCGCCGCGGTGGGCCGGCAGGCAGTGCATGAAGAGCGCGTCGGGTGCGGCGCGCGCCATCTTGGCGCCATCGACGATGTAGCCGTCGAAGGCCGCCAGGCGGGCCGCGTTTTCCTTCTCGTAGCCCATGCTGGTCCAGACGTCGGTGTTGACCAGATGGGCGCCCTGGCACGCGTCCGACGGGTTGTCGAAGACGGTGAAGCGGGAGGTCGACACCAGCGAATGGTCGATGTCGTAGCCTTTGGGAGTCGATACGTTCAGGTGGAAGCCAAATACTTCGGCCGCTTGCAGCCAGGAGTACAGCATGTTGTTGGCGTCGCCCACCCAGGTGACGATCTTGCCGGCGATCGAGCCGCGCTGTTCGACGTAGGTGAAGATATCGGCCAGCACCTGGCAGGGATGGTGTTCGTTGGTCAGGCCGTTAATCACCGGCACCCGCGAATGGGCGGCGAAGCGCTCGATGATGTCCTGGCCGAAGGTGCGCACCATGATGATGTCGCACATGCGGCTCATCACCTGGCCGGCGTCTTCGACCGGCTCGCCGCGACCGAGCTGGCTGTCGCGCGTGTTCAGGTAGATGGCGGCGCCGCCCAGCTGGTGCATGCCGGCCTCGAAGGAGAGCCGGGTGCGGGTCGAGTTTTTCTCGAATACCATGACCAGGGTGCGGTCGATCAGGGGATGATAGACCTCGTAATTCTTGAATTTTCGCTTGATGATCTTGGCCCGTTCGATCACGTATTCGAACTCGGCCAGGGTGAAGTCGGCAAATTGCAGGAAGTGCTTGATGGGTTTTTTTGGGGACATGGGGACGGCCGGTGGCGGGTGTTATCGATTCAATTATAAGGGTTTTGTATGTTCGGGGTGCAAGAGTGGTGCGAAAGCATCTGGCCGCCGGCGGTGCCATAAAGACGCCTCCGGATTGTCAATACGGCTGCGCGTGTAAATAATGCTAATTATCTTTGCCGGGCGCGGGCGGCGCCGTTAGCCTGGGATCGATCGCCCGCATGAAGCACAGCGCGGCGGGTGAGGCGCAGTTTGCCGGTGTTGTCGATTCGGGAGTCGTGCATGTTCAGACCTGCCTGGCCGCTGGTGGCCACCAGTATTGTTGCCGCGCGCGGCGCGGCGCGCGCCCGAAGCGGCGCGAGGCGGGATTGAGCGCCACGGCGGGCAAGGCCCGCAGCGTGCTGTCCATGGTGGCGCTGATCAGCACAGCGCGCCTGGTGCTCGAACCGTTCGACAGCATCTGTGCCCGGGCGCTGCGCGCACGCCTGGAAGGCGACGACGAACGCGAAGCATGGGTGCATTTGTGCCAGGCGCTGGCCGAGCGTCCCGACATGACCAGCGCCTGGATCGTCTACCGCGATGGCCGCGCGCTGGGGGCGGTGGCGGTCATGCTCGTGGCCGACACCATCGGCGAGATCGGCTTCCTGGTCCTGCGCTCCGAGCGCGGCCAGGGCTACGGGCGCGAGGCCGTCGGCGCCGTGGTCAGGCATGCCTTTACGCACATGGGCCTGCACCGGCTGGCGGGCGCCACCCCGGCCGCCGACCCGGCCGCCGCCGCCGTGCTGGAACGCTGCGGGTTCCAGCGCGAAGGCCTGATGCGCGGCAGCTATGTCGACGGCGGCGCGCACCGCGACTGCTGGCTGCACGCGCGCCTGGCGACCGACCAGGAACTGGTGCTGGTACAGTAGATCAGTAGATCGCGGTCACGTCCGCGTCCGTATGCTGCGGCGCCGTCAGCGGCAGGTCGAGCACGAAGCTGGTGCCGTCCTGCGCGCTGCTGACCACCGTGATCTGCCCGCCCAGCAGCGAGGTGACGATGTTGTAGCTGATCGACAGTCCCAGCCCGCTGCCGCCCTGGCCCAGCTTGGTGGTGAAGAACGGATCGAAAATCCGGCCCAGGTGCTCGGGCCGGATGCCGCCGCCGTTGTCGTGGAACTCGACCAGCACCCGTCCCTCGGCCGGCATCGAGGCCGTCAGCGTCATGCTGCCGCTGTGGCCCGGCGCGAACGCGTGCAGCAGGGCGTTGTTGATGAAGTTGGTGATGACCTGCCCGAACGGCCCCGGATAGCTGTCCATCCCGATCGCGTCCGACACGCTCATGTCGATATTGTGGTTGGCCGCGCGGATGCGGTTCATCATGGTGGCGATGATTTCGTGGCAGACCTGCTGCAGGTTGAAGAAGCGGCGCTGCTCGGTGGTGCGGTCGACCGCCACCTGCTTGAAGCTGTTGACCAGGTCCGCCGCGCTGGTCAGTCCGCGCAGCACCAGCGCCGCCGCCTTTTGCGAATCGGTGATGAAGGCGGCCAGCTCGGAGCGGCGCAAGCCCGGCCCGTTCATCAGCGCTTCGATTTCGGCGGTCTTTTCCTGCATGGTGCTGGCGATCAGCAGGCTGTTGCCGATCGGGGTATTGAGTTCGTGCGCCACGCCCGCCATGAGGGAACCGAGGGCGGCCAGCTTTTCCTGCGACACCAGCTGCGTCTGCGCATCCTGCAACTGGCGGTAAGCCTCGGCGTTATCGAGCGCGATCGCCCCGTACGCGCACAGGGTGCGGAAAATCATGCGCTCGTTTTCGCCATAGGCGTGCGATTGCGGCGCCTGCACCGTCATCACGCCGATGGCGCGCTCGCCCACCGTCAGCGGCACGAACAGCGCGCTCATATTGACCATCGTGCCCGGCACCACCTTGCGGTGCTCGGCGTCGGGCCAGTGCTCGATGTAGATTTCGCGGCGCTCGTCGAGGCAGCGCACCGAATAGGCGTCGCCCTTGGACAGGGCAATGACGTGGTTGGGCAGTTCGCGCCCCAGTTCCACGCCAAAGGCGCGGTTTAGCGTGGTGCCGGCGGCATCGATCAGGTAGATGGCGAAGGTACTGGCGGTGAGCAGGCCGTGGATGTGGCGGTCGAGTGCCTGGAACACGGCGGCGGCGTCCAGGTGGGCCGTGATCTCCTGGCCGATGGCCGACAGGCGTTCGAGCGTGGCGCTGGTGCGCTGCAGGATTTCGGCGCGCCGCGCTTCCGATTCGGCCAGCTCGCGGTGGTGGTAACCCTCGCTGCGCGCGTGTTCGGTCTGGTGATGTACCTGCATGGCGATGGCGCGGTTGGTCGCTTCCTGGCTGTGGGTCTTTTCGCGCGAGCTTGACGCCGCCAGCGCCACCTCATAGGCGCGCGCGTAGTCGCCGGCGGCCGCGTATTCGCGCGCCATGGCGTCGTACAGGTCGCCCGGCACGGTGTAGCCTTCGATGGTGGAGGCCACCGACAGCGCCTGCTGCAGGTAATGCAGCACCGGATTCGGTTCGACCATGCCGGGCGGCGGCGGCAGCGCGTGCTGGGCGTGGATCAGCGCCATCACGCGCAGCGCGGCGATCTGGTTGTAGGCGTAGCCGGGGGCGGCGGCCATGGCGGCGGCGTCGGCGGCCACCGCGATGGCGTCGCTGGCGCGGCCCAGGTGCGACAGCGCGTGCGCCTGGCCGCGCCGCGCGATGCTGCGGAAATCGGCCTGGTCGAGCGCTTCGGCGCGCGCAGCCAGGCGCGTAAAGGCGTCCAGCGCGCATTCGTAGTCGCCTTTGTCGAGCGACAGGTCGCCCAGGTATTGCAGGGCGATGGCGTAGCTGCGCGCGTTTTCCAGCGGTTTCATGATGGTCAGCGCTTCTTGCAGCATGTCGTGCGCGGCGTCGAGCTGGCCCAGGCGGCGCAGGGTGTCGGCGCTGTGCATCAGGCAGGCGCCGACGCTGCGCGGCCAGCCGGTGGGACGCGCCAGTTCGAGCGCGCACTGGACCCATTCGAGCGCCGAGTGGTGGTCGTTGAGGATGGTGAAGTCTTCGCCGATGTTGGTGGCGGCGGTGATGGCGGCGCGCACCTGGCCGGTGTCGAGGGCCGATTCGTAGCAGCGCATGTAGTGGCCGGCGGCGGCCCCGAAGTCGGCCGCCTGGCTGGCGGCAAGACCGAGGAAGTCGTTGACCCAGGTGGCCAGGGATGGGTGCAGGCGGCTGCTGTCGGCGTCGAAGCGCTGGCCCCAGCGGCCGACGGCGGCGACCGGGTCGCGCAGCACCGCCCAGCGCGCGAGGGCCGCTTCGGCCAGGTCGGTGCGCAAGGTATCGCCGGCCTGGCGCGCGCTGGCGGCGGCGTTGGCGAAGGCGGCGTCGCTGCCATCATGGTCGCCGCGGTCGATCGAGATCCAGGCCAGCAGCCAGTGGGCGTCGGCGCAGCCGGCATGGTCGTTCAGGAGCGTGAAGCGCGATAGCAGTTCGCAGGCGTGGGCGCAGGCCAGGTCGAGGGCGCCGTCGAGCCATTCGCATTCGGCGTGCAGCAGGTGCATGCGCGCTTCGAGGCTGGCGCAGCGGTCGGGCGGGAGGTCGGACAGGGGTAGCTGGGAGAGCGCTTCGCCGGCCAGCATCAGGGCGCGGGCCGGGTCGCGCTGGCGCAGGTGCCAGGCCAGCGGCAGCAGCACAGGCAAGCGTTCCATGCCGCGCAGGGAGGGCAGGGCGGACTCCCATTGTGCAACGTTGACATCGACGGTGAACATCTCCATTGCCGGGATCCCTTTACGATGGTGTTGCCATTGTATGCTGAAAAGGGGGCCAACTCGTCGTTCCCGCGCAGGCGGGAACCCAAGTATGTTGCGATACCTGTGGCTTCGGCATGAACTTGGGGGGGAACGCATGCGTTCCCGCCTGCGCGGGAACGACGGGCTAGCGGGAACGAGGAGTTAGGGAACGACAGGCGGATCAGTACAGCGTCTGCGCCGACTCGTGCAGCAGCTGTCCGTACAGCGTGTGGCGGAATTTGGCGATTTTGCCTTCCGCGACCGCTGTCAGGATCGCGCACTGCGGTTCGATCAGGTGGCGGCAGTTGTAGAACTTGCAACCGCCCAGATACGGCCCGAACTCCACGAACGCGCGTTCCAGCATCCCTTCGCTCAGGTGATACAGGCCGAACTCCTGGAAGCCCGGCGAGTCGATGATCGAGGCCTGCTCGCCCAGCGCATACAGGCGCGTGAAGGTGGTGGTGTGCTTGCCGGTGTCGAGCGCCGCTGAAATCTCGCGCACCGCGATATCGGCGTCCGGCACCAGCAGATTGATCAGCGACGACTTGCCCATGCCCGACTGGCCGATGAAAATCGACGATTCCCCTTCGAGCAGCGGCATCAGGGTGGCCACCGCGTGCTCCGGATTGGCGCGCGCCGACACTTCGTGCAGCGGGTAGCCGAGCGAAGTGTAGGCCAGCAGGCGCTCGCGCGCCTTGGGCAGCAGCTCGGCCACGTCGGTCTTGTTGAGGATCAGGTGGGCCTCGATGCCGGCCGCTTCGGCCGCCACCAGCGAGCGCGAAATCAAGTCATCGGCAAAGCCCGGCTCGGTCGCCACCACGATGAACAGGCGGCTCAGGTTGGCCGCCAGCAGCTTCGACTTGTACTGGTCGGAACGGTACAGCAAGGTCTTGCGCTCGGTGATCGATTCGATCACGGCCTGGTCGTCCGAGGTCATCTTGAGGTTGACCACGTCGCCCACGGCGATATTGGTCTTTTTGCCGCGTGTGACGCATTGCAGCTTGCGTCCGGCCACGTCGGCCAGGTAATGGCGCCCGTGGGCGGCGATGATGGTGCCGGTCAGGCCGGCTACTGCCGGCACGCCCGGGCCGCTCATGCGCCGCTCCGCTGGTCGTACAGCGCAGTGGCCTTGGCCGCGCAGATAAAGTCGTTGTCAGACAGCGCGCCGCCGGCCGAATGGGTGTTGTAGCGCACTGCGCACTCCTTGTAGGTGACCGTCAGTTCCGGATGGTGGTCCTGATGGTGGCTGATCCAGGCCAGCGCGTTAACGAAGGCCATGGTGTCGTAATAGTTTTTAAAGGTGAAGCTGCGCTCCAGCTTGCCGTCGATGACGGCCCAGCCGGGCACCTGCGGCAGCAGGGCGGCGATGGCGCCGGCGTCGAGGGCGGCCGCGTTGGCGCGGCAGGATAGGGTAGGAAGGCTCATCGGACCGCCAGGTTGAGTTGATGGATGCGGATGCTGGCCGGCGGGTGCGAGTCGTAAAAGGTCGAGTGCAGCCGGTCGGGCGTGAGCGTGGAGGCGTTTTCTTCGTACATCTTGACCAGCGCCGAGATCAGGTCGCGCGCGTCGGTGTGGGTGGCGGCGAAGGCGTCGGCTTCGAATTCGTGCTTGCGCGAGCTGATCGAGGTCAGCGGCGAGAACAGGAAGGTAAATACCGGCAGCACCAGCATGAACAGCAGCAGGGCCACGGCGTCCATCGGCACCCCCGGCATCGGATCGAAACCCAGGCCGCTGTAGAACCAGGTCTGGTTTTTCAGGTAGCCCAGCAGGGCCAGGAAGGCCAGCGAGACGACCGAACCGATCACCATGCGCTTGAGGTTGTGGCGCAGCTTGAAGTGGCCCAGTTCGTGCGCCAGCACCGCTTCGATTTCGGGCTGGGTCAGGCTGGCGATGAGGGTATCGAAGAAGACCACGCGCTTGTTGGCGCCAAAACCGTAGAAAAAGGCGTTGCTGTGCGCGCTGCGCTTGGAGCCGTCCATCACGAACAGGCCCTTGGCGGCGAAGTTGACGCGGGCCATCAAGCCTTCGATGCGCTGGCGCAGGCTGTCGTCCTTGAGCGGCTCGAATTTATTGAACAGCGGCATGATCAGCGTCGGGGCGATGACCATCATCACCAGCTGGAAACCGATCCAGACCAGCCAGGTGTACAACCACCACAGGTCGCCACTTTTTTCCATCAATTGCAGCACCACCCAGATCAGCGGCAGGCCGAGCACGAGACCGAGGGCCGTACCCTTGAGGGCGTCGGCGATCCACAGGCCCAGGCTCATCTTGTTAAAGCCGAAGCGCTCTTCGAGCACGAACTGGCGGTAGTAGTCGAACGGCAGGTCGAGCACGCCGCTCACGGCGGCAAAGGCGACAAACAGGGCGATCTGGAAGGCGATGCCGGTGCCGGTGTGCGGCAGCAAGGCGATAGCCAGCCATTGGAGGCCGCCGAGCAGGGTGAAAGCGATCAGGACGGCGCTGCTGAACAGCAAGCTGAGCAGGCCAAAATGGATCTTGGCGGCGGTGTAGTCCGCCGCTTTCTGGTGTGCTGCAAGGGGAATTTTTTCGGCAAAATCGGCCGGGACGGCACCGCGGTGGGCCTTCACGTGGCGCAACTGGCGGCTGGACAGCCAAAAGCGCAGTACCAGGGTCAAAATCAAGAAAGAAACGAACAATATCGAAAACGCGAGTGAAGACATTCTGTGCCTGTGAGAAAATGCAGGATTGTTTAGGCCAAGAGAGAATTATGTCACATGCCACTGATTTAGCAGCACCGGCCGCGTTAGCGCGCCCAAATGAGTTCAACCTGGTTTGGGTGGACATGGAAATGACGGGCCTGGAGCCCGATACCGACCGCATCATCGAAGTGGCGGTGGTCGTGACCGACATGCACCTGAACATCCTGGGCGAAGGCCCGGTGTTCGCCATCCACCAGTCGGACGAGACGCTCGACAAGATGGATGCGTGGAACAAGGGTACCCACGGACGCTCCGGGCTGATCGAGAAGGTCAAGGCATCGACCGTGACCGAAGCCGAAGCCGAAGCGCAACTGATCGCCTGGCTGAAGAACTACGTTCCCGCCGGCAAGTCGCCAATGTGCGGCAACACCATTTGCCAGGACCGCCGCTTCATGGTGCGCGGCATGCCGAAGCTGGAAGCGTTCTTCCACTACCGCAACCTGGATGTGTCGACGCTGAAAGAACTGTGCAAGCGCTGGAAGCCGGAAATTGTCAGCGGCTTCAAGAAGCACCAGAAGCACACGGCGCTGGCCGACATCATCGAATCGATCGAAGAGCTGCGCTACTACCGCGAGCATTTCATCAAGCTGTAAGTGCCTTGTCTTCGCCCCCGGCCGTCCTGGCCGGGGCACGCCTTTCCCCCTGTTGTATTGCGTGCCGCGCCGCCGCTGGCGGGCCGCTGCACCTTGCGCCGGGAATGGCTTTTTCCTCTAGAATGATCTTTACGCAACAGCAATGGGATCGTGCGACATGAAAACTGTAACGATGCGGTCCGGACGCCTCATTCCCGCGCTCGGACAAGGTACGTGGAACATGGGAGAAGACCCGGCGCGGCGCCAGGACGAGATTGGCGCGCTGCGGCTGGGCATGGATCTTGGCATGGGCTTGATCGACACGGCCGAGATGTATGGCGAGGGCGGGGCCGAGGAAGTGGTGGGCGCGGCGATTGCCGGGCGGCGCGAGCAGGCGTTCATCGTCAGCAAAGTGTATCCGCACAACGCCGACCAGCGCGGGGTGCGCGCGGCCTGCGAGCGCAGCCTGCGCCGTCTCGCGACCGACCGCATCGATTTGTACCTGCTGCACTGGCGCGGGGCGGTGCCGCTGTCGGAAACGCTGGACGCCTTCCAGGCGCTGCAACAGGAAGGAAAGATCCTCGATTTCGGCGTGAGCAATGTCGACCTGGGCGACATGCTGGAAGCCGACGCCTTGCCCGGCGGACGCGGGATTGCCGTGAACCAGGTGCTATTCAATCTGGCCAAGCGCGGGATCGAGTGGGATTTGCTGCCGTGGTCGCGCAAGCAGGGCATGCCGCTGATGGCGTATTCGCCGCTGGAATCGGCGGGCCCGGAGCGCGAGGCGCTGCTGGGCAATCCGAGCCTGGTGGCGGTGGCCGGGCGGCATGGCTGCACGGCGGGGCAGATCGCGCTGGCGTGGCTGCTGCGGCAGGACGGGGTGGTGGCCATTCCAAAGGCGGCCGATCCGGCCCACGTGCGCCAGAACCGGGCGGCGGCGGAGGTGGTGCTCACCGCGTTCGACCTGGAAGACCTGGACCGGGCATTTCCGCCACCGAAGAAGCGACAGGCGCTGGCGATGCGCTAGGGGAACGAGCTGAGTTTGAGTCGGCTTCGATCCGGATCTACCGATACTCTCGTCGCCGCGCCACGGCGGTACTGGGCGGGCCCCCAAGTTTGTCGATCAATGGTCGGCTACGGTGCGAACTTGGGTCCCCGCCGAGTGCCGCCTTGGCGCGGGGACGACGGAGCATCGTTTAGCGGCTACAACAAATTGAGCAAAACCCGGCGGCACGCGGCACAACGGCGCTTCCATCCACAAGGAGAACACATGGTCAGCATCGTGCGCGTGGTCGGCGAGCGCGGCAAGGAAATCGGGTCGATCCTGTGGCGCTGCGTCTACAGCGTCAGCCTCACCTTGCTCTGTTCCGCCGGCCTGGCCTTCATTCCCCAGGGGGCCGAATCGCTGCTCCTGGTCAGCGATCCGGGCTGGACCTTTCCAATCTTCATCTTTTCCGTGGCCAGCTGGTCCACCGCCGCCTGGTATAGCGCGCGCCTGACCCTCGGCCGCGTGTTCGACGGCACTTCCCTGCTGGACCGCACCGACACGCCCTTCGTCAATGGCATCCGCATGTGGCTGCCGCGCTTTCTCGGCATCGTGCCGGCCAGCGTGCTGTCGATCCAGTTCCAGCGCCTCGGCCAGCCGGCGCTGGCGCTGGCCTGCTTTATCACCGCCTTCGCCATGGGCGTATTCGTGCTCAAGCGGCGCGCCTGGTTCGCCTCGCGTTTCCACGGCTTCGAGGGGCAGACCACCTCGATCCGCTTCGAGTCGCTGCAACAGCGCACGGTGCTGACGGTGTCGCTCGCCATCGCGCTCACGTTCGTGCTGCTGTTCGCCGTGTGGATCTGGCCGGTCGAAGTCACGCGCTATGTCACCGCGCCGGCGCTGCTGTGCTTCGCCTTCGCCAGCTGGATCCTGTTCGGCGACCTGGTGCTGACCTATTCCTTCAAGCAGGCCAGGCTACCGTCGATGGCGGCGCTGCCGCTGCTGCTGTTCATCGTGTTCAGCCTGTGGAATGACAATCACCAGGTCAGGCTGCTGCCCATCGAAGCGAATGATCCACCGCTGATCCGGCGCACCGTCAAGGACAAGCTCAATCAATGGCTGCAAACGCGCGTCGACAGCGGCGCGCTGCTGCCGCGGCGGCCGTTTCCCCTGTACGTGGTGGCGGCCGAAGGCGGCGGCATCCGCGCCGCCTACTGGACCGGCATGGTGCTGGCCAAGCTGCAGGATGACAGCGAGGCGCGCTTCGGGCGCCACCTGTTCGCGCTGAGCGGCGTCTCCGGCGGCAGCCTGGGCGGCAGCGCCTTCGCCGCACTGGTGGCCGACGACGGCGGCAACGGCCTGGCCAACGCCTATTGCGCGCGCGGCGGGCGCGGCACGCCCTACCAGGAATGCATGCGCCAGATATTGCAGCGCGACTTCCTGTCGCCCACGCTCGGCTACATGCTCTATCCGGACATGCTGCAACGCTTTTTGCCGTTCGCGATGCCGGCGGCGGACCGGGCCCGCGCGATGGAAGCGGGCTGGGAGCAGGGCTGGCACAGCGCGACCGGCAACGAGCGCTTCGGGCGCCGCTTCGACCAGCTGTGGGCCGCCGACGGCGCCATGAACGTGCCCTCGCTGCTGCTCAACGCCACCCTGGTCGATGGCGGCAACCGCATCATCGCCAGCGACCTGGTCATCGACGGCAGCTTTCCGGATGCCTACGATGCGCTCGACCCGGTGCTCGACCTGCACCAGATGAGCCTGGGCACGGCGGTGCACAATAGCGCGCGCTTCAGCTATGTCAGCCCGGCCGGGACGGTGTCGGCCTGCCGCGCGGGCAAGCAACTGGTGGCGTGCGCGCCGGGAGTGGAACGGGCGCCGTGGGGAAGAGTCATCGATGGCGGCTACTTTGAAAACTCCGGCGTCGAATCGGTGCGCGACCTGCTGTTCGCGATGCGCCCGACGCTGGACGAGTGGCGCGAGCGCCACTACGACATCGACCCGGTCGTGATCGTCATCAGCAATTCTCCCGAGGCGCTGGCGCCCCGGGAGAAGCAAGACCCGGCCGGCGCGCGCATGGACACGACCTTCCTGTCGGAACTGCTGGCCCCGCCACTGGGCTTGTTCAATACCCGCACGGCGCGCGCCACCTTCGCCGTCACGGCGGAGCGGCGCGACATGGCCGCGATCCTGCCACCCGGCCCGGTGCGCTTCCTGTGGTTCGGCATGCCATCGGAAACCCACACCCCGCTGGGCTGGGCGCTGGCCGGCAAGACCTTCAGAGGCATCGACACGCTGCTCGAACCGCCGCATAACGCCAAGCTCCCGTTCGATGCCGTGCTGGAACGCTTGCCGCCGCCATAAGCTGTGCCGCAGGAAATAAATTTCCGCTTACGTGGGTTGGCGAACGGAACGGGAAGGGGGGAGGGCGTATTGTTATGTCTCAAACAAACAGGAGGCTCTATGACCAAGCACACCAACGACCCAAGTGAGCAACAGCAGCGCGCAGACGAACAGGCGCAGCAGGAAGCCACCAAGAACCGCCAGCGTGCCGAAGAGGAAGAGGTCGCCGGCAACCACAAGAATGACGGCATCAAGGATCACCAGGGCGCCGACAAAGGCCCGCGCGGTCAATAAACCTAAAGCGCCCGCGTGACGCCGTTCAGCGGCCCGGCTTGCTTCCCTATCAGGAGCGCAAGCCGGGCCGCTGTGCTTTGGCGGGTGCTGGCGATCCAGGTGAACGGTATTGCCACGTTCTGTAGCGCCACCCTCAGCGCAAAAGCGAAGACTGCAACATAGATGGCCGCGACATACATGACCGCGATGCTGGCAACATTCATCAACAGGATCACGCCATACATCACGATCGCGATCATCGCGATCCTCCCGGCAGCCAGGCGCCGCTGCCCCCCGCATTGGACATGGCCTGAAACGCCGGCACCAGCAGCGGCGGCACCCCCATCGCGGGAGGAAGTACCGTCAGGACCAACGCCAGCAAGGCGAAACACGCGATGCCGCGCAACAAAGGCAGGAAGCTGTTTCTGACAATTCCCGGCCGCAGGACCGAATACCCGGGTTTTGCCGGATGATAGTGCACCGGCACATTCATCCCCACGCGCAGCATGGCGTCGTACGCATGGGCAAACGCTGGCGAGCCGTACAGATTCTCGATCCCGAATGCAATCCGCGTGCAGCCATACTGGGTCGCGTCGACCGAAAAGGTGTACTCCACCTGAGGGCAATAGCCGCGTGGTCCATCCTCGTCATGCCGCTCCAGGATGCCAGCACGGGTGATGCGCGCGATGGCGGTCGGCCAGCGCGTGCTGCGCCAGGCGCTCAGCAGCAGCCCTGCGCCACGCACCGACAGGCCTAGCGTCGCCAGCATTCCCAGCAGTACGATGCCGTACACCACTTCGCGCCACATGGATGTCCTTTTTATAATGTGCATCTAGGAAACAATGCAATCTTATCGTTCATTGTCCACCACATCAATACAGCCGGGCCGGCATGCCGCAAACGCACGAAAATAGTGCATCTATGCACCTTTTTGGCTCATCTGTGGTGTAATTGCAGCTTCACCGTCCTGGTTTACCCCTCATGTCCGCCCCCCGTGCCGCCTGGCTCACCGCTTTATTACCCCCGCCCAACAGTGCCGCCCGCCCTGAACAGTGGCGCGCCAGCGTGGCCGCCTTCCTGGCCCTGATCCTCACCGGCGTGACGTGGTCACGCTCGAATTCGGCACGGCGCTGGCCGACGCCTGGGGCTTGATGCGGCATCACCAGGTGCATGCGCTGCCGGTGCTGAACCGGGCGCGGCGCGTGATCGGCATCGTCACCCAGACCGATTTCCTGCGTCATAGCGACCTGGACATGTACAGCGGACTGGGAGGACGCGTGCGCGCACTGCTGCAACGCAGCCCACTGACGCATTCGGACAAGCCGGAAGTGGTGGGGCAGATCATGACGGCCAGGGTGGCCACGGCGCATGTGCGCACGCCGATCGTGGAACTGGTGCCGCTGATGACCAGCAGCGGCTTGCACCACCTTCCCGTGGTCGACGACGAAGACCGGTTTGCCGGCATCGTCACCCAGTCCCACCTGGTGGCCGCGCTGTATCAGGGGCGGCTGTCGGAACTGGCGGAACTGGCGCCGGCGGCGCAGGGCATTGCGCCCCACGCGCAGCGGGCTGGTACTTAATTATTCGGCCACCGGATCGGCGCCGCAGCACTTCTTGTACTTCTTGCCGCTGCCGCAAGGGCACTCGTCATTGCGGCCGATTTTCGGCTCGTCGCGCTTCATGGTGGTCACGGCGGCCTTGCGCAGCGGCACCCAGAAGCGGTGAATGGCCGGCAGGTTGGCCTGGATATCCAGGGCCAGCTTGTGGCCTTTCATCGGCGTATCGACTTCTTTCAGCTCTTCTTCCTCGATCTCGTCGGCGCCGAGCAGGTAGATCGGGCGCATCAGCGGTTCCAGGTCCGATTCCCAGATCGGGTCCCACGAACCGGGGCGCAGTTCCATGCCTTCCCAGAAGCCCCAGCACCAGGCTTCGCCGTCGAGCAGCATCGTGCCTTCGTGCTCGGCTTCGCAGAACAGCGGCTCGAATTCCTTGGGCGCGACTTCAAAGGTGACCAGCACTTCATTCATGAAGCGCATGATCAGTTCGATGATGCGTTCTTCTTCCTTGGCATTCTTGAACTTGGGGACGCTCTTCTCATCCTCGCCCCACACTTTTGGCAGCCACTCGGCCGGCATGATGGTTTCCGGACCCATCGCCACGGCGGTCAGGTAGCCGTGCAGGGTGTCCATGGTCATGGCGTCTTCCGCACTGCGGTCGGACAGGAGGAACTGGTCGAGTTCGTCGAATTCTTTTTCTGAAAGGGGCTGGTCGAGTTGCATGGCGTGCTCTTGTTGATCGTTGAAGCTGCTAGTTTAACGCGTTCGCGCACCGGGACGTACTGTTAAATGCGGCGCGCCGTACAATAGCGGGCATGACGACGCCATTTTCCGACCCCGACACACCCGCCATCCACCCGTTCTCGAACCTGAGCCCCGAGTGCGTGCTCGACGCGCTCGACAGTGTCGGCCTGCGTGCCGACGGCCGCCTGCTCGCGCTCAACAGCTACGAAAACCGGGTCTACCAGGTCGGCATGGAAGACGCCGACCCGGTGGTGGCCAAGTTTTACCGCCCCGAGCGCTGGAGCGACGCCGCCATCCTGGAAGAGCACGCCTTCGTGCAGGAGCTGGCCGAACGCGAAATTCCCGTGGTCCCCGCGCTCACGCTGGACGGGCGCACCCTGCACAGCTTCGGCGGCTTCAGTTTTGCCGTCTTCCCGCGCCGGGGCGGCCGCGCGCCCGAACTCGACGACCCCGCTGTGCTGGAGTGGACCGGACGCTTCATCGGCCGCATCCACGCGGTCGGCGCCTTGAACACCTACAGCCAGCGCCCGGCCCTGACCATCGACACCTTCGGACGCGAACCGCGCGACTTCCTGCTGGCCAACGACTTCATCCCGCCCGAACTGCTGGCCGCCTACACCAGCGTGGTCGAGCAGGCCTTGGACGGCGTACGCCACTGCTACGCGCGGGCGGGCGAATCGGCCCAGCTGCGCCTGCACGGCGACTGCCACGTCGGCAACGTGCTGTGGACCCCGGACGGCCCGCACTTCGTCGACTTCGACGACAGCCGCACCGGCCCCGCCATCCAGGACCTGTGGATGCTGCTCTCGGGCGAGCGCAGCGACATGGTGCGCCAGATGAGCGACATCCTGGCCGGCTACGAAGACTTTGCCGACTTCGACGAACGCCAGCTCAACCTGATCGAAGCGCTGCGCACCCTGCGCCTGATCCATTACTCGGCCTGGCTGGCGCGGCGCTGGGACGACCCGGCCTTTCCGGTCGCCTTCCCGTGGTTTAATACACAACGTTATTGGCAAGACCGCATCCTCGAACTGCGCGAACAGATCGCGCTGATGGATGAGCCAGCACTGTGGTAAGGCTCCTGTAGAGCAAAGGGCCGAATTGGCTGGTTATTCCGCGTCTGATCCGTGCGCCGGGGCGGGCCGTCCTGACAGATAATCAACGTCAGGCCTTCCCATGCCGGGACGGTAGCCCAAGCGAGAACGACGATGGAACCGACACCAGCCCCGCACGACGATGCCAACCTGACCATCGCACTGCCGCCCGACGGCGCCGCGCCCCAGGCTGCCGCTGTGCCTGCGGCTGCCGCCGCCGCCGAACCGGGTCCCGACCGCGCCCAATCCGAAATGCGCGCCATCCACGAAGCCATCGCCCGGGTCGAAGCCGAAGCCAAGGCGTCCTGCGCCGCCGAGAGCCGGGCCCACGCCGAAGCGCGCGCCCGTGGCCTGGCCGAGGAACGCGCCGCCATGGACGCCGCCGCTGCCGCCGCCGCCCTGCAAAATGCACAAGCCTCCGAAGAAGCCATCGAAGCGAACCGCGACCGCCTCGAAACCCTGCGCGCCGCCGCCCAGGCCAGCCTGGAACGCCTCGAAGCGGTGCGCCAGGAAACCGCCGAACTGCGCGCCCGGGTCGAAGCCGATACCCAGATTAAACTGGCTGCCGAAACGCGCCTGAAAGCCGACGAAGAATCACGCCGCCGCAGCGCCGAACACATCGCCGCCGAAGCCGAGCTGGCCGAACAGGCCGCGCGCGCCACTGAAGCGCTGCTGGTGCAGACCGAGCAGGCGCGCCTGCAAGCGGTCGAACGGGTCGCCGCGGTGCACGCCGCCCAGGAAGAAGTACTGCACATCGCCAACGCCGACGCTCGCATGACCACCCTGGCGCGCGAACGCGAGCGCCAGGCCAAGGGCGCGCGTCACACCGCCGAACTGCTGGCCGACGCCGAATCCGAAGCGCTCGAACTGACCGTCCAGCGTGAAAAAGCCGACCAGATTGCCCTGGCATCGGCCTTTGCCCGCGCCGTGGCCGAAGCGCGCGCGCTGGAAGAGGCACGCGCCCTGGCCCACATCGAACAGGAGCGCGAAGCGATCGCCATCGCCCAGGCCGAGTCCGAGCGCGTGGCCGCCCAGTCGATCCACCTGCGCCTGCAATCCGAAAAAGAATTGCGCGACGCCGCGCTGCACCGCGAACGCCTGGAAAAGATGGCCGCCGCCGGCGCCGCCGCCCGGCGCGATGCCGAAGCGCGCATCCTGACCGCGACCGCAGAACGCATCGAAGTCGACAAGCGCCTGCGCGAAGTCGCCGTGGCGCGCGCCAAGGCCGAAGACGACGCCAGCGCCGTCGTGCAAGCGAAGGTGGACGCCGAAACGCTGGCCACGGCGCATGCGAACGAACGCGCCCTGGCCGACCAGGCCGCTACCGCCGCCGCCCTGGCCGAAGCCGAAGAACAGCAACGTGCTCGTGCGCTGGCCGAAGAACGCGCCAGCCTGGCCCAGGCCGCGGCCGATCTCGCCGCCGCCCAAAACGCTTCCGAACAAGCCGCCGTGGCGTCGATTGCCGAACAGGTCGAGTTGCAGCGGCGCGCCAGCGCGCTGGCCGCCGACAAGGCGGCGCAAGCGGCTGCGCTGGCGCAGGCCGAACAAGCCCGCGCCGAAGCCGAACAAGCCGCGCTGGCACAGCTGCAAGAACGCTTGGAGGCCGAAACCCGCGCCGCCGGAGCGGCCCAGGCGCGCGCCGACGCCGAACAGACCGAAGCGGTGCTGTTGCGCCAGAAAGCTGACGCCGAACAGCGCCTGGCCGAGTCCCGGCAAATCGAAGTCGAAGCGACTCGCCTGCTCGCCGAGCAGGTCGAGATCGACAGCGCGCAGGCCAGCGCCGCCGCCGACGCCATCGCCGCCCAGGCGCGCGTGGCCTCGGCCCTGGCGCTGGCGCAAAGCGCGCGTGCCGAGGCCGAGGGGCAAACCCTGGCCATGGCCGAGCAGGCGCTGGCGCTGGCCGAAGAAACCCTGGCGAACCAACGCGCGCGCGCCGAAAGCGAGCGCAACGCCCTGGCGCTGGCCGAACAGCACGCCGCCGAACAGCGCCAGCTGGCCGAACTGGCGGCGAGCACCGAGCAAGCCAAACGGACCGAAGCCCAAGCCACGCGCAAGCTGGTGCAGCAGGCCGAGACCGAAAGCGTGCAGGCCCAGGCCGCCGCCGACGCCATCGCCGCCCAGGCCCGCGCTGCCATCGACCTGGCCCAGGCCCAGAGCGCGCGCGCCGTCGCCGAACAGCAAAAACTGGCCCTGGCCGAACAGGCATTGGCCGACGAACGCGCGCGTGCCGACAGCGAAGCTGCCGCGTTCGCCCTGGCCGAACAGACCGCCACCGGCCAGCGCCAGATGGCGGCGGCCGCCGCCTGCGCCGAGCAGGCCAAGCGGCGTGAAGCCGACGCCACGCGCGAACTGGTGCAACAGGCTGAAATCGAAAGCGTGCAGGCGCAGAATGCCGCCGATGCCATCGCCGCGCAGGCGCGCGCCGCCACCGGGCTGGCCGAGGCGCAGCGCGAACGCGCCCGTTCGGAACAGCAAAAACTGGCGCTGGCCGAGGAAACGCTGGCGCAGGAACGCGCCAGCGCCGACAGCGAGCGTGCCGCCGTCATGCTGGCCGAGCAAACCCTGGCCGCCAAGCGCCAGCTGGCGCTGGCCGGCGCTGGAGCCGAGCAGGCCGGTCGCACCGAAGCCGATGCCGCGCGCGTGCTGGCGCAGCAGGCCCAGGTCGAAACCGAACAGGCGGCACGCGCTGCCGACGCTGTCGCTGGCCAGGCACGCGTGGCGACCGAACGCGCCCAGGTCCAGCAAGTGCGGGCCGAGGCCGAACAACAGAAACTCAAGCTGGCCCAAGAAGCGCTGCTGCTCGAGCGCGCCAGCGCCGAGGCCGAGCGGGCCAGCGTCGAGACCGAACGCGCCTCGCTGGCGCTGATCGAGCAAAAGCTGGCCACCCAGCGTCAGCAACTGGCGGCCGACCAGCGCGCCGAGCAGGCGATCGCGGCGCGGCTGGCATCCGAACAGGCGGCCTGCCTGTCTGCGCGCACGCGGGCCGAAGCCGAGCACGAAGCGGCCAGCATGGCGCGCCAGTTCCAGGTCGCGCAAGAAATTGCCGCCCTGGCCGCGCAAGACAAGCGCGACGCCCAGCGCGTGCTGCTCGACAGCGCGCAGGCGCAGGCCGACATGCAGCGCAAGAGCGCGATCACCACCAAGGAAATGGCCGACGCCAAGCGCGAACTGGTGGCGCTCGAAATGCGCCGGCTGGAAGCCGATACGCACACCCTGATGATCACCAAGCACGCCATCGACGACGAAAAACGCAACAGCGCCACCGATGCGGCGCAGCGTTCGACCTCGGCCACGATGACGCACCAGGTGCTGGGCCGCCTGACCGCGCCGGCCAAGGGCTGAGACGGGCGGTGCATGCGGCGCGCGGAGGCTGGCATCGCAGTTTTCATGCTGATGGGGTAAGATCGGCGGCATGACGAATCCCAAGTTGCTGTTGACCCTGCTGCTGTCGATCCCGCCGGGATTACAGGCGGCGGAGCTGTCGGTGTTGGTCGACACCAGTACCGAAATGCCGATGGCGCGCTTCGAGCATGGCCGACTGGCCGAGGGCATCCACAAAGACATCGGCCAGGCGCTGGCTGGCGCCATGGGGCGCACGGTGGTGTTTGTCGCGCTGCCGCGCAAGCGGATCGTACGGGCGCTGGAAGATGGCGGCGCGGACGTGCTGTGCAGCTACGTTCCCGAATGGCTCACCGGATCGTTCCGCTGGAGCCGGGCGTTTATTCCGATCACCGAAGTGCTGGTGACGGCGCGCAGTGCGGAGCGTCCGCGCAGCGTGGTCGACATATCCGGGCAAGTGATCGGTACGGTGCTTGGCTACTCCCATCCCGAGCTTGACGAAGCGCTGGGGAAAGGATTCATCCGCGACGACGGTGTCAGCTCGCTGGCCAACCTGCGCAAGCTGGCGGCGGGGCGCTTGCAGCATGTGGTCACGGCCAAACTTTTTCTCGACTACCGCCAAAAGCTGGGCGACCCAGCGCTGGCGCTGCACCCGCCGCTGGTGGTCAAGAGCTACATGGGCCAGTGCGCCGTCTCCCCCAAAGGCAAGGTCACGCTGGCCGAGGTCGACAAAGCCATCGAGCGCCTGATTGCCGACGGCGCCATCGCCACCATCTTCGCCCGCTACCAGTAGCGCCCCTTACCACGCCGCCACAATCCCCCAACCGGGGTCAGAGCTCCAAATTGCAATATTTTTTCGTTTCCCAACCGGGGTCTGACCTCTGATTCGCAATTTTGTTAACCGGGCTGATGCTGTCGGGCGCGATCTTTTTCTCATTTACGCGAAATTCGCAGCAGAACAGGGGCGATTGCGACAATTTCCGCTTTTCCAATTTTACAAAATTTCGAATCAGAGGTCAGACCCCGGTGAGGAAACGAAAATGTTGCGAGTTAGAGCTCTGACCCCGGTTGTGGGAGTGTTGAGTGGGGGTGTAGGAATTTTCGGGGTGTTTAGTTTTGCAATACAATCGATGCATTTCTTCCAACAGGCGTGTCATCGTGACTTCCACTGCCATTAAAATCGCCGCTGCGCTTGCCATCGCGGGCGCGGCCGGTGCGGCTGTTCTGTTTGCCGGACGTAAGCTGCCGCCGCCGCCGCCGCCATCCGTTAAGGCCGCCGCCGCGCCCATGCCTGCGCCGCGTTCCACGACGGCGCCGTTGATGGCCGGTATGCAGACCTTGCTGGCCAATTACCGCAAAATCATCGTGCTGCTCGCCGATGAGAAGTCGATGCCGCCCAACGAGCGCGAACAGGCGCAGCGCGTCGGCCAGAACCTGTTCCACGAGAATCAGTCGCACGCCGCGTCGCTCGAACGCGATCTGGCCGCGCTGCTCGCATCGAGCCAGCCGAACCGCTTCGATGCCGTCAGCGAACTGCTCAGCTTCATCGAGTCCGATAAATCCCTGTTCGATGCCGACCGCCTCGCTTTCCGCGAGTTGCTGCAGGGCTTGCTGGCGGAAGTGGCCAAGGATTCGAGCTTGCCGGCCATTAAGATCCACAAGCGCTTGTCGGAGGATCTCGATGCGCTGGCCGAGATCGAGCGCAATTATGAGAAGGAAATCCGCCAGGTCTTCGGCCGCTACGAGTCGCGCGCGATCGAGCTTAAACGCGAGCGCTGGGACAGTTACCTGGCCTATCTCAAGACCCTGTTCGCGCGCGATACCATCCTCAAGGAGCAGGGCGTGGTGATGCCTTACCCGGCGTCAGCCTTGCCGCGCGAGACCAAAACCAAGGCCGAGCCCGACCCCAACGAGATCTTCGGCAATTCCCTGCCCAAGAAAACCGTGGTGCTGACCTTCGACGATGGACCGCACAAGCGCTACAGCGAAGAAATCGCCGCCATCCTCAAGCAGTACGGGGTGCCGGCCGTGTTTTTCAGCGTGGGCCGCAACCTGGGCAGCGTCGATGCCGCCGGCAAGGCCACCCTGTCCGATGGCGCCGCCGTCAGCCGCAAGCTCAAGGCGGGCGGCTACACGCTGGCCAACCACAGCTACACGCACGCCCAGTTATCGAAAGAAACCGGCGACAAGCTCATGGCCGAGATCCTCAACACCGATGTGCTGCTCAAGGCCATCGACGCCAGCCGCGCGCCGCTGTTCCGCTTTCCCTACGGCGCGCGCAACAGCGAGGGCATGCATGCGCTGGAAGGCGCGCACCTGCGCTCGGTGATGTGGAATATCGATTCGCTCGACTGGGCCGATCCGGTCCCGGCCTCGATCGCGGAGCGGGTCTTGCGTACGGTCGACAAGGAGGGCCGCGGCATCATCCTGTTCCACGACATCCACGCGCGCACGGTCAAGGCGCTGCCTGCCGTGCTGGACCGCCTGATCGCGGAGGGCTACCAGTTCGCCGGCTGGGACGGCAGCAATTTCACCAGCGCCAACACGGCCGCCGCGCCGGCCGAGAAGGTGGCGGTCAGCACCGGCTATGCCAATTCCTGGGCCATCGTGATCGGCATCGACAGCTATCCCAAGTGGCCCAAGCTGCAATACGCGGTGCGCGATGCCCAGGGTATGCGTGAAGTGCTGATCGGCAAGTTCGGTTTCGCGGCCGAGCGCGTGGTCTCGCTCAACAATGCCGATGCCACCCGGGCCGGCATCCTGGGCGCCTTCCATGACCGCCTGGCACACGGCGGGGTGCAAAAAAACGACCGGATCTTCGTGTTTTTCGCCGGCCACGGCGCCACCCGCCAGCTCAGTTCGGGCCGCGACCTCGGCTACATCGTGCCTTACGATTCCGACCCGACCCAGTTCGCCACCGATGCGATTCCGATGAGCGAGATCCAGAACATCGCCGAGAGCCTCACCGCCAAGCATGCGCTGTTCGTGATGGATGCCTGCTACAGCGGGCTGGGCCTGACGCGCGGCGGCGGCGCCGGCGCTTTCCTGCGCGATAATGCGCGCCGCATCGGACGCCAGATGCTGACCGCCGGCGGGGCCGACCAGCTGGTGTCGGACGGCGGGCCGAACGGGCATTCGGTGTTCACCTGGACCTTGCTGCAGGGCCTGGCGGGGAAGGGCGACCTGAACGGGGATGGCTTGATCACGGCCACCGAGCTGGCGGCGTACGTGGCGCCGGCGGTGGCGGGCGTGTCGAACCAGACGCCGGCCTTTGGCAGCCTGCCGGGCTCGGAAGGGGGCGACTTCGTGTTCGAGTTGCCGATCGAGACGGAATTCTTGAATCCGCAGACGGCGCAGCTGTCGACCGAGGCGATCGCACTCAACGCCAAGCTCGACGCGGTGCGTCCGGACACGCCCAAGGCGGATGACAAGCCGGGCGTGGTGGCGCCGGCGGCACCGGTCGCGGTCAAGGATTTGCAGGGCAAGGAGCAGAAGCTGGTGACGCCGCTGGCGGTGCCGTCGTCGGCGCGCCAGCTGGCGCAGCGTGCGAATGACCGCGGTTTGCAGCTGTTTAAGGAAAAGCAGTATGGGGCGGCCGAGGCCGAATTCACCGAGGCGCTGAAACTGCGCGCCGATTTTGCCCTGGCGGCGAATAATCTGGGCTTTGTGTACTACAAGCAGGGGAAATTCGCCGAGGCGGCGCGCTGGTTCGACAATACCGTGAAGATGGACCCGTCGCGCGCGGTGGCATACCGCAACCTGGGCGACGCGCATGCCCAGGCGGGCGATGTGGTGAAGGCGAAGCAGGCCTACAAGACCTTCATGGAGCTGGCGCCGGCCAGCGCGGGGGCGGCGTATGTGAAGCAGCAGCTGGAAAAGCTCTAGTTCGTCCTGGGTCCTTGCCGGCACCGCCAGCAAGGACTTCCCGCGCCAGGGCGGCGCGCGCCGGGAACGCATGCGTTCCCCGCAAGTTGTTTCTCAGCCACTAGCTGCGCCAGCAAGCTGGGAAGGTGCATGCGTTCCCGTCGGTGCGGGAAGTCGTCCCCGGCAGCGCCAGGGACGAGGCCACGGGGCTGCACAGACCACCTGGCATCACAGCGCGAACCTTGCCCCGTCAAGCCACGCCCAGCGCCTCTTGCTGTTTCTTGTAGCGCAGCGACGACCACACCGACACCAGGATGAACGCCACGCCCGACAGCCCCGTGAACCATTCCGGAATGTGGTAGCGCACGCTGGCGAACATGATCAGCGCCAGGATCCCGATCGCGTAATGCGCGCCGTGCTCCAGATAGACAAACTCCTGCAAGGTACCTTTTTCGACCAGGAACACGGTCATCGAGCGCACGAACATGGCGCCGATCGCCAGGCCCAGCATGATGATGACCACGTCGTTGGTGATCGCAAACGCGCCGATCACGCCATCGAAACTGAACGAGGCGTCGAGCACTTCCAGATACAGAAACCCCCCGATACTGCCGCGCGACACGATTTGCCCGATGCTCGGGTCGGCTTCTTCTTCCTCCAGCAGGGAACTGATCCAGTTGACACCCACGTAAATCACCACGCCCATCACGCCAGCCATCAGCACGCTCAGCTTGCGCGCTTCCGGGACCAGGTACATGGCCACGAACGAGGCGCACAGGGTCAGCAGTACCGCCAGGCTCTCGCTGCCGTAGGTGCCTACCTTCTCTTCGACCCATCCGAGCCAGTGAAGTTCCTTCTCTTCGTCGAATAAAAAGTTGAGGAAGACCAGCAGCAGGAAGGCACCGCCGAACGCCGCCACTTCCGCATGGTTGTCGGTCAGGTGGCGCGAGTATTCGTCCGGCGTGTTGATCGCCATGGTCCACACGTCCAGCAAGCCGAGCCCGGTCGCGACCGAGACTATGACCAAGGGAAACAGCAAGCGCATGCCGAACACGGCGACGACGATCCCGACCGTCAGGAACAGCTTGCGCCAGAAGTCGTTCCAGTGGCGCAGCACGGACGCGTTGACGACGGCGTTGTCGAACGAGAGCGACACTTCCAGCACGCCCAGCACGGCGGCGATCCACAGGGCATTGAGCAGGCCGGGGACGCCGCTGCGCGAGTAGCCCCACCAGCCGGCAACGGCAAGGAGAACGAAGGTGACAATGAAAGAGAGTCTGAAATGGCGCATGGGCTAATTCCCGGGGAAAAGTTCGATAAGAAGGGTGGACGCCGGCGGGCGGTGGTCTGATGTCATTCTAATAGGTTTTCCTGCCCCATGAGCAGTCAAACGCGCGCACGCGACCCCATCCCGATGCCGCTTGCGGCCGGGACCAGCCGTGTGCCAGGGTCCGCGGCGGCCGGCCCGTGCTGGCGTGGAAGACAGTGGTGAAAATGCATGCCGGCGAACTTTTATGCTGCCTTGGCATGGGTGTGATCTGCGATAATTGTTAGTTACGCAGCAATTGTGCCGTATAACCACAACAAGGATTTACCCATGGATATCAGCTACCTCATCACGCCTGTCTTGACCTGGCTGGTGGTGGGACCAATCAAGTTCCTGATTAATAGTGCGCGCCAGCGGCGCTGGGCATTCAATTTGGTCGGCAACGGCGGCTTTCCCAGCAATCACAGCTCGGTAGTCACCAGCATGGCGACCCTGATCGCCCTGCGCGAGGGCATGGGCAGCCCGGCCTTCGGCGTCGCCGTGACCCTGGCATTCATCGTGATGATCGATGCCAACAGCCTGCGCCAGCACGTCGGCCGCCAGGCTGCCGCCATCAACCGCCTGGCCGGCAGCGCCGCCGACCATACCCATCTGCGGGAACGCATGGGGCATACCCTGGTCGAAATCACGGGCGGCATTTGCACCGGCATCGGCATGGGCTTTGCGGTATTTCACTTGTTCCAGCGCTTCTGATGCAGCGTCGACCCTCGCGCCGTCGTCCCCGGGCTGGCGCGGGGAGTCGTTGCTGGCGCTGCCAGACAGGATAAATCACCCCGATTGTTGCAACTCAGCATGACAAGAATGCAGTTCAATCCCGCAAATCCGCAGTTCAGCCATCGAAACTGGCAGGTTGCAAGATCGCTAATTGACGTCGATATCCGTCTCAAGGATACTTTGGCGCTGGAAGTTTTCAATTTGATACATACGTCTGACCGATTTGATCCCGGAGAATCCCATGCTGCGCAAAACAATGCTCGTCCTCGCCATCGCTACGGCGCTCGCCGCCTGCAGTAAGGACGCTAAAGATCCGGGCAAGGATGCCAAGGCCGCCGCGCCCGTCCAGTTGCTGGTTTCTCCGGAAGATCTGCTCACCATCCAATCGAACGCGCTCGCGTCCGGCCCGGTCGTGACCGGCTCGGTCCAGCCCGAACGCAAGGCCGACCTGCGCGCCGAAGTGTCGGCCGTGGTGTTGCAGGTGCTCAAGGAAAACGGCGACCCCGTCAAGCGTGGCGACATCCTCGTCAAGCTCGACGAAACCGCCATCCGCGACAGCCTCAGCTCGGCCGAGCAGTCCGCCCGCGCCGCTTCCCAGGCGCTCGACCAGGCTGAACGCCAGCTGGAACGCATGAAAACCCTGCGCGCCTCGGGCATGACCTCGGCCCAGGCGATGGATGATGCCGAAGTGCGCCGCAACAATGCCCTGAGCGAAGTATCGGCCGCCAAATCGCGCGCCGCCCTGGCCCGTCAGCAACTCGGCCGCACCGTGGTGCGCGCCCCCTTCGACGGCGTGGTCAGCGAACGCAAGGTATCGGCCGGCGATACCGCATCCGTCGGCAAGGAATTGCTGAAAGTCATAGACCCATCCAGCATGCGCTTCGAAGGACGCGTCTCGGCCGACCGTATCAGCACGGTCAAGGTCGGCCAGGCGGTCAGCTTCCGTATCAATGGCTATGCCGGCGAAGAATTTCGCGGCGTGGTGAAGCGGGTCGATCCGGCCGCCAACGAAGTCACGCGCCAGGTCGAGGTGCTGGTCGGCTTTGCGCCCGGCTCGGCGGTGCCGAAGGTGTCCGGCCTGTACGGGGAAGGGCGGATCGAGGCGGAAACCAAGGCTGCGCTGATGCTGCCCGAAGGCGCGCTGGTCAAGGCCGGCGACAAGGCCTACGCCTGGCGCCTCAAGGATAAAACGCTGAAAAAGGTCGACCTGGCGGTCGGGCCGCGCGACACGCGCACCGGCAACTATGAGATCAAGCAAGGCCTGGCCGCCGGCGATACGGTCATGCGCAATCCAAGTTCGGCTTTCAAGGAGGGCCAGAAGGTGGAACTGGCGCCGGCCAAGGTTGCCGCCGCCGCGCCTGTCGTGCAGGGGAAATAAGCCATGTTCCTTTCCGATTTCAGTATCAAGCGGCCAATCGCCACGATTGTGCTGATCATCACCTTGATGTGCATGGGCCTGCTAGCCCTGACCAAGCTGCGCGTCAACCAGAATCCCGACGTCGAAGTGCCGGTATTGCAGATCAACATTCCGTATCCGGGCGCGTCGCCGGACACGGTCGAGCGCGAAGTGATCAACCGCATCGAAAAGTCGCTGCTCAGCATTTCCGGCGTGACCGATGTGCATGCCAATGCGGTCGAGGGCAATGCCCAGTTCTGGCTGGAGTTTAACTTCGACAAGAACCTGATCGAAGCGTCCGACGAGGTGCGCAACGCCATCGCCACGGTGCGCTACAAGCTGCCGACCGAGATGCGCGAACCGATCCTGCAGCGTCTCGACCCGGCCACCCAGCCCATCCTGAACCTGGCGCTGTCCTCCACCAGCCAGAGCCATGCGGAAATCTCGCGCCTGGCCGAGGATGTGCTGGCCGACCGCTTCCGCGGTATCGATGGCGTGGCCACGGTCAACGTCAACGGTGCCCTGCGGCGCGAACTGTCGGTGCTGCTGCGCGCCGAAAAGCTGCGTGAATACAATGTGGCCGTGTCCGACGTGGTCAATGCCTTGCGCACGCAAAATACCAATGCGCCGGTGGGCAAGATTCGCGGCGAATACGACGAAAAAAGCATCCGCCTGGTCGGCCGCATCGAGTCGCCCGAGGAATTCCAGCAAATCGTGGTCAAGCGCCGTGGCGATGAAATCGTGCGCCTGGCGCAAGTGGCCGAAATCCGCGACGGCTTTGCCGAAGTCAACAACCTGAGTATCCGCAGCGGCAAGCCGAACGTGGGCATCACCCTGACCCGTTCGCGCGATGCCAGTACCGTCAGCGTGGCGCTAAGGGCCAAGAAACTGATCAAGGAACTGGAAAAAGAACTGCCGAAAGGCACCGTGCTGGAAATCACGCGCGATGGCGGCGATGAAGCCCAGCGTAGCCTGAACAATGTGATCGAATCGCTGATCTTCGGCGCCGTGCTGACCATTTTCGTGGTGTACGCCTTCCTCAATTCCTGGCGCTCGACCCTGATCACGGCGCTCTCCTTGCCGACCTCGGTGATCGCCTCCTTCATCGCGGTCTGGCTGTGCGGCTTCACGCTCAACTTCATGACCCTGCTCGGGCTGTCGCTGGCCATCGGTGTGCTGATCGACGATGCGATCGTGGTGCGCGAAAACATCGTGCGCCACATGCAGCGCGGCTCCGACCGCCGCAAGGCCGCCCTCGAAGGCACCGCCGAAATCGGCATGGCGGTGGCCTCGACCACCTTCTCCATCATCGCGGTGTTCATTCCGGTGGCCTTCATGCCGGGCGTGTCCGGTGAATGGTTCCGTCCGTTCGCGCTGACGGTGACCTGCTCGGTGCTGGTCAGCCTGGTCATTTCCTTCACGCTCGACCCGATGCTGTCGGCTTACTGGGGCGACCCGCCGGACCATCACACTGCGCCAAAAAAGGGCTTGTCGCTGCTGCTGCATCACTTTAACGAATGGTTCGACCGCCAGGCCGACCGCTACGGCAATGTGATCGCCTGGGCCTTGCATCACCGCATCTGGATGACCCTGATCGCCGTGGCCACCTTCGCCGGCGCGATTTATCTGCAGGGCGCCAAGGGCGGCACCAGCTTCCTGCCGGAGGCCGATTATGGCCAGTTGCTGATCGATATACGCACGCCGGCCTCGTCGAGCGTGGAGTATTCGCGCGCCAAGCTGGAAAAGGCGGCCGAACTGGCCCGCACGATCAAGGAAACCAAGGATACCAACGCCTTCATTAACACGGGCGGCGGCAAGGTGTATGTCGACATCGGCAAGCGCGCCACCCGCTCGCGCAGCGCCAAGGAAATCGCGGTCGAACTGCGCGCCAAGATTTCCCAGCTGGTCGGTGCCGAATACGTGGTGCTGGACGATATGAATAACGGCGCCAACAAGCCGATCCAGATCCAGTTCACCGGGCCGGATTCGCGCAAGCTGCTCGACATTGCCACCGCCTACATGGAAAAGCTGCGCGCGGTGCCGGGCGCGGTCGATGTCGGCCTGTCCGAACAAGATCCGAAAAACGAATTGCAGATCGAGCTGAACCGCGGCCTGGCCAATTCGATGGGCATTTCCGTCAACGATGCGGCGCAGTCGCTGCGGGTGGCGTTTGCCGGCGTCGAAGTGGGCGACTGGGTCGACCCGACCGGCGAAACGCGCGACGTGGCGGTGCGCCTGCATCCGGACGACCGCATCAGCGCCGACAACATCGAACGCTTGCCGATCGCCGTGACCGGCACCAACCAGATGGTGCCGCTCGACCAGATCGCTACCATTACCATGGGCAAGGGACCGTCCGGCATTTCGCACAAGAACGGCAAGCGCACCATTTCGGTCTCGGCCAATGCGCAGGGACGCTCGAACGGCGAAGTCACGGACGACGCCATGAAACTGGCCGATACCTTCGATTACCCGCCCGGCTACGGCCGTGAACTGGGCGGCGCCGGCCAGGATCAGCAGGAACTGTTTGCCGAAATGGGCATCGCCCTGATTTCGGGGATCGGCCTGATGTACCTGATCCTGGTGATGCAGTTCGGTTCGTTCACGGCGCCGCTGGCGGTGATGCTGTCGCTGCCGCTGTCCCTGATCGGCGTGGTGGTGGCGCTCCTGGTGACCGGCAACACCCTCAACCTGATGAGCTTCATCGGCATCATCATGCTGATGGGCCTGGTGGCGAAGAATGCCATCCTGCTGCTCGACGCGGCCCGTTCGCGCGAACGGGAAGGCCACAGCCGCGAAGATTCGCTGATGGAGGCGGGGCGCGCGCGCCTGCGTCCGATCCTGATGACCACCTTCGCCCTGATCGCCGGCATGTTCCCGGTGGCGCTGGGCTTGGGCGAGGGCGGCGAGTTCTACCGTCCACTGGCGATCGCGATCATCGGCGGCACCATCACCTCGACCATTTTGACCTTGCTGGTGGTGCCAACCTTCTACGACAGCATCGAAATCAAGACCGACAGCATGGGCGCCAAGTTCCGTCGCCGTTCAGTGCGCTTCGGTCCGCTGCTGGCCTTCCTGGCGACTTTCATCGAGGTGATCTTGTTCCTCACCTTTGTTCGCCTGGTCTATCGCCTGATCATGCGGGTGGTGCGCCTGGCCACGGGTGACAAGCGCAGTGCGGCTGTGCGCGGCGCGTTGCCGCTCAAGTAGCCACAGGTGTAAGGCTGCACTGACGGCGCATCGGGAACGAGATGCCGTCAGTACCAAGGCCGCCGTTTCTGCAACTGGCAGAAACGGCGGCTTTTCATTTGCGGCTATCCACTATCGGTTAGCGCTTGCTCTTGTCGGGTGGCGGAGTCGTGTCCGTGGTGCCTGACGTGCCGCTGGTGCCCGAGGTACCGCTCGTGCCCGTACCGGAGGTGCCGGTCCCGGTATCGCCCGTCGTGCCACTGGTGCCGCTGGTACCCGTACCGCTGGTACCCGTACCGCTGGTACCCGTACCGCTGGTGCCGCCGGTGCCGCTGGTACCCGTACCGCTGGTCCCTGTGCCGCTGGTAGCGGTATCGCCTGTTCCGGTCGTGCCCGTTCCGCTGGTACCGCTGGTTCCACTGGTACCGGAGGTGGTGCCGGAGGTCGTACCCGACGTGGTGGTGTCGCTGGTGCCGGTGCCGGTGGCAGGGGTGTCATTGCGCTTGCAGGCAACGAGCATCGACGCCAGCAGCGCCGCGGTCAGCAGGATTTTTGGTGCGGTGGTGAATGGTTTCATTGTTTACTCCTCGGTCACGTCAATTGAGTACCGCTGCCTGTCCTTCCAACTTGCCGCAGGCAACGGCGCCAGGTCGATCCTGCCGGTCATACATGCGCCGGCGAGGACCATCAGGGAACCGGCGTCGTGGATAACGCGGTCCCGTTAGCTGATGCGCGAATTCGACTGTAACAATTAGACTTTCAGCATCTGCGCCAGTTCATATTAATTTGCGTATCTGACGTAGATTTACCTCCATGTCCGCGCAATTTGATACTGATCAAACGTTTTGCTTGGCCGCGGCCATTCCGTCGACTTCAGGAACGGGCGGCTTGCTCCATCAGGGCTGGAATTTCGGCCGGAATCTCGCGTGCCAGGTAGCCCAGCACGCCAAAGCGCAAGGCCAGCTGTTCGCCCGCCTGCGCATGCAGGGCCACGCCCCAGCAGGTAGCCTGGGCCAGGGTCGCGCCGCGCGCCGCCAGTCCGGCGATGATGCCGGCCAGGGTGTCGCCGGAACCGGAAATGGCCAGCCCCACGTTGCCGCCTTCGTGCTGCCAGGGGCCGCCTTGCGGCGCGCTGATCACGGTGCGTGCGCCCTTCAGGGCCACCACCGCGTTCCATGCCTGCGCCGCGTCCCTGGCGGCGCCGTCCGGGTCGGCCAGGATCTCTTCTTTCGCGCTGCCGCTCAGGTGCGCCATCTCGCCCGCGTGCTGGGTGAGGATGACGGGCTGGGCAAAGCGGAACGGTGCATTCTCGCCATCGAGGTCGGGATTGAGCACAATCCCCATCGCGTTGGCGTCGAGCACTACGCTGACGCCTTCCAGGCGCGGCAGCAGGGCGCGCACCAGCGCCGCCGTGGCCGCCTCATCCTGCATGCCGGGGCCGATCAGCACCGCATCGATCTTGTCGGCCAGCGGATCGAGTTCTGCCAGCGCATCGCGCTCGAAGCCGCCGTCGGCCGTCTCGCGCAAGCCGATCACGCGCGCTTCCGGCATGGCCAGGGCCACCAGTTGCGCCACGCTGGCGCCGGTGGCGATGGTCAGCTTGCCGGCGCCGGCGCGCAGGGCGGCGGTGGCCGCCAAAATCACGGCGCCCGGCATTTCGCACGAGCCGCCCAGCACCAGCACATGGCCGCGCCGTTCCTTGTCGCCCTCGGCGGGCGGCATGGGCAGCGGCCAGGCGCGCAGGGCGGCACTGTCGATGGTGACCATGTGGGTGCTGGCGAGCGGCATGTCCATGGGACCGGCGCGCCTACGCTTTCGGAGCAGCGGGCACATCTTTTTGAGCCGTGACCGGCGTGCCTGCCGCTTCCAGGGGAGCGACAAAGTTAGTCAGTTGCAAGCCCAGCTTGCCGTGCTTGCCCTGGGTGGGGTCGAAACTGTAGGAGGTGACCGAGCAGTTCGGCACGTCGCCGGCCCGGTCGAAAGCCAGGATAGCCGCTTCGTCGAGCCGCTCGAACAGGTAGCGGAAGCAGTTGACCGTGACCTGGTGGCCGACGATGAGCACGCGTTCCTTGCAGAATTCGCGGGTGATGGTGTCGATGATGCTGCGCAGGCGCAAAATGACGTCGCACCAGCTTTCGCCGCCGGGCGGGCGGAAGTAGAACTTGCCCACGTGCTGGCGCTGCTCGTACAGCTCCGGATATTGATGCTGGATGCCGAGCACGGTCAGGCGGTCGAGAATGCCGAATTCCTTTTCGCGCAGGCGCTCGTCCACGTGCACGGCCATCAGGCTGCCTGGTCCGAGCTGCTCCATGATGATACGGGCGGTCTCGGCCGCGCGCACGTAGGGGGAATGCAGCACCACATTCGGCCGCTGGTCTTCCGCCATGGCCGCGAACCAGGTGGCCAGCGCGCGCGCCTGTTCGGCGCCGAGCGCCGAGAGCGGCACGTCGACATCGCGCTCGGCGATATCGATATGCAAGCCGGCCGCTGCTTCGGCCGCATCGCGGGCCACGTTACCGGCGCTTTGTCCGTGCCTGACCAGCCAGATCTGTTGGGGCCACTTTTGTTCCATCGATTCGCCTGCCCTTGACATGTTGACACGACGTCATCATAGACGGATTCGGCGGCGGATCAGCGCACGATACAAGCCGTTGTGGCGTCATGTTTACGCCGCTTTCTCGTCGGCATCGAGATTGAGCGGGGCGTCGCTGTTGAAAACCGCCGTGTCGGTCTGGCCCAGCACGCGGCTGGTGACCGTGCCGGCCGTGATCGAGCCGCTGACGTTGAGCGCGGTGCGGCCCATGTCGATCAATGGCTCGATGGAAATGAGCAAACCCGCCAGGGCCACCGGCAAGTCCATCGCCGACAGCACGATCAGGGCCGCGAAGGTGGCGCCCCCGCCCACGCCGGCCACGCCGACCGAGCCGACCGTGATGATGGCGATCAGCGGCACGATGAAGCCGAGCGTCATCGGGTCGATGCCGACCGTGGGCGCGATCATCACCGCCAGCATGGCCGGATAGATGCCGGCGCAGCCATTCTGGCCGATGGTCGAGCCGAACGAGGCGGCGAAGTTGGCGATGCCTTCCGGCGTGCCGAGGCGGCTGGTCTGGGTTTGCACCGACATCGGGATCGAGCCGGCGCTGGTGCGCGAGGTGAACGCAAAGGCGAGCACCGGAAAGATTTTCTTCACGTAGCGCATCGCGTTCAGGCCGGAGGCGCTGATCAGAAGCAAATGCACGCAGAACATCAGCAGCAGGGCGCTGTACGAGGCCGTGACAAAACTGATCAGCTTGACGATGCTGTCCAGGCTCGACCCCGCCACCACCTGGGTCATGAGCGCGAACACGCCGAACGGGGTCAGGCGCAGCACCAGGGTCACCATGCGCATGATGATCGCGTGCGCGACCTTGATGAAACGGTCGAAGGCGTCGAAGATGTCGGGCTGCTTGGCCGCGATGCCGGTCGCCGAGATCCCCACGAAAATTGAAAACAGCACCACCGCGATGGTCGAGGTCTTGCGCGCGCCGGTCATGTCGAGGAAGGGATTGGCGGGAATGAAGCTGATGATCATGCTCGGCAGCGAGATCGCCTGGGCCGTGTTCAGGTGCCCCTTCAGATAATCGCCGCGCGCAACTTCGGCGGCGCTGGCGGTCAGGCCCACGGCGGACAGGCCGAACAGCTTGGCCATCAAGATGCCGATACCTGCCGCCACCATGGTGGTGAGCATCAACATGCCGATGGTCAGCGCGCTGATCTTGCCCAGCGACGAGGCGTCGCGCAGCTTGAGGATGGCGGCGATGATCGACACCATGATCAGCGGCATCACAATCATTTGCAGCAGCCTGACGTAGCCGGTGCCGACGATGTCGAGGTAGGCAGTGGTGTCGGCGATGACGGGCGAAGCCGCGCCATAGATCAGCTGGAAAGCCGCTCCCAGCAGCACGCCCACGCCCAGGCCCGTAAACACGCGCTTGGTGAATGAGGCATGCGCCTCCTGCATCTTATAAAGGAGAAAGCACACGCCCAGAGCGGTGGACAGGTTCAGGATCAAGGGAAAATTCAGGGTCATGCGGGCCTCTTGAGTGGGCGCTGCGCGCGGACGCTTCGCGGCGGCAATATAACGGACCATTCTAACCATAATCCTGCTGCACTGCACCCTAGCCCGTCCGTCGTTTGAATGACTTCCGACGGTCCGCTACCCTTACCCCGTCATTTTCTAAGCGTCGTCGACCACGTGGATGCAGGAGATAAGGACTGGCGAAATCAACGCCAGCTGGAACCAAGTCTTACGCGCTTAGTTCTGCCGTGCGCTGACGGCGCCTGGCACCATCTACTACCAGCCCACAATCTGATGTTGGCCTCTGCGGAGATCACACGCGAAGTCTCGGCGGCGCCATTGCGGGATCGGGACAGTGATCTTTTCTTCAATACACAGATTCCAGCCGGGAAATCCGGCGCTACTCGCACTCTTCGTAGATAGAAAGTATGTCGGTGCCGGCGCAAGATCGGCCGGCAGAAACCTGGGGGGCGGAACCAGAGGCGGCATTCCCGACGCGGCGCGCATCACCGGGAACCGGCCCAGTTGTTGGATTTTTGCCGTATCCGTCCGATAGCACATTCGCTGGTTTCATTGGTTTCATTGGTTTCGCCCGTGCGAAAGCCGGCGTATAATCCCCTCATCGACAATGAAAGGTGCGATCATGGCGATCGCAACGAAGAAGCAAGCATCCGGTTCTGCAACGGAATCGGGCGGACCCGGGCTGGGCGGCAACTGGATCGACAAGATCGAGCAGGTGGGTGATCTGGGCAAAGGCTACATGCTGCTGAAGCTCACTACCCCTCGCAAGGGCGCGACATATAGCTCCGGACCACATGCCCTCGCAGAAACGGGCGCGGCCACGACGATGCCGCCGAGCGTCAAACGATTTACGCCAGGACAACTCGAGAAACTGATCAAATCCTTTTCGGCCGATCTGGGCATTGCGCCAACGGTGGGCGTAGTGCGCGCATCACCCCCGGCACCGAAAGGGAATCGGACTCCCGGCGAGAACGATCAATTCATGTACGACCTGCGAGCGCAGGAAGTTGCTAACAGAACGCGCGACTTTGACGAAGGCCTGCCACGGTGCTGGCCGTACGGCTGCAAATGACCACGCAAGCGCTGGGAAAGGCCGTTCAGAGCAAGCGCATGTTTACTCTGGACGGGCCCTCGGGGCGCAAGGTGTATCCGGCATTTTTTGCCGATCCGCGCTGCAATCGCGAACACATTGAACGCGTATGCCAGGCGCTGGGGGACTGGCCTGGCCCGAGCAAGTGGGAATTTTTCACTTCTCCCAGGGAGTCGCTCAACGGCTTGACTCCAATCGAGGCGTTGGTGCGGGGTGAGCTCGACCAAGTCCTGCGCGCGGCCGCTGCCTTTCAGGAACGCTAACCTTGGGCACAAAGGTGCTGTCCGCGCCGCCCGCAATGCTGAGTACGGGCGCATTGACCGCGCTATGCCTGGACCCATCAAAGCTCTATCGCATCGGCACCCACAACACCGGTGAGCCGTATTTTCAACACTCTGGAGCAAGTCGCTTTGACGCACCTAGCGCCAAGCTGGGGCCGCCTGCGCCCGAGTATGACTCGTGCTACTTCGGATCGTCTTTGGACGTGGCAATGGCCGAAACCATGCTGCATGACCTGTCGCCGATGAACGGGACGTTTAAAATATCAACGGCCAGTCTGGATGCCTTCTACTTGCTGCGCTTTAAGGGCGAGCCTTTGGTGCTCGCCGACCTCACTGGCGTTGCTCTCAAACGGCTCGACGGTAACGCGGACCTGGCGGGTCACGACCCTCGGTATGACCAGACGCAGCGCTGGGCACTAGCGGTAGTGACCTGCATTTGAAACCGGCCCGACCAGCATTCCACCCGATTCTCGGCCAGGAATAACTGCAACTGACGGCCCTCTCAAACCAGCATTAGCTGCAAATGAACCTGCATTTATCCGCGCCGACCTGCATTCCATCGCCGTGAACCAGCACTATCTGCAACTGACCAAGATGTTCAGCACCGCCTTGGTATCGGCCTCTATTTCTGCCAGCACGCCTAGTGCTTAGGCGCGGCTGGACGGGCCGGGAACTGCGCGCGGCGCAGATTGCGTCAAGTCCTTCACGATGCATGAAGGTCCGGCCGCCGCGACGGCCGCTGCCGCGATGGCATTGGCAAGTTCGCCGATGGTCGTGCGGCATTGCACGGCACGGGCAAGGTTCAGGCCGCCGATCAGGACAGCGAGCATCGCCCATGCCCTCGCGCGTGCAGCAGCGTGGTTCTCGGCCTCCAAGCCCCGGGCGACGATGTCTACAATCACATTCATCTTTTCTTCGAACACGGCCTGCATGTCCGTTCCCGCACGGACAACTTCTGGCGTCAGGGAGGCCATCGCGCAACCGCATTCGAGGTCTTCACGGTGGGCCTTGCCCAGGTAGTAATCGACAAACGCCTTCACCCAATTGGCGCCAAATTCGCGCTGATAGTGCGGAATACCGCTGATTACTTCGTCAAGCCCAACACCGAGCGCGACCTCGAAGGCGCCGCTCTTCGAGCCGAAGTGCGAGTAGAAGGCTCCCGATGTAACGCCCGCCCCCTTTGCCAGCGCATCCACACCGACGCCGGCGAAGCCGTGCTTTCGGAAACCGCGACTGATCGCGTCGGTCACTCTGAGCCGAGTTTCGTCCTTGTTTACACCTTTATGTCGCATTGTATCCCTCAATTAATATATCGATCGCTATTTAGTGATTGACAAAGTAGTGATCGTTATTTAATATCCGCATCAACGATCTTTATGTAGTGATCGTTATTTTAACTTAACAGAGAGCCCGCATGACTATGAAATTCAGCATGGTGTCCGCAAACAACACGTTCAAGCTCGCCGCCGTCACCGTCCTTGCAACGGCTTTCGGCGCGTTCAATGTCGCCGCCCAAACTACCCCCATCCAAAAGGAGAAAAACATGACCCACAAAGCGTATGTCTATACTGAACTACAAATATCCGTCCCGTTCGAGATCGTACCGTGGAAGCGAATCAACGACAGCATCAAGAAGCAGCCGGGCTTCATCAACAAGACTTGGCTTGCTGGCGTCGGCAACAATTCCGCAGGGGGGCTGTATGCCTTTGACACGATCGAAAACGCGCAGAAGTTCGTGACAGGCTACTTCCCGGAAGAGGCACGCAGCTTTGGCGTCGCACAAACGACACGCGTATTCGACGCTGCAGCGACCGAAGTGGCAAGCCGGGAGCTGAACTCGGTTCACTATGATGGCAAGTCCGACGTCAAGCCCGGTGCCTACGTCTATACGGAAGTGCAGCTGCATGCCTTGCCCTTCGACCAAGCCGTGCCTTGGCGCAAGCTCAATCCGATTCTGAAGCGCCAGCCAGGCCTGTTGTCGAAAACCTGGCTGTCCGGTCTGCATAGCGGAACTCCAGGCGGGCTCTATGCGTTCGACACGGTCGAAAATGCCCGCAAGTTTGCAGTGGACTACTTCCCGACGGAGGCCGCTGCGCTGAACGCCGCTTTCTACACCCGTGTATTTGATGCGAACGTGACCGAGGCCGCGAGCAGGGACATGCGCTCGCCGTACTATCGCTAGCCAACTGCAATGGAAGCTGCCCCTTTGCACGGGGCTTCCTCCACCTTTTCACATACCACCGCTGTGGGGACGAAGGCCGGAGCCGCTGCTACTGCTACTGTGCTACTGTCGTCATCGTTATCCGCCAGTTCCATAGGAGTCCAACGCCAGCAATAGGCTGACCCTGTGCTCGCGCGCTACTGTTTGCCAAGATTCGCCAGTGAGAGCCCCTTCTATTGCCCACAAGAGATTGAGGCTGACACGTGCTCCCGAGCGCTTGGCCATCGCAAAGGCCGCAACTGAGCCAAGCATTGTAAGGTGCTCCAAGGAGTGGATTCCCGCTGCCGCGAGGATGGCCGCGGACTTGGGGCCGAGGTTTGCTATGCTCCCGAGTTCGCGGCCGGCATCGTCGGACAGTGGCGACTTTTGGACCGGTCCAGACTCAACCATTGTCTTGTTGGCGCGGGTAGCGGCGTTGATGGCGGCTTGAATCGCCGCCTTCGCCTGAGGACTATTCTTCCAGCATGATGAGCCAACAAGCGCGGCGGCTCTTTCTACAATGTCTTGGACGTCTGCGGCAGCCAGTTGCTCCAGATCCGAATATCCCATTTGCTCAAGTCGAGCGATGACCATCGGCCCGACCCCTTTGACTGCACGAAGTATTTCTCGATCATTTACAGAAAACGGCATCGAAGGGATCCATCCTATAACGGCTAGCTGGGTCCACGTCTGCAATACGCCACCAGCGGGAACGGACGATAATTATACCGAGAATCAAGACGACGGTTGGTTGCTCCAGAAAAATAGGCTCTATGCCGTTTCTAGTGGAATTTGACACGGCGGCAGATGCGTGATGCTGCCAAACCGCGTGGATTCCCCCGCCCCTAGCCCCGTCCCCGAGGGCGGGGAAGTCCTTGCTGCCGGACGGGCTCGCGGGCCGGCTGTCATTTTCAGAAGGCGACTGCACCATTTTGCTGGCCCAGACGGCGACTGTGCACAGGAATCCTGACTTACTTTTGTCAGTAGTGGCCTTCACCATCATCAACTATGCTGAATACTCCTATGCACAGAAGTGAGGTGCGGGCGTGGCAACAGAAATACAGCGCATAGCCGAGCAAGGGGTCTTGACACTGCCGGATGCTGCCTGGGAGCAGGCGCGACAACGAATGGATGTCGTAGGGCCGCTCGCGGCACTTGATTTCGTCGGACATCAGGTTGCCGATGACGCCGCGCACGGCGGCCAGCGTTGACGACAGCGCAGCAAGCCGATGCCATGGTACGCCTCATAGCTGGCGAGTCAGTGGCTAAGGTTGCCCGTGATTACGGTTCGACTCGCCAGTCCATCATGCGAGTACGCGCAAGGCACAATTCAGTCGATGCAGCCGACTCCTGACATTCGCGCAGTCGCCTTCTGAAAACGACAGCAGCGCGACAGTTTTCTGCAAGGCTATGGCTGAGGCAAGGGCAAGTGCTCATCAAAGAGCCGGTCCGGGGTGCCACGGAAGATCCTGCGTTGTGATCGTCGATGGGCCGGCGCCCGGCGTTCTTCAGCAGGAGGTGGCGCCTCGGAAATTGTCCTACGAATGGCGGCCAAGGCTGGTGACGGGCTGGTATGACCTTCGCGCGCATCGGATTTTGGCCAATGAGTCCGGCCACGGGCTCACTCCAGTCGCTACGTCATTCGCGCGGCTCAATTTCCAGGACGCGGTAAGGTCTGCGGCGCCCCTCAAGCGCGCCGTTCGCTTACCTGCTGTGGCCTGCGTTGCATCTGCCCTGAGCCATGGCATCCTGACAGGCCCGCATCGACGCGACCGAGAGGAGAGATGGGTGATAGCGGCGTGACGATACCCGATCTTTCCCGGCATCCGTTACGGCGCGTATCAAAACATTAATATTGTTGACAGCCCCGGGGATGTTTGCAACACTCGCCGCCTGTCTTGATTCCCGCCAAGCCTGCCCGCGCCGTGCGGCCGCAAGCTTGGCTACCGTCTTTCCTGGAGAACCCATGCGCGCCCCGTCCAAACGATTGACCCTGCTGCCCCTGGCCTTGCTGGCGCTGGCCGCGCAGGCGCAGACTACGGTCGAGGCGTTCACGCCGTCCGGCCCGATGAAAGCCGTGCGCCAGGTGACGGCGCGCTTTTCCGCCCCCATGGTGGCCTTCGGCGACCAGCGCCTGGCCGAACCGTTCGCCATCGATTGCCTGGAACCGGGCAGCGGGCGCTGGATCGACGCGCGCATCTGGAGCTACGATTTCGCGCGCGATGTGCCGCCCGGCGTGCGCTGCAGCTTCACCCTCAAGCCCGATGCGCGCGACCTCGCTGCCCAGCCGCTGGCCGGCACCACGCGCTTCGCTTTCGATACCGGCGGTCCAGGCGTGCGCGAAAGCAGCCCGCGCCAGGGCTACCCGGTCGACGAGCAGCAGGTGTTCATGCTGGCGCTCGACGCCCCGGCGCGCCCGGCCAGCATCGCCGCCAAGGCTTACTGCGGGGTGGAAGGCATCAACGAACGGATCGGCGTGCGGGTGCTCGCCGGGCTCGAACGCGACCAGGTACTGGCCGCGCGCAAAAGCTATGTCGACCGCTACATCAAGGAGTACGTGCAGCGCGGCGGCACGGCGCCCAAGGGCAAGGATGACTTGCCGCTGGCGCTGGTGCAGTGCAAGCGCAGCTTGCCGGCCAACGCCGCCGTATCGCTGGTCTGGGCCGCCGGCATCGAAGGCATGGGCGGCGTCGCCTCCGGTGCCGACCAGGCGCTCGCCTTTACCACCCGGCGCGACTTCAGCGCGCAGTTTATCTGCGACTACCTGACCACCAACGGTCCCTGCATTCCGCTTACCCCGCTGCGCCTCTCCTTCAGCGCACCGATCACGCGCGCCGACGCCGACAAAATCACACTTACCGGCGCCGACGGCAAACAGTATCGTCCCACCTGGGATGGCGGCACGGCGCCCAGCGCCCCGGTCAGCTACCTGTCCTTCCGCGGCCCCTTCGCCGAGAAAAGCAGCCTGAAACTGGCGCTGCCGCCCGGGATCAAGGACGATGCCGGCCGCGCGCTGGTCAACCAGGGCCAGTTCCCGATGACGATCGCGATCGATGCGCTGCCGCCGCTGCTCAAGTTCCCGGCCCGTTTCGGCATCATCGAAGCGCGCACCGAGCGCCTGCTGCCGGTCACGGTGCGCAACATCGAAGCGAAGCTGACCGGGAAGCTGCGCAGCGCCGGCGCCATGCTGCGCGTCGACGTGCAGGGCGAGCGCCAGGACCTCGACGTGATGGCCTGGATGAAGCGCCTGGCCGGCAACGGCTGGCAAGTCGGCGAACTGTCTGGCGATGAGCTCAAGAAGTCGGTCTTCGCCGGCCTGAAAAGCGGCAAGCCGGAGCCATTTTCCTTGCCGGCGCCGGGTGGCGGACGCGCGTTCGAAGTGATCGGCATCCCGCTGCCCAAGCCGGGCTTTTACGTCGTCGAACTGGAAAGCCCCAAGCTGGGCGTGGCCCTGTTCGATGCAAAAAACACCAAGGCCTACGTCAGCGCGGCAGCCCTGGTGACCAATATGGCGGCCCACTTCAAGCACGGCGCCGACTCGTCGCTGGTGTGGGTCACCTCGCTCGACAAGGGCCGTCCGGTGCCCAAGGCGGCCGTCGCGGTGCGCGACTGTAACGGGAAATTGCTGTGGCAGGGCGTGGCCGACGCCAGCGGCGTGGCGCGCATCGACAAACCGCTGGCGCGCGGCGTCTGCAAAGGCAGCAACAACCTGTTCATCAGTGCCCGCAGCGGCGCCGATTACACCTTCACCTTGTCGAGCTGGCAGAACGGAATCGAATCGTGGCGCTTCAACCTGCCGTTCAATCCCTCGCAGAGCACCACCATCGTCGCCACCGTGTTCGACCGCACCTTGCTGCGCGCCGGCGAAACGGTCCACATGAAGCACTTCCTGCGCCGCCATGCCTCGCGCGGCATCGAGTTTGAAACGACCGGCCCCGAGGCGCGCGCCAGCACCGTGACCGTCGCGCACCAGGGTGGCGACGGCAGCTACGAGCTGCCGCTGCGCTGGAACGCCACCGGCAGCGCCGACAACGAATGGGTCATTCCCGCCGGCGCCAAGCTGGGCGTGTACGAGGTCAAGATCGCGGGCCAGCTGGCCGGCACCTTCCGCGTCGAGCAGTTCCGCGTGCCGACCATGAAGGCGCTGCTGAACGGCCCGGCCACGCCGCTGATCGGCGCCACCTCGTTCGATCTCGATTTGCAGGTCGGTTACCTGGCCGGCGGCGTGGCCGGCAAGGCACCGGTCAAGCTGCGCACCCTGACCGAGGAAAAGGTGGTCTGGTTCGAAGGCTACGACGACTACAACCTGGATGCCGGCGACGTGCGCGAAGGCGTGCAGGACGAAGCCGGCTACGACGAGGATGGCGCCGACGACGAGGGCGAAGGCGCGGCCAAAGGCGCCGACATCCGCACCCGCGCGCTGGTGCTCGACAAGGCCGGCGGCGCGCGCGTCACGATTGACAAACTCCCCGTGGGCGAGCGCGCGCGCGACCTGGTGGCCGAAGTGTCGTACCAGGACGCCAACGGCGAGACCCTGTCGACATCGACCCGGATCGCGTTGTGGCCCTCGTCCTACGTGGTGGGCATCAAGCCGGACGACTGGACTGACAGCAAGGACAGCGTCAGCTTCGAGGTGGTGGTGCTGGGCGTGGGCGGCAAGCCTGCGCCGAATGTGGCGGTCGATGTCGACCTGTTCAAGCGCATGAACTATTCCCACCGGCGGCGCCTGATCGGCGGTTTTTACGCCTATGAGAACAGCAGCGAAATCACGCGCATCGGGCCGGCCTGCGAGGGCCGCACCAATGCCAAAGGCCTGTTGCGTTGCACCGTCAAGGCATCGGACGACGGCAACCTGGTGCTGCGCGCGCGCGTCGTCGACAGCCAGCAGCGCGTCGCCGTCAGCCAGCGCGACGTGTGGGTGGCCGGCGGCGGCGAATGGTGGTACCGGGCCGGCGACAACGACCGCATCGACTTGCTGCCATCGGCCAAGCGCTATGAACCGGGCCAGGACGCCACCTTCCAGGTGCGCAGCCCGTTCCGCGACGCCACCGTGCTGATCACGGTCGAACGCGAAGGCATCCTCGACACCTACGTGCGGCGCCTGGACGGCAAGGAGCCGGCCTTCACCATTCCCATGCTGGGCAAGTACGCGCCCAACGTGTTCGTCTCGGCGATGGTCGTGCGCGGCCGTGTGGCCGGGGTGCAGCCGACCGCCATGGTCGACCTGGGCAAGCCATCCTACAAGCTGGGAATCGCGCCGGTGCGGGTGGGCTGGAGCGCGCATGAACTGAAGGTGCAGGTGTCGACCGACAAGCAGGATTACAAGGTGCGCGAGAACGCCAGCGTGACCCTGAAAGTCACCCGAGCCGATGGCACGCCGCTACCTGCCGGCACCGAAGTGGCGCTGGCGGCGGTCGATACGGGCCTGCTCGAACTGATGCCCAACAATAGCTGGCGCCTGTTGAACGCGATGATGCAGGAACGCGTACTCCAGGTGGAAACCTCGACCGCGCAGATGCAGGTGGTCGGCAAGCGCCACTTCGGACGCAAGGCGGTGCCCACCGGCGGTGGCGGCGGCAAAGGAAGCCGCGAGCTGTTCGACACGCTGCTGCTGTGGAAGCCGCGCGTCGTCCTCGACGCCAAAGGCGAGGCGCGCGTGCCGCTGACCCTGAACGACACGCTGACGACGTTCCGCATCGTGGCCGTGGCCAGCGGCGGCAGCGGCTTGTTCGGCACCGGATCGACCGAGATCCGCAGCAGCCAGGATCTGATCGTGGTGCCGGGCCTGCCCTCGGTGGTGCGCGCCGGCGACCGCCTGCGTGCCGGCTTCACCTTGCGTAACACCACCGACGCCGCGTTGAAGGTCGATTTTGGCGCCAGCGTGGCCGCCGACGGTGGCGCCGCCAAAGCGCTGGCGCGCCAGGGCCTGACCCTGGCACCCGGCCAGGCGCAGGAAGCCGGCTGGGATGTCCAGGTGCCGGCCGGCACCAGCGCGCTCGCATGGACCATCGACGCCCGTGGCGCCGGCAGCGCCGACCAGCTGCGCGTGAGCCAGAAGGTGCTGCCGGCGGTACCGGTGCGCACCCTCCAGTCCACCCTGGTGCGCCTGGACCAGCCGCAAACGCTCAAAGTACAGTCGCCGGCGGACGCCTTGCCCGGCCAGGGCGGCGTGCGCGCAACCTTCGTGGCGCGCCTGGGCGACAGCCTGCCCGCCGTGCGCGATTTCATGTCAGCCTACCAGTATCGCGGCGTCGAGCAGGATGCCTCGCGCGCGGTGGCCCTGCGCGACCCGGCCCTGTGGAATACGCTGGCGGCGGCCTTGCCGTCGCAGCTCGATGCCGACGGCCTGGCCAAGTACTACCCAACCCAGACCAAGGGCAGCGACAGCCTGACCGCCTACCTGCTGTCGGTCAGCGCCGAAGCCGGCCTGCCGCTTGCACCAGCGCTCAGGGAACGCATGGAAGAGGGCTTGCGCCAGTTCGTCCAGGGACGCGTGGTGCGCAGCGCGCGCACCGCCCGCGTCGATACGGCGGTGCGCAAACTGGCGGCGCTGGAGGCGCTGTCGCGCACGCGCCCGGTGGCGCCCGAGTTGCTCGAATCGTTCACCATCGAACCGAACCTGTGGCCCACCTCGGCCGTCATCGACTGGTACCTGATCCTTCAGCGCAGTCCCGCGCTGGCGCAGCGCGACGCCAAGCTGGCGCAGTTGCAGCAAGTGCTGCGCGCGCGCGTCAACCTGCAAGGGGCGAGCCTGGCGTTTTCGACCGAAAAGAATGACAGCTGGTGGTGGATCATGGCCTCGCCCGACATCAACGCCAACCGCCTGCTGCTGGCCGTGATCGACGATCCGGCCTGGCAGGGCGACATGGGGCGCCTCGCGCGCGGGACCCTGGGACGCCAGCAGAAAGGGCGCTGGGGTTCGACCCTGGCCAACGCCTGGGGCGTGCTGGCGCTGGACAAATTCTCGCGCAAGTTCGAGCCGGATGCGGTCAGCGGCAGCAGCAGCGCGCGCCTCGGCAGCACCGTCAAGGAAGCCAACTGGAACGCGCGCGGCGTCTCCGTGGTCAACCACCCGTGGGGCGCCGGCCAGCAGGATCTGGTCCTGACCCACAACGGCGGCGGCAAGCCATGGGCCATCGTGCAAAGCCTGGCGGCGGTGGAACTCAAGGCGCCGCTGGCGAACGGCTACCGCATCGTCAAGACCATCACCCCGCTTGAACAGAAGGTCAAGGGCGCCTGGTCGCGCGGCGACAGCTACCGCGTGCGGCTCGACATCGAAGCGCAGGCCGACATGACCTGGGTGGCGCTGGACGACCCGATTCCGGCCAGCGCCACCATTCTCGGCAACGGCCTGGGACGCGATGCCCAGACCCTGCCCGGCGCCGAGCGCCAGGAGCTGTCGCTGCAACCGGTGTTCGAGGAACGCGGCTTCGACGCCTTCCGCGCCTATTACGATTTTGTCCCGAAAGGCAAATTGAGCATCGGGTACACGGTGCGCCTGAATAACCAGGGCCGCTTCAACCTGCCGCCGACCCGGGTCGAAGCGCTGTACAGCCCCGAGCTGGCGGGCGAATTGCCCAACGCGCCTATCGAGGTGGGGCGCTGATGCGGTGCATCGCCGCGCTGCTGTTGCTGGCGTGCGCCAACGCGCTGGCCGTGCCCACGCCGGAGCAGGTGAGGGCGGCTTACCGCTCGTCCGACGCCGAGCTGCTCGACCGCCACGGCGTGCCGATCCAGTCGCTGCGCACCGACATGACGCTGCGGCGCGCACCGTGGGTGGGCCTGGCCGATATTTCACCGGCCATGCGCCTGGCGCTGGTGCACGCCGAAGACCGGCGCTTCATGCAGCACGACGGGGTGGACGTGGGCGCGCTCGGCAAGGCCGCCTGGGACAACCTGCTGCGCACCCGCGCGCGCGGCGCCTCGACCATCACGATGCAACTGGCGGCGCTGCTCGATGAGCGCCTGCGCGCCAGTGCGGGAGGACGCAGCTGGGGCCAGAAATGGGACCAGGCCAGCGCCGCGCGCGAGCTGGAAGCCGGCTGGAGCAAGGCCCAGATCATGGAAGCCTATCTGAACCTGGTGCCGTTTCGGGGCGAGCTGCAAGGCATCGGCGCGGCCTCGCGCGGGCTGTTCGGCAAAGTGCCGTCGGGGCTGAACCAGGCCGAGTCGGCGATCCTGGCGAGCCTGTTGCGCGCGCCGTCGGCGCCGCCGCGCGTGGTGGCGCAGCGCGCCTGCGTGCTGGCGAAAGAAATCAACCCGGCCGCCAGTTGCGCCGGCATCGAGTGGGATGTGGCGGCGGCGTTTTCCCGTCCTGCCGCCAGTGCGGGCCAGGCGCAGGCACCGCAGGTGGCCCAGCGCCTGCTCAAGGGCGCCGCGCGCCAGGTGCGCAGCACGCTCGACGCCAGCTTGCAGCGCCAGGCCCAGGACAGCCTGCGCCAGCATCTGGCGGCCCTGCGCGAGCGCAACGTGACGCAAGGCGCGCTGGTGGTGCTCGATAACGCCAGCGGCGAGATCGTCGCCTATGTCGCCAACGGCGGCGCCAGTGAAGTCGACGGCGTGCTGGCCCTGCGCCAGGCCGGCTCCACCCTCAAACCCTTCCTGTACCAGCTGGCGATGGAACGCGGCTGGATCACCGCCGCCTCGCTGCAAGACGATTCGCCGCTCGAAATCGCCACCGCCGCCGGGCCGTACGTGCCGCAGAATTACGATCGCCAGTTCAAGGGCTGGGTCAGCACCCGCACCAGCCTGGCCAGTTCGCTCAACGTGCCGGCGGTGCGCATGCTCCAGCTTACTGGGCTGGAGCGCTTCCACGCCCGCCTGCGCGCGCTCGGCATGGACAGCCTTTCCGAGCCGGCCGAGTTTTACGGCTATTCGCTGGCGCTGGGGTCGGGCGACGTCTCGCTGCTCGAACTGGCCAACGCCTACCGCACCCTGGCCAACGGCGGCCTGCATGGCAGCGTCACCTTGCAGGCGCGCGCGCCGCAAGCGAAAACACGGGTGCTCGATGCGCGTTCAGCATTCATCGTCGGCGATATCTTGTCGGACCGGGCGGCGCGCAGCCTCACCTTCGGCCTGCGTAATGAACTGGCCACCGCGTTCTGGAGCGCGGTCAAGACCGGCACCAGCAAGGATATGCGCGACAACTGGTGCGTGGGCTATTCGGAAAAATACACGGTGGCGGTCTGGGTCGGCAATTTCGACGGCAGCCCGATGTGGGACGTGTCCGGCGTGACCGGCGCGGCGCCGGTGTGGCGCGACGTGATGGACTTCCTGCACCGGCAAACGCCAAGCCGCGCCCCGGCCGCGCCAGCAGGGCTGGTGCAGCAGGTGGTCGGCTACCAGCCGGCGTTCGAAGCGCCGCGCAGGGAATGGTTTGTGCGCGGCACCGAGAGCGCGCAGGTGACCCTGCTGGGAGCGCAGCAGCGCCGCGCCGCGATCCTGTACCCCGGCCCGGCCAGCGTGATCGCCATCGATCCGGATATCCCGGCGGGGCTGGAGCGGGTGGTGTTCCGCGCCCAGGGTGCGGCCGGGCTGGCGTGGCGTCTCGATGGGGTGGCGCTGGGCGCGGCCAGCGCGGGCCACGCCTGGCAGCCGGTGGCCGGCGAACATGAACTGGCGCTGGTGGACGAGCACGACACGGTGGTGGCGGTAAGCCGCTTCAGCGTGCGCGGCAGTCGGGCAAATTAATGCCGTAAAACAACAAACTTGTCCTGGGCCGTTTGGTATAATTGCAACTCTTAAACCTAGGCAATAAAAGTTCCTGCAGCAGCCACGCGTGCACGAGCCGCCCATCCACACGTCCATGAGCACCCCAGTCAAGCACGCCGCAGCCAGCCTGCGCGACGCCATCCGCGAAGCCGCCGATGGCCTGATCAACCGCGAACACCTGGCCGAACTGATGATCCTGGCCGCCGTGGCGCAGGAACACTTGCTGGTGATCGGCCCGCCGGGCACCGCCAAGAGCGCCGTGGTGCGCCGCGTGGCCCAGAGCCTGGGCGGACGCTATTTCGAATACCTGCTGGGGCGCTTCACCGAGCCGTCCGAACTGTTCGGCGCGGTCAACCTGGGCAAGCTGCGCGAGGGCCTGGTCGAGACCGACGTCAGCGGCATGCTGCCCGAGGCCGACATCGCCTTTCTCGACGAAGTTTTTTTAGGTTCGACCGCGATCCTGAACACGCTGCTGGGGGTGCTCAACGAGCGCCAGTTCCGCCGGGGCCACACCGACATCGCCTGTCCGCTGCGCCTGTGCGTGGGCGCTTCCAATGCGCTGCCGGACGACGACAGCCTGGCCGCCTTCGCCGACCGCTTTTTGCTGCACGTATTCGTCGACGCCGTGCCCGACGCGCGCCTGGAAGACTTGCTGGCCGGCGGCTGGGCGGTCGGCCAGCACAAGGTTGGCGTGCGCGCCGACATGGCTACCCTGGACGAGCTGAACGCATTGGTGCCGAAGGTGGACATGAGCGCCGTGCGCGCCGACCTGGCGCAGGCAATCCGCCAGTTGCGCAAGGCGCATGTCACTTTGTCCGACCGGCGCATCGTCAAGGCCCAGCAACTGATCGCGGCGGCCGCCGTGCTGGCCGGGCGCCATGTCGCCACCCGCGCCGACCTGTGGCCGCTGGTGTACGTGGTGCCCAGCGCCGCCGGCCAGCAAAGCGCGCGCGAAACCCTGCGCGAGCTGCTCGCCGAGGCGCGCCATCCGCTCTTGCAGGCGGTGGTGGAAACGGCCGTGCAGCAGCCGCTGGCCCGCATTGCGCGCTTGGCCGAAACAGCCGACCGGCTGCTCGGCGCCGCGCGCGGCGAGACCTTTCGCGGCGAGGCCGAAGCGCTGCTGCGCGAAATCGACGCCAACTTCGGCAAGGACAGCCTGCCGCCGGAACTGTCGGCGCGCCGCGCCCAGCTGGTGGTGGCCGTGCAGTCGGCCTGATGAACGCGCTGGGATGGATCGCGCGGCCCGGTGCCGCGCCGGAGCCGGCCGGGCAGGTGTCGCAAGGGGCCGTGATGCGCCAGGTACTGGCGCGCCTGGCCCTGTGTAGCGACGCCCAGCTGGACGCGCTGACGGCGGTCGCCACACGCGACATGCTGGTGCTGCTCGGACGCGGCGCGGCGCTGCCGTGGGTTGACGGCGCGCGCTACTGCGCCCCGGACCCGCTCCAGCGCATGCTGTGGCTGCCCACCGACGTGGTGCCGCAATTGCCGCTCGACCTGGTGCTGTCCAACCTGTCGGCGCGCGGCGCCAGCCTGCCTTTCCTGCTGTGGAACGATCCTGAACAGGTGCTGCCCATCGGCCAGCCGATTCCTGTCAACCGCGCCAGCCTGGCTTGGCTCGGCCAGGAACTCGAATAATGAATCTGCCGCCGCAACTGGCGCCGTGGAGCGAATGGCTGGCGCTGGTTCCGCTTGAAATGGCCGAGCCGCTCGGCCAGATGCTGCTGCGCCTGCAACCCCTGGTCGGGCGCATGACGGGCGTGGCCCCGAGCCCGGACACCTTGCCGGTGGGGGCGGGCGGCATCGCGCGGCGCGGGCCGTACGAGCGCCTGCTTCTGAGCGAGTGGGCCGTGCGTGATGCCGCGCCGGACGAATTCATCCGCCGCGCGGCGGGCAACGAACTGCTGTTTTCGGCGCCCGAGCCGCGGGTGCAGCGCCGCGCGCGCCTGTGCGTGGCGCTGTTCGACGCCGGCCCGGAACAGCTGGGCGAGCCACGCCTGGTGCAGATGGCGCTGTTCATCCTGCTGGCACGCCGCGCCGGGGAGGGCGGCGCAGGTTTCCAATGGGGCGTACTGCAAGATCCGGTCACGCTGCATGCCGATCCGCGCAAACTGCGCCCATGGCTCGATGCGCGCACGGTCACGCGCGTGGACGCGGCTCACCTGAATGGCTGGAACGTGGCCCTCGATTCGCTCGACGAGACGGACGAAGTGTGGCAGATCGGATCATCCGGCTGCGGCGCGCTGGCGCGCACCGGCGCGTGCGTGAACATCGAAGCATCGCTGCTCGATGCGGGCCTGAAGGTGAGCATCACGCAGCGGCGCGCAACCCGCGAACTGCTGCTGGAGCTGCCCGCGCCGGATGTCGGCGCGCGCCTGCTGCGCCATCCGTTCGATCTTGCTCCGGCCGAAAAAAATCCGGCGCGCGCCGGCGCGTACGATACCTTGTCGCTGGCGCAGGCGCCGGTGTTCGGGCTGTCCGGCAACTGGCTCGCCGCGGCCAGGGAAAAGGGCGGCGTCGTGCTGCATCATGTGCAGGCTTCCGCTGCGGCGCAGCCTAGCAAACCACGCCGTCACCACGACACGCCACTGGGCGTTGTCGTGGTCGGCAAAATGCTGGCCTATGTCGACAGCGGGGGCGATTTTCTGACGTTGGCCCGCTTTCCCGGCAAGGCCTTCGGTCCGCCGTGCACCGTCAAGCGCCCGCCCCCGGAGCAGTTCCAGATGCCGACCGAGGCGGGGAGCTGGATGCCGACGTTTTTCCTGATCGATCACTCTCCCGCTGGCGCCGGCGCGCGCGTGTTCATGCTCGATCTCGCAGGAACGCTGGGGTGCTGGGCAGTTTACGGCCAGAAGCACAAGCACATCAGCGTCCCCCACTTCCAGTTCGTGGATCGCAAGGTGGTAGGCATCGTCCAGTTTGAGGGCACGCTGCTGTACGCCAGCAGCGCGGCGAACTGCACCACGATGTATGTCATCGGTGCCGAGGACAAAGAAGCGATTGAGATGGCCGAGTTCCCGATGGATTCCAAGCGGGTGCTGTTCGGCGGGCCGGCGCCAAAACGGGAGTGTGCGCGCTGGCTGTGTGCCTTGCAGTGCGGTGACCAGCACTGGCTGCTGGTTGACGATAACTTCAAGGTGACGATTCCGCTCGCGATCAACGACGGGGCCACGGTCATGGGCGTGGCGCGCATCGCCCCGCAGGCTGGCAGCGCGCCGGCCCTGCTGGTCCTCAGCGCCGACCGCCACACGGTGGAACTGCGTAGCGCAACCGAAAACCGCGTGGTCCTGCAATCCGCACAGCCGATCGCCCAACTGGTGCTCGATCCCACGGGCGAGCGCCTGTGCTGGCTGACCGACAGCCGCGAATTGAGCGTGCGCGCACTGCACGGCAGCGCTCTCCTGCTGCACGTGGCATCCGTGCCGCAGCGGGGTGCCGCATGATGCTGCCGCCGCAACTGGCACCGTGGAGCGCGTGGCTGGCATTGCTGCCGTTCGACCTGGTCGCGCCGCTCGGGGAGATGCTGCTGCGCCTCCAGCCTTTGGTGGGCCGCATGGCGGGCGTGGCAGCCAGCGACGACGATATCGCCGTGGGCGTGGGCAGCATTGCGCGGCGCGGCCCCTACGAGCGCCTGCTATTGAGCGAATGGGCGGTGTTCGACGCCGCGCCGGACGAATTCATCCGCCGCGCGGCCGCCAACGAGCTGCTGTTTTCGGCGCCCGAGCCGCAGGTGCAGCGCCGCGCGCGCGTGTGCGTGGCGCTGTTCGACGCCGGCCCGGAGCAGCTGGGCGAACCGCGCCTGGTGCAGATAGCGCTGTTCATCCTGCTGGCGCGGCGCGCGCAGCTCGACGGCGCCAGCTTCGAGTGGGGCATCTTGCAAACACCCGGGCCGCTGCATGCCGATTGCGACCTGCACGCGCTGGAGCGCTTGATGAAGGCGCGCACGGTGACGCGGGTCGGCAGCGCCGAGCGCGATGGCTGGAATCGCTACCTGGCCCAGGTCGACTTGCTGGCCGACGTGTGGCAGGTGGACGGGCCGGATGCGGGGCTGCTGCACCGGATGACGGCGCGCGCCAGCATCGAACAGCCGCTGCTCGACGAGCGTCTTCAGGTGACCATCACGCAGCAGGGCACGGCGCGCCGGCTGATGCTGGACTTGCCCGATCCGGCCAGCGCGGTGCGCCTGCTGCGCCATCCGGCCAGCGCGCGGATCGATAAAGTTCGCGACCGCATGGGCGGACGCGATACGCCCTCGCTCAAGCATGCGCCTATTTTTTCGCTGGGCGCTCACAGCGTCGTCACGGCCCGCGCCGATGGCGGCTGTCTGTATTTTCAGGTGCCCGATGCCGCGCGCGAGGGGCTAGTCGCTTCACGTCGGCAACGTGCCCCAAAAAAGGGAACCGTGATCGGCCTGACCGCCTTGGGTGGAACTGTTTCTTGCTCTAAAAATAGGGTGTGGTTCAACCAGTTTTACGGTGCTTTTCACGCGCGCGAATGCCCGCTTCCGCCACCTGAACAATTTACGGCGCCGCGTGGAACGGGGCAGCGGCTGCCGACGTTCCATATCAACACGCACGACACTGGCGGGCGGATTTTTGTCCTCGATGCGGGGGGCCGGCTGGTGTGCTGGAGCGCGGTCAGTACGGCCGATGCCAATACCGTCTTCGAGGTGATTGCCACTGGCGTGGTTGGGGTTGTCCAGACCCGCGACAAGCTGGTATGGGCACGCATTGAAGACAGTTGTACGAGGTTGGAGTGCTATCGCGACGGCGCTGTGAACCCGCGCGAGGCATTCATTTTTTCAGGGCTGTCGACGCGCGTGCTGTTCGGTGATACCAGCGCCGGCACGGAGCCCCGGTCGTGGCGGATCGCTGCTTCGATCAAAGACACATCGTGGCTGCTGGGGCAAGGGAAAGAGCAATGCAATGTCGAGATCGATGATGGCGCCACGGTGATCGGCGTCACCCGCAGCGAGCCGGCCGATTGGGCGGAACTGGCGCTGCTGGTGCTCGATCCGAGCCGGCGTTGCGTGGAGCTGCGTGGCGAAACGCAGCGCCGGGTGGTGCTGACGACCACGGCGCCGATTGCCCAAATCACGCTGGACCCGGCCAGCGACCGCTTGTGCTGGATATTGAGCGGCACGCACGAGCTGTTCGTGCGTAGTCTGCACGAAGAACAAGCGCTGCTGCACGTCATACCCGATGGAGTTCCCGATGCACATTGAAATTCGCCAACCCCTGTTCAGCGGCCGCCGCGAAGTGCGCGCGCTATGGTTCGACCTGGCCCTGCTGGGCGAAATCGAGGCGCGCCGGCGCGTGCTGGCGCACTGGCAGGCCGGCTCGCAACTGTTCCAGGCATGCGGTGGCTTCCTGCTGGCGTGGCCGGCGCCGCGCTGGCAGAACGTGGACGCACTCGACGCGCTGGCCTTGTGCCAGGTCGGCGACGTGCTCAGCAGCGCGCCCCTGACCGAGGCCGAACTGGCCGCGCTGCCGGCCGGCGCTTACTGGCTGGTGCGCGCCGGCGTGGCGCAGGCGGCCGTGCCGGACGCGCGCGTCGATCCGGCGCCGTGGCTGGCGCTGGGATCAGTTGCGCTACGGGTGCCGCTGGCGCTGCCGCGCGCGCCGGCCCCGCAGGCCATGGCGCAGCCGATGTCGCTACACGAAGTGCTGGGCGCGGCCATGCCGGAGCGCAGCGCCGAGAGCATCGCTTTCGAGCGCGAGGCCGCACACCCGATGCACGGTGCCCGGCGTGAGCGTAGCGCTCCGCTCGGCGTCGCCATCGCCGCTGGTGTGATCGGCTTGCTGGCACGCTGGTTCGGCCCCAAGCCGGCGGAGGGCGGTGGCGGCGAAGCAGGGCGCGCGACCCCGGCCCCGGCCGGACCGCTGGCGCGTCTGCTGTCCGACTGGGCGTTGCGGCTGGCGTCGGCGACCCGCCTGTCCAAGCTGCTGGGCAGGCGCCAGGCCGATTATCTGCAAAACATGCTCGACATGTTCGCCAACGGCGACCTGGCGCAAGCACTGCGTCACGCGGTGCCGATCGACGCCATCGGCGGCGGGTCGGCGCGCCCGGCGCTGGGCACGCCGCGTCCGCGCACCAGCCTGACCATCAGCGGTCCCAGCCCGGCTGCGCCCGCGATCGGCCTGGATAGCGACCTGTCGGCGCAACTGCGCGCAACCTACCGGCGCAGCTTCGAGCAGCTCGACCGCGAGGGCCGCATCGACGAAGCCGTGTATGTGCTGGCCGAGCTGCTGCAATGCGGCCTGGAAGCGGTGACCTACCTGGAAAAGAAGGAGCGCTATTTGCAGGCGGCGCAACTGGCGGCCACCGTGGAACTGGCGCCGGCGGTGGCGGTGCGCCTGTGGGTGCTGGCCGGCGACATCGAACGCGCGGTCCAGGTGGCGCGCCTGCACAACGACTTCGACGCCGCCGTGCGCCTGCTGGAGAGCCGCAACAGCGAGCACGCGGCGCCGCTGCGGCGCCACTGGGCCGAGTACCTGGCCGCGCGCGGCGACCTGGCCGAGGCGATCGACGCCATCTGGCCCTTGCCGCAGCATCACTCGCTGGCACTGGCCTGCCTGGTGCAGGCCGAACGCAGCGGCGGCACCCTGGGCATGCAGGCGCTGGCGCGCAAACTGGCACTGATGCCGGGCACGCTGCGCAGCAGCGCGGCGGCCATCAACACGGTGCTGACCGCGCCCGGCGACGACGGCGTGCAACTGCGCGCGCGCCTGGCGGTGGCGCTGCTGGACACCGCGCCGGCGTCGGCGTCCTCCAAACGGGTCGCCGCTGCGCTCCTGCGCAAGGTGCTGCCGGAACGGATGGAAGGCTTGAGCCGGCTCGACAAGAAGGCGCTGGTCCAGCTGGCCGAGCTGGCCGGCAGCGCGGTGCTCAGCGCCGACCTGCCGCTGTTTTCGACCAAGTCGGACATCGACGTGACGCCGCTCGACGCGCGCCGCGAGCCGCTGGTCCTGAGCATGGACGAACGCGGCCTGATGCCGGTCCAGCACGCGCGCGCCCTGCCAGATGGCCAGTACCTGCTGGCGCTGGGCGAAAGCGGCGTGGTGCGGATCGGGCGCGATGGCCGCCAGTTGGCCCATTATCCGGTGCCGGCCGGGCATCTCGTGATCTCGCACAACGGCAAGCGTGCGCTGGCGCTGGTCAAGCGCGACCGTAAGTACCGCGTCAGCCGGCTCGACCTGATCAGTGGCAGCGTGTCGGACTGGCTGACGCTGGAGTTGCAGCACTGGTCGGGCCAGTACGATGGCGTATCCTGGAACGTGGCCATGGAGCGGCGCCTGGCGGTGCTCGACACCACCGCGCAGCACCAGAGCATCGTGTGGCAGGTGGCGGACCTGCCCGGGGTGATCGACGGCTATGCCGACCGGGCAGGGGCCCTGACGATTTTGCTGCGCGTGGCGGACGGGTTCGAGCAATGGTCGTACCAGCAGCCCGGCCGGCAACTGCGCCAGCGCGACTGGTGGAACGATATCGGCTGGGCCGAGGGCATGCACCTGCTTCCCGGCCCCTCGGGGGCGGCGCCATTCCTGGTGAGTATTGACTGGGGCCTGGGGCAGATTCAGGTGAGGCAGCACGGCTTGCCGGCGCTGCCGCCGGTCGCGCTGGGGCCGAACGCGCCGCGCAAGGTACTGATCGACGGTCAATGGCTGGTCCTGATCGGCGAGGAGAACAGATCGATGTGCTGCCGCATCATCAGCCTGAAGGACTGCGTGGTGCGCGCGCGCATCGTGCTGCCGCAGCACAGTTCGGCGGGCTTCAGCTTCCACGATGGGCGCCTGCTGGTATTCGACCAGGCCGGGCGCCTGGTCGATGTGGATTGCGCCAGCGGGCAGGCGACCAGCCTGTGCCTGAGTTAAGACGCCGGGTGGAGAAAACGATGAATCATCTTTATGCAGCGCCGACGGTGGACATGAACGCCGCCACTGACGCGCCGTATGAGCCAACCCTGCTTGCCTTTCACGGCCGCGTGGGGCGCTTGCGTTTCCTCGTGTATACATTCATGCCGATGTTCGCCGTCCTGGCGCTTCTGAGCTTGTCGTCCTACTTGAGCTCCAAGGACCCGGTTGGGGGGATCATGACGGCGAGGCTGGTGGCGTTCTTGTGGATAGCGCTGGCGGTTGTGACGGCGCTGCGGCGCATGGACGACCTGGACCACTCGCGCTGGTGGGGACTGCTGTTGCTGGTACCGATGGCGAATATCTTTTTCTGGTGCTACCTGTTGTTCGTCAGCGGCAACGCGGCGGCCAACGACCGTGGGCCGGCACCTGCGCCGAATACGTTGCTGGTCAAGCTGGGGGCGGGGTTGGTGATACCGCTGCTGCTGGGGGGCGTATGGGCGGGGTATATCATGTACACGTTCCTGACGCGCGACTGACAGGCCGCGATGGGTAGCGTTTACCCTGCCGCACCAACTCTTTTTCCAGGAACCACCGATGACGAATCCGTACGCCGCCCCCGCCACCGCCATGCCTCCGGCCATGCCAGTCCAACCCACTGGCGTGCCGCGCATGCTGGCCACGTCAGGCCGCATCGGGCGCGTGCGCTATCTGGTGTATGTGTCGCTGTTGACAAGCGTGATGATGGCTGGCGCCGTGCTGATGGTGGCCGCACTGTTGCCGATCGGCCCACTGGCGAGCACGCTGGCGCTGCTGATGCTGATCCCCTTGCTGGGCATGCTGGTCGTGATGACGCGCCGGCGCCTGCATGACATGGGGCATTCCGGCTGGTGGTGCGTGCTGGGTTTGGTACCCTTCGTCAATCTGGTCGTGGGCTTGTGGCCGCTGCTGGAGGCCGGCAATCCCGGTGAAAATGCCTACGGCTTGCCCGCGCCGTCCAACGGCTGGCAACTGGTGCTGGCCGCCTGTGTGATTCCGCTTGCCATGTTGCTGTGCTTGCCGACCTATCTGAGAATGCAGTACCGGTGGAGCACGCTCGTCGCCGCCGCCTACTTCCATGTGCCAATGCCCGGCGTGCCAGAGATCCCGGCGCCGCCCCACCTCACGCCGACCTGGCGATGAGGGCGGCGTGCGGGATAATGCGCGGATGAACAGACAGGAGTCGAGAGTGGATAATCCTTACGCGCCGCCGGGATCGGACAGCACGCTGGTGCAGGAACACGGCGACATGGGCACGCCGGCCTGGTGCGACGCGCGCGGGCGCATCGGCCGCTTGCGTTACCTGGTGTATGCAACAGTACCGTCGACCCTTGTGGTGGCCCCGGTGTGCTTATTGATTGACTGGCTCGGCCTGGCCGAACGGCCTGTCGCGGTGCAGCTGCTGCTCCTTGTGTTGGCGATTGCCGTGGCGGCCGTGCTGGCGCTGATGACGCGGCGGCGCCTGCGCGACCTGGGGCAGCCGGGGTGGTGGACGCTGATCTTGCTGCTGCCGCCGATCAACCTGCTGCTGATCGGCTTTCTGCTGGTCCGCCCCGGCGACGCGAGCCGCAACCGCTACGGGCCGCCACCATCGGACAACACGACGCTGGTGGCGGCCGGGACGTGGATGGTGCTGCTGATCGCGGTCACCGGGCTCGCAGCGCTGTTCGATATCGGTTGAGCCGTAGCACCCGGCGCGTCAGCTTACTCGGTGCGGTGAATTGCGCAGATCTTATTGCCGTCCGGATCACGCACATAGGCCAGGTGCATCGGTCCCAGGCTGGTCTCGCGCTTGCCTGGCGGGTCTTCACAGGCATCGCCGCCATGCGCCAGCGCCGATTCGTAAAATTGCTGCACGTGCTCGGGCGAGTTGCATTTGAAGGCAATGGTGCCGCCGTTCGCATAGGTCGCTTCTTCGCCGTTGATCGGCTCGGTGACGCAAAAGACTTGTCCGTCGTGGCGGTAGAACAGGCGCACGTGGCCGGAATGCGCCTTGTTGTGCAGCGGTTCGCCCGCCCCGAGCGTGCCGAGCACAGCGTCGTAAAACCGTTTTGACCGTTCGATATCGTTTGAACCGAGCATGATATGGCTGAACATATTTTCTCCGTGTTATGCCCTGAAGAATTTCGGGGCTGGACCTTATGATAATGTAAATAGGCACACAAGAAATTTTTCCGCCAATCCATTCATGGGAGTTCCAATTGAATAATCTGTATGCCGCACCCACCGCCGACATGACGGCCCGTGCCGGCACTGGCGAAACCTATGTGCCGCGCATGTTTGCCATGAATGGCCGCATCGGCCGCGTGCGTTATCTGGTCTATTCCACGTTTCTGTGGACCGCGGTCTTGCTCTTGATCACCGCCATGGTTGTCGTGCTCGTGAGGACGTTCAGCCCCATGATGGGCTTGTTCGGACTGGTGATACTGCTCCCCGCGCTGGCCGCCACGTTCATCCTCACGCGCCGCCGCCTGCACGATATGGAGCTGTCCGGCTGGTTTGGACTGCTGCACCTGGTCCCGCTCGTGAACCTCTTTTTTAACCTGTGGATGTTCTTCGGGCCCGGCGCCGAGGGGGCGAACAAGTACGGCTTGCCGCCAGCGCCGAACACGCGCGTGATGGTGATCGCCGCCTGGGTACTCCCGATCGCCTTTGCCGCATCGATGCCGAGTCTGATGACGTTGGAAGAAAAGTGGATTTACATGATCTTCTATGGCGAGGCCGCCGGGTCCGGGAAGACCCGGGATCCCTTTTCGGCTCGCAACGCGCCGGCCGAGGATGATGGCGCAACGGCGTCGGGAGACGCCAGCGCCGATAGCGGGGCTCCCGCCGAGGCCCCAGCCGCGGCGGCGCCGGCGTCGGCCAACTGAGCGGGCGCGACGGTCCTACATCACGAGCGGGCTTACAGCTGCCCGCTCTCCTTGATGTCGAGGTAGCGGTTCACCAGCGCCGTGCTGAGCTGGTCGGGCGTGATGTCGATCAGGCGCTCGGCGCGGATGCCCAGGCGCCGGATGGCCTCGCGCCGCTGTTGCAGGTAGTGCACCGTGGCGCTGTAGCGCAGCGCGCCGGGGAAGCTGTCGACCGCCTTGCTGCGCGCGCCGTCCATGACTTTTTCGCGCAGGCTGGCGCAGATCACCAGGTGCTTGCTCGACATCAGCTCGCAGGCCGAGCGCAGCGCGGTGTCGTCCTCGTCGCGCAGGTTGGTGATGATGACGACAAAAGCGCGCTTGCTCAGGCGGTTGAGCAGGTTGGTGGCCGCCTGAAGATAGTCCGGCGCCATTTCGGACGGCTGCACGTCGTACACCGCGCCGAGCAGGCGATCGAGCCCGTTGCGGCCCTTGAGCGGCGCCACCCAGCGGGTATCGCCGCCGAAGGTCATCAGGCCGACCGCGTCACCCTGTTTCTGCGCCAGGAAGCCGAGCGTGAGCACGGCGTTGAGCGCGTGGTCGAAGTGGGTGGTGGTGTCGTCGCGCGCCAGCATGCGGCGTCCGGTATCGAGCAGGAATACGACTTGCTGGTCGCGCTCTTCCTGGTACTCGCGGGTGATCGGCTTCTGGCGCCGCGCGGTGGCTTTCCAGTCGATCGAACGCATGCTGTCGCCGTCGCGGTATTCGCGCAGCTGGCGGAAGTCGGTGCCTTCGCCGCGGCGCCGCTTGCGGATGGCGCCGGCCGCCGGTGCGCGGCGGTCGGTCGCGCTCAGGGTGTGCCCGAGCAGCTTGGAGAAATCGGGGAACACCTTGATGCTGCTCGGCGCGCCGATGCGGTGCACGCGCTGCCACAGGCGCAGCGGCGAGCGCACGCGCAGGTGGGCCGGCCCGAAACTGGCCGGGCCGCGCTGGTCGGCGCACAGGCTATAGCTGACGGCGGCGTACTCGCCCGGCGCGATCCGGCTGCGGTGGCTCAGGCCTTCCATCGCCCAGGTGGCGGGGTAGTCGTCGTACAGGTCGAGCGCGACATGGCGGCCGCCCTCGTTGTGCAGCTTGAGCGTGACCTTGTTCCAGGTACCGACCGGCCACACGCCGGCCAGTTCGCGCTCGACGCGCAGCAGCGGCGCCTTGCGCGAAATCCAGGCGTCGACGCAGGCCAGCGCCAGCGCGGCCAGGCCCGCTCCCTGCCACAGCGGCAGCAGCGCCTCGACGTGGCTGGCCGCCAGGCCAAGCAAGGTCCAGCCGCCGGCAACCAGCAGCAGGGTGCGCGACGGGGTCAGTACGTCAGCCACGCGGAGCGGCGACTTCTTCGATCAGGCCAAGCAGCAGTTCGTCGCTGCTCAGGCCATCGAGTTCGCTTTCGGGAGAGACGGCGATGCGGTGGCGCAGCACCGGCAGCGCGGCGGCCTTGATGTCGTCCGGAGTCACGTAGTCGCGCCCCGAGGTGAGGGCCATGGCGCGCGCCATGCGCACCAGCGCGATGCAGCCGCGCGGCCCGGCGCCGATCGCAATGCCGGGCCAGTCGCGCGTGGCGCGCACCAGCCGCACGGCGTAGGCGGCAACGGCGTCGTCGACCCGGATGCGGGCCACCAGCTGTTGCAGCGCGACGATGGTGTCGGGCTTGACCAGGGTCGCCACCTGGCTCACTTCCAGGCCGTCGCCGACGCGGTCGCGGGTGACCATGCGCAGCATCTGTTCTTCTTCGTCGACGCTCGGATAATCGATGCGCACCTTGATCAGGAAGCGGTCCAGCTGCGCTTCCGGCAGCGGGTAGGTGCCTTCGTTTTCCAGCGGATTCTGGGTGGCCAGCACCATGAACGGCGGCGCCAGGTGGTGCGATTCGCCTTCGATCGTGACCTGGCGCTCCTGCATCACTTCGAGCAGCGAGGACTGGGTCTTGGCCGGGGCGCGGTTGATCTCGTCGGCCAGCAGCAGGTGCGCGAACACGGGACCGCGGCGCACGCTGAACGATTGGCTCTTCATGTCGTAGACGGCGTGGCCCATGACGTCGGCCGGCATCAGGTCGGGCGTGAACTGGATGCGCGAAAAGTCGCCGGCGAAGGTCTTGGCCAGGGCCTTGACCAGCAAGGTCTTGCCCAGCCCCGGCACGCCTTCGATCAGCACGTGGCCGCCCGCGAGGCAGCAGGCCAGCACCTGGTCGACCACGGCCTGCTGGCCGATCACGGCGCTGCGGATTTCCTCGCGCATGCGCTGGACAATGCCGATCGCCTGGCTCAGGCGTTCGGCCGTGATGGCGGGGGCGGCGCTGGTGGCGGTGTTATCGTTCATAGTGATTTCTCAGTTCTTGAAGAGTGCGGATCTGACGGGTGAATCGGGTGACATGGCTGGCGGCGTCTTGCTGCAGCGCTTCGCTGACGTCGGCCTCGGGCAGTGCGCAGTCGCGCGCCAGGGTGGCCCACAGCTGGTTTTCCGGCATGCGGAACAGGGCCGGGGCGCGGCGCCGGATCAGGGCCAGGGTATCGTCGCGCGCGGCCTCGAGCAGCAGCTGGCGCCCGCCATCGGCCTTCCACAGCCAGGCCCCGCTGGCGTCGATATGTTCGATCAGCGAGCGCCGTTCAGCCTTGGGCGCGGGCACGATCGGGCCGAAACGGCGCACCGCGGCCCAGAACATCAGTGCCACGCCGACCGCCAGGCTGACCAGGAACAGGCTGTAATTGCGCCACAGCGCCTTGTACCAGGGCAGCACGTTGAGGTTGCGCACGATGGTGACGTGGCGGCCCGGCGCCAGCTCGGCCAGGGCCAGCAGCAGCTCGGCGTGGTCGCGCTCGTCCAGGCTGTAGTTATCGAAGTAATCGGTGGCCAGCAAGACCACCTGGCCCTTGCCTTCGCGGTAGACGCGCACGGCGCCGCCATCGTCATCGCTCCAGAGCGGGGCGACGGCCTTGGGCAGGCTGACCAGTTCGCGCGAGCTGCCGTCGAGTTCGAGCGCATGGGTCTTGCCGGGCAGGACCAGGTGGCTGACGGTTTTGTCGCGCTCGCGCCGGGCGGCGGCGATCGCTTCCGGCTTGTCCTTGTCTTCGTCGGCCGGCCGGGTGCGGCATTTGCACGCCTTGGCGTCGCGCCGCCCGCGCGCGCCGAAGCGGTCGGTGAGCGGGTCGCCTTCGGCCACGGCGGTGAACGGTGAACGGACGGCCCGCGTGGGCGGCGTGGGTTCTTCGTCTTCGTCTTCGTCGTCCTCGTCCTCGTCCTCGTCATCCTCGTTGGCCTTGCTCCCGTCCTTGTCCTGGGCGCTGGCGGAAGCGGGGGCGGACGCTGGCTTGGCCTCGTCTTCCGCCTCCTCCTCGTCTTCTTCTTCGCTGGCCGGTTCCAGCGCGGCGAGTGCGGCTTCTTCGGCAGTGCTCAGCGAGCGCGGTTCGGCAATCAGGGTATTGCCGCGCCGAACCCAGTCGAGTATTTCCTGGGCCTGGCCCGGCAGCGCCGTGCCCGAGGCGCCGCTGAGAATCATGGTGCCGCCCGCGACTTTCGGTAACACCAGTTCGCCGAGCGAGCCGACCCCGTTGACGACCTGGCCGTTGCGGCGCAGCAGGAGCGTGGCGGCCAGCATGCGGTCTTTCATGGCCGCCTCGGACCGGTAATAACGTGATTCCCAGCGCAGTTCCATCAGGTCGTACCAGCACCAGGTGCCGAGGGCGCCGAGGGCCACCAGGGCCAGTACGGACAGGATGCTTTTCAGGTTGTCGTTCATGCCGCCGTCTCCCGCAGTGCGCCGAACTGCGTATCCCATGCGGCGCAGCAGGCCAGCAGGGCGTCATCGGCGGGCCAGCGCGCGGCGTAGGCGCCGCCCAGCCACAGGGAGGTGGCGTTGATGGCCACTTCCAGGCGCCCGGGCGAGAGCTGCTGGTGCTGCGCGGCCTGGCGCGCCAGGCGCAGGCAGTCGCCTTCGGTATCACCCTGGCGCAGGGCCAGCGCATCTTCGGTGACCAGGCGCGACAGGGTGGCGCGGTACAGCAGGGCCAGGGCGGCGCGCTGCTCGCCGCGGCTCCACAGGATGCGCACCTGGGCCGTCACGTCGGGCGGCAGCGATTCGGCGCGGATATTCAGGCCGCCTATTTCGGTGGCCACGCGCGCCTTGGCCGCCCGCTCGAAGGAGGGGAAGTGGTGGCGGTAGCGGTACAGCACCCAGGCCACCAGGCCGATGGCGAGCGCGATGAACAGCACCTTGAGAATGGCGGCGATCAGGTTCATGTCGAACGAGGAACGGGGGCGTACCTCCTTCTTCCTTTCCTTGATGGCGCGCTTCTTGAACTCCCAGCTTTCCACGCATTCGTAGCCGCGCAGGTCGGGTTCGGCATATAACTGGTCGAGCTGCTGGCGGATGCGCGCCTGTTCGGGCGCTTGCAGCGGACCGCGTTCGGGCAAGTCCATGCCCTTGGGCGGTTCGCATTTGGCGGGCGCCGGGGCCGGCGCGGCCGGTGCCGCACTGACCGGGGCGGGCACGCCGGACAGCGCCAGCAGCATGCCGGCGCCGGCCAGCGCCAGCAGCACCGATGTGGGCGCGGCGGCGCGCGCGCGCAGCGCTGGCGGGCGCTTGATCTGGCGCAGCTTGATTTCCAGATCCCAGGCTTCCATGCTGGCGCGGCGGTTCAGGTACAGGGTAAAGCAGCAGGCCGTGTAGACCGGCGCCATCAGCGCGGTGGACAGGGCGAAGGCGCCCAGGGTGAGCAACTCCGTCAGCACATTGACGCCGTCGCCGGTCAGGCTGGCAAACAGGAAAAAGGGATTGCCGATCTTGCCGTCGGCGGCAAAAATGCCGATGAAGCCCAGGGCGCCCAGTTGCAGCACCACTTCCAGGTGGGCGCAGACGACGCCGAACCAGGCCGCCGAGGAGGCGGCCCCGTTCTTGCCGAGCGCGCTGCGGCGCGCACTGGCGACCGAGCCGCGGGCGCCTTCCAGCTGCCAGACCGGTTGCCAAAAGCCGCGTCCGGCGCTGATCAGGCGGCCCCAGGTGATCAGGCGGAACCAGCCGCCGCCGAGCTGGCCCGGCCAGGCGCGTACCGCTTCCTGCCAGGTGACGGCGGTGCCGAACACCTGGCGCGAGAGCACGTACAGGGGCGCGCGTTCGAGCAGGGGCTTGAACCACCAGGCCAGGATCAGCCAGGCCCAGGCCAGGTCGGGCCGCCACACGGTCAGCGCGGCGCACACGGCGACCAGCGGCAGCCACAGCGCCAGGAAGGCCATGTAGGCGGCGCCGGCGTGCGAATGGAGCAGGCTGAACCCGAGGTCGAGCGCCTGGGCATTGGTGCGCGGGCGCAGTTCGATCTGCAGTTTGTCGATTTGCATGGCGGCCCTTATTGCTTGCCGCGGCCGGCGAACAGGAAAAATCCGATCACCAGCGCCCAGCAGATGCCGCCGACGCTGTACTTGACCTGGATCGGAATCGCGCCCGAGCCGGACCAGAACGCTTCAAAGAAGGCGGCGAACATGGTCATCAGGCTACCGCCGACGATCACCGGGAACATGCTCTGGCTGGTGGCGAAGAGCGCGTGCGCACGGGTGCGCCGGCCCGGGTGGATCAGGGTCAGGCCGAGCCGGATGCCGGACATGGAGCACAGCAGCAGCCCGGTAATTTCCAGGCTGGAGTGGGTGATCACGAACGACCAGAACTGGTGGACGGTGGCCGGGTCGCGGCTCAGCCAGGCGCCGATCACGCCCATGTGCATGCCGTTCAGGCCCAGGCTGATCAAGGCCGGGATGCCGCCGAAGATGCCGCCGGCAAAGCTGCGAAAGCCGATCGAGACATTGTTCCAGATGTAGAAGCCGAACATCATCAGGTCGCCCTGGCTGCCGCCGCGCCCGACGTGGATGCGGCCCGGCTGGTACATGTCGCTGTACTCCTGGAGCTGATGGGCCGAGGCGAAGCTGTACGCCCACTGCGGCTGGTACCAGACCAGCAGGCCGACCGCGAGGGCCACGCCGAAAAACGCCAGGCAGGTGATCAGCAGCAAGCGCCATTCGGCACGCACGCGGCAGGGAAAGTCGACCAGCATCCAGCGCATCAGGGTGGTGGGGCGCTCGACGACCGTGCCGTACAGGCGGCGGTGGCAGGCGCCGACCATTTTCTGCAGATGGTCGGTCAGGGCCGGCGAATAGCCGCGCTGGCTGCACAGCGCCAGGCACTGGCACAGGCGCCGGTACAGGGCTGGCAGCGCACGCTGGTCGTGGCCGCTACCGTCGAGGATGGCATCGATCTCGGTCCAGAGCGCGGCGTTGTCGGCTTCAAACTGGATTTGCTTCATTTGGTCAGGCCCGCCACATAAGAGCGCATGCGCTCGACCGACTCGATGCCGCGGGTGCCGGTCAAGGCTTCGGCGATGCTGCCCAGTTCGGCCATGCGGTCGATCGGCAACTTCGATTCGCGCTCGAACAGGTCGACCAGGGTGCGCTGCTGGTCGGGACTGAGCGGGAAGGGCAGCGGCAGCGGATGGGCCAGCAAGGGAGTGGGGCGCGGCGCGGCTTTTTCGTAATAAATGACCTGGGTGCCGGCAACGATGTCGCCCAGGCGGCGAAAGCGCAGGTCGAACATCATGCACACCAGCCCGGTTGCGTACATGACCGGCAGGAAGTCGGCCACCAGCATCAGGTTGCGCAGGGTCGATTCGCGCCAGCCGACCGGCAGGCCGTCGCTGCGCACCACTTCCAGGCCGAGGGCGCGCTTGCCCAGCGTGCGGCCGTTGAAATAGACTTCGCTGATGATCGGATAGCCCCAGTAGGTCACGAACAGCAGCAACAGGAAGATGCCCTGGCCGAGTTTGCCGCTGGGCATGGCGAGGCGCAGCAGAAAGCAGGCGGCGGCCCACAGCAGGAAATCGACCAGCCAGGCGACCGCGCGCAGGTAGGGGCCGGCAGGCGTCAATTGCAGGCTCACGCCCTCGGGCGTGGTCAGGGACAGGCGGCCGTCTAGCAAGCGCTGGCCTCTTTGCGCTGCCGGGTTACCGCTGATTTTAGTACCGCCATGCGTTATGCCGTGTTAAATTTACTGTGGGATGTATTTATTGTACCGAAGAAATGATGCAACGATGGCAAATAGGTGAAAATTGCGGCGCTGTTTGTTGGTGAGCGGCCACGTTGTATTCCGGGCGCGGGCACGCCGCCGGGTGCCGTGTGCGCGCCATCGGCGCATGCGCGCATCGTTGCGGTCTCGTTGTTTACGCTGGAAGTGTACCAAGGTCGCTAGCGCCCCGTCACAGCTTATCGGGTGGAATGATTTGAACAGAAAATTAGTCATCGGCGTGTGCATCGCCGCAGCGGCGGCGTCGGTGGCGCAGGTGCCGGACAAGCACGCCACGCCGGCCGCCACGGCCACGCCGGCGTTTCCCAGCCATCTGCTGGCCGGGGCAGGTGCCTGCCCGCCACCAGCCTGGCCGCGCGAGGCGCTGCTGTACGACTTGCAGGGCAGCACCACGCTGTCGTTTGCGATCGGGCCGGATGGCGCTGTGGTGCAGCCGCTTCTGCTGCGCACGAGCGGCTGGAAAATGCTCGACGATGCCGCGCTGGCCGGAATTGCCGCCTGCCGCTTCAAGCCCGGCCTGGACGCGGCGCAGCGCACCGGACCGTATCCGCTGCAGTTCAACTGGAAGCTCGACGGCGAGGGCGGCGTCACGCCGCTGCTGCGCGCCGGCAGTTGCCGGGACTCGCCGCGCTTTGCGCGCTTTGTCCCGTTCGATGCGGCGCCGACCAGCGCCAGCGGGGTGCTGTTGCGCTTGATGGTGGGCGCGGACGGCGTGCCGTGGCGCATTGCTGCCGAGGCCGGCAGCGAGCCGGACGCGCTGGTAGCCGACGCGGTCGATTACGTGCAATCCTGCCGCTTCGACGACGATCCGGCCGTTCCGGGCGCGCGCAGCGCCAGCGTGACCGGCCGGGTGCTGGTGCGGTAATTCCTCTTTCAAGGCAGCGGATGGTCAGCATTGCACGGCTAGAAAACAAGCTGGTGGTCGTCAGCGACCCGGTGGGCGTGGCCGCCTACGATTTCGATGTCGAGTTGCACTTCGACTGTACGCATCCCTACCGCTTCGATGCCGAGGAGCCGTGCGTGCTGCGCACCGGGCCGATTGCCGACTACGACGCCGAGTTCGAGGACAAGCTGGCGTTGGGGCTGCGCCTGGTCAACTCGCCGCAGGAGCACGCGCGCGCAAGCGAACTGGAAGCCTGGTATCCCTTGCTGGACGGCCTCACGCCGCGCACGGAGGTGTTCGACAGCCTGCCGCCGGCCGACCGGATCGAAGCGGCATTCAGCTGGCCGGTGTTCATGAAGGGGTCGCGCCAGACCAGCAAGCACAATCCCGAGCTGTCGGTGATTCGCAGCCGCGCGCATTACGAGCAGGCTGCGCGGCTGTACCGGGACGATCCGATCCTGCACTGGCAAAAGCCGGTGATCCGCGAATTCATCCCGTTGCAGCCAGTGGGCGGGCAAGTGGCCGGCAAAGTGCGGCCATCGGTCGAGTACCGCTCGTTCTGGTGGCACGGGCACTGCGTGGGCTGGGGACGCTACTGGCATCAGGTGGCACCATACGCCTGCGCCGACCAAGCGGCGGGGCTGGCCCTGGCCGCGCAGGCCGCCGCGCTGGTGCGGGTGCCATTCCTGGTGGTGGATGTGGCCAGGACGGCCGACGGGCGCTGGATCGTGATCGAGTGCAACGATGCCCAGGAATCGGGCTATGCCGATATCGCGCCGCAGTTGCTGTGGCGCCAAGTGCTGGCGCGTATCAGGGCTTAGACCGCCTTCACTGGTTCCAGGTGGCGCGCCAGGCGGCGTAACGCTTGAACGATGCCGGCGTGTTGAGTTCTTCGATGACGTCGTCGTCGCCGTCGCCATCGGTCACGTGGAACAGCAGCGCCACCTCGTCGCGCTCGGCGGCGCTGCCGAACAGGCCCTCGTCGGCCAGCTGGCGCAGCGCCGCCGCGCAGGCGCCGAACACCCAGTCGCGCAGGGCGTCGATGTCGACTTCGTTGGGGATGTCGCGGTGATACGGCAGGATCATGCGGTAGGCGATGTCCAGCCAGGCGCCTTCCTCGAAGAACGACCACTCCGATGGATTCCACACGATATCGTCGCCGCCGCCGTCCTCGCTCAGCGCCTGCACACTGTTGGCGAGCGGGATGATGGTTATCGCGCTGTCGTCGCTGACCAGGGCGAAGGCGTTGAGCGTCTGGTCCGGATGGGCTGCGCGCATGGCGTTGAAGGCATTGCGGGCGCCGTCGCGGATTTCGCTGGCCAGCAGGTCTCCATCGAGCCGGTTCAGGTCGATAGCGGCCTGGCGCGTGAGCGTGAAGCCGGCCGCCACGGCGTCGGCGCACAGGGCCGCGTAGCGCGCCTGGGCGGCGGCCGGGCTGGCCAGTTCTTCAAGGGTGTCGGTGCCCCAGGTTTCGGCCATGCCGGTGGCGTGCCAGACCGCCGTGCCGAGGTCGCGCACCTCGACAAACTGTCGTGGCTTGGTGCCGGCGTATTTGTGAAAAAGTGACCAGTTCGTCGTCATTGTTGCGTCTGCTTTATGTTGGGAAAATGCCTTCCCGCGCAGAGGAGTGTTTGTGTCTTGTTCGGTAAATACCGCTGCTGCACGGGCAATCTGATTGGTTCGGAAAGAAGTATGACGGGCGCGGCGGCTCCTGTCACGTGCAATCTGGGATGGCGGCCGCGCGCATGGCGCACCGGCGTTGGCGGCGCTACAGGAGGAGCAGGGCTGCGCGCGCTTCGATGTCGACTTCCTCGGCGCGGTCCGAGGCGCTCGGATGGGTGGCGAGCCGGTGCAGGTCGGCGGCCAGCGCTTGCAGCAAGGTGGGTGAGGGCGCCACCACGCGGAAAATCAGGTTGTGTTTCCAGATGGCGTCGTCGCCATCGAGAATCTGCCTGATGGCGGGCGCGAGCGGTGCGCCCAGGCTGGCGAGCAATGGCGCGAGCGTGCGCGCCAGCGGCCAGTTGGGGTCCTGCATCCAGGCCAGCAAATCAGGCACGACCGGGGCGATGGCGGGCCAGCCGGCCGCCATGGCGGCTTGCACGGCCGCCAGGTCGTGCTTGTCGGTCGGTACGTACGGTGAATGCTGGCGCATGTCAGGGCCTTCGGGACGCCGTTGCCGGCAACAGCGGCAACGGTATCACGCGCGCCCCGGCCACGCCAGCCGGGCTGGGGATCAGCGGGCGCCGCTGCCGCTGCTCAGTGCGGCCGGCAGCTTGTCGACGTTGTCCAGCTTGTACGGGAACAGCACGGTGTCGCCAAACACCTTGGCGCCGCTATCCTTCTCCACATCGTTTTCCGACTTGCCGGTGTAGCGGTTCGAGCCAATGTTGGCATCGATCAGCGCATTGTCTTCGTTCCAGTGCGGCCTGGCGGTGTTTGCAAAGAAGTTTCCTTCCACCTTCACTTGGGCGTGGTCGCTGGCGCCGATGGCGAAGTAGGGCACGTCGAGCCAGTAGTTGTTGTACAGGTGAGTGCGCGATGCCGCGCCCAGCAGCTTCGGATTGCGGCCGGAGGTCTTGTTCCAGAAATTATGGTGCAAGCTGACCTGCGAGTTGCTCAAGGCGTTGGTGTAGTGGTGCTGGTTGCCGCAGACGGCCGCGTTGGTGCCGTCAAAGCGGTTCCAGCTCAAGGTCACGTTCTTGCTGTCCTGGATGTCGATGTGGCCGTCGCTGATCAGGTTGAAGCGCACATGGTCGACCCAGACATGGCTCGACTTGGTGATGGTGATGCCGTCGCCCGCTTCGACCAGGCCGGGGTTGATGTTTTCGATGGACAGGTTGCGGATGATGACGTTCTTGGCGTCGCGCACGATCAGCGAGGCACCGATGATGCGCGCATCCTTGTTCAGGCCGACCAGGGTTTTGTTGGAACCAACCCAGATAGCGCTTTCATCGCGCGGGCGCATATAGCGCGTTTCGTTGGTCGAGCCGAGTTCCTTGCAGGTCTGGGTGCCGACCGGAACGCGGTAGGTACTCTTGCCCGGGTCCTGGTAAGTCGGGCAGGCGACCGCGCAGGTGCTTTCCGAACGCACGGCGGTGCGGCAATCGATGGTGGTGCCGGCCGGAATCTGGATCACTGCGGGCGATGTCGAGGTCAGGGCGCTGGACAGGGCGCCGCACGAAGTCACGGTGACGGGCGCGGTGTTGCCGCCGCCGGTGGTGGTGCTCAAGCCGTCAGCGCCGGACTGGGCCGCGAAGCCGTCCGGTGCCGGGCCGCCGCAGGCACCGTTGGTCGGGTTGAAGAACCAGCGCTGCAGGCCGCCGGCGGTATCAAGCGCCTGGTAGACCCGCGAGCCGCTGTTGTTGTCGGCCACGGTGAGCGACTTGCCCGAATGACGGGCGACGACGTTGTAGCCGCCGCCGGTCGATTTTTTCAGCAGCCATTGCTGGTTCTGGGCGCCGGTGGCGTTCCATTGGATGATGCGGGCACCGTCGTTGGCGGACAGGTTCAGCACGTCGAGCAGCAGGCCGCTGTGCTTGGCTTGCATGGTCCAGTAACCGTTGCCGGCGTCGCGCAGATAGAATTGCTGGTTGGCGCTGTTGGCGGAACCCCACTGCTGGACTTCGGCCGCGCCCTGGGTCGAGCCGGCGACGACGTCGAGCACTTTGCCGGACGCGGCGTTGACGACGTTATACAAACCGCCGTTGTACACGGCGGCGCTGCAATTGGCGGCGCTGGCGGGATTGGCCATCAGGGACAAGGGAAGGGCAAGCGAGGCGACCAGGGCGGCCATGCGCCGTGCGGGAAACAGGCGGATCGACGCGTCGGAAACGGGGAATTCGGTCATGGCTGGTGAAGCTCCAGATGGTTGGCAAGCAGGCCACGACAAGGCTTTGCTTGTGTTGGCGAAATAGAAAGAAAAGGATGCTATCAGCTAATTTGTACATACGGATATATGCATTTGATAAAGATGTATGCCATTTTTAAGGGGGCGGTGGGGCTATGGATGTGAGTTATTTCGTGCTTCGGTACAAACTAAGCGCTGCCGACGCTTATCTGGTCTGGTATTCGGGAGAGGAGGACGGGGTGCTGCTCGATTCGGCCGGCCGCGTTCCCGTTTTTGCGAGCGAGGCCGATCTGCGCCGCCATGTGGACGATCTCGGCTTGGAGCTGGTCGACGAGACGCCAACGTTACACCAACTCGATCGTACCCTGGCGTGGATCGACGACACTGAAAGCACGACAGTCGATTGCGACAACCTGCTCGTCGCGTGGAATCTGTTTGACGACGTATCACGCTCGGTCGGGGGCAGTTACGATGCCGACAAGGCCGCTACGCAGCTCCTCTACATGAAACTGTTCTACGGTGGCGACACGGCCAACAACGTGTGCAGGCCAGAGGACGAAGCGGTCTATCGCCCGGCATGGTCTGAGGAGGAACTGGCTATATTAAGGACCACCATGCGCGCAGGCTTATCGATGTTCAACAACGCACTGATGCCGATTCCCGCGCGCTGACGATGATGGCCGCCACAGCGCAGGCGAGGGCGGCCACCTGTCGTCATGCGTCGCACGGCAGGGCCGGCTCGGCCGCCGCCGACTCGCGGCACGCGAGCAAGGCGCGCATCTGCGCCGCCGCCAGCGGCTTGCCGTAGTAATAGCCCTGCGCCTTGTCGCACCCGTTTGCGCGCAAGAACTCGCCTTGCTCCGGCGTTTCGATGCCCTCGGCCACCGTTTCCATTTTCAAGCTGCGGGCAATGGCGATGATGGCCTTGGTGATGGCGGCGTCTTCGGTGCTGTGCGGCAGGTCGCGCACGAAGCTGCGGTCGATCTTCAGCGCGCTCACCGGAAACGTCTTGAGGTAGCTCATGGAGGAGTAGCCGGTCCCGAAATCGTCGATGGCCAGCGCGATGCCGGCGCGCTTGAGCGTATGCAGTTTGTCGATGACGCTGGCCGAGGCATCCATCAGCATGCTTTCGGTCAGTTCCAGTTCCAGCCAGCGCGCATCAATCCCGCTGTCGTCGACGATCGCCAGCACCGAGGCGACCAGCCCTTCCTCGCTCAGCTGGCGTCCCGACAGGTTGATCGACATCCGTACCCGGTGGCCATCGTCATGCCATTTGCGCAGTTCGTGGCAGGCTTCGCGCAGCACCCATTCGCCGATTGCCACGATCATGCCGGTCTCTTCGGCCACGGGAATGAAATCCGCCGGGCTGATCAGGCCAAGTTCCGGATGGATCCAGCGGATCAGGGCCTCGGCGCCGCAGACGGCGCCGCTGCGCAAGTCGATCTGGGGCTGGTAGTGCAGCACGAATTCCTTGCGTTCAAGCGCGCGCCGCAGGTTGTTGTCGAGCGTGAAGCGCTTGCGTGCATCTTCCTGCATGCTGTGCGTGAACAGGCGGTAGGCATTCTTGCCGCTGTTTTTCGCGTAGTACATGGCGCTGTCGGCGTATTTGAGCAACTCGTGCATGCTCGATGCATGGTCCGGAAACACGCTCAGGCCGATGCTGGCGCTGATGTGGATCTCGTGGCCCGCGATGGCGACTGGCTGGGCAATGCGCAGCAGGCACTTCTCGGCGACCATCGCGGCGTCGCCGATCTGGTGCACGTTCTCCAGGATGATGGCGAATTCGTCGCCGCCAATGCGGGCAATGGCGTCGCCGGGGCGCAGCGTGTCGCTCAGGCTGCGCGAGACCAGGCGCAGCAGTTCATCGCCGATGTCGTGCCCCAGCGTATCGTTGACGGCCTTGAAATTGTCGAGGTCGATGAACATCACCACGGCCCGCTCCTGGCAGCGCTGCGCGCGCGCGATCACCGCTTCGAGCCGGTCGTTGAAGAAGTGGCGGTTGTGCAGCTGGGTCACGTTGTCGAAGTGGGCCAGGCGGTCGAGCTTGACCTCGACCCGCTTGCGCTCGGCAATCTCGGCTTCCAGTTCGCTTTCGCGCTTCTGGATGCGGTCGAGCATGGTGTTGAAGGCGGTCGAGAGCATGCCGATATCGGCCAGGGTGCTGACCTCGGCCCGGATCGAGTAGTCGCCCAGGCGCGAGATTTGCGCGCTCGCGTCCGACAGCGCGAGCAGGGGACTGGTAATGAAACGCTGCAGGCGCGACAGCACCAGATGGGCAATGGCCAGCACCGCGAGCATGACCGGAATGGTCAGCGCCAGGTAGAGCGCGAGCTGGCGGTACACATTGTCCAGCGAACTTTGGACGATCAGGGTGCCCAGGCGCTGGCGCTTGACGATCAGCGGCTCGACCACGGTGACATGGCGGTATGACAGGGCGTAGCCGGGGCCGCTGGCGTGGCGCAGCGCGACCGGGGCCGCCCCGGCGTCGCGCAGGTAGCTGGCGAAGCGGACGTTGGCATTGTCGTAGACCACGGCCGACTTCACGTCGGATACCACGCGCAGGGCGGCCAGGATATCGTTGGCGGCGTGCTGGTCGCCGAAGAGCATGGCGGCCGACATGTTTTCGCTGCCCATGGCCGCTTGGGCCTGGGTCTGGCGCACCAGTCCCGAGGTGAAAAAATAGGTCTGGATCCCGAGCAGGAACAGGGTCGAGAGCAGGATGACGGTCCCGCTGGTGACCAGGTTTGCCCACTTGAGCTTGGTGCTCAGGGTTTGTTTGCGGCTGCGGCGGCGAGGCCAGGGGCGTTTCATGATGGGTCCGTTTCGTGGGTTCAATACACCATGCGCGCGAGGCGCAGCACTTTGGAACTGAGCGCGATATTGGCGGCGCGCGCCGCCTCGGCGTTGAACTCGAAGGCGATGCGCTTGTCCTCGACGTCCAGTTCGACCATGATCCCGCTGCGCGCCGCGCCTTTCGCATCGGACACCGTCAGCACGCCTTCCTGGCGCGCCGACTGCGCCAGCAGGGCCACGGTGTCGCTTTCGGAGGCGCTGATGAACACGATCTGGCATTGCTTGAGCGCGTCGCGGCCGGAGTGCGGGTAGGCGATCGTCATCTTCGCTTCGCCGAGCGGCTTGCCCTCCAGGCCGGCGAGCAGTTTGCCGAACGGGTCGCGTCCGAGGATGCATAGCCTGACCAGGCCGGATTGCGCATTTGGAAACGTGCTGAACAAGGCGATGTTGTAGATGAATGCCGCTTTCGCCGCGTACTCCGCCGCCGGGGCCTGGGCGCGGGTGGCGGCGGGCAGCAGCAAGGCCAGCGCGAGGGCGCAGCAACGCCGTCGCTGCGCGCTGGCGGCCAGCCACGCGGCATGCATGGAAGCGGGGCGCAGGCGCATATCAGAAGGTGTAGCTGGCCTGGAGGCGCCAGGCGCGTCCATCCTGGCCGATGGCGTTCAGATAGCGCGCCGGGCTGCTGCTATCGTAGTGCTCTTCGCTGGCGGAATCGGCGTAGTGCTTGTCGAGCAGGTTGTAGACGCTGGCGGACAGTTCCAGCCGTTTGCCCATGGCGTGCCCAAGGAAGGTGACGTTGACCAGGCCGAATCCGCCGACGTGGCCGCCCGCCGCCGTGCGGCGGCGGCTGGTGAACTGGTATTCGAGCGCGCTGTGCAGGGTATCGCGCCAGAGCGCCTTGGCATAGTTTAGCTTGAACAACTGGCGCGGCGAGTTGCTCAGCCATTCGCCGCTGGCGCCGTTGTGCGCGTATTGCAGGCTGACGCTGGTTTTCAGCGAAGCGCCGTCATCGCGCAGCCATTCCGCCTCGAACTCGGCGCCCTTGGAACGGGCCGAATCGATGTTCGACTGCACCAGCCGGCAGTCGAGCGGGTCGGTGCTCAAGGCAATCAGGTCGGTGAAGCGGTAATGGAAGACCGAGGCGCTGGCCCTGAAATTTTCAGATGGAAAATATTCCCCGATCAATTCATAGGTTTTGATGTGCTCGGGCTTGAGGCCGGGATTGAGTTTGAAGCCGGTGCTGGTGGCGTAGTAGCGCTCGTAGGAGTTGGGCGAGCGGAAGGCGGTGCCGTACAGCGCCTTGAGCGTGCTGTGCGCGGCCGCCTTGACGATCAGGGCCACGCGCGGATTGCTGGCGCCGCCGCCTTCGGCATCGTGGTCGTGGCGCAGCCCGGCATTGAGGATCACGCGTTCGCCCAGCCGCAACTCGTCCTGCAGGTACACGCCGGCGCGTTTTTTCGGGCGGTCGCTGAACAGGTTGAAGGCATACGGCGCCAGGTCGTAGTTGCTCATCATGCGTTTGGTGTCGCTGGCGTATTCGGCGCCGGCAATGATCTTGTGGTGCCGGAATGCCGTGCTCAGCAGGCGCAATTCGGTGGCGCTGGTGCGGCTCTCGGCGGCGTCGATATTCACCGTTGCGCTGTCGGGCACGTAGATATAGGTGCCCTGGTAGCGGTAGCTGCGCAGGTTGACGCCGGCATGCACTTCCAGGGTCGGGCTCAGCGCCGCCTGCCAGGAGGCGCTGGCGGAGGCGTACTCGTCGGTGGTGCGGCTGCGCGGATCGTTGAATTGCTGGCCGTAGGAAGCGGTTGGGATGCCCCTGGTGCGCCGGCCAAAGTAGGCGCTGGCGGCGAAGCTTCCCCATGACAGCTTGGCGAATGCGCGCTTGTAGCTGTCATGGTCGAGGTTGCGGGCGAGGCCGAAATTATGGGCGGCATCGTCGTATTCGGGGAAATACTGGTCGCTGCCCTTGCGCTCCAGCCAGGACGCGCCCAGCAGCAGGTCGACGCCGCTGGCGCGCGCAAAACCGCTGGCCAGGCGCGCCTGGCGCGTGGCGCTGCTGGCGGCGCTGGCGCTGGCGGTGCTGCCCTGGAACGCGGCACCGGTCTTGGTGATGACGTTGATCACGCCGAAAAATGCGCTGCTGCCATATATGGCCGAACCTGGACCGGGGACGAATTCGACCCGCTCGACCAGGCTGATGTCGATGGGGAATTCGTTGCCGGCGGCGCCCTGGTCGTACACCATGTCGTTGAGGCGGCGGCCGTCGACCAGGATCAGCAGGCGCGTGTTGAAGTCGCCGGGGCGGCCGGAGCCGCGCGTGCCGACGTAGCTGTAGTTGCGGTCGTCCGTCACGTAGACGCCGCGCACGCTGCGCAGGATGTCGGCCAGCGAGCGGTAGCCGAAGCGGCGGATATCCTCCGCCGTGATGACCGACACCGACGAAGGCGCTTCGCTGATCTTTTGCGCGAACTTGGAGGCGGTGATGATTTCCAGGTTGAGCAATTGCTCGATCGGCAAAGCGTTCAGGTCTTGCGGCTGGTCGGCGCCGGCCACGGCGAAGTTGGCCATGCTGGTCAGTGCGGCGGCGAGCACGCGGAGAAGGGGATGCCTGGTTGTCGGATACATGTCCTGGTCCTGCGCAATGGCCGCCAGGCGATGCTGGACGGAAAGCCCGCGGGGTCGGCGGGAATGTGTTTCCAATGGTCAACTTAGTAGCCCAGTGTAAGATTGCCCGACACGCGGCCTGTTGATTCAGGTTAAGCAAGCGCAAGCAGGGGCTTTCTTACAACAGAGGACTTTCTCGCGAGGCGAGCTGGCGGGCACATAGCCGCTTCTGTCGGGCGATTCTTCGGGCAGTGCCAGGGATGTCGACCGGTTCGACAGAGTGATGTCCGCGCGCGCCTGCGAGGGGCGGGCGTTGCAAAACATTCCACCTCGGCGTCGCTCATGGTGCGCGCCGCCAGGCTGCTTGCATCGAGCGCATGCCGTGTGGTGCCGGACAGGGCCACGGCGTCGCTGAGCTCGCCGTTGGCGCTCAGAACAGTTTCTTGTCGACCTAGTCGCAGGCAGACGAGAAGGGAATACTGGCGTTGTTAAAGCCGCAGCCGTGGATGCGGCCTTGCGCCGCAAGGAGCGGCTGGGTCAGGTCTGCTTCAGGCGTCTTGAGTAGCGAGCACGATATCGAGCCACTTGCATAGCGCATCGTGCGCTTCGCTTGCGGGATCGAGGTATTCCAAGTGGCCCATGCCGGGTAGTTCGACATAGTCGACGCTGTCACCCGCGTCGCGAGCGGCTTTCACATACGCACGAGAGTGTTCGACTGGCAATGCCTCGTCTTCCGTTCCATGGAGAATCAACTGTCGCACATGCAGAGGCACCAGGCCGAGTGGCGATGCTTGCGCGTAAGGGATAGGGTGCTGGCTTGGGGATCCCCCGAGCAGCGCGCTGACCGCATTGTTTCCAGAATTGAGGGTGAACGTTGCATGCAGGTCAACCACGGCTGCCAACCCGGCAACTGCCGAGGGAAATACTTTGCGTGGCGCAAACCTTGCATCGGCCTGCGCTCTGGGTGCGGCGGCGCACAGCGCCAGATGGCCGCCAGCCGAATGCCCGACGACGGCAACGCGGCGCAGATCCAGGCCGGCCGCGCCGGCGGCGAGTGCGGCCAGGTGATCGATGGCTGCCGCAATGTCTTCCAGCGTAGCGGGCCAACCGCCGCCCGGGCTGCCGACTCGGCGGTATTCTATATTCCACACGGCAAAGCCGCGCGAAGCAAGATCGGCCGCGATGGCTGCCATCTCTTCGCGCCCATACGGCATGCGCCAGAAACCACCGTGCAGGAGACAGACGACTGCCCGCATGTCCAGTGCGGGGAGGTAGAGATCGCCGACCTGGCTTTCAGAAGTGCCGTAGCGGAATGTTCGCATCATGGCGACGACCTGGCATTCTTGCTGGCCAAGGGGGCTGCATGACAAGCCGTTTTTTTCTGGCTGGCGCGCATGCGGTTCGGATTTTCCAACGAGTATTGAGTTGACTGATTGTTCATTGCGCCAGCTTGCCTCATGCACCCGGTTAAGACAAGTGTGGCCGGGGATCGTTTTTCGCCATCGGTTCGGATCCTGTAGTGAGCTTATTCGATGATTTCTTGGTTGGAAACATCTGGTATGTGACGAGGTCCCGTCGTGATAATGGGGCCGAAAATTGCGTTGTCCCGTCAACGCATGTCAAAACGAGACACGCTATTGAAGCGGTCTGCGCGGCGTTTGCCTGGCTTATCCTGCCAGGTGGAGCAACCGGGCCGCGCAGTGCCGCAGAGGTTCAGCCGACGCCCACTTGCGAGAATGCGTCGCCGATCACCTTCAGTTTCAGTTCACGCTCCGCAGGCGGGTCCTTGCGGAACAGGCTGCGTGCGCTGCTCAACACACCGTTGCGGCTGTCACGAAATTGCGACGTGGGCGCCAGGTGTTGCGTCAGTGCCAGGTAGAACACTGCCGCCACTTCACGGGGCTTGAGTACCGGTTTGGCGCCGCTTCCGGTGCCAGTGAGCATATTGTACGCAGCCTTGTTGTGGATGCCGCTGTTGGTGTGGACGCCTTCATAATCGCCGGCGCGCGTGTTGGGCAATTTCTTATAGTTTGTCATATGGTCGGGCTGGCCAAATTTGCCTGGATTGCTGAGATCCCGGAACGGATCGCCGCCTGGCAACAGCCCGCTGCCTAGCGCCCAGTTCCACAGGCGCGCATCCGGTTCCTGCTGGTTGTTGATAATAATGCCGAAAATATCCGAATAGGATTCGTTCAGCGCGCCGGACTGCTGCGCGTACACCAGGCGGGATGTCTTGTCCGTTACGCCATGGAACATTTCGTGCGCCACCACGTCGAGTGCCGCTGACATGGACAACATGTCGGCGGCACCATCGATCCGCTGTCCGTAGACCATCTGACTGCCGTTCCAGAATGCATTCAACCACTGCTTGCCGTCCGGAGAGTCGCTGCCGTCAACGCAATTGATGCTGGAGGTCATGCGACCGCTTTGGTTGTCGATATTGGCGCGCTTCAGTACTTCGCGCATGTAGCGCGATACCTCGCACGCATTGGCGTGGGCGCTGACCGCACTGCCGGAAAAATCGCTGGCGCCAGCGTGGATGGCGTCGCCTGGCAACTGCTCCGACGCCAGCACCGGGTCGCGGAATTCGAAATCGTAGGTTTGCACGTTCAGCTCGGCGTCGAACAGGGTCTTGACGCCGTCATGCGCCTCCACGCGGAACTGGCGTTGTACGCCAAAATCATCGACTGCACTGACCGAGGCGCCGGCAGTCGGCGTGCGGGGGAACTCTGCCACGACGTCGCCGTCGTGGGCATCGACAAAGTAATCCATCAACACCGGCGCTTTTTGCCCTGCCACCTTGGTCGTGGGAACCACCGGCACATCTTCGAACATGAACACCAGGCGCCATTTTTCCTGATTCTGGTCAAAATAATAGTTCAGGCGCGGCACGATCCCGGCCAACTCTTTTTGATAGCCACTATGGTTCTGCACGATTGCCGCGGCATCGGCCGGCGCCAGTTTGGCCAATGGGTCGACACCCTGCGGCGTGCCCAACGCCGAGTCAATCCCGATCAATTCATTTTGGCCGTCCAACTCCACAGTCACCAGCGAACCGTAGACGGGAATCTTGTTCAGGTTCTGCCGGAACTTGACGGTGACGGTGTCGGTGAGCGGCACCGTTTCCGCGCCAATGCTCTTGAATTCGCTACCCACCTGGCTGGCCTTGGGGGCGGTGAATGACGGGATCGCGGGACTAGCCAATGCGCTGTTCAGGTAACGGCGCGCCGCCGTTTCGGGATCGAGCGCATGGATTCCCGGCGCACCGGCGAAGGCGTGAGTGGCCGCGCCCTGGACTTCACTTTTCAGCGTAGCAATGGTGGACAGCGCGGCGGTATCCGCGCTGTGCAGGGAAAAGGTGTTCATGCCGTTCGTACTCATCGTCTTCCTCCAAGGGTGTAGAAAGCAATTCTTTCCAATGTGTTGCGTCAGTTGAAAATGTCCCAGACCCAGCTACTCTACGCCGGCTATGCCGGAAAATTCTCTCCAATATTCACGAGCAGCATGCATATTGACGGCGTGGCCGGCATATGCACGCGCGGCCGACAATCTGGACCTTGGCGGTGTGGGCCGCGTTGCCGCGCAGCCCAGACCAGTCGCCCAGTTGCGCTACGTCGCTCAAGGCGCTCAGCTTGGTGCCGGCTTGACGTCCACCGCCAGCGGAACATACCAGGGCGAGCCGTCGAAGGGCTTGGCGCAGATGGCAGGACTGTCCTAGGAGTCTGCGCGGCAGACGGAATTTGACCTCGCGAAACCGAGGCGGACGCGGCGAGCCGCGAGGCCGTCTCCGATTTCAGGCTCAAACGTGAGCCGATTTGCCGTGCTTGACAGCGAATTCGGA
>NZ_WHJG01000040.1 GCF_011682175.1 Massilia frigida
CGTCGTCCAAAAGGCAAGAGTAAACGCCATTTCGCTACAGTTTACAAGTGGCGGCTGTAACTCCTTGAATGTTAACGGGTTTTCTCGTCATGGCGACAGGGAGTTCGGAGTTGTGTATAACGTGATGACCCGAACCCGGCGTGGCTCCGGAGCATGTTACGATTGTGCTTATGTGGATTTACCCTACCTCTCTCGCGCACCGCGGCGGCGGCAAACTCGCGCCCGAAAACACCATCGCCGGCCTGCGCTGCGGCCTGGCGCACGGCTTTCGCGCCGTCGAATTCGATGTCATGCTGGCGCGCGACGGCGTGCCGGTCGTGATGCATGATCCTTACCTGGGGCGCACCATCGCCGGTTCCGGCAACGTGGTCGACTACGACGCCGCCGAACTGGTCACCATGGACGCCGGCAACTGGTTCAGCGCCCAGTACCTGGGCGAAACGGTGCCCCTGTTCACCCAGTTCGTCCAGTTCTGCAAGGACAACGGCATCTGGATGAATATCGAGATCAAGCCCGCCCCCGGATTCGAGGAGGAAACGGGCAGGGTGGTCGCCAGCCTCACGCGCGCCTTGTTCGGACTTGAAATCGCGCAGGACGACCCGCGCCAGATACCGCTGCTGTCGGCCTTCAGCCCGGTGGCGCTGGCCGCTGCCCAAGAGGCGGCGCCCGAGCTGCCGCGCGCCTTGCTGCTCGACCGCATGGATGAGGGCTGGCAAGCCCAGGCCCGCGAACTGGCGGTGGTGGCGATCCATACCAACCACAAGCACCTCGACGAGGCGCTGGCGCATCGGATCAAGGACGCCGGCTACGGGCTGTTTTGCTACACCGTCAATGATCCTGCGCGCGCCCGCGAAATCCTGGGGTGGGGCGTGGACGCCTTCTGCACCGACCGCATCGACCTGATCGGGCCGGATTTCGCTTGAGCGTTGGCCTACGCGGCCTTGCCCGGCGTTGACTCCAGTTCCATACGCTATAATCGTTTTTTTATAGCATGCTGCCTTCTTACGCCCATACGACATGAAATCATCCGAAATCCGCGACAAATTCCTGAAGTTCTTCGAATCCAAAGGCCATACGATTGTCCGTTCGAGTTCACTCGTACCGGGCAACGATCCCACCCTGATGCTGACCAACAGTGGCATGGTGCAGTTCAAGGACGTGTTTACCGGCACCGACAGCCGTCCGTACACGCGCGCCACCTCGGTGCAGCGCTGCGTGCGCGCCGGCGGCAAGCATAACGACCTGGAAAACGTCGGCTACACCGCGCGTCACCACACCTTCTTCGAAATGCTGGGTAACTTCAGCTTCGGCGACTATTTCAAGCGCGACGCCATCAACTACGCGTGGGAGCTGCTGACCAAAGTCTACGGCCTGCCGTCCGAGAAGCTGACCGTCACCGTCTACATGGAAGATGACGAAGCGTACGACATCTGGGCCAACGAAGTGGGGGTGCCGAAAGAGCGCATCATCCGCATCGGCGACAACAAGGGCGCGCGCTACGCGTCGGACAACTTCTGGCAGATGGCCGACACCGGCCCGTGCGGCCCATGCACCGAGATTTTCTACGACCACGGCGCCGACATTCCCGGCGGCCCGCCTGGCTCGCCCGATGAAGATGGCGACCGCTTCATCGAAATCTGGAACCTGGTGTTCATGCAGTTCAACCGCGATGAAGCGGGCGTCATGCACAAGCTGCCCAAGCCGTGCGTCGATACCGGCATGGGCATGGAGCGCCTGGCCGCCGTGCTTCAGCACGTCCACTCGAACTACGAGATCGACCTGTTCCAGGCATTGATCAAGGCCGCCGCGCGCGAAACCGGCACCACCGACCTCGAAAACAAATCGCTGCGTGTGATCGCCGACCATATCCGCGCATCGGCCTTCATGATCGTCGACGGCGTCATCCCTGGCAGCGAAGGGCGTGCCTATGTCCTGCGCCGCATCATCCGCCGCGCGCTGCGCCACGGCCACAAGCTCGGCCAGACCAAGCCGTTCTTCTTCAAGCTGGTGGAAGACCTCAATACCGAGATGGGCGCGGCCTATCCGGAACTGGCCGCAGTGAAGACGCGTGTCGCCAACATGATCGAAGGCGAAGAAGTCAATTTCGGAAAAACGCTTGAAAACGGCATGAAAGTGCTGGAAGCGCAGTTGGCCAAGAACGCCGGCAAGCTCGATGGCGCCACCGCTTTCCTGCTGTACGACACCTACGGCTTCCCGCTCGACCTGACCGCTGACATCTGCCGCGAGCGCAATATCGAATTCGACGAAGCGGGCTTCCACGTCGCCATGGCGCGCCAGAAGGAACTGGCCGGCGCGGGCGCTGGTGGGGCCAAGCAGAAAAACGTCGAATACAGCGGCGAGAAAAACAAATTCGTCGGCTACGACAGCCTGGCGCACGCCAGCCGTGTGGTGGCCCTGTACGCCGACGGCAGCGCGGTGCAGGAACTGGCGGCCGGCCAGCACGGCATCGTGGTGCTCGATACCACGCCGTTCTACGCCGAATCGGGCGGCCAGGTGGGCGACCAGGGCGTGCTCACGTCCGCTAGCGCTACATTCACCGTGGCCGACACCCTCAAGGTGCAGGCCGACGTGTTCGGCCACCATGGCGTGCTGACCTCCGGTGTGCTCAAAGTGGGCGACACGGTCAACGCCAACGTCGACGAAGCCAAGCGCGCGCGCACCATCCGCAATCACTCCGCAACGCACCTGATGCACAAGGCGCTGCGCGAAGTGCTGGGCGACCATGTGGCGCAAAAAGGTTCGGTGGTCGATCCGGACCGCACCCGTTTCGACTTCTCACATAACGCGCCGCTGACGGCCGACCAGATCGCCCAGGTCGAAGTGATCGTCAACCGCGAAATCCTGGAAAACCACGCGACGCAGGCGCATAACATGACGTTCGACGACGCCGTCAAGCATGGCGCCATGGCGCTGTTCGGCGAGAAGTATGGCGACGAAGTGCGCGTGCTCGATATCGGTTCGTCCAAAGAGCTGTGCGGTGGCGTTCACGTGGGCCGCACCGGCGACATCGGTCTCTTCAAGATCATCGGCGAAGGCGGCGTCGCAGCGGGTATCCGCCGCGTCGAAGCCGTCACCGGCGAAGGCGCGCTGGCGCTGGTGCAGTCGCTTAACCGCCGCGTGCAGGAAGCGGCCGGCGCACTGAAAACCACCCCGGACGAACTGACCAACCGTATCGCGCAGGTGCAGGATCACGTCAAGTCGCTGGAAAAGGAATTGGCAGCGCTGAAGTCGAAACTGGCGGCAGGGCAGGGCGATGAACTGGTGACGCAAGCGGTGGACGTGAATGGCATCAAGGTCGTTGCGGCGATCCTGGAAGGCGCCGATTCGGCGCGTCTGGGCGAAACCATGGACAAGCTCAAGGACAAGCTGAAAACGGCTGCCATCGTGCTCGCCAGCGTCGCTGACGGCAAGGTGAACCTGATCGCCGGCGTGACGGCGGATGCCACGTCCAAGGTCAAGGCGGGCGAGCTGGTCAACTTCGTGGCCCAGCAAGTGGGCGGCAAGGGCGGCGGACGTCCTGACATGGCGCGTGCCGGTGGCACCGATCCGAGCGGCCTGGACGCGGCGCTGGCTGGTGTCGCGGCCTGGGTGGCTGAGCGCGCGTAAGTACGTCGCACTTTGCGCCAATGCCTCTAGCTCCGTCGTCCCCGCCGAGTGCCGCCTTGGCGCGGGGGCGACGGGGATGCGCGGGGGCGGCGGGGATATGCGGGGGCGGTCGCAGCTTAACCATACGTCATAGTACGGCGCATACCAGCTGGCAACTCCACTTCAGACATTTCTTACACGCAGCTTACAACTTCCGTTGCAGAGCTGTTATTGTCGTTGTGACCATGCAACAAGCAATTTATATATTGGTGCGGTGCGTCAAATTTGCGGATTTGGAGTATATTTGTTGGGTGAGTAATTCAATCCACCCTAAGAGCAAGCGATGAGCGATACAACTTTCGACAGCGAGATCATGGAATACCAGAAGGAACTCGACGCACGGGGACTCAATTGCCCATTGCCGATCCTCAAGGCCAAGAAGGCGCTTGCGGAAATGGAAACCGGGGAAGTGCTGCGCATTGTCGCCACTGACACCGGCTCCGTACGCGACTTCCAGGCGTTTGCCAAGCAGACCGGTAATGCCCTCGTTTCCCATACTCAAAACGGCCGCGAATTCATCTTTTTGATGCGCCGCAAATAAGATTCCGGACGGGGCCAGGCCACAGCTTGCCCCGCTGGTTTTCTTCAACAATTTCCCGACATCATGACAAAGCCCGACGATTAGGTGTTTTCCTCTAGCTAAAAATCGCACGATCGTGCTTTAATTTGGCGTGAAAACGGTTTATCTCTTATAATCTAGGCCACTTTAGTCAAGTCACCTTATTTATTCTTCCAAAGGCACCCCTATGAAAGTCCTGGTTCCCGTCAAACGCGTGGTCGACTACAACGTCAAAGTGCGTGTGAAATCCGACGGCAGCGGCGTCGATATCGCCAATGTCAAAATGTCGATGAATCCTTTCGACGAGATCGCGCTGGAAGAAGCGATGCGTCTGAAGGAAGCCGGCAAGGTCACCGAAGTGGTGGCCGTGTCCTGCGGCGTCACCCAGTGCCAGGAAACCCTGCGCACCGGCATGGCCATTGGCGCCGACCGCGGCATCCTGGTCGAAACGACCGCCGACCTCGAACCGCTGGCCGTGGCCAAGCTGCTCAAGGCGCTGGCCGACAAGGAGCAACCGCAGCTGATCATCCTGGGCAAGCAAGCCATCGATGACGACTCGAACCAGACCGGCCAGATGCTGGCTGCCCTGCTGGGCTGGCCGCAAGCCACGTTCGCCTCGAAAGTCGTGCTGGAAGACGGCAAAGTCACCGTCACCCGCGAAGTCGACGGCGGCCTGGAAACCCTGGCGCTCACGCTGCCGGCGATCATCACGACCGACCTGCGCCTGAACGAGCCGCGCTACGTGACCCTGCCGAACATCATGAAGGCCAAGAAAAAGCCGCTGGACGTGGTCAAGCCGGAAGAGCTGGGCGTCGACGTTGCGCCGCGCCTGAAGACCTTGAAGGTCGTCGAGCCAGCCAAGCGTTCGGCCGGCATCAAGGTGCCGGATGCGGCCACCCTGGTCGCCAAGCTGCGCACCGAAGCCAAAGTTATCTGATCGCGGCCTGGCCGTCTCACCTAAAAATACAGGAAAAATCATGGTCGCATTAGTTATTGCTGAACACGACAACGCCTCCCTCAAGGGAAGCACCCACCACACCGTCACCGCCGCGATCGCCTGCGGCGGCGAAGTGCACATCCTCGTTGCTGGCAGCAACTGCGGCGCCGCCGCCGCGCAAGCAGCCGCCATCGCCGGCGTGACCAAGGTCCTCGTGGCCGACGCGCCTCACCACGCCGACGGCCTGGCCGAAAACGTGGCCGAGCAGGTCCTGGGCCTGGCAGCGTCGTACTCGCACATCCTCGCTCCGGCAACCGCTTACGGCAAAAACATTCTGCCGCGCGTGGCCGCCAAGCTGGACGTGGCACAGATCTCCGAGATCACCAAGGTCGATTCGCCGGACACCTTCGAGCGTCCTATCTACGCCGGTAACGCGATCGCCACCGTGCAGTCGTCGGACAAGATCAAGGTCATCACCGTGCGCACCACCGGTTTCGATTCGGCTGCGGCCGAAGGCGGCTCGGCTGCCACGGAAGCCATCGGCGCGGTTGCCGATTCGGGCAAGTCGACTTTCGTCGGCCGTGAACTGGCCAAGTCGGATCGTCCTGAACTGACCGCCGCGAAAATCATCGTTTCCGGTGGCCGCGGCATGGGCTCGGGCGACAACTTCAAGATCCTCGAACCGCTGGCCGACAAGCTGGGTGCGGCCATGGGCGCGTCGCGCGCCGCGGTCGACGCCGGCTTCGTGCCGAACGACTGGCAAGTTGGCCAGACCGGCAAGATCGTCGCGCCGTCGCTGTACATCGCGGTCGGCATCTCCGGCGCCATCCAGCATTTGGCCGGCATGAAGGACTCGAAGACCATCGTTGCGATCAACAAGGATCCGGAAGCGCCGATCTTCTCGGTGGCCGACTACGGTATCGTTGGCGACCTGTTCGAGGTAGTGCCTGACCTGGTCAAGCAACTCGGCTAAGCCGCGTCGGCTACCGCGCCGGCTACCGCGTCGGCTACCGTACAGCATCTGCAGCAAACACCTGTAGGGTGGGCACGGGAACCCTGTGCCCACCCTACACGTCCATTGGAAGCGCAATTTTAGGAGATCAAGGTGACTTACAAAGCCCCGCTGAAAGACATGCTGTTCGTGATGAACGAACTGGCCGGACTGTCCACCGTTAACACGCTGCCCGGTTGCGAAGACGCCACCGCCGACACGGTCGAAGCAGTCCTCGAAGAAAACGCGAAATTCTGCGCCAACGTCGTCGCGCCATTGAACCACTCCAGCGACAAGGAGCCGAGCTTCTGGCACGACGGCCAGGTAAGCACCTCCAAGGGCTTCAAGGATGCCTTCAAGGGCTTCGCGGAAGCCGGCTGGCAGGGTGTGCAGCACCCGACCGATTTCGGCGGCCAGGGCTTGCCCAAGCTGGTCGCCACGCCGTGCATCGAAATGCTCAACGCGTCGAGCATCTCGTTCGCGCTGGTGGCCTTGCTGTCGGACGGCGCGATCGAAGCGCTGCTGACGGCAGGCTCCGACGAACAGAAGGCCACCTATCTGGAGCCGCTGGTATCGGGCAAATGGACCGGCACCATGAACCTGACCGAGCCCCAGGCCGGGTCGGACCTGGCCGCCGTGCGCACGCGCGCCGTGCCGCAGGGCGACGGCACCTACAAGGTATTCGGCACCAAGATCTTCATCACCTACGGTGAGCACGACCTGACCGAGAATATCGTCCACCTGGTCCTGGCGCGCACGCCGGATGCGCCGGCGGGCGTGAAGGGCATTTCGCTGTTCATCGTGCCCAAGTTCCTGGTCAATGCCGACGGCTCGCTGGGCGCGCGCAATGACGCGCACTGCGTCTCGATCGAACATAAACTCGGCATCAAGGCCAGCCCCACCGCGGTGCTGCAATTTGGCGATAACGGCGGCGCCATTGGTACCCTGGTCGGCGAAGAAAACCGCGGCCTCGAATACATGTTCATCATGATGAACGCGGCGCGCTTCGGCGTGGGCTTGCAGGGCATCGGCCTGGCCGAGCGTTCGTACCAGCAGGCCGTGGCTTTTGCCAAGGACCGCGTGCAGTCGCGCGACCTGGCCGGTTCCGCCGGTCCGGTATCGATCATCCATCACCCCGATGTGCGGCGCATGCTCATGTCGATGCGTTCGCAGGTCGAGGCGGCGCGCGCGCTGGCGTATGTAGGCGCGGGCATCAGCGATGTCGCGCATCACCACGAAGACGCCGCCGTGCGCGCGTCCAACCTGGCGGTGTACGAGTATCTGGTGCCGATCATCAAAGGCTGGTCGACCGAGATGTCGCAGGACGTCACGCGCGACGGCGTGCAAGTTCACGGCGGCATGGGCTTTATCGAGGAAACCGGCGCGGCGCAGCACTACCGCGACGCCAAGATCCTGACCATCTACGAAGGCACGACCGCGATCCAGGCGAACGACCTGGTGGGCCGCAAGACGGTGCGCGACGGCGGTGCCGTGGCCAAGTCGATCATTAGCCAGGTGCGCGAGACCGAGGCGCTGCTGGCGGCCCAGGGCGGCGCGGACTTCAAGGCGATCCATCGCGCGCTGCTTGACGGCAGCGTGGCGCTGGAAGCGGTGGTGGAGTATGTCGCCGCGAACATGAAGACCGACATCAAGGGCGTGTTCTCGGGTAGTGTGCTGTACCTGAAACTGGCCGGTATCGTGCTTGGAGGCTGGGTGATGGCGCGCGCCGCGCTGGTGGCGCAGGCGAAGATCGATGGCGGTGATGGCGATGCGCTCTTCTACAAGGCCAAGATTGCTACGGCGCGCTTCTTCGCGGACCATATCCTGACGCAGGCGTCGGGATTGCGTACGGCGATTGTGGAAGGTAGTGCTGGGGTGCTGGCGTTGACGGAAGATCAGTTCTAAGCACGTCAAGCAAGTCGCTACCGTTCTATCCGTCCGTTACAGTTTGATCCGTCGTTCCCGCTAGCCCCCGTCGTTCCCGCGCAGGCGGGAACCCAAGTTCGCACCGTAGCCACAGGCTTATCTACGGAATTGGGGGGAACGCATGCGTTCCCGCCTGCGCGGGAAGTCGTTTCTGGCAATGCCAGGAACGACGAAGCTGCATTTAGCGGCGGCAAAGACGCCGGTCTTACGACCTGCGAATCGAATTGCCCGAATTCCGCACACGATCACCACGCTGCATGCCCGGCTGATTGTTAAACTTGAACGAGCGGCGCTGGCCGTTGTCGTACTGGACATCCACCGTCCACACGGTATGCGCATTCGCGCGTTCCTGGATCTTCTTCCCCGCATACGCACCACCGACCGCACCGGCCACCGTGGCCAGCGCGCGTCCCGATCCGCCGCCGACCTGATTACCCAGCAGCCCGCCCACGGCGCCGCCGCCAATCACGCCCAGCGCATTCGCACTGCCATTCTGGCGCGCGCTGCGCACCGCCGTCACCTTGCCGCAGTCGCGGCATGCCGCTGCGCGCGGCGCGTTGCGCTCGTCGTAACGGTCACCCCCACGGGCCGCCGCCAGCGCGCGGTTATTCTCCGACTTGGCCGCGCGCAGGCATTTCATGCGCTGCCCATCGTTACGCTCGTCGTTGCAGATTTCCCGGTCCTGCGCGTATTGCGCATCGGCGGCGCGCAGCTGCGCGGACGAGGCGTGTACCGTGCCCATCGCGCTGCTCAGCGCCAGTACCAGCGCCAGTGTCAAATTGCGTTTCATCATAGTATTCTCCTGATCGATTAATCGTGCCCGGCAACGAGCCGCATACCGTATTGTAGATCACTTGCGAGACAGCAATTATTCGCGGCAAGGTGTGCTTCGTCCTCCCTCAACTGTTTATAATCCACGCACGGTCTTTACATCCCACGTTTGCCCTCTTTCACAGGACTTATCTTGAACATTCAACAATACGCAGTGCGCCTTCCGGTCGCGCTGGCCATCGCCACCCTGGTTACCGCCTGCGGCGGCGGGGGCGGTGATACAACCCGGGTGCCGGGCAGGGTCGATATCCCGTCCACGCCAACGCCCACCCCCACCCCCACGCCGAACGATACCAAGCCGGATGGCTGCAAAGCGTACATCGTTGCCGACAAAACCGTCGCCGCCGACAAGGCTGCCGGTGCCAGCGTGCTCTCGTGCGGCGCGCCGCTGGCCGATGTCAGCTGGAGCCAGGTCAGCGGCCCCGCGGTCACCCTGCAGGCGGCGCGTACGCCGACCATCACCTTCGAGGCGCACCAAAAAGGCCTGGTCGTCCTGCGCGCCGATGTCACCCTGGCCGACGGTTCGCGCCAGTCCCTGACTACCGATGTCACCGTGGGCGAGGCGCCGGTGGGCAGCTTCATCACCCTGCGCGCCGACCACGCCGTGCGCCCTGGCACCGAAACCTCGGTGCGCGCCTGGCCGAACCTGGTCGGCGGCGACAAGATCGTCGACATCGTCTGGACCCAGGTCAGCGGCCCGACCGTGAAGATGGATACCGTCGACCCGCAACTGCTGATGTTCAAGGCGCCCGCTGTCACTTCCGACGTGGCGCTGCGCTTCCGCGCCACCATGACCTTGAATAGCGGCGTGAAGGATAGCGATGACGTCCTGATCAGCCTCGACCCGCAGGCCACTCCCGGCCAGGACGCGCTGTTCGACATCACCGCGCGCGTGCACCCCTACCGCCAGGCCGGCGCCTACGCGAGCGTGCTGGCGCGCTGCACCTACGACGTGGGGGTGCGCTACTCCGGTTCGTCGAACACGCTGTGCAGCTCGCAGGTACTGCCGCCGCTGCAAACCGAAGCGGGCATCGGCGCGGTGCCGAGCGTGGCCCAGGTCATGGGCCGGGTACTCGTCTCGCACGACTTTTTGGGCGCCAATTTCGAGCAGTTCCTGCTGACCCAGGATGCCAACAGCGACTTCCGCCGCCTGCTGGCGAGCGTGTCGGCCATTGTCATCGGTTCGCACGTGCGGCCGAGTTTCTACAGCGCCGGCACCGGTGCGATTTATCTGGACGCCAACAACCTGTGGCTGACGGCCGAACAGCGCGACGTCGTCACCGAGGTGCCGGACTACCGCGCCGCCTTCGATGACAACCTGAACTTCATTCCGCTGGGCCGCTCGGTGAAAAACAACGCGTACGCGCGCCGCAGCTACCCGTCCACGACGCGCGTGACGCGCACCACGGACGAACTGCTGTTCGACCTGGGCCGTTTGATGTACCACGAGCTGGCACACGCCAACGACTTCCTGCCGTCGGTCGACCGGGCCATGAATCCGCAACGCTCGATCTGGGAAAATATCAGCGACCGTGTCGGTAACCGCACGCTGCCGTCGGATGCGCTGGCCGTGCAGTTCCCCTTGCAGTCGAGCGAGATGCTGGGCATGGGGCAGGTGCTGTACCAGGGCAAGAACGCCACGTCCGTGCAAAAGGGATACACGGCGGCCGACATCGGACGCTTCTTCGGTTCCGACCGCGCGTCGGATGACTATGCCTACTCGATTTTCGAAGATGACAGCTCGCGCGAAGACCTGGCGATGCTGTTCGAGGAATTCATGATGAGCTACCGCCACGACGTGCGTTACGACGTGGCCTACGCCAACCAGACCACCGGCAGCGAGCTGATCGTCGGCTGGGGCGAGCGCGGCCGCATTGCCGAGCCGGCCATCAAGCCGCGCATCAAGCTGGTGTTGCAGCGCATCGCGCCGTGGATCGACGCGAGCGCCGTGGACCGCCTGCCGGCGCCGCTCATGATGCGGGCCGGCGAGAGCTGGGATGCCAACCTGGTGCTCAATCCACCGGGCGGCCTGTCCAGGCAGTCAGCCCTGCGCATCGAATCGCCTGAGCAGCGCGCCGCGCGCCTGCGCAGCGACATCAAGCAGCGCGAGCGGCACGGCAAGATGACCCCGGACGCGCGTCAGCCGTAAGCGCCGCCCGTCGAAATCAGGTCGTTCAGGCGGGCGAGGGTGGCAATGCCCACCGTCGCCGCCACCAGCATTGTGCAAACCAACAACAGTGCCAGCACCCAGCTCGATTCCGACGTGCGGCCCGAGCCGGGATTGAAGGCGGCGTCGAATTTATCGTCGGGGGTCAGGCCGATCACCAGCGCTTCGATGCAGCCGATGATGCCGGAAACCACCAGCGGCAGGATCTTGAAAAACCAGTCGGCCTGGGGCGCCAGTCCATACACCAGCCCGGCAACGGGCAGGCTGGCCAGGTGCAGCAAGCCCACCTTGTCGAGGCTGCCGCGCAGGTAAAAGCGGTGCGCGCCGAGGGCGCCGAGGAGCAGGGCCAGGAAGCTGGCGAAGGTCTTGTTTTTGTGCGATGTGGACATGAATGTAAGCCTGAAACGGGCGCGGGAAGCGGGAAAGCAGGCAGTATCGGTCAATTCTGACCGGAAAGCACGGCGTTTCCTGAGACAGAGATCGACGATGCAGTTGCCGCTACAGGGCAAAATCGGCGATAATCTTTGCTTCGCCCCGAAGTGCGCGCCCTGTTGTCATTAACGCTTGCTGCTGCGCGGCATTGCGCGCTATAATTGTCGGCTTTTTCCGCCCAGCACAACTTTTTGGAATTATTATGGTCGTTATTCGTTTAGCTCGTGGAGGCGCCAAGAAGCGCCCGTTCTTCAACATCGTTGCAACGGACTCGCGCAATCGCCGCGACGGCCGCTTCATCGAGCGCATCGGTTTTTACAACCCGATGGCAGCTGGTGGCGAAGTCGGCCTGCGTATCACCGCAGACCGTCTGGCTTACTGGCAAGGCGTTGGCGCACAATTGTCGCCAACCGTTGCACGTCTGGTGAACAGCCAGCCTGCAGTCGCAGCGCCAGCAGCAGCCTAAGCAGGTCCGGGTTTGAGCGGTCCAGCAGCATCCGGGGTGCAAATCCCTGACGATCTGACGCAAGTCGGATATGTGTCCGGCGCCTTCGGCGTCACCGGTTCGATACGGGTCACCCCGTTTTCCACCGACGCGGATGGGTTGCTGAGCGTGAAAACCTGGTGGCTGGATAAACCCAGCCTGCAATCCGTTTCCGTACGGACTGCGAAAATACACGGCGGCGACGTCGTGGCCCAGTTGGCAGGTACGCTCGGGCGGGATGCCGCGGAGGCGCTCAAGGGCGCCGCTGTTTCCATCCCGCGCAGCCAATTCCCGCAACTGCCGGCCGATGAATTTTATTGGTCCGATCTGATCGGGCTGAATGTAGTGAACCTGCAAGGCGAAGCCTTGGGGCTGGTGTCCGACATGATGCATAACGGCGCGCAATCGATTTTGCGCATCACGCCGGTGCCGGAAGCTGCGTCGGGTACCGCAAGCGATGACAAGGCGCCCGAGCGCCTGATTCCGTTTGTGGACCAGTTCGTCAAAACAGTTGACCAGACAAGCAAGACCATCACGGTGGACTGGGGTCTGGATTATTAAGGCTCAAGCAAGGCGAGAACGCGATGCAATTTGATGTCGTGACCTTGTTTCCCGAGATGTTTGCCGCACTGACGCAGTCGGGTGTCACCCGCCGCGCCTTCGAGCAGAAACGCTGGGGCTTGTCGACCTGGAATCCGCGCGATTTCACCACCGACAACCACCGTACCGTCGACGACCGCCCGTATGGCGGCGGACCGGGCATGGTGATGCTGGCCAAGCCGCTCGAAGCGGCCATCGGCGCCGCCAGGCAGCGCCAAGTCATGCTCGACTTGCCGGTGCCGCGCGTGGTCTTCATGTCGCCGCAGGGCAGGGCGCTGACCCACGAACGGGTGATGGACCTGAAAGATGAAGCGGGCTTGATCGTGTTGTGCGGACGCTACGAAGCGGTCGACCAGCGCTTGCTGGACCGCTGCGTGGACGAGGAAATCAGCCTCGGCGACTTCGTGCTGTCGGGCGGCGAACTGCCGGCGATGGCGCTGATGGATGCGGTGGTGCGGCAATTGCCGGGCGTACTGAACGACGACGCTTCGGCGCTCGAAGACAGTTTCGTCAATGGCTTGCTCGACTCGCCCCATTACACCCGTCCCGATACGTATGACGGCGTGGCGGTGCCGCCGGTCCTGATGGGCGGCAACCATGCCGAGATTATCAAGTGGCGGCGCGAGCGCATGCTCGAAGCCACCGCGAAGAAACGGCCCGATCTGCTGGTCAAGGCGCGCAACGCCGGACTGCTGAGCAAGGCCGATGAAAAGTTTCTTGCAGGTTTGTAAATCTGCTATTGCAGTGCCACTGTACGGGCAATGTCGCCCGCATCAGTAACCCCATCCTCTACTGGGCGAATGCAGCGCCAGCACGATGGTTATCGGAGTCCTAAAAATGAATTTGATTCAGCAACTTGAGCAAGAAGAAATTGCCCGTCTGGGCAAGACTATTCCTGATTTCGCACCTGGCGATACCGTTATCGTCAACGTCAACGTGGTCGAAGGCACCCGCAAGCGCGCCCAGGCATACGAAGGCGTCGTGATCTCCCGTCGTAACCGTGGCCTGAACTCGAACTTCATCGTTCGCAAGATCTCGTCCGGCGAAGGCGTCGAGCGTACGTTCCAGCTGTATTCCCCGCTGATCGCATCGATCGAAGTCAAGCGTCGTGGTGATGTTCGCCGCGCCAAGCTGTACTACCTGCGTGAGCGTTCGGGTAAATCGGCACGTATCAAAGAAAAACTGCCAAACCGTCGCGCTGCAACTCCAGCCGCTGCCAAGTAATCGGCATCTGCGTTGCAAAAAAGGCATCCCTACCCGGATGCCTTTTTTTGTTTTGAAGGACAATACCCTTGCCCAAGATTATTTTCGATCCAGAAAAATTGCCCGTCGAAGCTGTCGGTGGCGAAGCGGCGCTCGATCCCGAGCGCCTCACGCCCGGCTGGCTGCGCCAGCGTTTCGCCAGTCCCGCCGACTGGCAGCCGGAGCCGCAGGGCGAATCCTGGGCCGGGCGCACGGTGATGACGCCGGCTTCGGTGCTGCTGCCGCTGGTGCAGCGCGAGGATGGCCTGACCATGCTGCTGACCGTGCGCACCGCGCACCTGTCGGCGCATGCGGGGCAGATCAGTTTTCCGGGCGGGCGCGCCGAAAGCTACGACGCCTCCGCCATCGATACGGCGCTGCGCGAGAGCGAGGAAGAAATCGGCTTGCAGCGCCGCCATGTGGACGTGATCGGCACCTTGCCTGACTATATTACCGGCACCGGCTACCGGGTCACGCCGGTGGTGGGCCTGATCGCGCCGCCGTTCGAGCTGGCCGCCGACGCCAATGAAGTCGCCGAAATTTTCGAAGTGCCGCTGCGCTTCCTGATGGATGGCATGAACCACCAGCGCCTCTCGCTGGAACTACCCGAGGGCGCGGGACAGCGCAGCTTTTACGCGATGCCGTATGATCGCTTCTTCATCTGGGGCGCCACCGCCGGCATGCTGCGCAATCTGTTTCACTTCCTGCGTGCCTGAACCAGGGCGGGGCCGGTCTGGCCGGCCCGCCCGCCAATATGTTTGATTGAATCGGTGCTCTGCGCTATCGTAGCGGGCATTGATGAATTGCTCTGCTTCATTTCAAAAAGTACAAAGGACGTTCGATGACATTTCTCTCCATTCTCTGCGCGCTGCTGATCGAACAGCTCAAGCCGCTGCGGGCAGACAATCTGATTTATGCGGAGATCAAGAGCTTTGCGATGCGCATGGAGGGGTGGTTCAACGCGGGCGACGCCAGCAACGGCCGCATGGGCTGGGTGCTGGTCATCCTGCTGCTGGTGGGTCCGACAGCGCTGATTTCCTGGCTGCTGTACCACTACCAGCTGGTGTTCATCGCCTTTGCGTGGAATGTGCTGATCGTCTACCTGACGCTCGGTTTCCGCCATTACAGCCACTATTTCAGTTCGATCCAGGCGGCGCTGAGCGCCGGCGACGACGCTGGCGCGCGTGCGCTGCTGTCGGAATGGGTGCGGGTTGACACGGTCGGGATGGAAGCGTCGGAAGTGGCCCGCATCGCCGTGGAAAAATCCTTGGTGACCACGCACCGCAATGTATTCGGGGTATTTTTCTGGTTTTTGATCGTGGGGCCGGCCGGCGCGGTGATGTACCGCGTGTCGGAATACCTGGCGCGGGCGTGGAACGAGCCGGATCACATGCGCAACGAAGCCTTCGGCCAGTTCGCCGCGCGCGCGTTTTACTGGATCGACTGGCTGCCGGTGCGCCTGACGGCGGTGGCGTTCGCGGTGGTGGGCAATTTTGAAGATGCCATTTACGCATGGCGCAATTTCGCCCATCGCTGGAATGATGAAGCGCGCGGGATTATTTTGTCGGCGGGTGGCGGCGCGATGGGGGTGCGTTTGGGCACGCCGAACGAGAACGCGTCCAAGGTGTTGCCGCCGGACGCGGCCACTGTCGACAGCACCTACAGCGAAGTGGAAGTGATGCCGGGCGAAGAGCCGAACGCACGGGCGCTGCAAAGCACGGTGGGATTGGTGTGGCGGGCGTTGCTTTTATGGATGCTGCTGCTGTTGCTGTTGTCGGGGGCGGTTGGTTTGGCTAATATTGGGCAGGCGGCGTAAGCAAAGGGCCTTTTGGTAATCGCGTACTCGCATACCAGCGTCGTCCGCATACCCCACTATCGTCGTTCCCGCCAAGGGGGCCGCCTAGGCCGGGAACGACGAGGCGGGTGGCCGGAACGACGGGGTGGGTGCCCGGAACGACGAGCTTAGTTGCCGCAACAACGAGATGGATGGCCCGAACGACGAGCGTGGCGAACGGCTCCCCCTCTAACCACACTGCATCATTCTGCAAGCTCAACTCTTCTATAAGATATAATACTCACGTTCCACCGCAGCACCTGATTCACTGGCCCGGCGCTTGCGCCTTCGTCTCCACGCATCTTCTTGTTCCCACGACCCGCCCTATGGCCGAGTTATCCGAAAGCAAGAAAAAACTCGCCGACGAGTTTTTCATTCTTGGCCTCACCAGCGATGGCAGGCAGTTCCGTCCCAGCGACTGGGCTGAGCGGCTGTGCGGCGTCATGTCCTGCTTCCGTCCCGAAGGCTCGGGCGGACGTAACGCGCACCTGCAGTTCTCGCCCTACGTGCGCCCCACCATGCTCGACGGCGTCAAGGCCGTGGTGGTCAACAACGACCTCCAGAAACTCGAACCGCTGGCCTACCACTTCGTCCTCAATTTTGCCAAAGATAACGATTTGCAAATCGTTAACGCCTGCTTCCTGCCCCTGCCCGGCGACCCAAAAATCTGAAATAGCGTCACCACTGCTTTGAGCAGGATCAAACCGACATCAGAAAGCCCGCGTAAGTTTAAGCCTGTCGCGCGCAACCCTGCGCGCGCGCAACGATAAACGCTGGGCCGCTCGGGAGGAAACAATGCGCATAGGCGAAATCTGTACTGTCCCATCCATCTATTGCAAGGGCGACGAAACCGTCCAGGCCGCCGCCTTGCTGATGCGAAAGCATCACGTCGGCGACCTGGTCGTCATCGAACCAGCGGAAAGCGAACGCATTCCGGTTGGCATTATCACCGACCGCGACATCGTGGTCTCCGTCATCGCGCTCGGGCTCGACCCTGGCAGCCTGCTGGTGGGCGACATCATGAGCGCCGACCTGTTGACCGCAGCGGAAGACGACGACGTCTACGAAACGATCGAACGCATGCGTTCGCGCGGCATCCGGCGCGTGCCGGTGGTCAACAACGCGGGTGGCCTGGCCGGCATCGTCAGCGTCGACGACCTGCTCGAATTCCTGGCCGAGGAAATGGGCGAACTCTCACGCATCAGCTCGCACCAGCAATCGCACGAGAAACGCGCGCGCCAGTAGCTCGCCGGCGCGCCAGCCGCCCTCTGGTATGATGGCTCGCGCCGGGGTCCGCGTGGGCACGGCAAACCGTGTCCACCCTACCAGAAGACCTCATGAACCAAATTCGCTGGATCTGCGCCGCCGCTTACTTCGTCACGGGCGCCGCGCTCGCCCTGCCGATGCCGAAAGGCGTCGTGCAGGGGCCTGCGGTCGAAGGCATCACCGAATACCACCTGCCGAACGGCCTGAAAGTGCTGCTGTTTCCCGACTCGTCCAAGCCCACTGTCACCGTCAACGTCACCTACCTGGTCGGCTCGCGCCACGAAAACTATGGCGAGACCGGCATGGCCCACCTGCTCGAACACCTGATGTTCAAGGGTGCGCCCAACAACCGCAACATCGCGCAGCAATTCTCGCAGCGCGGCATGCAGTTCAACGGCACCACGGCGCTCGACCGCACCAATTACTATGAAGTGTTCCAGGCCGGCGACGACAACCTGCAATGGGCGCTGCAGATGGAAGCGGACCGCATGGTCCATTCCTACATCGCCAAAAAGGATCTCGACTCCGAAATGACGGTGGTGCGCAACGAGTACGAAAGCGGCGAGAATTCGCCCGGCGAAGTGCTGATGAAGCGCATGCAGAGCCTCGGCTACGACTGGCACAGCTACGGCCGTTCGACCATCGGCAACCGCAGCGATATCGAGAACGTCAGGATCGAGAACCTGCAAGCGTTCTACCGCACCTGGTACCAGCCCGATAACGCGGTGCTGCTGGTGGCCGGCAAATTCGATCCGGCGCGCACGCTGGGCTGGATCGCGAAAAGTTTCGGCGCCATCCCCAAGCCCAAGCGTACCTTGCCGCAGTTCTGGACGGTGGAACCGACCCAGGACGGTGAGCGCAGTTTCACCGTGCGCCGCCAGGGCGACGTGCAAATGATCGCGGTCGGCTACAAGGTGCCCGCCGCCCTGCATGACGACAGCGATCCCCTCAGTTTCGCCTCCGAAGTACTGGGCGCGGCTACCACCGGGCGCCTGCACAAGCTGCTGGTCGAAAGCGGCAAGGCCAGCGACGTCTTCGCCTACGCCGAAACCGGCTATGCGCCCGGCATGCTGTATTTCGGCGCCATGGTGCGCAAGGGCGACCCGATCGAACCGGTGCGCGACGCGCTCACGGCCGCCGTCGAGGACTTCGCCAAGACCCCGCCCACCGAGGCCGAGCTCGAGCGCGTGCGCCGCAACTACACCAACAGCATCGAGAAAAGCCTGAACGATCCGCAGCAGGTCGGCGTGGCCTTGTCCGAAGTGATCGCACTGGGCGACTGGCGCCTGTTCTTCGTCGGACGCGAACGCATCGCCACCATGACTGCGGCCGAAGTGGCCGAGGCGGCGGGACGCTACCTGCGCCGCGACAACCGCGTGACCGGCCACTTCTTGCCGGACGACGCCCCGCGCCGCGCCGAGATCCCGCCCGCGCCGTCCCTGGCTTCCGTGATGAAGGACTTCAAGCCGAAAGCGGCCAGCCAGAAGTCGGAAGACTTCGAGCCGAGCCAGGCCAACATCATGAAGCGCACCACGCTGACCAGCGCGGGCGGCATCAAGCTTGCGCTGCTGCCCAAGAAGAACCGTGGCGAGGCCGTTGTTGTGGACCTGAACCTGCACTGGGGCGACGAGAAAAGCCTGTTCGGCAAAGGCATGCTGCCGGCGATGACGGGCGCCATGCTCACGCGCGGCACCACCCGATACACGCGCGAGCAGCTCTCGGACGCCTTCGACAAACTCAAGATCAGCGGTGGCCTGATGGAGTTCGAAACTACCCGTTCCCACCTGGCCGAGGCGCTGCGCCTGATGGCGCATGTGCTCAAGGAGCCAACCTTCCCGGAAGCCGAATTCGAGCAGCTGCGCCAGCAAATGCTGGTCAGCCTGGAGTCGGGCCGCAGCGAGCCGCAATCGGTGGCCGTGCGCGTGCTGAGCGAGCATTTCGACCATTATCCGAAGGGCGACATCCGCGCCAGCCGCACCCTCGATGAGCAGATCGCCGACGTCAAGGCGGTGCGCCTGGACGATGTGAAGGCTTACCACCGCGATTTCTACGGCGCCTCGCACGGCGAACTGGCGATCGTCGGCGACTTCGACGCGGCGCCCGTGGCACCGCTCATCGACGAGTTGTTCGGCAAGTGGCAGAGCCGCGCCAGCTATGCGCCGGTGCTGCGCACGCACGCGGCCATCGCGCCGATGAACAAGACGGTCAACCTGGCCGACAAGGAAAACGGCGTCGTCATGGCGCGCATGAACCTCGACCTGCAAGTCGACGATGCGGACTATCCGGCGCTGATGCTGGCCAATTACATTTTCGGCGACGGCGGCCTGGAATCGCGCCTGATGAACCGCATCCGCCAGAAGGATGGGCTGTCGTACGGCGGCGGCTCGCAGCTGGGGGCGGGGGACCTTGACCGCGCCGGCAGCATGACGATGAGCGCCATCGCCGCGCCGCAGAACCTGGTCAAGCTCGATGCCGCCATGCGCGAGGAATTGACGCGCGCCGTCATCAAGGGCTTTACCCCGGGCGAACTGGCGGCGGCCAAATCGGGACTGTTGCAGCAGCGCGCGCAAAACCGCGCCGACGACAGCATCCTGGCCGGCGGCTGGACTTCGCTGCTGTATCAGGGCAAAACCTTCGAATGGAGTGAACGCTTTGAACAAAAACTGGCCGCTGTGTCGTTAGAACAACTAAATGCCGCCTTCCGCAAGGCGATCGATCCGGCCAAGCTCAGTGTGGTCATTGCGGGAGATCAGGAAAAAGCCAAGCTCAAGCGGTAGAAATAGCAATTGTTGCTGGCGGGATAGCAACGTTTACGGTATTCTGTTGCTTCGAGGAAGTATTTGCTTCCTCTGTAGAACATACGGAGATGTTGGATCATGGCCAGGGAGAAGCAGAAGGAATCCTCGTTCGCGGGTAAGGTTGTTCTCGTGACGGGCGCGGCTGGCGGCATTGGCCGCGCTGCCGCGGTGGCGTTCGGACGCGCGGGTGCGTGCGTGGTGGTGGCCGATACTTCGGTCGATGGCGGCCACGCGACGGCGGCGATGATCGTCGAAAATGGCGGCAAGGCGCTGTTCGTGCAGTGTAATGTGACGCGCGCGGCGGAAGTCGAAGCGCTGATCGACAAGACGGTGGCGTATTACGGGCGGCTTGATTGCGCGTTTAATAATGCGGGCATCGAGGAAGAGCACCTGCCGCTGGCGGAGGCTGACGAAGCGCTGTTCGACCGCATCATGAACGTCAACGTCAAAGGTACGTGGCTGTGCATGAAGTACGAGATTCGCCAGATGCTCAAGCAGGGCGGCGGGACGATCGTGAACACGGCGTCGGTGGCCGGTCTGGTGGGCGCGCCGACGCAGTCGATTTACGCGGCCAGCAAGCACGCGGTGGTGGGCATGACCAAGACTGCGGCGGCCGAGTATGCGCGCGAAGGGATTCGTATTAATAGTGTGTGCCCGGGCGTGGTCAATACGCCGATGATGGGCCGCGCGCTGGAACGCGAACCGCTGCGCGAGAAAAAGCTGCGCAATGTGCACCCGATGGGCAGGTTCGCCGAGCCGGTGGAGATTGCCAATGCGGCGATGTGGCTGTGTTCGGACCAGAGTTCGTTCGTGACCGGGCATCAGCTGGCGGTTGATGGTGGCTTGACCGCGATTTAACCCCCCGTCGTTTCTGCCGATGGCAGGAAGTCGTTTCTGCCAATGGCAGGAAGTCGTTTCTGCCAATGGTAGGAACGACAGGGTCGCAGGAACGACGAGGTTTTACGTCGTACTCAACTCCGCCACGAAATCATACATATCCCCCCTGAAGTACGAGCGGCAAAACTCCACCGCTCGTCCATCCCTCAGGAACGCCAGCCGTTCCACGCACAATCCCGCATCGCCTTCCTTCGACTGCAGCAGCTTGGCCTGTTCCGCATTGAGCAGCAACGCCGATAGCCGTTGCAGCGCACGCGTGGGCCGGTTGCCGGCCGCTTCCAGTGCTTCGTACATCGACACCCCCACCACATCGAGCGATGGCAGGCAGGACGCCACGATGGTCGCGTACTCCAGGCACATCGGCAACTCGTCCGCATAGCGGATCCGGTTGAAGCGGTACACCGGCGCACCCGGCGACAAGCGCAGGCGCAAGGCTTCCTCCGGCGTCACCGTCCCCTCCGAGCGTTTCAGCCACACGCTGCGCGGCGTGCGCCCGCGCGCCCGCATATCCTCCGAAAACGAGGTCAGCTTGGCGAAATTCTTCTCGATGCGCGTGTTGATGAAGTTGCCCGAGCCGGGCCGCTTGACCAGCAAGCCCTCGCTCACCAGCCCGTCGATCGCCTTGCGCACCGTGATGCGCGAGATCGCCAGGTCCAGCGCCAGCTGCCGTTCCGCCGGCAGGGCTTCGTCCGGGCCGAAGATGCGCTGGTCGATCGCTTCGCGCAGGGCGCGCTGCAATTGCTGGTACAGCGGCTGCGAGCTGGTCTGGGCCAGCGTCTGCATGATGTGGACAAGGGAACTCATACCAATCTGCTTTCTTTCGTGAGGGTGGGACCACTTTTTCCGTCGCCTGGCGCAAATTCGCCACATCATGCAGTTGTCGCATTTGCATATACCGATAATACCAAAAAAAGACCGCTGGAATAGTCTTCCCTCTTGCAACTACGCTGAATTCGCCCTGAATGACCAGACCACTTGGCTAAAATCCCAGTCCACCCGTGTGTTATCGAAACAACATATGAAAAAATTCACTTAACTGGTAGTGTTCTGGTATTAAAGAGGAGTATATTGGCGTTAGATTGGTTTTAGACGTGGTGGTACCCGTAGCACATAAAAAGTCGTTGTTAAAAATGAACTGGCTTACTCACGGAGCCAACATCAAGGGGGAAGTAATGAAGCGCAATCAGTCAGTAGTGAATAAGAACGCAGAGCGTCCTGTATCGACCAGCCTGACGCCGGTAGCGTCGGCCGCAGCAATTCTGGTGTTGAGCATCGCGATGTCGGCCCAGGCCCAGGCCCAGGGTCCCGCCACGGCACCAAGCCTGGACCCGGACGCCAAGGGCGAAGTGGTGATCGTCACTGGTATTCGCGCTGCAATGCAGCAGTCGCTGAACCAGAAACGCAATTCCGACAGCCTGGTCGAAGTCATTACTGCTGAAGACGTGGGCAAGATGCCCGACAAGAACGTGGCCGATTCCCTGCAGCGCCTGCCCGGCGTGAGCGTGGCCGCCGCCGGCGGCTCCGAAGGCAGCTTCGGCGAAAACGACCGCGTGGCCCTGCGCGGCACCCCGTTCGGCCTGACCCTGACCACCCTGAACAGCCACACCGTCTCGAGCGGCGACTGGTTTGCCGATAACATCATCGGCGGCGGGCGCAGCGTGAGCTTCTCCCTGTTCCCGTCCGAACTGATCGGGCGCGTCACGGTGCATAAAGGTTCGCAGGCCAATCTGCTCGAAGGCGGCGCTGTCGGCGTGGTGGACATCGAAACGCGCAAACCGCTGGACTTCAAGAAGGGCATCAGTGCACAGATCAGCCTGGGCGCCGTGAATTCGCAAAACTCGGGCAAGAACGATCCCCAGTTCAACGGCCTGGTGAACTGGAAGAACGAAGCCGGCAACCTGGCCGTGATGGTCCAGGGTTTTCATGAAAAACGCACCCTGAGCCGCGTCGGCCAGGAAAACGGGATCTGGTACGATCCGGTCGAAGCCGGTTCGCCGGTCGACAAGGCCTTGCCTGGCGCAGCGACCGCCATCCAGACCGATCCGGTCAAGGGCGCCAAGGCGAATTACCTGGGCGGCACCGCCTGGTTCGAGCAGGAACGTACCCGCAAGGGTGGTCTGATCGATGTCCAGTTCAAGCCGATCAGCGACATCACGCTCGACCTGACCGCTTTCCGTTCGCACCTCGACGCACCGAACATCAACCACAACTTCATGCAGTCGCTGGGCCGCTTCCTGGCGCCGAACTGGGCGACCAAGGATTTCCCGGCTGGTAACGTGAGCGGCACCGTGAACAATGGCGTGCTGACCCAGCTGACCGGCACCGTGCCGGCCAACTGTGCCACCTGTTCGAGCATGTCGAGCGCGGTGCAGGAAGAATTCAGCCGTCCCGTGGCCGAAAGCCAGTCGCAGTTCGTCAACCTGGACGGCAAATGGCGCGTCAACGACAAGCTGACTTTCGCCACCAAGGTCGGCACCACCAAGGGCCTGGGCAACACCGTGAGCGGCGCGCTCGGCGTGTGGATGCCATACACCGGCGGCAGCTACACCATCCATGGCGTCGACAAGGCAGTCACCTATGTGACCCCGGGCGCCGACAAGTTCTCGATCGGCGGCGGTCCTGACGGCGGCGGCAACGTGCCTTACACCTACGGCTCGCACGTCACCGCGATCGACAAGGAAACCTACGGCCAGATCGACGGCACCTTCAAGACCGACCTGGCCAGCGTGCAGTCGATCCAGTTCGGCGTGCGCGGCGCGGAGCACAAGCGCGACCTGACCGCCATCGGCATCAACGCCTTGCCGGGCCTCGCCGTGGTCGGCAACCTGCCGATGGGCGGCCTGACCTCGTTCCCGACCGAGTTCAACGACCTTGACGCGAACGGCGCCGGCTACTGGACGTTCTCGCGCGAAGCCGTCAACAGCTGGCTGAGCACCTACGCCAAGTACGAAGGCCACCTCAAGCAAAACGAATTCAAGATCAAGGAGCCGACCCGTTCGGCCTACGTGATGGCGAACTTCGGCGCCGAAGGCTTCTCGGGCAACGTCGGCGTGCGCGTGGTGCACACCAAGGAAGAAGTCGAGCGCAACGAGATCGCGCCGTCCGGCAGCTTCGAGCCGCGCCTGTACACCAACACCTATCTCGACTTCCTGCCAAGTGCGAACTTCCGCATGGACCTGTCGAAAAACCTGGTGGCGCGTTTCTCGACCAGCCGCACGATGGCGCGTCCGGAGCTGGGCCAGATGGCCGGCACCGACCTGCGCGACGTGCAGGGCACCGGCAGCGCCGGCAACCCGAACCTGCGTCCTATCCGTGCCAACAACTTCGACCTGGGCGTGGAGTGGTATTTCGCCGAGAAGTCGCTGCTGGCGGCCGGTGCGTTCTACTCGGCGCTGGACGGTTATGTGACCTACGGTTCCGGCACCGCCACCTTCTACAACCAGTTGCAGAAGAAAAACACCGTGTACCAGATCGACACCCCGCTCAACACCACGGCGGAAGTGAAGGGCATGGAGTTCTCGTACCAGCAGGCGCTGCCGGCGGGCTTTGGCGTGAATGCCAACTACACCTACACCCTGGGCAAGGAAACCGGCAAGGCGCCGGGTTCGGTCTGCGGCAAGCTGACCTATGCCGACTGCACCCTGATCGGTACCTCGAAGAACGCTTACAACGTCGGCGCTTTCTATGAGCAGGACAAGCTCAGCGCGCGCCTGACCTACAGCTGGCGCTCGGGCTTCCTGAATGGCACCAGCCGCAATTCGGCCTCGTACCAGGCTGCGGTCGGTTCGCTGTCGGCCTCGCTGGCGTACCAGATCAACGAGAACTTCAGCGTTACCCTGGACGGCAAGGACTTGAACAATCCGATGGTGCGTTCGGTGATCCACACCGCCGGCGCGATGGATGTGCCGGGTTCGCTGTACAAGAATGGCCGCCAGATTTATCTGGCGCTGCACGGCAAGTACTAAGACGACGATGGAGGGACTTCGGTCCCGCCATAAAAAACGGGACGCTCGCGCGTCCCGTTTTTTTTATGGGAGACCGTCGTGCCTGATCCATAGCGCGCCGGGTTGAAGAATCATTGGGCGCTTCTCCGGGCAGCGCGGCCACGCCGATGTTTTGCGGCACCTGGGATAGCCCTGCGCCGCTCGTGCGGCAGCGCACGCCGCGCGTGCCATCAGTAACGCGCAGCACCGATCGGCATGCCGCCGCCTCTGCAAGCAAGGCATGCGCCGTTCGTCAGTTGCGTCGTTCCGAACCTACTTGCGGTTGCGCCGCCGCCGCGTGAAGGCAGCCAGCGACAACAGGCCCGCACCGAGCATGAGGTAGCTGTGAGGTTCAGGTACCGCGGTAATCGTCGCGACTGTCCGGGCGTCCCATGTGTATCCAACGTCCTCCCCGTCTCCACCCCACCACATCGCGTAGCCCCAGTTTTTGCCCGAGTGGACCCAGTCGTGGTGCCCGGAGGATTCGGAGGAGCGCCTGAACTCGTAGTCGAACGACAGTGCGCCCGCGGGATTGTACGAAAACGTTGACAAACTGCATGTGATATTGCCTGCGTTGATGCACGGCTGTTTGCCAACCATATCGTAGGTGAAAGACTTAACTTCGGTAAGATCGAAGATCCCATCCTGATTCAGATCGTTGACGACGAACTGTCCCGTGATCTTGGCATCAGGAAAAAAATCCGGTCCACCTTTGTAGGCAAAACCCTGGAAAGACCATTCATATGCTTGATCGGCCGCGTTGGCGGTCAAAGCGCACAGCGTGAGGGCGGCGCAGCTCGCCAGTTTCATAAACATGAGAGACCTTGTTGATCGTATTGTCGGAACAGGCATATTATCAGAAAGTTAATTTACCCGGGGCTAATTTGCGGCTCGTTGACGCGGCATGTGGGCACATCCGTCAATGTTTGTCGTTGGTGGCTGCGCTGCAAAGGCCCCGATCTCCGTTACCGGCATGGCTGTCATGCATGCGGATGTGGCCGGGACGATGGTATTCAAGCCGCTGCCGGACCGCCACGCGAGCCGCGATGTCCATGCCGCTCACGGCTGCCCCACCGTCGAACGGGAAGCGACGCCGAAACAAGCCGGCTGGCCTGCGCACATCCAGCGCAAAGACAGCGCAAAGGCAGCGCCACCAAGGGCATCCCTGATTTGACAAAAGGGCTGGTGGGGCAGCAGGTCCGCATGGATGGTCAGCGCGCGCGGCTCGCGCCTATGCGCGGTAGCGCCCCGCACTCGGCGCCGCTGCAAATGATGACCGGGTCGGGCGTGCTCGGCGGCTTGGGCCTCGCCGGTGCCGGCGCGCTTGCCGCCACGGCGCTGGGTGTGGGCGCGGGTGCAGGCTTGGTAGCGGCAGGCGGCCAGGGTCTGCTCGGCGCGGCCCTTGGCGGTGGTTTACGCCGCGCGAGCGCGAATACCGCGAGCGGGGTTCCGCCAACGACACCGATGCTGACGTCTGTGCACAGCAATGAACTGGCCGGCCTGCGCAGCGAAAAGCAGATTCAGCCGCTCGATGTGCATTGGGATGCGGCGATCACTGACGAGCTTGCGGGACGCCGGCGCGAGCCCGACAGCTATCGGCAATGGCAACCCGGCGCACCTGGTCCCCACGGACGGCTCAACAATGCCGATGGCATGGCGCTGGTGCCGGGTCGCTATATCTATGTCGTTACCGTGCAAAAGGAATGATATCGACGATCCAGCCACGAAGGCAAAAATGCCATTTTAAGTGCCTGCGCAGCCAGCCCCGCATCTGCGCCACTTGCTCAAGCCGGGGCTTCGCTTGTCAATGAAGACGGTGAAGGACAAGGTCGCTTGCGGCGCGGACGGTATCGCGCTGAACATGCCTCAGCGAAAACGGGCGGGCCCGGCTTGCGCCGGAACCTGCCCGATCATGGCGCTGCACGGCAAATACTGAGGCTTGGATGGCGGGGCTTCTTCGGTCCCGCTGAAAAAGGAGCAGTGCCGAGGATGAAGGGAGTCGCTATAGCCGCAAGCCGGCTTCCCGTTGGTGCCGGATGGACAGCGCTAAAACGACGTCCCGCTTGACATGGTAGTTGTATAGCGCGATGTAAGCACTTTTCCCTTTTGAAATTACCAGCTCATGCAACCCCGTTTCGGCCGGCCTGCCAACGAAGGGATGACGAGCAAGAATGTGGATGGCTTCATCGATCAAGTCGAGCGTGTCGGAAACGTCCAGCTTGCTCGTGGCGAGGAGGTGACTGATGCGTTCCAGGTCAGCAATCGCCCGGTTCGAGTAACTTATTTTCGCCACGGCTTGGCCTCGGGCCTGGCTGCGTCGCTATTGCTAAGGCGCTCACGCAAATAGGTACGCACATCGTCAGCGTCATAGCCCAGTCCGCTTTCCTGCATGTCGGCGAGAGCACTTTGCGCCTGCGCGACAAATTCCGCTCGCTGCTCGGCCGCATCCGTCGCTTGGCTGATTGCCCCGACCATGAACGCGTGCGTGCTGATGCCCAATTGGTCTGCTGCAGCGACCGCTCGCTCCTTGCGTTCAGGGGATAGTTGTAGTGATGTCGTTGACATGATCACGAACCTTCATACAGTAGGGGTTACTAGGGTAGCGCCTTTCTGTCGACGGGTAAGTAATGTGCTCCACTATCTGCGCAAAACCGGAACAGCTACCAAGTTCAGAGGCCGGCGGCATGCGATTGGTTCAACGCCCGTCATCCTGTTTGAACCGGATCAATCTTGAGCGCGTTAACAACAAAAGGGCGGGCCCGGCTTGCGCCGGAACCCGCCCGATCAGACAGCGATGCCGTGAATTACTTGGCTGCTGGCGCCGCGGCCGTTGCCGGACGCTTGAGCCACATGGTCCAGTAACGCGCCAGGTCGCCGATGCCATCGTGACCCTTGACGGTTTCAAAGGTCTTGATCGCATCATCCTTGCGGCCAGCCTTGGCGTACGCCATACCCAGCTTGAGCTTGGCTTCTTCCGGACGCTTCAGGCCGCCCTTGGCGATGCCTTGTTCGATCCGCTCGATACCCTTGTCGAATTCGTCCATGGTCACGTAGGCATAGCCCAGATTCACCAGGCCGGTGCCGTCTTTCATCTTGGCAGCGCTGGCTTCGCCGCTGGCGATGTTCTTGGCGTCGTCGGCCGCACCCTTGTTGACGCGGTCGCGCAACGCCTTGTGCTTGCCGGCGTCGGCGCCGGTGCCCAGGACGTTGGCGGCGAAGCCGGCGTCAACCGCCTTCTTCGCTTCGACCGGGAAGCCGGCGCGCACTGCTTCTTCAGCCATGTTGACGTAAGTCTCGGCTTCCAGCTGTTTCAGCACGGCCGACTCAAGACGGTAGGCGTCGAGCAGCAGGCGCGCGTTGAAGCTGGTCTTGCCATACATGCGGTGCAGCAAGTCGGTCCACAGCTCTTCGCTCGGGTAAGACGCGATCAGCTTCTCCAGTGCGGCCGTGTAAGCCGGCCAGTCTTTTTGCTTGCCGGTGATGGCGACCACCAGGCGCAGGTCGCCCTCGGTCGACGCGGTGCCGGTTTTCTCGTTTTCGGCCAGCACCGCCAGCGCTTCGGTCTTGGCCGTGGCCAGGTCGTTATTCAGGTAGTAGGCGCGGGCGATCGAGCCGCGCACGCGCGCCGGCGAGCCGCCTTCGGCGACGTAGCGCTTCATCCATTCAATCGCCTTCGGATAGTTCTTGGCGTTGGTTTGCAAATTGCCCATCGCCAGGATGAATTCCGGCTTGTCGATGGCCGGCGTGCTTGGCGAGTTGATGATCGCTTCGAGCGAGGTCGCCGTCATCGCTTCATTGCCACTGGCCGAACCGAGCGAGAATTTCATGCGCTCGATGACGTAGTTTTCGTACGGGGTGCGGTTGGCGTAGGCTTCGGCGGCAGTCAGTCTTTCCTGGACTTCAGCGAATTTCTTGCCATCGATCAAGACCTTGACGGCGGCCGGGTCGAGCAGCTTGTACAGTTCCGGACGAACGGTTTCCGGTTTGGTCGGAGCGGCGCTGGTCGCAGGCGTGGCAGGGGCGGATTGCGCGCTGGCGCTGGTCATCAGGGCGGGTGCGGCGTTCAGGCCGATGGCGGCCAAGATCAGACTGATACGGGCAAGACGAAACTGGGACATGGAAAATCCTTCAATCAAAGACATAAAGACAGCCTGACGCTATAACGCATCAGCCCGCCGAACCGTGGACACCTGGCCTACATGGGCGTCGTCCGCTTGGTGCGAATTTCGGACGAAGCGCATATTGTCACATAAACTTCATTTCTGCATCCTGATTTCCGTGCGGACTGGTTCAGGCGCGCAAAAACGCGCGTCCCCGGCCGTCGAACAGATGGCAGTGCGCGGGCGGCAAATGCAGCGCGATGCGCTCGCCCGCGCGCAGCATGGCGCCGCCCTGCGGCTGGCGCAGTGCGATCAGGGCAGGGTCGCCCGGCATGCTGGCGTACACGATGGTCTGGTCGCCCAGGTACTCGACGTGGCCGACCACGGCCGCGATCGCATTCGACTGCTGGGTAGCGGCCGGCAGCAGCGTCATGTGCTCGGCGCGGATGCCGAGCGTGACTTTGTCGCCGGTCATGGCGTCGCTGCCGTCGGCGTCGGCATCGACCAGGGTGCCGTCGGCCAGGCGCACGCGCACGCCGATGGCGCCGATATGCGTGACCTCGGCGGCGATGAAGTTCATCTTCGGCGCACCCAGAAAGCCGGCCACGAACAGGTTGCCTGGGTTGTTATACAGCTCGTACGGTGTGCCCACCTGCTCGATGCGCCCGCCGTTGATGACCACGATGCGCTGGCCCAGGGTCATCGCCTCGACCTGGTCGTGGGTCACGTAGATCATGGTGGTCTTGAGTTCCTTGTGCAGGCGGCTCAGCTCCACCCGCATCTGCACGCGCAGGCTGGCGTCGAGGTTCGAGAGCGGTTCGTCGAACAGGAATACCTCGGGTTTGCGCACGATGGCGCGCCCGATCGCCACGCGCTGGCGCTGGCCGCCCGAGAGCTCCTTGGGGCGGCGCTGCAGCAGATGGGTGATCTGCAAAATCCCGGCGGCGCGCCCGACCTGCGCTTTCAGTTCCTCGCCCTTGTGGCCGGCCAGCTTGAGCGCGAACGCCATGTTCTCGAACACCGTCATGTGCGGATACAGCGCATACGACTGGAACACCATCGCCAGCCCGCGCTTGGCCGGCGCGATCTCGTTGGCCAGCAGGCCGCCGATATGCAGCTCGCCGCCGCTGATCTCTTCCAGGCCCGCGATCATGCGCAGCAAGGTCGATTTGCCGCAGCCGGACGGCCCCACGAAAACCACGAATTCGCCATCGGCGATATCGAGGTCGACGCCGTGGATGATGGTCTGCCTGTCGTCGTAGCGCTTGACGACCTGCTTGAGGGTGACGGCGGCCATGCTCAGCGCACCGGCGACAGCTTGGCGGCCGCCAGTTCGGCCTGTTGGCGTTCGCTCGCGCTCATTGGAATGATCTGCGACAGAATCGCCACCGGCACCGCGGCCGCCAGCACCCACAGGAAGAAGTTGTGGTAGCCGAGCGCGATCTGGATATCGCCGCTGATCCATTTGAACAGCGAGAAGCCCAGCTGCATGATCCCGGTCGCAAATGCATAGTGCGCGGTCTGGTATTTGCCCGGCGCGACCACCTGCATCATGTACAGGATGAGGCCCACAAAACCGAAACCGTAGCCGAACATCTCCACGCTGAGCGCCGCGCCGATCAGGGTCAGGTCGGTAGGCAGGGTGGTCGACAGATAGTAGAACACCAGGTTGGGCAGGTTCACCGCCAGGATCAGCGCCAGGATCGCACGTTTGAGGCCCAGCCAGGAGGTAAAGTAGCCGCCCGCGATACTGCCGACCACGAAGGCGATAGTGCCCGCCGTGCCGTACACGGCGCCCACTTCGGTTGTGCTCAAGCCCAGCCCGCCCAGGTTGCGCGCTTCGCGCAGGAACAGCGGGCCTATCGTCTGCACCTGCGCTTCGCCCGCGCGGAACAGGATGATGAACAGGACCGATACCCAGATGCCCGGCTTCTTGAAAAAGTCGATGATGACTTCCTTGAGCGTGCGCGCAATCTGCGCCGCCGTGATGTCGGCGCTGGCCGGGTTTTTCGCCAGCGGCAGCGCCCAGCCGTTGTACAGGCCAAGGACGGCCATCGTCGCCGCCAGGATGCAGAATACGATGGTCCAGGCCGAGACCACGCCCATGGTTTTTTCGAAATACCCGGCCAGCAGCAGCAGGCCGCCGGACGAGATGAAGCGCCCGGCGTTGAAGAAGGTGCCGGTCCAGCCGGCGTAGGCTGCCTGTTCCTTCTGCGTCAGGCTGGAGATGTACAAGCCGTCGCAGGCCACATCGTGGGTGGCTGATGAAATGGCGACCAGCGTGAGCATGACGACGCAGGCTGCAAACCAGAACGGCATGTGCAGCGCCACCGCCACCAGGCCAAGGCAGGCGCCCCCGATCAGCTGGAAGCCGACCACGATGATTTTTTTGCTGCTTGCCAGCTCCAGGAAAGGGCTCCAGAGCGGCTTGAAAATCCAGGCCGACATGATGGCGGCGGTCCAGTGGGAGATATCGTCGTTGGCCACGCCCATGCTCTTGAACATCTGGCCAGCCACCATCGCGACCGCGAAGAAGGGCAAGCCCTGCGCCAGGTACAAGCTCGGTACCCAGGCCAGTGGGCTGCGTTCTTTTTTAGTTGTTTTAGTCAGTTCCATCGACATCCTTGGGTGGGGTTTCTTGACAGCGTTACTTGACTGCGCCGTCCATGCCGCGCATGAAGAAGCGCTGCGTGAACAGGAAGGCGGCCAGGGTGGGCAGGATCGTCAGCACGGTGCCGGCGGCGATCACGCGGGTACTGCTGCCGAAGGTGCCGCGCAAATACAGCACGCCCACCGACAGCGGAAATTCATCCGGCTTGCTCATCACGATGGATGGCCAGATGTACTCGTTCCAGGCTTCGACCGCCGTCAGGATGCCGACCGTGGCCAGCCACGGCGCGATCAGCGGCAGCATGATCTTGCTGAAGATGATCCATTCTGACGCGCCATCCACGCGCGCCGCGTCGATCAGGTCTTGCGGTACTTCCTCGAACGCTTGCTTGAGCAGCAGGATGGCGACTGCGGTTACCACGTTCGGCAAGATCACGCCGGTGTAGGTGTCCACCAGCGACAGCTTGGTGATGGTGATGAAGTTCACCAAAAAGTTCACTTCCGACGGCAGCACCAGGGTGGCCAGGATCACGCCGAACACCAGTTTGCGGCCGCGAAACTGCATGCGCGCCAGCGGATAGGCGGCCATCGAACACAGTGCCAGCTTCCAGAACACGGTGCATACGGCGATCAGCACCGAGTTCTTGAAAAACGCGATGATGGGAATCGCGCGAAATACCTCGGCGAAGTTCTCCAGCGATGGCGCGCGCGGCCAGAAGGTGGGCGGAAAGGCGAATACATTGCCTTCGGTCGAAATGGCCGTGACCAGGGTCCACCAGAACGGGAACACGCACACCACGGCCAGCACGCACAGGATCAGGTAATGGCCGAACGTGGCCAGCGGACGGGCGCGCATCAGCGGTGCTTCGGTTTGAGGTAGCGCAGGCACACCAGCGCAATACCGATGCAGATGCTCGATACCACCAGGCTGGCGGCCAGCGCGCGCGGCAGCTTGAGGTGCTTGAGGCCCTGGTCGTAGGCGTAGTACAGGGCGGTGAAGGTCGAATTCATCGGCCCGCCCTGGGTCAGCACATCCACTTCCTGATAGGCCTTGAGCGCGGCCAGCACCGACAGGATCGAACATACCGCAATGGTCGGACGCAGCATGGGCACGGTGATCTTCCAGAACTGCTGCCAGCGGTTGGCGCCATCGAGCATGGCGGCTTCCTGCATGTCGGCGGGGATGGCTTGCAGCGCGGCCAGGTACATCACCATGTACCAGCCAAGCCCGCGCCACAGGGTGACGAACATGACGGCGAACAGCGCCAGCGTGTCGTCGGTCAGCCAGCCGATGGGCGCATTCGCCAGGCGCAGCTGCATGAAGACGTAATTGAGCGTGCCCTGCTCGTGGAACATGAAGCCCCACATGATGCCGACCACCGAGACCGTGGTCACCACCGGCACGTAGAAGGCGGCGCGGAACCAGCGGATGCCGGGCAGCTGGTTATTGACCAGCACCGCCAGCGCAATCGCGCCGATCTGCACGAACGGCACCATCACCAGGAACAGCAGTGAATTTTTGAGCCCCGTGACGAACATGTCGTTGTCGAAGATGTAGCGAAAATTATCGAGGCCGACGAAGGACGTTGGCCGTATCAGGCTGTAATCGGTGAATGCGAGGAAGGAGCCGTAGGCCACCGGCCAGAACGAAAACACGGCCAGCAGCACCAGTGCCGGTGCCAGGAACATCCATGCCTGCAAGGTGTGGCGCCGTGTACTCATTCGTGCAGCCTCTGTTTGGACAGTTTCTTGTTCCAGATCGCGACCGCCTGGTCGAGCGCCTGCTGCACGTCCTGCTTGCCGGTGACGCCCGCTTCGACAGCTTTCACCAGCGAGCGCCGGAGTTCGTCGTAGTCGTCGATGCCGGCCACGTACAAGGTGTGCGAGTGCGCCATCGAGCGCGCGCCCGCTTCGACGGCCTTTTCGGCCGCACCGGCGTTGGCCGGCAGTGCCAGGAAGTAGGGATCGGCGGCCGCCCTGACGGTGGTGGGGAACACGCTGGCCTGCTTGGCAAAGGCCAGCTGGCTGGCGTCGCCAGTCAGGTACAGCGCGAACTTGCCGACCGCAGGGAGTAACTTCGCATCGACACCTTTGGGTATCGCGAAATGAATCAGCCAGCCGCCGTCGGCGATGCCGGTCGGGCCGAGCGGCGCCGGCGCCACGCTGGTGATGGCGTAGATATCTTTTGCATCGTTCAGGATGCGTTTCAGAGCGGTTGGTGGCGCCAGCAGCATGCCGAGACGGCCGCCCTTGTAGGCGTCGACCACGGCGGGGAAGTTATCCTCGGCGAACAGGCTTTCCTTGAGCAGGCCGCCGGCCTTGTAGGTCGCGGCGAGTTTCTGCACCAGCGCCACGTGCTGCGCCGAATTGAACACCGCCTTGCCATCCTTGATGACGGCCAGGCCCTGCCACATGAACAGGCCATCGATTTTCGACAGCGCCGGGGCGATGCCGGCCTTGCCGGTGCGCGCGGCGATCTGGCGCGCGAACGCAAGCTGCTCGTCGAAGCTGTGCGGTCCGCGCGTCAGGCCCGCATCCTTGAAGATGGCCTGGTTGTAGGCGATCACGGCGACGTTGCTGTACATCGGGAAGCCGTAGGTCTTGCCCTTGAAGCGCAGGTCTTCCAGGGTGCTCGGGATGTAGCTGGCCTTGGACGTGCCGAGCAGGGCGTCGATCGGCGTGAGCAGTTCGTCGCGCGCATATTCGTCGGCCCAGGGCACGTTCAGGTTGACCAGCGCCGGCGGCGTGCCGGCCACGATGCGCGTGACCAGCTTGGTCTGGATCACGTCCCACGGAAAATCGATCCACTCGATCTTCACGCCCGGATTGGCTGCCTCGTAATTGCGCGCCACCGATTCGAAAAACGGTGTGAACTTGGGCTTCATGCTGAAGGTCCAGAATTCGATTTTCGTGTCGGCGGCGGCTGCGGAAGCTGCCAGTCCCGTTGCCATCAATGCCGTCAGCAGTGTCTTTATCTTCATTGATGGCGGGCGTGCGTCAGTTGGTCTTGGTGACTTTGCTGAGGTGGCGCGGGCGGTCCGGGTCCATGCCGCGCGCTTTCGACAGGTGCGCCGCCATCACGTAGAAGGCTTGCACGGCGACGATCGGGTCCAGGTCCGGGGTGGCGGCGGTCGGCAGGGTCAGGTCGCGCTCGGGCACGTCGCTTGGCGCCGCCAGCAGCACGCGCGCGCCGCGGGTGCGCATTTCGGCCGCCAGCGCAATCAGCCCGGCCTGGGTCGGTCCGCGCGTTGCGAAAATCAGCAGCGGATAGCCATCTTCGATCAGGGCCATCGGGCCGTGCTTGATTTCGGCGCCGCTGAAAGCTTCCGCCTGCAAGGCCGAGGTTTCCTTGAACTTGAGCGCCGATTCGAGCGCGATCGGAAAACTGATGCCGCGTCCGACCACCATGATGTTGCGGGCCGGCGTGAGTACCTCCAGCGCCGGCGACCAGTCCACCTGGGCGGCGCTGCACAGCGCCTCCGGCAGGGCGGCCAGGCCTTCGGTCAGTTCCGGGTCGTTCTGCCACTGCGCGACCAGGCGCGCACCGGCCACGAGACTGGTGATGAAGCTCTTGGTGGCGGCCACGCTCTGCTCCTTACCGGCGCGCAGCGGCATCGCCCATTCGGCGGCGGCGGCCAGCGGCGAATCGATATCGTTGACCAGCGCGATGGTGGTGGCGCCGCCGTCGCGGAAATAGCGGATCGGTTCGACCACGTCCGGGCTCTGGCCCGATTGCGAAATCGCGATGGTGAGCGTGTCGCGCGTGACCAGCGGCGACTTGTACAAGGTCACCAGTGACATCGGCAGCGAAGCGACGATGCGCCCCATGCGTGCCATGATCAGGTAGGCACAGTAATTGGCGGCGTGGTCGGAGCTGCCGCGCGCCACCGTCAGCGCGGTGTTGAAGGTGGTGGTCCTCAGCTTGCGGCCCAGTTCCGCGTAGCGTTCGACGTCGTTTTCCAATTGCAGGGCGACGCAGTCGGCGGCGGACAGGGCTTCTTTAAGCATCAGTGAGGTCACACTTTTCTCCTTCGATATAGACAGCTTTGATTTTCAAATCGCGGTCCAGGACCACCATGTCGGCAAAGGTGCCTGGCGCCAGGCGTCCGCGTTCGGTTTCGCCGAGGTAGTCGGCGGCGTAGGTCGAGACCCGGTGCGAGGCATCTTCCAGCGACAGGCCCAGGCTCACCAGGTTGCGCAGCGCCTGGTCCATGGTCAGCGTGCTGCCGGCCAGGGTGCCGTCGGGCAGGCGCACGCCGCCCATGCATTTCTGCACGCTGTGGCGGCCAAGCTTGTAGTCGCCATCAGGCATGCCGGTGGCGGCGGTGGAATCGGTGACGCAGTACAGGTGCGGAATTGCGCGCAGCGCCACCTTGATCGCGCCCGGGTGCACATGCAGCAGGTCGGGAATCAGTTCGGCGTACTGCGCATGCGCCAGCGCCGCGCCGACCATGCCCGGCTCGCGGTGATGCAGGCCGCTCATGGCATTGAACAGGTGCGTAAAACCGGCCGCGCCGTGCTCCAGCGCCGCCACGCCATCTTCGTACGAGCCGAGCGTGTGCCCGATCTGCACGCGGATGCCGGCGTTACTGAGTTCGCGCACCAGGTTCAGGTGGCCGGCGATTTCCGGAGCCACGGTGATCAGGCGCATCGGCGCGTAGGTGCCCAGCTGCTGCACTTCGGCCAGGGTGGCGGCGCGCGCGTAGTTCGGTTGCGCTCCCAGCTTGCCTGAGTTGATGTACGGGCCTTCCAGGTGCACGCCGAGGATGCGCGCCGCGCCGGGCCGGCGGTCGGCACAGGCCGCGCCGATGGCCTTGAGGGCACGCGTGATTTCGTGCGGCGGCGCCGTCATGGTGGTGGCCAGCAGGCAGGTGGTGCCGTGCTTGGCATGCATGGCGGCGATCACGTGGGGCGCGTCGCCGGCCTCCATGATGTCCTTGCCGCCACCGCCGTGCACGTGCAGGTCGATGAAGCCAGGGATGACGTAGTCGTCGCCGTTGACCGATGGATCGATCGCGCCGCCGCTGATGCTCGTCACGCGTTCGCCGAAGCTGATCGCACCGTTGATCCAGCCGCTGGTGGTCAGGATGTTGCCTTTGATTGCATCGTTCATCGGCGCGACTCCGCTACGAATTCATAATAATCACTGCGGCAGAACGAGTGGGTCAGTTCCACCGCCGCGCCGCTGTCCAGGTAACTCACACGGGTAATGTGCAGCATTGCCGCCCCCGGGGCCAGGCCGGCCAGGCGCGCCTGCTCCGCATTGGCGTTGACGGCGCGGATATGCTGCAGCGCGCGCATCGGAATCGCGCCGCGCGCCTCAAGGTAGCCGTACAGCGAATCGGTTACGCCGTGCGGGTCGGGCATGTGGATGGCCGGGATGGTGGTCGTTTCGATCGCCATCACCACGTCGTCGGCGGTGCGCAGGCGGCGCAGGCGCGCCACCGGCATGTTGGGCGACAGGCCGAGCGAGAGCAGTTCGAGCGGGGCCGCCACGCCGATTTCGCGTTCCAGCCAGCGCGAGCCGGCGGTGAAACCGCGCTGGCTCAGTTCTTCCGAAAAGCTGGTCAGGCGCGAGAGCGGCTGTTCCAGCTTCGGCGTGATGTAGGTGCCGGAGCCGCGCCGGCGCGTCAGCATGCCGCGCTCGCACAGCATGTCGATGGCTTTGCGCGCGGTGACGCGCGAGATGTCGAGCACGTCGGAAAGCATGCGCTCGGACGGCAGCGCTTCGTTGGCGCGCCAGTCGCCGCTGGTGATGCCGGCCGATAGCTTGTTCGCCAGTTGCATGTAGAGCGGGGTGACGCTGTCGGCGTCGGGCTTGAAATCGCTGAGCTGCGCAAGCATGGTTAGTGTCCTCTCACGTGGAGTTCGATCATGCGCAGCGCGCCGCTGGCGGAGTCGCCCAGCGGAGCGACGCTGCGTGCCAGCAGGTCTGGCGGCAGGTAGGCGCGCAACGGCACGCCAAGGCCACCGCACAGTGCCAGCGGCAGTTGGCCGGATGGGTCGAGCGCGTGCGCCATCAATGCCACTTCGCCCCCGGCGTCGGCCAGGATGGCGCGCGCGGTGTCGCTGGTGTCGGCATGGGCCACCACCAGCGGTGCGAGCGAGGCAAAAGCGGTCTGGGTGGCGCGGCCGATCCAGACCTGGATCGCATTGCGTTCGCCGCCGCAGGCATCGATCACCGCTTGCGCAAAGGCGCTGTGCGGCGCGCGCCCGTCAATGACTTTTTCGATGTGGGCGATGGCGCGCAGGCCGATCCAGCCGCCGCCGGCTTCGTCGCCGGTCGGGAAGCCCCAGCCGCCCACTTCGCGCTGGCTGCCATCGGCCAGCAAGGCCTGGCCCACGCTGCCGGTGCCGATGGCGACGATGGTGCCCGGTTTGCCGCCGTGCGCGCCCATCAGCGTGGTGAAGCCGTCGTTCTCAAGGCGGATGGTGCCGAAGCCGGGATCGGCGGCCAGGAATTGTTCGGCCCACAGCGGATTGTGCACGCCGGCCAGGCCCAGGCCGATGGCGATGCTGGCGTTGGCCGGCTGCGCAATGCCGGCCGCGCCGCAGGCCGAGGCGAGCGCCTCGGCGACCGAGTTCCATGCCTGCGCGATGCCGAGCGAGAGGCCGGACGGGCCGCCCTGGCCTTGTGCCAACTGGCTGCCACCGGCGCGCGCCAGGCGCACCCTGGTACCGGTTCCACCGCCATCGACGCCGATGAGATATTCGATCATGTGTGTTGTTGTCCGGGTTCTGAAGTGGGGAAGGTGTGGGCACTATATGATCGCCTAACCACCTTGTCAACAGGTATTTAAGTGGTATTATAAAATACTGAATTGGCCTTGCGTCCCCGGGCCTCGATATCGTCGTAAGCTATTGTTTTTAAATACTTTATGAAACTGGGGTAATGGTATTAATCTGGCTTTGGTTTAGTGCCAATTTGGTATGGGGAGTGTGGTGGCGCGGGCGTGCAGCTTTGTTGCCCGGCGCCTGATGAGCCCTGGCGGTCTAGCGCTGATGGGGGGCGGACGGAACTGCCCGCAAGGCAGGTTTTTCCGCGCTCCGCGCGTATTCATAAGGCATTGTCAGGTAAGTCGTGTGCGCGCCCCGCTCACGTCGATGGCCTTGGCGTGTATACCAAATAGTGGAGCCCTGCAGGGGTTGCACGGGAGTGCTTCAGGTCCAGTTGTACCGGATCGCCCTGGTTGTCAAGCAGGCGGCGTCCGTGTCCCGCCATGACGCGACAAAGAAGAAAATGCAGTTCATCCAACAGGCCAGCGAGCAGCAATGATTGGACCAGGCTGATGCTGCCGTGTACGCCGATCGTCTTGCCCGTTTGCGCCTTGAGTTCGCCAACGGCAGCCGCAAGGTCGCCATCGAGCAGCGTTGACTGCTTCCACTCCACATTGCGCAAAGTGCGGCTGACGACAAACTTCGGGTTGTTGTTAATGAAGGATGCAAATGGCTCAATCGTCGAATCCGGCCAACATTGCGACCATTCCTGATACGTCTTGCGGCCGAGCAGAATGGCCTCTTGCCCGGCGACCGTGTCGCGCGTGAACTCATCAACGTCGGCGTACAAGTTCGGACGGACGAAGGTATCGGGCGCTTCGACGACGCCGTCGAGCGAAATAAAAAGGTGGGATGTCAGCTTTCGCATGGTGTTCTCGTCGGTTGGTGAGAGCTGCACGATGCAGCTCTCTTGCCTTGACGACGAGCGGCGATGTCCGGAATCGACGTCCGGCCATCACTTTTTCCAAGCAGCAGGCGTCCCGGCCGCCGGCACTGGCATCGGCGGCCATGCCGCCCTCGGGAGCACTCAGTTGCGCGTCGTGCTGGCGCCTTTGCGGTCGTAGTGCACCAGTTGCGCGCTGGCCGAAGCGGTCGGTTTGACCCGCACTTCGGCAGTGCCCGAGCCGCGCACGGTCACGCTGGCCTGTTGCGCCTCCAGGTTTTCGCCCTCCACGCTGCCCGAGCCGTTCAGGTCCGCGCTCAAGCTGCCGACCGTGCCGTCGATCTGGATCTCGCCGGAACCGGTGAGCACCAGCCGTGCCTTGTCGGCCCGCAGCTGCCTGACCGTCAGTTCGCCCGAGCCGTGCACTTCACCCTGGAATTGCCCTGTGCCGCCGGGCACGCACGCTTCGCCCGAACCGCGCAGCACGGCGCTGGTGCGTTCGACCGCCAGGCCGCAGGCTTCGAGCTCGCCCGAGCCATGCGCGTCGACTTGCAAGGTGCGCGCGGCGCCGGCCAGGTGGACGTCGCCGGAGCCTTTCATCGACAGTTGCAGCTTGCCGGTTTTAAGCTGGTACACGTCCACGTCGCCCGAGCCGCTCAGGTTCAGCGCGAACTGCTCGCCTTCGACCTGGCTCAGGGACACGTCGGCGCTGCCCGCATTGGCCAGGCTGCGCAGGCCCGGCGCGGCGATGGTGATGGTGGTGCGCTCGTCATCGCCGAAGCTGATGTTGATGCCGGTGCGCGAACGCGGGCGCACGATCAGGGTGTCGCCCTTGACGATGGTTTCGATGCGCTCCAGCTCCTTGCGCTGGCCCGACAGTTCGAGCGCTTGCGTGCCCTGGGCGGTGATCACTACTTTATAAGGGCCGGACAGTTCGATCGCGTGGAAAGGTGCGACCTTGCGCACGTCGGAGGTGGCCTGGGCCTGGCTGGCCGCGGCGGCGCACAGCAGGGTGGCGAAGGTGGCTTGCTTGAGGTAGGTCGTCATGGCGGGTCTGCCGCTGGGCGGCGTTGGGTTCGGAGCATGAACAATACGGCCGGGTGCGCGGGCGCGCGAGCGAAAATCGACAGATGGTCGAATCGGCGGCTTGAACGGTCGGGAGGAGGGGGTAGGGCGAGCAGGTCGGAAAACCCGAGGAGGCGTCGGGTTTTCCGGTTTGAACTGTGCTGCGGGCGAACGGTCCGGGGCGGACCGGCGCGATTAGTTCTTGTACTGTTCCAGCTGGACGGCGAAAGCGGTCTTGTAGTTCTTGACGAATTCGACGGCTTCGGCGCTGACATCGCTGCGGCTGCGCGACTGGTTGATGGTCACGGCTGGCACGCTCAGGCTCGATGCGGCGGCCGATACGGCGGTGCTGGCGGCCGGGGCGTCGGCGGCAAAGGCGGAACCGGTCAGGACCAGGGCTGCTACGGCGGTAAACAATTTCGATGCGTTCATAATATTTCTCCAGTATTAGGTCAACGTCGCGATTGTCTGCGGCGGCAAGAGCGGTGCTCTTTGATTAAGGTCAGTGTATGACGTCTGATTGATTCGAAAAAGGCCGAATGACGCAATGCACAATTGCGGAATTCGCAATAATCAAGCTTAGTTTTTGGACATGTCCAACTGATTGGCCAACGTCGGCTTCGCATTCTTGGCGGCCTCAAGCGCCTCGGCGCGTACTTCAGCGCGGGTGCGGCTTGATGGGGCGCTCAGTTCCGGCACATTCAGGCGGGTGGCGCTGATGCTGCTCGCGGCGGCACTCACGCTGGCATTCGCCACGGGTGTGTCAGCCGCAACAGCGGAACCAGCAACAAACAAGGCAACTGCGGCAACGAAGGACAATGATTTCATGGTGTTTCTCCAGTAATGAGGTGAACGTCGCTCGCTTGCGGCGTTGACGAGTTGCCTGTGTGCGTTTGCTCGTCCATGTGAAGCAGTCTATACGTTGCGCTATCCGCAAAAAAGGCGAATAATCGCAATGCAACGTTGCGCTAACAGGGATAATCCGATATGGACAGGCTTCAATCGATGCGCGTGTTCGCCAAGGTCGTCGAGCAGGGCAGCTTTGCCCGCGCGGCGCAGGCGATGGATATGTCGAACACGGTCGTCACGCGCAATATCGCCGACCTCGAAGCCCATCTCGGTACGCGCTTGCTCAACCGCACCACGCGCAAGCTCTCGCTCACCGAAACCGGCAAGCAATACCTGGAGCGCGTGCGCCAGATCCTGGCCGATATCGACGATGCCGATGCCATCGCTTCCTCGTCGGCGCGCAAGGCCAGCGGCACGCTGCGCATTTACTGCCATCCCGGCTTCGGCCAGTACCAGCTGGCCAGGCTGCTGCCGCTGTACGCGGCCACCGTGCCCGACGTGGTGCTCGACGTCAGCCTGTCCGATCATTCGGTCGATATCGTCGAGGAAGGTTTCGACGTCGGCATTTTCATGGGCTTGCAAAAATTCGATGCGAGCCTGATCGCGCGCCGCCTGGCCACCTCGAGCGTGGTGCTGTGCGCCTCGCCCGACTACATCGCCCGGCGCGGCGCGCCGCTCACGCCGATCGACGTGTCGTCCCACGATTGCCTCAATTTCGCCTTCGAGCAACTGCGCCACAGCTGGCCCGTGAAGTGGGACAACAAGCAGGTCGACGTGCCGATCACCGCGCGCATGGTGTCGAACGACGTCTCGGTGCTGCGCCAGGCGGCCATCGCCGGCATGGGAATCATGGTGCGTTCCTCGCTGACCCTCGAAGACGACCTGAGTAGCGGACGCCTGGTGCAACTGCTCAAGGGCCACCACCTGGGCCAGATGTCGCTGTCGCTGGTCTATCCGAGCCGGCGCCTGCTGTCGTACAAGGTGCGCAGTTTTGTCGATTTCATGACGGCCCAGTTTCCGCGTCCGGAAAGCGATCCCTGGCTCGCGCACATGTAAGGCGCTTGAGTCGTTTCTTTCTTGCCACACTCGCTGACATTTTGTTCATGACAGGTCAACATCGTGTGCTATATTTCTAGTCGGAATTTAGTGATTCCAGAGTGGCATGTGTAATATGCTTTCTGGCAAATTTTACAAAAACAAGATGTTTGACGGGCACTTGCTGTCCACCTCGAAAGCCCGCTCCGTGCGGGCTTTTTTTCGTGCGCTAACTTTGCCCCGGGTAGCGAAATCGCGCCGGGCAGTGTCATAATGTGACGATGTGAGAACAACCGAGGTTTATTCGCTCCGCTCACGGAATAAAAAGGAGGAATAATGATCCGCTATATGGGCACGCGACAGAACGACGACGGTGCCATCGTATATGTGTTTATTATCAATGGTTTGCAGAAGGAAATTCGTGAGCATGCGCTCAAGCAGTATCCCGGCTGTTTCGAGCTGCTGCCCGCCGCTGCCAAGCAAAAAATCGCTGCGAACCGCAATTGGCTGTCCAAGCTATAGAATCGTTATCAGGAGTTCACAATGAGTAAAGCGCAAGACAGTAAGAAAGAATCGAAAAAAGAGCCGGCCAAGTCGGTGAAAGAGAAAAAGGAACAAAAGAAGGTCAAGAAGGAAGAGCGCGCGCGTCAGTAAGCACGCGGGCCAAGGGAGCTTGGATGCGCCTGGCGATGGCTTCGGAACAGGTTTTCCCGCTGGCAGGGCGCATGCGCGCACTGCTGGCGCGAAGCTGCGCCCCGGCCTCGCTGGCCTCGCTGGCCTTTCTGGCGCTCCTGCCTTGTTCCGCCCCCGCCTTGGCCGCGCCGTCGACCTTCGGCCCCGTCATCGGCAGCGCCATCCTGTGCCGCAGCCATCTCGACAATGCCTACTTCCACGATTATCTGGTGAGCGCCTTCGGCCCGTCGTACAAGCACGAGGGCGGCGCCTACTGGTTCAAGGCCGACGGCACCTTGTGGGGCGCGCCGGTGACCGACATCATGATCAGCGACGATACCAGCGAACTGGTGTTCGTGGCCGCCGTGGCCGACACCACGCCCGACAAGCTCGAAGAGTCGATCCGCAACGCCGTGGGCGTGCGTCATCTGTCGATGGACAACTCGGCTTATCCCGTGCGCGCGTCCAATCCCGGCAGCAAGATCGTCTACTTCAAGACCAAATCCAAGATTTACTGCGCCAAATACAAGCCGCTACCCGTCGGCCGCCAGCGGTGATGCACTTCCAGGGAATCCATGTATAAGCAATTCTTCAGCCTGAAGCAATCACCGTTCTCGATCGCCCCCGACCCGCGCTACCTGTACATGAGCGAACGCCACCGCGAAGCGCTGGCGCACCTGCTGTATGGCGTCGGCAGCGGCGGCGGCTTCGTGCTGCTGACCGGCGAAATCGGCGCCGGCAAGACCACCGTGTGCCGCTGCTTCATCGAGCAGATTCCGGCCGATTGCCGCCTGGCCTACATCTTCAATCCCAAGCTGACGGTGGAAGAGCTGCTGCTGTCGATCTGCGATGAATTCCGGATCGACCTGCCGCCGGCGCCGGCCGGGGCGGTCAGCGTCAAGAGCTATGTCGACGCCATCAACCGCTACCTGCTGGCCAGCCACGCGCAGGGCAAGAACAATGTGCTGATCATCGACGAGGCCCAGAACCTGTCGGCCGACGTGCTCGAACAGCTGCGCTTGCTGACCAACCTGGAAACGAGCGAGCGCAAGCTGCTGCAGATCATCCTGATCGGCCAGCCGGAGCTGCGCGCGATACTGGCCCGGCCCGAACTCGAACAGCTGGCCCAGCGCGTGATTGCGCGCTATCACCTGGGTTCGCTCACGGAAGCGGAAACCGCCAGCTACATCGCGCACCGGCTGGCGGTGGCGGGCGGCGGTTCCTCGCGGCCATTCCCGCGTTCGGTGATGCCGCAGGTATTCCACTTGTCCCAGGGCGTGCCGCGCCGCATCAACCTGCTGTGCGACCGCGCGCTGCTGGGGGCCTACGTCGAAAACAGCCGCGAAGTGACGCGCCTAATCCTGCGCCGCGCCGGCAGCGAAGTGTTTTCCGGCGGCGCCAAGCCGCCCGCGCCGAAAAAGCGCTGGCCGGTCATCGCGGCCGGGGTGCTGGCCGGGGCCGTGCTCAGCGCGGCCGCCGCGTGGCAGATGCGTCCGGCCGCCTCGGTCGAGCCGCAGGCGGCCGCCCCGGCGGCGGTGGCGGCCACGGTGCTGGCCGCCGCGCCGCAGTCGCGCGCGGTGCAGGCGGCGCCCGCGCCACGGGTTGCCGTTGCGCCGCTGGCGCACGCCAGCGAGTCGCAGGCGCTGGGCGCGCTGGCAGCCCTGTGGGGCGTGGCCGTGCCGGCCGGCGCCACCTGCGAGGATGCCTTGAAGCTGAACCTGCGCTGCCACCAGGGCAAGGGCGGGCTGTATGAATTGCGCCTGCTCGACCGTCCGGCCATCCTCACCCTGCGCGACGGCGCGCAGGTGAGCTACGCGCTGCTGACCGGCATGGATGATACCCACGCGCGGCTGGATGTCGATGGCAAGCAGCAGAAGATCGACATCGGCGCGCTCGCCACCCGTTCGGACGGCAGCTTCGTGACCCTGTGGGTGATGCCGCGCTACTACCGCGACCAGGTCAGCACCGGCGAGCAGGGCGCCGACGTCGACTGGATCGCTTCGCGCCTGGCCAAGATCAACGGGCTGGTGCCGCCCGCGGCCGACCGGCCGCTGAGCGGCCAGACGGTGGAATTGCTGCGCACCTTCCAGACCCGGCAGAACCTCAAGGCGGACGGCGTGGCCGGTCCGCGCACCTACATGCGCCTGAACCAGCTGACCGGCGTGGCCGAGCCGCGCCTGCTGGCCGCCGCCGCAACGGGGAAACCATAAGATGTCGTATATTCTCGAAGCACTTAAAAAAGCCCAGGCCGAGCGCCAGCTTGGCAGCGCGCCGACCATCCACGCGGTGCCGCTCCATGCCGGCGAAATTGAGCGCGAGGGCAGCGGCGCCAGGCCGCTGGTGATCGGGCTGGCGCTGCTTGCCTTGGGCGCTGCCGTCGCCGCCATGGTTGTCTGGCGCCAGCCGGCCACGCCGGCGCCCGTGGTGCAGGCCGCTGCGCCGGTGCATGCCGTGCCCGTGCCTGCTGCTCCTGCGCCCGCGCCGGCTCCCGCTCCCGCGCCTGCTGCTCCTGCGCCCGCGCCGGCTCCCGCTCCCGCGCCGGCTCCCGAACCGGTGCCCGTGGCGGTGGCGGAAGCGCCGCCGCGCAAGCCTGAACCGGTCAAGGTCGCCGTGGCGGAGCCTGTCGCCAAGCCCGAGCGCGTCAAGAAGCCCGAGCCAGCCATGCCCGCAGCCGCGAAAACCGCGCTGGCCAAGGCCGACACTGCGCCGACAGCGCCCGACGAGAAACTGCGCACCCTGCGCGAGCTGCCCGAAGCCTTGCAGCACGAGATTCCAGCGATCGCGGTCGGCGGCTACATTTACTCGAAGAATCCGGCCGACCGGCTCTTGCTCATCGACAAGGTACTGCGGCGCGAAGGCGAGGAAGTGGCGCCCGGCCTGGTTCTTGAAAAGTTGTTGCCCAAGGCGGCTGTCATGAAATACAAGGGCGAGCGCTACCGCCATCCGTATTGATGCCTTTGTATAATGGCGGACTCACTTTACGGCGGAAAGGCCGCACATGCACAATCTACTTGGTGTGATCGGCTGGTCGGGCAGCGGCAAGACGACCTTGCTGGAAGTGCTGGTCCGCCAGCTGGCGGCCGACGGCCTGCGCATCAACGTCGTCAAGCACAGCCACCACGACGTGATGCTCGAACCGCCCCACAAGGATAGCGCCCGCCTGCGCACGGCCGGAGCGGCGCAGGTGATGATCGCCTCGCCATTTCGCGTGGCCGTCATCCGCGAACTGCGCGGCGAACCCGAACCGACCCTGGCTGAACAGCTGGCGCTGCTGGGCCAGGCCGACCTGACCCTGGTCGAAGGCTACAAATGGGAAGCCATTCCCAAGCTGGAAGTGCAGCGGCCTTCGCTCGGCCATCCGGCGCTGTATCCGAACGATCCGCATATTGTCGCCGTGGCATCGGATGGGCCGCAGCCCGATGATCTGCCCGATAATGTGACTTGGCTCGACCTGAACGCACCGGCGGCGGTGCTGGCCTGGCTCAAGGATAGAATTAATTCGCCGCAAGCCTAAAGTCCTGGCCAGTGCGGCCGTTACCATTCGTGATAGCCATTAACACGGGAGAACTCTCATGGATGTTTCAGGAATCGCCTCACTGTCAAGCAGCATGGCCGAGACAGGCATCAAGCAGGAAGTCGGCTACGCCGTCTTGAAAAAAGCGCAACAGATGCAAGGCCAGGTCGCCGCCCAGCTGATCGACGCGCTGCCGACGCCCCAGCGTTTGCCATCGAATCTCGGCAATACCATCAATACGACCGCCTGAGTGCGCCCGTGCCCGCGAGGGCGCCAGCGCCTGGACCGGCCGTGCAGCACCCGGTGACCTCCCGTCAAAGGAGGCGCCGGGTTTTTTTACGTTAAAATTGCCGGCGTCACGGGGAAAGTTGTAAGGAACTGAAAAGCGCGCCGGGTAATCGGGCGGCTGGGCTTTACAATCGCCTCCGACCTGGCAATTCCTGGTTCACTTCATCATTTCCAAGGAGATTTACGATGAACAAACGTCAAGCCCTGATCGCCGCCGCTCTCGCCGGCGTGTACGCGGTATCGAACGGCGCGGCCGCGCACGATCCGGTCGACAAGGCTGAGAAAGAGAAGTGCTACGGCATCGCCAAGGCCGGCCAGAACGATTGCGCCAGCGCCAACGGTTCGCATTCCTGCTCGGGCCAGGCCAGTGTCGACAAAGCCCCGGAAGAGTGGAAATACGTGGCCAAAGGCACTTGCGAAAAAGCCGGCGGCAAGCTTTCCGGCAAGTAAGTCGTGACCGGCGGGGACTTACCGGCCGGTCTTCCATCCGGTCCCGCCGCGCCGGGCACCGGCGTCGGCTTGCGCGCCCCGCATTACCGTCAGTTTCTCGAACAGCGTCCGGCGGTCGGCTGGCTGGAGGTGCATACCGAAAACTTTCTCGACCGCGCGGGCTGGGACTGGCATGTGCTGCGCGAACTGCGCCGCGATTATCCCATCAGCCTGCATGGCGTGGGCCTGGGACTGGGCTCGGCGCGCGGCTTTTCAGCTTCCCATCTTGAACGCGTCTGTGCCCTGGTCGAGCGGGTCGAGCCCATGCTCGTGTCCGAGCACCTGTGCTGGGGCGCCGTGGCCGACCGCCAGCTCAACGACCTGCTGCCGATGCCGCTCACCCAGGCCGCGCTCGACCTGCTGTGCCAGCGTGTCGAGCAAGTGCAGGATCGCCTGCATCGGCGTATTTTGCTGGAAAATGTCTCCACTTACGTGCGTTTTAACGACGATGCGATGAGCGAGGCCGAGTTCATGGCCGAGCTGGCCAGCCGTACAGGCTGCGCGCTGCTGCTCGATGTGAATAATCTCTACGTCAACCAGTGCAACCACGGCGAAGACGCGCTCGCGGCGATCGCTGCCATCGCGCCCGGCAGCGTGGGCGAAATCCACCTGGCCGGCCACCTGGTGACACCGCAGGCCGTGATCGACCACCATGGCGACGTGGTGGCCGAGCCGGTCTGGGCGCTGTACCAGGCGGCGCTGGCGCGCTTCGGACGCTTGCCGACCCTGGTCGAATGGGATACCGACGTGCCCGCGCTCGAGGTGCTGCTGGGCGAGGCGCGCCGCGCGCAGGACATCGCCAGCGCTTATCCGCTGCCGCACGCCGCCAACCCCTGGCGCGGCCGGCACGCCCGCCCGCTGGCCTCGGACGCCCTGGCTGGCACCCAGCAGCGCTTCGCGGCGGCCCTGTTCGAGCGCGCCGAAGAGGGCGCCGCGCTGGCGCAGTTCAAGGGCGAGGCCAATCAGCACCGCTTCGGCCTGTATCGCGGCAACCTGACCGTGACCTGGAACAAAACCCTGGCGGCGGCCTGTCCGGTGCTGCGCCAGCTGGTCGGCGAGGAATTTTTCGGCGGACTCACGCGCGCGTACGGCATGGCCCAGCCCTCGCTCGACGCCGACCTGAACCGCTTCGGCGCCGGATTCGCCCGCTTCCTGGACGGTTTTCCCCACATCGCCGATTATCCTTACCTGCCCGACATGGCGCGCCTCGAATGGGCCGTGCACCGCGCCCATTACGCGCCCGACGCCGACCCCATCGGCGCCGCCGCCCTGGCGACCCTGAGCCCCGAAGCCTTCGAGGATGCGCGTTACACGCTCCATCCGGCTTGCAGCCTGATCGCGTCAAGCTGGGCGGTGGTGCCGCTGTGGCAGGCGCACCAGCCGGACAGCGGCGTCGATTTTCCTTCAGCCATGAATTACCCCAGCGCAGCCCTGGTGGCACGCCCGCGCTGGAAGACCGAACTGGTGGCGCTGACCCCGGCGCACGCTGGCGCGCTCGCCGCGCTGGCGGGCGGCTATACAATGGGTGAGGCGCTCGACGCCGCCTTCGCCCTCGATGAGCAGTTCGACATCGGGGCGCATCTGGCGCAGTGGGTCGCGCTGGGCATCCTGCTGGCGCCGCCGGGCTAAAGCGGCCGCTTTCCCGCTGTGCGGAACGGGTGGAATTTTTCCGCGCCCGTGCGTACGCCAGAAGGGTTGCGTTTTACTCAAGCTATAATCATCCTTTATATCGATTTTATCCATGTCCATGAGCGCTGATCAAGCAATCGACGAATACCTGAGCAATGGCAATACCGTGACTACCGCGGTGGGGACCGTGCTGCTCTCCCCGGAAGCGCGGCGCGCGATCTACAAGCGCCTGGTCGATGAACCGGCGGCGCCGTTCCACGTCTTGCTGACCCAGATGCTGGCGGAAGAAGTGAAGTTCCGCACCTGGATATCCGAAGAAATCGTGCAGGACGACATGAATTACTACGAAGGCATCTACCAGTGCGCCTTCCTGCTCTACCGTGTGGGCGATGCGCGCGATACCCTGGCCTTATGGGAAGCCAAGTACATCAATATGGATGTGGGAAGTTCCATGGGCGCCGAGTATTTTGTCGGTGCCGGGCTGGACCAGACCCTGGCGTTCCTGGCAAGCTCGCCGGTACCGCAAGCGGCCGAGATTGCGGCCTATCTTCACGGCTGGTTCGACCAGCCGGGCGCCATCACCTGGCAAGAAGCGTGGGAGCGGGAACGCGCCTCGAATATTGCCTGCGCCTGAGCCGGGCATGCTGGACGTCCCCGCGCGCCCGCGTTTTCTTGACTTCAAGGAGCGCTCCTTCAGCGCCGAGGATATTGCCTTTCTGCTCAGCAAGCCCTCGATTCGCGGCCTGACCTTCACCGGCTGCGCGATCGGCGACGACGCCGTGCAAGCCCTGTGCGCGCTGCCCAAGCTGGAACGCCTGTGGCTAGCCGCCAGCGCCGTGACCGACGCCGTGCTGCCCGCGATCGCCCGCATTCCCGCCCTGAACTGGCTGGTCCTCGACCATACCGGCATCACCGGCACGGGCTTGGCGGCGTTTGCCGGGCATGCCAAATTGCGCCACCTGTCGCTGCGCTGCACCAAGGCCGACGACGCCTGCGTGCGCCACATTGCCGCCATCCCGCGCCTGTCCCACGTGGACCTGCAGGGCAGTGCGCTCACGCCCGATGGCATGCTTGCGCTGGCAATCCATCCAACCGTGCGGCCCGGCATCGGCAAGGCGTTCGGGCCGGACCTGGCCGACGCTTTCCTGCGCGAACAGCGCCGCCTCGCCAGCCGCACCCCGCCCGGTTTCGTGCCGGCGGCCGGCGAAGCGCAGGCGCTGCTGGACGTGCTGCAAGGCTTCTGGGAGGCGATCAGCGCCTGGGAAACCCAGCTCGCGCTCGATCTCAAGGAAACGCCGGACACGGAGGAGTGGCGCCAGCCGGCCTGCGCCGCCATCTTCGATCGTTTCTGCACGCCAAAGGAGCGCACATTCGGCCGTCCGCACGCGCTCAGCTTCAGCAGCCCGCCCGAATACCAGCGGCACACCTTGCTCGACGTGGAATGGCTGTCGGCACGCAAGGCGTGCGTGTACACCAGGGACCATTGCGGTAAGCAAAGCCGCTTCCTGTTATTGAAAAAGGGCAGCGCCTGGCGGCTCGATCACAAGCAACAGTTGTTCGACGGGTGGACCACGGCGTATTTGTAGCCGCGCGCAGCAGGCGCAGCGGCGGGCGGAACCAGCGGCGTAGGGAACAGGCGCCGCTGGCGTGCTTATTGGAAGGCGCGCATGATGCGCGCTTCGCCGGACAGATCGGCGTGGTCGGCGTTGGCGGCATGGCTTGCTTCGATCATGCGCCCGAGCTGCTCATCCTCGAACCTGGCGAGTTCTTCGGTGGCCGCGTTCAGTGCCAGCGCCAGCTTGGCGCGGGCACTGCGGTATAACACGCTGGTGTACTGATCCGTGTTCTTCAGCAATTCTTCCGCATTTTCGATCACGAGACGCAGGTCGCCGATCAGTCGGTCTTGGGTTTGCTGGTTTTCTTCAGGGTTATCCATGGCGGCCACCTTGAATCGGTTAATCACGTCTTAGAATATAAACAAAGCAAGAGTTTTCGTGTTTGTCGCGCCGCAATCAGCTCCGCGCCGCAGCTTGTCTCTGCTCAGCATATTTCTAATATTGCCCGATTACAAGGTGTTTATTCTGCGCCAGCGCAATCAGGCGCCATCTGTGCCATGGCTGCGTACGCTGATGCGGATGTCGCCGATGCCGACCACCTGGCTATCGCGGATCTTGGCCGTCTTGCGCAATTCCTTCTTGCCGTCGACCGATACCACGCCCGTGGCGACCAGGTTCTTGCCGGCGCCGCCGCTGTCGCACAGGCCCGACAATTTGAGTAACTGGTTCAGTTCGACGAACTCGCCTGCCAGGTCAAAAGTGACTTTCTGCATTCCTGCTCGTCCTAAAAAAGTATGTAAGAACCGCAGTGTGGCGGGATCGGCGCGGCGCGTCAACGTCCCACGCGCCGCGCCGCCATCACAGTCCGGGCCGGGTCATGTCGAGCGGCACGATCCAGTCCTGGAACTGTTGTTCTGTGACAAAACCGAGCGCCAGCGCCGCCTGTTTCAGGGTCGTGCCTTCGTGCTGCGCCTTCTTGGCGATCTGGGCCGCGCGGTCGTAGCCGATGTGCGGCGCCAGCGCCGTCACCAGCATCAGCGAGCGCTCCATCAGCTCGCCGATCCGATCGCGGTTCGGCTCGATGCCGTGGGCGCAGTGTTCGTTGAAGGAACGCATGCCATCGGCCAGCAGGCGCGCGCTTTGCAGGAAATTATGGGCGATCATCGGCTTGAACACGTTCAGCTCGAAGTTGCCCGAGGCGCCGCCCATGGTAATGGCGACATCATTGCCGAATACCTGGCAGCACAGCATGGTCAGCGCCTCGCACTGGGTCGGATTGACCTTGCCCGGCATGATCGAGCTGCCCGGCTCGTTTTCGGGAATGCTGATTTCGCCCAGGCCCGAGCGCGGGCCGGATGCCATCCAGCGCACGTCGTTGGCGATTTTTGTCAAAGCCGTGGCCAGGGTTTTCAGGGCGCCGTGGGTGCCGACCAGCGCGTCGTGCCCGGCCAGGGCGGCGAACTTGTTGGGCGCGGTCTTGAAACTGATGGCCGTGCGCGAACCGATTTCGGCCGCGATGCGGGCCGCGAAATCGGGATGGGTATTCAAGCCCGTGCCGACCGCCGTGCCGCCGGCGGCCAGTTGCAGCAGGCCGGGCAGGGTGGACTTGATCGCATGTTCGGAGTATTCCAGCTGCGCCACGTAGCCCGAGAATTCCTGGCCGAGCGTCAAGGGCGTTGCATCCTGCAAGTGGGTGCGGCCGATCTTGACGATGTCGGCGAAGTCGCGCGCCTTGATTTCGAGCGTGCCGCGCAGGCGCGCCAGGGCCGGCAGCAGCGACTGCACCACGGCCTGGGCCGCCGCCACGTGCATTGCGGTCGGAAAGATATCGTTCGACGACTGGCCCATGTTCACATGGTCGTTCGGGTGCAGCAGGCGGCCTTCGCCGCGCGCGCCACCGCTTAGTTCGGAAGCGCGGTTGGCCAGCACCTCGTTCATGTTCATATTGCTTTGCGTGCCGGAACCGGTCTGCCATACCACCAGCGGGAATTCGTCCGGATGGCGCCCGTCGAGCACCTCGTCGGCCGCCTTGACGATGGCGTCCGCCTTGTCCGCAGGCAGCAGGCCGAGCGAGCGGTTGACGGCGGCGGCGGCGCGCTTGACCTGGGCCAGCGCGGCCACCAGCTCAGGCGCCATGCGCTCGCTCGAAATGGCGAAGTGCTCCAGCGAGCGCTGCGTCTGCGCACCCCACAAGCGCTCAGCCGGTACTGCGATCGGGCCAAAACTGTCCTTTTCGATTCTTGTTTCCATTTAGCTACCTGTTTATTTGGGACTGGGGTTAAAGAAGTTTATATGAGCGTACGTTAATTACGGCAGGGCTACAGATTTCACTGCGTCCGCCATCATTAGCTGAGCAACATTACCATATATGCACCATTCAGGAATCCTCCGGCTGGTCCGGTCCGGCATTACCCTGTTCCTGGCCCTGGTCCTGGGCGGCGCGCTGGCCTGCGTCCACGCGGCCGAGCTGGGCGAGGTCCAGGTGCGCTCGTACAGCGGGCAGCCGCTGGTGGCCGACATCGAACTGACCTCGCTGGCCGAGCCCGGCGCCAGCGTGCAGGTACGGCTGGCCGATCCGGACGTGTGGCGCGGCGCCAATGTGCGCATGCATCCGGTGCTGTCGAACCTGACCTTGTCGGTGATGCGGCGCGAGGGCCGCCAGTTTCTGCACATCACCTCGGTCAAGCCGGTCGAAGGCGATTACGTACACCTGTTCCTGACGCTGGGCGAAGGCGGCAAGCGTGAAGTGCGTGCCGCCACCTTGTGGCTGAGCCCGGATCCGCAGCCGGCCCCGCCGCCACCAGTTTCCGCGCCAGCGGCGCTACCCGCACCCGCACCCGCACCCGCACCCGCACCCGCACCCGCGCGAACCGTGCACGCGGAACCCGCCGTCATCGCTCCGGCGGCGCCGCGCCCGGTACGGGTATTGCAGCTGCCATCGGCGCCGGCTTCCTGTCCCCAGCCATTCAGCGATGAACAAATCAAGCTCTGCGCCGCGCTCGATCACAAGAACGGCGTACTGACCGCCAAGATTGTTGAACTGGAAGAAAAGGTCAAGCTGCTGCTACTGGCCACCGACAACAAGGGCGCGGCGGCGAGCAGCCATACCGAAGCGGCCAGTACGCCGGTGCCGGTCCTGTCGCGCGCCGCCCTGGCCAAAAAGAATGCCGCAGCCGCCAAGAAAGGGGAGGAGCTGCCCTGGATGCTGATCGGGGGCGCGGCCGGCGCCCTGATCGTGATCGGCCTGGCGGTCTGGTTCCTGCTGCGCCGTCGCAAGCGCAAGGCCGCGCTTCCCGCCGAAGCCGCCGCGCCGGCCGCACCGGCGACGGGCATGCTGGCCAGGCTGGCCGCGCGCTTCAAACGCAAGCCGAAAGCGCCCGCGGCGGTCGCGCATGGCGAGCCCGGCGCCGGCTGATTTCATTGTATTTAGCAAAATGTTGTAAAAAAGATCCGCCCACACACGAAGTCGTCTACACAAGTCGGAGAACTGCGTTATACTTGTTTCCGTGGTCCTGCGGGACTGCACAAACGGGCCCAGGATCTGGCGCAGCCACCAACGATAGCGTGGCGCGGCAAGCAGATAATCGTTGAAGAAACGCCTGTCCCCGGAAGCGGTCCGCCAGCCAACGATGCGCTTGCGGACGCCGGATGCAACCGGCAAGAGGCGACACCAGGAGATACCTGGTGCTCGCTCTCCAGAATTCTTTCCTCCCCCAGCGATCGATTTGCCTTCACGCTATACTCTTCGGTGATCCCATCACCGAAAGCAAGCTCATGACGACGGCAACACACTCAGCGCAAGCGCAATACGACCTGTTCCTGCAACGCGGACTCAAGCTCGACATGTCACGCGGCAAACCGGCCCCGGAACAACTCGACCTCTCCAACGATTTGCTCGACGCTCTGCCCGGCTTTACTGCGGCCGACGGCACCGATGCCCGCAACTACGGCCTCGGCGTCGGCCTGCCGGAAGCGCGCGCGCTGTTCGGCGGCTTGCTCGGTGTGCCGGCCGCGCAGGTGGTGGTCGACAGCAGCGCCAGCCTGTCGCTGATGCATGATGTAATCGTGTACGCCCTCTTGAACGGCGTGCCGGGCGGCCAGCCCTGGGTCGGCCAGCAAGCGGTGTTTTTGTGCCCGGTGCCCGGCTACGACCGTCATTTTTCGATTTGCGAAGCGCGCGGCATCAAGATGATCAACGTGCCGCTCAACGACGACGGGCCGGACATGGACATCGTCGAGCGGCTCGTGGCGAACGATGCCAGCATCAAGGGCATGTGGTGCGTGCCCAAGTACAGCAACCCGTCGGGCACCGTGTATTCGGACGAGGTGGTGCGCCGCCTGGCCGCCATGCCAACGGCCGCCCCCGACTTTCGCCTGATGTGGGACGACGCCTATCGCTTCCACCATCTGACGGACGAGAACGTGCGCATTGCCGAGATCATCGCCGAATGCGCCAGTGCCGGCCATCCGGACCGGGCGATCGTGTTCGCATCGACGTCGAAGGTGAGCTGGGCCGGGTCGGGGCTTGCCGCGCTGGCATCCTCACCGGCCAATATCGCCTGGTGGACGAAGCATGCGGGCATCCGCAGCATCGGCCCGGACAAGATCAACCAGCTGCGCCACGTGCGCCTGCTCAAGGATGCGGCGACGGTGGAAGCGCTGATGACGCGCCACGCGGCGCTGCTCAAGCCCAAGTTCGACGCGGTGCTGGCGCAGTTCAGCGCGCATCTGGGCGAGGTGGCCGGGGTGTCGTGGACCGTGCCGAAGGGCGGGTATTTCATCGATCTGGTGACGCCGCCGGGTGCCGCGAAGAGGACCATCGCGCTGGCGAAGGAAGCCGGGATTACGCTTACGCCGGCGGGCGCCGCGTATCCGTACGGGGTCGATCCCGAGGATAGCCATATCCGGATCGCGCCGAGTTTTCCGTCGCTGCCGGAAATTACCCAGGCGGCGGAGGGGATTGCGCTGGCGCTGAAATTAGCCGTGGCCGGCTGATTAACCCCACCCCGACGGGGGAGGGCCAGGCCAACAAAAAAGCGCCCTCAGGCGCTTTCATTCACATCATGTAACTGGCTCAGTGCGTTGCGCACATCAGGTCCGACAACTGCCACGGCTCGGTAATCTCGCGCACGGCGCGGTCATTGGCCATGATCTGCTTGAGCAGATCGATCTTGCGCATGCGCGGAGCGCCATCCAGTGCCGGCACGCCGGTCTTGGTCGCCGACGCCTGCTGCGCGCACTGCGTTTCCAAAGTCGCCAGGCCATTCCAGTCGCCCGCTTTTGCCGCAACCGCCATCTTGCCAGTCAGGCCAGCAATATTTTCGTACATCGAGAGAACTTCGTTGGAGGTCATGCGCTCACCTAGCCAAAAAATTTATAAAGATTACCGCGTGTCCTTCCATAACGTCGGGATTGCGCGGAACTTTAGGCTTTTTTTCAAAAAATCCGAAATATTTTTTAACTTGCTTAATTGATAAGCTCTTCCAGCCCGCCGCTCAGCTCGCCCAGCGGCGGAATGCTGGCGAACAAGACATCGGGCGGCACGCCCAGTCCGGTCGCCAGCGCCGGCGTGAAACAGGCCGCCAGTTCCGCATCGTTCGGCTGGCGCTCTTCGTAGCGTGCGCGTAGCACGGCCAGGTGAATCACCGCCGCCATCCGGTACGAAGGCGACTCCGGGGTCGGATCGCCGACGTGGCGCAAGGTCTGGTGAAACAGGTCGGGAAATTTCCAGCGTGCCGCCAGTTCCGCTCCCACTTCGGTGAAATCGTAGCCGAACAGGGCTTTTTCGGCGGCGATGCGGCCATGTTCGTACGGTCCGACCGTCTGGTCCAGCTCGCGCGCCTGCTGCGCCACGCCCGCATGCATCACCAGTTGCCCGATCCCGTGCATCATCCCGATCGTGAACGCCAGGTCGGTATTGGCGCCGATCTGCTTGGCGATCCACTTGGCCGCCACCGCCGTGTGCAGGCTGTAGCGCCAGAAGCGCTTCAGGTCCAGCCCCGGCACGGTCTTGAAGCTGCCCACCAGGCCGGAACTGATCACCAGGGTGCGCACGGTCACGAAACCGAGCATGCGCACCGCGTCGCCCACGTTGCCGATCCGGCGCGAGACGTGATAGTAGGCCGAATTGGCCAGGCGCAACAGCTTGGCGCTCAGCACCGGGTCGAGCGAGAGCTTGCGCGCGATCTCTTCGACCGCCACATCCGGGTCGTCGAAGCTGCTGATCAGTTCCGCCACCACTTTGGGCGCGGAGGGCAGGGCGTTCGGATTTTGCAGCAGGGCTTCAAGGGTCATCGTGTCTCCTGGTCGATGCGGGGCAGGGAGGACTATATAGCGATTCCTGCGGGCACGCCACCACCGCGCCCCTGGCCGCCGCTCACGCTTCGTCGAGCTGTTCGAAACGGGTGGCCAGAAAGTCGATCAGGGTGCGCACGGCGGGGCGCAGCCAGCGCCGCGACGAATACACGGCGTGAATGATCCCGCCTTTGGGAATCCAGTCCGGCATCAGGATGACCAGCGATCCCTGCCTGAGTTCTTCCGTGATCATCATCAGGGGCAGTTGCACCACTCCCACTCCCGCCACCGCCGCGGCGCGCAGCGCGAGCATGTCGTCGGTGACCAGGCGCGGCGTGTGCCGGATGCTCGCCACCGCGCCATCGGGGCCGTCCAGGTGCCAGGTGTGCTGCGCCACGGGACCGCCCCAGTCCAGGGTCGGCACGCCGCTCAACTCCGCAGGCGCGTGCAAGGCCGGATGGCGTGCCAGGAAATCCGGGCTGGCCGCGACACACCAGCGGCGCGTGCTCAGCACCTTCATCACCAGGTCGCTGTCCTGGAGCGGCGGCACGCGCACCCGGATCGCGATGTCGGTGCCCTCGGCCACCACGTCGACCCGCCGGTTGCTCGCTTCCAGGTGCAGGGTGACCATGGGATGCTCGACCATGAACTGGGCCAGCATCGGCCCGACCCGCACATGCAGCAGCGCGATCGGGCAAGCGATGCGCACCACGCCGCTCGGCTCGGCCCGGGTCCGGTCCACGGCTTCCTGGGCGGCCTGGGCTTCGACCAGCATCGCCTTGCAATGGAAAAAATAACTCTTGCCGATTTCCGTGACTGAAAACTGGCGGGTCGAGCGCTGCAGCAGGCGCACCCCGAGATGCTCTTCGAGGATGCAAATCCGCCTGCTCAGCTTGGATTTCGGAACACCGATCGCCCGGCTGGCCGGCGCGAACCCTTCATGTTCGACCACCTGCACAAAGTAAAACAGATCGTTCAGGTCTTGCACGCCGGTGTCCAGTGTTCCATTGGTAGGACGCTGAGTATAGATTCCGGCGTCTGGCGGCGCAACCGCGTAAAGACTACGATGCGGGTCCGCCATCGGGCCAGGTACGTCGACCAACGTGCCGCAGCCCGACGGCGCCTCCATTTTTATGTGCCATTCAAAGGACTTACCATGACCAGTGAAACCATCCGGGACGCCAGCAAGGACCATCTGCTGACCCCGCAAAATTCGGCCTTGATCGTGATCGACTACCAGCCGGTGCAGGTCAATTCGATCGCCTCGATGGACCGCCAGCTCCTGATCAACAATATTGTCGGCGTATCGAAGGCGGCCATTGCCTACGGCCTGCCGATCGTGCACTCGACGGTCAACGTCAAGACCGGCTTGAACAAGCCGCCGATTCCCCAGTTGCGCAAGGTGCTCGAAGGTATTCCAACCTATGACCGCACCACGATCAATGCGTGGGAAGACGTCCAATTCCAGGCCGCCGTGAAAGCCACCGGCCGCAAGAAACTGATCATGACGGCGCTCTGGACCGAGGCATGCCTGACCTTTCCGGCGCTGGACGCTTTGCGCGACGGCTATGAAGTCTATGTCGTGGTCGATGCCGTCGGCGGCACCTCGGGCGCGGCGCACGAGGCGGCATTGCGCCGCATCGAACAGGCGGGCGGCAAAATGATCAGCGTGGTGCAGATGTTCTGCGAGTTGCAACGCGACTGGGCGCGCCATGACACGGTTCCCGCTTTCATCGACTTGTTTGTCGACACCGGCGGCACGGCAGGCATTCAATTCTCGTACGACAAGGCTTGACGCCCGACCCGGACATGGCGCGGCCCTGGGCGGCAAGGCAATGTCCGGCTTTCGGCACTCTGGCGGCCTATTGTGCAGTTGGTCGCATTTGGTGTACGTTTCGCCCTGCGCTCGATTAGAGTGCAGGCTGGGAAGTCGCGCCGTTCCTGGCGCCGCCATGAAGAGAGAAAACACATGACATTATTGAAAGCCAGACGTCTGGCCGCCGCCACTGCGCTGGCCTGTACCGCTTTTGCCGCCCACGCCGAAGCCCCGTATTCGTTCGCCGCCACGCCGGGCAAGCTGCCCAAGGATATCGTGCCGGTGCAATACGCTGCCCACCTGATCCCCGACCTGGCCGCCAATACTTTCCTCGGTTCCGAAACGGTCGAAATCGAAGTGCTGAAAGCCACCTCCCTCATCATGCTCAACGCCGTCGACCTCGAGATCGACGCCGCCAGCCTGTCCGGCAAGAACATCGGCTCCCTGAAACTGGTACCCAAGATCGACAAGGAACAGGAAACGCTCAGCTTCGCGCTGGCGCAGCCGCTCGAACCGGGCCGCTACAACCTGGCCCTCAAGTTCCACGGCACGATCAACCGCGAAGCGCGCGGCATGTTCCACATGAAGTACAAGGCCGGCAGCGCATCGCGCACCATGATCGCCACCAACATGGAGCCGACCGATACGCGCCGCATGCTGCCGACCTGGGACGAACCGGCCTTCCGCGCCGCCTTCAAGCTCACCGTCGACCTGCCGGCCAGCTTCAAGGCCTACTCCAACACCCCGCTCGAACGCCAGGAAAAGCTCGACGGCGGCTTGCAGCGCTTCCACTTCGGCGTCACCCCCAAGATGTCGAGCTACCTGGTGGTGCTGGTGGCGGGCGAACTGGAACGGGTCAGCGCCAGGCAGGACGGAGTCGACATCGGCATCGTCACCACCGAAGGCAAGCAGGAATCGGCCGCCTACGCGCTGGCCGCCACCAAGGACCTGCTGCGCTACTACAACAAGTACTTCGGCCAGCCCTACCCGCTGCCCAAGCTGGACCAGATTGCCATCCCCGGCGGCTTTAACGGCGCCATGGAAAACTGGGGCGGCATCGTCTATAACGAATCGACCCTGCTGGTCGACCCCAAAAAGAGCCCGGACAACGTGCGCCAGACCTCGTTCGGCATCAACGCCCACGAAGTGGCGCACCAGTGGTTCGGCAACCTGGTGACCATGGGCTGGTGGGATAACCTGTGGCTCAACGAAGGCTTCGCCTCCTGGATGGCGACCAAGGCCACCGACCATTTCCATCCCGAGTGGCGGGTCCAGCTGGGCGCCCTGGCCGAGCGCGAAAGCGTCATGAACCTGGACGCGCGCAAGACCACGCACCCGATCCAGACCCCGGTACTGACCGAAGCGCAGGCCGCCGACGCCTTCGACTCGATCACCTATGCCAAGGGCCAGGCCTTCCTGCGCATGCTGGAGGCTTACCTGGGCGAAGAGCCCTTCCGCAAGGGCATCCGCGCCTACATGGCCAAGCACCAGTATGGCAACACCACCACCGCCGACCTCTGGTCCGCGCTTGAAAAAGCCTCCGGCAAACCGGTCGAAAAACTGGCCTCCGACTGGACCACCCAGCCCGGCTTCCCGCTGCTCAAGGTCGAGCAAAGCTGCGAAAACGGCAAGCGCAAGGTCACGCTGTCGCAGGAACAGTTCCGCCTCGACGAACCGGCCCTTGAGAAACGCCTGTGGAACGTGCCGGTGCAAGTGGGCACCGTGGGCGGCAAGGCCAGTTACGCCTTGCTCGCGGGCGCCAGCAGCACGGTCATGCAAGCCTCGTGCGACGGCGCGCTGGTGATCGACCCGGCCAGCGTCGGCTACTTCCGCGTCCAGTACGACAAGGCCGGCTTCGACGCGCTGGCGGGGCAGGCCGCCAGGCTGCCCGACACCACCCGCCTCAAACTGCTGGGCGACACCTGGAGCCTGGTGCAGGCCGACCGTTTGCAGCTCGATAGCTACCTCAAACTGGTCTCGGCCTACGCCGACGAACCGCGCCTGGCGGTATGGAATGCCATGCTCGACAACCTGGCCACGCTCGACACCCTGGCCGAAGGCGAACCGGAACGCGCGCTGGTGCGGCGCTACATCACCGGGCTGGCCGGACCCAAGTTCGCGCGCCTCGGCTGGGACGACAAAGCGGGCGAATCGACCGAAGAGCGCCAGTTGCGCGCCCTGCTGGCCGGCGCGCTGGCCAAGATCGGCGACCCGGCCGTGATCGCCGAAGGGCGCGCCCGCTTCGCGCGCTTCCTGGCCGACCCGGCCAGCGTGCCGCCATCGATGATCGACTTCGTCATGCGCGTGGCCGGCCGCTATGGCGACACCGCCACCTACGACGCCCTGGCCAGCCGCGTGGCGCAAGCCCAGACCGACGAAGAGCGCAACCGTTACGCGCGCTCCATGGCGCTGGCGCGCGACCCGGCGCTGGCCCGGCGCACCCTGGCCATGGCGCTCTCGCCCGACTTGCCGGCCCAGCTGACCTCGACCCTGGTGCCGGAGGTGGCGCGCAGCGAACACGTCGAACTGGCGTGGGCCTTCGCCACCGCCAACCGCGCCGCGCTGCTCAAGGACCAGGAATCGATTGGCCAGAACCGCTTTTTCCCGAGCGTGGTATCGTCCTCCTCCAATCCGGTCCACGCGGACATGATGGAAGCCTACGTGAAGCAGAACTTCGGCCCCGATGCCCAGGTCGAAGCGCAACGCGTGGCCAATGCCATCCGCACCCGCGCCGCCCAGAAAACCCGTTTGCTGCCGCAAGTGCGCGCGGCGCTCAAATAAACACCGCATCAAGGAACCACATGAAAACCAACTGGACCCCAATCAAGACCGCCCTCAGTCTCGCCCTGTGCGGCGCCTCGCTGGCCTTTGTCCCGGCCCACGGCGCCGGCCAGGATGGCGCCCCTGCCGCCAAGGCCATGACCGCCCCGGTGCTGCCGGGCGACGACTTCTTCGCCTACGCCAACGGCGACTGGCTCGCCAAGACCGAGATCCCGGCGGACCGCAGCAGCTGGGGCGCGTTTGCCGCCATGGCCGAAAGCAGCAATGCGCGCATCGTCAAGCTGATCGAAGAAATCTCGGCCAACAAGAAGGCCAAAGGCGAGGCGCGCCAGGTCGCCGATTTCTACAACACCTTCATGGACGAAGCGGCCATCGAAGCCAAGGGCACGGCCCCGCTCAAGCCGCTGCTGGCCAGGATCGACGCCATCAAGGACAAGGCGCAGCTGGTGCGCGCGCTGGGTGCCTCGCTGCGCGCCGACGTCGACCCGCTCAACGCCACCAACTTCTTCACCGAAAACCTGTTCGGCCTGTGGGTCGCGCAGGGCCTGAACGACCCGGCCCGCAATACCCCCTATCTGCTGCAGGGTGGCCTGGGCATGCCCGACCGCGCCTACTACCTGACCGACAGCCCGCGTATGGCCGAACTGCGCACCAAGTACAAGCAGCACATCGGCGCCATGCTCAAGCTGGCCGGCTATGCCGATGCCGACGCGCGCGCCGCCCGGGTGTTCGATCTCGAAATGAAGATCGCCCAGTCGCACGCCAGCCGCGAAGATTCGGCCGACGTCCTCAAGGCCAACAACAGCTGGACCCTCAAGGACTTTGCCGCCAAGGCCCCGGGCATGGACTGGACCGCGTTCTTCAAGAGCGCCGGCCTGTCCGGTGCGCAGCACTTCATCGTCTGGCATCCGGGCGCATTGACAGGCGCGGCCGCGCTGGTCGACAGCACCGACATCGCGACCTGGAAAGACTTCCTCGCCTTCCACCAGGTGAACCACTTCGCGCCGACCCTGCCGAAGGCCTTCGCCGACCAGCGTTTCGAATTTTCCGGCAAGGCCCTGAGCGGCACGCCGCAGCAGTCGCTGCGCTGGAAGCGCGCGCTGGCCGCCACCAACGACGCGCTCGACGAAGCGGTCGGCCACCTGTACGTGGAACGCCACTTCCCGGCCGAGAACAAGGCGCGCGTGCAGAAAATGGTCGGCAACATCATCGCCGCCTTCAGCAAGCGCATCGACCAGCTGGACTGGATGGCCCCGGCCACGCGCGCCCAGGCGCAGGAAAAGCTCAAGACCATGTACGTCGGCGTGGCCTATCCGGACCGCTGGCGCTCGTACGCGGGCCTGAAGGTCGTGCCGGGCGATGCGCTCGGCAACGCCGTGCGCGCCGAACAGTTCCACTACGCGCAGCAGCTCGCGCTGCTCAAGCAAAAGGTCGACCGTACTGCCTGGGCGATGCCGCCGCAACTGGTCAACGCGGTCAACCTGCCGCTGCAAAACGCGATGAACTTCCCGGCCGCGATCCTGCAGCCGCCGTTCTTCGATCCCAAGGCCTCCGACGGTGAAAACTACGGCGCCATCGGCTCCATCATCGGCCACGAAATCAGCCACAGCTTCGACGACCAGGGCGCCCAGTTCGACGCCCAGGGACGCCTGCGCGACTGGTGGACCAAGGAAGACATGGCCCACTTCAAAGGCGCCGCCGACAAGCTGGTGGCGCAGTTCAGCGCCTACAAACCGTTCCCCGACCTGGCGGTCAACGGCCAGCTGACGCTGAGCGAAAACCTGGCCGACCTGGCTGGCGTGGCGGCGGCGTACGATGCGTACAAAACCTCACTGGGACAGGCCGCGCCGGCCGACGCCGACAAGCAGTTCTTCCTCGGCTACGCGCATGCCTGGCAGACCAAGGTGCGCGAAGCGGCTGCGCGCCAGCGCGTGCTGACCGACGGCCACGCGCCGGCCGAATACCGTACCGCCATCGTGCGCAATCTCGAGCCGTGGTACAAGGCCTTCGACGTCAAGCCCGGCCAGGCCCTGTACCTGGCGCCGGCCGAGCGCGTGAAGGTATGGTAGGAAGGCGCATGCCATGAGCGAGGAGATCGACGCCATCACGCGCCGCACCCTGGCTCACTACGACAGCAGCGCCGAGCAGTTCTTTCGCGGTACGGTGGACCACGACGTCAGCCAGAACATCGCGGCGCTGCTGGACGCCATCGAAGGGGAGGCGCCGTACACCTTGCTCGACCTGGGCTGCGGCCCGGGTCGCGACCTCAAGACTTTCAGCGCCCTTGGCCACCGCGCCATCGGCCTGGATGGGTCGGGCGAATTCGCGGCCATGGCGCGCGCCTACAGCGGCTGCGAGGTGTGGCAGCAGGACTTCGTGCACCTCGACCTGCCGGCAGGGCTGTTCGACGGCGTGTATGCCAACGCGGTGCTGTTCCACGTGCCGAGCCGGGCGCTGCCCGAGGTGCTGGGCAAGCTGTACGCGGCGCTGAAACCGGGCGGCGTGCTGTTCAGTTCCAACCCGCGCGGCAACAACCAGGAAGGCTGGAACGGCCCGCGCTACGGCAGCTACTACGACCTCGCGACCTGGACGGAATACATGATCGCAGCCAACTTTTCCCCGCTGCATCATTACTATCGTCCAGATGGCTTGCCGCGCGAACAGCAGCCGTGGCTGGCGAGTGTCTGGCGCAAGCCGACGGGATAGCGCTTCGGTTAGGTAGCGAACGGAACGGTTGAACGGAATGTCCTATTCTGGGTCCGTCGCACAAGGCAGTGCGCTTGCAGTTTCACTCACCATATGAGGTAGCGAAAATGAACAAGGACCAAGTAAAAGGCAAAGCGAAAGACATCGGCGGCAAGATCCAGGAAGAAGTCGGCAAAGTGGTCGGCAGCAGCGAACAGCAAGCCAAGGGCTTGTCGAAGCAAGTCGAAGGCAAAGCCCAGGAAAAATTCGGTGATGCCAAAGAAGTGCTCAAGGATCAAGGAAACCGCTGATCCAGCGCTCAATCCCCTACAACCGGGGTGGGGCCCCCGGGTTTTAAAATTTTTTATAAGACGTGCGCCCCCCCGGGGGGGTTGCGGGGCGGGGGGGGTGGGGGTGTGGGAAAC
>NZ_WHJG01000041.1 GCF_011682175.1 Massilia frigida
GCGGCCTGGTGGGGGCCAACTCGGGCCAGGTGCTGCCGATGCGGACCATTGGACTGTCGCTGATCCCGGCGGCGCGCAGTGTAAGGGGGCTGGGGCGTAAAAAATAGGCGCGGCGGTCCTGCGCCAAGGCGGCACTCGGCGCAGGAACGACGACGAGGGGAACGACGATGGAAGTGTCGCGAACGACGGGCAGTCAGCCCGCCCCCAACTCATCCCCCAACTCCCTGCCCCGCGCCGCAGCCGCCTTGATCGCGGCCACCACCTTCTCCTTCACGCCACTGTCCTCCATGCTGCGCAAGGCCGCATAGGTCGTGCCGCCCTTGGACGTGACGCGCTCCCTGAGCACCGACACCGCGTCATCCGACTGCGCCGCCAGTTGCGCCGCCCCCGTGAAGGTGGCCAGCGCCAGTTGCTTGCCCTGCTGCGCCGACAAGCCCATCTCCTCGGCCGCCTGCTGCATCGCCTCGATAAAATAGAACACATACGCCGGCCCGCTGCCCGACACCGCCGTCACCGGATCGATCATGTCCTCGCCATCGAGCCATACGGTCTGGCCCACGGCCTTCATGATGCCGTCCGCCGCCGCCTTCTGCGCCTCGCTCACGCCCGCCGTGGCCACCATGCCGGTGATGCCAAGCCCGATCAGCGCCGGCGTATTCGGCATGGTCCGCACAATCGCGCCATAACCACCGAGCCAGCGCGACAAATCCGCCGCCCGGATGCCCGCCGCAATCGACAGAATCAGCGGCGCGCCGGTCAACTGCGGCAGCAGCGCCGCCGCCACCTCGCGCATCTGCTGCGGTTTAACCGCCAGCACGATCGCATCGCACGCGGCCAGCGCGCCATCGATTGCGCCGCTGGTGCTCACGCCATACTGCGCCTTGAGCCGCGCCAGCGCATCGGCATTCGGATCAACCACGTGAATATCCGCCCCCGCGGCCAGCTTGCCCGCCAGGCCTGCGATCAGCGCCGACGCCATGTTCCCACCACCGATAAACGCAATTTTCATAGCCACCCTTATTAGTATTGTCTTTATTCGTAGTGCCGCGAGCCGAAGATCGCACTGCCGACCCGCACGATGGTCGCCCCTTCCGCGATCGCCGCGCCCAGGTCGGCCGACATGCCCATCGACAGCGTATCGAGCGCCAACCCGCCCGCGCGCAGCCGCTCGTACAGCACCCGCAATTGGCGAAACGCCGCGCGCTGCCGGTCGACCTGGGCCTGCGCTTCCGGGATCGCCATCAGCCCGCGCAGGCGCAAGTGTGGCAGTTGCGCCACTGCGCGGGCCAATTCGGGTAATGCTTCCGGAGTGACACCACTCTTGCTAGCTTCACCACTGATGTTAACTTGTAGACAGACATTCAAGGGCCCCAGTTGCGGCGGGCGTTGTTCCGATAAACGCTGCGCTATCTTGAGCCGTTCGACGGTATGCACCCACGCGAAGCCGGCCGCGATGGGGCGCGTCTTGTTGCTCTGTATGGGGCCGATGAAGTGCCATTCCATTGGCGCGGCCGGCAGCGCGTGCGAAACCGCGGCAATTTTATCCAATGCTTCTTGCAAGTAATTCTCTCCGAACGCATACTGCCCGGCGGCAGCGGCTTCCAGTACGGCCTCGGCAGGAAAAGTCTTGGAAACGGCGAGCAATTGCACGTCGTTCCGGGAGCGGCCTGCGGCGTCGGCCGCAGCAACAATACTCGCATCGACAGCTTGCAAGTTCTGGACGATTGTGGACATAATCATTTTCGGCGGGCAATTCAATGCAGGTCGGTCGTTGCGAAATGCGCACACCATCGGCACGCGCCCAATCACGGCACAGGGATTATAAATGGACATCTCCGAATTACTCGCATTCTCCGTCAAGAACAAGGCATCCGATTTGCACCTCTCATCCGGCTTGCCGCCGATGATACGCGTGCACGGCGACGTTCGCCGCATTAATCTGCCGCCGCTGGAGCACAAGGATGTGCACGGCATGATCTATGACATCATGAATGACGGCCAGCGCAAGCAGTACGAAGAAATGCTCGAATGCGATTTCTCGTTTGCGATTCCGGGCCTGGCGCGCTTCCGCGTCAACGCCTTCAATCAGGAGCGCGGCGCATCGGCGGTACTGCGGACCATCCCTTCAAAAATCCTGAGCCTGGAAGACCTCAACGCCCCGCGCATTTTCGCCGAACTGGCGATGCGCCCGCGCGGCCTGGTGCTGGTCACCGGCCCGACCGGTTCAGGCAAGTCGACCACGCTGGCGGCGATGGTCAACCACCTCAATGAAAACGAGTATGGCCACATCCTGACCATCGAAGACCCGATCGAATTCGTGCACGACTCGAAGAAGTGCCTGATCAACCAGCGCGAAGTCGGCCCGCACACGCTGTCGTTCAACAACGCGCTGCGCTCGGCGCTGCGCGAAGATCCGGACTGTATTTTGGTGGGCGAGCTGCGCGACCTGGAAACCATCCGCCTGGCCCTGTCGGCCGCGGAAACGGGCCACCTTGTGTTCGGCACGCTGCACACCTCCTCGGCCGCAAAAACCATCGACCGTATCGTCGACGTGTTCCCGTCCGAAGAAAAAGAAATGGTCCGCGCGATGTTGTCCGAATCGCTGCAGGCCGTCATTTCGCAGACCCTGCTCAAGACGAAAGATGGCTCCGGCCGTATCGCCGCGCACGAAATCATGATCGGCACGCCGGCGATCCGCAACCTGATTCGCGAAGCGAAGATCGCGCAGATGTACTCCGCGATCCAGACCGGCAGCTCGGTCGGCATGCAAACGCTGGACCAGAACCTGACCGACCTGGTTCGCCGCAACGTCATCTCCGGCGCTGCTGCGCGTTCGGCCGCCAAAACGCCGGAAAACTTCCCCGGCTAATTTTTAGGAATATTTAATGGAACGCGACCAGGCCTCAAAATTCATGTTCGATCTGCTGCGTCTGATGACCAGCAAGAACGGCTCGGACTTGTTCATCACCGCCGGTTTTCCGCCGGCGATCAAGATCGACGGCAAGATCACCCCGGTGTCGGCCCAGCCGCTCACGCCATCGCACACCGCCGACCTGGCGCGCGCGATCATGAACGACAAGCAGACCGCCGGCTTCGAGCTGACCAAGGAAGCGAACTTCGCGATCAGCCCGGGCGACCTGGGACGCTTCCGGGTCTCGGCCTTCATCCAGATGAGTTCTGTCGGCATGGTCCTGCGTACCATTACCACGGCCATTCCGCGCCTCGACGACCTGGGCCTGCCGGATGTCCTGAAAGACATCGTGATGACCAAGCGTGGCCTGGTGATCATGGTCGGCGCGACCGGTTCGGGTAAATCGACGACGCTGGCGGCCATGGTCGGGCACCGCAACGAAAACAGCTACGGGCATATCATCACGATCGAAGACCCGGTCGAATACGTTCACCCGCACAAGAACTGCGTGATCACGCAGCGCGAAGTGGGCGTCGACACCGAGTCGTTTGAAGTGGCGCTGAAAAACTCGCTGCGCCAGGCGCCGGACGTGATCCAGATCGGCGAGATCCGCGACCGCGAAACGATGGAACACGCGATTGCCTTCGCCGAAACCGGTCACCTGTGCATGGCCACCCTGCACGCCAACAGCGCCAACCAGGCGCTCGACCGCATCATCAACTTCTTCCCCGAAGAGCGCCGCCAGCAGTTGCTGATGGACTTGTCGCTGAACTTGAAGGGCATGGTGTCGCAGCGCCTGATTCCGATGAAGGAAACCAAGGGCCGCTGCGTGGCGATTGAAATCATGCTCAACTCCCCGCTCATTTCGGACCTGATCTTCAAGGGCGATGTGCACGAGATCAAGGAGATCATGAAGAAGTCGCGCGAACTGGGCATGCAGACCTTCGACCAGGCGCTGTTCGACCTGCACGAAGCCGACAAGATCACCTACGAAGACGCGCTGCGCAACGCCGACTCGGTCAATGACCTGCGCCTGAACATCAAGTTGAACGGCAAGGAAGCGAAGAACCGCGATCTCTCGCACGGCACCGAGCATCTGGGTATCGTGTGACGGGCGCGCTCGATTTCAAGGCGGCCGATATTTCGGGCACGCCGGTGGACCTGGCCATGTACAAGGGCCAGGTTGTGCTGGTCGTGAACACGGCCAGCGCGTGCGGCTTTACGCCGCAGTACAAGGGCCTTGAAATCGTGTACCAGCAGTTCAGGAACAAGGGCGTGGCGGTGCTGGGTTTTCCGTGCAATCAGTTCCGCGGACAGGAGCCCGGCAGCGAGAGCGAGATCGGCGCCTTCTGCGAGAAGAACTACGGCGTCACGTTTGCGCTGTTTGCCAAGATCGATGTCAATGGCGACAACGCGCATCCGCTGTTCCAGCACTTAAAAAAAGCGGCGCCCGGATTGCTGGGTACCCAGCGGATCAAGTGGAACTTCACCAAGTTCCTGATCGGGAAAGACGGCAGCGTGTACAAGCGCTACGCGCCGCTCACCAAGCCGGAAGAGCTGGTGGCAGATATCGAAAGGCTGCTCACCGAATAGACACTGCTTGTCACGCAGTACCCGCTTCATCCGCATCCCACCGTCATCCTCCACCGTCGTTCCCGCACAGGAATGACGAGGGCTCCTACATTCACAAAACAAATATCCTTCATCAAATAATGTGCTTACATCATTCAAAAAATGAATGACAAGCATTCGAATTTGAAATTGGAGTTATATGCTGCGATGCCGCATAATGTGTACATACCAACAAGACACATTAAACAAGGATCGATATGAACATCGTGAAGAACATGGAAGCCGTCCTCATCGCCGCAGTCGCACTGACCTTCGTCACCGCCATGGCCTCGGCTGAAGCACCGCGCGCCCGCAGCGCCGCACCGACCTCGCCGGCTGCCGCCGCCAAGGCCGACACCGACATGACGACCATCGTCGTCACCGGCAAGCGCCTCTCCGCAGCAGAAAAAGCAAAGCAGGCCGCGTAATCTCAGGCCAGCGCCTGGTCGATCAACTCGATCCAGTGCGCGACAGGCGTCCGCGTGCCTGATTGAAGGTGTGTCTGGCAGCCGATATTGGCCGACACAATCAGCTCCGGGTTGGTGGCCTGCAAACTGGCCAGCTTGCGATCCCGTAATTCAGTCGCCAGCGCAGGCTGCAGCACCGAATAGGTACCGGCCGAACCGCAGCACAGATGGCTGTCTGCACACAGCGTCACATCGACGCCGGCAGCACGCAATACCCCTTCCACCTTGCCGCGGATCTGCTGTCCGTGCTGCAGGGTGCAAGGCGGATGAAACGCCACCCGCTTCGCCACTTTCCCCTTCAGCTTCGCTACCAGTTCAGCCTCGAACTGCGGCATGATCTCGCTCAGGTCGCGCGTCAGCATCGCAATGCGCGCAGCCTTGGCGGCGTAGGCGCTGTCGTGCGCCAGCAGGTGTCCGTATTCCTTGACCGTGACGCCGCAACCCGACGCCGTCATCACGATCGCCTCGATTTGCCCACGCTCGACCAGCGGCCACCAGGCGTCAATATTGCGGCGCATGTCATCAAGGCCGCCTTCCTGGTCGTTCAGATGGTAGCGCAGCGCGCCGCAGCAGCCGGCCTTGGGTGCGGCCAGCAACTGCACGCCAAAGGCATCGAGCACCCGCGCGGTGGCGGCGTTGATATCGGGCGCCATCGTGCTTTGCACGCAGCCTTGCAGCACCAGCATCTTGCGCGCATGTTCCCGCGCCGGCCAGTGGCCGGCACTGCGCGTCTTGGGCAGCTTGTCTTGCAGTGCCGGCGAGAGCAGCGGCCGGACCAGCTGGCCGGCCTTGAACGCCGGCCGGAAAATCCACGCGCGCGGCAGCGCTTCCTTGAGCACCGCGCGCTTGATGCGTTCACCGAGCGGCCGCTGGACGCGTTCTTCGACCACCCTGCGGCCGATGTCGGCCAAGCGCCCGTAGCGCACGCCCGATGGGCATGTCGTCTCGCAGTTGCGGCACGTCAGGCAGCGGTCCAGGTGGGTCTGGGTCTTGGCGGTGACCGGCGCACCTTCGAGCACCTGCTTGATCAGGTAGATGCGCCCGCGCGGGCCGTCGAGTTCATCGCCCAGCAGCTGGTAAGTGGGACAGGTGGCGGTGCAGAAGCCGCAATGCACGCAGGCGCGCAGGATCGCTTCGGCTTCGTCGCCATCGGGCGTGCCCTTGATGAAATCGGCGAGATTGGTTTGCATTAGTACATCCGTGCGGGATTGAAAACCTGCGACGGATCGAAGGCCGCCTTCAGGCGTTGATGAATCCTGGCGACGCCTGGCGCCAGCGGCTGGAACACGCCTACGCCCTTGTCGCCGCCCCGGAACAGGGTCGCGTGGCCGCCCACCGCCGTCACCGCGCGCCGTATATTTTGCGCCATCGCCGCGTCGGCATCGACCTTGAGCCAGCGCTGCGCGCCGCCCCACTCGATCAGCTGCGCGCCGCGCAGGATGATGGCGCCCGTGGTCGACGGCACCGCCAGCCGCCACAGGCTGCCCTCGCCATCGAAAAACGCATGCCGCTGCTCGCGCAGCGCCGCCCAGAAGGCATCGCCGTCATCGACCGGCTGCCCGCCCAGCGTGAGCGCGGCGGCAACGACGGCCGCCTGCGCGCCCGACAGGCGCACAGTGAGCACGCCGGCATGCCAGCAACTGGCCGATATCGGCAGCGGCAGGCCGGCCCATTCGTTCAGGTGCCGCAACGCGTCGATTTCATCCATCGCAAAGCGCAAGGTGGTGTCGCACAACGGACGTGGCAGCACCTTGATGGAATGCTGCAGCATCAGCCCCAGCGTACCCATGGAACCGGCCAGCAGGCGCGATACGTCGTAGCCGGCCACGTTCTTCATGACCTGGCCGCCGAAGGTGAGCACCTCGCCCTTGCCGTCCATGAGGACCGCGCCGAGCACGAAGTCGCGCAGCGCGCCGCTGCTGGCGCGGCGCGGGCCGGACAGGCCGCTGGCGACCACGCCGCCGATGGTGGCGCCGGCGCCGAAGTGCGGCGGCTCGAACGCCAGCATTTGCTTGTGTTCTGCCAGCGCCGCCTCGATCTCGGCCAGCGGCGTGCCGCAGCGCGCGGTGATGACCAGTTCCGTCGGCTCGTAGTCGACAATGCCGCTGAAACCGCGCGTGTCGAGGATATCGCCATCGGTGGCCTGGCCGTACCAGTCCTTGCTGCCGCCACCGCGAATGCGCAGGGTGCGGCCATCCCTTGCCGCCGCCAGTATCTGTTCACTGAAATGTTCGATCTGCTGCAAATTGTCTCCCATGTCAGAAACGCGGCAACCCGGCGAAGGGAAGCACGCCGCCGCTGACGCGCATCTTGCCGAATTCGGCGCAGCGGTTCAGCGTGGGGATGGCCTTGTCGGGATTGAGCAGGTGCGGCGCGTCGAAGGCGCGCTTGACGGCGAAAAAGGCATCGAGTTCGGCGCGCGTGAACTGCACGCACATCGAATTGATTTTTTCCATGCCCACGCCATGCTCGCCGGTGATGGTGCCGCCCACTTCGACGCACAGCGCCAGGATGGCCGCCCCGAAGGCTTCGGCGCGGTCGAATTCGCCCGGCTGGTTGGCGTCGAACAGGATTAGCGGATGCAGGTTGCCGTCGCCGGCGTGAAACACGTTGGCGCAGCGCAGGCCGTAGGTCGCTTCCATCTGCGCAATCCCGGTCAGCACCTGCGCCAGGCTCTTGCGCGGGATGGTGCCATCCATGCAGTAGTAGTCGGGCGAGATGCGGCCCGCCGCCGGAAAGGCGTTCTTGCGGCCCGACCAGAAACGCAGGCGTTCGGCCTCGCTCTGCGACACGGCGATGGCGCTCGCGCCGGCAGCGTGCAGCACCGCCGACATGCGTTCGATTTCTTCATCCACTTCAAGCTGGGTGCCATCGGCTTCGCACAGGAGGATCGCTGCGGCGTCGGTGTCGTAGCCGGCATGGACGAACGGTTCGACCATGCGCGAGGAAGTCTGGTCCATCATCTCCAGCCCGGCCGGGATGATGCCGGCGGCGATCACGCTGGCCACCGCATTGCCGCCGGTGACGACGCTGTCGAACGAGGCCATGATCACGCGCGCGGTGGCCGGCTTGGGAATGAGCCTGACCGTGACTTCCGTGACGATGCCCAGCATGCCTTCGGAACCGATGAACACGGCCAGCAGGTCCAGGCCCGGTGCATCGAGCGCCTCGCCGCCAAGTTCGATGATGTCGCCATCGATGGTGGCAACGCGCACGCGCAGCACGTTATGCACGGTGAGTCCGTATTTGAGGCAATGTACGCCGCCCGAATTTTCGGCCACGTTGCCGGCGATGGTGCAGGCGATCTGCGAAGATGGATCGGGCGCGTAGTACAGGCCATGCGGCGCGGCCGCGTCGGAAATGGCCAGGTTGCGCACGCCCGGCTGCACCACCGCCAGCCGCGCGTAGGGTTCCGTGCGCACGATGCGGTTCATGCGCGCAGTCGACAGCACCACGCCGTCGGCAATCGGCAACGCCCCGCCCGACAAGCCGGTGCCGGCGCCGCGCGGCACGATCGGCACCTTCAGTTCACGGCACACGTTGAGGATGGCCAGCACCTGCTCTTCGTCGTCGGGCAGGGTGACGATCATCGGCAGCTGGCGATAGGCGGCCAGGCCGTCGCACTCGTAGGGGCGGGTGTCTTCGGGGTCGGACAGCACGCAGCGCGCCGGCAGCACCGCCAGCAGCGCCTGGGCGACCTGCTGCCTGCGTTCGGGATCGATGGGAAGGGAGGCGGACATGCATCGATTGTATGCGTTATCGCCGCTTTTGTCGTATCCTGCCTGATTATGATTCAGCTACCGGAAAACAATCATGGGCAACCGACTTTCTAAAATCGCCACCCGCACCGGCGACAATGGCACCACGGGCTTGGGTGACGGCAGCCGCACCGAAAAAGACAGCGTGCGCGTGCACACCCTGGGCGAAGTCGACGAACTCAATTCCTTCGTCGGCCTGCTGCTGTGCGAAGACATGCCGGCCGAGCTGCGCGAGGAACTGGTCTCGATCCAGCACGACCTGTTCGACCTGGGTGGCGAGATCTGCATCCCCGGCTACACCTTGATCACCGACGAGCATGTGGCGCGGCTGGACGACCTGCTCGAAAAATACAATGCCGACCTGCCGCCGCTGAAGGACTTCATCCTGCCGGCCGGCTCGCGCGCGGCGTCGATTGCGCACGTGTGCCGCACAGTGTGCCGGCGCGCGGAGCGCAGCATCGTCACGCTCGGAAAAACCGAGACCATCAACGAGCACCCGCGCCAGTATGTGAACCGTCTGTCGGACCTGATGTTCGTGCTTTCGCGCGTGTTGAACCGCTTCGCCGGCGGCAGCGACGTGCTGTGGCAGCACGAGCGCAAGCGAGGATAAGCTCCATGAAAAAGATACTGATCGCCGCATTGAGCGCTGCCCTGTGCAGCACCGGCGGCGCGTTCGCCGCCACGCCCGACGTCACCCGCACCGAAGTCACGCGCCTGCTCGACACGGTCGAAAAGTCGCAGTGCCAGTTCAGCCGCAACGGCACCTGGCACGATGCGAAGGCGGCGCGCGCCCACCTGCAAAAGAAGTACGACTATCTCGACAACAAGAAGCTGTTGACCACTACCGAAAGCTTCATCGAGCGTGGCGCGACCGGCAGCAGCATGAGCGGCGCCCCGTACCAGATGCGCTGTCCCGGCACGGCGGTGGTCAACAGCGCCGACTGGCTCAAGGCCGAACTGGCACGGGTGCGCAAGTAAGTGGGCAAGCGCGCCAAGCGCGAGCCGGCGCCTGGCCCGGGCTTGACGTGGCAGCCCGGCACCGGACCTGACCCGCAAGCGCTCGCGCGCATGCAACAGGCGGCGCCCATGCCATCGGTGCTCATGGGCGAAGCGTGGTTCATGGGTGACGACCGCAAGATGTTCGGCTATCTCCGTACCACGGCCGTCGACCAGCTCTCCGATAGCCAGATCACGGAGGCACTGTGGGAAATCGCCAGCGGGACATCAAGCTTCGGCCATATGGACGAATGGGATGACTGGTTCGTTTACCTGCTCCCCCGGCTGATCGCGATAAAACAAGCGCCGTCGGAGCGTGAGACCATCGAGATGCTGGCGACGGCATTCTTTATCCATTACCCGGTCCGCATCCACGATTGGACCTATGACGAGGTGTTGCAGACACTGGGACAGGTCTTCATGGGACCGTCGCGCTGGCGCGACGGCCGGCTGATCCTCGACCATCTGTTCAATGGCCCGCCCGCCAGTCCTCATGAGACGTGGGGGTGGTGGAATGTCTGCAGCGAGCTGTCGGCATCGCTGTTTTTCTGCCTGAAGTATCTCCATCCGCGTGACATCAAGGCTTGGGTAGATTCGATTTTTGCGATCGGCGATCCGCATTGGCGCGCGCAGATACTGTTGTGGCTCGGCCAGACCCGGCAGATATGGGATGCGGGAAGCGCCTTCCGCGCCGATCTGGGAAGCCAAGCGCCGCAAGCGACATGGTCGGAAACGTATTTGCTCGACGCCAGGCTGGGAGCGCCATTCATCACCGGGGAGAACCGGTGCGCGTTCACGGAAGCATTGCGGCCCTTGCTGGCGCTGCACCTGGACGACTGGCGCGAGTCAATCGCGCAGGTCGATTATCTCGCGCTCGAAGCGCTGCCGTCCATTATCGATATCGACTTGGCTTAGGGCGATCAAGGGTGAAATACCCGCCTGTGTGCGCCAGCAGATCTTTGTGGCTTCCCTCTTCCACGACTTTGCCGTCCGAGAAAACCAGGATCTCCGTCGCCCGCGCAGGCGTGCATCAGGCTTGCATCGCCAGGCGCACCGTGTGACTGTCGACGTACTGCACCATGCGCGCGATCTTGCCATCCCTGAAAGTGTAGTGATGGGCAAAGGCGGCCCGCATGGCGCGCCCGGTTTCCTTGCAGGTGCCCGAGTAAAAGCCGAACGCCACGATCTGGTCGCCCTGTTCAAGGTAGCTATGCGCCTCGGCGCGGTAGCCGATCCACTCGGTGGCAAGCCGCTTGAACACATTGGCCACGATGGCGTCGGGACCGCGGAAGGTGCCGGCGTACGGAAAACCATCCGCTTCAACCCATTCGGCATCGGCCGCGAGCAAGTCCAGCAGGCGCGTTGCATTCTCGCTGGACTGGCCTTCGTAGGTCGAACGCAGCATCTCCAGATTCGGACTCACGATCAAGCCCACTTCATTTCGCCCAGCACCACCTTGGCGCCGGTGGCGAGGGCCACTTCCATGCCGGCGTCAGGGTAGCGCTGCTTCATGGCGGCGATCAGCGCGGCGCTGTCGGCCGCCTTGGCCGCTTCTTCCTCGAACGCGAGCAGGTAGTCGCGCGTGTAGGCGATGGCCGATGCATCGGCTGGCGCATCGACCGTTCCATGTCCCGGTACCACGATGCGCGGCTGGCGGGCGGCCATCGCGTCCAGGTTTTTCACCCAGGCGGCGCGCAGTTCGGGCGTGGCGGTATCGGCTACCCACACGTGCACGCCGGAGAACACCAGCACCCCACCGAAGATGGCTTCGAGCGAAGGCACCCACAGGTAGCGCCGGTTGCTCATCCCTTCGGCATTCACGATCTCGATGGTTTCGCCGTCGAGGCTCATGGTGGACGCATCCGATGCGGCTGGCAGCACGACATCGGCCAGCGTTTGCGGGCCGTTGGCCTTCAGTTGCGGGCCCCAGACATCGAGCTTCTTTTGAACGTTGGCGTGGATCGCCGCTACCGTGGCATGCGCGGCAAGCACCGGCACCTCGGGATAAGCGGCGCGCACTGCGCCCAGGCTGAAATAGTAATCCGGGTCGCTCTGGCTGACGTAGACGCTCTTGAGCGGCTTGCCACCGGCGGCGATGGCGTCGGCCACGGCCTTGCCGTCGGAGAGCGTGAAGCCGCCATCGATCAGCAGCGCTTCAGTCGGTCCTTCCAGCAGCACCGGCGCGCGGAAGAAACCGTTCTGGCCGGCGGGGAAGTGTTTCCATGTCAGCTTGGTAGTGCTTGTCATATCGTCTCTCGTCAAAAATTGAATTGCGTGAGAGAAGAGTAGACCGTTTGACTTGCTGGATATATAGCCGCGAATGAAACAGATTGTTTCATGGATCGGACAAATACGGCGAACGATCAACTCGCCCAAACAACAACGCCAACCCGAAGGCTGGCGTTGGTACTTGACCGGGCGTCGCGCAGTGTTTCGCGCGAACCTCGTGTCAGGTGTTGTTGACCACCAGGCGCGGCTCCGCTGCACCGAAGCGCTGGCGGATCGACGCGGCGATGCCCTTGGCGTCGAGTCCGACGCTGGCCAGCAGGGCCGCCGGGTCGCCATGGTCGATGAACTTGTCGGGCAGGCCGAGAATCAGCAGCGGCTTCTGGATGCCTTCGGCCGCCAGCGCTTCGGCCACGGCCGAACCGGCGCCGCCCATGACTGCGCCCTCTTCCACCGTCACCAGGTAGTCGTGATCCTGCGCCAGTTGCTTGACCAGCTCCACGTCGAGCGGCTTGATGAAGCGCATATTGGCCACCGTCGCGTTCAATTCCTCGCCAGCCACCACGCTGCGCGCCACCATCGAGCCGAAAGCCAGGATCGCCACGCTGGCGCCCTGGCGCTTGATTTCGCCCTTGCCGATCGGGAGCGTCGTCAGTTCCTTCTCGATGACCGCGCCAATGCCGGCGCCGCGCGGATAACGCACCGCCGCCGGCCCCTTGTACTGGTAACCGGTGCTGAGCATCTGGCGGCATTCGTTTTCGTCCGAGGCGGCCATGACGACCATGTTCGGAATGCAGCGCAGGTAGGCAATATCATAGTTGCCGGCGTGGGTGGCGCCATCGGCACCCACCAGGCCCGCGCGGTCGAGCGCGAACAGCACGTCCAGGTTTTGCAGCGCCACGTCGTGAATCAGCTGGTCGTAGGCGCGCTGCAGGAAGGTGGAGTAGATCGCCACCACGGGCTTCAAACCTTCGGTCGCCAGGCCGCCGGCGAAGGTCACCGAATGCTGCTCGGCGATGCCGACATCGAAATAGCGGTCCGGGAACTGCTCTTCAAAGCGCACCATGCCCGAGCCTTCGCGCATGGCCGGCGTGATGCCGACCAGGCGCTTATCAAAGGCGGCCATGTCGCACAGCCAGTTGCCAAAGACTTCCGTGTAAGTGGTCTTGCCCGCCTTGGCCGGCAGGATGCCTTCGGTCGGGTTGAACTTGCCCGGCCCGTGGTACAGCACCGGGTCGGCTTCGGCCAGCTTGTAGCCCTGCCCCTTTTTAGTCACCACGTGCAGGAATTGCGGACCCTTGAGCTTCTTGATGTTTTCCAGCGTAGGAATCAGCGAGTCCAGGTCATGGCCGTCGATCGGGCCGATGTAGTTGAAGCCGAATTCCTCGAACATCGTGGCCGGGACCACCATGCCCTTGGCGTGTTCTTCGAAGCGCTTGGCCAGTTCCAGCACGGGACCGGGCAGCACCGACTTGCCGACGTTCTTGGCGGCCGCGTAGAACTGCCCCGACATCAGGCGCGCCAGGTAGCGATTGAGCGCGCCCACCGGCGGCGAAATCGACATGTCGTTGTCGTTCAATACGACCAGCAGGTTGATGTCTTCCTGTACCCCGGCGTTGTTGAGCGCCTCGAAGGCCATCCCGGCGGTCATGGAGCCGTCGCCGATGACGGCGATCGCGTGGCGATGCTCGCCCTTGATCTTGGCCGCCTGCGCCATGCCCAGCGCGGCCGAAATCGAGGTCGACGAGTGCGCCGTGCCGAAGGTGTCGTATTCGCTTTCGTCGCGGCGCGGGAAGCCCGAAATGCCGTTCAACTGGCGCAGGCTGTGCATCTGGTCGCGCCGGCCGGTGAGGATCTTGTGCGAGTAGGTCTGGTGGCCCACATCCCACACGATGCGGTCATGCGGCGTGTTGAACACGTAGTGCAGCGCAATCGTCAGCTCCACCGTGCCCAGGTTGGACGAGAGGTGGCCGCCGGTCTTGGACACGGAATCGAGCAGGAAATGGCGCAACTCGTGCGCCAGCGGCGTGAGTTGGGCGCGCGCCAGCTTGCGCAGTTCGGCCGGTTCGTTGATTGTCTCTAGCAAGTTCATTTACGCTTTCCGCTGCACGATCAGGTCCGCCAACTGGCGCAGCCGATCTGCTTTGTCACCAAACGGCGCGAGCGCGTCATGCGCATCGTTCCGCAATTTTTCTGCCAAGACCCTGGATGGTTCCAGGCCCAAAATCGATACATAGGTCGGCTTGTTGGCCGCCGCATCCTTGCCCGCGGTCTTGCCGAGGGTGGCCGAATCGGCGGTCGCATCGAGCACGTCGTCGACCACCTGGAAGGCCAGTCCGATCGCTTTGGCGTAGGCGTCGAGCGCCGTCATCTGCGCGTCGCTCACATCGCCGCCGGCCAGCGCGCCCAGCACCACCGAAGCGCGCAGCAAGGCGCCGGTTTTGAGCTGGTGCATCTGTTCGAGCTGTTCGAGCGTGAGGCTGATGCCGACGCTGTCAAGATCGATGGCCTGGCCGCCGCACATGCCGCTTGACCCGGCCGCGTGCGCGAGCAGGCGCAGCATCGCGACCTGGCGCGCCGGCGGCACGTCCAGGTCTTCCGACAGCACCAGGAAGGCTTGCGCTTGCAGCGCGTCGCCCACTAGCAGCGCGGTCGCTTCGTCGTAGGCCACGTGCACGGTCGGTTTGCCGCGCCGCAGCGCGTCGTCGTCCATGCAGGGCATGTCGTCATGCACCAGCGAGTAGGCGTGGATCATTTCGACCGCGGCGGCGGCGCGCTCCAGCGCGCGCGTTCCGGCGCCGGACAGCGCACCGGCCGCAAACACCAGCAGCGGGCGTACCCGCTTGCCGCCGCCGAGCACCGTGTAGCGCATCGCTTCGTGCAGCTTGTGCGGCACCGCGCCGGCGGCCGGCAGCAAGGCGCCCAGCGCCTCTTCAACGCCGGCCTGCACGGTTTTCATCCAGTCGTCGAAAGCGCCGCTCATTGCATGCCCTCGCCGGCGCCATCGGCCGCGAAGGGCTTGAGCATGTCGCCTTCGAGTACCTTGACCTGGGACTCGACTTTTTCAAGCTGCGCCGCGCAATAGCGCACCAGCTCCGAACCGCGCGCGTACGCCGCGACCGACGCTTCGAGCGGCAACTGGCCGGCTTCCATCTGGGTCACCAGCTGGGCCAGTTCGGCCATGGCCTGTTCGAACGATTCCGGCGCCGCCGCGCTTTCCACTGATAATTTCTTTGCCATAGTTACTTTATGTGAGTCCGCAGCATACAACTTGTGCGCGGCGCGCCAGTCTAATCGCTTATTCTAGAACAATCCATCCTAACGGGTGGCGATGTGGCATTTTATCGTATTGAGGCCGGATCGATGAAAACCATGTTTTTCCCTCAACATTTACACCAGTCCACACCACATTCGCGCGCCGGACCGAGACGGTAGGGCCCGTTCCACGCTATAATCGCCGGTTCTGTCCGAAATACCGTATTCCGTCGCTAAAAATACTGGTCTTTGGATTCTTTCTCTTCTTTAGCTGATGCACATATAAAAGGGGGGTTGGGATGTCCGATCTGGCTACCCACGCCAAGCTGGCGCGCTCATGCGCGCAGCTTCCGGTAGATGCTTACTTTGATGAAGCGCTGTTACAGCGCGAAATGCAGCAATTGTTCCAGCATGGCCCGCGCTATGTCGGGCATACGCTGATGGTGCCCGAAACGGGAGACTTTGCCACGCTCGCTTCCGAGAATGAGGGCCGCATGCTGGTGCGCAACGCAAACGGGATCGAGGTCCTGTCCAACGTGTGCCGCCACCGTCAGGCGCTGATGTTCAACGGACGCGGCAATGCGAACAATATCGTCTGCCCGCTGCACCGCTGGACCTACGACCTCAAGGGTGAGCTGATCGGTGCGCCGCACTTCCCGGAAACGCCGTGCCTGAACCTGTCCAAGACCCCGCTCCAGGAGTGGAACGGGCTGCTGTTCGAGCAGAACGGCTACAACGTCATGGAAAAACTGGCGGGCCTGTCGGTGACCAGGGATTTCGATTTTTCGGGCTATATGTTCGACCATGTCGAGGTGCAGACCTGTCATTACAACTGGAAGACCTTCATCGAAGTCTACCTGGAGGATTACCACGTCGAGCCATTTCACGCGGGCCTGGGCGGCTTTGTCAGCTGCGACGACCTGCGCTGGGAATTCGGGCGCGATTACAGCGTGCAGACGGTCGGCGTGAACCGCGGCCTGGGCAAGGCCGGTTCGCCCATCTACCAGCGCTGGCAGGAACAGGTACTCAAGTTCCGTGGCGGCGTGCCGCCCGAAAAAGGCGCGATCTGGTTCACGCTGTACCCGAACATCATGGTCGAGTGGTATCCGCACGTGCTGATCGTCTCGACCCTGTGGCCGGACGGCCCGCAAAAAACGCGCAACGTGGTCGAGTTCTATTATCCCGAAGAGATCGTGCTGTTCGAGCGCGACTTCATCGAGGCCGAACGCGCCGCCTACTTCGAGACCTGCATCGAAGACGATGAAATCGCCCTGCGCATGGATGCCGGGCGCCGCATCCTGATGGCGCGCGGTGTCAGCGAGGTGGGACCGTACCAGTCACCGATGGAAGACGGCATGCAGCACTTCCACGAGTGGTACCGCAGTAACCTGGCGCTGTAGGCGCCGACCGATGGCCGCGCTCTGGATCCTGGTAGCGAGCTTCCTGTTCTCGCTCATGGGCGCGGCCGTGAAGCTGGCCTCGGGCGAGTATTCGGTGGCCGAAATCGTGTTCTACCGCGGCCTGGTCGGCATCCTCCTGCTGTACTTTTTCATCCGCCACCAGGGCGGCAAGCTGCGCACCGAACACCTGGCCGGGCATATCGGCCGCGGCGCCATCGGCGTCGTCTCCCTGTGGATGTGGTTTTACGCGGCCACCAAGCTGCCGCTGGCCACCGCCGTCACCCTCAATTACATGTCGCCCATCTGGACCGCGGTCGCGGTGATCGGCTTCGCCTGGTGGCGCGGCAAGGAGCGCGTCGCGCGGCCCCTGCTGCTGGCCATTGGCGTGAGTTTCGGCGGCGTGATCCTGGCGCTGCGCCCGGCCTTCGAGGCGCAGCAGTGGTTCGGCGCGCTCATGGCGCTGTTGTCCGGCATGCTGGCGGCCATCGCCTACACCATGGTGCGGCGCCTGAGCCGCGCCGGCGAACCCGAATACCGGGTGGTGTTCTACTTTTTGGCGGTGAACATCGCGGCCGGCCTGGCCGGCAGCCTGCTGCCCGGCGGCTCGCCCGACAGCGCCGCCTGGCATGCGCACTCCCCGCGCGGTGCGGCCCTGCTGCTGTTCATCGGCACCTCCGGCGTGTTCGCCCAGATGGCGCTCACGCGCGCCTGGTGCACCGGCAAGGTGCTGGTGGTGGCCAACCTGCAGTACACCGGCATCGTGTTCTCCAGCGTCTGGGGCATCCTGATCTGGCACGATGTCTTCGACTGGCATGTCTGGTTCGGCATGGCGCTGATCCTCGCTTCCAGCATCGCCGCCACTTTCTACAATACCGTGACTGAAAAGCGCGCCGCCGCCGGCGCCGACGACTGAACACGAGCAGGGGAACCATGGCGTCACTGTGGATGTTATTTGCCAGCTTCGCCTTTGCCGCCATGGGCGCGGCCGTGAAACTGGCATCGAGCGTGTATTCGACTTCCGAAATCGTCATGTACCGGGGCCTGGTCGGCACCGTCATGCTGCTCATCATGGTCAGGCACCAGGGACTGACCCTGCGCACCGTGTTCGTGAAAGACCACCTGTGGCGCAGCTTCGTGGGCGTGGTATCGCTGTGGATGTGGTTTTTCGCGATCGGCAAACTGCCGCTGGCCACCGCCGTCACCCTCAATTACATGGCGCCGATCTGGATCGCCGCCTTCCTGTTCTGCGCCGGCTGGTGGCATGCGAAAGACCATGTCGAGTGGCCGCTGGTCGTGGCCGTGATCATGAGCTTTGCCGGCGTCACGCTGGTGCTGCAGCCGGCCATCGCGGCCAACCAGTGGCTGGGCGGTGCGGTCGGCTTGCTCTCGAGCGTGCTCTCGGCGATGGCCTACATGCAGGTGCGGCGTTTGGGCCAGCTGGGCGAACCCGAGTTCCGCGTGGTGTTCTATTTTTCCGCGATGAGCGCCTGCGCCGGCCTGGCCGGCACCCTGCTGGAAGGACGCGGCGCCGGCCTGCCGCTATTGACCTCGCATACCTGGTACAGCGGCGGCCTGCTGCTGGCCACTGGCGTATCCGCCCTGTTCGCGCAGATCGCCATGACGCGCGCCTACCGCATCGGCAAGGTGCTGGTGGTGGCCAACCTGCAGTACACCGGCATCGTCTTTTCCAGCCTGTGGGGCATGCTGCTGTGGGGCGACCGCTTCAGCTGGTACGTGTGGCTCGGGATGGCGGTGATTCTTGTGTCGGGCATCGCCGCAACGTTTTACAATACACAAAGCACGCCGCGCGGCGCCGCCGTCAGCAAGACCGATCCCATCGCAAGCGAACTTTAAGGACGCCCATGTACACGACACTAATCTCCGCAGCCGACCTGGCCGGCCATATCGACAACCCGGCCTGGGTTATCGTCGACTGCCGCCATGACCTGATGAACCTGGCCGCCGGACGCGAGGCCTACGCCGCCGGCCATTTGCCGCACGCCCTGTTTGCCGATATCGAAACCGAGCTGTCGGGCGCCAAGCGCGGCGCCGACGGCGTGTTCCGGGGACGTCACCCGCTGCCGGTGCGCGCCGACCTGGTCGCCACCCTGCGCAGCTGGGGCATCGACGACGACAGCCAGGTGGTGGCCTACGACGCGCACGGCGGCATGTTCGCGGCGCGCCTGTGGTGGATGCTGCGCTGGGTCGGCCATCCGGCGGTGGCGGTGCTCGATGGCGGCCTGGCCGCATGGCAGGCGGCCGGACTGGCGCTGTCGACGGCCCCGCAGTCGCCGCGCAGCGGCGCCATCACCGAACGCGCGGCGCTGGTAACGACCGTCTCGGCGGCCGACGTACTCGATAACATCGGCGGCGGCAAACGGGTGGTGCTCGACGCCCGCGCGGCTGACCGCTTTCGCGGCGAGAACGAGACCATCGATCCGGTCGGCGGCCATATTCCGGGCGCGAAAAACCGCTTCTTCAAGGATAACCTGGCACCGGACGGGCGCTTCAAGGATGCGGCCCAGCTCAAGGCCGAACTGGCGCCACTGGTGGGCAATCCGCCTGACGCCATCATGCAGTGCGGCTCGGGCGTGACCGCCTGCCACAACCTGCTGGCGCTGGAAGTAGCCGGGCTGCCGGGCGCCGCGCTGTACCCGGGCTCGTGGAGCGAGTGGTGCGCCGATCCGGCACGCCCGGTAGCCACCGGAACGTAAAGCACCGGGCGGCGCGCTCCTGCGCTAACGCGCAGCATCGGTCGCCAGCGCCGCGCGGATCAGTCGCCGCCTCCGCCGCAGCCGCCTCCGCAGCCGGAGTCGCCCCCGGCGTCGCTCGCGCCCTCGCAGGCGTCGCCGACGCAGATCGCCTGGCTGTCGCTGCTGCCGCGCCCTCCCCCGGTTTCAGCGGGCGTGCCGGTCTTGCGCGCGTGGCGGCGGTACTCGTCATCACTGATCAAGCCGGCGGCCAGCAACAGCGCCGGCGACAGGCTGTGGACATACGCCGGCACGCCGATGGCGCGTCCGCGCGCGTCGAGCGCGAGCGAAGCCACCTCACCGTTGAACAACAGGTAGCCGCGACCAGCCGGCATGGCCAGCACGCGGTCCAGTGCGAACAGGCGCGGCAAGTTGGGCCCGGCCACCGGCATGCGCTCGATCCTGCGCGCGTGCACCAGGCAGGCCGCCAACGCGCGCGCCATGCCGTCCCCCATATCGAGCGCTTCCACGTGCGGGATGACGCGACCGAAATGCTTGCGGCAAAACGCGTTCAGGCCGGTGGGCGAGAGGCGCATCCAGGCGTGCCACACCGAATCGGCCGCCATCGAGGGCAAGCCGCACGTCATGCTGCTGTGGCGTACGCAGTCGAAAAACGCCATCAAGCCTTCGGCGGCGCGGGCGAAAAAAAAGGCATCCTGCGGGATGCCTTTGAATTCGTGCTGCGCGGTGCGCTTCCAGAAGGGATACAGCGTCGCGGGGAGATCGGCCATTTCGGCGCGGTACGGTGATTGATGCGTGACCCGGGCGGCGCGATAGGTGTTGAGGTGATTCACTACGGTGCTGAGCATGGTCGTCTTCTCCTTTTTTGTTTTTGTAATGAGCATAGCCTCGCATACTTTCATGACAGCTTGATGACAAGCGCACCGACTACTCCGGCATGGCGCTTGTCATCGCTTGCGGCCCAGCTCAGGCCGCCATCAGTCGCACGGACGAGATGGAATCATTCGGAATATTTACCGCTTCGACCCAGGAATAGCGGCCCGGTCCGAATACGCGCGATGCCGGTCCGCGATAATTGCTGTCGCGGTAAAACTTCCAGCGTCCCGATACGACGACGAACGACGATATTTTATCATTGAAAAAATTGTCGTCTGGCGCATTCAAGTTCGGCTCCGACCCATACAGATGTTTCTCGCGGCCCCGAAAATTGATATGCTGATATAGCACGGCTTCAGCCATATATCCTCCTTACCCGGTTACAGGCGGCAAGCGCGGCCCATGTCACGCCGGGGCGCATGCCGCTCCATCGGACAGTCCGGCTTACAGCTGGCGGACCGACGAAATGGAATCGTTCGGCACGTTCACCGCTTCGACCCAGTTATAACGGCCCGGTCCGAATACCTGCGACGCCGGCCCATGGAAATTGCTATCGCGGTAGAACTGCCAGCGGCCCGACAGCACCACAAACGAAGAAATGCGATCGTTGAAAAAATTATCGTCGGGGGCATTCAGATTCGTTTCCGACCCGAATAAATGTTTATGCGCACCGTGATAATTAGCATGTTCAAACAGGACGATTTCAGCCATATATCCTCCCAAACTGGCTGCGAGGCAAAAAGGTGGTCTCGCTTCACCGGCTTGCTACTTCAGCCTTCAGCATAAAAGACGCTGGCGAGCCGGGCAATAGCGCGGACTTGAGCGGGACTAAAGGCAGGCGCATTACCGCGCCTGGTGTATAACATGGGGAAATTAGATAGCCGGACCGGAAGAATTTCAATCGCGGGCGGCAAAATTGCCGCTGCGATGCCTAGCGTCCGCGCGTGAGAAACAGCACGATCAGCACGCCCACGCCGATCAGCAATACTTGCGGAACGGATTCGCGCACAGTGGCGCGGCGTTGCATCTGCGGCATCAGATCGCTGACGGCAATGTACAGGAAGCCCGAGGAAGCAAATACCAGCACGTACGGAATCAGTCCGCTGGCGCGGTCCAGGGTGAAATAGCCGAGCAAACCGCCGGCCACGGCCATCAGGCTGCACAGCAGGTTGAACAGATAGGCGCGCGTGCGCGAAAAGCCGGCATTGAGCAAGACGATGAAGTCGCCGATTTCCTGCGGGATTTCATGGGCGATGATGGCCAGCCCGGTGACGATGCCCAGTTCCGGATTGGCCAGGAAGGCCGCGGCGATCAGGATGCCATCGGTAAAATTGTGCATGCCGTCGCCCAGCAAGATCATCCAGCCAGCCTTGCCTGCTTCGCGCTTGTCGTGGCCGTGGGCATGATGATGACCATCGCCTTCATGATGGTGCGAATGGCGCAGGATGGCGAACTTTTCCAGCATGAAAAACGCAAGCAATCCGGCCAGCAAGGTAGCGAACAGGCTGCGCGCATCGGCGCCCGACTCGAACGCTTCCGGCAAGGCATGCAGGAGCGAGGTCGACAGCATGATCCCGACCGACAGGCTGACCATGCGCTCGACCATTTTCGACAGCAGGGCGAACGAAAACACGGCAGCGGCGGAAATGCTGAGCACACCCCCGATGGTCGTTGCCAGCAGGATGGAAATGAGGGTCGAATCGATTTTGAAGCCTCTTGAACGGTCTTGCGACAATCGCAAGCCGGGCATTGTACCGCTCCGGGCCGCCGGCCGCCCAGTTCGGTGCCATCGGGACCAAACCGGGCGCGCCGCTAGCGCAGGCGCCATCGCACCCCGCAGCGCCCGTATCGGGGGCCGCAGGGCGCGATGGCCGGTGCCTTACGGCGCCAGTTGCAGGTTGACGTTGGCCTTGTCGCCAGCCGCCACATCGACCACGGCCACCGTTTTGCTGATGTAACCGGTAGCGAGCGCGTCGACGCGATACCCGCCCAGGCCCTGGACTGGCGTGACCGGGCCGAAGGTCAGCGGCAGGGATGCACCATAATTGGCGTACTGCGGCGCGACGACTGGCAGGGCGCTAATCGAATACGCGCCGCCGGCGCCGGCATCGCGCGCCTGGATCACCACGGTTTTGCCCGCAGACACAGTCTGCATCACCTTGACAAACGGCGTCACGGTCGCTTTCGCGGGCAGCAAGGTGACCGTGCCGCTGATGGTGCGGGTCAGGCTGACCGGCATGCTGATCGGCGCGGCCGCCGTGCTGATGGCGATGGTGCCGGTGGTGCTGGCCACAGGCACGCCGCCGATCACGGCCGCCGCGCGGCCACTGCCGACGATGACGATGTCGTAGGCGCCCGGGACCAGGCGGCTGAGCGCAAACGCGCCACTGGACGGATCGGCCACCACGCTGCTGACCACGCTGCCGTTTTGCTGGGCGCTCACCACCACGCCATCGCGCGCGAAGACCGGGCTGATAAAGCCGGTGATGCCGTTGGCCGTGCCCGGCACGACGGTCACGACCGGCGACAGCAGGTAGCCGCCGGCAGCCTTGGTGACGACCGAGCGGCAGGCGTCGAAATCGAGCACCAGGCCATAAGGCTGGCCGGCCACGACCTCGAAGTCGCTGATGATCTTCACGCCCGACTGGATGGCGGACGGGGTTTCCAAGGTCGTTTCAGACTTGGTGGCGGTCGGCGTGACGGTGTTGGCGAAACCGTTGCCGGTGTTCGGATCGAGCATCAGGCGCACCTGGCTGTAGCGGCCGGCCGGCACCTCGGTCGAACCGAGCGCATCGAGCTTGCCATTGGTCAGGTCGAGCAGATTGATCTTGCGCGGCGACGCCAGCACCACATCGGACCAGCCGCCATCGGTATCGACCGCGGCTGCGCTCTTGTGCACGCGCACCTTGCTGATGGTGACGTTGACCGCATCGAAGCCGCAGGCCGGCGCATCGGTCAGGGACACGTTCAGGGTGCCGGTCGTGCCGCCGATGGGCGGCGGCGTGCCGTTACCATTACCGTTGCCGTTGGTGCGATTGGCGCCGGGATTGCCGCCGCCGCCGCCGCAGGCAGTCAGCGCCAGGGCGGCCAATATGGTGCTTGCCGTGCCAAGGCGGATAAATGTGCTCTTCATCGTTCCCTCTTTCAGTAGGTATGTATATTAGTAGGTATCTATACGTTATATTAGTGTGCTTCGTCCCAGTTTTTGCCAATACCCACTTCGGCCAGCAAGGGCACCTTCAGGGCCGCCACGCCCGCCATCAATTGCGGCAGCCTGGTCTTGACCAGCTCCAGTTCCGCCTGCGGCACTTCCAGCACGAGTTCATCGTGCACCTGCATGATCATGCGCGTGGCCAGCTTGTCCGTCTCCAGCCAGTCCTGCACCGCGATCATGGCCAGCTTGATCAGGTCCGCCGCCGTGCCCTGCATCGGCGCGTTGATCGCGGCCCGTTCCGCGCCCTGGCGGCGCGGCCCGTTCGGCGAATTAATCTCCGGCAGCCAGAGGCGCCGCCCGAACACGGTTTCGACGTAGCCGCGCGCCTTGGCCTGCATGCGCGTGTCTTCCATGTACTGGCGCACGCCGGAAAAGCGCGCGAAGTACTTGTCGATATAGTTTTGCGCCGCCGAGCGTTCGATGCCCAGGTTGGCGGCCAGCCCGAAGGCGCTCATGCCGTAGATCAGGCCGAAGTTGATGACCTTTGCATAGCGCCGCTGCTCGCCCTGCACTTCCGCCGGCGGCACGCCGAAGATTTCGGCGGCGGTGGCGCGGTGGATATCCTCGCCCTCGGCGAACGCGCGCAGCATGGCCGCGTCTTCCGAAATATGGGCCATGATGCGCAGCTCGATCTGCGAATAGTCGGCCGACACGATCACATTGCCCGGACCGGCGATGAAGGCTTCGCGGATGCGGCGCCCTTCGGCGGTGCGGATCGGGATGTTCTGCAGATTCGGCTCGTTCGACGACAGGCGTCCCGTCACGGCAACCGCCTGCGCATAGTTGGTGTGCACGCGGCCGGTCTCGCGGTTGACCATCTTGGGCAGCTTGTCGGTGTAGGTCGACTTGAGCTTGGACATGCCGCGGTATTCGAGCAGGATTTTCGGCAGCGGAAAATCCTCGGCCAGCTTTTGCAGCACTTCCTCGTCGGTCGACGGCGCCCCGCTCGGGGTCTTTTTGATCACCGGCAGCTGCAGCTTGACGAAGAAGATCTCGCCGATCTGCTTGGGCGAACCGAGATTGAACGGACCGCCGGCCAGCTCGTAGGCCTTCTGTTCGAGCTCCATGATGCGCGCACCGAGTTCGCCCGACTGCACATTCAACAGTTCGGCGTCGATCAGCACCCCGTTGCGCTCGATCTTGTGCAGCACCACGGAGGTGGGCAGCTCGATCTGGCGGTAGATGAAATTGAGTTTGTCGTCGCTCTCGACATGGCCCTTCATGGCCTGGTGCAGGCGCAGGGTGATGTCGGAATCCTCGGCCGCGTATTCGGTCGCGCGCTCGAGGTCCACCTGGTCGAAGCAGATCTGGCCGGCGCCCTTGCCGCATACATCGGTAAACGGAATCGTGGTGTAGCCCAGGTGGCGCAAGGCCATGCTGTCCATGTCGTGCGGCTTGTGCGACTCGAACACGTATGACTGCAGCAAGGTGTCGTGCCGGATGCCGCGCAGGGTCACCCCGTGGTTGGCGAAAATGTGGCTGTCGTACTTGAGGTTCTGGCCGACCTTCGGTTTCGACGCATCTTCCAGCCACGGCTTCATGCGCGCCAGGAGCGCCTCGCGGTTCAATTGTTCGGGCACGCCGGCGTAGCGGTGCGCCAGCGGGATGTATGCGCCCTTGCCCGCTTCGACCGACAGCGAAATGCCGACCATCTGCGCCGTCATCGGGTCGAGCGAGGTGGTTTCGGTATCGACCGAGGTCAGTTCGGCGGCATCGACCAGCGCCAGCCAGCGTTCCAGGTCGGCCTCGGTGACCACCGTTTCGTACTCGCCGCGCATGACCGGCACCAGCGCGCCTGGGAACAGGTCGCCCTCGGGGGAATTGAGCAGTGCGCGCGGAGCGCCCTCGTCGTCGCGCTGGCTCACTTCGCGCAGCAAGGTCTTGAAGCCGTAACGCTCGAAGAAGGCTTTCAAGCCATCCTTGTTTTCCGGCTGCGCCACCAGGGTATCGGTGATCGACGCCATGTGCGCGGCCAGGTCGCAATCGGTCTTGACGGTGATCAGGGCGCGGCCCTGCGGCAGCCATGGGAGGGCCTGGCGCAGGTTCTCGCCGACCGCGCCGCCGATGGACGCCGCGTTGGCGATCACGCCATCGAGGCTATCGTGCAGCGCCAGCCACTTGAGGGCGGTCTTGGGGCCGCACTTGGCCACGCCCGGGATATTGTCGACCGTGTCGCCGATGAGTGTGAGGTAATCGATGATGCGCTTGGGCGGCACGCCGAACTTGGCCAGTACGCCGGCTTCGTCGAGCTTCTCGTTGCTCATCGTGTTAATCAGGGTGACCTTGTCGTTGACCAGCTGCGCCAGGTCCTTGTCGCCGGTGGAAACGACGGTGTCCATGCCCAGGCTGGAAGCCTGGACCGACAGCGTGCCGATGACATCGTCGGCCTCGACGCCGTCGACCATCAGGATCGGCCAGCCCATGTGGCGCACCACTTCGTGGATCGGCTCGATTTGCAGGCGCAAGTCATCCGGCATGGACGCGCGCGTGGCCTTGTATTCCGGATACATATCGTCGCGAAAAGTCTTGCCCTTGGCATCGAACACGCAAGCGATGTAAGCGGCCGGATAATCCTGGCGCAAGCGGCGCAGCATATTGACCATGCCGTGCATGGCGCCGGTGGGATGGCCGTCGGGGCTGCGCAGGTCTGGCAGGGCGTGAAAAGCACGGTAAAGATAACTGGAACCGTCGACTAACAGCAGGGTATTTTGCATAGTGCCAAAAATGAGGTTGAGCCGGGACAGGAGCGGGCGCGGCAGCGTACCGGTCATTATCGCAGAAAGCGCGGCTGGCCCGAAGCGCGAACCGGGGTCTGACCTCTGACTAGCAATTTTTGTGTCGCCTAACCGGGGTCAGAGCTCTGACTAGCAATTTTTGTGTTGCCTAACCGAGATTTGACCCCGGTCAGGCAACTTTTGACGCCGATTCCTCGCAAAACTGGGCGCTGTGCCGTGTTTTGCAACGGTTTTGCGCCTTTTAGCGGTTTTGTTGCTAATTAGAGGTCAGACCCCGGTTGTAGGAGGTGGACTCGGGCGGTAGGAATTCCACTGGCTTAGACGATGTCTAACCGGGGTCAGAGCTCTGACTAGCAACTTTTGTGTTGCCTAACCGAGATTTGACCACGGCCAGGCAACTTTTGACGCCGATTCCTTGCAAAACCGGGCCCTGTGCCGTGTTTTGCAGCGGTTTTGCGCCTTTCAGCGGTTTTGTTGCTAATCAGAGGTCAGACCCCGGTTGTAGGAGGTGACCTTGGGCGGTAGTAATTGTACTGGCCTGGACGATGTGTTTTCACAGGCGGGGCGGGGGTTTGTTACAATGGTCCACACGATCACAAGGCGACCCTATCATGCTGCGCACTTCTTCTCTCTGCAAGACCCTGGCCCTGTGCCTGCTGGCCCACGCGAACCTGGCCGGCGCCCAGCAAACCAAGCCGAGCGACGCGCCGCCCAAGCTCGAACGCCTCGACGAGAGCAATATGGCGCCAGCTACCCCCGCGCCGCGCGCGAATGAGCCGAAAATCACCGAAAAACGCGCGGGCGGCCGGACCACGGAAGTCAAAGTCAAAACCGGCAAGAGCAGCTATACGATGAAGGGCAACAATCCCGCCGGCGGCAGTTCGACCGGCGACGCCACCGGCTCGACCCTGCGCGCACCTCAATGGACAGTCGGGGAATTCGACCTGAACAAAAAGAAAAAAGCCGCCAGCGAGGCCGCCGCCAACACCGACGCAGCACCGGTGCCGCCACCGCCCGCTCCAGCCAAGTAATCCCCCCATCCGCCCGCGCGCGCCCTCTTGCGCGCGCGTACCGATATCGACCGATTCACCTTACCCTTCGCTTGCACATGGCAGTTTTTACCGCGGTCAGCCTGGATGACCTCACCTTGTTGTTGAAGAAGTTTCCATTAGGAAATGCCATCGCCATCAAAGGGATCAGTTCCGGCATCGAAAACAGCAATTTCTTCATCGATACGGAGCACGGCGAGTACGTGCTGACCATTTTCGAGAACCTCAGTTTCGCGCAGTTGCCGTTTTATTTGCAGCTGATGCGTCATCTGGCCGAGCGCGGCGTGCTGGTGCCGGCCCCGGTGCCGGACGAGTCGGGCGAACTGGTGGTGCCGCTGCACGGCAAGCCGGCCGCCATCGTCAGCAAACTCGAAGGCAGCTCGCAGATGGCGCCGCAGCCGGTCCATTGCGCGGCGGTCGGCGCCATGCTGGCCAAGATGCATCTGGCCGCGCGCGACTTTGCGCTGCAACAGCCGAACTTGCGCGGCCTGGACTGGTGGAACGACACCACGCCGCAGGTATTGCCCTTCCTCGACGAGCGCAACGCCCACCTGCTGCGCGCCGAGATGCATTTCCAGAGCGCGTTCGCGGCCTGCGACCATTACCACCGGCTCGGGCGCGGCCCGGTCCATGCGGACCTGTTCCGCAATAACGTGATGTTCGTCGGCGAGCGCCTGACCGGCTTCTTCGATTTCTATTTCGCCGGCTGCGATACCTGGCTGTTCGACGTGGCCGTCACCGTCAACGACTGGTGCATCGACCTCGATACCGGCGTGCTCGACACCGCCCGCGTGCGCGCCCTGCTCGACGCCTACCATGCGGTGCGCCCGTTCACGGCCGACGAGCAGGCCGCCTGGCAGCCCATGCTGCGCGCCGCCGCGCTGCGCTTCTGGCTCTCGCGCCTGTATGACCTCTACCAGCCGCGCGAAGCCGAAATGCTGACCCCGCACGATCCGGCCCATTTCGAGCGCATCCTGCGCGAGCGCATCGCCACCCCGGCCCCGGAATTGTTCGCATGAGCCGCCTTCCCGCCATCACCGGATGGCTCTGGATCAAGCAGGGCTTCACCCTGTTCCGCAAGCAGCCGGCGATCCTCACCATGCTGCTGTTCGCCACCCTCCTGTTCAGCCTAGCCCTGAGCGCGATTCCCCTGCTCGGGCAAATGATCACGATGGTGCTGGTGCCCTCGTTCAGCGTGGCGATCCTGCAAGCCTGCAACCTGATCGGGCAAGACCAGCCGGTCACCCCGGGCGTGCTGCTGACCGGATTGCGCCAGCCAGCCTTGCGCCGCCTGTGCAAGCTGGGCCTGATCTACCTGGCGCTGTCGATCCTGCTCGGCGTGCTGCTGGCGCTGATGGTATCGCCCGCATTCATCAAGCAGATGAGCGTACCGTTGGCCGATCGCGCCAACCTGAAAATCAGCACGGCCGACATGCAGGCGGTGCTGCTGACCGGCCTCTTGCAAAGCCTGGCGCTGCTGGCGCTGTGCTTTGCGCCAGCGCTGACTTATTGGCAGCAGATGTCACCGGGCAAGGCGACCTTTTACAGCGTGTTCGGTATTCTCGGGGCGATCCGCCCGTTCATGGTGATGCTGCTGGCGTGGTGCGCGATGTTTTTCGGCGCCTCGATCGCAGTCATGCTGCTGCTGGGCGACAGCCAGGGTGGACGGATTGCCGTCATCTGGCTGATGCTGCAATTCGTACTGCTGTTGCAGTGCGCGATTTTTTGCAGCTACCGGCAAATCTTCGGCGACCCGTCGCTGCTGCCGAAGGACGCGGCGCTCAAATAGCAACGCCAGCGGGTGGGCGCAGGCCCACCCGCCATCGATTCAGCGTCCCACCCGTTCGAGCTTGGCGACCGACAGGTCGAGCACTTTCATGCCCGCCTTGCCGAAATTGATCTGGGCGCGCGCATTGCTGCCGCCGCCTTCGATATTCACGATCACCCCTTCGCCGAACTTGGCATGCGCCACCGATTCGCCGATGCGCCATCCGGGCCCGTTGCTGGCCGCTTTCTGCTTGATCTGCTGGGCGATCTTGTTGTCCGAACCACCGCTGCTCAAGTTGGCGTCATCCCAGGCCGATTTTTTATTCCCGAACCAGTGTGACTGCACCCGCGGCGATATCCATTTGAGCGCGTCTTCCGGCAGCTCGTCGAAAAAGCGCGATTTCATGTTGTAGCGGGTCTGGCCGTGCAGCATGCGCGTTTGCGTGAAACTCATGTACAGGCGCTTGCGCGCGCGCGTGATGGCCACGTACATCAGGCGCCGTTCTTCATCGACGCCATCCATCTCGCGCGAACTGCTCTCGTGCGGGAACAAGCCTTCTTCCAGGCCGGTGATGAACACGGCGTCGAATTCGAGGCCCTTGGCCGAGTGCACCGTCATCAGTTGCAGCGCATCCTGCCCAGCCTGGGCCTGGGCGTCGCCCGCTTCGAGCGAGGCGTGCGAGAGGAAGGCCGACAGTGGCGACATGATGGTGTTGAGCGGGATATCGGCGTCGATGATTTCGGTGCCGTCGCCATTCAAAATCAGTTCGCCCGCGCTGGCCTGCGCCTTCGGTCCCATGTAGGCCGGGGCGCCCTGGCCGAAGCCTTCTTCCTGCACGAACTGGGTGGCCGCATTGACCATCTGCTCCAGATTCTCGATGCGGTCGGCGCCTTCTTTTTCGTTCTGGTAGTGCTGCAGCAGGCCGCTGGCCTCCAGCACCACGCGCACCGTTTCGGGCAGCGCCAGTTGCTGCGTCTCGAAGCGGGCGCCTTCGACCAGTTTCACGAAGCTGTTCAGCGAGGAGCCGGACTTGCCCGCCACGTAGGGCACCGCCGCGTACAGCGAAATGCCATACTGTTCGGCGGCCGCCTGCAGCGCTTCGATCGAGCGCATACCGATGCCGCGCGTGGGGAAATTGACCACACGCAAAAAGGCCGAATCGTTGTGCGGATTGTCCATCAGTTGCAGGTAAGCGATGGCGTGCTTGACCTCGGCGCGCTGGAAGTAGCGCTGGCCGCCGTAAACGGTGTACGGCAGGCCGGCCGCGAACAGGGCGTGTTCGATCACGCGCGACTGCGCATTGGAGCGGTACAGAATCGCGATCTCGCGGCGCAGCGCACCTTCGGCCATCAGGCTCTTCGCTTCTTCGATGATCCACTGCGCCTCTTCCAGGTCGGACGAGGCTTCGTAGATGCGCACCGGCTCGCCGTGGCCGGCATCGGTGCGCAGGTTCTTGCCCAGGCGCTTGCTGTTGTTGGCGATCAGGTGATTGGCGCTGTCGAGAATGTGGCCGTGCGAGCGGTAATTCTGCTCCAGCTTGATCAGGTTCTCGACCCGGAATTCGCGCTCGAAGGCACTCATATTGCCGACGTTGGCGCCACGGAAGGCGTAAATGCTCTGGTCGTCGTCGCCCACGGCGAACAGCGCGCCGGCCACCTGCTGACCATGCCCCGCCAGCAGCTTGAGCAAGTTGTATTGCAGGTCATTGGTATCCTGGAACTCGTCGACCAGGATGTGCTTGAAGCGCGCCTGGTAGTGCTCGCGCAGCGGCTGGTTGCGTTCGAGCAGTTCGTAGGCGCGCAGCAGCAGTTCGGCGAAATCGACCACGCCTTCGCGCTGGCACTGGTTGTCGTACAGCTCGTACAACTCGACCATCTTGCGTTCGATCGGGTCGTGCGCCTCGACCCGGTTGGCGCGCAAGCCCTGGTCCTTGGCGTTATTGATGAAATACATCAGGTTTTTGGGCGGATACTTCTCGTCGTCGATATTGTTCGCTTTCAGCAAGCGCTTGATCATCGACAGCTGATCCTGGGAATCGAGGATCTGGAAGGTTTGCGGCAGCGCGGCATCGCGGTAATGGGTGCGCAGGAAGCGGTTGCACAGGCCGTGGAAGGTGCCGATCCACATGCCGCGCGTGCTCACCGGCAGCATGGCCGACAGGCGGGTCAGCATTTCCTTCGCCGCCTTGTTGGTAAACGTCACCGCCATGATCCCGGACGGCGACACCTGGCCGGTCTGGATCAGCCAGGCGATGCGGGTCGTCAGCACGCGCGTCTTGCCGGAGCCGGCGCCCGCAAGAATCAGGGCGCTCTGCGGTGGCAGGGTGACGGCGGCGAGTTGTTCGGGATTGAGGTTATGGAGGAGATTTTGCATCCCGTGATTATACCGGCGCGACGCCGCCAGGCGGCGGCGTGTTCGCTGGCGAACGGCCCTGTCAGGCGCCGGGCACCACCTGGCCCTCGCGCGTGACCGTCACGTCAAGCGCCAGGTCGCCCTGGCCGCCGGTGCCGGCGATCCGGATGGCGCTGCTGGCGCCGAGCCGCGTAAGCACGCCCGGTTCGCTCACCAGCTTGCCGTCCAGGGAGATCTTGCTGCGGACCAGCACCTGGTCGCTGCCGACCGCGCTCAACGAAAAATCGCCGCTCCAGCCGCCCGCGCCCTCTCCCACGCGCACCGAAAAGTCGGACGGCGTACGCGCACGGATATGCTGCGGCGCGCCATCGGTCCCCACGCGCAGGGTCATGGCAACCGCGTAATTGGGTACGGTGGTAGGTACGGCGGTAGGTACGGCGGTGGGTACGGCGCTAGGTACGGCGCTCGCGTCGGCGCGGGCGGCCAGGGCGGCGAAGGCGGCGATGCCGGCCAGCGCCGCCACCAGAATGCGGCCCGCCTGGCGGCGCGAGGGGGACGGTGGGGTTTGTTGCAGATGCATGATGCGCTCCTTGAGTGGGTGGCAGGATTGCCAGTGGCAGACGGACGGCGTGAGGCTCACGCCGGCCTGGGTTTTCAGCATGGCGCCGGCATAGGTGCGGCGCTGGGATGGATGGCGCCGCATTACCAGCGCGTCGCAGGCCAGTTCCTGGTCGAAGCGAAAGCGCGGCGCGGCCAGGTGCACGAGGGGATTGAACCAGAACGCGCATTGGATCAGCGCCAGCAGGGTGTTGGCGGCGGCATCGGCGCGCTGCGCATGGACCTGCTCGTGGGCGATGATCAGGACTTGCTCCTCTGCGCTGTAGCGCTGGTCGAAATCGAGCGGCACCACAATCTGTTGACGCCACAAGCCGAGCAAGGCCGGGCCGGCGGCGGCATGGGCGGCGTAGGCGATGCCGCCGCGCACGCTCAGCGCTCCCAGGCTGCGCACGAAGGCGCGGTGGCTCAGGCAGAACAAGGCCAGCGTGGCCAGCGCGCCGCAGGCCCAGACCGGCAGCAGCCAGCCAGTCCAAGCCTGAGCGGCGGCGCTGGCGGCTCCCGGCGCGCCCGCCGGCCCGAACGCCGCCAACGCAGGCAGCGCGGGCAGCAGCACCAGTGCCTTGACGGGGGCGGCAAACAGCGGCTGCAAGGCGGCGGCGGCCATGGCCAGCGGGACGATCAGCCAGGCCTGGTAGGCCAGGCCGGCATCGATGCGCTGGCGCAGCGGGCGGCGCACCAGCAGCACGACGGCAATGGCCGCGCTGGCGGAGACGGCCAGGCGCAGCAGCAGCTCGGGCAGGTTATTGATCATCGTCGAGCTCTCCGATCAGGCGTTTGAGCTCGGCGATATCGGTCTTGCTCAGTTTGCGGTGCTGGCCGAAATGGGCGACCAGCGGCGCGATGCGCCCGCCGAACAGGCGGTCGAGCAGGCCCGTGCTTTCGCTGGTGAGCCAGTGCTCGCGCTTGAGCACCGCCGTGTACAGATAGCGGCGCCCCTCCTTCTGCGCGCTGACCGCGCCCTTGTTGAGCAGCCGGTTGAGCAGCGACTTGATGGTCGCTTCCTGCCACTGATGACCGCTCACGAGCGCGGCCACGATATCCTCGGCCGGCATCGCGCTGCCAGAGCGCCACAGTACTTCCATGACCTTCGACTCGGCGTCGCTGATCGCTGCCGCTTGCTGTTCCATGCGTCACTCCCCTTATTAATTACACGTGTAATCGATGACTCATGATTACACGTGTAATCGCAAAGGTCAAGCCCGTGTTGCGGGCTTCACTGCTTGTGCTTCAGTGCTGTTGCTTGATGATTTATTTGCGGCGGTAGACCGATACCAGCACGCTGGTGGGGTCGTTGACGGACAGGGCGCCATCGTTGAGGCAGTAATCCAGCGGGGCGGGCAAGGCATCGATGCTCAGGCTGACGCAGTTCGCCTTGTTCGGGGCGCTCTTGGCGGGCTTGGCGATCTTGTACTGACAGGTCATCGGCTTGGCGGCGCTGTCGGCCAGCGACAGCGTGATCGTCTTGGCGTCGATCACCATCTGGCTGCCCTGGAACCTGCGCTCAAGCTGCGCCACCTGTTCGGCCGGGGCCTTGTTTTTCTTCGCCTGTTCGAGCATGGGCGCCATGTCGATCTCCCAGTTTCCCTTGATATCGACCGAGGCGGCGTGCGACTGGGCGGCGCACAGCACGGCAATCGCCGCACAACCAACGCGTAGAGCTTTGTTCATGTTTTCCTTAACAGTGAGTCGATGGTCGTAACGCTCCAGGCGCGTGAGCGGAAGCCTGACCGCAAGCGGGGGTTCTAAACAATTGCACAATTGACATGCAATTAAGTTAACATGTAGCCCTGCTTGCGTGCGCGATCAATGGCGCCGGTAGAACTGCCTCATGCCGGCAGCCGGGTCCTTGACCACCATGCCGCCGGGCACCAGACAGTACGCAATGGGACGCGGCGAGCCATCCACGTGCAGCGCGATACAGTCATCCCTGGTCCCGACCACTGTGTATTTGAGGGTCACGGGCTGTCGGTCCTCATGGCCGGCGATCGTGAGCTTGAGCGTGTTCGCGTCGATGGTCATGATGCCGCCGCGGAAGGTCTGTTCCATCGACGCGATCGCTTTCGCCGGTGCCTTCCTCGCTTTCATCTCCACCACCATGGGCGCCAGGTCAATCATCCAGCGCCCCTTGATATCGACCGGTGCGGCGCGCGATGGGGCGGCGCACAGGACGGCCGCCGCCGCGAGACAGGCGTTGACAAATTGTTTCATATTTCCCTTGATGGTCAGATAGGTGTTCACTCCGGCACATCGCCGGAGCCCTATTCTAATCGCCTGCTCATTCGACCAGATTAACAATTTGCCAATCTGATCAAGCTGCTCAGCCCGCGCGGTCCCCTGGCACGGGCCGCGCCAGGCCCCTGGCGACGGCGTCGCGCAGGACCTCGCGCATCACGCGCTCGGCCGCTTTGCCATGCTGGTCCATTTCGCGGCCCAGGACATTCATTTGCTTGCCCAGCGCGTCCATCGGCTTGGCGGCTTCCTTCATCTGCTTGTCGATGGCATCCATCGGCGCGCGCGCCGCCTCCATCTTGCCATGCTGGCGCTCCAGCTGGGCGTGCTGCGCGTCGAGCTGGCGTTCGATGTCGCCCAGCTTGGTGTTGAGCTGGTCGCGCTTGCCCGACAACTGGGCGCGCGCGGCACCGCTGGCGTCGTCGATCTGGCGCTCAAGCAGCACGATGTCGCGCTGCAAGCGGCCCTGCTGCGCCGCCAGCGCCGCGATCAGGCCGGCGATGCGCTGGGTGTCGGCGTCGGCGGGCCGATGGGCGCCGGCGGTGCGTTCCATCTCGCGCCCCAGCTGTTCGACCACCTTGCCGTGCTTTTCCATCTCCTTGCCATGGACGTCCATCTGGTCGCCGAGGCGCTTGAGCGGCGCATAGGCTTCGGTCACCCGGGCGATCAGCGCAGGGTCCTGCACCACGTACGCCTTGCCGCCCTGGCGGAACCAGAGGAAATCACCCTTGACGCTGTGCTTGGCGGCGTCGATGTCGTCGAAGTCGCGGCTGTCGCCACTGAGCATGCCCTTGCGCTCGGCGCCCTGCACCAGCGCGTACGACATCTCGCCGACGCCTTTGGTGATGCTCACGGGAAGACGCGGCGGTGCGGGCGGCGCCGGTGGCGCCGGCGGCATCGGTGGCGCCGGCGGTACCGGCATATCCATCGCTGCGGCGGAAACGGCCGGAACCGCCTTCGCAGCCGGGGGGGCCGGCGGCGCGGGGGGGACCGGCGGCAGCGGCGCACGCACGGCGCGCGCGGCCTGGGGCTGCGCTAAAGGCGCGCTCTGCGCGTTGGCGTAGAAGGCGGCGCAGGCGGCCGACAGGCCGAGAATCGGCAGCGCCATCTTCCAGTTGAGCGGTTCGGTATCCGGGCGGACCAGGCGTTTGATGCGGGACATAAGATTTCCTCCGTGAGCCCCATGGGCGAGTTGAGGTGTGGAGAACTGGAACTGGTCCAGTTCGGATAATGCAAGCGCCAGACGCCGCGGTTCGCCGAGCATGCTTGCTGCTAAATCATCTGCGATCTGTTCGCGCTCGATGCGCACCCGGTGCGACAGCCACCACACTGCCGGGTGATAGAACAGCACGATTTCGATCGCACTTTGCATCAGGTTGACCAGGTAATCGAAGCGCCGGATATGCGCCATTTCGTGCGCCAGCAGCGCCTCCAGCAAGTCGGGCGGCATGCCGCTCACCAGCGCGGCCGGCACCAGGATCACCGGACGCCACCAGCCGGCCGTGACCGGGCCGGGAAGGTCGTCCACCAGCCCCAGCGCGACCTGGCGCGCCACGCCGAAGCGCAGCGCCAGCCGGTCCACCCGCGCCTGCCATGCGGCGTTGTGCGTGTACTGGCTGCTCTGGCTGCGGCGCCGCACCCAGGCCAGGCCGAGCAGCAGGCGCAGCGCCAGCAGGCCGGCGCCGCAGCTCCAGAAAAACATCAGCAGGGGCAGGCGCTGCCGCAGCGCCGGCTCCCATGAGGCGACCTGCACCGCCAGCAGGGGGGCGCCGCCGGGAATCTGCGGCATGCCGCTGGCGGCCAGCGGCAACATGGTCGTAACCGCCTGCGCATCGAGCACGCGCTGCACCGTGCCGGCCAGCGGCAAGGCGGCGCACAGCAGCAGCGCGGCGCAGCCGACCGCGTAGCGCAGCTGGGGCCGCGCAGCGCGCAGCAATCCCAGCACCATGGCGGCGAGGCAGCCGATCAGCAAACCCTGCCAGACAAAATCGAGCAGCGCCCAGCCCAGGCTGGGCACGATGACGGCGAGCATGTCGTTCATGGGGGGCTTCCTGCGTGCATGGTCTCTCCGTCAAAGGGTCAATGTAGAATAAAATATCTAGATACTTTTGTCTAGAACTATTTTTCTACTTTGCAGGCAGCCGCGGGCGCGGCGTGCTGACCGTACTCTAGACAGGAGGCGGACCGTGCTCCAGCGGCGGGCGATGGACGGTCGATTCGGGGGAACAGGCGACCAAAAGGCGCGGCTGGCGCGCGCCGGACGGGCCCAAGCCGGCGTTGTTGCGCCAACGCCGGCTTGGGTGGTGACTACGGCAGCAAGGGAAAACCCAGCGCCGTGCCGCCGCTGCCCAGGCGCGCCAGGAAATGGGCGATGCCGCCCATGCCGACCATCAGGTCGGCGGTAGGTGCGACCGGGTCTTCCGCCAGCCAGATCAGGCTGCCGTCGGCGCAGCGGTGCCCGAGGTGCAGGATGGTATCGGCCAGCGCGGCGGCCTTGTCGCGGTAAGCCGGCTCGCCGAGCGCCTGCGCCCCTTCCAGCAAGATCTCACCCAGGCCGCTCAATCCATGGCAGATGGTGAGGTTGGGCGCGCGCAGGGCGGGATCGATGGCGTCGAGCGCGCGCCGCGCGAACAGTGCCGCGCCCGGGTCTTTGGTGAGCCGGTAAGCGCGCAGGAAGGTCAGCGCGATGCCGGGCGCGCCGTGGCACCACCACTGCCAGACGGCGCCCTGGCGGTCGCTGTAGCGCCACGCGAGCGCCTGCTCGCCAGCGGCGCGCAAGGCATGCTGTTCCAGCCAGCGCAGGCCGCGCTGGGCGGCCGCGCGGCTGGTGTCGTCGCCGAAGCGTTCGCCATGTTCAAGGAGGAAGAACACCATGCCCGCCACGCCGTGGGCGAAGCCGGTCAGGGTTTCGCCGGACATGCCGGGCACGCCTTCGGGCATGACCCAGGATCCATCCGCCGCCTGCGAGCCGGTGAGATAGCGCGCGCAGCGGTGCGCCATGGCCAGCGGGGCATCCGTGCCAAGGCTGTGCGCGCACATGAGGGCGGCCATGCCCTGCCCCGCCGCGCCGTGGGTGACGTCGGGCCAGGTGACGGGCGCCTCGAACACGCGGGCGATCCAGTCGCTGAGCTGCGGCGTTGCCGGTACCAGCCCGGCGCGCACCGCTTCGGCCATGCCGACGGCCACGCCGGCGTCGCCGAAATGCAGGCCTGGCATGCCGCGGTCGGGCGTGATGGCGTCCGCCAGCAGCCAGGCCACGGCCGTGGCGGCGGCCGGCGCAGCCTCGTCGATGGCGATACCGGCGCGGCCAAGGCGCGCGAGCGCGTAGACCACGCCAGCCACGCCGCGGTTGGCCCCGCGCCGCAATTCGTACGAGGAGGCTTGTTCCTGGCCGCCGCCCGCATTCGACAAGCCGGCCGACAGCCACAGGCCCGATTGCGGGTCGCGCAAGGCGTGGCGCAGCAGGCCAAGTCCGGCGCCCAGCGCGCAGGCGCTAAAATCGTGCCGCTGCGGCGGCGCGCCGGCGTCGGGTGCGGTGCCGGCGCGCAGGCTGGCATCGTAGGCGGCCAGCCGCTCCCCGATCGCGGCCAGCGCGGGCCGCGCCAGCGGATCGTCGTCCAGGCCGGCCAGCAGCACGGCCAGCAGATCGTCGGGCACCGACGCCGCCAGGTAGCGCACGTTCCGCGCGCGCGAGTCGCCGCGCGCAAACAGCGTGCGGCGCGGATCGAGGCCGGTCAATGCGAACAGGATCAGCGCCGCCGTCGCGTGGATATCCTGCGCGAACGTGGGCGCGGCGCCGGCTTCCTGTTCCGGCGCCATGAAGCCCGGCGTGCCCTTGCCGAACACCGGGCCGCAGTCGCCCACATGCTGGGCGATCTCCAGGTCCAGCAGCCAGGTTTTCCCATCATCCCCGAGCCAGACATTCGACACGCTCAGGTCGCGGTGCACGAAGCCGGCGCAGTGCAGCGCTTGCACGGCGTCAACCAGCTGGCGCAATGCGTCCAGCAGGCGCAGCTGGCCCGCGCGGCCGGCGGCGCTCCAGGGGCCGCGTTTCAGGCTCGCCTGCACCACCGTTTCCAGGTCGGCGCCGGGCAGGAAGGCCATCGGCAGGTAGCCGTTGCCGTCGGCCTCAAAGTACGGATCGCAGGCGGGCAGCGGCACCAGGCCGCCCAACTGGGCGTGGATGGCGCCCTGGCGTTGCAGGCGCACCCGGATGTCGCGCCCATGGATGTCGGACAGGCAGTGCTTGCGCCCTTCCTTGATCACGCGCCCGGCCACGCAGTCCTGCGAGCGCGCCAGGATGGCCAGGTAGACATTGCCTTTGGCGTGATGCCTGATGACGTCGACCAGCACATAGCCTGGCCCGAAGGTCGCCGGGCCACCCGTTCGATTGGCCTCGGCGGGTGCCGGGGCGCTGGCAATATCGAACGGGCAGGCGGCGAAGGTTGGCGCCACGAAGGGCTGGGTATAGGCGTCGGCAATCAGTTCGCCGTCGGCGCCCTTGATATACAGGTGGTGCTGGCCGAGCAGGTCGCGCTCGACGATGGTGTTGAAGCCGCCGTAGCGCGCATACACCAGATTACCCAAGGCCATGTCCGACGTGATCACCGGGCCGCTCAAGCCCTGCGTGGCCGGCACCAGCTGCGCGGCTAGCGCGCTGGCATCGGCGTCGCTGGCGGGGTAGATGGTGCAGAACTTGCCGACCTGGGTGGCGCCCAGGTTGCCTTCGTTGAGCAGCCCCAGGATGGTGGCGTCCCTGGCGATCTTGAACGGCACCTGGCGGGCCAGCAGGATCGGAAGGATCGCGTCGAGCAAGGCGTGCGCTTCGGCCGGAACGCTGGACACGTGCAGTTTCCAGCCTTGCACGCGGTCGGTGCGGGCGGCCTTGAGCCACACGCCGCTGATCTCGGGCGACAGGCCCCAACGCTGCAGATGGTCGTGGTAGGAAGTGGTGTTCGGCGGGGCGCTGTCAATGGATGGATTCATGTGGTGGCTCATTTCCAGACGAGGTAGGCGTCATCCCGGACCTGGCCGGCGGCCCGCGCGCCTTCATTGCGCCAGAGGTCAAGGCCGAGGTAGCGGGCATCGATGTTCGTGGTGAAGCCGCAGCTGTCGCCGCAGGTGTTGCCGCAACTGGTGTCGGTGCAGGTGACGTCGCAGGTGGAGCCGCCGCAGGTGACGCCGCCGCAGGTGTACGAAGTGCAGGAGCAGGTGTACTGGGGTCCGCATGCGCCCAGGGCGCGGTCCCTGCCGAGCAGCGCGGCGGCATCGGCGATGAAGGTTTGCGGATCGATTGCCGCGATCGCGCGGCGCGTGTCGTCATCCAGATAGGCCAGCGTTTCCAACGCGGCGGCGGGATCGGACAGGAAGGTGGCGAACAGCTGCGCGTCGCCGCGCAAGTGGCCGACGAGTCGTGTGAAAGTCGTTCTGTCCACGGCGGTCTCCTTGTAAATGGATTGGGTGTGAAAGACGAGGTGACGCGCCGGACGAGCGAGGCGCGTCACATGCTGCGCCAGGGCGCGTGCCGCTCAGCGGCCGAAGACGTTGGCCGGATTGATGACGGCGCCACCACGGTCGGTAAAGTTGGTGGTGTAGCCACAGCTCTCGCCGCAGGTGTTGTCGCAGCTGCTGGTACAGGTGTTGCCGCAGCCAGCCAAGGCGCCACGGGAGATCGAGAAATAGCTCACGGCGGCGGGGTTGGCCGACGTCATTTCCTCGGTCAGGTTGGTGGTGTAGCCACAGCTTCCGCCGCAGGTGTTGTCGCAGCTGCTCGAGCAGGTATTGCCGCAGCGCTGGAGAATGCCCAGCAGGCTGGCGATCAAGGCTCCCGGCTCTTGTCCCATCAGGGCACCTTTGGCCCGGCGGTCGAGATCATTAACCTGGTCAATGATTTTTTCTGGATTGAACACCAGCTGATGGAAAAACGCAGGGTCGGATTGTGCCTTTTCGACCAGGCTCTGGAATACTTTGGGATCCATTTGAAACCTCCACAGGAAGAAGCGCTACGCGGAACAGGGGGTGCACTTGCTGCATGGCTACGGGTGAAACGACACCCCGGGGAAGTTCAATATAGTTCTGCGAAAGGACCCAGGACATGATCGGCGTCAGGCGCGGCCTTATGGCGGACCAAGGAAGCGGGCGGCTTGCTGGTGGGAAGCGGAAGTGTGCGAGGGGGACGCGCCGGCGGCAACGGGCAGGCCCGCCGCCGGAGAGGACGCATGGCGCCGCTTGCGCAAGGGCGCAAGCGGTGGCCAGGTAGTCAGTACAGTACGACCGAGCGGATCGACTCGCCGCTCTTCATCAGGTCGAAGCCTTCGTTGATGCGTTCGAGCGGCAGGCGGTGCGTGATCAGGTCGTCGATATTGATCTTGCCTTCCATGTACCAGTCGACGATCTTGGGCACGTCGGTGCGTCCGCGCGCGCCGCCGAAGGCGGAGCCTTTCCATACGCGGCCGGTGACCAGCTGGAACGGACGGGTCGAAATCTCCTGCCCGGCCGCCGCCACGCCGATGATGATCGACTGGCCCCAGCCCTTGTGCGACGATTCGAGCGACTGGCGCATGGTGGTCACGTTGCCGATGCACTCGAAGCTGTAGTCGGAGCCGCCGTCGGTCAACTCGATGATGGTGTCGACCACGTTCTCCACCTTGGACGGATTGATGAAATGGGTCATGCCGAACTTGCGCGCCATCGCTTCGCGCGCGGGGTTCAGGTCGACGCCGATGATCTTGTCGGCGCCGACCATTTTCGCCGCCTGGATCACGTTCAGGCCGATGCCGCCCAGGCCGAACACCACCACATTGGCGCCCGCTTCCACCTTGGCGGTAAACAGCACCGCGCCCACGCCGGTGGTCACGCCGCAGCCGATGTAGCAGATCTTGTCGAACGGCGCGTCCGAGCGCACCTTGGCCAGCGCGATCTCGGGCACCACGATGTAGTTGGAGAAGGTCGACGTGCCCATGTAGTGGAAAATCGGCTTGCCGTCGATCGAAAAGCGGCTGGTCGCATCGGGCATCAGGCCGCGTCCCTGGGTCGAGCGGATCGACTGGCACAGATTGGTTTTTTGCGACAGACAGAATTTGCACTGGCGGCATTCGGGGGTGTACAGCGGGATGACGTGGTCGTCCTTGCTCAGGCTTTTCACGCCCGGGCCCACGTCGACCACCACGCCGGCGCCTTCGTGCCCGAGAATGGCGGGGAAAATCCCTTCCGGATCGGCACCCGACAGAGTGTAGTAGTCGGTGTGGCAGATGCCGGTGGCCTTGATTTCCACCAGTACCTCGCCCTCGCGCGGGCCCGCCAGGTCGACTTCTTCAATCGTCAGCGGCTGGCCCGCCTTCCATGCAATCGCTGCCTTGGTTTTCATGTTGTTCCTGTCCCTGAGATGATCGGATCGCGCCGCGTGGGCGCACTGCCGCCATCATATCAAGCTGGAACCAAGCGTGCACCTTCCGCGTCAGTGCGCGGCCATCGCGTGCTGCTCCCACAGCGAATGCAGCTGGCCGGTCAGGCGCAGCGGCATCAGGGGCTTGGGAATGACGCCGATCGCCCCCGCTTCGACATAGCGCGCGATGTCCGCTTCCGATGTCAGCCCGGTCACGAACAGCGCCGGCGTGTCGGCCAGGTGCGGTATGCGGCGCAGCATGGCCAGGGTCGCGAGGCCGTCCAGTTCGGGCATCATCACGTCCAGCAAAATCAGGTCGGGCTTGAAATCCGTGGCCGCGAGCAGCGCTTCGCGCCCGGAGCCGCAGTCGCGCACCTCGAATTTGCCGATCACTTCCAGCACCAGTTTGGCCGTGGTGCGCACATGCAGGTCGTCTTCGACGTACAGGATGGTCTTGAGGGCGTTGTGGATGGCGGTATCCATGCCTAGTCTCCCGCCGTCACGCCGGGCGCAATCCCGAGCATGGTCGAAATGGTGCTCCACAGCTGGCGCGGCGAGGTCCATGGCTTGGGCAAGAAGGCGCGCACCGGATCGCGCCCGTCGGGCAGGCGCGCCGAGTACACCAGCAGGGGGGTGGTCAGCAGCTCCGGCATCAGGGCGCGGCCGTCGCCGTCGGACAGGCCTGGATCGAGCACCACCAGCGAGTACAGTTCCGTGCCGAGCAGGCGGCGCGCTGCGGCGATCGTCGTCACATGGGTCACGCGCGCTTCCGGCTGCAAGAGGGTGGCCAGCACCAGCGCGGTCTTTTCATCGCTGTCGATGTGCAGCACGCGCGGCACGCTGCGGGCACCGCCGCCAAGGTCGCCCGGGCCGGCATCCTTCGCGTGGCCGGGCACCAGCGCCGCGTCCATCAAGGGCGCGTCCAGGAGCAGCGCGTCGGCGTCGGGCGCGATCAGGGAAGAACCGACATCCCGGCGCCGGGGGGTGTGGGAAAACAGGGTGCGGCGCTCCTTGGCGACGACTTGCGGGCCAGCCTCGGAGATGCAGAGTTTGTAATTTGCAGTCGCTTTCATGACGACGTCCTTTCTGAACCGGTTCGATCGACATCCTGAAGCGTACGGCGCAACAATGCATGGGCAAAAGCGCAACGACATCAGGGGAACAATCGGCGGAGCTGGGCCGAGAAACATCTATCGGCCGCAGGGGAAAGGCGGCACTGAGGGGGGCGGACGCGAGCGGGTCAGGGCTCGGTCACGCAAAACTGTGTGAAGAAATGCAAGTCACAAAACCAGTGTAGCAAAGTTTTGCTCTACGGGAACAGTATGCCAGCTTTTTATTTTGAAAGCGTCCGCAATACGCAACGCCTTTGCATCACATCATTTCGATTTGAGACGAATGGCGAAGCCGGCATGCAAACTATTCAAGGTTTCTTCGGCCGCCAGCAACTGGTCGGCCACTTCGTTGATCTTGCGCCGGCTCGAACGGGCGTGGTCGCGCAGCACTTCGAAGGCGGTGTTGCGGTCGGTCTGGAATTTGCCCATCAGCAAGCCCACGGCCAGGCTGGTTTCGCGTCCGGCGGCGAGCGCCGCGTTCAGGTTCAGTTCGGTGCGGCGCAGCTGGCGGATATCGTCGGCGCGCGCCAGGCCCGCCTCGAAAGCCGGCATCAGGCGCTCGGCGTCGACCGGCTTGACCAGGTAGCCGAGCGCGCCGTAGGCGGCGGCCTGCTTGCTCGATTCGCTGTCGCCGATGGCCGACAAAAACATGAACGGCACCGTGGTGTGGGTCTTGAGGTGGTGCGCCAGTTCCAGTCCGGTCATGCCGGGCATGGTGATGTCGAGCAGCGCCATGTCCGGCTCGCCCGCAGCGATTTCGCGCAGCGCTTCTTCGCCGGACGACGCGGTCACGGTGTCGTAGCCGGCGTGGCCGATGACTTCATTGAGAAACTGCAGGAGCAGCGGATCGTCGTCGACGATGAGGATGCGGCGTTTCACGACAGGGGCGGAAGTTGGCACGGAAGTCCTTTTACGCTATGAGGAAGTGTAAAAAGATTATACGGCCCCGGTCATGTTCGCGCACGATTTCCGCTGTGCGCCGAACAGGGTATCGAACTGGCGCGCCGCGCAGGTCGGATCGGCGCTTGCATAGACCGAGGTAATCGCCGCCACCATGTCGGCGCCGCGTTCGACCAGCGGCACCGCGTTCTTCGGCGTCATGCCGCCGATGACGACCAGCGGCAGCGCGATCTGGCGGCGCGCTTCCAGCAAAATATCCGGCGCGGTGGTGAAGCTGTAGCGCTTGACCGGCGAGGGATAGAAGCCGCCGAAGGCCGCGTAGGTGGCCCCATCGCGTTCGGCCGCGCGCGCCAGTTCCAGGTCGCCGTAGCAGGAGGCGCCGACGATCTTGCCCGGCCCCAGGGCGGCGCGCACCTGGGCGACTGTGGCGTCGGTCCCGCCCACGTGCACGCCGTCGGCGCCCAGGGTCAGGCACAGGTCCAGGTGGTCGTTGATGACCAGCGGCCGGCCGTAGCGGCGGCACAATGCCAGCAAGGCCGCGCCCTGGCGCCGGCGCAGATCCGGGCTGGCATCCTTGTGGCGGTACTGGACCAGCGCCACGCCGCCATCGAGGGCGGCGCGGGTGCAGTCGAGCAGGCGTTCGGTATCGTCCCAGTTGGGGGTGACCAGGTAAAGTCCTCGCATGGGGAGTGTCGCTTTCAGTGTCATAGTAAGGAAGGTAGGCGCTGTGGAATGCGCTGCCCGGCACCGATCGCGAACGATTGCGCCAGGCTTTGATGGGTATAGGACTGGCCGCGTTCGAGGGCGTCGGCCATCGATTCGCCCAGCGCCAGGCGGGCGGCAATCGCCGCCGCCAGGGTGCAGCCGCTGCCATGGAACTCGCCGGGCAGGCGCGGCCAGCGCCACTCCTGCTCGTGGCCCCCGGCGTGCCAGCGGTTGACGACATCCGGACCGTCGCCGTGGCCGCCGGTGACCAGCACATGCGGGCACGCGACCCGGCCAAGGGCGGCCGCCTCGCGCAGGTTCGGCACCACCAGCGTGGCCACGGCCAGCAGGGGCATGAGGGCCGCCAGGGCATCGCCGCGCGCCAGCGCATCGCCATGGCCGCTGGCCAGCACCGGGTCGAGCACCACCGGCAGCGAGGGAATCCGCTGGCGCAGTTGCACGATCAGCGCGGCAATCGCCTCGGCATTGGCGCGGTTGCCGGGGATGCCGAGTTTGACGGCTTTGACCTCGACCGTGTCGATCAGCGCCTGCGCCTGGCGCGTCAGCAGGGCGCAATCGACCGGCACCACGTCGTGGACGCGGTTATGGTCCTGCACCGTCAGCGCGGTGACCACCGGCAGCGCGTGCGCGCCCTGGGCCGCGATCGCGGCCAGGTCGGCGGCGATGCCGGCGCCACCCGATGGATCGAGGCCGGAGAACACCAGCACCGCCGGCATGAACGCGCCCTGCCCTGTCACGCGACTTTTCCAGCCACCGGCGACGATGGCACGGCGGCGAAGCGCTTGGGCATGCGTCCAGCCAAGAAGGCTTCGCGCCCGGCCTGCACCGCCAGGCGCATGGCGCCGGCCATGCGCACCGGATCGCGCGCGCCGGCAATGGCGCTGTTCATCAACACGCCGTCGCAGCCCAGTTCCATGGCAATCGCCGCGTCCGACGCGGTGCCCACGCCAGCGTCGACCAGCACCGGCACCTTGGCCTGCTCGATGATCAGGGACAGGTTCCAGGGATTGAGAATGCCCATGCCGGAGCCGATCAGGGAGGCCAGCGGCATCACCGCCACGCAGCCGATTTCCTCCAGCAGGCGCGCCTGGATCGGATCGTCGCTGCAGTAGACCATGACGTCGAAGCCGTCTTTTACCAGCGCTTCGGCCGCGACCAGGGTTTCGGGCATGTGCGGGAACAGGGTCTTTTCGTCGCCCAGCACTTCGAGCTTGACCAGATTGCGCCCGCCCAGCAGCTCGCGCGCCATCTGCAGCGTGTACACCGCATCTTTCGCGTTGTAGCAGCCGGCCGTGTTGGGCAGGATGGTGTACTGGTCGGGCGGCAGCACGTCCAGCAGGCTGGGGGCGTTGCGGTCCTGGCCGATGTTCACGCGGCGGATCGCCACGGTGATGATTTCCGCCTGGGCGGCGTCGGTCGCCTCGCGCGTTTGCGCCAGGTCGCGGTATTTGCCGCTGCCGACCAGCAGGCGCGAACGGTAGGTCTTGCCTGCGATGGTGAGGAGGTCGCTGCCGTCCCCGTTGTTGTCGTTCATGTTCATTGTCGATTCCTTTATGTCAGCCGCCACCGATGGCGCGCACGATCTCGATTTTGTCCAGCGCCAGCAGCGCGCGTTGCGGCCATTGCTGGCGCGGCACCACCTGGCGGTTGACCGCCAGCGCCATGGCCTGCCCTGGCGGCAGGTCAAGTTGCTCGACCAGGTCGAGCAAGGAGGCGCCCGGCGCCACGCGCCGTGTCTCGCCGTTGACTTCGATCTCGATCACGGTCACACCTTTTTATAGAGCTCACCGCCCTGGCGCACGAATTCGATGGCTTTCACTTCCATCCCCTGGCGCAGCGCGCTTTGTTCGCTCACGTTCATGGTGGCGGCGTAGTCGCGTACTTCCTGGGTAATCTTCATCGAGCAGAAATGCGGACCGCACATCGAGCAGAAATGCGCCACCTTGGCCGAATCCTTGGGCAAGGTCTCGTCGTGGAATTCGCGCGCCTTGTCCGGGTCCAGGCCCAGGTTGAACTGGTCGTCCCAGCGGAACTCGAAGCGCGCTTTCGACAGCGCGTTGTCGCGGATCTGCGCGCCCGGATGGCCCTTGGCCAGGTCGGCCGCATGCGCGGCGATCTTGTAGGTGATGATGCCGTCCTTGACGTCATCCTTGTTCGGCAAGCCCAGATGCTCCTTGGGCGTGACGTAGCACAGCATGGCGGTGCCGTACCAGCCGATCATGGCCGCGCCGATGCCCGAGGTGATGTGGTCGTAGCCGGGGGCGATGTCGGTGGTCAAAGGTCCGAGGGTGTAGAACGGCGCTTCGCCGCACTGGTCCAGCTGCAGGTCCATGTTCTCTTTAATGAGTTGCATCGGTACGTGGCCGGGGCCTTCGATCATGACCTGCACGTCGTGCTTCCAGGCGACCTGGGTCAGTTCGCCCAGGGTCTTCAGTTCGGCCAGCTGGGCTTCGTCGTTGGCGTCGTAGATCGAGCCCGGACGCAGGCCGTCGCCCAGGCTGAACGAAACATCGTACGCCTTCATGATGGCGCAGATGTCTTCGAAATGCGTGTACAGGAACGATTCCTTGTGATGCGCAAGGCACCATTTGGCCATGATCGAGCCGCCGCGCGAGACGATCCCGGTCAGGCGCGAGGCCGTCATCGGCACGTAGCGCAGCAGCACGCCGGCGTGGATGGTGAAGTAGTCGACGCCTTGCTCGGCCTGTTCGATCAGGGTGTCGCGGAAGATTTCCCAGGTCAGGTCTTCGGCCTTGCCGTTGACCTTTTCCAGCGCCTGGTAAATCGGCACGGTGCCGATCGGGACCGGGCTGTTACGGATGATCCATTCGCGCGTTTCGTGAATGTGCTTGCCGGTCGACAGATCCATGACGTTGTCGGCACCCCAGCGGATGGCCCAGGTCATTTTTTCGACTTCCTCGCCGATCGACGAGGTCACGGCCGAATTGCCGATGTTGGCGTTGATCTTGACCAGGAAATTGCGGCCGATGATCATCGGCTCGACTTCCGGGTGGTTGATGTTGGCCGGGATGATGGCGCGTCCGCGCGCGATTTCCTCGCGCACGAATTCGGCGGTGATGGTGTCCGGGATGCTGGCGCCGAACGACTGGCCCGGATGCTGGCGGCCCAGCAGCTGCGCGCTGCGCTTGCCCATCGGGCCGGACGCTTCGAGCTCCTGCAGGTATTCCTGGCGGCGCAGGTTTTCGCGGATCGCCACGTATTCCATTTCAGGCGTGATGATGCCGCGGCGCGCGTAGTGCATCTGCGTCACGTTGGCCCCGGCCAGCGCGCGGCGCGGGGTGCGCTGCAATTGAAAACGCAGCGCGGCCAGGGCCGGATCGTCCAGGCGCGCCTGGCCGTAGGCCGAGCTGGGGCCGGCCAGTTCTTCGGTGTCGCCACGTTCGACAATCCATGGCAGGCGCGGCGTACCCAGGCCCGAGCGGATGTCGATCGCCGCTTCCGGGTCGCTGTACGGGCCGGACGTGTCATAGATATACACGGGCGGATTCGGCTCGGCGCCGAACGAGGCGGCTGTATCGGCCTGGCTGACGGCGCGCATCGGCACGCGCAGGTCGGCGCGGCTGCCCTGGGCATAGACTTTACGGGAATTCGGGAAAGGCGCGATGGCGGCTTCGTCCACGGTGGCGGTGGCGGAATCGAATTTGAGCGGGGTTTTAAGCGGTGCGTTCATGTGGCTCCATTGCGTGCAGGAGCCAGCAAAGGAGTCGGAGCGGCCGGGATTGCGGCAATGATGGCGCACCCATTGAACTCACTGGCTTCCCTTCGCTGGCATTATCCAGATCAGGTTCAGAGGGTGTTTCTCACCCGCGCATCGCGTTGCGACTTGCAGGACCCCTAGCGTGTGCCGCCTTGCGGCAGCGAGCGCAATTATACCTGTTGATCCGCCCGACAAGATGGCTTTTTCGGCATGCCAGTCACGGTGACCTGCCACAAGCGGCGCGCGGGTCGGCGTGGGACACTGAACCGTTGGCTTGCCTGCCATGATTGCCATTTCAATCAGACTGTTGCGATGGGGAGCCCAAAACAATATCACCAATTCTCCCGCTTGGCAGTGAGCACACGGCAGAAAACCAGATTTCCAAGTTAAAACAACAATTGTCGAAGTAATCAAACATCTTGATTGCTTGCTCTAACAGTTTCCCTATACACTTATTTTCTGGTCCCATGGGTAAGCCGGTCAGCAACGCCTGCGGCACCCTCGAAACGATCATTCCGGAGAACTGCCATGATGCACACCAAGCCTGAAATGTCCCCGATCGCCAACGCGGTCACATTGTTGTTGGCCAGCGTCGCCGCTGGCGTCGTCACGCATGCCTCGGCGGCGGCGGACACGACCCGCGTGATTGTCGCGTTCAAACCGGGCAAGGCTGCCATCGTGCGGGCAGCGGTGGCGGGCGCCCACGGTGCGGTCAAGCACGAGATTCACGGCATGGATGCGATGGCGATCGAGGTGCCGGCCCAGGCCCTGAAAGGCTTGCAGCGTAATCCGAACGTCGACTACATCGAAGAAGACGTGCTGCGCAAGGCGTTCGCCCTGACCTCGGCGTCGACCGGCACGCCTTACGCGGCCGGCCAGCTGGTCCCGTACGGGATCAAGCTGGTGCAGGCCGACCTGCTGCCGGACACGAACGCCGCCAACCGCAAGGTGTGCATCATCGATTCCGGCTACGACCGCGCCCACGAAGACTTGAGCGCCAACAGCGTCGCCGGCGAATACGATGCCGGCACCGGCAACTGGTACACCGACGAAAACCATCACGGCACGCACGTGGCGGGCACCATCGCGGCCATCAACAACAGCGGCACCGGCGTGGTGGGCGTGAATCCCAACCGCCTGCTCAAGCTGCACATCGTGAAGGTGTTCGGCGCGGCTGGCTGGGCCTATTCCTCATCCCTGGCGACGGCCGCCAACAAGTGCGGCAGCGCCGGCGCCAACGTGATCAGCATGTCGCTCGGCGGCGCGCGCGCCAGCAAGACCGAACAGCGCGCCTTCGATGCGCTGGCCGCCAAGGGTGTGCTCAGCATCGCCGCCGCCGGCAACGATGGCAACACGGTGGTCTCCTACCCGGCCGGCTACGCCAGCGTGATGATGGTCGGCGCGCTGGACGAGAACAAGGCCTGGGCCAGCTTCTCGCAGTACAACAGCAAGGTCGAAATTTCCGGCCCTGGCGTGGGCGTGCTGTCGACCGTGCCGATGAACAGCGGCTCGACGCCATCGCTGACCGTGGGCGCCACCGTGTATGCGCCGGGGGCGATGGATGGCTCGCCGCTGAAAACGGCTAGCGCGCCGCTGGCCGACTTTGGCCTGGGCGACAAAGTCAACACCGCCGTCTCGGGCAAGGTGTGCCTGATCGCGCGCGGCAGCATCGATTTCGCCACCAAGGTGGCCAACTGCCAGAACAGCGGCGGCGTGGGCGCGGTCGTGTACAACAACGTGGCCGGCGGCTTTAGCGGCACGGTCGGCACGGCCACGCTCATCCCATCGGTATCGGCATCGAACACCGAGGGTGCGCAGCTCAAGACCCAGCTGGGCCAGAGCGCCACGGTGGCGGTCAAGCCGGCCAGCTACGCCTGGTTCGATGGCACGTCGATGGCGACCCCGCACGTGTCGGCGGTGGCGGCGCTGGTGTGGAGCTACTTCCCGACCTGCAGCGGCGCCCAGATCCGCAGCTCGCTCGGCAAGAGCGCGCTCGACCTGGGCACGGCGGGACGCGACACCAAGTACGGTTACGGCCTGGTGCAGGCCAAGGCCGCCTACGACCGCATCAAGTTGAAGGGTTGCGGGAATTGAACTGACGCACGATCTTGCGGAGATGGTACGCTGATAGACTTTTGTTTATCCGGGGCGCCTGGCGCCCCTACCATCCCGGGCAAGTATGACGAAAAAGATTTTACTGTTAAGCGTTTCCGCCGGCGCCGGCCATATGCGCGCGGCCGAAGCGATCCGCGCCCACGCGGCGCCAGGCGGCATCGACGCCACCCACCTGGACGTGATGGATTACGTGACGTCCGGCTTTCGCAAGCTGTACACCGAGTTCTATCTGAAGCTGGTCAACAAGGCGCCGGCGCTGTGGGGCTACCTGTACCAGGCCAGCAACGATGCGCGCCCGGACAGCACCATGCAGCAATTGCGGCGCGGCCTGGAACGCCTCAATACGCGCGCGCTGATGCAGGCTATCGAAGACGCCCGGCCGGACGCCATCGTCTGCACCCACTTCCTGCCGGCCGAGATCCTGGCGCGCGCGATCCGCAAGCGCGGTTTCACGACCCCGGTGTGGGTGCAGGTGACCGACTTCGACCTGCACCGCATGTGGGTGCACGAGAACATGGCCGGCTACTTCGCCGGCAACGAGGAAGTGGCGTATCGCATGCGGCGCTGCGGCATCGCGCCGGAACGCATCCACGTCACCGGGATTCCGATCATGCCGGCCTTCGGCCAGGTGCCTGAGCGCGCCGTGTGCGCGCGCGAATTCGGGCTCGATCCGGGCACCACCACCTTTTTGCTGATGGGCGGCGGTGCGGGCCTGGGCAGCCTGGAGACCGTGGCCGAACGCCTGCTGGGCCTTGAGGGCAGCTTCCAGCTGATCGTTTTGGCGGGCAAAAACGCCAAGGCGCTGGCGGCGCTCAAGCTGCTCGAAGCGCGCTATCCGGGGCGCCTGCTGGCGCAGGGCTTTACCAATCACGTGGAACGCCTGATGGCCTGCGCCGACCTGGTGATCACCAAGCCGGGCGGGCTGACAAGTTCGGAATGCCTGGCCATGGGCTTGCCGATGATCGTCAACTCGCCGATTCCGGGGCAGGAGGAGCGCAACGCCGATTACCTGCTCGAACAGGGCGTCGCGCTCAAGGCGGTCGATGGGCCGACGCTGGAATACCGCATCGCCCACCTGCTGGCGCATCCCGGCCAGCTGGCCGCCATGGGCGAACGCGCGCGCGCGCTGGGCCGCCCGCATGCGGCCGGCGTTGTCCTGGCCCAGGTGCTGGGCCAGCCGGCATGAGCGCACGCGGACCGATTACCATGAACGCCACCAGCCTGACCAACTCAGAAAAACGCCTCATGACCACGACCAGACTATTCTTGTACGCGGCGCTGTCCGCCGCCTGCGCCGGCGCTTACGCGGACCCCGGCATCGACACCGCCAAACTGACCGCGACGGTGGTCTCCCTCGCCGACGTCAGCAAGCCCGGCCAGCCCGGCAAGGCCTTCATGGCCGCCACCATCATCAACGCCCCCGTGCCGAAGCTGTGCGCGATGATCCAGGATTACGCGGCCTACCCGAGCTTCATGCCCAACGTCGAGAAGGTGGCGGTGCTGCGCAAGGATGACGCGGCGCAGGTCGACATGACGCTCAAGCTCCCGCTCGGGAAGGTCAAGAAATACCGCCTGCGCATGGAGCCGAAGGTGACCGCCTATCATTGCCAGCTGTCGTGGAAAATGCTGCCGTGGGAAGGTGTGAAGGCCGAGGAAGCGATCGCCGACACCACCGGTTTCTGGCTGCTGGCACCCCACGCCGCGGACAAAACCAAGACCGTCGTCAAGTACATGGTGTACACCGATCCGGGTCCGGTGCCGCTGGGACTGGGCTGGATCGTCGACAGCATGAGCCGTGGCAGCATGCCCAAAACCCTGGAAGCGCTGCGCCAGCGCGCCGCGGCGCAATAACTGTCCGCGGCCAGGCCGGCCGGCATTCTGGGCTGCGGCTTGGCGGCAGTCCTCTATAATGTACGTTTTCGCAAAAATACACGACAAACCATGGAATTAGACAAATCTTTCGAGCCCGCCGACATTGAACGATACTGGCGCGCGGAGTGGGAAAAACGCGGCTACTTCGCCGCGACCACCGACGCCGACAAGCCGTCGTTTTGCATCCAGCTGCCGCCGCCGAACGTCACCGGCACCCTGCACATGGGTCACGCGTTCAACCAGACCATCATGGATGGCCTGACCCGCTACTACCGCATGCGCGGCTTCAATACCGCCTGGGTCCCGGGCACCGACCACGCCGGCATCGCCACCCAGATCGTGGTGGAGCGCCAGCTCGATGCGCAGAAAATCTCGCGCCATGACCTGGGCCGCGAAAAATTCGTCGAAAAAGTCTGGGAATGGAAAGAAAAGTCGGGGAACATCATCACCGGCCAGATGCGCCGCATGGGAACCTCCCCCGACTGGGCGCGCGAATACTTCACGATGGACGAGCCGCGCTCGAAAGTCGTTACCGACGTCTTCGTGCGTTTGTTCGAGCAGGGCCTGATCTACCGTGGCAAGCGCCTGGTGAACTGGGACCCGAAACTGGGCACCGCCGTGTCGGACCTGGAAGTGGTATCGGAAGAAGAAGACGGCTCGATGTGGTACATCCGCTATCCGTTCGCGGACGGCAGCGGCCACCTCACGGTCGCCACCACGCGTCCTGAAACGCTGCTCGGCGACGTCGCCGTGGCGGTCGATCCGACCGACGAGCGCTATGAGGCGCTGGTGGGCAAGATGCTCAAGCTGCCGCTGACGGACCGTGAGATTCCGATCATCGCCGACGAATACGTCGACAAGGCCTTCGGCACCGGCTGCGTGAAGATCACCCCGGCGCACGACCTGAACGACTATGCGGTCGGCCAGCGCCACAAGCTGCCGATGATCTGCGTGATGACGCTCGACGCCAAGATGAACGATGAAGCGCCGCAAGCCTACCGTGGCCTGGACCGTTTCGTGGCGCGCAAGAAGATCGTGGCCGACCTCGATGCGCAAGGGCTGCTGCAGGAAGTCAAACCGCACAAGCTGATGGTGCCGCGCGGCGACCGTACCGGCGTGGTCATCGAACCGATGCTGACCGACCAGTGGTTTGTGGCCATGACCAAGCCGGCGCCGGAAGGCACCTTCTTCCCGGGTAAATCGATCGCCGAAGTCGCGCTCGACAAAGTCGCCCAGGGCGAGATCAAGTTCGTGCCGGAGAACTGGAACACCACCTACAACCAGTGGCTCAACAACATCCAGGACTGGTGCATCTCGCGCCAGCTGTGGTGGGGCCACCAGATCCCGGCATGGTACGACGATGCCGGCAATATCTTTGTCGCCAAGACCGAGGAAGAAGCCAAGGCCAAGGCGCTGGCAGCCGGCGTGACGGCGCCGCTGCGCCGTGACGACGACGTGCTCGATACCTGGTTCTCGTCGGCGCTGGTGCCCTTCTCCACCATGGGCTGGCCGGAAGAGACGGTCGACCTGAAGACCTTCCTGCCATCGTCGGTGCTGGTGACGGGCTTCGACATCATCTTCTTCTGGGTTGCGCGCATGGTCATGATGACCGCGCACTTCACCGGCAAGGTGCCGTTCGAGACCGTGTACGTGCATGGCCTGGTGCGCGATTCGAGCGGGCAGAAGATGTCCAAGTCGAAGGGCAATACGCTCGATCCGATCGATCTGATCGACGGCATCGACGTGGAAGCATTGGTCGAGAAGCGCACCACCGGCTTGATGAATCCGCGCGACGCCGAAAAGATCGCCAAGGCCACGCGCAAGGAATTCCCCGAAGGGATCGCGGCCTATGGCACCGATGCGGTGCGCTTCACGATGGCCAGCTATGCCTCGCTGGGCCGCAACATCAATTTCGACCTGGGCCGCGCCGAAGGCTACCGCAACTTCAACAACAAGCTGTGGAACGCCACCCGCTTCGTGCTGATGAACACCCAGGACAAGGATTGCGGCGTGCCGGCCGATGCCGACCTGTCGCAGGGCGACCGCTGGATCTTGTCGACCATGCAGCGCGCCGAAATGGAAGTGGCCAAGGGCTTCGACGACTACCGCTTCGATAACATCGCCTCGGCCATCCACAAGTTCGTGTGGTACGACTACTGCGACTGGTACCTGGAAATGGCCAAGGTGCAGATCCAGCACGGTAGCGAAGGCCAGCAGCGCGCTACCCGCAACACGCTGCTGCGCGTGCTGGAAGTGATCCTGCGCCTGGCGCATCCGATCATCCCGTTCGTGACCGAAACGCTGTGGCAGACCGTCGCGCCGCTGGCGGGCAAGCAGCTCAACCCGGCCGGCGACTCGATCATGGTGCAGCCGTATCCGCAAGCTAATCCGGCGCTCATCGACGAGCGCGCGGAAGAGTGGATGGGCCAGTTGAAGGCGCTGACCGATGGCACCCGTACCCTGCGCGGCGAGATGAAGCTGCCGGAGTCGATGCGCGTGCCGCTGATCGTGGAAGCGGCCGATGCCCCCGACCGCGCGCGCCTGGAAAGCTATGCGGCCTACGTGCAGACCCTGGGCAAGCTGTCGGAAGTGAACATCGTCGACACGCTGCCGGAATCGCCGGCGGCCGTGGCGGTGGTGGGCGCCACCAAGCTGATGCTCAAGGTCGAGATCGACGTGGCGGCGGAACGCGAGCGCATGGCGAAGGAAATCGCCCGCATCGAAGGCGAGATCGCCAAGGTGAACGGCAAGCTGGGTAACGAAAGCTTCGTCGCGCGCGCGCCTGCGGCGGTGGTGGCGCAGGAAAAAGAACGTCTGGTCAATTTCTCGGCCACGATAGAAAAACTGCGCGAGCAGCTGGCCAAGCTGCCGGCGGCGTAAGGCGCCGTGTAGCGCGCTTCAAGTCGCGCACCCCGTCTCCCCGCGCCAGCGCCACACCCGGCGCGGGGGGCATGTTCATGCGAGCGCCGCGCGAGCCGGCGCGTTCCTGATTCGTTCCGCTTCGTCGGCGTTCAGCGTCGGCCGATTCCCTGTTGCCCGATCCCGCGTGTGCGTGCACGAGCAGCATTTTTGACGCGCACAACAACATCATTCAACGGTCCACGCAGGCGGCAAACACCGTCTGCCGGGCCAGCGGCGTTGTCACGATGGATTTCCACGGACGCGCCGCGCACAACGATTTTTTAAGAAGAAGGAAGTACATGAAACATTCAGCCTGGGGCATCGCCCTGTCCTGCGTCCTCGTTGCCGGCTGCGGTGGCGGCTCGTCCGATAACAATACCGCGCCGGCCAAGCCCGTGGTGGTGCCGGCGGCACCCGCCTTCGCCGACTGCTACGAGCGTACGCCGGGCGTGAAATTCACGACGACCGACAAGTACACCCACATGATCGTCCAGGAGATGTTTGAAGGCGCGATGGCGTATGCCGACGTCTATCTGCGCGAGAACGGCACGCGCCTGGGCGCAGTCTACAATGCGTTCGACGGCAAGGTCTTCACGCCGCTGGGACTGATCCAGTACAATGAAGCCGGTGTGTACGAGGACAAATACGTCTATTCCAAAGAGGCGGCCATGGTCTTGAACAAGGTACCGGGCCAGGCCATCGTATTGCACTTCACCGAGACAATTACCAGGGCCAACTCGCTCACCACCGAAGTCAAGGCCGTCAACGATGAATTGACGTTCGCCGGATTCGAGACCATCACCGTGGCGGGCCGGATCTTTGCCAATACCTGCAAAATAACCGGGGCGTCCGATGTCCAGGGCCAGCTTGCCGTGGGGTGGATGGCGAAAGGCTTCGGCTGGATCCGCACCGAAGAACAGGGCGCCACGGGCACGCTGGTGGCCGGCACCCGCAACGAGATCGTTGCGATCATCACGGCACCCTGAGTGCCGCAGGTGGCCCCCGGTCGCGGGGCTGCCTCATCCGGGGACGGTGCGCGCCGTGCCGGTCCCGGTAAAAGCCCTCACAAGCTGATACAAAGTTGTGGCTCCAGTGCAAAGCCAGTTTGCTACACTAGCAACGCTGGACAAACCAACAATACTGGAGACACCATGAAAGCACTGACAACAGCCACCCTGATCGCCGCGATGCTGGCCATGACGCCGGCCCTGGCACTGGCGCAGGAAACAGCGTCCCCGGTCGGCCTGTGGAAGAACATCGATGACGTGACCGGCAAGCCGAAGGCGCTGATCCGCATCAGCGACAACAATGGCGAAATCCAGGGCAAGCTCGAAAAACTGTTCCGCCCCGAGGGCACCGACCAGAATCCCAAGTGCACCAAGTGCGAAGGCGCCAACAAGGACCAGCCGATCCTCGGCATGACCTTCATGAGCGGCCTGAAAAAAGAAGGCGACGAGTACACCGGCGGCCAGATCCTCGACCCGGACAACGGCAAGGTCTACAAGAGCAAGCTGAAAGTCGTCGAAGGCGGCAAGAAGCTCAACGTGCGCGGCTACATGGGCATGCCGGTGTTCGGCCGTTCCCAGGTCTGGGTACGCGAAGAGTAAGCGCCTTTCCCGCCTGTTGCGCGCGGCGTCGACCGGCATTGTTGCTGGTCGCTATTCCTGATAGTATTCAAAGCACAAGGTTGCCATGGAAGCCATGGCGACACTTTCATCACGTTAACTATCCACCGGACCTGACATGATCATCGACCATCTTGGCTTTGCAGTAAGCGACTATGAACAGAGCAAAACCTTTTTCGGCAAGGCGCTCGCGCCGCTGGGAATTTCCGTCATTATCGAAGTAAAAGGCTGGGCGGGCCTGGGTAAAAACGGCAAGCCCGAGTTCTGGTTCGGCCAGGGCGGCACGGTCCAGGGCCAGATGCACGTGGCTTTCGCGGCCGACAGCCGCGAACAGGTACGCCAGTTTTACGCGGCGGCGCTGGAAGCCGGCGCCAAGGATAACGGCGCGCCAGGCATCCGCGCGCACTATCATCCGGACTATTATGGCGCCTTCGTCATCGGCCCCGATGGCCACAATATTGAAGCGGTCTGCCACCAGGCCGAAGCGTAAAAGCCTGCTCCGCCCCATGAGGCGACGTCCCGCCGTATCGCAGCGCGAGCGCGAGATCGCGCGCCTTCGCGGCAAGCTCGAACGCGACAGTTATCCGCGCTTGCAGATGCTCCTGCTGGTCACGCTGACCGGCGCGGGGGGCTTTCTCGCATCGTTCCTGCTGCTGTTGGCCGGCCTGCAGTCCATGTGGCTGCGTTATCCGGCATCGATCGCCGTCGCCTATCTGGTCTTCCTTTTGCTGCTGTGGGTGTGGCTGCGCATGCGCGGCGGCGACATCGGCGATGGCGGCCTGTCCGACCTGCTACCGTCAGGGCGCGGTTCGGACGTATCCTACAGCGGCGAGGGCGGCAGCTTCGACGGCGGCGGCGCGAGCGCCAACTTCGATGCGCCCGGCGACGGAATCATGCCGGATATCGGCGACAGCGGCGCCGATGCGGCGCTCGACGCGGTCGGCAGCGCCGAAGAGCTGCTCATTCCGCTGGCGCTGCTCGCGGCCATCTGCGCCGCCCTTGGGGCAGCGCTCTTCATGATGTTCTCGCTGGTGTCGTCGGCGCCGCTGCTGATCGCCGAGCTGCTGGTCGACGGGCTGCTCTCGGCCAGCCTGTATCGCCGCCTGCGGGGCCTGGACCGGGCTCACTGGATCGAGCCGGCCATCCGCCGCACCGGCTGGGCGTTCCTGGCCGCTGCGCTGACCATGGCCGTTGCCGGCGCGGGGCTGGCGCTGTACGCCCCCGGCGCGCATACCATCGGCGAAGTCATCGCAAGCAAGCGCGCGCCGCGCTGACCCTACTGCGCGCCGATCGGAATGACCTTGCGCGGACCTTTGCGCTGCGCGGTCTGCTGCGCGATGCTGGCGCGGATCTCGGCCAACTGCTCGCCGCCGCGATACAGCAGGTTGTAGCTCTCGAACGGGATCATCTTCCCGTCCGGCAGCGCGAAATGGATGCATGATTTTTTCAGCGCGCGCACGTCGAGCGAATACGCGTCCATGAACTGCACGATCAGCACGCGGAAGACATTGTCGTAGCGCAGACCCGCCGGCGCGTCGATCAGCGGCAGGCAGCACATCAACTCGGACAGGCAGTTGGCCTGCGACTCGGGCGAATGATTGGTCGAGAACAGTTTGAAGACATGCTCCTTCATGCTCTTTTTAAGCGTTTCGTCGCGCTCGAAGACGATGGTATTGCTGCTGCCTTCGACCAGCGTTTGCGGATCGAGGTAGCGCGTCAGCGGCACCACCTGGCCGGCCGTCTTGAGCGCATATGCCATCGCCAGGGTATCCGGATTGCAGGGCACCGGAACGATATCCTGCAGCGTGAACAGGGACGTCTGTTCGGCGATCTTGCGCCGCACTTCGGACACCGTCAGGCGGTGCACGCGCGGGTCGTACTGCTCCACCCGGCCGGCATCCTGGATCGGCTGCAAGGTCACCCCGCGCACGCAGGGCTGGGTCAGCGCAAAGTCGATGATAGCGCCGATTTCGTCGTCGTTCAAACCTTTTTTCAGCGTCACCACCAGCGTGGTCGACACGCCCGCCGCGTTCAGGTTGGCCAGCGCTTGCGCGCGGATGCGGGTCAGGTCGGCGCCGCGCAGCACCTTGTGCACGGCGGCGCGCAGGGAATCGAACTGGAGGTACACCTCGATCCCCGGTGCATAGGTGGCCAGGCGCTGCGCGAACGCCGGGTCCTGGGCCAGCACGATGCCGTTGGTGTTGACCATCACGTGCTTGATGGGGCGTGCCTTGGCCGCGTCGAGGATGTCCCAGAAGCGCGGGTGCAGGGTCGGTTCGCCGCCCGAGAGCTGCATCACATCCGCCTCGCCTTCGTTGGCGACGACCGCGTCGAGCATCTTGAGGATGTCCTCGAACGGCTTGTGCAGCTCGCGGTGGGTGCCGCTTTCGGCATAACACACGGGGCAGTTCAGGTTGCAGTTGTCAGTGATTTCAACGATCGACAGGCAGGAGTGCTGCATGTGGTCCGGACACAGGCCGCAGTCGTACGGGCAGCCGTACTGCATCGGCGTGTTGAAGGTCTGCGGCATCTCCGGATGCTTGACGAAGACTTCGCGGCACAGGCGGTAGTAATCGACATCGTCGCTGACCAGCACGCGTTCGGCGCCGTGCGCGCTGCACCACTTGTCCATGAAGACATCGCTGCCCTTGAAGATGATCTTGGCCTCGACCGGATGCAGGCAGGTCGAGCACACCGAGGTGGTGGTGTCGTAAAACAGATAGGGACGGATTTTCCGGCTCATGGTTCAATCGCTTTCAGTGGTGCCGGCCCGCCGAGCTGCCTGGCGAGGAAGGGAAGATAACAGAGCAGCGCGGCCAGGCAGACCAGCTGCACCCCGCCCAGGCCCGCGCCGTAATCGTAGCGCAGCGGCTTGATGGCATCGATGGCGAAGCGCCAGGCCAGGTAGCCGGACAAGAACAGTTTGAACATCAGGCCCGGTTTGTCGTGCCAGCGTGCGCGCAACGCCAGCAGCAGGCCGCCCCACGCGAGCACGAAGGCGATGTCATACAGCTGGGTGGGATGGCGATCGACGCCGTCGCCGAAATCGACGCCCCATGGCAGCGTGGTGGCCTTGCCGTAGGTGCCATCGTTCAGGCCCGCGAGAAAACAGCCAATGCGCCCGACGCCGATCCCCACCATCAGCGGCAGGACGAACTGGTCGCCGGTGGACTGGCGCTGGCCACTGCATTTCTTGGCGATTTCCACACCCAGCAAGCCGCCCAGCAGCCCGCCGACGATCGACTGCCCGGACATCCAGACGGTCAGCGTGCCGGCATGCGCGGCCCACAAATGGGGATACTCGATCCAGAACACCAGCTTGTTGCCGATGGCGGCGCCCAGGATACAGCCGATCACGACGGCGTAGCCGCTGTTGCTGAGAATGCCGCTGGCGCCGGCGCGCGCGCGCTGGCGCCGGTACAGCTGCACGCCGATGGCAATCGCAGCCCACTCGAACAGCAGATGAACCACATGGGCGGCGCCGGGAGAGAGGAACTGCACGCTCATTGCCCGGGCGGCTTTGACGCCCGAGGCGCGCCAAGCTTCCTCATCCGGCGGAAGATTCCCCAGGCGATCAAGCTCGCAATCGCCAGGCCGATGGAACCATACACCAGCAATTCGATCGATCCTGTTTTCTCTTCGGTGTACGTGCCAAGAATCAGCCCGAGCACGCCACACGCGCCACAGCCGACCATGACGGCCAGCGCAATCAACAGGCCAATAGTGCGCAGGAAGATCATCATTGCCTCACGAAACAGGCCGACCGCGTGCAGGAAGTTCATCGGTGCCTCACGAGAAGGATACGGTCATGAGGGTGTCGACCGGCTGCTCACTCGCGGGACGAGGCGAACGCTTTACGCAGTTTGCTGCCGAGGAACCAGGCAAGCGCGCCGCAGATGGCCAGACCGGCCAGACCAAGAACGAAACCGATATTGAACCGGTTGGCCAGATCAGCGCCGGGCTGGATACCAATCACCACCCCGAACACCCCGCACAGGCCAAAGCCGACCATGGCAACGGCGGCGAACAGAAGGCCAAGGATACGTAACAGCTGCATGTTTACCTTCGCGCGTGGTTTTTTCGTCAAGCCCTGCCGTCATTGTACGCGGGTTCAGGGGCGTTTGGCGTGGCGGGCCAGGTGACGGTCGAGCTGGTTGGCGAAGTTCTGGCGGTCGGCCTGGCTGAAGGGCGCAGGCCCGCCGGTGTCGACGCCGCTGCCGCGCAATTCATCCATGAAGGTGCGCATGGTGAGCATCTGGGCGATGTTGTCGTTGGTGTAGAACTCGCCGCGCGGATTGAGCGCAAAACCGCCTTTGAGAAGGACGTCGGCGGCCAACGGAATGTCGCCCGTCACCACCAGGTCGCCCGGGGCCAGCAGGCGCACGATTTCGGCGTCGGCCACGTCGGCGCCGGACGGCACTTGCAGCGCGCGCACGAAGCGCGACGGCGGCACCCGCATCAGCTGGTTGGCCACCAAGGTCACGTTCAGTTGCAGGCGCTCGGCCACGCGGTACAGGATATCTTTGATGACGACCGGACAGGCATCGGCATCGACCCAGATTTGCATCATTCTCACTTCTTTCTCGGCAGGTGATCGGTGTGTGCGCGCAGTATAACGCCATGGCTGGCGCGTCCCGGCATCATGTGTTATCTTTCGACAAGTTTCATAAATATCTGGCAATTCCTGCCGATTGAAACTTTGCCGGATGCCAACTGGGTCCGATGCATCATGCGGAGTCCCGATGTTACTTTTACAGATGCTCGCCTTTCTGGTGGGCATGGCGGCATTGTTCGCCACCGCATTTACCTTGCTGCCGCCGGCGCAGCTGCACCCGTTTGCGGGCGACGCGACCTTGCTGCTCATGTGTGGGGGGATTATTGGCTTCGCGGGCGGGTACTTTTTCTTTGCGATCGGCGGCGCGCGCATCCAGCGCTCGGCGTGGCGGCGCCCACTGGGGGCCGTGATCGTGCTGGTCCAGCTGCTTGCGGGCAGCGCCATGGTGTATCAGTATCCCGACCCGGCCGTGCTGGGCGTGATGGGGCCGCTGCTGTGCTTCTCGGTCTATATGTTTGCCTGTTTCGTGTGGCCGGCCACGCGCAGCCGGACCTATCGTCCGCTGCGCCGGCGCGAGCGGTCGGACGAGCTCGATCCACGCAAGTAATCAAGCTTGAAGCACGGTAATTCGACGTGCATACTTTGCACTCCACAACTTCCTCACGCCTGCCGGTCATGAAAAATCATCATCTCGCGGCGGCGCTCTGCGTCGCCCTGGCCGCTGCGCTGTACTTTGCCATGCCATCGAAGGAATACTCAGCCGGCTTTGCGCTGCTCGGCATGTTCTTCGCGATGGCTACTTGGTCGACATCTGCAAGGCCGAATTCGATGAGCGCCACGCCCTCCAGATTACAGAGCGATTCGGACCTTACATTTTGCCTGAAAATTGAATTGGACATCGAGGAACATGAGTTCTTCGACATGATGCATCGCGTACTCGCTGGTAGTGAGCGCACCGGTGGGTATATAAAGTACTCAGGAAATGCCATGACACTCGCTCTGAATACATTCAGAGATACTGACAAGGCCAAGTCGGGGCCGAACGCCTGGCAATACTACACCTACGATCTTGATGTCTTTCCAGTTGAAGAGGTTGACCTGGAAAACCAGAGAAACCTCGCCAGAGAATTGATCTCTCTTGCGGAGAAATTGAATGGCACCGTCGATATCGTTGCAGAGTTTGCTATGTAAGTCCATTTTTTTCCACCCTGAAATTTCCGGATCACCATAATCGCCTTGGAGATACATCCACAAATGGAAATAGCTCGCGAATGGATGAACATTGCGCAATAGCACGGCCAACCAGTCCGCTCAGTTCACGCTTAGTTCGCAGGGATGGAAAGCGAATTGCGAGATCCGCACATTCCCGCTTAAAATTTAGGATTTCTCTATGAGATTTTTATGTGAAATAATCGTTTTCTACGATGACGTGGATCTGCCGGATGTCGACCTGTTTTTCCCATCGTACTGGCAAGCTGAAAATTTTGACTCCGATGGCGATTTTTACTATTATGGTAACGAAACCCGCTGGACCAATCTCGAGATTTTAAAATTTTATGATGGTGATGAAGAAAGCAAATTCGGGCTTAATATTTATCGCGAGAAAAATAGAAAGTATGAACCGGGAATTCAAGAAGTCGCAGATCTGGCTCGGTATGTCGACTATAAAAATCAGGGCCGCTATTTTTATATCGACATGATTGCCAATATCTCCAATCTTTGCGTCGCCTCTCTCGAAATCGACACCGGCAGACTTGAAGACTACCGAGAATTTCTGGAGGCTGTACATACTTTGCTCTTCCATACGAAAGGCGTGACGGCGAATCTGGACCAGTGCTTCGACGCTGAAACATTGTAAGTGCCCCATGAACCCCAGGCTGTTCAGGGAACCGTTTCGCTGGCTAAATCATGGCTATGCAAATTCCACGGCAACAGCGCCTCCACCTCGTCCACCGTCGTCGCCAGCGGCAAGCTGCGCATG
>NZ_WHJG01000042.1 GCF_011682175.1 Massilia frigida
CGCCCTCTTGTTGAGACGACTGTCGCCAAGGTCGAGCCCAGCAAACTCATGATCGGTCCACCGCGTCACTGCCTTGCCCATGTCGTCGTCCAAAAGGCAAGAGTAAACGCCATTTCGCTACAGTTTATAAGTGGCGGCTGTAACTCCTTGAATGTTAACGGGTTTTCTCGTCATGGCGACAGGGAGTTCGGAGTTGTGTATAACGTGATGACCTTGAACGCACCGCTAACAAGTCTGCACCGCGCACCGCCAGGGTCTACGAAGCGCGCAATTTTGCCGCCAGCGCAAGCACGCTCAAGCCAAAGTTAATGGCTGGCATTGCCGAAAAATATGGCGCCGGCAATTGCGACATGGCGGGATCAATGGCCTATACGATGATGCGGGCGGCGCTGAACAATAGCTTTGAGATCATGTTGATCCTAAACACGGCCTACGGTCACACCTACTCCGCCTTCAAAGAAGCGGGGGCGGCCGACGCCACCGCCATCATTGTCGACCCTTGGCCGACTTCGGGCATGGCGACCCTGGCCGAACATCATTTTCAGGGCTTCGCAGGCAATCCAACGATCATTCGGAAACGTGGCAAGTGGGTTGGCGCAGGCGAAGCGCGTGATCGGGTCGCCTTGAATGCAAAATACGCGGCCCTCACGGCACTCATCGATGACGACCTGGCGAACGTGAACGCCCTCCCCCCGGCATCGTACACTCCCTATACCAATACACTGTGCTCGACCCAGGTCGGTGGCTACCAAGACCAACATGGCATTGCCATTGCCACGCCAGCGCAGCGGCTACCACTCGATCCACCGCCGATTCCTATGCCGGACGTCATCATGGCCGACGCCTGACCGAGGCCGGACGGCGCACTGCGATTCGCGCACGCTTGAAGGAAACGGACAAGCTCATCACTTACATCATCGACCCTCCCCGGCACAAAACATCAGAAGGACAGCACGCGCCACGACCGCCAGAAAGCGGGCGGTCTATCCGCCGTGCTGCGTCAATATGGCATTTGGCGGCGAGCAGAACGTGACATTGGCCGCACTCGCCCTGCGCCGGAAATCAGCGCGCGGGCATCGACTGCTATTCGCCTCAATGCCAGCTTGCATTGCCCAAACGATTGAAGAGCAAAAGCAGAAGCAACAGGACGATGCTGACGGGAAGCGACAGCATGACGCTGAGCAGCAGCGTGCGCGCATTTCCGGCATGGCCCTTCACGTCCGCCCTCACCGCAAACGGCAGCGGCAACAGACTGAGCAGCGCGGGAAGGATCAGCAGCGCGCGCATCCATGACGACCCGCCTGTGCTGCCTGCGCAGGCAAAGGTGACGCCGACGACGAGCAGCAGATGGAGTGTGATGAAGACGATGCGCGCAATCCATGCCGGCGGCCTCATTGCGCGGCTTCGCGCTTGAGGCGGTCGGCCAGCCGCTCATGCGCATCGGCCGCGTACCTACGGCACGCACCCGGGTCGATGAAGGGGTTGTTGCCGCTGGTGCGGGCCGCATGCTTTTCCATGACGTCCGAAAACCCCGGATGCACCGCAATCATCACGTCGCACTTGAGTGCCGCGACCTTGTCGATGCTGGCCCGGAACGATGGCGCGCGGTCGGGCGCGGTGGCACTGCCCAGGAAGCGGAAGCCATCCTGCGACATCGCGTTCAGGCTGTCGGCGTATACGACATCGAGGCAGCGCCCGTTCTCGCACGATTGCCACGACCACGTGGTGCCGCCGGTCGTGTGGCCGGGCGTGAGGTGGGCGGTGATGGCCAGCGCGCCCACCCGCAGGACGCCGCCATCGGCCACCTCGGTCACCTGCGCCACCTTGGGAAATCGATGCGGGCCATCGGCCTTGTACTGGGGATCGTCCGGCCCGACCAGGCCGGCGCGCAAGGCCCGCGCCGCCAGGGCGCTGGCGGCCACGGTGGCGCCACTGGCGCGCTGCAACTGCGCAATGCCGCCCGCATGATCGTCATGGGCGTGGGAGTTGACGATCAGCTTCACATCCTCGATCCGAAAACCGAGCGCCGCAATGTTGCGGATGATCAGCGGCGCCGACTGCGGTAGCGCGCCGTCGAGCAGGATATGCCCTTGGTCGCTCGTGACCAGCAGCGCCGACAAGCCGCGCGGGCCGACATAATACGTATTGCCGACGATCTGGAACGGCTGCTGCGGCTGGTTCTATTCCTCGCACATGGCGCACTTGACGTCCTCGTCCCCGGCCATTGCCGCCGTCATCCCTGTTGCCGCGATCGCCAGCGCAAGTGCCAGCTTGCGCAAGATTGCCATTGCTTGTCTCCAATTAAAAAACGCGCCGGCGTGACCGTTGCCACTGATTGCTTGTGCGATTCGGCGCCATGCGAAGTTCGCCATGTTACACGTTAAACAGCGCCCCTTGAACAGAACACGCGCAGGACATTTGTACTACGCCGCCTGGTCCGCGCGTCCCATCCGCAGCCCAAAAAATCAGGAGCACCGTCCCATCCGGAACAGGACATCCGGCCGATTCGCAGCCGAGCCCGTCTACATATACTCACTTCATCGATCACGCCAACGGCGCCAGGCCTGGCGGGATCGCCCCCCCCAACATCACCGGCGAGTCATCATGGACGAAACAGCCTCCTTCTTCGAACTGCTCGGCATGCTGGTCAGCAACCCACGCACCGGCGTACTGCTAGCCCTGCTGGTGGCGGCCGCCGTGTGCGACTACCGCAGCTTCCGCATTCCCAACCTGATCACCGGCGGTGGCATCCTGTTCGCGCTGGTCTACAACAGCGTCGTGCCGCCCTACTGGCATGCCGGCTGGAGCTGGGCGCCGGCCGGCATGCTGCTCGGTTTTGGCGCGATGCTGCCGCTGTACGCGATCGGCGTGATGGGCGCCGGCGACGTCAAGCTGATGGCGATGGTCGGCGCTTTCCTCGGCGTTGACGCGACCCTGTACGCCCTGCTGTTTTGCATCATCACCGCCGGCATCGCCGCCCTCGCCTTCGGCCTGCGCAAGCGGGTCATGGGACGGATGCTGGCCAACGCCGGCGGCGCCATGCGCGGCATGCTGTGGTCCGCCATTGCCTGCGGCAAGCCGCAACTGGCGCCGGGCGTCATGCCATCGGTCGGCAAGCTCGCCTACGGCATCAGCATCGCGTTCGGCACCACCAGCTACCTGGTGGCCCAGCAGTTCAACCTCGTCTGACTCTCGGAAAGAGATCACCATGAAAAACCTCAAGGCACTCGGGCTGATCGCGTTCGCCCTCGTCATCGGACTGGCGGCGGCCGTCTACGCGGCAGGATGGGTAGCGCGCCAGGGCGGCGCCAGCGTGAACAAAGTGGTGGTGGCCGCCGTCGACATCGAACCCGGCAGCAAGATCAACGCCGAAATGCTCTCCAACCTCGACTGGCCGGCCGGCGCCACGCCGCCGGGCGCGTTCAAGAGCGCCGGCGAACTGCAGGACCGCATCGCCAAGGTCGGCATCCTGCGCGGCGAACCCATGCTCGACGGCAAGCTGGCGCCACAGGGCACCCAGGGCGGATTGTCGGCCGTCATCGCCGAAGGCAAGCGGGCCATGACGGTGCGCGTCAACGACGTGGTGGGCGTGGCCGGCTTCGCCCTGCCCGGCAATTATGTCGACGTGATGGTCAATGCCCAGCAGGAAAAATCGGGCAAGCAGGAAGGCAAGCAGATGAGCAAGACGGTGCTCGAACGGGTGCTGGTGCTGGCCGTGGCGCAGGAAGCCGGCCGCGACGACACCAAGCCCAAGGTCGTCAGTGCCGTCACCCTGGAACTGTCGCTGGAAGATTCCGAGAAGCTGGACCTGGCACGCAGCGTCGGCACCCTGTCGCTGGTGCTGCGCAACCAGGTCGACCAGAAGACCGTGGCCAGCGCCGGCTTCACCAAGGACGAGCTGTTCGGCGACCAGAAAGCGCCGCCGGCCGTGCCTGTCCCGGCAGCGCCGCGCAAGGCGCGCCCGGCCCACGCCGCAGCCGCGCCGCTCGCCAGCCGCGCCCAGTGCGTGGAAGTGATCCAGCACGGCGTGCTGGCAGTCAATTGCTTTTGAACAGCCACGGAGACCTGAATCATGAACAAGCACATTCGCATGGCGGCCCTGGCCGTCGCCACGGCAGGCATGGTGGCCGCGCCGGCCGGCTCGGCGGCAACGCCGGGCGCCTCGGGCACGAAGCAATGCAAGTCGGTTATCGTGGCACCGGTAGCGCAGGTGATGCTCGGTAAATCGTCGGTGATTCCTCTGGCGGCCCCGGCGCTGCGCATCGTGGCCAGCGGCCAGCGCGATGCCAAACAGGCCGCATCGGCGGCCCCGGCGGCCGCCGCGACGGATGACGTTGATAGCGTCGCCGAGATCGAGGTGCTGCTGCTCAGCCCGACCGACCTGTTCTTGCTCGGAAAAAAAGCCGGCGCCACCAGCCTGATCCTGCAAGATGCGCGCGGCGTGTGCACCCTGCGCGACATCGTGGTGGCGATCGACCCGGCCACCCTGCAAGCCAAGCTGAACGAGCTGATGCCCGAGGAAACCGGGATCACCGTCAAGAGCGCCGAAAACGCCATCGTGCTCACCGGCACCGTGCGCGACGCCGGCCAGCTCGACGAAGCGATGCGCGTGGCCGGCGCCTACGGCGGCGGCAAGCGCGTGCTGAACCTGCTGCGCGTGACCTCGCCCCAGCAAGTCATGCTGGAAGTGAAGATCGCCGAGGTCAGCAAGACCTTGCTCGACAAGTTCGGGGTCGACTTCGCCCGCATGTTCGCCTCGGCCGACGGCCTGACCTCGCGCGTGATCTCGGGCATCCTGGGCGGCGCGCCGGCGCTGGTCGGCCAGTACAGCCACGGGGGATCGGGCGCGGCGCTGGGCGCCGTGGCCGACGCCGCCGTCAGGGGCGGCAATTCCGCCGCCGGTGCCAGGCTCTCGACGGGCGCGCGCGGCGCCACCCTGTTCGGCGTCGATGCGCAGAAAAAGGATGGCCTGGTGCGGGTGCTGGCCGAACCGAACATCATGGCCATCAGCGGCCAGTCGGCCAGCTTCCTGTCGGGCGGCAAGATCTTCATTCCGGTAGCCCAGTCGCGCGACAGCGGCGGCACCACCGTCACCCTGGAAGAGAAGGAATTCGGGATCGGGCTCAAGTTCTCGCCGACGGTACTGGGCGGGGCCCGCATCAACCTCAAGCTGGTGTCGGAAGTGTCGGAACTGGCCCAGACCGGCTCGCCCTTCACCACCAACGGCGGCGTGACCTCGGTGCTGCCGTCGATCACCACGCGCCGGGTCGACACCACGGTGCAGCTGGGCGATGGCCAAAGCTTCGCCATCGCCGGCCTGATCCGCAACAACGTGACCGAAACCCTGTCCCGTTTTCCCGGCCTGGGCGACATCCCGGTACTGGGCGCGCTGTTTCGCTCGACCGAATTCCAGAAAGACCAGACCGAACTGATTTTCATCGTCACGCCACGCCTGGTCAAACCGGCCACGGGACTGGCGGCGCCGACCGACAACCACGTGGCGGCCAGCCGCGCCGACCTGATTTTCATGGGCCGGACCGAGGGCAAGACCGCCCCCGCAACCAACAAATAAGGAGAGCGCCATGAACCAGACGATCTACCGCGCCGTGCTGCCCATGCTGGCCATGCTGGCCGGCTGCGCCACGGCACCGCGCTACGACGCGCGCTTCGGCGACGCCGTGCGCCAGGCGCGCAGCGCCATGACCATCAACCCGCAGGCCGCTGCCGCCAGCGACGCGGCCGCCGGGATCGACGGCCAGGCCGCGCGCGACGCCATGCTGCGCTACCAGGACAGCTTCAAGGCGCCGCCGCCGGTCATTACCGTCATCAACGCCGGCGGCCCCGCCGCCCGGTGAAGCATCCGGCACGGGCCACGGGCCAGTGCCGGCGCAGTACCCCGCCCGCAGGGGCGGGCATGTTTGCCCATCCATCCACAAGAAAGGTAAGCCAAATGAACACTTTTTTGACAACGATAAGCCAGTCGGTCCAATCCTTCGCCCGCGACGACGAAGGCGCCCAGGTCGTCGAATACGCGCTGATCATCGCAGTCGTCTCGATCATCCTGGTGGTGGCGCTGCGTAACCTCACCGGCACCAGCTTTTCCGGCTTCATCACCCGTGTCGGCACCTGCCTGACCGGCGGCGCCTGCGCCTGATCGCACCAGCACTCCCCTCTTCCCATCTCAACTGAAAGGTCCACACCATGAACGCCCTGCTCACCACCGCACGCCGCAACATCGGTTCCTTCCTGCGCGACGACGAAGGCGCCCAGGTAGTCGAATACGCGCTGATCATCGCGGTCGTCTCGATCATCCTGGTGGTCGCGCTGCGCAACCTGACCGGCACCAGCTTTTCCGGCTTCATCGCCCGCGTCGAAGCCTGCCTGACCGGCGGGGCCTGCGCCTGACCCACCAGCCGACGGACCGCGGCACCCCGCGGCCCGTCATTTTTTTTTGGATGAAAACCATGATCCCGCACAATCGACACATGGTTCGCCAGCGCCAGCACGGCGCGGTGATCCTGACGGTCTGCTTCCTGCTGTTCTTCCTGCTGGGGTTCGTCGCCATCGCCTTCGACCTGGGCCGCCTGTTCATCGTCAAGACCGAACTGCAAACGGCCATGGACAGCTGCGCCCTGGCCGCCGCCCAGGAGCTCGACGGCCAGGCCAGCGCGCTGGCGCGGGCGCGCCGCGCCGGCACCACCGCGGCCAACCTGAACCGGGTCAACCTGCAGTCGGCCAACTGGGACGGCAAGGGCCAGCTACCCGAGGCCGGCATCAGCTTCCGGGACCAGCTTTACATGCCCACCAGCGCTCCCGCCAGCGCACGCTATGCGCAGTGCCAGCACACCCAGAGCGGCGTGCGAATGTGGCTGCTGCACGCCATGGGCGCCTTCAGCGGCAACGGCACGGCCAATCCGGCCACGCGCGCGGTGCTGGCCAGCGCGGTCGCCACGCGCGGCAGCGCCCAGAGCACCTGCCCGATCCCGGTGGCGCTCAAGGCCAGGGCCGGCGGCACGGCCGCCAACGACTACGGTTTCGCGGTCGGCGAATGGGCGGTCGTGTTCGACAAGGGCGGCGCGGCGGCTTCGGCCGGCGAAATGGGCTGGTACAACCTCGATGGCAGCAACAACGCCAGCGAAACGGCCGCCGAACTGGCCGAGGGAGGACGCTGCGGCACGCGCCTGGGCGACACCCTCGGCACGCCGGGCGCGCAGACCAGCGTGGACCGGCCTTGGAACTACCGCTTCGGGGTCTACAAGAACAGCGACTCCCCCAGTCTGAACCATCCCGACCAGAGCGGTTACTCATACACCGCCGCCAACTGGAAAAATGCAGTGCCGCAGAACGCCTTTGCCGGCACGCCGGCGGCCGGCTCGCACGCCAGCGCGCAAAATTACATCACCAAGCGCGCCGCATATGCCTCGCTGGCCGACACCGGCACCAACATCAAGACCGGATCGCTGATCGCCTTCGGCGACAGCAACCGGCTGAACAGTTTCCAGAAGCTGGCCGCGCCCGGCGCCGCCGGCGAACACCGCCAGTACGGCACCAGCCGGCGCCTGGTGATCGTCCCGGTGATCAATGGCGCGTCCCAGGTGACCGACTTCGTATGCATGTTCATGCTCCATCCGCTCAGTGGCCCGAACGATTCGGCCAGGCTGGAGTATCGCGGCCTGGCCGGGGTCGCGGCATCGCCCTGCGCACCGGGCGGCACGCCCGGCGGCGCGGCCGGGCCGCTGGTACCGGTACTGGTGAGGTGAGCGCCATGAGACACCGTCAACACCATCAACAAGGCGTGGCGCTGGTCGAATTCGCGTTCGTGCTGCCGCTGCTGCTGATCCTGTCGCTGATGTGCGCCGAACTCGGACGCGCCGTCTACCGCTACAACACCACCACCAAGACGGTGCGCAATGCGGTGCGCTACCTGTCCATGCAAACGCCCGGCACCCATGCGGCCGAGGCGCGCAACCTGATCCTGTACGGGAACGTGGCCGGCAGCGGCCTCCTGCTCGACCCGGCGCTGACGGCGGCCAACGTGCCGGCGCCGACCTGGCAAACGGCCGGCAGCGATCCGCTGATGAACACCGTCACGATCCGGGTGACGGGCTACCAGTTCCGGCCCATGGTGGCCAATATGTTCGGCGCCAGGTTCACCGCCATTTCCTACAACGATATCAGCGCCACGATGCGCAGCCCACTATGAAAACCAAGCGGAACGGCGCCTGCCAATATGGCGCGACAACGATCGAACTGGCGTTCGTGCTGGTGCTCTTCTTCATGTTCCTGCTCGGCGTGACCGACGTGGCGCGCATGCTGTTTACCTGGAACGCGGCCACCGAGGCCACGCGCGCCGGGGCGCGCTACGCGGTGGTGTGCGCCGACCCGGCCAACCAGGGGCAGGTGCTGCAGAAGATGCGCATGATGGTGCCGGAAATCGGCGCGGTGGCGCTGGCGTGGGAACCGTCCGGCTGCGACGCCGCCAGCTGCGCCGGGGTAACGGTCACCATCACCAGCCTGCAATACCGCTGGCTCTCGCCGGTGGTCGGGGCGGTGATGCCGGTGCGCGCGCTGCCCGCCTTCAGCACCTACCTGCCACGCGAAATGATGCGGCGCGATCCGAATAACGCGCTGATCTGCCAATAAAAACGCAAACAAGGAACCTGCCATGAAAATCGCCATCGTATCGCCCGACAAACTCCGCCTCGACGACATCGGCCAGCAGCTAGCGGCCGGCGCACACGCGGTGCAGCCCGCCGTGGGCGGCGCCGGCGACCTGCTGGCGCTGGCCGGGCGCGAGCAGCCCGACCTGATGCTGGTCGACGGCTGCGCCGACAGCGCCGGCCTGGCCGCCGTCGCCACGCTCACCAGCCGCCATCCGCACATCGCCGTGGTGCTGCTGTGCGCCATCTGCACGCCCGACTTCCTGATCAACGCCATGCGCGCCGGCGTGCGCGAAGTGCTGCCGGCGCCGCTGGCGCAAGCCGACCTGGAGGCGGCGCTGGCGCGCATCGGCGCCAAGCTGCGCGGCGCCCAGGCGCAGAGCGAAGGCAAGGTGCTCGCCTTCATCGCCTGCAAGGGCGGCAGCGGCGCTACCTTCCTCGCCACCAGCCTGGCCTGCCAGCTGGCGCAAACCCGTTCCGTGCTGCTGGTCGACCTGAACCTGCAGTTCGGCGATGCGCTGGCCTTCGTCCACGATGGCCGGCCCGCCTCGACCCTGGCCGACGTGGCGCGCGCCATCGGGCGCCTCGACGCCTCCTTCCTGGCCGCCAGCACGGTCAAGGTGGCGCCCAATTTCAGCATCCTGGCCGCGCCCGACGACCATGCCCAGGCGGTCGAGATCAGCGCCGCGCATGTGGATGCGGTGCTGGCGCTGGCGGTGCGGCACTACGACTACGTGGTGCTCGACCTCGGCCGCCCCGTCACCACCCTGAGCATCAAGGCGCTCGACCGCGCCTACCGTATCTATCCGGTACTGCAAGCGGGCCTGAGCTCGCTCCGCAACGCCAAGAAGATGCTGGCCATTTTCAAGTCGCTCGATTACAGCGCCGACAAGATCGAGCTGATCATCAACCGCTTCGAGCGCAAGGGACCGATCGGCGTGGCCGAGATCGAGCGGGCGCTGGGCAAGTTCGCGCTGCACACGGTACCCAATTCGTACCGGCAGGTGACGGCGGCGATCGACCATGGCGAGCCGCTGACGGCCAGCGCGCGTGCCAATCCGGTGCTGCATGGCCTGGCCGGCCTGGCCGAGGCGCTCATGACGCGTCCGCAGGCCGCCCATGCAGCGCGCGACGGCGCGCCGGCGCGCCTGTTCGGCCGCCTGCTCGGACGCCACTCTGGAGAATCCCATGTCCTTCCGTGAACAACTCAACGCGGTCGACAGCCAGGCCGACCTGCGCGTGGCCACGCCCGGCGCCAGCGATGACTACCACGCCATCAAGAGCCGCATTCACCTGAAGCTGCTCGACAAGTTCGACCTGGCCGCGCTCGAAGCGCTGCCAGGTCCCCTGCTGCGCGGCGAAATCGCGGTGATGGCCGAACGCCTGCTCGACGAGGAGCAGGCCGCCATCAACGAGTCCGAGCGGCGCTCCCTGATCCGCGACATCCAGCACGAAATGCTCGGCTTCGGCCCGCTGGAATTGCTGATGGCCGATCCGACCGTGTCCGACATCCTGGTCAACAGCTACAACCGGATTTTCGTCGAACGCAAGGGCAAGCTGGAGCTGAGCACGGTGCGCTTCACCGACGAAAAGCACCTGCTGCGCATCATCGACAAGATCGTCTCGCTGGTGGGACGGCGCATCGACGAATCGAGTCCCATGGTCGATGCGCGCCTGCCGGACGGCTCGCGCGTCAACGCCGTGATCGCGCCGGTGGCGCTGGACGGCCCGATGATGTCGATCCGACGCTTCGCCCACATTCCGCTCAGGATGGAGAACCTGATCAACGACTTGCACAGCCTCACGCCGGACATGGCGACCGTGCTCGAAGGGCTGTGCAAGTCCAAGGTGAACATGATCATCGCCGGCGGCACCGGGGCCGGCAAGACCACCCTGCTCAACATCCTGTCGGGCTTCATTCCACCGGCCGAACGCATCGTCACCATCGAAGACGCGGCCGAACTGCAGCTGCAGCAGCCACACGTGGTGCGCATGGAAACGCGTCCGGCCAACATCGAAGGCAAGGGTGAAATCACGCAGCGCGCGCTGGTGCGCAATGCGCTGCGCATGCGCCCCGACCGGATCATCATCGGCGAGGTGCGCGGCGCCGAGGCGGTCGACATGCTGCAGGCGATGAACACGGGCCACGACGGCTCGCTCACCACGATCCACGCCAACAACCCGCGCGACGCCCTCGCGCGCCTGGAAAACATGATCGGCATGGCCAACCTGAATTTGCCGCACAGGGCGGCGCGCCAGCAGATCGCCTCGGCCATCACGGTGGTGATCCAGGGCCTGCGCCTGATCGACGGACGGCGCAAGATCACCAGCATCCAGGAGATCACCGGGATGGAGGGCGACATCATCACCATGCAGGAGATCTTCGCGTTCCGCCAGACCGGCGTGGCCGCCGATGGCGCGGTCGAAGGGTATTTCCAGGCCAGCGGCGTGCGTCCCAAGTTCAGCGAGCGCTTGCGCGCCTTCGGCGTGACCCTGCCGGACGCCATGTTCGACAGCACCCGCCGCTACCAGTAGGAGGCCATCATGCTCAGTCACGTCAATCGGATCGACGCCGGCGCGGCCGTTTCGCCGCTGCTGTCGGTGCTGGTCTTCATCGCGGTGGTGCTGCTGTTCGAGGGGCTGTACCTGATGTGGAAGACCTACCAGGGACCGCAGGCGAAGAAGATCGAGCAGCGCCTCAAGGCCCTGTCCGCCGCTGGCGACAGTTCGGCCCAGTCGCACCTGCTGCGCGAGCGCATGATGAGCGAGCTGCCGCTGTTCCAGCGCCTGTTGCTGCGCCTGCCGCGCGCCCACCAGCTCGACCGCTACCTGCTGCAGGCGAACCTGGACTGGACCGTCTCCAAGCTGCTGCTGGCCTGCGCGGCATTCGGGGCGGCCAGCTTCCTGCTGGTGACGGCGCTGCTGCACCAGCCGTTCGTGCTGGGCGCGCTGGCCGGCGCCACCCTGGCCTGGCTGCCGCTGGCGTACGTGCAGCGCCGCCGCCGGCGCCGCCTGGCCAAGCTGGAACAGCAGTTGCCCGACGCGCTGGACCTGCTGGCACGCGCCCTGCGCGCCGGCCACGCCTTCGGGTCCGGCCTGCAAATGATCGGCGACGAGATGGCCGAGCCGATCGCCAGCGAATTCCGGATGGTGCACGACGAGATCAACTTCGGCGTGTCGCTCGAACAGGCGCTGGGCAACCTGAGCGTGCGCGCGCCGATCACCGACTTGCGCTACTTCGTGGTGGCGGTGCTGATCCAGCGCGATTCGGGCGGCAACCTGACCGAGGTGCTGGCCAATCTGAGCCGCCTGATCCGCCAGCGCCTCAAGCTGTTCTGGCATGTGCGCGTGCTCTCGGCCGAGGGCCGCATGTCGGCCTGGCTGCTGTCGCTGCTGCCGTTCGCCATCGGTGGCTTGATGAGCGTGTTCAACCCGGAGTTCATGGCGCCTTTGTGGACCGATCCGCTGGGCCAGGGCCTGGTGCGCGGCATGCTGGTGTCGATGGCATTCGGCATCCTGCTGCTGCGTCGCATCATTCGTATCCGTATCTGAAAGGGGATCATCATGTTCGTGCTCGCTGCCCTGGTCTGCCTGGCGGTTACCACCGCCATCGCCGGCCTGTTCCTCCTGCTCGTGCCCAGCCGCCTGGACCAGCGCCTGGACGCGATCGGCAATCCGGCCGCCGCCACCGACTGGAGCACCACCGTGGCGCACGCGGTCGGCCCGTTCGCGCGCGTGCTGGCGCCCGCCGGCGACTGGGAAAGTTCGCCGCTGCGCCTGCGTTTCATCCATGCCGGCATCCGGCGCGCCGACGCGCGCCTGATTTATTTCGGCCTCAAGACGGTGCTGCCGCTGGTGTTCGCGGGCGCCACCTGGCTGCTGCTGCGCGCCTTCACCGGCATGGACGAGATGACGGTGCTGATGAACCTGGGGATCGCGGCGCTGGCCGGCTGCTACCTGCCGAACCTGGCGCTGTGGCTGCGCCTGCGCGAACGCAAGCGCGAGATTTTCGAGCACTTTCCGGACGCCGCCGACCTGATGCTGGTGTGCGTGGAAGCGGGGCTGGGGCTGGACGCGGCACTCACGCGGGTGGCCGACGAAATGGGCATGAGCAGCCGCGCGCTGGCCGAGGAACTGCACCTGACCAACCTGGAGATGCGGGCCGGGGGCAGCCGCGCCCAATCGCTGCGCAACCTGGCGCTACGCACCGGCATCGAGGAAGTCGGCACCTTCGCCACCATGCTGGCGCAGTCGGACAAATTCGGCACCAGCATCGGCGAATCGCTGCGGGTGTTTTCGGAAGACTTGCGCCACAAGCGCCAGGTACGGGCCGAGGAACACGCGGCCAAGGTGCCGACCAAGATGCTCATTCCCCTGGCCCTGTTCATCTTCCCGTCGATCATCATGGTGGTGCTGGGACCGGCCATGATCGTCATCGTGCGCACCATCATGCCGGTGCTCAGTGCCCATTGAGGCGTTGGTGGTGGCGGGCGGCCTGGTCGGGCTGGGGCTGGACCAGGCCGTGGCGGATCGCGTACACGTACATGCCGAGCCGGTTGGGCACATCGAGCTTGCGGTAGATCGAACTGAGATGGTTGCGCAGGGTGTGCTCGGAAATGAACAGGCGCCGGGCCACCTCATGGTTGGCGCTGCCGCTGTGTTCGACGGCGGCGCTGACGATGGCGCGTTCGCGCGCGGTCAGGGCGGCATGCTTTTCGGCTGGCGGATCGGGGCGCAGCGCGCGGCACCAGCCCAGCATCTGGCCGAACACGCGCTCCATGGTGCCGGCGTCGAACCAGAGTTCGCCGCCGTGGATCTTGGCGATCGCCTTGATCACTTGTTCGGCCGTTACTTCCTTGTGCAGGATGCCGCGCGCGCCGCGCCGCACGGCCAGGTCGAGCAGCTCGGGGTCATGGGCGGCGGTGAGCACCAGCGCGCGCGAAACGCCGTTGGCCAGCAATTCAGGCAAGAACTCGACCGTGGAAACGCCGGCCAGGTCGAGGTCGAGCAGGATCACGTCGGGCAGCAGCTGCGCGGCGCCGGCCAGCGCCTCGGCGCAGCTGCGCGCCGTGCCCACCACGGCCATGCGCGGGCGTTCGGCGTCGACCAGGGTTTGCAAGCCCCACAGCATGGTCTGGTGGTCTTCGACCAGCATGACCTTGACCGGACCGGACAAGTCTTGTGCTTCACTGTTCATAATGGAATCTCCACGGTGACGATGGTGCCGTTGACGCCGTCCTGGCGCACGGAAGCGGCGCCGCCCAGGGCGCTGGCGCGCTCGCTGAGCGAACGCGGCTGGAAGGCCGGCGGCGCGCTGGCGCCGTGCGGGTTGATGATGTCGATGTGCAGCATGGCGCCGCTGCAGCGCAGCGCCACGGTGGCCTTTGTAGCATCGGTGTGGCGGCACACGTTGCTGATGCCTTCGCGCACGATCTGCAGCACTTCCGCACCGAGCCGGTCTCCCAGCGCGACGCTGGCGCCGGCATCGATGCGGATCTCGACGCCGTAGGTCGCCAGCGCCTGGGCCGCCTGGCGCCGCAGCGCGGCGTCGAACATGGCGTCGCCGGCGGGCGCGGCGCCGCAGGCCCGGCTGGCCTCGTCGCGCAGTTGCGCGATGACGTCGGCCGCCATCGTCACCAGCTTGTCGAGGTCGTCAGCGAGCGGATTGCTGGGCGCGGCCTTGCGGCACAGGGCGACCAGGCCCAGCTGCAAACCGATGTAGGACTGGATGGCCGTGTCGTGCAGGTCGAGCGCGATCTTCTTGCGCTCCAGGCCGGCGGCGTCGGAAGCGATGCGGTCGAGCAGGTCGATGCGGTCGATGGCGCGCAAGCCTTGTTCGGCGATGCGCACCAGGAACAGGGCGTCGCCGCGGCCCAGGTGGCGCGTGCGGGCGGCCACGTAGATGCGGCCCTTGCCGCGCCCAAAGCTGACGGGGGCGCTGATGAACGCGGTGGCGCCCAGCAGCTCGGCGAGTTGGCGCAGGCGGACCGGGTCGTGCCGGGTCCAGGCGGGAAGCTCGCCGCCATGGCCAAGCGCGCAGCCGCCGAGAGCGCTCCAGCGGCACCAGGGACGCGTGTACAGCAGCACCTGCCCAGGCGGCCCGGGCAGCATGGCGCGCGCCAGGGCTGGGTCGATCGGGTCGGCCGGGGCCACCGCCGGGCCGCGTGCGCGCACCGTGCGCAGCGCGTGGCCGCCGCTGTCGCGCTCGTCGAGCAGCATCAGGCAACTGTCGGCCATGAAGAAGGCGCGCACCCGTTCCAGCGCGGCGGTCATGCTGCGGTCGATGCCGAAGCGCGGATTGGCCACCTGGTTCATCTCGCGCAGCAAGGCCTGGCGGCGCGCCGCCAGGATGTGCATTTCGCCCAGCTGGGCGATGACGCGGCCGAAGGCGAGCAGCACGGCCGCATGCAGGGCCAGGCGCGCCGGGCTCAGCTCGGGCAGCGCGACCAGCGCGGCCACGTAGTAGAGCAGGACCGTGGCGATGGTCACGCGCACGCCTTCGGCCAGGCCATAGCGCAGCGAGGCGACCACGATGGCGAAAAACAGGAATACCAGCGGGAAGATATCGGCCGGGCCGACCGCGGCCAGCACCGCCGCCGATACGGCCACGTCGAGCCGGTGGCGCAGCTTGCCACGGGTCCAGCGCGGCTGGCAGCGCGGGACCAGGTAGACCGCCGCGCACAGCACCGCGTAGACCGACAGGACCAGCAGCGCGGCGACGTTGGCGCGCTCCGGTCCGGGGTGGTCGAGGACGGCGACCAGGACCGCCGACACGGTCAGCACCAGCCTGATGCGCGCGACCAGCTGGCTGTATGCCACGTCCGACTGCGCCACCGAGCCGGCCGCATCCTTGTCGAGGGGGGAGTCCGCAATCACCATTCGCTGTCGTTCCGTTCGCAGTCAAGCCATGCTGCCTGCCGCCGGCGCCGTGGTGCCGGGCCGGGGTTGCTGTTGCCAATCGATTATTGATTGTAGGTTGTTACTTTCAGCCGCCCATGACGCGGGTCACAGCATCGGGCCATGCGCCGCGCACCAAAGGCGGGTAAGGTTCTGTGCGGCGCAATGGCGCGCCTTCGGCCACATACTGTCCAGCGGAAATGCGTACGAGATGGGCTACGCCAGCTTGCTCCCCTTCCATGACGACCTCATCGTCAGCTAGCGCGCGTACATCCGTGCCGGCATGAAAAATGCCCCGTCATCACCAAGATGCGCGGGGCTTTTTTTCATCGAAACAGGCCGGATGGCGCTGATACCATCACTGCAGCACGGCTGCGGCAGGAAGAATCATGCCCCCATCTATTGATCGGAGTAAGCAAAAACGCCGATGAAAACGGGATCATCTGCTATCGCGCGGGTGACGACTGCCGGGTCATACGCGAAGTCGTATTGAATAACAACCTCTCGTGCTTTTTCTATTCCCATTTTTTTCGCCGCTGCCATCACATTGTCACTATACGTTTTTGAATAAGACAGAGGGGCCAAGAGGCGTGATAGCTCAACCACTTCATTGTCGAAAGACATGCTTTCCTGGTCGCTGAGCCTGTAATAACCCACGCCGCACAGGTCCTGCAGTATGTCGATGTCGTCATCTTCTTCAGTCTGAGGTGTCAAACCGACCCATGCCGACAGCACGCCTTTTTTTTCAAAATTCTGTTCATAAAACTCATCTTCATCGGAATAATCGTGTCGAGCCATATTTCCTCCCTAATTAGTTGTGAAATCCCGGCGGTAATCCATCATATCCACCGGTAATCCAAGTCTCAGCCCACGGTCTGATGTTAGTCTTGAATTCAGGCAGGCTATTTGATTTCTGGATGATGCTCTGAAGCTGGTTGTGGACGGTCTTGGAATTCGGTGCGGGAACTCCTTTCTTGCCAACGACATGGGTCCAGCCATTTGCCAATCCGCCCTCATTCAATTCGGCAATTGGAATGGCGAAATCTTCCTGGACCTCCTTGGCTTTCACACCCCATTGCCGCCATTTAGGCGCCTCTGCAACCATCAGCATCTCGTGTTGACCTCCGGCACCACGCAATCCGGTTTCAATCTTTGCACGCAATCCTGGATTTTCGTATATCAATGCCAGTTCCTGGCTGGATCTTGCATCAAACCACTTATTAAAATCCCCACTCTTAAAGCTCGGTATATCCCGTGCCTTCAAGTTGGCGATATCAATCGCCGAAGTTTGCCCATCGCACGCCTCCAACCCGAGCGGGTCCACCGAACTGAGCGGATTGTCCACATAGGCATACGGATTGGGGCCGCCCACCAGGCCCAGCGGATCCGGCGTCAGATACCGTGCCGTGCTTGCATCATAATAGCGATGCCAGTTGTACGCCAGTTTCGACTCGGTATCGTAGTACTGGCCTTGGAAACGAATCGGACAATCGGTCTTGCTGACGGTCGTTTCCTCGATCTCGCCCCATACATTCGTTTTCGCCTGCCACGCAATGTCACCGTCGGCATCGATCAACTCCTTCGGCGTACCGATGTGATCCAGCACGACAGCGTAGGTTTTGCTTGTTTCCTTGCCCTTGCGCCGTATCGTTTCGGTCTTTGCGAGCGGCCGGAAACTGTCTGGCTCGTAGTCCCAGCAAGCGCAGCTTTCCTCGATGATGTCGGAGCCACCCTTGCCGTCCGGCTTTTTGCTGAAGCGCCGCTCTTCCGCGACCGTGTGGCCATCCCACAGGTAGGCGATTTCGGTAAACAGCGAGCCGGCATTGCCCGGAACCTGTTTTTTGCTCAGCCTGCGGCCCAGTGCATCATAGGTATATTCCCAGGCATCGCCATCGGGCGTAATGACACGCTTGAGGCGACTTTCGCTGTTCCACACATAGTGCCAGCTCTGCTGCCGTCCCCAGCGCTTGCCCTCGCTGCGCTTGATGACGCGTCCCTCAAGATCATATTCATACTTGACTTTGCCAGCCTGGATCAGCCTGCCGCCCTGGTGGATGCGTTGACCGCGTGCGTCGGCATTACTGTCGTCAGTGCCAAACAGCGCTGTTTGCTTGATCGCAGCGATCAGATTGCCTGCCAGATCGTAGGCGTATTGCTCTTCGCTGTCGGTGCGTCGGGCTTGCGTGACCCGGCCAACGCTGTTGTAGCCGATATCAACGACGCCGGCGTTGCGCGCACCCAGCTTGCTCGGATTGCCGTTGCCGTCATAGTTGACGGCACGCTCCTGGAGCGTGCGGGTCTGCCGGCCAGACTCTGGCGCGATGCCGGCCCATTGCCGGGTCAGGCGGTTCAGCGGATCGTATTCCTGCTCGATCCTTACCCCGCCTGGCAACTTGCGTCCGGTCTCGCGGCCACAGTTGTCATGCAGAAAGCTGAAGGTCTGCGCATCGGGCAGCGTCAGTTCAAGTGGCAGGCTGTTGGCGTCGAATTCCCATACGCTACTGTGTCCGCTTGAACTCAAGCGCTCGGTGCGACGGCCCATCAGGTCGTAGCCGCTGGCAATGCTGCGGCCATTCTGTGTTTCCTTGACCAGGCGGCCCAGCGCATCGCGCTCGAAAACAATATCGCTGTCGGCATTGGCGGCACGCGCCAATCGGCCCAGCGCATCGTAGGCATAGCGGGTACTACCCTCGCTGTTGATCTGTTCAAGCAATTGACCCGCGTGGTTGCGCAAATAACGTGTGCGCTGGCCCGCGGCCGTGCGTTTCTCGATCATCAGACCGTCGGGATTGACGCCGTATTCGATCGTGCGATCGCTGAAATCGGTTTCCGCGATGACTTGCCCATTGGCGTTCCTGAGATAGCGCCAGCGTTCACCGAGGGGATTGATGACTGCGCTCAGGCGCATTTCGGTATCGTATTCGTAGCGCGTAATGGCGCCGTCCGCTTCGGTGGTCTGTGCCAGATGATCAAAAGCGCAATAGGCGTGCTGGGTCACCCGGCCCAGCGCATCGGTGCGGGCGATGCAGTTGCCTTCGGCATCGTACCGGGCGAGGTGGCGGCTGCCATCCTGCAGAGTAATCTCCAGCGGCTGGCCCTCGACGTTGTAGACGTAGTGGCTGATATGCTGTTGCGGGTCGGTGCGCGCGCTGACACGGCCGAAGTCGTCACGCGCAAGCCTGGTCGGATTGCCCTGCCAGTCGGTGGCACTGATCAGCAGGCCGCGCGCATCATGCTCGAAGGTGGCGACCGCGCCGGCCGGATTGATGACACGCGCTACATTGCCATTTGCGTCATGTTCGAAGCGCGTCCAGGCGCCGCCCTGGCCGACTTGAATCAGGCTGCCACGCTCGTCATAGGTGCGTTCAACCCGGTTTCCATCCGGCGCAGTAACAGCCACCGGAAAGTCGCGCCAGTTATAGGCAATGACGGTTTCCTGGTTCGATGCATCGATGTGGCCAACCATGTTGCCACGGGCATCGTAGGCCCAGCGCAGCACTGCGCCGCCTGGGGTAATGGTGGCAAGCAAGTTCTGCTGCGCATCATAGTCGAACTCGCTGACACCGCCGCACGGATCGACTTCCTTGATGACCTGCCAAGCATCGTTGTAGTGGTAGGCGGTGGCGTGGCCCAAGGAATTGGTGTAGGTGTTGATCTTGCGCGCGTCGTCGTAGACGAAGCGGCCGGTCATGTGGCCGCCGGCACCGCCACTGGTTTGCTCGCAGCGGCCCCGGTCGTCGTAGCGGTAGCCGATCCATACGCCGTTGCGGTCCTGCCAGCGGATCAGGCGGTGGGCGCTGTCATAGGCATAGGTGAGCGGCAAGCCACTGCTGTTGATGATGCCCGACAGGTCGCCATTGGCATGGTAGGTGTAGCTGGTCAGCGTGGTCTGGCCGCCCTCGGGGTGCAGCAGACTGATGCGGGTGATCGCATGTTCGCTCGCCTCGACCTTGAGCCGCGTGCCGCCGCTGTGGCGCACTTCGGTCAGGACAGCGCCGGTGTAGACCAGCGCAATCCGGTTGGCGTTGCGGTCCGTGATGGCCGCCAGACGCCAGTGCCTTGCATCGCTTGGCTCGAAACGCAAGGTAGGTTGATGCCGTTGCTCAACCAGGAAGTGGCCGTCGAGCCGGGTCACGCGGAAACCCTGGTAGACAGGGTGCGTGACGCTTGCGCCCATGTCTGGCATGGCAAAGCGCATCGAGGCGCCATCCTCGGCATGGAACACCAGTTCCGCGTCATTACTTACTTCGATCCATTGCCCCCAGGTGCTGGCCCAGGCCTTGCCGAACACCGTCCCGACCGGATTGCCGGACGTGTGCACGCGCCGCAGTACGATCGGCAGCACGCCCGGCAAGGCGAAGTCGGTTTGTTCCATGATGACGTCGCCCGTGATGACGTCGATCGGATCGCCGCACTTGCATTTGCTCCCGTTGGGACGCTCGTTGGCGGGGTTGAATTTAACGACGCCGGGTACGCCACCCTTGACGAAAGCCATGGCCGGCGTCGCGGGAGTGGGAATGTACTTGTTGCCGAGCCATGCGCCGCCCTTGGCACCGGCCGCGCCGCCGAGCATGCTGCCGGCCAGCATCATGGCCTTCTGGCCGTCCGATCCTTCGCCGAACATCAATCCGCCGATGTATGCACCGCCCTTGCCGCCCACCATGCCGAGCGCCAGTCCGCCGAGGGCGACCAGGGGGCCGGCCAGGATCGTGGCGCTGACCAATCCCGCCACCAGCAGGGTCGTGTGCACCCAGTCCGGCACTTCCGGCGTGATCAGGTCGATATCCGTGGTGATGGTCGCGCCGCCGACGAAGACGTTGGGCGAGCCGGCATGGATCTTCGCGCTGCAACTGATCATGTCGCCGACGCGGGCAAAGGGCAGGCTGTTGACGAATACCGTGGACGAGCCTTGCACGACCAGCTGGGGAGCCGGTCCATGGGTGGCGCACAGGGCCGTGGAGAGGTGGGCTCGCGCGGCCTCCTTGCCATTCGCAAAGACGTTCGCCGAGCCGGTCTTGACCACCCCGGTCAGGTTGGCGCCAAAGATCTTGTCCGTCACATTCATCGAACCGACCACTTCCCCGATGCCGGCGGCACCGGCCGTGACCGCCACCGCCCCGGCTACTGCCACCAGCGCCAGGCCGCCGGTGGCGATGATGGCGGCGCCGACCAGCGCGCCGATCACCAGGCCGGCGATCAAACCGCCCATCGCATGGCTATGCGCGATGGGATCGTCGACCCGTCCGGCCGCCGCGCCCAATCAGGACTCCTGGGCAGCGTGGTCCGCGGCCGGCACCGGCGCGTGCAGGTGCAGGTGCATGCTGCCGAGCATGGTCTCGAACGCCGTATTCCACTCGTCCTTGAAGGCACCGTGACTGGTGCCGGTCAGCAGCAAGGCCTTGCTGCGGTCCGCGCTGGCGGCCTGGACAAAGACGGCCACTTGGCGCTGGTGCAGCTCGCTATCGCCATTGCGCCAGGTGTAGTGCAATTCCACCGCTGCCGAGCCGTCCACGGTCAGGTCGCGCTTGCCGAGCAGTTCGAATTTCGGCAACGCTTTGCGCAGCTCGCTTGCAAGGCGAAGGGCGAAGGCGTCGACCGTGGTTTCGGTGAAGTCTTCGGCGCGCGAGATGACAAAGGAGAAGTCGCTCGGACCGTCGTCGTTGATGATGAATTGGTTGACCGTGCGGTCTTTCAGGCTCGGGTGCAGATCGAAACTCGCTTCGTTGAGATTGTATTGGCTCATAGCTGTGTTCTATCGATGGTGGAGTCGGGGGAGAAAATTCACGTGGGGGGGGGTAGGATCTGCGCGTCGGTTCGCCGCTCGCCACTGGCCGGCGCCATCAGAGGGATGGAGCGACAATCGCAGCGTAATGTGTAGCGGCCACCCATCATTATTTCGCTGCCTTTGGAAGCTCATGTAATGTTACTATAGGGAAATTGCGGAATACGGCTGAAGCTGGAAATGCATTAAATGCTGGTAAGCATTATGTCATGGACGAGAAAATAAGTTCCAATATTTCAATATTTCAATATTTCCAGGTGTTATTTTGTCGTGGAGCGCAGGCTTCCGATGCGCGCCAGTCGCGCTGCATTGGCATTGGACGCGGCGGTTTGAGTTCGTGAATCGGGTGGTGCCGGTCGCAGATGACCCGCCTCATCGTCGTGCCGGCGCCGGCCGAACATCGATCCCGACGAGCCGCCGGCCGGTGAACCATCGTCGTGTTTCGTCAGGCTCTTTCTCCTGGCTACCCAGATGTTCCTTCGGGCCAGGCATTCACGGCGACACGCCAAGGTAGTAGCAAAAAACCCCGCCATCACGAAGATGCACGGGGTTTCTTGTTCTTTGGCGGCGCCGCTGTCCGGCGCCGTTTCCGCAGCGACTTAGACGTTGAACAGGAAGTTCAGCACATCGCCATCCTTGACCACGTATTCCTTGCCTTCGGCGCGCATCTTGCCCACTTCCTTGGCGCCGGCTTCGCCCTTGTAGGCGACAAAATCATCGTAGGCAATGGTTTGCGCGCGGATGAAGCCGCGTTCGAAGTCGGTGTGGATCACGCCGGCCGCTTGCGGCGCGGTGTCGCCCACGTGGATGGTCCAGGCGCGCACTTCCTTCACGCCAGCGGTGAAGTAAGTCTGCAAGCCGAGCAGCTTGTAGGCGGCGCGGATCAGGCGGTCGAGGCCTGGCTCTTCCATGCCCATGTCGGCCAGGAAAGCACCCTTGTCGGCATCGTCAAGGTCGGCGATTTCGGACTCGATGGCGGCGCAGATGGCCACGATCGGTGCATTCTGGCCCTTGGCGTAGGCGGTCAACTGATCCAGCAGCGGGTTGTTGGTGAAGCCCGTGTCGGACACGTTGGCCACGTACATGGCCGGCTTGGCGGTGATCAGGCACAGCGGCTTGATCAGCAGCATTTCTTCGGCATCCAGGCCCATCGCGCGCACTGGCTTGGCATCGTTCAGGAACGGCATCATGCGTTCCATCAGCGCGACCAGCTTGGCGGCATCCTTGTCGCCGGAACGGGCTTTCTTGTTCTCGCGGTGGATGGCTTTTTCGACGGTGCCCATGTCGGCCAGCGCCAGCTCGGTCTGGATGACTTCGATGTCGTCCAGCGGGCTGATCTTGCCGGCCACGTGGATCACATTGTCGTCTTCGAAGCAGCGCACCACGTTGACGATGGCATCGGTTTCGCGGATGTGCGACAGGAACTGGTTGCCCAGGCCCTCGCCCTTCGACGCGCCGGCGACCAGGCCGGCGATGTCGACGAATTCGACGATGGCGTTGACCATGCGTTCCGGCTTGACGATGGCGGCCAGCGCAGCCATGCGCGGATCCGGCACTTCGACCACGCCGACGTTCGGCTCGATCGTGCAGAACGGATAGTTTTCGGCCGGAATGCCGGCCTTGGTCAGCGCGTTGAAGAGGGTGGACTTGCCGACGTTAGGCAGGCCGACGATGCCGCATTGGAGACTCATGGGAAGACTTTCTAGTTCGATGGACGAGGGGCGCTCAAACAGGCAAGCCCCGAAACCCCATATTGTAACCTTGGACGGGGCCGGGGGCCGCAAAAACCGGGTGTGGCGGAGCCACGCCCGGGCGCGAGCCTGTCAGGATGGCAACAGGGCGGCAATCTCGGCGTCCAGCTGGGCGACCGTGTCGACCACCCGGTAGGCGCCGTCGAACGGGTAATCGCGCATGAGGCGGTGGCGCAGGACGATGCATGCGATGCCGGCCGCGCGCGCCGCCTGCAGGCCGCGCGGCGAGTCTTCGACGGCCAGGCAGTCGGCGGCGGCCACGCCGAGCTTGTCCAGACCTGCCAAGTACGGCTCGGGCGAGGGTTTGCTGTGCCGGTAATCGTCGGCGGTTAATGCAAAGCGGAAATGGCGCATCAGGTCCAGGCCGGCATGGATGATATCGAAATCGGCGCGCCGGGCGCTGGTCACCACGCCCATCGGCACGCGCGCGGCACTGCGGCTGAGCACGGAGTCGATGTGCGGCATGGCCAGCCCGCTTTCGCTGCGCAGGCGCGCGCCGTAGCGGCGGTTGCGTTCTTCGCGGCGCTCGCCGATCTGGTCCGCGGTCGCGCCGCGGGCCGCCATCAGGTGCCAGGCGCCGACGTTATCGGCCAGGAACCAGGCGAAAAAATCCTCTTCGCTCAGCGCAATCTGATGTTCGAGGAACAGCTCGCGGTTGACCGCGTAAAACAGATGCTCGGTATCGACCAGCACGCCGTCGTTATCCCACAAGATGCCCTTGATCATGCTGCCTTTCAAAATGCCTGGATGCGCGACAGGTCGGGCTGGCCGACGAACGCGGCGAACTCGTCGCGCAGGCGCTGCCCCTGCCCGATTGCCTGCTGCCAGTTGCGGATGCGCGCGTCGTGGTCGAGTCCGTAGAAAGTGAAATCCTTGCGGTCGGGCAGTTTGCCGCGCGGCAGGGTGCTAAGGAAGTGCGGGGTCGGCGCGACCAGCAGCACGTTGTCGAGCCAGCCGCGCTGGGCGCCGCGCGCCATGCGCCGCCACGGCATCGCCTTGTCCAGCCAGCCGGGCACGATGTGCTCGCTGAAGTGCGGGTATAGCACGATTTCGCCCGGCGCCAGGTTCGAATAGGGCAGCGCCAGGTGATAGTCGATCAGGCCGCCATCCCAGTAGGCGCCGGGCGGGGCGCCGGCAATCGTGCGTACCGGGGGCATCAGCATGGGCAGGGTGCCCGAGGCCAGCAGGGCGTCGGCCAGATTGGTGCTGTCGAGGGTGGCGAAATGGGTGGTGAAGCTGTCGAAGCCGGCTGGCATCCAGCTTGGCGCGCCGCGCGCATCGCTGACGACGACCCGTTCGGCCACCCGGCCAAGGCTGGCACGCGAGGCCAGGTTGAGCAGTGCGGCGGCGGCAAAGCCGGTCGCCTCGGCGCGCCGGTGGGCCGGCTCGGCCAGCGCGCGCCGCCCGCGCGCCGCGATCACATGCAGGCGGTGGTGAGGGTGAGCGATCACTTGCGCCTCGTGGCCGCCGACCAGTTCGTGCAGGAGCGTGCGGCAGACAGCGTTGATTTCCTGCGGCGATGGCTTGGCGGTGTAGCGCTGGCCGCAATACAGCTCGCCCAAGCGGGCCAGCGCGGCGACCGGATCGGCGTGGCAGGCGGCAGCCATGCGCCAGGCGCCGATCGAGGCACCGATCAGGGCCCTCGCGCGCGGCGCTGGCGGGAACCAGTCGCCGAACAGCCATTGGTCGAGCGACTGGAAGATCAGGCCCTTGGGGCCGCCGGCGGCGGCGGGAACGACGGCGATGTCGCGCGCGCGCAGGCCATGCTGGCGAATATGGGCCAGCGCGTGCGGGCCGGCGTGGAAGGAAAGTGCGTGCATGCCGTGATTATGGCGACAAGAGGTCTATTGCGGCAAGTCGCATGCTGACAGCAAGGCATGGCGCTGATCCAGGCCGCGCCGTAGAGCGCCGTATTCGATTGTTCCCTGACATCAGGGAAAGAACCGGGGATCGTAAATCCAGCGCCTGAGCGTGGTAGATGCAATGCCTGCCGCATCGGGATGTCGCGGATTAATCACTATGTTGCGCTCTTCGGGGACGAGCACGGATGGCACCTCAAGCAGCGCTGTGACAGCAGAGGCTACCCAGCTGTCACCGGCTAATCTGCTGCTCAGCCCAGCAGGTACGGCATCCCAAGCTCCCGGCAGCGGATCGAGCACTGCGCGCATGGCCCACACAGGATCGGGAATGTCGACTCTGACGAGGTAGCGGTTGAAGGGCATGCCGGTTCCCCGAAGATAATGTACGGTTTCGAGCGCTGCCAACGCGATGCTGGTGGCGCAGTACACAACCCGCGTACCCGTGCTGTTCCACCGCCCGCCTGTCTTTTTAGCGCCGGTTCCGCTCAGATCGTTGGCTGAATAGCTAGCTGTCTCGACTGCGATTCGCCATAGCGAGACCGTCATGCGTAAGCGCCACTTTGCATCATGGTTAACAGTTCGGCCACCAGCTTTTGTCCTTCAAACGTATCCATGTAACTGGCGGGCGTCGCGCCGCCCAGTGCCGGCAGCGGCTGGGTTAACCAGGTAGAAAGCCAGCGTGCCGCATCGAAGCCCTCCGGGTTACCGGACTCTTCCACCATACTCTGCACCATCCCAATCAGCGTTTCGACGCCCATCACGCGTTCCGATTCATCGCTTGAAAGTAAGGTCCCCTCTCTTTCCTTGCGGCTGATGGCCGCGCGGGAAAGCCGCAGACTATGGATCAGATGCTCCCTGCTCATGCCCATGCGTGCGGACAGCTGGCTGACACGCGCGGCAGGAATACCACTGCGAATGAGGTCGATGCGGTGTTGCGGGTCGATTGGATACAATGGGGTGGTGGCGATACCGGCACCCTCAGTCGTTTCTGGCGTAGATGGCTGCTGGGCCGTTGCGACCATTGCCGGCCTTGCGGACGGCGTCTTGGAATCGGACATGCTTGCCTCCTTTAAGTCGTCAGTATAGTTTGCATAAAGCGGCCGACAAGGCGACATGCGCTTTCTTGACGAACCCGGCCCATCGAGTCTGATGCCGGCCACCTGAGCGCGATTGCGGCAGGTCAAATGCGCTTACATGAGCCTGCGTAACATGGGCCGCTGATGTCCCTCGTCCGGAGCCTTCCATGCCCACTTGCCTCGCCGCAGTATTGAGCGCCCTCCTTCTTCTTGCCCATGCCGGCGACGCCACCGCCACCACCGCCCCCGATACCGGCACCGATCCCTCGATGGTGGTCGACAAATACATCCAGCACTTCGTGGTCGACACCGACGGCAGCTACCGCCTCACGGTCGACAACATCAAGACCATCGTCCTGCAGCGCGCGCTGCAGGCGCACAGCCAGTACTACATCAGCTACAACACCAGCCTCGACGAGATCAGCGAAGTCGAGGCCTACACCGTCAAGCCGGACGGCCGGCGCATTCCGGTGCCGCCGGAACAGGTCAAGGACCAGCAGGAGCCGGCCTCGGGCGACGCGCCGATGTTCCAGGATACGCGCCTGAAAATCGTCGTGTTTTCCGATGTCGCGGTGGGCGACAAGGTGGCCGTACACTACGTCCTCCAGCGCAAGACAGCCTTGTTTCCCGGGCATTTCGAGGACTTGTCCTCGTCCCAGTTTTACAGCAGCAAGCAGTTTCACCTGATCTACGACATGCCGGCCTCGATGCTGCTGTATGCCGACGCGGCAGGCTTCGTGCCGGTGCCCGCAAGCAGCGCGCCCGGGCGCCAGGTCTACCAGTGGCAATACGTCAACGGGCCGAACCGGCGCATCGAGTCGGAATCGGTCAGCTATCTCGATTACGGCAAGCGGCTGGCGGTGTCCACCTTCCCCAACTACGCCGCTTTTGCACGCGCTTATCACGCGCGCGCGCAGGTGCAGGCGGCAGCCAGCCCGGCGATCGGCGCGCTGGCGCAGGAAGTGACGGCCGGCCTGGACACCCCGCGCGCGAAAGCGCTGGCCCTGTCCGAATGGGTGCGCCGCAACATCCGCTACGTGGCCGTGTACACCGGCGCCGGCGGCGTGGTGCCGCATGCGGCCGCCACGGTGCTGGGCAACCGCTACGGCGACTGCAAGGACCACGCGATCCTGCTCGAAGCGCTGCTGGCGGCGGCCGGCATCGACAGCAGCGCGGCCCTGATCAACAGCGGCAATGCCTACCGCCTGCCGGACGCGCCCACCCTGGGCATCTTCAATCACGTGATCACCTACATTCCCGCGCTCGACCTGTATCTCGATTCCACCTCGGATGCGGTCGCCGCCGGTTATCTGCCGCCGGCCGCGCTCGGTAAACCGGTGTTGCTGGCCAAGACAGGCAAGCTGGCGCAGACGCCATCCATGCAGGCGGAGATGAACCGGACGCTGGCGCGCTTCGAGGTGGGCAAGAATGGCCGCGGCAGTTTCAGGGTGGTGCGCACCGCCGGTGGCGCCATTGCCGAGCCGTACCGCCAGGCGGTGCGCGACACGGCACCCGCCGAGCGCGACCTGTTCGTCGAGCGCACGCTGCACGCCCTGGGCCAGCACGGCGATGGCAAGTTCGATGCCGGCCTGCTCGATGGCGCGGGCGACGAGTACCGCATGGGCTTTGCCGGCGTGAGCGACAACTTCGCCGACTTGCCGGGGCCGACCGGGGTGGCGACCAGCTTCAATTTCTGGGGTGGGGTGAGCGAGTCCTTCGCCAGCATGGCGCAGGAAAAAACCCGCACCCAAGACTTCATGTGTCCGGGGATCGATGCCGCCGACGAGACGGCGATCGCGTTCGCGCCCGGCATCCGCATCATGGCGCTGCCGAAAGCGCTGGCGCTGGGCGACGCCGGCCTGTCGTACCAGGCCAGTTACGCGCGCCAGGCCAATACGGTGCTGGTCCGGCGCAGCGTGCGCTTCCGCCATGCCGGCATGATTTGCACGCCGGCCGACTATGTGCGCATGCGTCCGCTGCTCGAACGCATGATGCGCGACCTCAAGAGCCAGATCATCGTCAAGGCCGGCTAAAACACGGCTTCAGGCGGTATGCAGCTGCATCGTCGCGATATCGAACTTGCCTTCGACCGCCAGCGGCAGGATGCGCAAGCTCTTGTCGATGGCTTCCTCGATCAGGATCTGTTCTTCCTTGCGCGGCCGGTGCAGCACGAAGTCGGCCACCGGCTGCTGCGAGCCGAGCGTGCGCGGATGGCCGATGCCGAGCCGCAAGCGCCAGTAATCCTGGGTGCCGAGCGCCGCGGTGATGTCTTTCAGGCCGTTGTGTCCGCCGCTGGAACCGCCCTTCTTCATCTTGACCGCGCCGGGCGCGAGATCAAGTTCGTCGTGCACGACCAGCACCTCGTCGGGATTGATCTTGTAAAAGCGCGCCAGAGCGCCCACCGATTGCCCGGAGCGGTTCATATAGGTTTGCGGTTCGAGCAAAAATACTTCGTGGCCGGCCACCGAGGTTTTCGCCACGAAGGCGTTAAAGCGCGTCTCGCGCTGCAAGCGGCAGCCGGGCAGGCTGTTGGCGAGCTGCTCGACCAGCCAGAAACCGGCATTGTGGCGGGTCTGTTCGTACTCGGGGCCGGGGTTGCCGAGGCCGACGATCAGGCGAATGGGCATGGTGTTCTAAATTATCAAAATGGAGTGCAAGGATAACAGACGATAAAAAACCCGCTGGGCGCAAGGCCAAGCGGGTTTTTCTCCAACACGCCGCTCGCGCGGCGCGCGAATGATTACTTCTTTTTGCCTTTGGCAGCTGGAGCGGCAGGTGCCGCTTCAGCGGTAGCAGCAGCGTCAGCGGCCACGTGGCCAGCTGGCACAGCAGCGGTAGCAACGGTTGGGTTCTTGCCGTGGGTGATCGCGACCACGCCTTTTGGCAGGACCAGGTCAGCAACGTGGATCGAGTGACCAACGTCGATGGTGGTCAGGTCAACGGTGATGAACTCTGGCAGATCGGTTGCCAGGCACGACACTTCCAACTCTTGCAGCACGTGCGACACGATAGCGCCGTGCAGTTTGACTGCTGGCGATACGTCGGCGTTCACGAAGTGCAGGGCGATTTTCTTGTGCAGCTTGCTGTTGGCATCGACGCGCTGGAAGTCAGCGTGCAGGACCAATTGCTTAAATGCGTGCATCTGGAAGTCGCGCAGCAGCACTGGCTGGGTCTTGCCGTCGATTTCCATTTCCAGGATCGAACCGTGGAACGCTTCTTTTTTCAGTGCGTGGTACAGAGCGTTGCCGTCCAGTTGGATCAGCGCAGGGGCTTCAGCGCCACCGTAGATGATACCTGGGGTTTGACCAGCGATACGCAGGCGGCGGCTCGCTCCGGACCCCTGCAAAGTGCGATTGAATGCGATAACTTTCATGTGAAACTCCAAAATGTGCGGGGCTTGATCGCCCTGCGGTGTGAGCGCCCCCGCGACCAGGGGTACTCGAAAACGGCCACGCTAGCGTGTCCGGAAAAATTGGTACTGAAATAAATTTCAGGGTGGCAAGGCCGGGAGCGCCGTGCTCCCGCCTTGCCACCCTGCGAATCGGGTATTTCTAGTGATTGGCTTAGTCGATAAACAGCGACATCACCGAATCGCCCTTGCTGATGCGCTTGAACGTTTCAGCGAGCAGCGGTGCGCAGGTCAGCTGGCGGATCTTGTCGCAAGCCAGGCCGGCGGCCGACAGGGGAATCGTGTCGGTAACCACCAGTTCGTCCAGCGGCGAGGCCGAAATGCGGTCGATCGCAGGACCGGACAGGACCGGGTGCGTGCAATACGCCACCACTTTCTTGGCGCCGCGCTCTTTCAGCACTTCAGCAGCCTTGGTCAGGGTGCCGGCGGTGTCGACCATGTCATCCATGATGACGCAGTTACGGCCTTCGACTTCACCGATGATGTTCATTACTTCCGACACGTTCGCCTTCGGGCGGCGCTTGTCGATGATGGCCAGGTCGCAGCCGAGGCGTTTTGCCAGGGCGCGTGCGCGCACCACGCCGCCGACGTCCGGGGACACCACCAGCAGATCGTCGTAATTGCGTTTTTGCAGGTCGCCCAGCAGAATCGGGGACGCGTAAATATTGTCAACCGGGATATCGAAGAAGCCCTGGATCTGGTCTGCGTGCAGATCCATGATCAGGACGCGCTCGACGCCGGCTTTTTCCAGCATATTGGCCACGACCTTGGCCGAGATGGCCACGCGCGCCGAACGCGGACGGCGATCCTGGCGGGCATAACCAAAATACGGGATGGCGGCGGTGATGCGGCCAGCGGACGCGCGCTTCAGGGCGTCGACCATCAGGATGATTTCCATCAGGCTGTCGTTGGTCGGTGCGCAGGTCGATTGCAGGACAAAAACGTCTTTACCGCGGACATTCTCGTTGATTTCGACCATCACTTCGCCATCCGAGAACTTGGAGACGACTGCTTTGCCGAGAGGGATGCCCAGATTCTTTGCGACCCCTTCTGCCAGCGCAGGGTTAGCGTTGCCGGTAAAAACCATCAGGTTTTCGTAAGCCATGGGAGTCCCAAGAGGTAAGCGTTGATTTCTTTGAATGTCGCCGGACAGAACCGGCCGGCTGACGCTAAGCTAACAAGTGACTCGCGAGAGCGAGGCCACCGAGTCCGCCTGCTGGACGCTGACTTCGCATCGACAGACCAGGCAAAACGAATGGCAGGGGAACAAGGATTCGAACCTTGGTATGCTGGAATCAAAATCCAGTGCCTTAACCAGCTTGGCGATTCCCCTACGCAACTGACTGCTTGTCGTCACACTTGACATTTTATCGTCAAACACAACGCCAGGCCAAATTCTATTCTATAACTGCACTAACTTGCAACACCGTGTTGAGAGGATGATGCTTCAGCGCTTTAGCTTTCCATGCTTCCCAGATGCCGGGCACTTGTTGAAGTACCGCGTCGGCTTCCGCTTCGCTGGAAAACGCGCAAAATACACACGCTCCTGAGCCAGTCATCCTGGCATCACCGTGAGCCGAGAGCCAGTCGATCGCCTGTGCTACCGGCGGGAACAAACTCACTGCCACTGCTTGCAAATCATTTCTTCCGAACCCAGTTGAATCTGTTCGATTCATGGTGTGCCTGGAAAAGTCCGCTATTCTGACGGGTTCCGTGCCCCTTGTCAAATGTTCTGAGCAAAATATTGCTGCGGTGGGTACCGCGACCCCTGGTTCGATGACCAGATACCAGCAATCGGGAGCGTCCACCGGCTGCAAAGCCTCGCCCACGCCTTCGGCAAACGCAGTCTGGCCGAAGATAAAAAACGGAATGTCGGCGCCCAGCGGCAGGGCCAGCGCCATCAGTTCTTCGCGCGAAAAACCGGCCTCCCACAAGGCGTTGGCGGCCATCAGGGCGGTGGCCGCGTCCGAGGAGCCGCCACCGAGCCCGCCACCCATCGGCAGGCGCTTGTCGATGGCCACGTCGATCCCGGGCGGCAGGCGGCCGTGGCGGCGCTTGCAGGCCGCTTGCAGCAGCAGCAGCGCGCGCACGATCAGGTCGCCCTGCTCCGGCACGCCCGGCACGTCGGTGGTGCGCACGATGCGTTCATCGGCGCGCAGGTCGAAGTGCAGCAGGTCGCCATGGTCCACCATCTGGAACACGGTTTGCAGCAGGTGGTAGCCGTCGGCGCGGCGTCCGTTCACGTGCAGGAACAGATTGAGCTTGGCCGGGGCCGGGCAGTCATGCAGGCGGGTAGCGCGCATATCAGCCCTGCGGGTCGATCACGATGCGGATTTCCATCGCTTCCACGGTGGCGCTGGCCGCGCGCGCGACGTCGATGCGCTTGGGCAGCGGCTTGGCCGCGTCCGGATCTTGCCAGCTCACGTAGGTCAGGCGCCAGCCATCGGCCGTGGTGACCGTGTTGGCGGCCGGCGAGGCGGCGAAGCGCTGGCCGTCGGCGCCGGTGGCGTAGCCTTGCAGCCAGTCGCGCAAGCCCGACACGGGCAGCGACCAGCCCAGCGTTTGCGCGGTCAGGGTATCGATGTCGCGCGCCACGCGCGGGGCACGGTCGCCCTGGGTCAGCGTGGCCGCGTCGGGCGTGACGCTGATGGTGGCGATGGTCTGGCCCAGCGGCGACGCCAGGCTGACGTTGACCGCGGCCGGGGTCTGGTTCCAGCTGAACTTGCCGGTCAGGGTCTCGGTCTGGCCATCTTTTTGGTAGTTCACGGTCAGCCGGCCGTTCAGCTCGATGGCTTCGCGGTAGGCGGCCACATTGGCCTTCGACAGGTAGGCCGGCGTGACGCAGGCGGACAGCAGCGCGGCGCAAGCCAGGGCAAGGAAGCGGGTTTTAGTTCTGAGCATCATGGCAATCCGACAGCGTAAAGGAGATGCGCCGCATTATGACCCATTGCAGCGCGGCCTGGCGCGGCCCGGCCAGCGCGGCCCGGCCAGCGCGGCCCGGCCAGCGAGGCCCGGCCAGGCGCCGCCGATCACAGCTTGAGTTGCAGGCGCGCGAGCGTGCTCTTGAGCGTGTCGTTCTTGGGGTCCCTGGCGCGCGCTTCGCGCCACAGCTGCTGGGCATCGGATTTCAAGCCCTTTTGCCACAGCACTTCACCCAGGTGCACGGCGATTTCGACATCGTCGCGCAAGGCGTAGGCGCGGCGCAGGTGGGCCTCGGCTTCGTTCAGGTTGCCCAGGCGGTACTGGACCCAGCCCATGCTATCCATGATGAAGGGGTCGGCCGGGGCCATTTTCAGGGCCTTGTCGATCAGGGCCAGCGCTTCGTCCAGGCGCACGTTGCGCTCGGCCAGCGAGTAGCCCAGCGCGTTGTAGGCGTGGTGGTTGTCGGGCGCCTGCTGCATCACCAGGCGCAGGTTTTTTTCCATCACGTCGACGCGGCCGAGTTTTTCGGCCAGCAGCGCGAAGTCGTACAGCAAATCGGGATTGGCTGGAAAGCGCGCCGCGCCCTGCTCCATCACCGCGTAGGCCTGCTCGATCTTGCCGGCGTCGCGCAGCACCTGGCTGTGCACCAGCACCACTTGCACCTGCTGGGCGGGTTCCTCGGCCTTGAGAGCGGCCAGGAAGGCCTGCGCGCCATCCAGGTCGCCCTGCCTGCCCATCAGCTGGGCGCTGCGCAGCTGCGCCGAAAACCAGGTCGGCGCGTCTTCCTGTTCGATTTTTCCCAGCCAGGCGCGCGCGGCGGCGAAGTCGCCCCGCTCTTCGGCCAGCTGCGAGAGCATGATCAGCACCTTGGCCGGGTCGCGCTCGTCGCCGGGGTTCTTGTCGAGTGCCGTGATGAAGCCGGACAGATAGGTTTCGGCCGCGGCCGGGTCGGCCAGCTGCATCGACAGGATGCCGAGCGCGTACAGGGTGCCCGGATTGTCGGGCTGCTCCTTGAGCAGGGCCAGGAATTGCTTGCGCGCCGGCTCGTACTGCTTTTGCGTGACGAGGATGCGGGCGTAGGCCGCGCGCACTTCGCGCGCACCCGGATTGGCGGCCACGAATGTGGCCAGCAAGGGAGCGACGTCGCCCTGCTCGCCGCTGACCTGGGCCAGGGTCAGTACGGCGATGTCGGAATCGGGCTTGAGGCGCAGCGCTTCCTGCGCATGGGCCAGCGCTTCCGCGTTGGCGCCGCGCGAGTAGGCCGACTGCGCCAGCACCACGCGCGCTTCGCTGGTCGCGGTGTACGGCGCCAGCAAGCGTTCGAGCAGCGCGCCGGCGGCGGCCTTGTCCTTGGCGCGGGTGAGCAGTTGCTGGATCTGGTACATGGCCATGCCGCGGTTGGCGGGCGCGGCGTCGCGCAGGCGCGCGGCGAACAGCGCCTCCGCTTCGCCCAGGTCGTCGGCCATGACCGAGGCGGCGATGTAATACTGGCCGGCTTCGTCGGAATCGGGCGCCAGTTCGCGCCACAGGCGGATCGCGGCCAGCGCTTCGCCGCCCTTCTGGGCCGCCTGGGCCATTTCGGCGGCACGCTGCGCCAGGCGCGGGTCGCGCGTCTGCTGGGCCATGCCCATCAGGGTCATGTACGGGCCCTGCCAGGCGCCGCCGCGAAATTCCAGCTCGGCCTTCATCAGCTTGTAGAGCATGTCCTTGGTGAGCGCCACGTGCGGCAGCTTGAGGTCCGGCGATGGCTCGTCCGGCGCGGACGCGCGTTCGCCTTCGGCCAGCACCTCGGCAGCCGCTGGCAGGGGTTCGGACGCAGTGGCGGGCACGGGCGCGGGAGCGTCCGCCAGGACGGGAGCGTGAGGCGTTGGCGCCACGGCGCACGCCGACAGCAGTCCGGACAGGGTTACAATGACGAAAGCGTTTTTCAAGGGGGTTCCAGAATGACAGCGATTATGTCCGATTCTACGCCCAACGCCCGCTTCGCGTACGGGGCCGCACCCTCACTCACATGAATTTTTCTATCCGACATGCCTGAACTGCCCGAAGTCGAAGTCACCCGCCGCGGCGTCGCACCGCATATCGATGGCCGCATCGTCGATAGCGTGTTGATGCGCAGGGAAGGATTGCGCTGGCCGTTTCCGCCGGGCTTGTCCGATTTGCTGGCCGGGCAACGCATCCTGCACACGGGACGGCGCGGCAAATACTTGCTCATCGCCTTCGATCATGGCACCCTGATCATCCACCTGGGCATGTCCGGCCACTTGCGCGTGTTGCCGCTGGACACCGAAGTGAAAAAACACGACCACTTCGACCTGGTCGTCGAGGGGGATACCGGCCCCCAGGGGCTGCGCATGAACGATCCGCGCCGCTTCGGCGCCGTGCTGTGGCACCCCGGCGATGATGGCGAACTGGACCAGCACATCCTGCTGCGCGGCCTGGGCGTGGAGCCGCTGGAAGCCGGCTTTTCGGGCGAATTGCTGTACCGCGCAACGCGCAAGCGCTCGGCGCCGATCAAGCAAGTGCTGCTGGCCGGCGATATCGTGGTGGGCGTGGGCAATATCTACGCTTGCGAGAGCCTGTTTCGGGCAGGAATCAACCCGAAAACGCCGGCCGCGCGCATCGGCCGGGAACGCTACAACCGGCTGGCCGAGGCGATCCGCCTTATCCTGTCTGAGGCTATTGTGCAAGGGGGCAGCACTTTACGTGACTTTATTGCAGTAAATGGGCAATCGGGCTATTTCCAACAGACATATTTCGTCTATGATCGTGCTGGAGTGCCTTGCCGCAACTGTGGGGCAGAGATTCGTCAGATCAAGCAGGGACAGCGGTCGACTTTTTATTGTGTAAATTGTCAAAAATGACAATCGAGCAGGATTCGCAAGAACCTGTACGCGAGGGCAATGTGAGCATAATGGTGCAAGATTTTGAGCAGTACAGCGCATGGCGTCAAGACGTGGCCATGGCGCTGGAAAAGTATCAGATGTGGGTCAACGCGGCCGAACTGGCTGACGCGGCAACGGAGCAGCGCATTGCGCGCGCGCTGGCGCGCCTGGCCGACGACCGGCTGTCGGTGGCCTTCGTGGCGGAGTTTTCGCGCGGCAAATCCGAACTGATCAACGCGATTTTCTTTGCCGATTACGGCCAGCGCATCTTGCCGTCCGCGGCCGGCCGCACCACCATGTGCCCGACCGAGCTGATGTACGACCCGGCCTTCCCGCCATGCATCCGCCTGCTGCCGATCGAAACGCGCGCCAGCAACCTGTCGACCAGCGATTACCGCGACGACCCGGCCGCCTGGACCGTGCTGCCGCTGGCGCTCGACGCCGGCGAGGAAATGCACGAGACCTTCAAGCAGGTCAGCATGACCAAGCATGTCAAGGTCGAGGAAGCCAAGCGCTACGGCCTGTTCGACGAGACCGATCCGGACGTTGCCGCCACCCTGGACGATAACGGCGAGATCGAAATTTCGCTGTGGCGCCACGCCATCATCAACTTCCCTCACCCGCTGCTGAAACAAGGCCTGGTCATTCTCGACACGCCTGGCCTGAACGCGATCGGCACCGAGCCGGAACTGACCCTGAACCTGATTCCGAACGCGCACGCGGTGCTGTTCATCCTGGCCGCCGAAACCGGCGTGACCAAGAGCGACATCGAAGTCTGGCGCACGCACATCGGCGCCGGCGCCGGGCGCATCGTGGTCATGAACAAGATCGACGCGATGTGGGACGAGCTCAAGACCGAAGAGGAAAACGACGCCGAGATCGAACGCCAGCAAACCACCGTGGCGCACATGCTGGCCCTCGAACCACGCCAGGTGTTCCCGGTGTCGGCCCAAAAAGCCCTGGTCGGCAAGATCAACGGCGACATGGCGCTGCTCGAGAAAAGCCGCCTGGGCGCGCTGGAAGCGGCCCTGTTCAACGAACTGATTCCGGCCAAGCAGGACATCATCCGCAAGCAGCTCTCGGACGATCTCAATGCCGTGGTCGGCATCCAGCAGGCAACCATCGGCGCGCGCATCCGCGACATCGTCGAGCAGCTGCAGGAACTGAAAAGCCTGCGCGGCAAGAACCAGGGCGTGATCGCGCACATGATGCGCCGCGTCGAAGTCGAGAAGAAGGAATTCGACGGCAGCCTGTTCAAGCTGCAGGGCACGCGCGCCGTGTTCGCGCGCCTGTCCACGGAGCTGTACACCACGCTCGGCATGGACATCGTGCACAAGGAAATCGCCGCCGTGCGCGAAGCGATGGCCGCATCGCGCTTCGTCACCACCGGCATTCGCGGCCCGGTCAAGCACTTCTTCGACCAGGCGCGCGCCAATCTCGATCTGTCGAACCGCAAGATCGCCGAGATCAGCGAGATGATGGAAATGATGTACCGTAAATTCGCCGCCGAACATGGCCTGAGCCTGGCGGTGCCGATGACGCTTTCGCTCGACAAATACCGCAAGGAAGTCGACGCCATCGAAGAGGTCTACGTCAAGCAGTTCGGCACCACGACCTTGCTCATCACCAGCCGCGATGCCGTGATCGAGCGCTTTTTCGACTCGATCGCTTCGCGCGTGCGGCGCAGCTACCGCGCGGCCAACGGCGACGTGGAAGCGTGGCTGAAGGTGATCATGTCGCCGCTCGAAGCGCAGATCCGCCAGCACAAGGACCAGCTCAAGCACCGCCTGGCGTCGATCCAGCGCATCCACGATGCGACCGACAGCCTGGAAACCAAGATCGAATCGTTCGAGGCCAGCCAGTTCGCGCTGGAGAAGGTCAAGGCGCGTTTGAACGAGCTGGCCGGCAACGTCGAATCGGCCATGCAACGCAGCGCGGCGGCGGCACTCGAAGCGGCTGCGTGAAAAGACTGACCGAGTTCGGGCAGCTGGAAGACCCCTCGTTTTCCGCTGCCGTCATCGACTGGCAGAAGTCGCACGGGCGCCATGCCCTGCCGTGGCAGAACACGCGCGACGCTTACCGTATCTGGCTGTCCGAGATCATGCTGCAGCAAACGCAGGTGGCCGCGGTGCTGGCCTACTACGCGCGCTTCCTGGAGCGCTTCCCTACCCTGCACGACCTGGCGGCGGCACCATCGGAAGAGGTGATGGCGCAGTGGAGCGGCCTTGGCTACTACACGCGCGCGCGCAACCTGCATGCCTGCGCCAAACGCGTGGTCGACGAATACGGCGGCCTGTTCCCGAGCGATCCGGCCCTGCTGGCCGATTTGCCCGGCATCGGCCGTTCGACGGCGGCGGCCATTTCCGCGTTCTCAAACGGCACGCGCGCCGCGATCCTGGACGGTAACGTCAAGCGCGTGTTTGCGCGCGTATTCGGCATCGATGAATTCCCCGGCGTGAAGGCGGTCGAAGATGGCTTGTGGCGGCGCGCGCAAGCGCTGCTGCCGCAGGATGGCATCGAATCGTACACGCAGGGCTTGATGGACCTCGGGGCGACGCTGTGCACGCGCAGCAAGCCCGATTGCCCGCGCTGCCCGCTGCGGGAGCGCTGCGTGGCCCACGCCACCGGACGCACGGCCGAACTGCCGGTGCGCAAACCGAAAAAGACCATTCCCGAGAAACAGGCCGCCTTGCTGGTGGTGATCGAGGGCGGCCAGGTGCTGCTCGAACAGCGCGCCCAGAGCGGCATCTGGGGCGGGCTGATGTCGCTGCCGGAAGTCGATGGCCATGCTGTGCGCGGCGCGCTCGGCATCGATGCGGTGGCACCCGTGGGCAGCGCCTTCGGCGAGGTGGAAGAGGTGTCGGCGCTGCTGCCGCTGGTGCACGTGTTCACGCACTACCGCCTGCACATCGCGCCGTTCCAGGTAGCGCTGTCGCGCCGCGCACACTTGGGCGCGCCCTATCTGTGGTGGGACCTGGCGCGCATCGATAGCGCACCGCTGCCGGCGCCGGTCAAGAAGCTGCTGCTGGAGCTCTGCGCGCCGTCCCTGTTCTAGTTACAAATCGACTGATTACAAGTCGACTGATTACAAGTCGACTGGTTACAAGTCGTCGAGCGAGAAGATGCGCCGGTGTTCACGGATCGCGTAGCGGTCCGTCATGCCGGCGATGTAGTCGGCGATCTTGCGCGCCTGCCGTGTGACGTCGCCCGTGCCGAGCTGGTAATCGGGCGGCAGCAGCACCGGTTCGGCCATGAAGGCGTCGAACAGTTCGCGCACGATGCGGCTCGCTTTCACGCGCATCCGGTTCACCTTGAAATGGCGATACAGGTTGGCGCGCAGGAAGCGCTTCAGTTCCGTCGCATCCTTGCGCATCGGGTCGGAAAAACGGATCAGCGGCCCGCTGGCGCGCACCGCGTCCGTGTCGGCCGGCGCGGCTTCGGCCAGCAGCACGCCGGATGTTTCGATCAGGTCGTCGGCCAGCACCGTGATCAGGCGGCGCAGCGTTTCGTAGATGGCGCGCCGGCCCGACAAGCCCGGATACGCCTTCTGCACATCGTGCCAGCGGCGCGCAAAAAAGTCGACTTCCTCCAGCTGCGCGATCGTGATCAGGCCGGAACGCAGGCCGTCGTCGATATCGTGGCTGTTGTAGGCGATTTCGTCGGCCAGGTTGGTCAGCTGCGCTTCCAGCGAGGGCTCGGTACGGTCGATGAAGCGCTGCGCCACCGGACCGAGCAGCTTGGCGTTGGCCAGCGAGCAGTGCTTGAGGATGCCCTCGCGCGTGTCGAACATCAGGTTCAGGCCATCGAAGGCGCCGTAGTGCTCTTCGAGTTCGTCGACCACGCGCAGGCTTTGCAGATTGTGTTCGAAGCCGCCGTGGTCCTGCATGCATTCGTTGAGCACATCCTGGCCCACGTGGCCGAACGGCGTGTGGCCCAGGTCGTGCGCCAGCGCGAGCGCTTCGACCAGGTCTTCGTTCAGGCGCAGGTTACGCGCCATCGAGCGCCCGACCTGGGCCACTTCCAGGCTGTGGGTGAGGCGCGTGCGGAACATGTCGCCCTCGTGATTGAGGAAGACCTGGGTCTTGTATTCGAGCCGGCGGAAGGCCGAGCAGTGGATGATGCGGTCGCGGTCGCGCTGGAACTGGCTGCGCGAGGCATGCGACGTTTCGGCATGGCGCCGCCCGCGCGCCGTCTCCGAGTGCACGGCGTACGGGGCGAGGTGCTCTTCGGGATGCATGTCAGCCGACGCAGGCGGCCAGGGTGGCCAGCAATTGTTCGCGCGGGGCGCTGGTGATGTTCGGGCTGCCCAGCGGCTTGAGCAGGATGAACTTGATGGCGCCGCCTTCGTTCTTTTTGTCGACCTCCATCAGTTCCAGCCAGCGTTCGGTGCCGAGATCCGGTGCAACGGTGGGCAGGCCGGCGGCGGCGACCAATGCGCGCATGCGCGCCACGGTGGCCGCGTCGACCAGTCCCAGGCGGTGCGACAGGTCGGCCGCCATGACCATGCCGCAGCCGACAGCTTCGCCATGCAGCCAGGCGCCGTAGCCCATGCCCGCTTCGATCGCGTGGCCGAAGGTGTGGCCGAAGTTGAGGATGGCGCGCAGGCCGCCCTCGCGTTCATCCTGGCGCACCACGTCGGCCTTGATTTCGCAGGAACGCGAAATGGCGTGCGCCAGCGCCTGCTGGTCGCCCGCCATCAGCTTGCCGATGTTCGCTTCGATCCAGTCGAAAAATTCGGCGTCGATGATGGCGCCATGCTTGATCACTTCCGCCAGGCCGGCCGACAGTTCGCGCGGCGCCAGCGTCTCGAGGGAAGCAGTATCGGCCAGCACGGCGCGCGGCTGGTAAAAGGCGCCGATCATGTTCTTGCCAAGCGGGTGGTTGATGCCGGTCTTGCCGCCCACCGAGGAGTCGACCTGCGACAGCAGGGTGGTTGGCATCTGCACGAACGGGACGCCGCGCATGTAGCTGGCGGCGGCATACCCGGTCAGATCGCCGATCACGCCGCCGCCCAGTGCCACCAGGGTGGTCTTGCGGTCGCATTTGTGCTCCAGCAGGGCGTCGAAGATGGTCATCAGGCTGTCCCAGTTCTTGAACTGTTCGCCGTCGGGCAGGATGATTTCGAGCACGTCGCGCCCGGCGGCGCGCAGCGGCGCGGCCACGCGCTCAAGGTACAGCGGGGCCACGGTGGTGTTGGTGACAATGGCCACCTTGTGGCCGGCGATATGGCGCTCGAGCAGCGCCGGGTCGGACAGCAGGCCGGCGCCGATGGTGATCGGGTAGCTGCGTTCGCCCAGGTCGACGTTGAGGAACATCCGGGATTGTTCGGTAATCGATGCTTGCGATGGTTGCGAAGTGTGCATGTGGGGCCCGCGCCCTGTTCTCGCGGCGGCTGGGCCGAGCGCGGACAGTTGCGTCAGAATAGTTTGGACCATCGATTGTACGTTAGGTCGGCCCGTGTCGATCACCAGGTCGGCAATCTCGCGGTACAGCGGCTCGCGCTGGGCCGTCAATTCTTCGAGTTTCTTGCGGGGGTCGGCCGTCTGCAGCAGGGGCCGGCTTTTGTCGTGGGTGGTGCGCAGCATGATGCTGCTGACGCTGGCGCGCAGGTAGACCACGCGGCCGCGTTGTTTCAGGAAGGCACGGCTGGCGGGGTCGAGCACGGCCCCGCCGCCGGTGGCGAGGACGATACCGTCCTGCGCCGTGAGGTCACGGATGACCTCGGCCTCACGGCGCCGAAAGCTCGCCTCGCCTTCGATTTCGAAAATCCACGGGATCGTGGCGCCGGTACGGGCCTCGATCTCGTGATCGGAATCGATAAAGCGTTTACCCAGCTTCCTGGCAAGGATGCGGCCGATCGTCGTCTTGCCCGCGCCCATCAACCCTACCAGGAAGATATTTTCCGATTTCAATGATTACTTGGCCGGAACCGATTTGAAGACCTGCGAGGCAACCGACTTGCCGCGTGGCGTCGTGGTGCGGATCACGAATTCACCATCGCTGCAGAGCTCATTGCGCTTGATGTTGACAGAGTGCTCCGTGCCGCCAATGCGGTTGGTCGCGGGAACCGCGCTAGGCGATGGCAGGCCCGGGGCAACCTTGTCGACGTCGCCCGTCCCAACCGTCGTGCTGCTTGGCAGCGGATTGTTGTTTTCGTCGGCGACGCGGAAATACAAGCTCTGGTTCGTGCAACCAGCGCCAGACAGGCCGACGATCTTGTACGGATCGCCGTCGGCAGAGGTCCAGTCGCGCAGGGTGCCGGTGGCCGGATCGAATACCTGGCGGGTGAAGGTCGGTACGTCGCCACTGAAGACGATCTCGGTTTCTTTCCAGATGTAGTTGATGCCCCACTGGCCGTTGCCCACCGTGGTGTAGACCGGATGGTTGTAAGGGAACGGCAAATCGGCGCGCGGCACATCGTACTTGCCGTCGAGCGTACTGCCTTTTGCCGGATTGCCCAGCACTACGTCAGCACTGCCGGCATCGAGGAAGGGATCGCCCTGGTCCGAATACGGCTCGCCAGAACCTGGTTTGCAGATGTCGACCAGCGGACGGTACGGCGTACCCGGTTCGACCGGTTGCACCTGCTCGAAATTGGTGCAGCTGTACTGGCCGTCGCCATTGACGTCGGTAAAGTTTTCGATGCCCTGGACATACGCCAGCACGGTGACGCGGCCATTCTTGGGACGGAAGGCCTGGCTTTTCAGGTCGACCGTGCAACCGCCGCCCTTGGTGCGGCAACCGCCTTGTTCTGGCGATGCGATCGCGCCACCTTCGGTGACCAGATTGACGGCGGTGTCGTCCGAAATCGGATTGCCGTACTGGTCGGCCAACATCACGGTGACTTTCGCGACCGAATTGTCATAGAACATGCCGTCGATATTGTAGCTGTCGGCGCTGAGCGACATCGATTTCTGGATCGGCAGGCCGGTCGAGATGATCAGGCTGTCCGACAGGCCATTGATGGTGGTGCCGTTACGCGACGCTTGCGCAATCACGCGCACCGGGGTCGGAATGGTACCCGAGGCGACGGTGGTGGTGACGTTACCCTGGGCATCCGAGGTTGCCTTGCTTGGCTGGACAATCAGGCCACCGGTACTGGTGGTGGTCTTGAACGTCACGTCCACGCCCGGCAAGCCGATGCTGTTCTGGTCGAGCACGCGGAAAGTCAGGATGGCCGATTCCTTACGGCCCAAGCCGCCCGAACCGCGCAAGACGATCGAGCTGCCGTTCAAGTCCGAACCGACGAACTGGATGGTGCCGATATTGGCCTTGCCGACGTTGATCTTGATCGTCTGCGTGGTGGTGCCGAGCGTGACCGTGATGGTATCGGTAACGCGCAGGCAACCTTTGTTGGTGTAAGTGACCAGCTGCTTGCCGTCCGCCAGCGAGCCGAGGACCAGCGATGCGGTGCCGTCGCCGGCGCACAGGGAATTGATGGTCAGGCCAGGTACGCTGGTGGCGCCGACGCCGCCGGTGGTCACCGGAATGGTCAGCACGGCGGTACCGAATGCCGGCAGGATGTCGGTTTGCTCAGGCGTGAATGCGACCGTGCCCAGGGTCAGGGGAGCTGCGCCCACTTCCAGGTTGATATTCGCTTCCGCATTCTTGCCGCCGGCGACCACGGTGGCGCCGATCGTGACGGCACCGGCCGCCAGGACGCTGGCCGGCTTGACGGTAATGATCGCCACGCCCGACGCATTGGTCAGCGCGGAAGCCGACTCCGGTGTGAACTGGAGCAGCTTGTCGTCGGTCTTGAATTTGACGACCTCGTTGACGGCAACGCTGCCGTTGGCGTTGAGCACGGTGGCCTTGACCTGGCCGGTCTGGCCACCCGAGAGGGTGGTGATCGGCGTACCGGTGGAGTCCACCAGTTGCAGCGTCATTTTCGGCTCGGCCGGCACCGGCGGCGTCGTCGTGCCCGGCGTGGTGGTGCCCGGCGTGGTGGTGCCTGGGGTGGTGGTCGAGGAAGTCCCGCCCGGGGAGCCTCCGCCGCCGCCGCATGCGGCCAGGGCCGTGGCCATGGAAACGCAGGTCAGCAGGCGAACTGGGTTCGCGAAAGCGCGTTGTAAATAAGTGGGCAGCATGTTAAGTCCTGATTAAATGTATTCGGGTGTTAGCGCGTCGACAGACGGTCTGCGACGATTTTGGGGGTAATGAAGACCAGCAGTTCGGTCTTGTTGTTGGTACGCGAGGTTTTCTTGAACAGATGGCCCAGGACCGGCAGGTCGCCCAGCAGCGGCACCTTCTGGACCTGGCTGCTTTCGGTTTGCTGGTAAATACCGCCCAGCACGACCGTGCCGCCATTTTCGACCATCACCTTGGTTTGCACGTGCTGGGTGTTGATGGCAAAGCCGGCCCTGGTTTCTTCGCCCTTGGAATCCTTGTTGACGTTCACTTCCAGCACAACGTTGCCGTCAGGCGTGATCTGCGGTGTCACTTCCAGACGCAGATTGGCTTTTTTCCACTCGATCGAGGTGGCGCCGCTGCTGGTCGACTTTTCGTACGGCAGTTCGACACCCTGCTCGATCACGGCGACGTTCTTGTCTTCCGTCACCACACGCGGGCTGGAAATGATCTTGCCCTTGCCGTCCGCTTCGAGTGCCGACAGTTCCAGGTTCAGGAAGCGGTTGGCGGCAGCCGAGAACAGGCTGGCGGCCAGAGTAGCGGCCGGGTTGCCGCCGATGTTGGCGGCAGGCAGGTTCAGCATGGTGGTATTGTTGTAGCTATCGGGGGTATCCTTGACCTGGCCGGTGGTTTGACCGACACCGACCAGGTTGCCGCTGAGGGCGACGCGCTCGTTGCCGCGGTACGAATAGCCGGAATCGCCACCGCGAAAGGTACGCAGGTCGGCAAAGCCGATCTTGGCACCCAGGTTGCGGCTGAAGCCGTCGCTGGCTTCGACCAGGCGCGCTTCGATCAGCACCTGGCGCGAAGCGACGTCGGTCTTCTGGATCAGCTTGCGCAAATCGTCCAGTTTCGAGGCGATGTCGGTAATGAACAGCTGGTTGGTGCGCGGTTCGATCACGGCGCTGCCGCGCTTGGACAGGATGCGGGTGCGGTTGCTTTCGCTGTCGGGCATTGGCGTACCGTCGGCATTGAGGCCAAACACCATACGGAACGATTCCGCTTTCTGGTAGTTAAGCTGGAAAATTTCCGATTTGAGCGGCTCGAGATCGGCGATCTGGGCGCGCTGTTCAAGTTCCAGCTTTTCCTTGGTCAGCAGTTCATCCTTCGGCGCAATCCACAGCACCGAACCGTTCTTGCGCATGTCCAGGCCCTTGGCCTGCAGCACCACGTCCAGCGCGTGGTCCCATGGCACTTCTTTCAGGCGCAGGGTCAGGTTGCCGCTCACCGAATCGCTGGTGATGATGTTCAGGCCCGAGATGTCGGCGATCGCCTGCAGGGCGGCGCGCACTTCCACGTTCTGGAAGTTGAACGAGATTTTCTCGCCGCGGTAGCCCTGGGTACCCTGGGTCAGCTTGTTCGGGTCTTCCTTGATCGGCTTGACGTCGATGACCAGCTGGGTGTCGCTCTGGTACACGGTCTGTTCCCACAGGCCGCGCGCTTCCACCGTCATGCGCACATTGTCGCCCTGGGGCACGGTCGTGATCTGCGACACCGGGGTGCCGAAGTCGGTCACGTCGAGACGGCGGCGCAGGGTTTCCGGCAAGCCAGTTTTCATGAAATCGACCACCACCGTGTTGCCAACCTGGCGCACGTCGACCGCCACCTGGCTGTTCGGCAGGTCGACCACGACCCGGCCTTCGCCGTTGGCACCGCGGCGGAAGTCGAGGTCGCGCAGGACCTGGCGTTTGCCAGCCTGGTCCGACACGGCCGGCGCGGAGGAGGACGAAGCGCCGTTGAGCACCGGCTTGCCGACGCTGTCGACCGCTTGCGCCACGCCGCCGGAACCATCGATGGTGACGATGATCGACTTGCCGTCGATGGCGGTAGCGTAGTTGAGCGGACGCTTGAGGTTCAGCACCAGGCGCGTGCGGCTGCCGGCCTGGACCACATTAATACCGCGCACGTCGGCCAGGTTCACGTCCTGGGCCGTCTTGCCGGTGGCATTGACCGTGGCGCCGAAATCGAGGGCGATGCGGGTCGGATTGGTGATCGAAAAGCCGATCGGCAGTTTGGTCGGGGCGGTTTTCATCGCCACGTTCACCACCACGTTCGAGCCCTGCTGGTTGGCCGTGATCGATTCGATCGCGTTGTCTTGCGCCAGGGCGCTATTGGCGCCAAGGGCCAGAGCCAGTAATGCGCCCATGCGGATCACCGCGCCCATGAGGGCGGTGCCATTCATTCTCAGTGCGATCATTTCTTCTCCTTACTTTCCTGCAACTCTAGCTTGGTGGGACGTTCGATCCATTCGCCACCGGCGTCCTGAACCGTTTCCTTGATACTGATTGCTTCATCGTTCACGCCGGTGATGATGCCGAAATTCTGGCCCACCCGGTCGCCTGGCTTGACGTGGTACATGGTCTTGTCGATCTGCACCAGCGCGTAGGTGACGCCTTTCGACTTCATGCTGCCCACCATCGACATGGTGTCGAGCGGGAAGGCTTCGAGCGGTTCCTTGCGCCGTGATTCGTCCGGCTTGAGCGGATTGTTGGCCCCGTTGGCGGCGCGCGCCAGCTCGGCCAGCAGCTTGTTCGGGTCGTACGGGTCGATTTCTCCGGCAGTGCTGTAGGCAAACGGGACGAAGGTTTTCGGTTCGGTCAGCGGCGGAACGTCGACCTTGGTTTCCTTCCTGGTCTGGTCCATCCATGCATTGACTTCCTGGACGTCGCTATCGCCGCAGCCTGCCAGCAGGCCCGCGCAGATCAGCAGCGCGAGGCTGTTTCGTGTGGTGTTCATTTACGCGGCCCCTTTGCCATCTTTGGCCTTCTTGTCGCGGTCGGCCTTGATCTTGCGTTGCGCGTTCGCTTCTTCGGGGTCGAGGTAGCGGAACGTCTTGGCAACCGCTTCGAGCACCAGGCCGCCATCCTTGTTGGTGGTCAGGGCCATATTGTTGAGCGTGACGATGCGCGGCAGGTTGGCCATGTCGCTGGCGAATGCGCCAATGTCGTGGTACGTGCCGGTCACCTTGATGTCGATCGGCAGTTCGGCGTAGTAATCACGCACCACCACCTGGCCCGGCTTGAACAGGTCGAACGACAAGCCGCGGCCGACGCCGGCCTGGTTGATGTCCGACAGCAGGGCCGCCATTTCAGCCTTGCTCGGCAATTGCTTCTGCAGGCGTTCGACATACTGGTCCACCTGCGCCTTTTGGGCGATCAGGGCATCGAGGTTGATCGCCTGGGCGACCTTGGTCTTGTACTCGCCCTGCAGGGTCAGTTCGGTGGCGGCCAGCTGGTCGTACTCTTCGAACTGGGTGCTCCAGTAAAAAAAGTGGCCGGCCGTGATGACCGCCGCCATGACGCCGATGCCGCACAGGATGCGCGGAGCGATCGGCCATTGTCCCGGCGGGCGGTCTCCCAGGTTCTGGAACTGGGAGCTAAGCGAGCCACCCAGCGATTTCAGGTCTATATTCATTCTTTCAATCCGATCTGGCTAGGGGGCCGCTTTCGCGGGTACCGGTGAGCCGGTGGCGGGGGTGGCAGCGCCGGCGGCCGGTTTCTGGCCCGGCTTGAGCGCTTCATCCTTCTCGCGCTGACGCTTGATGTACAGGTTCAGCGCAAACTCGACGACTTTCTTGCCGGTTTTACTCTGCGCCAGTTGCACCGCGCGTACCTCGGTCAGGTCGGGGCGTTCGAGCCATGGCGAATTGCCGGCGATATTGCGCAGCAATTCGGCAACCCGTTCCTGCGACTGGGCGAAACCGCCCACCGTGACGCGCTGGCCATCTTGCTTGAACGACTTGAGATAGACGCCCTGCGGAGTCTGCCGAACCAGTTCATCGAGCAGATAGACCGGCTGGTTGCGGTCGCCCTGCAAGTCTTCGACCGCCTGCTGGCGTGCCTTGAGCGCTTCGATTTCCTGTTTCAGGGCGGCGATTTCGACGATTTTCTTGTCGAGTTCGACGATGGCCGCTTTCAGCACGCCATTGCGCTGCTCCTGGATCGAGATGCGGCGCGCGTTGTAACCGCCGACCGCCATCACCACGATCACGCCGAGCACGGCCGACAAGGCCATCAGGGCGACAAAGGCACTCTTCTTTTGCTTGCGCTTTTCTTCCCGGTGGGGAAGCAAATTAATTCTGATCATCAGCCAAACCTCCGCAGGGCCAGCCCGCAGGCAACAAGGTAGGCGGGGGCCTCGGTACGCAATTGCTGCTCGCGCACGGATGGGCCCAGCGACATGCCTTTGAACGGCGATACCACCGCGCTGGAAATTTTGGTACGGCTTGCCACGATGTCGAGCAGGCCGGGAATCAGCGCGCAGCCGCCAGCCAGGAACAATTGATCGATCCGGGTGTAGGGCGTGGAGGTGTAGAAGAACTGGATCGCGCGGGTCACTTCGAGGGCCGCGTTTTCGAGGAAGGGAGCGAGCAGGTCGGCCTGGAAGTTGTCGGGCAGGTCGCCCGCTTTCTTCTTGGCGTCGGCTTCATCGAACGACAAGCCATACGAGCGCACGATATCCTGGGTCAGCTGGTTGCCGCCGAAGGGTTGCTCGCGCTCGTAAATGGTTTCGCCGTTGAGCATGACCGAAATGTGGGTGACCTGGGCGCCGATCTGGAACAGCGCCACGATCTGGCCCTCGGAACCCTTCATCTGCGACGTCACGCGTTCGAGCGCGGCGCGCGCGGCGTACGATTCGATATCCATCACCACCGCGGTCAGGCCGGCCGCTTCGGCGATCGCCACGCGGTCCTCGACCTTTTCCTTGCGCGAGGCGGCCAGCATGACGTCGATGTCGTCGATCGAATTGGCGGCCGGTCCGATCACGTCGAAGTCGAGGCTGACCTCGTCGAGCGCGAAGGGAATGTACTGGCTCGCTTCGGACTCCACCTGCACTTCAAGCTGGTCTTCGGACATCCCGGCCGGCAGGATGATCTTTTTCGTGATCACCGAGGCCGGCGGCATGCCGAGCGCGACCAGCTTGACGCGGGTACCGCTTTTCTTCCAGACGCGGCGCACCGCCTCCGACACCTGCTCGATATTTTCGATGTTTCCGTCGACGACCGCACCACGTGGGAACGGTTCGGACGCGTAGCGTTCGAGACGCAGCTCGTTTTTGCCGACCACGACCAGCTCTACCAGCCGGACGCCGGACGTGCTGATGTCCAGGCCGAGCAAAGGTGGCCTGGATTGACCGAACAAGGAACCTAAATTGACCATCAAGACCGTACTCCCTTACCTACCTATAATCAATGCTTACGCTGCAAAACGGGCCTTGCAGAACCGAAAATGAAAGTGCCCGACGCGGGGAATTTGTTACAAAACCGCCATTTAGCATCCATACATAAGGCAGTACATTAAATCGTAGCAATAAGCGTGATCTCGTGTAAAGGTATTTCTGTTTTGAAATTTTATGCCTGTGGGCTGGAATGCCACACTCTGTGAACTGTGGGTCATCACAGTTGTTTTGCGGGCACAAATGTTCCAAAAGGCAAGTAGTTGGCAATGCGCCGCGGCAGGTGGCGGTGCATTATAATGAGGGGCACCCAATTAAAGCGAAAGATTCAACCCGCATGAGCTCTTCCAAGCCGGACGCCAGCACTTCTTCCCCGTCGCGCCCCGCCCGTGCGCGCTCGCCCAAGCGACTGTTGTTAATTGTCCTCGGCAGCCTGACCGGCACGGCCCTGATCGGCTTGCTGATCGTGGTGTTCGCGCTGGCCATGGCCTACCCGAATCTGCCCCCGCTCGATACCCTGACCGACTACCGCCCCAAGATGCCCTTGCGGATTTTTTCGGCCGACAATGTGCTGATCGGCGAGTTCGGCGAGGAGCGCCGCAACCTGGTCCACATCAAGGATATTCCGGAGGTCATGAAGAAGGCGGTGCTGGCGATCGAAGACGACCGCTTCTACCAGCACGGCGGGGTCGACTACACCGGCATCCTGCGCGCGGCCGTGCACAATGCCACCGGCGGCGCCAAGCAGGGTGCCTCGACCATCACCCAGCAGGTGGCGCGCAATTTCTTCCTGTCGAGCGAGCAGACGCTCAAGCGCAAGGCCTATGAAGTGCTGCTAGCCTGGAAGATCGAGCAAAACCTGACCAAGGACCAGATCCTCGAGGTCTACATGAACCAGATCTACCTGGGCCAGCGCGCCTATGGCTTCGCCTCGGCGGCGCAGATCTATTTCGGCAAGAACCTGAAAGACATCACCGTGGCCGAGGCGGCCATGCTGGCCGGCCTGCCCAAGGCGCCGTCGGCCTACAACCCGGTGGTCAATCCCAAGCGCGCGCGCACGCGCCAGCAATACATCCTGCAGCGCATGCACATGCTGGGCTACATCACCCCGGCCCAGTTCGAGACCGCCAAGGCCGAGCAGCTGCGCATCAAGAACGACAGCAGCGAATTCGGCGTGCACGCCGAGTACGTGGCTGAAATGGCGCGCCAGCTGGTGTACGAGCAATTCAAGGAAGAAACCTATACGCGCGGCCTGAACGTGTTTACCACCATCACCAAGGCCGACCAGGACGCGGCCTACCTGGCCCTGCGCCGCGGCGTGATGGAGTACGAGAAGCGCCACCCTTACCGCGGCCCGGAATCGTATATCGAGATCCCGCAAGCGAAGGAAGACGCCGATGAAGCGATCGAAAACGAACTGGCCGAGCACCCCGACAGCGACGACATCATCGCCGCCATGGTGCTGCAGGCGACGCCCACCGGCATCACCGCGGTGACGGCGTCGGGCGAGGAAGTCAAGATCAGCGGCACCGGCCTGGCGTTCGCCCAGAACTGGCTGTCGAGCAAGGCCCCGGCCAACCGCAGGGTCAAGCGCGGCGCCGTGATCCGTATCAGCCAGGATGGCGGGACGGCCTGGTCGGTCACGCAGATGCCGGAAGTGCAGTCGGCCTTCGTGGCGGCCGACGCCACCGATGGCGCGATCCGCGCGCTGGTGGGCGGCTTCGACTACAACCGCAACAAGTTCAACCACGTCACGCAAGCCTGGCGCCAGCCCGGCTCCTCGTTCAAGCCCTTCATCTATTCGGCCTCGCTCGAACGCGGCCTGTCGCCGGCCACCATCATCAACGATGCCCCGATTTCGTTCGATGCCGGCCAGACCGGCGGCCAGGCCTGGGAACCGAAGAACTACGACAACAAGTACGAAGGGCCGATGACCATGCGGCGCGGGCTGACCAAGTCGAAAAACATGATTTCGATCCGCATCCTCAACAAGATCGGCGCCAAGTACGGCCAGGAATACACGACCCGCTTCGGCTTCGAGGCCGAAAAGAACCCGCCCTACCTGACCCTGGCGCTGGGCGCGGGCGCGACCACGCCGCTGCAGCTGGCCGGCGCCTACGCCGTGTTCGCCAACGGCGGGTTCCGGGTCAGCCCCTACCTGATCTCGAAGGTCACCGACAGCAGCGGCAAGGTACTCTCGCAAGCGACGCCGGACAAGTCGGGCGATGAAGCGAACCGGGTGATCGATGCGCGCAATGCCTTCCTGGTCGACAGCATGCTCAAGGATGTGGTGCGCTTCGGCACGGCCACCAAGGCGCTGTCGCTCAAGCGCACCGACATTTCCGGCAAGACTGGCACCACCAACGATTCGATCGATGCCTGGTTCGCCGGCTACACCCCGAAACTGGTGGGCATCGCGTGGATCGGCTACGACCAGCCCAAGAACCTGGGCAACAAGGAAACCGGCGGCGGGCTGGCCCTGCCGATCTGGATCGGCTACATGCAAAAGGCGCTCAAGGGCGTGCCGAACGAGGAGCGGGTGGTGCCCGAGGGATTGGTGATGGCGGGCGACGACTATTACTACGTCGAAAATCCGCCCGGCACCGGAGTGCAAAGCCTCGACATCGGCGCACGCGGCACGCCGGCCGAGGAAAAGGTCAAGGATGCGGTCAAGAACGAACTGTTCTGACGCAGGCAAGATAAACCGGGGTCAGACCCCGGTTCTGGTGGTTGGGGTCTGACCCCGGTTTATCGTGCCCGGTTTATCTTGCCGTCAGAGCGTGACGCGGGCGCCGCCCTGGGCGCTGGCCAGGTCCGACAGCGCGGCGAACAGTTCGCTGCCGTCGCGCGTGTTGATCCAGGCACCGTCGATCCGCTTGTAGTGGAAGCCACCCGACTTGGCGGCCACCCACAGTTCCTGCATCGGCGCCTGGCTGTTGACGATGATCTTGCTGCCGTTGTCGATGAACTCGATCTCCAGCACATTGCCGCTGCGCTTGCACTCGACATCGATGACATCCTCGTCGTTCAGCCGGTCCATCGCCGCTTCGATCTTGTTCAGGGTCGTTTCGGCCAGGTCCAAAAATTCTTTTTCGCTCATGCTACACTCCAAGGTCTGCCAATCAAACCGTGATTCTAATCGTGAAGTCTTCATCTGCGCTCAATATCGGCATCACCGCCGTGGTCTTTGGCTTGCTGGCAGGCTGCGGCCAGGCCGGTCCGCTGTACCTGCCCAAGCCGCCCGCCAAGCCCGCCGCACCCGCCGTTTCACCGACCACGCCGCCCCCACCCTCTTCTCCCGCTGCCCAATAAACCATGCCGCATTTCTTTCACCTGGACGGCGTCCTGCACGCCGAACGCACCCCCCTGTCCCGCATCGCTGAACAGTTCGGCACGCCGACCTATGTGTATTCAAAAGCGGCGCTGCTGGAGAATTTCGCCGCCTTCGCCGATGCCTGCGCCGGGCGCGATGCGCTGGTCTGCTATGCGATGAAAGCCAATTCCAACCTGGCCATCCTCGATCTGCTGGCGCGCCGCGGCGCCGGCTTCGACATCGTGTCGGGCGGCGAACTGCTGCGCGTGATCGCCGCTGGCGGCGACCCGGCCAAGGTGATTTTCTCGGGCGTCGGCAAGACCGTCGACGAAATGCGCCTGGCGTTGTCGCACGATATCCTGTGCTTTAACGTCGAATCGATTCCCGAGCTGCACCGCTTGAACGAGGTGGCCGGCGCCATGGGCAAGCAGGCGCGCGTGTCGCTGCGCGTCAACCCGAACGTGGATGCCAAGACCCATCCGTACATCGCCACCGGGCTGAAGGCAAACAAGTTCGGCGTTGCCTTCGACGATGCGCTGGCCACCTACCGCACCGCCGCCAGCCTGCCGCACCTGACCCCGGTCGGGATCGATTGCCACATCGGCTCGCAGCTGCTGGACGACGCGCCCCTGCTGGAAGCGCTCGACAAGCTGATCGAACTGGTCGACGCGCTCGGTGCCGAAGGCATCGTGCTCGACCATCTGGACATGGGCGGCGGCATCGGCATCAACTACGGCGCCGCCGGCGATGCGCCGCCGGTACCGGTGGGCGACTACCTGGGCCGCGTGTTCGCGCGCATCGACGCCTGGCGCGCGGCCAGCCATGGCGGTGCCCCGATCAAGGTGATTTTCGAGCCGGGCCGCGCCATCGTGGGCGATACCGGCGTGCTGCTGACCCGCGTCGAGTTCCTCAAACCGGGCGCCGAAAAGAATTTTTGCATTGTCGATGCCGCCATGAACGACTTGATGCGCCCGGCCCTGTACCAGGCCTGGATGGATGTGCAGCAAGTGCAGGCGGGCACGCAGCCAGCCGTGAGTTACGACGTGGTCGGGCCGGTGTGCGAGTCGGGCGACTGGCTGGCGCGTGAGCGCGAACTGAGCGTGGCGCAGGGCGACCTGCTGGCCATCATGCAGGCCGGCGCCTATGGCTTTACGATGTCGTCGAACTACAACACGCGCGGCCGTGCCGCCGAGGTGATGGTCGACGGCGACACGCTGCACCTGGTGCGCCGGCGCGAAGAGCCAGCCGAACTGTTCGCGCTGGAATCGTTGCTCCAGTAAGCCGGGACACGGGGCGTTCAGGCGGGCGCCGCGTTAGCGCCGAACAGCGCGGGCAAGCTGGGCGAGTCGATGCTGCGCTCGATCCAGCCTTCAAGTTCTGCCTGCGTGGCTTGCTCAATACGTTGCGCAGCCATTTCCGGAACGTCGCCGAACCTGACGCGCAACAGGCGTTTGAGCACCCCGCGAAGTGCGATGACTTGCCCTTCCGCCTTACCTTCCGCCTTACCTTCCGCCTTCCCTTCCGCCTTCCCTTCCGCCTTCCCTTGCGCGCACCCTTTTTGAAAGCCGAGTTCCTCGAACTGTTCGGCCCAGCTTGCAAGCTTACCGCCCATGTCAGCACCCTCCTCCATACTCTCAACCATCAACAATTCCTCTTCGCTGGCTCCGCGTGCCAGCAGTGCGCTTATCCACACCTGAACGGAGCGCCGCAGACTGGCCTGGGGCGCTCCGTTGAACCAGGTCGTCAGCGCAGCAAAGACGTTTTTTGAGACATCGGGACCGGCTGAAAGTTCAAGCCGGAACAGCAGCGCCTTGTCCAGGCGCTGCTGGTCGATCAGCACGTAGCGTTGGGATGGCTGGAGCGCCGCCAGCTCGGCGGGCGCTTGCATGAGCAGGCCGGACAAGTCCATGCTGGCGCTCCAGCGCGGCACGCCGTTGTAGAAGACCAGCGGCAGCACCGGCGGCAACAGCAGGCCAGGCGACAATTCGTGGCGCTTGACCAGGTCTTGATACAGCAAGCCGATGTAGGTCTGCATGCGCAGCGCCATCCAGCGGTCGACGCCGGACTGGCATTCGAGCAGGATGTATACGTACAAAAACTGTTCGCCGACCCGCACGCGCCAGACGATGTCACCTTCGCGCGCCGACAGGTGCTCGCTCACATACGCCGGGTTGACACGCTGGAAGGCCGACAGCGCAACGTCATCGAGCAGCTTGAAGGAAGTGAAGTCCGTGATCAGTTCGCGCACCAGTTCCGGGTGGGCGAACAGCGAACGGTATCCGAGGTCGTGAGGGGTGGGCATGGGGCATTGTAGCGAGCGACCCTGCCCCGCCTTTGCGCTGCCTCAGACGCGCGCGGCGGCGGCCTTCTGGCGGCTCCACACTATCCGCAGCCCCAGCAGCACGGCCACGATGGCGCCGGTAATGAGCGGTTCGGTGAAGTTGTTCTTGCCGGCTTTCATCCACCAGAAATGCAGGATCGCCAGCGGCGCGATCAGGTAGATGAGCCGGTGCAGCCACTGCCAGCGCTTGCCGCCGAGGCGCTTGATCATGCCGTTGGTACTGGTCACGGCCAGCGGAATGAGCAGCACGAAGGCGATGAAGCCGACCGTGATGAAAGGCCGCTTGATGACGTCACGGAACATCTCCGCCAGATCGAAAAAATGGTCGAACCAGAGAAAGGTGAGGAAATGCAGGCAGCCGTAGAAAAAGGTGAACAGCCCCGCCATGCGGCGCAGCTTGACCAGCCAGTTCCAGCCTGTCAGGCGCCGCAGGGGCGTGAGCGCCAAGGTGATGCACAACATGTACAGCACCCAGTCGCCGCTGCCGCGCGTAATGAATTCGAGCGGCTCGACCAGCTGACCGCTGACGGTCAGGTACACCATGCGCGCCAGCGGCACCAGCGCCAGCGCGAACAGCGCGGCCTTGATGGCGAGCAGCTGGCGGGAAGCGGGATTGAACGCCATCGTGCTCAAAAGTTCTTTTTCAGGTCGAGTCCGCTGTACAGGGAGGCAACGTCGCCGTAACCGTTGAACATCAGCGTCTTGCGCTTTTTCTGGAAGAAGCCGTCTTCGCCGATGCGGCGCTCGCTGGCCTGCGACCAGCGCGGGTGGTCGACCTCGGGATTGACGTTGGAATAAAAGCCATACTCGGACGGCGCCGATACATTCCATGCCGTACGCGGCTGGTCCTTGACGAAGCGGATCTTGACGATCGACTTGGCCGACTTGAAACCGTATTTCCAGGGCACCACCAGACGCACCGGGGCACCATTCTGGTTCGGCAGGGTCTGCCCGTACATGCCCAGGGTCAGCAAGGTCAGCGGATGATTGGCTTCATCGATGCGCAAGCCTTCCACATACGGCCAGTTGAGCACGCGGCTGCTCACGCCCGGCATTTGCGCCTTGTCGGCCAGGCTGACGAATTCGACGTATTTGGCGTTGCCGGTCGGCTCGACTTTCTTGATCAGTTCGGAGAGCGAATAGCCGACCCATGGAATGACCATCGACCAGCCTTCCACGCAGCGCAGCCGGTACACGCGCTCTTCGAGCGGCGCCAGCTTGAGCAGCGCATCGAGGTCGAGCGTCATCGGCTTTTTGACTTCGCCTTCGATCGTCACCGTCCACGGGCGCGTCTTGAGCGTGTGCGCGTTCTGGGCCGGATCGGCCTTGTCGAGGCCGAATTCATAGAAGTTGTTGTAGGTCGACGCATCCTTGAACGGGGTCTGCTTGTCGAGCGCGCCATAGGCGGGATTGAGCTTGCCGACCAGCTTTTGCGCCGGTGCGGCGGCCGCGAAGGCTTCGCGGTTGGCCATTTCCCACAAGGCGCCGCCAGCGACGGCGCCGGCCGCCATCTGCGCGATGAAACGGCGGCGCGATTCGTACACCGCCTGCGGCGTGATGTCGGAGGAATACGGCAGGTCGATACCGTTGGGGCTACGTTGGATCAGCATGGGCGTCTTTCGGCAAATCAGATGGTTTCAGCGAGGGATTCCCCACATTACACCATCTTGCCGCTTTCAGCCCAGCGTCCTTGCGCCATTAAAGTTTGCCATAAGAATGCAAGCCGGACAGGAACATATTCACGCCCAAAAACGCGAAGGTCGTCACGACCAGGCCGATCAGGGCCCACCAGGCCGCCACGCGGCCGCGCAGGCCGGTCATGAGGCGCATGTGCAGCCAGGCCGCGTAGTTGAGCCAGACGATCAGGGCCCAGGTTTCCTTCGGGTCCCAGGACCAGTAGCCGCCCCAGGCTTCGGCCGCCCACAGGGCGCCCAGGATGGTGGCCACGGTGAAGAAGGCGAAGCCGACCGAAATCGACTTGTACATCACGTCGTCGAGCACTTCCAGCGACGGCAGGCGGTCTTCCAGGTGGCCATACGACTTGACCAGGTAGGCCGAGCCGACCATGGCCGCCAGCGCAAAGGTGCCGTAGCCGATGAAATTGGCAGGCACGTGGATTTTCATCCACCAGCTCTGCAGGGCCGGCACCAGCGGCTGGATGTCGGCGGCGTCGCGCGAGACCGTGTACCACAGCAGGAAAGCGACCGCGGCGGCGATCACCGGCAGCACGAAGGCGCCCAGCTGGCGCGTGGCGTAGTGTTTCTCGTAGTACAGATAGAACATGGCGGTGATCATCGAAAACAGGATGAACACTTCATACAGGTTCGACACGGGAATATGGCCGACGTCGGCGCCGATCAGGTACGACTCGTACCAGCGCACCATCATCCCGGTCCAGCCGAGCACCACGGCGGCCCAGCACAGCTTCGAGCCGACCGAGGAACCGAAGTTCGAGCGGCTGAGCAAGCCAACCCAGTAAAACACGGTGGAAAACACGAACAGGGCGCTCATCCACAAAATCGCGGACTGGCTCGACAGCATGTATTTCAGGAAAAATTTCTTGTTCGCCATGTCGAGGTTGCCGGCATACAGGGACACGGCGAACAGCGCCAGCAGCGCCACCAGCGGCATCAGCCAGCGTACCGGCTTCCAGTGCCAGCCGAGGGCGGCGAAGGTGGGCGCGGCCAGCACCAGGATCACCTTTTCGTAGGCATCCATGAAGGCGCCGTAGCGGTTCAGCGCGAACAGCGCGGCGCCCAGCAGCAGCGCGGCGAACAGCCAGTCGAGCGGGCCCAGGCGCTTGAAGTAGCCCGGCGCCTGCTGGTAAGTCTGGCCCTGGGTGGGGTGGGATGCTGCTTGTGATGCTTGGTATGCTTCCATCTTGTTCTCCAATACGGCACTGCCAGCGTGCGCGGGACTATGCGGCACAGCTTACGCCAACTGCGGAAGCTTGGCTTTCAAATCGTTGAATTCATGCTCGAAATCGAGCGTCTTGCGCTGCGTGCTCATGGCCATCAGGGCGTGCGCCGGGCCGCCGTCGTCACCGTCGCGCACCCAGATCCACAGGCGCCGCTCGCGGATATAGAACATGGCGAACACGCCCAGCACCAGGAACACGCAGCCGAGATAGACCACGGCCTTGCCCGGCGAACGCGTCACCTGCAGCACCGACGCCTTGACCTCGACGAATTCATCGAGCTGCAGATAGACCGGGGCGCCGTAGAAAAAGCTGTCGGACAGGGCATTGGTGGCCAGTTGCAGGAAGCGCGCCTGTTTCTCGTCGCCGGCCAGCTGGGCCAGGCCATTTTTTTCGCGCGCGGCCTGCCACAACTCCCACAGGGTGCCGTTGAGGATCTTCATGAAGATGGCGGCCGCCTTTTCCTGCTCGGCGGCGGGAATTTTCTCCAGGAAACGCGACACCGCCACGTAACCGCCCTGGCTGCCGTCGCCGGCGAAAATGGACAGGCTCTTCGAGGACGATTCCTGCAACTGGCGCGCCAGCGTGGCCGCCGGGGTGTTGCTGGCGGCCGGCATGGCGCGCCGCGCATAGCGTTCGGCGGCCAGCTCGCGCAGGGCCGGATCGGCCAGCGCCGCGCGCAGGCGCATCCATTCCTTGACCGTGTGCGCCTCGTCCGAGGGAATGCGCAGGTAGCTGAACGGATCGTTGGGCGAGGCGCGCACGCCAGCCAGGAACACCTCGGCGCCATCGACCGTCACCGGCTGCATGTAATTCTGGTATTCGCGCGCCTGGCCGGTCTTGTCGCGCAGCTTGTACTGCACGCTCGGGCCGACATTCTTCAAATCCTTGTTGTTGGCATTCTTGCCGGCCGAGCCGGAATGCTTGTCGAGCGTGACGGCGAACTGCTCGTTCAGGCTCTGGCCCTTGGTGACGGCGCGCGCATCCTGGCTGCCGGCCGTGTTTTCGACGTTGAACGGCCGGAAACCGCTCCACTCGACCGTGTATTGCTCGCCGCCGCGCGCCAGCGGCGTGGAAGCGTTCACTTCGCCGTTCATGGCGAAGGATGCCGTGTCGGTGCCGCTCATCGGGTAGGCCAGCATCTTGAGCTTGGTTCCGCCATCTTCAAAGCTCGACTGGTACAGCGCCACGCCCTTGTAGATCAGCGGTTCGTTGACCTTGATCGTGGCCGGGAAGGTCTTGCCGGTTTCATGGTCGCGGATCACCACTTCGCTGGCGAACAGCTTGGGCATGCCGGTCGAGTAAAAGTCGATGATGAAGCGCTTGAGCTCGATCGTGAACGGCAGCGGCTGCAACAGCGAGCCGTCCGGACGCGGAATGATCGCGATATCGCTCGACTGGCCTTCGGGAATCAGGGTATTGCCGCGGTAAGTCGGATTGCTCAGGCTCAGGCGGTTCTCGGCGGGAATCTCGGAAATCAAGCCGCCGCCCACGAAGGGCTTCTTGCCCAGGAACCATTCCTGGAACTGGATCGGGATGTCCGAATCGAGCATGCCGCCAACCAGGATGATGATGATCGAGCTGTGCGCGAAGATGTAGCCGAACTTGTTGGCCGCCCCCTTCCTGGCCGCGACCAGGGTGGCGTTCTCCTTTTCCACGATCTTGGCGGCGTAGCCGGCGTCGACCAGGCGGGCCGCGCTCTGGCGCGCCAGGTCGGCCCGCGAGAGCGGCGCGCTCCATTCGGTCTTGTGGTGGAAGTTGCGCAGCGAGGTTTCGCGCACATTGTCGCGCCAGCTGCGCATATCCTTGATCATTTTCGGCGCGTTGCGCACGATGCACAGCGAGGTCGAGAGGATCAGGAACACCAGGATCAGCAGGAACCACCAGGCCGAATACACCGCGTACAGGCCGAGCTTGTTGAACACATCGAACCAGAACGGACCGAACTGGTTGACGTAATTGGGCATGGGCTGGTTTTGCGTCAGGACCGTGCCGATCATCGAGGCAACCGCGATGATGGTCAGCATGCTGATGGCAAAGCGCATCGACGAGACCAGCTCGATTGCCTCGCCCAGGACCGGGCGGCGCGTGTTCAGGACTATTCCGGTGGTGCTCATTCTCTACAAATCCCTATGTGCAGGCACGAATAACCCGCGAGGATACCAACAAAAAGGGCAGCCCGCTTGCGCGCCGCCGCCCTCTGACCTTCCCTGGCAGGCGCGCGCCCGACGGCGCGTGCCCCGGCCGCGAGCGGCCGTACCGCTTACTTCAAGCCGGCGATGTAATCGGCCACGGCTTCCATTTCCTTGGTCGACATGCGCTGCGCCAGGGTCGTCATCTGCACGCTGTTTTCGCGCTTGCCTTCCTTGAATGCCTGCAATTGCCCAACCGTGTAGGTCTGGTGCTGGCCGGCCAGGCGCGGGAATTGCACCGGGATGCCGTTGCCGTTGGCGCCGTGGCAGCTGGCGCAGGCGGCCACGCCAGTGGCGGGAATGCCGCCGCGGTAGATTTTCTTGCCCAGCAGGACGGTATCCTTGTTCTTGGCCGCGCCCTGTTTCGGGGTTTGCGTGGCCAGGTAGGCCGCTATGTTTTTCTTTTCGTCATCCGACAGCATCTTGGCGAAACCGGTCATGACCGCCTGCTTGCGCTTGGGCGTGGTGAAATCGACCAGTTGCTTGTGGATGTAGACGTCGAACTGGCCGGCCAGCTTGGGATTGTCGGCGATGGTCGAATTGCCGGCCGCGCCGTGGCAGGACACGCAGGCGGCCAGGCCGCGCGCGGCATCGCCACTATCGTACAGGGTCGCGCCTTTGGCGGCGTCGGCCTTGGCTGGGGCGGGTGCATGCCCGGCAGCGGACACGAGGCCCGACACGGCAAGGGTAGCCACCAGCAAGGATTTCACAAACGCCGCTCCGGCGGCCGGTAAAAACGCACGATTCATTCAAACACCCTGAGACAAGTCGAAAATTGGTTTTGTTGGGAATTCCCGGATCAAACCTGGGCCGGAAATTCGGTTCTAATGTAGTGCAAACGATCTTGTGTGCTCGCCATGGCTTTTGCGTGACAACAATTCGTAACCCCTTATTGTACAATAGCTTTCTCGCGTTATCGCCCCTCTTGTTGCATTTTCTGCCCATCCCATGTCCAAACTCTGGCAAGCCCGCTTCTTCACGACCGTCAACCAACTGCGCGATTTACCCGATACGCAGGCACCGGAAATCGCCTTCGCCGGGCGTTCCAATGCAGGAAAGTCGACCGCCATTAACATTCTGACAAATCAGAAAGGTCTCGCGTTCGCCTCCAAAACGCCGGGCCGCACCCAGCACATCAATTATTTTTCGATCGGTGGCGCCCACGTCGGGCAACACCGCAAGGATGCCACCATCGTCGAGGAAATCGAGGCGCTGCTGGTCGACTTGCCCGGCTACGGCTACGCCGAAGTGTCCGGTTCGGCCAAGCTGCACTGGCAAAAGCTGCTGGGCGACTACGTCCAGCGCCGCGAACAGCTGGCCGCACTGGTGCTGATCATGGATTCGCGCCGTCCATTCACCGAACTGGACGTGCAGATGCTCGAATGGTTCGCCCCCACCGGCAAGCCGATCCACTGCATCCTGACCAAGGCCGATAAGCTCAACCGCAACGAATCGACGAATGCCCTGCGCCAGGCGCGCATGATGCTCGAAAGCTATGTCGACGAAGATGGCGAAGGCTTCCCCTTCACGGTGCAACTGTTCTCGGCGCTCAAGCGGGTCGGCATCGAAGAAGCCAACGACAAGATCATCGACCTGCTGGGCCTGACGGCGATTCCCGCCGATCCCGACACGCCGCTGGTCGACCCGGTCGACAGCGACGACGGCGCGGTCTGACGGCGCGGCCTGACGGCAGGGCCTGACGGCACGGCCTGACGGCACGGCCTGACGGCACGGCCTGACGGCAGGGCCTGATTACCTGATTTTTTGTTCACTCGGAAAACAACGATGTCCACCATTCCAGTGCAGTTCCCCGCCACCCGCATGCGCCGCATGCGGCACGACCCGTTTTCGCGCGCCATGGTGCGCGAAAACACGATCACCTCGTCCGACCTGATTTATCCGGTCTTCATCGTCGACGGTGTCAACCAGCGCCAGCCGATCTCGGCGATGCCGGGCATCGAGCGCCTCTCGGTCGACCTGCTGCTGCAGGTGGCCGAAGAATGCGTCAGCCTCGGCATTCCGGTGCTGGCCCTGTTCCCTTCCATCGATACTGCGCTGAAAACCGCCGACGGGATCGAAGCGACCAACCCGGACGGCCTGATTCCGCGCGCCGTGCGCGCACTGAAGGCGCGTTTTCCGGAACTGGGCGTGCTGACCGACATCGCGCTCGACCCGTACACCAGCCACGGCCAGGATGGCTTGATCGACGCCAACGGCTATGTGCTCAACGACGAAACCACCGCCATGCTGATCCGCCAGGCCCTGTGCCACGCCAAAGCCGGGGTGGACGTGGTGGCGCCGTCGGACATGATGGACGGGCGCATCGGCGCGCTGCGCCAGGCGTTCGAGCAACAGGGGTACATCCACACCCGCATCATGGCGTATTCGGCCAAGTATGCGTCGGCCTTCTACGGTCCGTTCCGCGAAGCGGTCAGCTCGGCGGCCTCGCTCGGCAAGAGCGACAAGTTCACCTACCAGATGGACCCGGCCAACGGCAACGAAGCGCTGCGCGAAGTGGCGCTCGACATCGCCGAGGGTGCCGACATGGTCATGGTCAAGCCGGGCATGCCCTACCTGGATATCGTGCGCCGCGTGAAGGACGAGTTCCGGGTGCCGACCTTTGCCTACCAGGTCAGCGGCGAGTACGCGATGATCAAGGCGGCCGCGCAAAACGGCTGGCTGGACCATGACAAGGTGATGATGGAAGCGATGATGGCGTTCAAGCGCGCCGGCGCCGATGGCGTGCTGACCTATTTTGCGCTCGATATTGCGCGTTTGCTCAAGGCGCGCGCGTAAACGCATGTGTTCCCGCGCAGGCGGGAACGCATGCGTTCCCCCAAGTATTTACCGTAGCTATGGGCTGAGCGCCGAACTTGGGTTGCCGTGGGGGCGCCTAGGAGTCTGCGCGGCAGACGGAATTTGACCTCGCGAAACCGAGGCGGACGCGGCGAGCCGCGAGGCCGTCTCCGATTTCAGGCTCAAACGTGAGCCGATTTGCCGTGCTTGACAGCGAATTCGG
>NZ_WHJG01000043.1 GCF_011682175.1 Massilia frigida
CATGGTGTGGGCGTTTTGATTAAGCGTTAGAAACTAAATCATGCCAGAAATGGGCGCCCACCCCCACCTTTTCGCTTGCGCTGCCAAGCAATTTTCATCCGTTCCGCTAGTTTTGCAAGAGGCTCATTAGTCTCCTCCGACGGACCGAGGTCCCCTCACGTGGCTTTGGTTTTATCGCGGCAAATGAATGCCAAATTTCAACTCTTCAGGAGGCTCGAAATGACCAGCAAGAACACGATCTGTCTTTGGTACGACGGCGACGCTGTCGACGCCGCAAACTTCTACGCAGAAACCTTCCCCGACAGCGCCGTCCACGCCATCCACCGCGCACCGGGCGACTATCCAGATGGTAAAGAGGGCAATGTACTCACCGTCGAGTTCACTGTCGCCGGCATTGCCTGCATCGGGCTCAATGGCGGCCCGCATTTCAAGCACAGCGAGGCTTTCTCTTTCCAGATTGCGACAGATGATCAGGCCGAAACCGACCGCTTGTGGAACGCCATCGTCAGCAATGGTGGTCAGGAAAGCGAATGCGGCTGGTGCAAGGACCGCTGGGGATTGTCCTGGCAGATCAGCCCGCGGGCACTCACCTCGGCAGTATTCGGCCCCGACCGTGCCGCAGCCAAGCGCGCGTTCGATGCGATGATGACGATGAAAAAGATCGATATCGCCACGATAGAACGGGCAATCCTTGGCCGGGATTGATCCGCTTGATTAAATGAAGGCGGTACGCGACGCAGGTGCCTCGGTTACGGATTGCAAGACGCGTCCCAGCGGAAGCTCCACGCATCGATAAAACATAGCGCCTGCCATCAGGCTCGCACCCCAGGCCGCCAGCATGCCAATGGCCTGATAGTGCGGTTCAGGTGGTACGAAATGGGCAAACGCCGCATTCATCACCAGGCAGACCGGGAAGTGGATCAGGAATACCGAATAGGAAATTTGCGCGAGACGATTAATCGCCGACATGCCCCAATGTGAATAGGAACCGGTGCGCGCACGGCCGAACAAAAACAGGACGCACGCCACCGCCAGCGCCACCGCAATGCGCAGGCGGAAATCCAGCGCCAGCGCGATCAGGGTCGGCAGCACGATCATCGCCACCAGCAGCGCCACCACGCGCGGCCGCCGTGTTGGATCGCTCGCCAGCCAGGCCATGATGCCGAGTCCATAACTGCCAAAGAAGTAGGGCGCCCAATCATCCCAGTTGGGATCGCGATTGAAGTACAACAGGGACGTGCTGATCCCGATGACAATCACGGCGGGCATCAGCCAAGGCCGCAACCCGCCACCGGAAAACCGTCCGCACAGCCAGACCAGCACCGCCACCACCGCATACAACTGGAAATCGATCGCGACATACCACGCCCCGGCCGACAAGGAGTCGTAACCCAGCACGCCCTGCAGCAGCAGCGCATGCGCCGCCAGTTGCAGAAAATCGGGCGGCGGAGAAATGGAATCGTGCGTCATCCACCGGTTGGCCAGGGCGGAAGCGGCAACGGCGAACAGCATCGCCACCATGAACGGCGGCACCAGCTTGGCATACCGGCGCCACACGGTCCCTAGCGGATTGATCAAGCCTGGCTGGCCTTTCGGGAACAAGGATTTGGCGACCAGAAATCCACCAATGACGAGGAAGACCTGCACCGCGATGCGCGCGAATGACCCCAGCCAATCGATCACGTCCGGCATCAGGGGCCGCGCGTAGTCCGCCATCGGGCCGTAGAAGGCCAGGTGATGCAACACAATCAACTGCGCTGCGATAACTTTCAATAAATTGATAAATCCAAACTGCGCCGGGACGCTTGCCTTGGCCCCGGCTATTTTTTCGACAACAACACCCATGCAAACCTCTTCCAAAAGCTCGACCGCGCAAGCTGCGCACCGGTCGACACAAGCCAGTCAAACGTGATGACTGCTGATAACAATTTGTTATCATAGCGTATGCTGTCGGAAAGTGGCGCATGGATGAGTTACCGGATGTTACGCAACTGCGCCCGATATCCGGGCCGTATTGCGCCTCATGCGGCGTCGTTACTGTGCGTGCCGCCAGATCAATGCATCGTCAATAGGGACTCGCTGCGGGTTCTCCCGCAGCGTTTATCCAGATGTCGTCAGGCAGCGAGCGGTCGCGCTGGCATACCCGGTCGTGGTCGGGATAGGTGATCCTGTCGACCGGAGCGCGGGTGCCGACCACCAGGCAGCGCGTGGGCGATGCGCTGCAATTCCACAGAAAATGACCGACCGCGACGCCGGCGCGGAACGTGGCCGCGTCGCCGGGCTTCAAGATGGTTTCGGTATCGCCTTCCACCATTGTCACGTGGCCCTCCAGGACGTAGACCATTTCATCCTCCGCGCTGTGCCAGTGCTTGATCGACGAGCGCGTGCCCGGTTGCAGCACTTCCACGAAGGCGCCAAACTGCGTCAACCCGCCGGCCTCCGAAATCCAGAGCGTCTGCTTGGGTTCGGCCAATTCTTCGGGGGAGCCTTCTTCCTTCATGAAACGATCAGGCGTGAGCGCAGGCATGCGTGTACTCCTTTTGGCGGTGATAGAGGTGAGAAAGCAGATCATCCTTGACTGCGAGCGACAGCGCTTGCACTGGACCCGATTTTACGCTGACGGGCGCAACCTGCAGGCAGTCGCACTGGCCGCGTTGTTCCAGCGAGCACGGTTTTTGTTGCCTTGCGCTGACGAGGCTGCGACACTGGGCGGCTGTGGGCATCAACGTTTTACTGGAACCGTCATGCATTGGGTGATTCAACAAAGTATTTTCAAGCCGGGCAATTACCAGTTGCTGGTCAATGCGCTCGATACTGTCGGCATTTCCTATACGCCGGTCGCGATTCCCAACGGGACGTTCGACATGAGTCCCGATGTGAACCCGGAAGGGAAAGTCTATGTCTGCGGCGCCATCAAGCTCGCCAGGATCGCGCGCGACAAGGGCTGGGTTCCCGGCAGCTTGTTGAACGAGAATTTCAAGTTCGATATCTGGCTCGCCCAACTCGGTGCCGGGCTGCTGAACCACGACATCGAGTCCGGCACCTTGGCGGAGGTACGCACCTGCCACCTGGCGAAGTTCTTCATCCGCCCGTCCGAAGATAACAAGGCGTTCGACGGCATGGTGATGGACAGCGAAATGATCGCTGACTGGCGGCGCGATCCGGCCAAGGCCCACCTGCAAAAGATCGACGTCATCGTCTCGCCGGTCAAGGCGATTTATCGTGAATATCGCCTGTTTGTCGTGAACCGCAAGGTGGTGACCGGCTCGGTGTACCGGATCGGCGGCCGCGCGGAGATATCGCCCGACGTGGAAGACGATGTCCTCGACTATGCCCGCGGCGTGATCGACACATGGACCCCGGCGCAGTCGTTCGTCATGGATGTCTGCCTGACGCAGGAGGGATTGAAGGTGATCGAGTTCAATAACATCAACAGCTCGGGTTTTTACGCGATCAATGTTCCCAAGTATGTCGATGCGATTCAAACGTACTACGGCTAGGGCCGACGATGTCTGGCTGTAGCGCCGCGTGTATCCAGCCTACGCGCAGACGCTGGCCAGGAAATCGGCCACGCTGGCTTTTTTGAGAATCAGGCTTGAGGCGGCCGCATACGGATCGAACTGACGCTCCGTGCCACCGGGGAAGGGCACCCGCACGCTGATCCGTTCGCCGTCGACCTGCACCGACGCATCCGCCGTATCGAGCAAATACTGCGAAATGAACGCGCCTACCAACCCGACGAAGAACCCCAGATCCTCGCGCCCCACCGTCTGCGCTTGCAGCCATTGGCTGAACGGTGCGCGCAGCGCGTCGAGATCGAGCGGTTCGCCCGGCGCAACCAGTCCGGCCTGGGTCAGTACCGCATCGAGCATTGGCCGGGCTTCTTCGACAATTTTGTACGGGTCCATATTGGTCATGTGAGTGTGGGAGCGGGCCGGCGGCCGCGCGTTCGGGGCGCCATCATACCATCGAGCGCCCGCAGCGCGGCCCCGGCCTGCGTTCGCCGCAATGTCACCCTGGCCGGTAAAACGGCGCGGCGATTACCGCTTGCGACGGATCAGCGCCCGTGTATGATTTGCTTGTTTTTTTGGAATCGTTATACATTTTCCTGCATCGTCAGGCCGATCCCTTTTTTGCCCCACTGCCCGCCATGACCAAACAACGCAACGCCGCTCTTTGCCTGTCGATCTCGCTCGCCTTTGCCTTCGCCGGATGCAAGCCGAAAGCACCGGTCGAACCCGTGCCGGCGCCCGTGGCAATCGCCCCCGCCCCCGCGGCGCCGCCCGCCGTGGCGCCGGCGCCGGTGGCCGCCACGCCGCCGCCGGTGTCGGCCAGCGCCGATGGCGTCGACCTCGACCAGATCGCGGTCATCAGCAAGCCGATGCCGCCGTTTCCGTTTGTCGATTACCCGGAAAACATCGGTGAACCGAAGCAGCAAACCAAGGCCTCCGACTTCGACCAGTTGCACCTGATCGTCGGTAACAAGGTGCAGGCCGTCGAAGGGCGGTTCCGGCGGCTGGTGTTTGAACTGGCCGATGCCAAGGTCTCGCGCTTCCAGGCGCTGCGCGATTACGCCAAGGCGGCAACCGACATGGGCGGCGTCAAGGTCAATGCCAGCATGCCGAAAGATGAGGCGTTCCAGAAGGTGAATGGCGCTTTCACCGATGCCATGGCCAAGAAGCTCGATTATCCGAATGAAAACTACAGCTACGAAACCTATTTTTTTCCGACGCCGACCGGCCGCAAATGGATGCTCATCATGGCCAACGATTACAGTGTGCGCGTCACCTCCATCGAAGAAAAACAGACGGCATCGATGGTCAAGATGGTGACTGCCGCCGTCATGAAATCGGAACTCGACAGCAAGGGCCACGTCGCGCTGTACATTAACTTCGACACCGACAAGGCGGCCATCCGTCCGGATGGCAAACCGGCGGTCGATGAAATCGCCGCGCTGATGAAGAAAGAAACCGCGCTGCATCTGTCGGTCGAAGGCCACACCGACAACGTCGGCGACAAGGCCCGCAACGCGACCCTGTCGCGCGAGCGCGCGCAGGCGGTGGTGCAAGCCCTGGTGAGCGACGGCATCGACGGTGCCCGCCTGAATGCCGCCGGCCACGGCTCGGACAAGCCGCTCGTCGACAATGGCAGCGAAGAGGGCCGCGCGAAAAACCGCCGCGTCGAGCTGGTCAAGGTCGTCAAAAGCTGAGCGTGGGCGGCACCCGGCGCTGTGCCTGGTGCGCGCTTGCCGCCGCGGCCAAGGCGAAGCGGTAAAACGCCGCCCCTATTACCGATTGCGATTGATTAACACCGGTGTATGATCGCCTTGCTTTTATGTAATCGTTATTTCATCCCCTGCACCGTCAGGCCCATCCTTTTTCGCTCCGACTGCTCGACATGACCAAACAATTCAACGCCGCTCTTTGCCTTTCGATCTCGCTAGCCTTCGCCGCGACCGGATGCAAGCCAAAACCGCCGGCCGCGCCAGCCGAGGCGCCCGTCGCCAGTGTTCCGGCCGTGGTGGCGCCCGCAGCGCCAGCGCCAGCCCCAGTGGCGGCGGCCACGCCAGCGCCGGCGGCCGACAGTGCCGGCACCGGCGTCGACCTCGATAAAATCGCGGTCATCACCAAGCCGCTGCCGCCATTTCCGTTTATCGATTATCCGACCAACGTCAAGGAGGGCGACAGGCGAAACGAGGCATCCGATTTCGACCAAGTGCACCTGATCGTCGGTAACAAGGTGAAAGCCATCGAAGGGCGCTTCCGCTTGATGTCCTTCCATCTGTCGGATGCCAAGATTTCAAAATTCCAGGCGCAGCGCGATTACACCAAGGCAGCGCTGGACATGGGCGGCGTGAAGGTCAATACCGCCACGCCGGACGATAAAGAATTCGTGGCGGCGCATGGCGGCGACAGCTATGCCCTGGACAAGAAATTGAACTTCCACGGCAACTCCAGCAGCTATGACGTGTACTTCGTTCCGACCCCGACGGGCCGCAAATGGATGCTCATCATGATCAACGACAGCGGCGTGCGGATCTTGTCGGTCGAAGAAAAACAGACGGCTTCGTCGGTGAATATGGTGACCGCCGCCGAGATGAAGTCGGAACTCGACAGCAAGGGCCACATTGCGCTGTACATTAACTTCGATACCGACAAGGCGGCCCTGCGCCCCGACGGCAAACCGGCGGTCGACGAAATCGCCGCGCTGATGAAAAAGGAAACGGCGCTGCACCTGTCGGTCGAAGGCCACACCGATAACGTGGGCAACAAGGCCCGCAACGTGACCCTGTCGCGCGAACGCGCGCAAGCCGTGGTGCAGGCCCTGGTGAGCGACGGCATCGACGGCACCCGCCTGAGCGCCGCCGGCCATGGTGCGGAAAATCCGGTGATGGACAATGGCAGCGAAGAGGGCCGCGCGAAAAACCGCCGCGTGGAGCTGGTCAAGGTCGTCAAAGGCTGAGCCTCGGCCCGGGTGCGGTGGAATAGCCGCACCGTTTGATCGATTCTTTATGCAATGCTTGTATTTTTTTCCTGCACCGCCAGGCCAATTCATCTTATTACGATTGCACGACATGACCAAACAATTCAACGCCGCACTTTGCCTGTCAATCTCGCTCGCCTTTGCCATCAGCGGATGCAAGCCGAAAGCACCGGTCGACGCGGCACAAGCACCTGTGGCGGGCGCAGCGGCGAGCGTGCCGGCACCGGCCGCCGTCCCGGCAGCGGCCCCAGTGGCGGCGCCGGCCGCGGTCAACGTTGGCGCCGTTGTCGACCTCGACAAGATCGCTGTCATCAGCAAGCCGGTGCCGCCGTTCCCGTTCATCGATTACCCGCCAGCCGTCGATAAACAGTTTTACAGCACCAAGGAGTCCGATTTCGACCAGGTGCAGCTCATTCTCGGCGATAAACTGCATGCGGTCGAAGGGCGGGTGCGGGCCATCCACTTCACCTTGGACAAGGCCAAGATCTCGCAATTCCAGGCCCAGCGCGATTATTCCAAGGCGGTGCAGGACATGGGCGGCATCAAGGTCAATACCGCCAAGCCGCACGACAGCGCGTTCCTGGCGGCCCATGGCGACAATCAAAGCGAGCTCGATAAAAAGCTGCGCTATGAGTTTCATACCTATTCCTATGAGGCCTACTTCTTGCCGACCGCGACCGGCCGGAAATGGATTGTGCTGATGGTGAGCGACGAAGCTGTGGATGTCATTTCCGTCGAGGAAAAACAGACCGCGTCGTCGGTGAAGATCGTGACCGCCGCCGCCATGAAGTCTGAACTCGACAGCAAGGGCCATGTCGCGCTGTACATCAACTTCGACACCGACCAGGCCGCCATCCGCCCGGACGGCAAGCCGGCGGTCGACGAAATCGCCGCGCTGATGAAGAAGGAAGCCGCGCTGCGTCTGTCGGTTGAAGGCCACACCGACAACCTGGGCGACAAGGCCCGCAACGTCACCTTGTCGCGCGAGCGCGCGCAAGCGGTGGTGCAGGCCCTGGTCAGCGACGGCATCGACGGCACGCGTCTGAGCGCGGCCGGCCATGGTGCGGAAAAGCCGCTCACCGACAATGGCAGCGACGAAGCACGCGCAAAGAACCGCCGTGTGGAGCTGGTAAAAGTCGCCAAGGGCTGAGCGCCGCAAGGGATGTCGATGCGCTACTGGGCGCGGACGGCAATGCCGGTGAAGATAAGCCGGAGGCCTGCGCGCCATGCAAAACTTGACCCCGGCATCATCTGTGTCGCAGCCGTAACGCGTGGCGCAAAGCGCGCGGCTGCGCTACCGTATCAGTGAACAAACGCCGTGGGAATCTCCCACGCCGTCACACTTTTCGGGAGCGGCTTCATGACACGCACACATCTTTCCATGGCGATGGCAGCCCTGCTGCTATCGATGTCTCCAAGCTGGGCGCAAGAAAAAGTAGCGCCGCCACAAACGCCGCCCGGAGCCGACAAGGCGCCCAAGACCATCGCGCTCGAAGCCGGCGCCAAGCTTTTGCAAAGCAATAGTCCGGTCGCCGGTTTCGATCTCTATCTGGTCGGTTTCCATCCGATGAAGGACCATCCCGAACAGCAGATGGAAGCGCATCATTATTGCCACCAGATGAACGAGGATTTCGCCCAGTGCATCCTGTTCGACAGCAACACCAAAAAAGCCAATATGCACGGCGTCGAGTACATCATTTCCGAGACCTTGTTCGAGACCTTGCCCACCGAAGAAAAGAAATTCTGGCATCCGCACAACGGCGAGATCCTCAGCGGCCAGCTGATGGCGCCCGGCATTCCCAAGGTCGCCGAAAAAGTCCTGATGAAGTCCAAGATGAATAGCTACGGCAAAACCTGGCACGTCTGGAATACCGGCCACATGGGCCAGCCCAACGACAAGCTGCCGCTGGGCGAACCGATGCTGGCCTGGTCCTTCAGCCGCGACGGCGAAGCGCAGCCCGGCCTGGTCGAAGAGCGCGACCGCCGCATGAAGCTCGATACCGCCCGCGCCCGCAAGGAGCGCGCCGATCTGGCCAGGCTGGCCCGGCCGCAATCGGGCACGGACGACCTCAAGGGCAAGTTCGCGCGCCCGACGCGCGATATCCCCGGCGTGGCGAATAAGTAGGCGAACCGGGCGCTCGCCGCAAAGGACGGGCAGCTCCGGCATGCACGGGTCACCTGGCGAGCGGAGCGGATTGGATACCCACGACTTGTGGCGGCAAATAGGGCAGAATAGCGGCCTCATTTACCCTGATAAAAGAAAAGAAAACCATGTTCGAGCGCTTCGCAAAACCCCTGGCCTGCGCCGGCCTGGCCGTGTTCCTGACGGCATGCGCCGCCACCGGCCCGAAATTTTCGACGATAGAAAATACCCTTCCCGCCGTGGCGGACAAGACCGGACGCGTCTTCTTCTACCGCGAATACTCGTCCTTCGGCGCCGGCATGCGCCCCGATATTTTCGCGTGCGGAAGCAAGGTCGGAGAATCCATTCCAGGCGGCATGTTCTATGCGGATCTGCCGGCCGGCGAGTGCGAGATCACCATCCCTTCGGTCATGTATCCGGGTGAGCGCAAAATCAGCGTCACTGTCGGTACGCCGAAAGTGATTTATTTCAAGACCTGGATGGGCGCATCGAGCTTTGGCGGGCGCACCAATATCGACGAGGTGAGCGCAGGCGAGGCCGTCGAGGCGATGCAAGACCTGGCCCTGACCAACGAGAAAAAGAACTGATCAGCCGTTCAAAAAAATAGCTCAATCGCTCAACCGCGCGGCCGGTAACGGACCCGCTCCCTGGGAGCATTTCCGCACCACGTGATTGGCATGCGTTCCGGCAAAAGCGGGCGGTTGCCGACGTCGCGCTTCGCCGGGTGCGCGGACATGCCGTCGCGCGCCTTCCAGGCAGAGGCCTTGCCACGCCGGCTGCGCGGCAGCAGCAGGACGGGGCGGCTGCATGCACTATACTGGCCGCTACGTCATCGTGCTTTTTTGATCTCATGAGTATTTTCTTCCGACTGTTTCCCCCTGCGCTGCCCGCCGAACCTGCTCCCGCCCGCAGCGCGCCCGCGCTTCCCCTTGGCGCTGGCCAGTTCGCCTTTGCCGGCCTGGCGGATCTGGAACAAGGGCTGGCATCGTATTGCGGCTATGAGCGCGAGGCAGCAGTGCGCGCATGCGGCGCGCTGGCCGATCCGCGCGTGCTGCCACTGCTTGCGTCCCGGCTCAACGACTGGGTGCCGCAGGTGCGCGAGGCGGCCCGCGCAGCCCTGATGACGCTGCTTGCGCAACTACCCCCGTCCGCCTCCCTCGCCATCTTGCCGCGCGTGCAGCATCTGCTGAACGCCGGCAGAACGGATCACCGTGCCTGGGTCGATGCGTTTGAACAAGAATTGATTCGGGTCGCCGGTGTCCAGGCCTTGCTACAACGCGTGCACGATGCCGATCACGCCGTGGCGCGCGCCAGTTTCCGTCTGTTGCGCCAGCACGGCGCATGCACGGTTGCCGAACTGATCGGCGCCATCGGCCGCAACTGGAATGACGTGATGCTGGCCATCCAGGGTGTGCGCCTGTGCGTGCGATTGCCGCCGGATCAGCGCAGCGTACTGTGCCGCATGGCGCTCGCTTCGCCCTTCGGCAGTGTCCGCATGCTCGCGCTGCAAGCCATGATCGATATCGATATCAGTAGCGACGAGTGGCTGCCGGCCGCGCGCGCGGCCCTGCTCGATGCCAACTCATCGGTGCGCGCCGTGGCCAAGCCGTTCATGGCGCGCCACGGTGTCGATCTCCGGGCGTTTTACCGGACCGCGGCGCGGCAGCCGGACCAGAAAGCCAGACAGGTGGTCACTGCGCTGGCCGGATTGGCCAGCCTGCGCAACCCGGAGGACATTGCCTTTCTGCGGACCTTCACCACGCACGGGTGCCAGTCGGTCCGGGCCCAGGCCTTGACCGAATGGCTGCATCTGGCCCCCGGCGACAAGGACGATATCGCGCTGGCGGCGCTGATGGATGTCTCGCGCACGGGCCGGAAATTGTCTTTGCAAATGGTCTGCAAGCAGCGCACCTACATCCCCATGGCGCTGGTGAGCGCGCGTCTGGCGGCAACCGGCGACATGGATATGCTGGCATCGTTTGCCGAGCGCCTCGGATCGGGCGGCATGGCGCGCACCAATGGGCGATAGTTGCTGCCCCTGTTGAGACTGCTAGCTAGCGAAGACTTGCTTGATCGATGTCAAGCCTTCCAGGGCGTCGAAACGTAACCTTGGCATATGTCAGGCGCCCCGGTGCCGCTAACGCCAGTTTGTTTATGTCGTCGCAAAGGAAGAGCCATGAAACCGACCTCCCACCCCGTCGTTCCCGCAGGAGCCAGCCGCCGTCCAGCCACGCGGAGCCTGGCGCAATGAGGCGCTACACCATCACCCTTGGGGCCACCACGACGGCCGGCGGGCGCGTCATGTCGGCCAGCGGCAGCGGCTGCATCAACGGCGTGCCCATCGCACTCGAGGGCGACCTGGTGGCCTGTCCCGCATGCAAGGCTACCGGGCGCATCCTGTGCGTCGGCCCGCGCATCCCCGAAATGTCCGACGGCAAGCACGTCGCGCTCGAAAACGATTTGTGCACCTGCCGCTGTTCGCCCCCGCCCAAGCTGCTGCCGGTGCAGATCATGCGCAGCCAGGTGCTCAAGGATACCGGCCGCGCCCTGTCCAATACCAGCGACGGCGATCCATCCCGTCCCGCGCGTGGCGCGCCGCGCGGTCCCAGCTTCAACGAGCGCTTCGTGCTGCTTGACGAAGAAACCGGCGACCCGCTGGTGCACAAGGAATATGCGGTGGTGCGCGCCAGCGGGCAACTCGAATTCGGCACCTCGGACCGCAATGGCTACACGCACTTGCTGTCGACGACCGCGGTGCCCGAATCCGTCGAAATCTATGTCTAGGAAGCAGCATGAGCGCGACCCTCATTTCGCCGTCCGGTGCAGTCCTGCACCACCGGGCACGCGTGAGCACCACGCCGGCCGCCGAAGCCGAAGCGAAGGCGGTGCGCATCCGGCTTGAGAAGGCATGCCGGCTTGAAGAAAACCGCGTCTACCTCAAGCAGCCCAACATCCGCGCCTTCCTGCGCGCGATGTGCCACAGCCTGGGTGGCGGCGTCGATTTTCTCGATGGCGCCATTCGCGGCCGGCGCAGCGACCCGTGGCGCTTCACCGACTTCTCCACCCATCCCGGCCCCGGCCACGACGGCAAGGGCACTGCGGCCGGCCTGTACCGCATCACCCGCGAAATATGGGAAGAGTACGGCGCGCGCATGGACCTGAGCGATTTCTGTGCCGAGACGCAGGAACTGATTGCCGTGGAAGTGCTGCGCGGATTGGGCGTGCTGGGCAAGATCCAGGCCGGCGATATCGACGCCACCCTGGTCATGGCGGGGGTCTGCTGGCCGGGCTTGCCCAAAACGCCAGCCAGCCAGGGGCGCTTTGCGGCGCCCGACGCGGCGTACGAGAGCTTCCTGCACAAATACGGTGAATGCGGCGGCACCATCAACCCGCAGGCGGGCATGCGCGGCCAGTCCGACCCGTCGCGCGCCGACCTGCCGCCACCGCGCCCTTGAGCCGCAGGGCGCCTGCGCGCTAGCCCAAGGCGCATCGCGCCGCCGTGATCGCGCTCCCGGCCCGAGCGCCGGCCCGCGCAGTGCCAGCGCCACGGCAGCACCGTCACCAGCGCCACCAGCGCCGCTCCGCCTTGTGCTTACTGCGCCGCCTTGACGCCGCCGGCCTGGCGCTGCTGCCACTCCAATCCCGGACGCGCCACCCGGAATTGCAGCAGCTGCCCATTCTCCACCTCGGTCACGTAAGCAGTGCGTCCATCCGGCCCGCCGAAACTGATATTGCTCGGCTTCTTGCCGGGCAGGGCGATCTCGGCCAGGATGCGGCCCTGCGGCGACAGCTTGACCACCGTGCCTTTGCCGATGCGCGTGACGTACAGGTTGCCGTCCACATCGACGCGCATGCCATCGAGCGCAAAATCGGCAAAGCTGGCGATGCGGCGCTTGCCGCCGAGCGTGCCATCGGGCGCGATCGTGAAGGCCCAGATATTGCGCTGCACGCTTTCGTTGACGTACAGGGTGCGCCCGTCCGGACTGACGTCGATGCCGTTGGCGGTGCCAAGCTGGTCGGCCGCAAGCGTGACGCTGCCGTCCGGATCGATGCGCCACACGCGTCCCGCATTCTTCTTCCAGTCCGGATCGCTCGCATAGATGACGCCGCCGGCCGTGATGGCCAGGTCGTTCGGCTGGCTCATGGCGGCCTCGCGCGCATGGACGGCGATGGCGCCGCTGGCCGGGTCGATGCGGTAAATCGTGTGTTCCACATAGTCGGCCACGAACATCGCGCCATCCGGCCCGAAGCGGATGCCGTTGGCCACGCTGGTGCCGGGCAGGGTCACGAACACCGCAGCCTCGCCATTCGGCTTGACCTTGCCGATGGTTTGCTGGCGCGCGAAATTGACTGCGTACACATTACCGGCGGCATCAACCGCCGGCCCTTCCACGCCGAAGGTGAACGATTGGGGCGGGGTGAGGGCGCTGGCCACGTGCAGCCGCTCCAGGGTGGCCGGGGGCGCGCCGGCGGCCACCGCGTGCGCCGCGTGGCAGGCGGCAAAAGCCAGCGCGCACGCCAGCCGGGTCGAGGTATCCATGCAACTCCGATCGGGAAAAAGCCGGTCATCCGGCCGGCACCCAGTGTACTTGATGATGAGGTAAGCTTCGTGTTTTGATCATACTCAGCCAGGTGACAAGCTTGAATGGTAAATACAGGAAGCCGCTGCTGATTGCGGCGGCTATCGGCGTCCTGGCGGCGGGCGCCATCTGGATCGCGCTGCAACCGATCCACCAGCCGGCGATGCGCAAAGTGGCGGCCATGGCGGGCATCACACCGCAGCCGACCGTGCTGGGCTGGCCGGTCAGCATCGGCACCGTGGCCGGTGCCAGCGGCAGCGCCGGATGGGCCGATGGCGCCGCGGCGCAGGCACGCTTTTCCGACCCCTTCGGCCTGGTGATCGACCGCGACGGCAACGTGTACGTGGCCGACGCGGGCGACAACAACCGCATCCGCAAGATCACGCCCGAGGGCGTGGTCTCCACCCTGGCCGGTGCGAGCGAAGGCTTGGCCGACGGCACCGGCGCCGCCGCCGCGTTTCACACGCCGTCCGGCATGGCCATCGATGGCGCCGGCAACCTGTTCGTGGCCGATACCGGCAACAATGCGATCCGCAAGATCACGCCGTATGGCGTGGTCAGCACCATCGGCGGCAGCGGCGTGGCCGGCTACCGCGACGGCAAGGCGGGCGAGGCCCAGTTCAACGGACCGGTCGGCGTGGCGGTCGACCAGGCCGGCGTGGTATTTGTGGCCGACACCTACAACGACCGCATCCGCAAGATTGCGCCCGACGGCACGGTCAGCACGCTCGCTGGCGGCGCGCCCGGCTATGTCGACGGAGCGGCTGATGCCGCCCGCTTCGACACGCCCACCTCGGTCGTGGTCGACGCCAGGGGCAACCTGTACGTGGCCGACACCAGCAACGGCGCGCTGCGCAAGCTGGCGCCGGACGGGCAGGTGAGCACCCTGGCGATTGCCCCGCAAGACGCCGACAAACCGCTGCTGCGCCGCCCTGTGGGCCTGGCGCTCACGCATGACGGCTTTCTGTACGTGGGCGATATCTGGCGCGGACGCATCCTGCAGGTCAGTCCCGACGGCAGCTTGCGCGGCCTGACCGGGATTGGCGTCGACATCGAGATCGGCGACCACAAGGCGCTGCGCTTTAGCCGGCCGAGTGCGATAGCGGTCGACCGCGAGGGCGCGCTCTACGTGGCCGATGCCGTGAAGCGCAGCGTGCACCGGGTTGCGCCCCGACTCGATGGGGCGACCGCGGTGCTGGCGCCCAGGGCGCCGGCGCTGGTCGCCGCCGCGACAGCGCCGGTGCCGGCAACGGCGAGCGCGTCCCAGCCTGTTGCGGCGGCGGTATCGCCGGCGCCGGCCGCCGCGCCCGCGCGCTTTCCATGGCCGTTCAAGCCGCAGGACCAGCGCCGCGAAGTGGTCGGCACGATCGGCGAAGTGCGCGGCAGTTATGGCGGCGAGAGCCGGCATCACTTTCACAGCGGCCTCGATGTCCAGGCCGACATGGGCGTGCCGGTGCTGGCGGTGGCCGACGAAAAAGTCAGCAGCCCGGCGCCCAACTGGGCCTTCGGCGAGGTCGGCGAAGGCATGAGCGTCGACAGCATGGCCTACATCCACATGCGGGTCGGGCGCACGGTCAAGGATGCGCCGCTCGACCCAGCGCGCTTCATCATGCTAGCCGACGACAAAGGCAAGGCGGCGCGCATGCGCGTCAAGCGCGGCACGCGCTTCCATGTGGGCGACGCGCTCGGCACGGTCAACCGCATGTTCCATGTACACCTCGTGTACCAGCCGGGCGGGGCGGAAGCCAATCCGCTGATCCTGCCCTTCACGGGCTTCAGCGACCAGGTGGCGCCGCGCATCGACAAGATCGGGCTGGTGGACGCGGCCGGTACGGCGCTGGCGCGCAAGCCGGGCAAGCGGGTGGTGGTGGCGCGCGGCGCGGGGCCGCTGGGGATCGTGGTCGATGCCTACGACCAGGCCGACGGCAATGCCGCGCGGCGCAAGCTGGGTTTGTACAAGGTCGGCTACCAGGTGCTGCGGGCGGACGGCACGCCGCTGGCCGGATTCGAGCAGCCGCTGATCAACATCGAATTCAACAAGTTGCCGCCGGACCCGGAAAGCGTCAAGCTGGCCTACGCCGACAACAGCGGCATCACCGTGTACGGCAGCGCGACCACGCGGTTTTTATATGTGGTGACCAACACCGTGCGCGACGGCGCGGCCAAGACCGGGGGATGGGATCCGGCCGCGCTGGCGCCGGGCGACTACCTGATCCGCATCTTTGCGGCCGATTATGTCGGCAACGAAGCGCTCAACGGACGCGACCTGCCGATTACGGTGGAGTGACAAGGCTGGGCCGGGAGACCGCTACCGGCCTCCCGGCTTCTGGTCAGGCGCTGATGTTTGCCGGACGATTGCGGCGGCGGGCCATGAAGCCCAGCATTGCCATGCCGGTCAGGAACATGGCATAGGTTTCCGGTTCCGGGACCGCGCTGATGAGATTATCCGACGTGCTGAAACTGGTGAACGTGCCGCTTGGCGCCATGAACTGCGCTTGCTGGCCGCCATCGCAGCATCCCTCGAAGCCATAGATGGTCAGCGTGTGATTGCCCGCGCCCAAGTTTACCGTGGCGCCCAAATACTGCGACGGGTTGGTGTACTGGCTGTCCCACCAGATATCGTGGCTCTTCGCATCGAGCGCCACGCCGTTCAGGAACAGCGCGCCGCCGTAGCCGAAATCGACCCCTGCGCGGAACTGCCACAAGCCGGCTTTGGCGTCGCTGACGCCGAAGCTGATGGTCGACTTGAGCGCGAAATTGCTGCTGCCGCCGAACAGGCTGGCGTGGGTAATATTGTCGTACGAAGCGACGCTGACTGACGCATGGGTGGGGCCCAGCAGCGCGGCATCGACGGCGCTGCGATAATCGGCTGCGCTGGACAAGGGGCCGGGCGGGGTGGCGGAAGCCGATTCGATGACGATCGCGCTAGCGCCGGCATTGGCGGCAAGCGTCAGGGTAGTCACTGCCAACATCCATGAGAGATTTTTCTTCATATTTTTCCTGGACAAAGCACCGCGCGCGCAATGCTGCGCGGTAAGTATAAAAAGGGTTTCGCCCCGCACAGGCGTCCAACAAATGCGATGGACGCCGAATCTGGGTGCTGGCGCTGAATCATGGTGTAGCGGATGGTCATCCGATACACGCACAGTGATCAAACAGTAACATAGATGCGCGGTGGAAAAAATATCGGCGGCAGCTGTGTTTACGTTTTACAACGAGCGAACTCCTACGGCTGAGCCCAAAACGCCTACAACCGGGGTCAGAGCTCTAACTAGCAACAAAAATATTGCAGATTAGAGCTCTGAGCCCGGTTGTAGGAGTCTTTACTGCGGTTGTCGGCGTTGGCGTCAGGCGTTGGCGAGGTCGAGACGGGCGTCGCTGCCGCGACCCTGGTAGCGGCCGGCGGAGAGGTCGTCGAAGCGGATCGCCGGGCGCTTGGCCGACATCAGGTCGGCCAGCATCTGCGCCGAGCCGCATGACATGGTCCAGCCCAGCGTGCCGTGCCCGGTGTTCAGGAACAGATTGCCCAGCGCGGTGCGCCCGACAATCGGGGTGCCGTCCGGCGTCATCGGCCGCAGCCCGGTCCAGAACGTGGCGCGCGCGCTGTCGCCCGCGCCCGGAAACAGGTCGTTGACCACCATTTCGAGCGTGGCGCGGCGGCGCGGATTGAGCCGCTGGTCGAAGCCGGCAATCTCGGCCATGCCGCCGACGCGGATGCGGTCGTCGAAACGGGTCACGGCAATCTTGTAGCTCTCATCGAGAATGGTCGATACCGGCGCCTTGCTGGCATCGGTGATCGGCACGGTGATCGAGTAACCTTTCATCGGGTACACGGGAATGTCGACGATCGATTTGAGCAGCGCCGTCGAGTGCGCCCCCAGCGCGACCACATAGGCGTCGCCCTGCACCAGCTCGTCGCCGCAATGCACGCCGCTGATCGCGTTGCCCGTCACCGCCAGGCGGTCGATGGCGACGTTGTAGCGAAAGCGCACGCCCAGCGCTTCGGCCATCGCGGCCAGGCGCGTGGTGAACAGCTGGCAGTCGCCGGTCTCGTCATTGGGCAGGCGCAGCGCGCCGACCAGCTTGTCCTTGACCAGCGCCAGTGCCGGCTCGGCCTGGCCGAGCTGGTCGCGCGCGAGCAGTTCGTACGGCACCCCGGAATCCTGCAGCACCTTGATGTCTTTTTCGGCGCTGGCAAACTGCTGTTCGGTGCGGAACAGCTGCATGGTGCCGCGCTGCCGGCTTTCGTAGCTGATGCCGGCTTCTTCGCGCAAGGTCTTGAAGCAGTCGCGGCTGTACTCGGCCAGGCGCACCATGCGTTCCTTGTTGACCGCGTAACGGTCGGCCGTGCAGTTGCGCAGCATGTCCCACATCCATTTGAGCTGGAAGGTGGTGCCGTCGGGCGTGATGGAGAGCGGCGCATGGCGCTGCAGCATCCATTTCATGGCCTTGAGGGGAATCCCGGGCGCGGCCCAGGGCGAGGCGTAGCCGGGCGAAATCTGGCCGGCATTGGCGAAGCTCGTTTCCAGCGCCGGACCGGGCTGGCGGTCGAGCACGGTGACGTCGTGGCCGGCCTTGGCCAGGTAGTAAGCAGTGGTCACGCCGATAACGCCGCTACCCAAAATGACGACACGCATGGTCTCTCCGGAAGAATAAATGAGGATTCAAGAATTTCCGCTATATTATTGGGATTCAACCAGTCTTTGTTCACGTATAACTGCACTTATTTAGTGGAATTTCATGCGAATTGTTAAAGAATCGACCCGCAGCCTCGATAAGCTCGACCGCCACATCCTGCGCATCCTGCAAAACGAGGGCCGCATCTCGATGAAGGACCTGGGCGAGCGGGTCGGTCTGTCGGTCACGCCCTGCATCGAGCGCGTCAAGCGCATGGAGCGCGACGGCGTCATCAGCGGTTATTACGCGCGCGTCGATCCGGCCGCGCTGGGCGCCAAGCTGCTGGTGTTTGTGGAAATTACGCTGAACCAGAAGTCGGCCTCGGCCTTCGAGCAGTTCCGGCGCGAGGTGCTGCGCATTCCCGAGGTGCAGGAATGCCATCTGGTGTCGGGCGATTTCGATTACCTGATCAAGGCGCGCATCCACGAGATGGCGGAGTACCGCAAGCTGCTCGGCGACATGCTGCTGCAATTGCCCGGCGCGGCGCAGTCGAAGAGTTATGTGGTGATGGAGGAGATCAAGGAGACGCTGGTGCTGTCGACCGAGGCGCTGCTCCAGTCTTGACGCAGGCCCTGGAAACGCCCGGCCTCGAAGTCGGCAATGGCGCTCTGGATTTCCTCGCGCGTATTCATCACGAACGGTCCGTGCGACACCACCGGCTCGCCAATCGGTGTGGCGTGGCCGACGATCAGCAGGGCATCGGTCTCGGCGCTGACGGTGAGGGCATCGCCTTCGTCGTTCAGTTCGGCCAGGTGGAAAGCGCCGGCACGGTCGCCGTTGATGTCCACGCTGCCGCGCACGACATACAAAAACACATGGCGCGCGCGCAGGTCCGGTAGGTGCAACTGGCCGCCGGCGCGCATCGCCACCGTGCTCATGAAGACGCCGGTCAGCGATTGCAGCGGGCCTTTGATGCCGTTCCACTCGCCGGCGACCAGGTGCAGGTCGACCTTGCCGCCGTCCAGGCCGATGGTCGGCATATCGTCCCGCTGCAATCCCGTGTACGCCGGCGCGCTCATCTTCAGGCGTCCCGGCAGGTTGATCCACAATTGCAGGATTTCGAGCTGCCCGCCTTGCGCGCGAAACGCCGGCGGCGACACTTCCGCATGCACGATGCCGCTGCCAGCGGTCATCCATTGCACGCCGCCGGCGCCGATGACGCTCTCGTGCCCGGCGCTATCCTTGTGCATCAGGCTGCCGTCGACGATGAAGGTGACGGTCTCGAAGCCGCGGTGCGGATGCGGGCCGAACGGCAGGCCGCGGTTGCCCGGCGGGTAGTGCTGCGGTCCGTGATGATTGAGAAACAGGAAGGGATCGATCTGGTCGGCGTACGGTCCCGGCAGCGGGCGCTGGGTCAGCAGGTCGCCGATGTCGTCGCGTTGCGCCGGATGCAGGCGCTTGATGCTTTTTTCGCTCATGGGCTCACTCCCTGGATGGTGGTGTCGTCTCCCACCATACCCGAAGCGCGGCGCGCGCGGCGTCGGCCTGCACGATGGCGAAAACTTTATGCCCCGGTTTGCTGTCCTACCGTGACGCCACCATTCTGGTGGAGACCACAAGGAGGCAATAATGGCAACAATGAACGCACCCGCAAACGAACGCCGCCATATTCCGGAACGCCGCAATGCCGGCGGCGCGCTGCACGCGACCCACTTTTCCGCCCTCGACTGGACGGCGATGGTCTTGATGATCGTCGGCGGCATCAACTGGGGCCTGGTCGGGGCCTTCGAGTTCGACCTGGTGGCGGCGCTGTTCGGCGATCGCACGAGCGGGCCGCGCCTGGTGTATGCGCTGGTCGGCATCGCCTCGCTGTACGCTATTTACCTGTTGAGCAAGATGGCCGCACGCCAGCATTAGCGGCGCCCGCTTGCGGCGCCCGCTTGCGGCGCCCGCTTGCGGCGCCCGCGTGCGGCGTCCGCTTGCCATGTCCGCGTGCGCCCGCTCTCTTGGGCCGCGCGCTTGCCGCCGCGCGCCCGGGGCCTGCGCAGCATGGCCGGCGGTGATAGACTTTGACGTTCCGCAAACCCAACGTCCAGGATGTCACCATGCGCCACTCGTTCGTCCTCGCCAGCCTGCTGTGCTGCCTGAGCACCGCTGCCGGTGCCGCTCCCCCGCAAGCACCGGGGGAAGCGGCCTTGCGCGCGGCAGCCCATGCGGCCGCGAACTACCGTACCGCGCTGATCGACAGCCTGGCGAAGATGGTCAGCTTCAATACGGTCGCCGATCCGGCGCTGCCGTTCGAACGCAATCCGCAGCATCTCGGTTTCAAAAACTACCTCAAGAGCGAGGCGCAGCGGCTCGGCCTCGATTACACCGACCATGGCTATGTGATGGTCATCGGCCTGGGCAGCGGCAGCGAGCGGGTCGGCATCATCACGCACGGCGATATCCAGCCGGTCGACCCGTCCAAGTGGAAAAAGTCGCCCTTCGAGCTGGACAAGACGAGCGAGGCCGGGCGCCTGATCGGACGCGGCACCGAGGATGACAAGGGACCGATCGCGACCGCCCTGTATGCAATGAAGGCGATCAAGGACAGCAAGCTGGCGCTGGCAAAACGGCTGGAACTGTATGTGTACATGGCCGAGGAATCGGACTGGGGACCGCTGACCGCGTTTCTCAAGACGCACCAGCCGCCCCAGGTGAACATCACGCTCGACGCCGAGTATCCGGTGGTGACGGCCGAGAAGGGCTACGGCACGATCAGCGTGACGGTGCCGCCGCAGGCGCCGGTGCCGGCGGGCACGGCCGCGCTGGCCGCCTTCGGCGGCGGCTTTTTCGGCAGCCAGATTCCGGAAGACGCCAGCGCCGCCATCGACGATGCCACACCGGAACTGGAAGCGAACATCCGCCAGCGCGCCAGCGCCCAGGGCGGCATGCGCTATACCTTCAGCCGCCAGGGCAAGCAGCTGCTGGTCAAGGCGCAAGGCTTGTCGGCACACTCGTCCAAGCCGGAAGACGGCGTCAATGCGATCAGCATGCTGGCCGATGCGCTCAATGGTCAGCCGTGGCCGAACACCACGGCCGGCGCCATGGTCAATCTGCTCAATGACCTGATCGGGACCGGCGTCTACGGGGAAAAGTTCGGCAATATCGCTTACCGCGATAAGTTCATGGGGCCGATGACCGTGGCGCCGACCGTCATCAAGCAGGGCGAGGCCGGGATCTCGCTGCATGTGAACCTGCGCCGTCCGCAAGGCAAGAGCACCGAACAGCTGACCCGCGAAGTGAACGAGGCGCTGACCCAGTGGCAGGCGCGGCGCATCGCGCTGGCCGATGTGAAGGTCGAGATCACGGAACCATGGCTGCAGAAAAGCGCGCCCCAGGTGCCGACCTTGCTGTCCGTGTTTTCCTACTACACCGGCATCAAGAATCCGCGCCCGATTTCCATCGGCGGCGGCACCAACTCGCGCCTGTTCCCGAACGCGGTCAGCTTCGGCCCCAGCATGCCGGGGACGGTGTATTCGGGACACTCCGAACACGAATTCATCACCGTCAAGCAGCTCATGCTGAACTTGCAGATGTACACGGCCGTCATGGCCGAACTGGCCAAATAGCGGTACGCGGGGGACCCGGCGCGCAGCAGATCGCACGCGCCGGGTCCCCCTGTCCGTTTGGTTCGTAACCGTAAAAACGCCGATTTTTGATGTAGGCAGCAGCCTACTTTATGTAACCAGTTCCGACCTCAAAAAGTCAGCGAACAGCGCCTCTCCCTCTCAGAAAAACCTTTGCGTTCCATATGATTGAACGCCACTGGTCACAAGCCATTTTCACCTAGAAATCTTGCCTTTCCGGGGTGTGAAAATGCGCAAAATTGGCGTGCTAGCATCCGTTCCCAGTCCGCGATAACGGCGCTTGTTCGCGGCGTGGCGCACGCTTGTTGTCCGGCATGCGGCGTCACGCAGCCTTGCGCCGCGCCGGCGGCCAGCGCCGTCGCAAGCCCATGACGAGGAGCACCAATGAGGCAATTCGAGTACCCGCGACCGCAGCTCGTGCGTGAGCACTGGACCAGCCTGAACGGGCCGTGGAAATTCATGTTCGACGATGAACGGCGCTGCCGCATGCCCGATGGCGCGACCGAGTGGACGCACCAGATCGAGGTGCCGTTCGCGCCGGAGTCGCGCGCCAGCGGTATCGGCGACATGGGCTTCCATACGGTGTGCTGGTATGAACGCGCCTTCCATCTGGCGCCGCACGCGGGCCACACCCTGCTGCATTTCGGCGCGGTCGACTACCGCGCCCGGGTCTGGGTCAACCAGCACCTGGTGGCCGAACACGAGGGCGGACACACGCCGTTTTCGGCCGATATCAGCGGCGTGCTCACGGAGGAGGGCACGCAGGTCGTGACGGTGTACGTCGAGGATGACCCGCACGACCTGGCCAAGCCGCGCGGCAAGCAGGACTGGCTGCTCGACGCGCACTCGATCTGGTATCCGCGCACCACCGGCATCTGGCAGACGGTGTGGATCGAGCAGGTGGCGTCGACCTACATCCAGAGCTTGCGCTGGACGCCGATTTTCGAGACCTACGAAATCGGCTGCGAAATCTTTGCCACCGGCGACATCACGGAAGACCTGTTTGTCGAGGTCAAGATCTGGCATGGCGCCAATCTGCTGGCGGACGATCACTACAAGCTGCTCGGCAACGAGGCCAACCGCAAGATCGCCTTGTCCGATCCGGGCATCGACGACTCGCGCAACGAGCTGCTGTGGAGTCCCGAGCGGCCCACCCTGCTCACTGCCGAGGTGAGCCTGCACCATCGGGGCAAGGTGCTCGACATGGTGCGTTCCTACACGGCGCTGCGCTCGGTGGCGATCAACCGTGACCGCTTCATGTTGAATGGCCGCGCCTACGCGCTGCGGCTGGTGCTCGACCAGGGCTACTGGCCCGAATCGCTGCTGACGGCGCCGTCGGACGCAGCACTCAAGCGCGACGTGGAGCTGGCCAGGGCGATGGGGTTTAACGGTGTGCGCAAGCACCAGAAGATCGAAGACCCGCGCTATCTGTACTGGGCCGACCGGCTCGGCCTGCTTGTGTGGGAAGAAATGCCATCGGCCTACCGCTTCAGTCCCAAGGCCATCACGCGCATGGTGCGCGAGTGGACCGAGGCCATCGAACGCGACTACAGCCACCCGTGCATCATCGTCTGGGTGGCCTTCAACGAATCCTGGGGCGTGCCGAACCTGACCCTCACCCAGGCCCACCGCAATGCGGTCGAAGCCCTGTACCACCTGACGCGCACGCTTGACGCGACCCGGCCGGTGATCGGCAACGATGGCTGGGAAGCGTCGGCCACCGACATCCTCGGCATCCACGACTACGACTGCAATCCCGACAAGCTGGCGGCGCGCTACACCACCAGCGAACCGACGCGCACCCTGTTCGACCAGCGCCGTCCGGGCGGGCGCATCCTGACGCTGGACGGCTTTCCGCACCGGGGCCAACCCATCGTGCTGACCGAATTCGGCGGCGTCGCCTTCGACAAGCACAACGGCAGCGCGCACACCTGGGGCTACTCGCGCGCCCACACCGAAGACAGTTTTCTCGACCTGTACCGGCGCCTGCTGGCGGTGGTCAACAGCACGACCATGTTCAGCGGCTTTTGCTACACCCAATTCAGCGACACCTTCCAGGAAGCGAACGGCCTGCTGTGCGCCGACCGCACGCCCAAGATCCCGCTCGAACTGATCAGCGCCGCCACGCGCAACGATGATGCGAAGGAGGAATGCTACCCCGAAATTGCCTGACGAGCCGCTGGCACCACCCGCGCGGGACGGCGCCGCGGGTCAGTAGGACACATCACTTTGCCAACATACGCCCGGGATGGGCGAAAGGAGATAGCATGTCGACGATCATCGTTTTTTGCCACCTGCGCTGGGATTTTGTTTACCAGCGGCCGCAGCAGTTGCTGTCGCGGCTGGCGCAATATTTCCGCATCCTCTTTGTGGAGGAGCCCGTGCACGATGATGGCGGCAGCTTCATGGAACAATCGACGCCGGTTCCCAACGTGACCGTGTACCGGCCGCACACGCCGGTGCATGCGCCCGGCTTCCACGACGACCAGATCCGCCTGCTGCAACCGATGCTGGCCGGCCTGGTCGAGCCCGGCGAACACCCCATCGTCTGGTTCTATACGCCGATGGCCCTGCCGCTGCTGCAGGAACTGCATGCGGGGCTGGTGGTGTACGACTGCATGGACGAGCTGGCGGCATTCAAGAATCCTCCGCGCCAGCTGCTGCAACGCGAAACGGCCCTGCTGAACCTGGCCGACCTGGTGTTTGCCGGCGGGCCCAGCCTGTATCAGGCCAAGCGCGAGCGCCACACCAATGCGCACTGCTTTCCCAGTAGCGTCGACGTGCGCCACTTCGAGCGCGCGCTCGGGCGCGATAACGGTCATCCGCTCCAGGCCGGCATCGGCGCGCCGCGCCTGGGCTTTTACGGGGTGATCGATGAACGCTTCGACGCGCCCCTGGTCGCCACGCTGGCCGACGCCCATCCCGACTGGCAACTGGTGATGGTGGGGCCGGTCATGAAAATCGACCCCGCCAGCCTGCCGCAGCGCCCCAATATCCACTACCTGGGGCAGCAGCCTTACGAAGCGCTGCCTGGCCTGCTGGCCGGCTGGGAGGTATGCCTGCTGCCGTTCGCGCTGAACGATGCTACCCGCTTCATCAGCCCGACCAAGGTGCTCGAATACATGGCCGCCGAACTGCCCATCGTCAGCACCGATATCGCCGACGTCGCCCGTCCGTACGGCCACGTGGTCGCGATCGCGCGCGATGCGGACGGCTTCGTGGCGGCGTGCGAGGCAGCCCTGGCGATGACGCCCGAACGCCGCGCCGCCATGGGCGCCACCATGCGCACCATCGTGGCCGGCACCTCGTGGGATGTCACGGTCAACGCCATGCGCCGCTTGCTGGCGGAGACCCGGCCCGGACGCGGCACGGGCCGCTTCAGCGGCGCAGGCAATGCGGGCAACGCAGGCTTGGCCACCGGGGCCGGTGTCAGCGCCCCAGGCACGGGCTCCGGCGCTGGCGCCGGGGCCACGGTCAACCCCTTGCGCTCGCCGAGCGGGGGGCAGAAGGTGCAGACTGTCATCGTCGGCGCCGGCCCCACCGGCCTGTCGGCCGCGTACCACCTGGGCGAGGGCACGGTGCTGCTCGACAAGAACCCGAGCGTCGGCGGCTGGTGCCGTTCGATCCATGACCAGGGCTTCACGTTCGACCATGCCGGCCACATCATGTTTTCCAACGATCCTTACGTGCTATCGCTGTACGAGATGCTGCTCGGCCCCAACCTGCACTGGCAAAATCGCGAAGCTTGGGTCTACAGCAAGCAGGTGTATACGCGCTACCCGTTCCAGGGCGCCCTGTACGGCTTGCCGCCGAAAGTGATCACCGAGTGCATCATCGGCGCGGTCGAAGCGCGCTTCGGCAGCCTCGACGGCGCATGCGCGGCGCCACCGTGTGCAGTCAAGCCGGTGGAAGACTGCTGCGCGGACGGTAGCGTCGAGGTCGCGCACGGTACCGCCAGCATTGCACCGCGCAAGCGCGAAAGCCAGAATTTCGAGGACTTCATTTACAAGGTCTGGGGCCGCGGCATCGCCGAGCACTTCGCCATCCCGTACAACAAGAAGCTGTGGACCGTTCCGCTGAGTGACATGGAAACTTCCTGGCTCGGGGGCAGGGTGCCGCTGCCCGACCTCGAAGAAATCATCGAGGGCGCGCTGGAACCTGTCGCCAAGCCCATGGGACCGAATGCCCGCTTTGGCTATCCGCTCTCCGGTGGCTTTCAAGCATTGATGTCCGGTTTCCTGCCGCATATCAAGGGCCGGATTGAAATGCAGGCCGAGGCGGCCCAGTTGCTGCCACGCGAACATGTGCTGGTGATGGCCGACGGCAGCCGTTACCGCTACGATCACCTGATCAGCACCATGCCCTTGCCGGAACTGATCAAGCTGATCGGCAGCGAAGCGCCGCGCGATGTGCGCGAAGCGGCCGCGGGCTTGCGTCATATATCGGTCCGCTGCGTCAACCTTGGCGTGGCGCGCGAAAACATCACCGACAAGCACTGGATCTACTACCCGGAAGACACGATTTTCCACCGGATTTTCGTCCAGGGGAACGCCAGTCCCCATTGCAACCCGCCCGGCGGATTCGGGCTGAGCTGCGAGATTTCCTACTCCCCATGGAAGCCCTTGCCGCTCGATGGCCAGGCGCTGATCGAGCGCTGCATCGACGACTGCATCAAGGTCACCATGCTCCGGCCGGATGACCGCATCATTATCGCCAACCTGGTCGACATGCCCTATGCGTATGTGGTCTACGATCACGCGCGCGCGGCCAATGTAGCGCGCGTCAAGGCGTGGCTGGCGCGTTACGACATCGTGCTGGCGGGACGTTACAGCGAATGGGAATACTACAACTCCGACCACGCTTTCATCGCCGGCAAGAAGGCAGCGGAAGCGGTGCTTCGCCAGCGCGCCGATGCGGCGCAGAATGTCGGGTCGGAGTGAAATTGCCGCAAGCAGGTCCATGGACTGGCGCACATTCCACGAACGCGCGAAGGTTGATGGAGACTCCGCGCGGACCCCGGTCGTGGTCGTGGCGTTGTTGTGAGAGTAATCGGGGCTGTGTCGATGAACGCTATCGCGGTGCTGACTTCACGGCACGGAATTGACAGCCGCGAGAATCGGAATCGGAATCGGAGTCGGAATCGGAATCGGAATCGGAATCGGAATCGGAATCAAGGTTCGATTCGCGCATCCATTTGCCTCATTCAGTGATATCGACGTCGGGTGTGCACGCATACCGTGGTGGCATTGATTAGGAAGGTGCAAACGCGGGCACGCTGTCCTTAGAGAAGGTGCCACGCGGACACCTGTGATCGGAGAAGGTGAAACGCGGACACGCTGTTTTTAGGGAAGGTGCAAACGCGGAGACGCTCTCATTAAGGGAGGTGCAGCGCGGACATCTGTCATAAGAGAAGGTAAAACGCGGACACGCTGTTATTAGAGAAGGTGCAGACGCGGACACGCTGTCATTAGGGGAGGTGCAACGCGGGGCAGGTTGTCATTGAACGGGAAGCTATTTCGTCCCACAGCAGAAATGGCAGCGCCGCAGTTCCAGGCACCGGCAGGACGCAAGGACGCAAGGACACAAGGACGCAAGGACGCGCGGCAACGGCGGTTCTGATCGACCACTCCCTTGCGACTGCGCTGGTACGCCATTCGGCACAGGAACTGGGCGTGCCGATGCCAGGCGTTATCGCCTGGCCCTTCAACGTCGCTTGTCGGCGCGGCGCTAGCGCTCGATTGCGCCGCCTGACATACGGACGCGGTCACCTGTCACGAAGGACGGCGCCCATTCCTGTGTGATGACCTGGGTAGCGCCGTCGTCCATCTTGAGTGTGATGCGGTAGACGCGGTCGCCAGTCATGGTGCTGCCGCTGGTGCCCGTACTGCCAGCGCTGCCGGTGCCGCCCACGGACCCTCCCGCTCCGGTCGCCCCGCTGCCTTGACGCGGCACCACTTCGATTTTGCTCACGGTGCTGTTGGGCGGGCCGGCTGGCGCGCTGGCTCCGCTTGCCATGCTCCCACTTCCTGACTGCGTGCCGCTGCTTGTCGCACCGGAGCTTCCCATCCCTGCCGTGGCGCTGCCGGTTCCTGTGCCTGCCATGCTTCCACTACCCCCACTGGTGCTCGTGCCGCCAGTAGCTTGGCCGCTGCCGCTGCCGCTGCCTGAAGCGGCGCCGCCGCTCCCTGTCGTTCCGCTGGTCCCCATCGATCCGCTGCCACCCGCCCCTGCGGCGCTGCCGCCGCTCCCGGTCGTTCCGCTCGTGCCCGTCGACCCGCTGCTGCCCGTCCCTGCGGTGCCGCCGCTGCTTCCGGCGATGCCGCCGCTGCCCGTCGCCGCAGTGCCGGAACCGGTCCCCGTCGTTCCGCCGCTGTCCGTCGTGCTCCCGCTCGATGGCGTACTGGTGGATGTGTCGCCACTTGTGCCGCTTGTGCCACTGGCTGTGTCGCCGTTCATGCCGGTGGAACTGCAGGCCGCCAGTTCAAGAGCCAGCAAGCCCGCCAACAGCACGCTTTGTTCGATACGCTTCATGATCAACTCCTTTGGTTGGGTGTTTTCCGTTGGTGCGTGACAATGCCGCGTGCCACTTCGGTAAGAGCGGGAAATTCTGGCGGCGTTCCCATGCATTCTCTACAGTTTGACCCAGATCAAACAGTGATCAGATAAGCTTGCTTTTCGCACAGGGGGAAGGGCTGAACGCAAGACATGCGCAATAAGAGATTGACGCAACGCAAAAGCCCGCCGGGTTGGGCGGGCCATAATTTCTTCATGCTATTTTTTGAGAGCCCGCCATGCCTGCTTCGTCACTCTCCAGCCTCATTGTCGACCTGGTCGCTTCGATGGAAACGACCGCCATCAGCCTGCGTGAACATCATCAGTCCGGGCAAGCCGTGCGTCGCCTCGTGCGCGAGGCGAGTGCCGGGCAGTATGCGGACGCGGCGGACGCTGCGCCGCGTTTAACGGGAGCGCGCCGTTTGCGGCAGGAAGGCCCAGAGCAGGCCAGCCGTGATCAGTGCGGCGTTGCAGTCGACCATCCAGTCGCCGACCGCGCCTGAGCGGTACGGCAGGAAACTCTGCACCAGCTCGTCCAACGCACCCATGGCCATCACGGTCAGGACCGACTTGATCGCGCGTTCCCGCGCACTGCCCAAGCTGCCGGTGAACAATAGAAAGGTGATGGCACCATAGGCGATCGTGTGCAGGATAATGCCTGACGCCACGGTGCCGATCTCGGCACGCGCGCCCGGTACGGAACCCATGATGAGAATGGCGGCGTACATCGCCAATGCGGTGCCGTAGCGCAATTTGCGCAAGCGTTCGTCAAGGACAAGGAGGGAAATCAGGGCGGGCATGGCAGGGTGCGTGGGAAAAACCATCACCTTACCATGCCGGCCGTCGGACTTGCACGGCCTGCACGTTGCCTGCGTGGGCGCCAGATCAGATCGTCAGCGCCGGCGCGCCATTGCTATAGCGCGCATCGAAACAGCCCTGGCACTCGGCGCAGAACAGATGGGCAACGCGCACGGCGCGCTGGCGCAAGACCAGCTTGAGGTGCGCATGGCCGCAATTAGGACAGGTTTCCCGGAGCGTGCCAAAGGTGATCAGTTCGACCGGGGCATCGTCGTCGTCGAGATGGTCGACGACGGCGCTGGAACGAAGTTCACTTAGGACGAGCGTATCGTCGGTGCTGTGGCGCTGGCGGCGGCTGGCGTGTGCCTGTTGAGAAAGTTCTTCTGATAATGCATCAAGGACATATTCACTCATTCTTATCGCTCCGCTTGGCTGGCCAATGGTTATGAAAAAAGCTCGAGGACCTTCATCATAGTTGAATAGAGCGCAGCTTCAAGCTTTTGTATCATCTTTTTGTCAACCCTAGTCAAACGAACAGGAAAAAGTGTTGCGCAAAAAAAAGCCCGCTTGTGGGAGCGGGCTAAACCCAAGATCGGGCCAAGAGTTCGTCCATTCGGAGTGGTGTGCCGCCCTCTGGGTCGGCACACCTGGCTGCCAGTCACGCATATCGGGTGCGTGTACAGCAGATGAAGCAAGTATAGGCAGGCAATGTGACCCAGCTATGACAATGCGCAACAATTGCGCTGGCGCGATAAATAAAGGAAAAAACCAGGCAGGCTGCACGGCGCAGGCGCAAGGGCGCACACCGCCGCGTTTCGTGTAGGCAAAAAAAAGCCCGCTGATGAAAGCGGGCTTAAACTATTTTCTTGGAGGAAGATAGTGGAGACAGGTGCAATTATGCGGGGTCGTCACTTATATGTCTAATTGACATTTTTGATACCAGACATGCGCCTGACTTATATCTCTACCGTGACATTTAAACTGCCACGCTCAGCGCGACCTCGATGTTGCCTCGCGTGGCGTTCGAGTACGGGCAGACTTCATGCGCCTTGTTCACCGCCGCCTGGGCCGTTGCCTGGTCCATGCCCGGGGTTTTCACGACCAGCTTGACGGTCAGGCCGAAACCGCCCTTGTCGTTCGGACCCACGCCGACCGATGCGTCGATACTGGTGTCGGCAGGCACCGGGGTCTTGAGCGCGCCGCTGACCAATTTCAGGGCCGACAGGAAACATGCCGCATAGCCCGCCGCGAACAGTTGTTCGGGATTGGTGCCGGCGCCGCCCGCGCCGCCCAGCGATTTCGGGGTCGACAGTTTGACGTCCAGGACGCTGTCATCGGAAACGGCGCGGCCATCGCGACCACCGGTTGCTGTTGCGTGTGCTGTGTAAAGAACTTGCATGGTAACTCCTTGCTTGGGTTGGGGCGGCAACGCTGTGCCGATGCATGAACTATAGCGAGCAATTCAATTGTTAGCAACCTATTTATCGCTATTTTTTCGACGAACAGCGGGGCCTGCCCCGCCGCCAGACTCAGTCGTGCTCGTCCATGGCCTTGAACAGGTCGTCGCGCACGCTCGACAGTTCGCTGCGCATGCGTCCCAGCGCGGCCAGTTCCTGTCCGCTGGCGCACAGTACCTGCTCGGGAATCGCCTCGGCCTGGGCGCGCAGCGCCCGGCCTTGCTCCGTGAGCACGATGCGCACCTGGCGCTCGTCGTGCGGGTCGCGGTTGCGCGAGAGCAGTCCGTTGCCTTCCAGCCGCTTGAGCAGCGGCGTGAGCGTGCCGGAATCGAGAAACAGGCGCGCGCCGATATCCTTGACGAGGATCGCGTCCTGTTCCCACAGCACCAGCATCACCAGGTATTGCGGGTAGGTCAGGCCAAGCCGGTCGAGCATCGGCTTGTAGGTCTTTGTCATCGCATGCGAGGCCGAATACAGCGCGAAGCAAAACTGGTTTTCCAGCGCCAGCATGTTGACCGACCCCGGCAGCGTCTGTTTGGTTTGGCTCATTCCTTCACCGGCACCGTGTAGTTGAGGGCGAGGCGGCCACCGTCGACATACATGGTCTGGCCGGTCATGTAGGAGGCGTCGTCGCTGGCCAGGAACACCACCACGGAGGCGATTTCGTCCGGTTCGCCGCAGCGTCCCAGCGGCGTGCGCGACAGGATCGTCTTGCGCGCTTCCGGGCTACCCAGCACGGCTTTCTTGGCCAGCTCGGTCAGGATGGTGCCCGGGCCGATGCCGTTTACGCGGATGCCGTAGCCGGCCAGGTTCAGCGCCATCACCTTGGTCAGCTGGTTGATGCCGCCCTTGGACACCACATAGGGCACCTGGTTGGCGATCGCCACTTCGGCATTGACGCTCGACATATTGATGATGCAGCCTTGCTGCTGGCTCACCATGTGGCGCGCCGCAGCCTGGCCGCACAGGAACATCGACTTCAGGTTGATGCGCATCACGCGGTCGAAATCGTCCTCGGTCAAGTCGAGGAAATCGGCGGCGTGCGTCACACCGGCATTGTTGACCAGCACATCGATGCGGCCGAAGGCGGCCACGGTAGCGGCGATCATGGCATCGACATCGGCTTTCTGGCTGACATCGGCAGCGAAGAAACGCGCATTCTCGCCGAGCGCGTCGGCCGCGGCGACGCCATCAGCCTTGATATCGACCAGCATCACGCGCGCGCCTTCTTTCACCAGACGCTGGGCGCAGGCCAGGCCAATGCCTTGCGTGGCGCCGGTGACGATCGCTACTTTTTGCTCAAGTCTCATGTATTGCTTTCAGTATGGTGCGGGAATAGCGAATTTTAACCACACAGCGCGCCCGGCGTTGATATTTTTGCGCTGCATCAAAGCATGATGGGGCCGTCCGGCAACTCATTGGCGCGCGCACCCTGGGCCGGAAAGTGCTGTCCGAGCAAGGTGTTGACTTGTTCCAAGGCAGCGAGAGTGGCGCCGTGGAATTGTCCGCGCGCGAATCCCTGCGTCATGGCCGCGCACAAGCGGTTCCAGACGATATTGTCGATCTTGCGTCCGACATTCCGGTCGGTCACGATCTCGACCTTGCGTTCGGCCAGGTTCACATAGATCAGCACGCCGCAATTGTCTTCCGTATCCCAGATGCCGTATTCCGCGAACAGGGCAATGGCGCGTTCGCGCATCCCCATGCCGGCCCACAAGGCATCGAACGGCATGCCGTGTTCGACGATCAGGCGCAGCTCGCTGCGGTGGGTTTGCTCGCCGACCGTGATGGCCTTGCCGATCGCGTCCAGCGTTTCCGGCGGAAACGCGCGCCGGCCTTTGGCTGCCGTGCTGCGCCAGTGGCGCCAGATGCGTGCGATGCGTGCGCCCATCGATGGTGTGGCGGACTGACTCATTACCAATCTCCCGAGGCGCCGCCGCCGTCAAAACTGCCGCCGCCGCCGGAAAACCCGCCGCCGGAAGAACCACCGCCACCGCCACCGCCGCCGCCGCCGAGCATGCTGCCGATGATGAAGCCGGTGGCGCCGCTGCTCCAGCCGCCCCGGCCAAGACGCCCACGGCGCGGACGGAACAGGGAGAACACGAGAAATGCGCCAAACAGGACGAGCGGGACCAGGATATTGTTCTCTTCCAATTCACCGGCTTGTTGCTGCTGTGGCGGCGCAGGAAATTTTTCCGCGTTCAGCAAGGTCGCGATCGCGCCCACGCCGGCCACCAGGCCATCATAAAACTGTTTTTGCTGGAAATGCGGCGCGATCACGTCTTGCAGGATGCGTTTCGATTGGGCATCGGTCAGCACGCCTTGCACCCCGCGTCCGGCTTCGATGCGCAGGCGCCGCAGGGCCGGCGGATTATCGGGCGCCACCAGCAGCAGCACGCCGTCATCGACGCCCTTGCGCCCCAGTTTCCAGGCATCGCTGACGCGGATGCTGTATTGCTCGATCTGTTCCGGCGCCGTGCTCTTGACCAGCAAGACCGCGATCTGGCTACCGGTCTTGCTTTCATAGTCGGTGAGCACGGTTTCCAGCTTGGCGCGCTGTTCCTCGCTCAGCATGCCGGCCTGGTCGGTGACATGGCGGCTCAGGGCCGGCACCGGCACCAACTGCGCGTGCGCCGTGCCGCCCAGGCCGAGCGCCAGGACCAGCATCCATAAACATGGCAGCCAGCGCATGTGCTTACTTGCCAAAATTGACGGTCGGGGCGGTCGAAATCGCCTTTTCGTTCTCGACGGTGAACGACGGTTTGGTCTGATAGCCGAACATCATCGCGGTCAGGTTGGTCGGGAACTTGCGCACCTGTACGTTGTATTCCTGCACAGTGACGATGTAGCGCTGGCGTGCGACCGTGATGCGGTTCTCGGTGCCTTCGAGCTGCGATTGCAGGTCGCGGAAGCTGGCATCGGCCTTCAGGTCCGGATATTTCTCGGCCACCACCATCAGGCGCGACAAGGCGCCGGACAGTTCGCCCTGCACCTGCTGGAATTTCTTGAACGCTTCCGGATTATTCAGGACCTCGGGCGTGATCTGGAAACTGGTGGCGGCGGCGCGTGCGCGCGTGACCGATTCCAGCGTTTCCTTTTCGTGGGTGGCGTACCCCTTGACCGTGTTGACCAGATTCGGAATCAGATCGGCGCGGCGCTGGTACTGGTTGACCACTTCGCCCCAGGCGGCTTTGCTGGCCTCATCCTTGGTCTGGAAATCGTTGTAGCCGCAGCCGGACAGGAGCGTGCCTGTGAGTGCCAGGGTCAGCAGCACCCGGGCGCAGCGTGCGAATGCAGTGTTTGTCATGGTATTTCCGTCCGTAGCAAGTTGTCGAATGGTCAAAAATATACCCTAAATGCCAACACGATGACTTTTCAAACGTGCGTGGTGGGCGGCGGGGAGGGGCGGGGGACGCGCTACAATGACGGGTTTGTAACCGACTACGAGGCTGTCCTGTGAACTTTATCAACAAGCTGTCCGCCGCCTGGACCACCAACCACTCCCTGCTGTGCGTGGGCCTCGACCCCGACCTGGCCCGTTTTCCGGCGCAGCTGGCTGGCGAGCCCGATGCGATTTTCCTGTTCTGCAAGGTGATCATCGATGCCACGGCCGACCTGGCGTGTTCGTTCAAGCCGCAGATCGCCTACTTCGCCGCGCTCGGCGCCGAAGGCCAGCTCGAACGCATTTGCGCGTATGCGCGCCAGCATTATCCGCATATTCCGCTGATTCTCGACGCCAAGCGCGGCGACATCGGCGCCACCGCGCGCCAGTACGCGCGCGAAGCGTTCGACCGCTACGGGGCCGACGCGGTGACGGTCAATCCGTACATGGGCTTCGACTCGGTCGAGCCGTACATGGAGTGGAGCGACCGCGGCGCCATCGTGCTGTGCCGCACCTCGAATCCGGGCGGATCGGATTTGCAGTTCCTGATGGCCGATGGCAAGCCTTTATACCAGCACGTGGCGCGCTTGGTGGCCGAGAAATGGAACAAGAACGGGCAGTGCGCGCTGGTGGTGGGCGCGACGTTTCCGGAGGAGCTGGCGCAGGTGCGCGCGATCGTGGGCGAGATGCCGCTGCTGGTGCCGGGTGTCGGCGCGCAGGGCGGGGATGTGGAAGCGACCGTGAAATCCGGACGCACGGCCAGCGGCGCCGGCATGATGATCAATTCCTCGCGCGCGATTTTGTATGCGGTGCCGCAGGGGAGTGAGGATTTTGCGGCAGCGGCGCGCAGGGTGGCGCTGGAGACGCGCGACGCGATTAATTTGTATCGCTAACACGTCGTTCCTGGCATTGCCAGAAACGACTTCCCGCGCCAAGGCGGCACTCGGCGGGAACGCATGCGTTCCCGCCTGCGCGGGAACGACGAGCTAGTGGCCGGTACGACGGGCTCGCGGCCGGTACGACCGGCTTGTGGCCGGAACGACGCGCTTAATATCGGCTCGGCGCAATCGCCTCGGCATAATCGTACAAGGTCCCCAAAATCTCCTCCGCGCGCTCGTCGGCATCTTCCGATAGCGCATCGATCTCGGCAAACAACTGCTCGATCGTCCTCGCCCCGCCTTGCCCGTCGAACAGCTTGGCGGCGCGGTGCTCTTCCCACTGCTGCGCTTCGGCTTCGCTGAGCAACTCCGGGAAATTGCGCGCGCGGTAGCGGAACACCAGTTCCACCAGGCGCTGATCCTCGAACGACGGCCTGGCCTTGGCCAGTTTCTCGGGCGTCTCGGCCCGCAGCGATTCCAGTTTGCGGCGGTCGCCATTGCCGATGAACCCGTTATACAGATCCTCATCCACATCGACCGCTTCCTGCGCGCCCGGGCGCTGATACACCTGCGCCCACAAGGCGCCCATATCCGGCCCTGCCGCCGCCACGGCGGCGAACGCGCGTCCCTGCTCGATATCGATGCCCCACTTTTGCGCCATTGCCGCGCTCAGGGTCTTGAGGTTCCCCACCAGCATAGGCGACTTGTTCAGGTGAATGCTCTTGATCGGCAAGCGTGTCACGCCTTCCGGCAAATCGGCCGAGCGCGTGAACATGCGCAGGCGGATCGTTTCCGCATCGAGACCGAACAGCTCGGCCGGATCATGGCTGCAATCCCAGACCAGCACTTCATTCTTGTTGGTCGGATGGGTCGCCAGCGGCCACACCAGCCCGATGCAGCCGCGCTCGGTCGGGAACATGCCCGACACGTGCAGGAAGGGCTGGCGCTGCGCCGCCGCCAGATGCATGCCCATTTCCGACGCGACCTTGTCTTTCTTGTGCAGGGCCAGGCAAAAATCGAACAGCTTGGGCTGCTTGTCGCGGATCAGGCGCGCCAGCGCGATGGTCGCGCGCACGTCCGACAGCGCATCGTGCGCCGTTTCGTGCAGCAAGCCGTTAGCCTTGGCCAGGTGCTCCAGCTTGAAACTCGGCTTGCCATCTTCGCGCAGCGGCCATTCGATGCCTTCCGGGCGCAGCGCGTACGTCATGCGCACCACGTCGAGCAAGTCCCAACGCCCGCAATTGTGTTGCCACTCGCGCGCGTACGGATCGATCAGGTTGCGCCAGAACAGGAAACGCGTGATTTCATCGTCGAAGCGGATCGTGTTGTAGCCGACCCCGATCGTGCCGGCCTGGCTGAAGGCCGCCTCGATGGTGGCCGCGAACTGGTGCTCGGGTACGCCCAGTTCAAGGCATTGCTGCGGCGTGATGCCGGTGATCAGGCAGGACTGCGGGTCCGGCAGAAAATCCGGCGCCGGCTGGCAGTACAGCATGATCGGCGCGCCGATTTCATTGAGGTTGGCATCGGTGCGGATCGCGGCGAACTGCGCCGGACGGTCGCGGCGCGGCTGGGCGCCGAAGGTTTCGTAGTCGTGCCAAAGAAAAGTGTGGGTGGTCATGGAACGTCGATCAATAAGTGGCAGCCCGGCGCCGTGCGCATTCCGGGGCGAACCCTAATGCCGATAACTGACGATCCGTCATTCCCGCGCAGGCGGGAATCCAAGGCCCGCCGCTGAGCCACGAGAGATTGGATTCCCGCCTGCGCGGGAATGACGGCGCTGCATGTTGAGGCAGGCGTCAAGCGCATCAGGGGCGGACCCATATGGTACACAGATTGGCGCCGCGCTGGTGCCTGGATTGAGCGCGCGGCGCGGCAGGTCAGCGCGCGACGCGGTTGCGTCCGCCTTCCTTGGCGCGGTACATGGCCGCGTCGGCCGCCGCGATCAGGGCGCTGTCATCCATGCCCGCTTCCAGCAAGGCGACCCCGAACGAGGCCGTGATGTGCGGCAGCGGAATGCGCATGTCGCGGAAAATCGGCGCCTCGCGCATGCGCGAGCACAAGCGCTCGGCCACCATCAGCGCCAGCGGTTCCGGCGTTTCGGGCAGGATCACCATCAATTCCTCGCCACCGTAGCGCAGCGCGAAATCGGACGGGCGCAGCGCCGTCGAAATCACGTCGGCGGCCGCGCGCAGGGCGTCGTCGCCGGCCAGGTGGCCATGGGTATCGTTGAAGCGCTTGAAATGATCGAGGTCGAGCATCACCAGCGCCAGCGGGGTGCCGGCGCGGTGCGCGGTGGCGATCAGCTTGGGCAGCATGTCGTTCATCCAGGCGCGGTTGTACATGCCGGTCAAGCCATCGTTCATCGACAACTGGCGGTAGAATTCGCCCAGCTTCTGGCGCCGCCGCAGCAGCGCATTGGCGGCCCGGATGCGGAACGACAGCAGGCGCAGCAGGTTGCGCGCCAGCCCGTTCGACTGGTCGATCAGCTTCCACATCAGTTCGCCTTCGATGAGCAGCAGTTCCGATTCCTCCAGCGCGCTGATCGAGGCCAGGTTGGCCGCTTCATCCAGCACCGACTGCTCGCCCACGCTCTCGCCCGGCAAGATCTTGCTGACCGTGCCGTCGGCCATGCCGTTGCGGGTGTCGGCCTCGACCGCCAGCGCACCGCGCAGCAGGATGTACAGGCGCGCACGGTTGCTATCCTCGACCCTGGCCCCGGGTGCGAGCCGCACCACGGTGCACTCGGCCAGCGCGCGCGCGATCTGCTCGTCGTCGATGTCGCGGAACAAATGCAAGTCCCGGATGGTGTAACTTGATGCAGCGAAGGTGCCGATCTGTTCCAAAATAGTCTCTCCGGTCAGGTGTGCGCCGCTATAACCATTGGCGTTCGCATCATATCAGTGTTCCAATAGCGTCATCCGAATCGAACCCGCCCCCACATGCACTTCACCGACGCCCTTGGCACCCCACACCGGCCCGACCCGGCGGCACGCATCGTGTCGCTGGTGCCCTCGATTACCGAATTGCTGTGCGAGCTCGGCCTGGCCGGGCAGCTGGTCGGGCGCACCGGCTTTTGCATCCATCCGGCCGACCAGGTCGCCGCCATTGCCAAGATCGGCGGCACCAAGGATGTCAACCTGGAAAAAATCCGCAAGCTCGCGCCCACCCATCTGGTAGTCAACATCGACGAGAATGAAAAACCGACCGTCGAGGCGCTGGCGCAATGCGTGCCCAATATCGTCGTCACGCACCCGCTGGCGCCGCGCGACAACCTGGCGCTGGCGCGCCTGATGGGCGGGATTTTTTGCGCCGATGACAAGGCCGCCGCCTGGTGCGCCGCCTTCGAGGAAGAATACGCGGCGCTGCGGGCGCTGCCCAAGGGCCGGCCGGCGACGCTGCTGTATTGCATCTGGAAAGATCCGTGGATGAGCGTCTCGGCGGACACCTACATCGCCCGCATGATGGCCGAGATCGGCTGGAGCGTGCCGCAACTGGACGACCCGTCGGGTAGCGCCGCGCGCTATGCGACGCGCTACCCGCTGGTCACCTGGTCCGATGAACTGGTGGCGCGCATCGACGGCGTGCTGCTGTCGACCGAACCCTACCGCTTCACGGACGTCCACGCGGACGCGCTGGAAAAACAGATCGGCAAGCCGGTGCATGTGATCGATGGTGAAATGATGTCGTGGTACGGCAGCCGCTCGCTGGCCGGATTGCGCTACTTGCGCGCATTGGCACAGTCGGCATCGATGTTTTGATCCTGCGCCAGCAAGACAGGCTGGCTGTCTTGCTGGCGTTGCCTCGGGCCAGCCTGCCGCGGGGGCAGGGCGCTGGCCCTGGCCGTGTTACTTCGTAGTTACTCGCTGACTTCGTCCGGCTCGGGCACCAGTTTCGGCGTTGCGTGCAGCTGCTTGTCGTGCAGGCGGCCCAGGGCGCTTTCGATAGCGCGCTTGAGTTTGTCCGCTGCGCCGGTGATGGCCTGGTGCAGATGCACCGAGTGGTCGCTCACGGCGATCGGCTGGTAGCCGGTCACGCGCGCTTCGAGCAGGCAGCGGTTGCCGCCGTCGGAGGATTTCTGGCTGTTCTCGTCGCTGAGGTGGACTTCAACACGGGTAATGTGTTCGCTAAAACGCGAAACGGCAGCGGTGACCACGGATTGGACATGATCGTCGAGGCCTTGATGACGTTCGATCGTTTTATCGGTATTGATGTTGATTTGCATAAGCTCACTCCCGGCTGTTCATAAAGGTACTGGCACAACCCTTGTTGACTTGCATGTGCTGCCTGGGCGCATTGCTGCGCCGCGCCAGGGTTGGCACATCGTTAAGCACACGGCCTATCTTACACCTTTGTTTGATATTGCTCAGCGCAAATGAAATCGGGTCATGCCGCCTGCCAGCGCAGGGCGTCGGCGTGGGTGTCGGCGCGCTCGATCCGGAAGCCCAGTCCCAGGTACAGGCGGCGCGCGCGCGGGTTGGCGTGGTGGACCGACAAGGTCAGCGGGAGGTCATGGTCGGCCGCAAAGCGCTGCAGCGCGCCCAGCAGCGCGCGGCCGGTGCCGCGCCCGCGTGCCCGCGGCAGCAGGACGATATCGACCAGGCGCAGCGCCGCGCGGCCATGGTCGACGACGATGCGCGCCACCGGCTCGCCAGCCTGGTGCAAGACCAGATACTCGGCATCCGGAAAGCGCGCGCGGTAATCGGCCGCCTGCAAGCGCTGCTGCATCGCGATCAGCGACGCCGCCAGGGCCGGGTCGGCGCTGCCTGTGCCGAGCAAATCCTGGCGTGTGGACGCGTACAGGCGCGCCAGGAAGGGCGCGTCGGCTTCCACCGGCGCACGCGCAGCGAAGGCCCGCAGATGGGCGGCCAGCGCGCTCACGCGCCGGCCTTGCCGTCGCGCAGCGCCGTCTCTTCCTTCTCGTGATGAGGGAAACGGTCCATGCGTGACAGGACCGGGAACTTGAAGATCCAGATCGCCGTGACCGCCAGCGTGGCGGCGCCGCCGAACAGGATCGCGCGCGTCAGCCCGAACCAGCCGGCGGTCAGGCCCGACTCGAATTCGCCGAGTTCGTTGGAGGCGCCGATGAACACCGCATTGACCGCGCTCACGCGGCCGCGGATTTCATCCGGCGTCTCGAACTGCACCAGCAGATGGCGCACGTACACGCTCACCATGTCGCCGGCGCCGAGCAGGAACAGGGCACCCAGGGCGACCGGGAAACTCGCGCTCCAGCCCAGCACCAGGGTCGCCACGCCGAACACGGCCACGCCGCCGAACATCCACGTGCCGACCCGGCGGCGGATCGGATAAAACGCCAGTGCCACCGAACACAGCGCGGCGCCGACGCCCGGCGCGGTGCGCAGCAAGCCCAGTCCCACCGCATCGACCTGCAGCACATCGTGCGCATAGGCCGGCAGCAGCGCCGTGGCGCCGCCGAACAGCACCGCGAACAGATCGAGCGAAATGGCCCCCAGCATGATCGGGCGCGACCACACGAAGCGCAGGCCTTCCAGCACCGTGTGCCACGTAGCGGGCTCCTTGTTGACGACCTGGGGCGCGCTGTGGGTCATCGACATCAGGATCACCGACAACACCAGCAGCGTCGCGGCCGCCAGATACACCGTGGCCGGCCCCGTGATGTACAGCAAGCCGCCGAGCACCGGACCGGCGATCACGGCCACGTGAAACGCCGACGAACTCAGGGCCACCGCCTGGCTGAAATGTTCATCCGGCACCATATTACGCAGCACCGCCTGGGTGGCCGGCATCATGAATGCGCGCGCGCTGCCGAACAGCACCAGGATGGCAAACACCGGCCACACCACCGCCACCCCGCTCGCCGTAAAGGCCAGCAACATCAAGCCGCACAGCAACTGCGTGAGCAGGCACAGGATAATGATGCGGCGCCGGTCATAGCGGTCGGCCGTATGGCCGGCCAGCAGGATCAGCACCAGGAAAGGTGCGAACTGGGCCAGGCCGATCAGGCCCAGGTCGAACAGGCTGCCCGTCATTTGATATACCTGCCAGCCGATCGCCACGCTCTGCATCTGCACCGCCAGGGTCCCCAGCACGCGCGCGGCCAGGTAAAACGAGAAATTTCGGTGGCGCAAAACACTGAAACCGTTGGACGGCGGCATCACAGGCATAGGAACTTTCGGGACTGGCTACGCGGGTAGGGTAAAATGATTCTTTCTGGAATCAGCATGGCATTGTGCCCGATGTTTCCCGACCCTGCTGGCTGTGCCGCTTCCTTGCCGTTATCGTTTTATGCAGAACACCATATTTGAAACACCTGTCGTCAACACCTTGATGAGAGGATTCTCGCTCCTGACGCTGCGGCTGATGGGGTGGCGTACCGATGGGCTGACGCCGGAGCAGATTGCCGGCTATTCCCGGTACGTGCTCATCGCCGCGCCGCACACCAGCAACTGGGATTTCCCGATCACGCTGATGGTGTGTTTCGCCTTGCGTTTGCGGGTGTACTGGATGGCCAAGTCGAGCCTGTTTACCTGGCCGATCGGGTGGTTATCGCGCTGGCTGGGCGGCATTCCGATCGACCGCACGGCCTCCAACAACACGGTGCAGAACACGATTGACGCGTTTGCCAAGCGCGAGCGGCTGGCGGTGATTGTTGCGCCGGAAGGCACGCGCGGCAGGGTCACGCACTGGAAGACCGGTTTTTACCACATTGCGCACGGCGCCAACGTCCCGATCGCGCTTGCCTTCCTCGACTTCAAGCGCAAGACGGGCGGCATTGGCTGCATGTTCCACACCACGGGCGACATCACGGTCGATATGGTCGAAATCCAGCGTTTCTACAGCGGCGTGACCGGCAAAAACAGCGACCAATTCGACGCCTCCGCAGTCAAGCGTAAATAATCCTACAACCGGGGTCAGAGCTCTAAATTGAAATCTTTCTAATTAGAGCTCTGACCCCGGTTAAGCAAGCGGCGCGCGCCTTCCTGTTTCCACAGCACCACCATCACCAGATAGTGCGGATAGCTCAGGTGCAGCCCGGCCAGCAGCGGCTTGTAGCGCTGTGTCATCTTCAGCGAGGTCGATACAGCTTGAAGCACAGTTGCTGGTCGAGGACGAGGGGGCGGCCACGGCGGTTCCCGGGTGCGAACTAGGCCAGGTCGGCTTCACTGGTGAAGGCGTCGGCGTAGAACTCCTCGGCCGGCAGCCCGCATTGCGCGACATACTCGCGCCGCGCAGCCTCGACCACCACCGGGGCGCCGCAGGCATACACCTGGTAGCCGGACAGGTCCGGCAGGTCGTGCATCACCGCCGCGTGCACGTAGCCGGTGCGCCCGCTCCAGTGGTCTTCCGGGAAGGCGTGCGAGACCACCGGTACGTAGCGCAAGTGGGGCAGGGTGGCGGCCCATTCTTCGCACAGGGCGTTCATGTACAGGTCGCCCGGGCGGCGTCCGCCCCAGTACAGGCTGACCGGACGGGTGGAGCCGAGGTGGATCAGGTGCTCGACCAGCGCCTTGACCGGCGCAAACCCGGTGCCCGAGGCCAGCAGCACGATCGGCTTGTCCGAGTCTTCGCGCAGGTAAAACGTGCCGAACGGGCCTTCGAAGCGCAGGATGTCGCGCTCCTTCATGGTGTTGAACACTTGCTCGGTGAACAGCCCGCCGGCCATGTAGCGGATGTGCAAGGTCAGCGGACCGGCCAGGCTGGGGGCGCTGGCCATGCTGTAGCTGCGCCGCTTGCCGTCGCGCAGCATGAATTCGATGTATTGCCCGGCGCGGTAAGCCAGCGCTTCATTGGCCGGCAGTTGCAGGGTGATGATGGCCACGTCCGGCGCGACTTTCTCGATGCTGGCCACGCGCGAGGGCATCTTGCGCACCGGATAATCGGTGCTGCCGCCGACTTCGCGCGCTTCGATCACCAGGTCGGCGGACGTGGTGGCGCAGCAGAACAGCGAGAAGCCGGCGGCTTTTTCTGCGTCGCTCAGGGCGCGCTGCTGGTGCGCCTTGTGCGCGACCGTGCCGGAAACGACCTTGCCTTTGCAGGAACCGCAGGCGCCATTCTTGCAGCCGTAGGGCAGGCCGATGCCGGCGCGGATCGCCGCCGCCAGCACGGTTTCGTCCGCTTCGCAGGCAAACTGGTGGCCGCTGGGCTGGACAGTAATCTGAAACGTCATAGTGTTATCGTCATCAAGAAGAACTACATGGTCGGGGTTGATCGCGCCGCTACGGTCGCGAGCAACGGGTGCGGGTATTTTACATGTTCCGCTGCGCTGGCCGGGTGCGCCAGGGCCGCCGCCACGGCCAGCGGCGGACCCTGCCGACGCTGCGCTTATCTTGTATATTGTGTGGCTACGCCATCGACGACAAACAATTCCACATGACCACCACTTCCCCCTTCAAGCGGCCGCGCCTGCTCATTCTCGGCTGCGGCGATGTCGGCATGCGCCTCTTGCCGCTGGTGCGCGCGCGCTTTCGCGTGTTCGCCGTCACCAGCAACGCCGGGCGCTGCGCCGAACTGCGCGCGGCCGGTGCCATTCCCATCATCGCCGACCTCGACCAGCCCGCCAGCCTGCAACGCCTGGCCGGCCTGGCGGACTGGGTGGTGCACATGGCGCCGCCGCAGACCGACGGCACGCTCGACCGCCGCACCCGCCATCTGTGCGCGGTGCTGCCGGCCGGGGCGCGCATGGTGTATATCAGCACCACCGGCGTGTACGGCGATTGCGCCGGCGAGCTGATCGATGAAACGCGCACCGTGGCGCCGCGCAATGCCCGCGCGCTGCGCCGGGTCGACGCGGAACGGGTGCTGCGCGCCTGGGCCAGCCGCAGCGGGGCGCGCCTGGCGATCCTGCGCGTGCCCGGCATCTATGCGCGCGAGCGCTTGCCGCTGCGCCGCCTGGAGCAGGGCACGCCGGCGCTGCTGGCGTCCGAGGATGTCTTCACCAATCACATCCACGCCGACGACCTGGCGCGCATCGTCGCGCTGGCCTTGTACAGGACATTGCCCGGCCGCATCTATCACGCGGTCGACGATACGCACATGAAAATGGCCGATTATTTCGATACCGTGGCCGATGCCTTCGGCATGGCGCGCCCGCCTCGCGTTGCGCGATCGCAACTAGTTGCTTCGGTATCGCCCATGTTGCTGTCGTTCATGTCCGAGTCGCGGCGCATGAGCAATGCGCGCATCAAGCGCGAACTGGGGGTGCGCCTGCGGTATCCGCACCTTGCGCCTGCGGTGGCGGCGATGGCGCTGGTAAAATGACGGTCCCCACTAAGGAAGCACGATGACCTACGAAGAATACCTGGATGAAGTAACCACCCTGATCACGGAAAAATTCAATCTGAGCGATGCCGCCGCGATCAAGCTGGTCGTAAAAGCGCAGGACGCGGATTTTTTCGTCGAACATGACGAGAAGGAAGCCATGCGCACGGTCGACCGCGCGCATCAGGATGCCAAAACCCTGTATCTGGCAAGCCAGAAGAAATAGGGCGGAAAGCGGCTTGTCAATGGGCGCATACTTACGCTCGTTTGACGGCCATCAAGTTCTGGCGTCGGCGTGGCCGTATTGTGTGCAGTGTCGTCCCTCAATTGCTGACTTGTGCCAACTGCCATGCCGCATCGAATCATTCAGCCTACCAAAGAACAAGTGCGCGCCTACATGGCGAGGCGCGAAAGCGCGCGCCGTCCGCCGCCCCCTCCCGACGAGATCCGCCGCCAGCTGGGCTGGCGCCTGGTACCCACCGATAGTGAGCGCTTGCTCGTTCAATTCTATCTGATTCCCACCAATTACAGCTGTTTGGCCACCCAAGTGGCTCTGGACTGGCTGTTTGCGCCTGTCCGGCGCGCCGCCCGCCGGCGCAATTCTCACCAAGTATTGCCTTAAATACAAACTTAATTGAACTAAAGTTCTACTGGTTGAGCGAATGTCAACACATAGGTGTATGATGCACGCCTATGCAAGCACAGCCGCATATTCGGGCTGTTTTTGCCAGTACCGCTTACTTAATCGACTGTAAAGACAGCGCACCGGCGAATATGCCACGGGTGCGAATTTGGAAAGATTCAATCACATGACCAATCGCAGATTTCCGGAAGATCCGACCTACGATCCGAATAAAGTGCTCGATGCCATCATTGAGCGCTTGCAGCTCAAAAACGACGCGGCCCTGTCGCGCGCACTGGAAGTGGCGCCGCCCGTGATCAGTAAAATCCGCCACCGCACCTTGCCGATTGGCGCGACGATCCTGTTGCGCATGCATGAAATCAGCGATTTCAGTATCCGGGAATTGCGCGCGATGATGGGCGTGCCCGCAGTGAGCATCAATATCAACGCCTGAGGCTGGGCAAAAGAAAAGGGGCACTGTGTGTGCCCCTCGACATTGCAACCGGATCGCTTCAGGATCTTGCGGGGCGTCCGCCCAGGTCATCGACCTCGTGCGCGCAACCGCCTCGCCATCCCTCTTTCTTGCCGCTCGCATTGTCGTTCGAATCAACGGCCCTGCGCGTGTTCCAACCCGCAGTGCCTTCCAGCCCATGCTTACGCCGGCTGCGGATTGCCGTGCGCGATAGACTGGATCAGCGCCGCCGTTGCCGCGCTCACGCGCATGGCATGGGCTGCCGCGGACGGCTCGACGGTGCTGGACGCCGCCGCGCCGACGCCCGGTAGTCTCGTCTTGACGCACCACGCCGACTTGAGCGCAGCGGGAGTGCCCTTGACGCACCACGCCGACTGTAGTGTAGCCGGGGCCGCCTTAGCGCACCATGCCGCCGTGCGCGCAGCGGGAGCTGCCTTGACGCACCACGCCGATTCGAGCGCGGCGGGAGCCGCCTTTGCGCACCATGCCGACGTGAGCGCAGTGGGAGCCGCCTTTGCGCACCACGCCGATTCGCGCGCAGCGGGAGCCGCTTTTGCGCACCACGCTGATTCAAGCGCAGCGGGAGCCGCCTTTGCGCACCACGCCGATTCGCGCGCAGCGGGAGCCGCTTTTGCGCACCACGCTGATTCGAGCGCAGCGGGAGCCGCCTTTGCGCACCATGCCGACGTGAGCGCAGCGGGAGCCGCCTTTGCGCACCACGCCGATTCGAGCGCAGCGGGAGCCGCTTTTGCACACCACGCCGATTCAAGCGCAGCAGCAGCAGCCTTGGCGCACCACGCCGACTTGTGTGCAGCGGGAGCGGCCTTTGCGCACCACGCCGATTCGAGCGCAGCGGCAGCCGCCTTGGCGCACCACGCCGATGTGGGCGCTACCGGCGCCGCCTTGGCGCACCAGGCTGCGGCGCGCTGGCCATACGGCTCGTCGAATACCTGTTCATACAGATCGCGCATGCGGTCGGCGCCCGCTTGCAGCACTTGCGCATCGTCGTGCGCGCCGCTCATGCCAACGTACGGGTAGTGGTGCAGGAAGTAGCCAAACGCTTGCTCGCAGTCTTTCGCGTACTTCATCGTGTCCAGGATATGGTAGTGCCAGAAAATATCGACTTCCACCAGTGGCGAGGTGTCTTCTTCAGGGAACGCTTTCATCAGATACAGGAAACGGCGATATTCCACTTCAACGGCCTCGGCTTTTTCCAGGGACCAGCCTTCGCCGGATTCCACGTGCATGAGCTTCATTTTGATCGGTTCCAGATCGAGTTCCGAGATTGCTTTGATTGCGTCGTTGGTCATCATGATTAAGCCTCTTTTTTAGAGTTGTGATTGATTTATGTGCTACATCCCTGTTTGATCCTGCGGGTGCTACGGCTGTTGTAAAGCAATCGCCTCCTTCCTTTCCTCTGGTAAATCAATTGCCCGATTACATTGATTTCCGTTACTGTTTGAGGATGTTGCGCCGGTCCAAACGCCGCTTCTTGACTTAGCTCAATCATTAATTGAGGTAATTCCTAGCGGATACCGGATGCTCCGACTGTGCCGCAGGTCATTCAAGAGGATTCTGTTTAGGACAATGCCTGGCGTCATCAGACAAACGCGGCATGCGATTCGTTTTTGCCGGATGCGGTGTCGGCCGGGCCGCCACGCGAAGGTTCGTTGTGCAGGGGCACGCTGACGCACACCGTGGTGCCGTCGCCGCCGTGGCTGGAGATGGAAAACGAGCCGCCGAGGATGCTGATCCGTTCTTCGATGCCGACCAGGCCGAACGAGCCGACCTTGCCCTGTTCGCCGGCTTGCAGGCCGATGCCGTTATCGGTCACCGTCATCGACAGGCGATTTCCGCTGAGCTTGAGTTCGACGCGGACCCTGGTCGCTTGCGCATGGCGCACGATATTGCTCAGCGACTCTTGCAAGATGCGGAAAAAGGCCGTGGCGGCATGGTCATTGAGCGCGACTTCCTTCGGTTCATCGATCAGTTCGCAGGCGATGCCGGTGCGGCGCTTGAATTCGGCGATTTGCCATTCGACCGCCGCCGACAAGCCCAGGTCGAGCACGTTCGGACGCAAGTCGTTGATGATCTGGCGCACGCTCTTGATGGTGGCGTCGATCTGCTGCAAGGTCGAGCGCGCGCGTGCGTGCAGGCGCGGATGGCGCTCGCGCGTGCGCGAACTGAGCATGTCCGCTTCGATGCGCAGCGCCAGCAGGTTTTGCCCGAGGTCGTCGTGGATTTCGCGCGCGATGCGCTTGCGTTCGCCTTCCTTGATCTGGTCGGCGTGGGCCGCCAGACGGCGCAGGTTCTGGTGCGACAGTTGCAGCTTGGCCTGGCTATCGCGCAGTTCGCGCGTCATGCCCTTGGCCATCTTGATGGCGCGCCGGCGCGACGAGGTCAGCGCATGGAACAGCGCGTACAGCAGCATCGAGCTGACCGAGCCGGCCATCAACGCCAGCCAGGGCGCGAATTCCTCGAAGGCGGTGTACATTTCGGTGGTGTCGACGCTGAAGGTCGCATCCCACGGACGGCCGTTGAAGTCGATCGGCAGGGTGGCGCTGAAGCGGCTTGGCGGCATCAGGAACGGTGCCAGCGTATTCTCGTCGGCCGGATGGCTGTCGAACAGCACGCGTCCGCGCCGCCGGTCGACCCCGATTGCGTTATCGACCAGGGTCATGCGCACATTCTTGATGGGAATTTCATCGATCACGCCCTGCACCAGCTTTTGCACGCTAAAGGCGATCCCGACCGTGCCGATGTAGGCTGCACGGCGCTGCTCGGTGGTGGTGGTGGGAGCGTGCGGCTTGTACACCGGCAGCCGCATCGCCAGTCCGGTGCGCTTCGGTCCCGAGATAAACGAGACCGGCATGCCCGAGGGGATCAGCTTGCCGGTATCGCGCATGCTGGCCAGCGTGTCGTGCACCAGGGGATTGGCGAGCAGGTCGTAGCCGAGCGTGGCGGCCCAGGGTTCTTCCGGCTCGGTAAAGGTGACCACGGTGTAGGTCGGACGGTGCCCGGGCGGCTTGATCGCAAACGCTTCCGGCGCCAAACCGTCGGCCACGCGCTCGTCGCGCATGCGCCGCAGGAAGGCGTCGCGCTCGGCATCATGCACCAGCTGGGCGTAATTGATGTTTTCGATGGCGGGGAAGTTGCGCGTCACGTCCAATCCCTTCACATAGCCATGGAATTGATGGCGCGTGAGTGGCTCGCTGATCTGGAACAGGCTGACCGTGCCGCGCAACACGTGGGTGTACGACTTGATGCGGGCGCTGATGGTATTGCGGGCGTTTTGCGCCAGGCCGGCGAAACGGGTGCGCGAATCGGCTTCGATAGAATTGGCGGTCGCAAAGTAAAGCACCATGCCGACCGCCAGCGAGAAGGGCAGGCCAACCCATAGGGCAGGACGTGCCATAGAGAATGTTTTTATAGTTGTCTTTAAAGTAAGCATTGCGCGTTGCATTCCTTTCGGTAGCCGCAAATGGCGATGCATTGTTTGATCAACATTAACCGGAAGTAAGTTGTCAGAATACCTAGTCGAGCTGATAGGTATGGAGATCGGAAAAGTCTGAATATCGAAAGAATCCCACCACAGCAGTGAGCAGGGCGGGATTCGGGGGAAAAAATGTCGTGTTTTGGCAACGTTTATTTAACCCAGCTATCTTTCAGCGTGGTAACTCTGTTAAATACCGGCTTGCCTGGCGTGGAATCGACACGGTCGGCGACGAAGTAGCCGTGGCGCTCGAACTGGAAGCGCTGGTCCGGTTCGGCCGCGCTCATGCCCGGTTCCAGGTAGGCGGTGACCACTTCCAGCGCGTTCGGGTTGAGGAAGGGTTTCCAGTCGCGTCCGCCGGCATCCGGCTGCGCCTCGGTGAACAGGCGGTCGTACAGGCGCACTTCGGCTTCCAAAGCGGTCGCGGCGCTGACCCAGTGAATGTTGCCTTTGACCTTGTAGGTGTTCGAACCTTCGGTGCCCGATTTGCTGTCTTCAAAATACTTCACGTGCACGGCGGTAATGTTCCCGTCGGCATCTTTGTCGACGCCGGTGCACTCGGTCACGTAGCCGTGGCGCAAGCGGACCCGGCTGCCGGGAGCGTCGCCGATTGGCGGGAAGTACCGGAAGTATCCCTTGCTCGGCACTTCCATGAAGTCATCCTGTTCGATCCACAGTTCGCGCGTGATCGGGAAGGTGCGCAGGCCGCGCTCCGGGAAGTGCGGGTGCACGGGCGAGCTGCATTCGACCGATTCGCCTTCCGGGAAATTGTCGATGATCAATTTCAGCGGACGCAGCACGGCGGTGGCGCGCGGCGCCTTCGGGTCGAGGTCGTCGCGCAGGCAGCCTTCCAGCGTGCTCATGTCGATCCAGCCGTCGGCCTTGGACACGCCGATGCGCTCGCAGAACAGCTGGATCGCTTCCGGCGTGTAGCCGCGCCGGCGCAGGCCGACGATGGTCGGCATGCGCGGATCGTCCCAGCCGGTGACGATGCCTTCGTCGACCATCTCGCGCAGCTTGCGCTTGCTGGTAACGACGTAGGTCAGGTTCAGGCGCGCGAATTCGTACTGGCGCGGCACCGGCAGCTTGAAGAAGCCGCCTTCGGACAGGGTGGCCAGCAGCCAGTCGTAGAACGGGCGGTGGTCCTGGAATTCGAGGGTGCACACCGAATGGGTGATGTTTTCCAGCGCGTCCGAAATCGGGTGCGTGAAGTCGTACATCGGATAGATGCACCAAGCGTCGCCCGTGCGGTGATGGTGCGCATGGCGGATCCGGTAGATGGCCGGGTCGCGGTTGGTCATGTTGGGCGAGGCCATCGAATCGGCGGCCATCTTGATGCGCAGGATGTGTTCGCCGTCCTTGTACTTGCCCGCTTTCATGTCGCGGAACATGGCCAGCGATTCTTCCGGCGTGCGTGCGCGGAACGGCGAATTGACGCCGGGCGTGCCGAAGTTGCCGCGGTTTTTCTTGATGTCGTCGGCGCTCTGGCTATCCACGTAGGCGTAGCCGGCCGTGATCAGGTATTCGGCCATCAGGTACAGGCGCTCGAAATAGTCGCTCGCGTAGTACAGGTGGCTCTCGCCCTGCTGTTCCCAGCTGAAACCGAGCCACTTGACGCTGTCGATGATGGTGTCGACGTATTCCTGTTCTTCCTTGGCCGGATTGGTATCGTCGAAGCGCAGGTTGCAGCGGCCCTGGTAGTCGCGCGCCAGGCCGAAGTTCACGCAGATCGATTTGGCGTGGCCGATGTGCAGGTAGCCGTTCGGCTCCGGCGGAAAGCGGGTAATTACTGGCGGCAAGCCCTCGCGCACGTGGGTGCCGGCGGCCAGGTCGTTCTCGACGATGGCGCGCAGGAAGTTCGGCGACGGGGCATTCGCAGCCGGCGCCGCAGGGTTTTTTTCGTTGCTCATGGAGAAATGCTTTGCGAATGATAGGGTTGCGTCATTCTAACGCAATGCGTATATATTGCGTTAGTGGCCGCGGTCTCGTTCGGGCACGCGCTCTCCTATGGCATCCCTGACGCAATGCGTATATCGCCCATCCCCCGGCGCCCGCACCGTCGTTCCGCCCGGCCGACGCCGTTCTATAGGATAATCTCGCTTTATAGTTTCGGCAGCAGGAGTTTCCCGTGGACAATTTATACACCATCCTCGGCGTGGCGCCGAATGCGACCGACGACGAGATCAAGAAGGTTTACCGCTCGCTGGCGATGCGTTTCCATCCGGACCGCAACGACGCCCCCGGTGCGGAAGTGCGTTTCAAGAGCATCACCAAGGCTTACGACATCCTGTCCGACCCGGCCAAGCGCGAGGAATACAACCAGAGCGTCAACCACCGCATCATCATCGATGCGGAAGAAGAGGCATTTGCCTTGTGGCGTTCGCTGTTCAGCCTGAATGGCGTGACCTTGCCGGCGTAAGCGCCGCCCCCCTATCCGCGCCAAGCTCCACGCGCAGCACATCAGCAGTCATACGCACCACAACAGGACCAGAAAATGAGAAAAGTACATCCCGAATTTGCCTACCAGTCGCGCGAACTCGGCGGCCAGATCGACGGCATTTTGGGCGACCCGCCGAACCGCAAGAACTACGACATGATGCTCAATGCGCTCGTGGGCGAATACGCCGGCGGCGGCGGCATCGAAGACGTCAACATGATGAGCTTCGCGCTGGTCGATCACATCACCTTCAGCAATCCCAAGGGCTTGCTGGTGGAAGCGGGCGACTACGAAGGCGGCAGCCCGGAAAAAGTGTTCGCCATGGCCGCCTGCGAAGGCGAAGCCGAAGCCATGTACAGCGCCATGACCGGCAAGCACCCGGAACTGGCGCGCCAGGCCATCATCACCGCTTTCCTGTTCAAGCATCCGCGCCTGTGGGACGAAGAGGACGAATCGCTCGAACAGCTTTCGCGCGACGATGACGGCGACGACCGCCATGACGACGAAGACGACGGCGTCACCGACGACTTCGCCCAGATGTTCGACCAGGAAGGAGATTGAGCATGAGTGAAAATAGCAATCTGCCGGCGCTGTCGAAACAGATCAGCGAACTGGTGCTGGCCGGTTCGCTGGCGCATGCCGAGCATGCGTTTTCCGAAGCGGTCGAGCAGCATGGCGACCTGGCCGTGGTCGAGGTGCTGGCGACGCTGGCGCCCCAGGTCACGGCCTTGCACCTGTCCGGTTTCGACGGCGGCAAGACCTCGCTGGCCACCTTGCTGGTGCCGCCCAAGGCCTGGGCCGACAGCCTGGCGTTCTTCGCCGCGACCTGGTCGGACGACATGATCGAAGACGACCCTGAACGCGTCGCCGAAACCCTGTTCGCGCACGTGCACGGCATCGTGTTTTCCGCCGACGAACCGGAACGCCGCCAGGAGCTGCTGGCCGAAGCCTCGGCCACCGACCACGGCGCGACCGTGTTCGCGATCCTGTTCTCGATGGCGCCGAAGGAAATGCTGGAACTGGCCGGCGAAGTGCTGGCCAAGGGCCCGTACATCACCAGCCAGACCTCGTCCGACAGCGACGTCGCGCCGCTGGCGATCGAACTGGCCAAGGCCAGCGAAGATGGCTGGGACCGTGCCCTGTTCGAGCTGTTCCCCGACTTCCGCCACAGCGGCGACATCGCCGACGCCGAGTACAACGACGACCCGGACGAAGAGCAGAAATTCCTGCAGCGTTCGACCAAGGAATTGCTGTACCGCTTGCGCAAGCAGGTGCCATCGTCGCGCAGCAATGTGCCCAAGCGCGGCGTGCGCAAGAGCATCGGCACGGGAATCTTTTCGTGATGGAGGCGGCGCAAAACACGCTGCCCGCGATTGTCGTCGAACGCCTGCCGCGGCTGGTGCGGGCGATCCGCTGCCTGTCCGCGCGCGAGATCGGCGACGAAACCGTGATCCTGGCCGACGAACTGGCCGGCATCACCGCCATGGTGGCCGAAAAGTTCACCAACGACCGCACCGCCGACGGCATCCAGAAAGCCTTGCTGCTGACGGTGGGCTGCGTGTCGCTGGGGCTGGAACATGAGCTGATGCACGAAGGTGACGAAGCGGCGCTTGATTTTCTGATCGAGCATGGAGCCGAGCACGCGTTCCAGGCGGGCTTTCGCATGGTGCGCGACCTGGCCGCCTTGCCCGAGGATTCGCTGGTGGGCGAGTACGACCAGGACCCGGTGTACGCGCAGCGGCGCCTGAAGGATTTGTTCGTCGACATCTGCAGCGCCGATCCGCATCAGAACTGGGCCGGGTACGAGAAGTTCGAGGTGCAATACAAGCAGCGCAAGGCGGTGCAGGCGATCGTGCGCGCGGCCGGCTGGCTGCGCCGCCATCATTACGCGGGGCCGATCAACGACGCCGACCTGAACGCGGAAGGGGTGATTGCGGTAGCGATCATTTTCGCGATCGAGGGAGGCGGGCGGATCGTGGCGCGCACCGGGCAGGCCGATTTCGAGCGCCTGGTGAAATCGGTACGCAAGAACAAGCCCGATTATGAAGAGGGCTGGGCGGCGCTGATGAAGCAGGTGCCGGCGCAGCACCAGCCGGTGATCGCGGAGCGGATCGCGTCGTATCGGACCAATTGCACCGTCATCCAGAAAATCCGAACGCGCACGGCGATGAAGACCTTGTTCGCGGAGTTCGAGAATTACGCGGGGTCGGAGCTCGATGCCGATTACGGCTAAGGCCGGATCCCGGGATTGATTAGCACCGTTAGCTTTTAGACCGTCTTTCCCGCGAAGGCGGGAATCCATAGCAGGTCTGAACATAGATGCCATGGATTCCCGCCGGTGCAGCCTTGGCGCGGAAAATCATGTCTGCCAGTGGCAGGAATGCTATGCGGACAGCTACACCGCAACCTCACTCGCCAACGCCAAAAACGCCTGCACCAACGGTGCATGCTCGCCCTTCCTCTGCGCCAGCAGCAAAGTCGTCGTCGCCGCCGGATCGAGCAAGGGCCGATAACACACCCCATCCATCCTGATCCGCTCGAACGACCCTGGCAGCACCGACACCCCGCACCCCGCAGCCACCAGCCCGATAATCGTCGACGCTTCCCCCGCTGTCTGCTCCACCCGCGGCACGAAGCCAGCATCCCTGCACAGCCTGAAAATCTGCGGATAAATCCCCGTCCCCGCGCTATGCGGATACATCACGAACGGCAGCTCGGCCATCTCGCCGATCGCGATCGCCTTCTTGCGCGCCAGGGCCAGGCCGGTCGGCAGCACCGCCACCAGCGGGTCTTCGCGCAGCGCCGTCAAGCCGATGTTCTCGGGCAGACCATTCTCAGGCGGGCGCACGAATCCCAGATCGAGCTCGCGCCGCGCCAGCGCGTCGAGCTGCGGCACGGTGGCCATCTCGTGCAAGGTCAAGGTCACCGCCGGATACTGCTGGCGATAGCGGTTGATCACATTCGCAAACAAGGGCGTGAGCGGCGTCGAAAACGTGAACCCGATGCGCAGCTCGCCCGCCTCGCCGCGCTCGGCCCGGCGCGCGGTGGCCGCCGCCTGCTCGGACAAGGCGACGATGCGGCGCGCATCGGCCAGGAACAAGCGGCCAGCTTCGGTGAGCCTGACCCAGCGCTTGCTGCGCTCGAATAGCTGCGCGCCGACGTCCGCTTCCAGCATCTGGATGGCGTGGCTGAGCGGCGGCTGGCCGATGTGCAGGCGCTCGGCCGCGCGCGTGAAATGCAGTTCTTCGGCCACGGCGATGAAGTAGCGGAGCTGGCGAAATTCCATGGCTGTAATCGATTTAGTGTATTAGAAACGACTTAAATATATATTGGACGGTATTAAAGCGCAAACCTAAGATGGCTCCAGTTTATTCACTTCGGGTCGCCCATCATGTCTTCCAGTGCCGTCACCGCCGGTTCGCCCGCCTTCAAACGGATCAACCGCGCCATGCTGTGCGGCGGCTTTTCCGCCTTCGCGCTGTTGTATTCGGTGCAGCCGCTGATGCCCCTGCTGGCGCACCAGTTTGCGCTCACGCCCGCCCAGAGCAGCTGGTCGCTGTCGATTGCGACGCTGGCGCTGGCGGTGTCGCTGGTGATCAGCGGCGCACTGTCGGACCGCATCGGTCGCAAGAAGCTGATGACTTTCGCGCTGGTGGGCGCCGCCGGTTTCACGGTGCTGACCGCCATCGCCCAGAACTACGCCCAGTTGCTGGTGCTGCGCGCCTTGCTCGGGTTTTCGCTGGGCGGCATGCCGGCCGTCGCCATGGCTTACCTGAGCGAAGAGATCGAGGGACCGTCGCTCGGCCTGTCCATGGGGCTCTACATCAGCGGCACCGCGCTCGGCGGCATGGCGGGGAGGGTGATCGCCTCGGTGGCAAGCGACCATTACTCGTGGCGCCTGGCGCTGGGGCTGATGGGCGCGGCCGGTTTGTACGCCGCCTGGGAGTTTGCGCGCAGCCTGCCGGAGTCAGGCAATTTCAGGGGCGGCAAGCCTGGCCTGCGCGGTTTGCTGGAAGGCGCCCGCACCCACCTGCGCGACGATGGCATGCCGTGGCTGTTTGGGCTGGGTTTCCTGGTGATGGGCGTGTTTGTGAGCCTGTATAACTACATCGGCTACCGCATGCTGGCCGCGCCGTTTAACCTGAGCCAGAGCGCGGTGGGGGCGCTGTCGGTGCTGTATCTGATCGGGATGTTCAGTTCCGTGTGGGCCGGCCGCTTGGCCGACCGGATCGGACGGCGCAATGTGCTGTGGATGGTAATGATGATCATGCTGGCCGGGCTGCTGCTGACATTATCGAGCCATCTGGTGCTGATTTTGGCGGGTATGAGCTTGTTCACGTTCGGGTTTTTCGGCACCCATTCGGTGACCAGCAGCTGGGTGGGACGGCGGGCGAGGGCGCCGCAAGCGCTGGCGTCGGCCATGTACCTGTTCTTTTACTATATTGGGTCGAGCGTGATCGGGTCGGTGTCGGGGCTGGTGTGGAGCGCGGCGGGGTGGAATGGGGTGGTGGGCCTGCTGGCGCTGGCGCTCGGCCTGGCGCTGGCGATTGCGCTGCGTTTGCGCGGGTTGGCGCCGATTGAGGCGGTCAACTTGAAGGTCGCGTAAGCGCACCGTTTCCTGCGCGGGATCGACGGTTGGGGTAATTTTTGTGGTACCTCACACGCAATCCGACACGGGGCATATGGTGATCGACAGCTCCCGTTAAGGGTTGTCCGATGCCGGCCGCCGTCACAGACTCAAACTGATGCACGCAAGCGTCTCCGGCCGGCGTTGGGCAAGCCGCGAAGGAGGAAACCGCGGGATGTGTCGTTGTCGTCAAGCTGTGC
>NZ_WHJG01000044.1 GCF_011682175.1 Massilia frigida
TTGCATGTGTAAGGCATGCCGCCAGCGTTCAATCTGAGCCAGGATCAAACTCTTCAGTTCAATCTCTGTTTAATGTCCTTGCGGACAGATCGCTCACTCAAAATACTGACAAGCTCATCTTTCGATGCGCCGTGTTTCTTTTTTGTGAACATTTGATAATTTAAGTATTCAACGTCGCTTACGCTTCGTTGGCACCTTCATCAAACGCCCACACTTATCGACTGTTAATTGTTAAAGAACTTATTCTGTACTATCTTGCCGCATGGTACGAAGCGTTGTGTTCGTTGCAGCAGAGAGATGAGATTATGCAGCGTTTCGCGTTTCTCGTCAACCTCTTTTTGTTACTTCGCTTCTTTCGAAACGCCCCTGATCTGTCCTGCAACTACTTGATTTCGCTACTGAATCAGCGGGGAGGCGAACTATAGCAAAAGGGCCGTATTTCCACAAGCCGCCTTCGCCGATTATTTCGGTTTGTAGGTGATCAGCGGCAGGGCCACGTCCGCGTTATTGGCCACATCATTGCTTCCACCGGACATGTCGACAGTTGCCTTGTCGCACCAGTTGGCCTGGCCCGACGCACTCTGCGCCAGCACCTCGGCCATGGCCTCATGAATCTTTGCCGCCACCTCGCCCTGCAAGGCAGTGCGCTTGACCGGCGACATATCCGCCATCGCGCGCCGTTGCTTCTCGATAAAGCTGGCATTGCGCTGCTTCCAGCCGTTGGCGGCCGTCACGAATTTTTTGCTGTGAGGCGCGACGTTGGCACAGACCGGCTCGAACTTGGCGGCCACTTCGGACATCAAGGCCACCACCAGCACCGCATGCTGGAGCTCGGGCGACGGCACGCCGGCCGCCGATATGCCACCGCCGGACGCGTCGGCGCCGCCTGACTTGGGAGCTGGCGCGATCTTGGGCTGGGCCGGCACGGGCCCTTCCACTGCGCGCAGCACGGAGCCCTTCATCACGCTGACCTTGAGCTTGTCGCCATTTTGCGGACGGTCGGAGAACGTGACCTTCCCATCCGGACCGACGGTCTTGTACATTTGCGCGGACGCGGGCGCGGCGCAGCAAATAAGGGCAGCAGCGATGACAAAAATGGGCTGTAATTTATTCATGTGACAAAATTTGGCGCAATACTCCACGCGATGGCGACCGATTCATATACTAACGTAGCATTGGGGCGAAATGCGCAAACACATTTCCTGTACGCACGTTTTTGAGCCAGAACACAACAGCCTGGCTCCTCAGCTTTATTCCATTGCAAGATTTATGCCTGCGATTGTTATGCGGCAGCAACATCAGGCTGGCATGTGCCGATCACCCGCCCCGCGCGCAGGTAGAATGTCAGCTTTCGCCCATACCGCCTCGCCATGACCATCCTGCTCTCGACCCTGAACGCCCGCTACGCCCACGCATCGCTGGGGCTGCGCTATCTGCTGGCAAACATGGGCCCCCTGCGGGAGCGGACCAGCCTGCACGAATTCGTGATCGGCGCGAAAACCACCGAAATCGTCGAACGCCTGCTGGCGCAAGCGCCGCGCATCATCGGTTTCGGTATCTATATATGGAACGTCGAAGAAACCACCAAGGTCGTCGCCATGCTCAAGCGCGTCGCGCCCCAGGTGGTGATCGTGCTGGGCGGGCCGGAAGTGTCGCACGAGCCGGGCGAGCAAGCCATCGTGCAGATGGCGGACTACCTGGTCACCGGCTGGGGCGACGTGACCTTCCCCAAGCTGTGCGGCGAGATCCTGCACGGCCCCAAGCCGCTGATGAAGATCCACGCCGGCGTGCAGCCGCCGATGGCCGACATCGCCATGCCCTACTCCTTATATACAGACAACGACATCGCCAACCGCACCTTATATGTGGAAGCCTCGCGCGGCTGCCCCTTCAAGTGCGAATTCTGCCTGTCCGCGCTCGACAAGACCGCCTGGCCCTTCGGCCTCGACACCTTCCTGGGCGAGCTCGAAACGCTGCACGCGCGCGGCGCGCGCCTGTTCAAGTTCGTCGACCGCACCTTCAACCTGAATATCAAGACCAGCCTGAAGATCATGCAGTTCTTCCTCGATAAAATCGAAGCGAACCCGGACGACCCGGTGTATGCCCACTTCGAGCTGGTACCCGACCACCTGCCCGATGCGCTGAAAGAAGGCATCCGCAAGTTCCCGCCCGGCGCGCTGCAGTTCGAGATCGGCATCCAGAGCTTCAATCCGGCGGTGCAGGCGCTGGTCAGCCGGCGCCAGGACAACGCCAAGGCCGCCGAGAACATCCGCTGGCTGTGCGAGCAGTCGCACGCCCACCTGCACGTCGACCTGATCGCCGGCCTGCCGGGCGAAGACATGGGCAGCTTCGCGCGCGGCTTCGACCAGCTGGTCGCGCTCAAGCCGCACGAGATCCAGTTCGGCATCCTCAAGCGCCTGCGCGGTACGCCGATCATCCGCCACACCGAAGAACACGGCCTGGTATTCGATCCCTACCCGCCCTACACCATCCTGGCCACCAAACTGATCGACTTCCAGACCATGCAGCGCCTGGTGCGCTTTGCGCGCTACTGGGACCTGGTGGCCAACTCGGGACGCTTCGCACACACGCTCACGCACTTGCTGGGCGAGTCGCCCTTTGCCAATTTCATGGCTTTCTCCGACTGGATCTACGCAAAAACCGATGCCACCCACCGCATTGCGCTCGACCGCCTGGCCAGGCTGGTCGCGCAATGGCTGGAAACGCGCGGCATGAGCCGTACCGACGCGGCGGAACTGGTGGGCAGCGATTATGCCGGCCGCATCGACGCGCCGGCCGACAAGACCAAGCCGGTAGCGAGCGTGCCGCAGCGCCAGGCGCGCCATCTGGCCGCATAAACCGGCGCCGCGCGCCGGCGCTGTCGATACACGATTCCATGGGCGCCGCCGCCCCGCGCACGAACTCCTGTAGCGGTCACGGCGATTCTCTTTTACACTGGCGCAATGCAGATTGAAAATGCGCCAACTTTAACCCTCGAATCGCCTGATGCAGGCTCGCCCCAATCGGTCGTCGCCAACGGGATCTGGCAGGTCCACGCGCTGGCCCAGTGCGGCGCGATCAAGACCATCAACGCCACCCTGGTCTCGCTCAAGGACAAGCCGGCGCTGGTATGGGACCTGACCCAGATCGTCCGCCTCGACCACATCGGCGCCCAGATGTTCTGGAACGCCTGGGGCAAGAAGCGCCCCGCCCAGCTCCAGCTGGCCGAAAAACAGGAAGAACTGTTCAAGCGCATCGAGGAAGCGAGCAAGCTGCAACTGCCGCGCACGCGCCCCAACCGCTTCAACTGGGTCATGACCCTGGGCAGCGGCATGCTCCACTTCTTCGAGCACACGCAAGGCTTCATCCGCCTGATCGGCCAGGTGGTGCAGGATATCGGCCGCTTCATCCGCCATCCGATGACGGGGCCGTGGCGCGAAGTGTCGGCCAATATTTTCCATTCCGGCTTCCAGGCGCTCGGCATCACCGCGCTGGTCGGTTTCCTGATCGGGGTCGTGCTGTCCTACCTGTCGGCCCAGCAGCTGCGCATGTTTGGCGGCGATATGTACCTGGTCAATATCCTCGGCATGAGCGTGATCCGCGAACTCGGGCCGCTGCTGGCCGCCATCCTGGTCGCGGGCCGTTCCGGTTCCTCCATCACCGCGCAGCTCGGGGTGATGCGGGTGACCGAGGAACTCGACGCCATGCTGGTCATGGGCATCTCGCACGGCTACCGCCTGATCATGCCGAAAGTGGTGGCGCTGGCGATCTCGATGCCGCTGCTGGTGGTGTGGACCGATGCCATGGCCCTGATCGGCGGCATGGTCTCGGCCAAGGTCGAACTGAACCTGTCGGCGCGCTACTTCCTGCAAAAGCTGCCGGACGCGGTGCCGCTGTCGAACTACATCATCGGCCTGCTCAAGGGAACCACCTTCGGCATGCTGATCGCGCTGGTATCCTGCCACTTCGGCCTGCGCATCAAGCCGAACACCGAAAGCCTGGGGCGCGGCACCACCACCTCGGTGGTTACCGCGATTACCGTGGTGATCCTGGCCGACGCGGTGTTTGCGATTATTTTCAGCGGAGTCGGTTTCTGATGGATGAACAAAAAGCGGAAGACGCGCGCCAGCACCTGAACATGCGGCCCGAGGAAGATGTCGGCCCGCCGGTGGTCCAGATCACCAAGCTGTGGACCAAATTCGGCCGCACCGTGGTGCACCAGGACCTGAACCTCGACATCTACCAGGGCGAGATCCTGTCGATCGTGGGCGGCTCGGGCACCGGCAAGACCGTCCTGCTGCGCCAGATGCTGGGCCTGGAGACGCCCGCCAAAGGCTGCGTGCGCGTGTTCGGCGAAGACATCAGCGAGGCCGACGCCGACCAGCTGCAGCGCATGCGCAACCACTGGGGCATGCTGTTCCAGCAGGGCGCGCTGTATTCGGCGCTGACCGTGTTCGACAACATCGCCCAGCCGCTGCGCGAGCTGCGCGCCCTGCCCGAAGACGTGATCCAGGACGCGGTCCTGCTGAAAATGAACATGGTGGGGCTGGGTGTCGAACACGCCAAGAAGATGCCGTCCGACCTGTCCGGCGGCATGATCAAGCGCGCCTCGCTGGCGCGCGCGCTGGCGCTCGAACCGCAACTGCTGTTCCTCGACGAGCCCACCGCGGGCCTCGACCCCGACCTGTCGGACGCCTTTGTCGCGCTGATCCAGTCGCTGCACCGGGAACTGGGCCTGACCGTGGTCATGGTCACGCACGACCTGGACACCCTGTTCGCGCTGTCGACCCGGATCGCGGTGCTGGCCGAAAAACACGTGATCGCGATCGGACCGACGCGCGACGTCCTGAAAGTGGACCATCCCTTCATCAAACAATTCTTCCTGGGTGCGCGCGGCCAGCGCGCCCTCGAAGTGCTCGACGAATACGACGCCGAGCACGCACCGGAGCACTAGCATATGGAAAACAGATCACACGCCCTGATGACAGGTTTCTTCACGATTGCGCTGCTGGTGGCCACGGTCCTGGCGGGCATCTGGTTCAACCGCGACCGGGTCGAACGGGTGCCCTACCAGATCGCCACCATCCAGTCGATCCCGGGCCTGAACCCGCAGGCGGCGGTGCGCTACCGCGGGCTGGAAGTGGGCAAGGTCGACGACATCAGCTTCGACGCCAGGATCCCCGGCCAGATCCTGATCCACCTGTCGGTCGATGCGGAAGCGCCGATCACCCGCACCACCTTCGCCACCCTCGGCTACCAGGGCGTGACCGGGATTGCCTTCATCCAGCTCGACGACGAAAAAACCGGCTCGACCCTGATGGCCAGCAGCGAAGAGAAGCTGGCGCGCATTCCGCTGCGTCCGGGCCTGCTCGACCAGCTTGAAAAGCGCGGCCTGGTGATCCTCGACAAAGCCGAGGAACTGGCCACCCGCCTGGACGCCATGGCCGCGCCGGAAAACCAGAAGATCATCCTCGACGCCTTCGCCAACGTCAGCAAGGCGGCGATTGCCTATGGCGAGATCCCGGCCAAGCTGGAACCGACCCTGGCGCGCCTGCCGCAGCTGACCGCGAAGGCGGAACAAAGCTTCGCCGCCTTCGACACCTTCAGCAACAACGCCAGCACCATGACGCGCAGCTACACCAAGCTGGCCGACGACCTGCAAGCGCCGAACGGGGCGATTGCGCGCCTGAACAGCACCGTGGACCGGGTCGGCGGCTCGCTCGAAGCGGTCACCACCGACCTCGAAATGCAAACCCTGCCGCACTTCGTGGCCATGACCGACGAAGCGCGCACCTCGCTGCGGGCCGTGCGGCGCACCATGAATTCGCTCAACGACCGTCCGCAAAGCCTGTTGTTCGGCGCCGCGCCGCCCACCCCGGGCCCGGGTGAACCAGGTTTTACCGCACCGACCAAATGAGGACCACCGTGAACCACACCCCGACTCCGCGCACGCACGTGTCCACCACCGTACGCCGCCTGCTGCTGGCCGCCAGCGCCGGCGCCGCGCTGCTGCTGGCCGGCTGCGCCAGCGAAAAGCCGGCCCTGAACACCACCTTCGACTTCGGCCCCGCCGCCAGCAGCGCGCCGGCCGCGCGCGCGCCGATCGCCGCCGTCGTGGTGGGCGAGGTCACCGGTTCGGCGGCGCTCGACAGCGAACGTATGTACTACCGCCTCAATTACAGCGACCCGCTGCAGGCGCGCGCCTACGCCAACAGCCGCTGGAGCGCCACGCCGCTGCAAATGGTCACCCAGCGCCTCAAGTCGCGCATTGCGCAATCGGGCGCCAAGGTACTCAGTGTCAGCGACGCCTCCGACGGCGTGCCGATCCTGCGCCTGGAAATCGTCGACTTCACCCACAACTTCGACAGCCAGACCCAGAGCCACGGCCAGCTGGTGCTGCGCGCGTCGCTGTTCCAGGGGCATAAACTGATCGACCAGAAAACCTTCGAGCGCAAGAACGCGGCCACCAGTGCGGACGCCGGCGGCGGCGCGCGCGCGCTGGCCGGCGCCACCGACACGGTCGCCGCCGACGTCATCGCCTGGATCGCCACGCTGCCCCTCAAAAAAGAATGAACGCGCCGCACGCGCCAGGGCCTGCTCCCATCCCCTCGCCGGTAACGGCCGCCGTGCGCGGTTCGCCCGTGGCGCGCGCCTCGCTGCTGGCCTACATGCTGCTGATCGTGTACGCCAGCTGGTTCCCGTTTTCCGGCTGGCGCGGCAGCGGCCTGTCGCCGCTGATTTTCCTGACCCTGTCCATGCCCCAGTACTGGACTGGCTTCGATGTGATGGTCAACATCATCGGCTATATCCCGTTCGGGACCCTGCTGGTGCTGGCCATGTATCCGCGCCTGCGCGGCCTGTGGGCCATCCTCGCCGCCGCCATGCTCGGCATCCTGGTCTCGGGCACGATGGAAGCGGTGCAGACCTACCTGCCCAGCCGCGTGCCATCGAGCCTGGACTTCATCACCAATGCGGCCGGCGCGCTGGCCGGGGCCATCATCGGCGCCCTTGGCGCGCGCTCCTTCCTCGACCAGAGCCGCTTGTACAAGCTGCGCCAGCGCTGGTTCGCGGCGCACGCCAGCCAGGGCCTGGTACTGCTGGCCCTGTGGCCGCTGGCCCAGATCTACCCGCTCGGCTACATGTTCGGCCATGGCCAGCTGCTGCCGATTTTTTCCGAATGGCTGTCGGCCTGGCTCGATACCGACATCGACCTGGTCACCATGCTGCGTCCCGGCGCCGCCATGAGCGTGGAACAATACTGGCTATCGGAAACCATCATCACTGCCTGCGGCATGACCGGCGCCGTCTTGACCATGTTGTGCCTGCTGCGGCGCGGCGCCCCGCGCCTGCTGCTGATCGGCGCCATGCTGGGCGCGGCGCTGCTGACCAAGACCCTGGCCAGTTCCCTGCTGTTCAAGCCCGACAACGCGCTGGCCTGGATCACCCCGGGCGCCCAGGGCGGCTTCCTGATCGGCCTGATCATGCTGTCCGGCCTGGCCTTCGCGCCCGAAGTTGCGCAGCGGCGGCTGGCGGTGGTCACCCTCGTGCTCAGCCTGCTGGTGGTGAACACGATCCCGGTCAATCCTTACTTTAGTGCCACCCTGCAAGGCTGGGTACAAGGCAAGTTCCTGAACTTTAATGGCGCAGCGCAATTCCTTTCCCTGCTATGGCCGTTTTTTGCGATCTGGTTCCTGCTGCTGCCCTCGCATAAACTCAATCGGCGCGAAGAACGCGTATCATTGCGCTAGCGTTGCGCCCATGGTGGCGCATGTGTAAACACCGATCACGCAGTACAGTAAAGAAACGGGAACCCCCATGAGCGATACACCCTACTTCGAGCAGCACGTCTTCATCTGCATGAATGTGCGCGAGGATGGACGCCAGTGCTGCGGCAAGCTCGGCGCTGAAATTGCGCAGAAGCACGCCAAGCGCCGCATGAAAGAACTGGGCATGAACGGGCACGGCAAGGTGCGCATCAACCAGGCCGGCTGCCTCGACCGCTGCGACGAAGGTCCGGTGCTGGTGGTCTATCCGCAAGGCACCTGGTACACCTATGTCGACACCAGCGACATCGATGAAATCATCGACTCCCATTTGGTTGGCGGCAAGGTCGTCGACCGTCTCAAAATCTGATTACTTGTTTACATGAACACTGCCACGCATAATCTGCTGAACAAACACGCTGAAAAATTCACCCTGGCCGGCGGCGCCGGACCGATGGAATGCCTGCTCGACCTGCCCCCAAGCGCGCCGCGCGGCATCGCCCTGGTCGCCCACCCGCACCCGCTGTATGGCGGCACCATGGACAACAAGGTTGCGCAAACCCTGGCCCGCACGTTTGTGGCGCTCGGCTACGCGGTGGCGCGCTTTAACTTTCGCGGCGTCGGCGCATCGGCCGGCGTGCACGACGGCGGCGCCGGCGAGACCGACGACATGGCCCTCATGCTGGCCCACATGCAAGCCCAGTATCCGGGCCTGCCGGTGGCGCTGTCGGGCTTCTCGTTCGGCACCTTTGTGCAAGCCCAATTGCAGCAACGCCTGATCGCCGCAGGACAGCCGGCCGAGCGCCTGGTGCTGGTCGGCACCGCCGCCGGCAAATGGCCGATGCCCGAAGTGCCGGCCGACACCATCCTGATCCACGGCGAAGTCGACGACACCATTACGTTGACCCAAGTGCTGGACTGGGCGCGGCCGCAAGACATTCCGGTCATCGTCATTCCCGGCGCCGATCATTTCTTCCACCGCAAGCTGGGCCACATCAAAACACTGGTGGTCCAACTGTGGCGGCGTGAGGGCGCAATTCCACTATCGCCACTATAATTGGGCGCCCCTTTTTCGCACCACTTTTTTGAGTACCCATTCCCATGAGAAAACTTATTGCCGCACTGGCTGCCAGTGTCCTGGCGCTATCGTCCGCCGTTGCGCAAACCATGCCCCCGCCGACCATCGCGGCGCGCTCCTGGCTGCTGCTCGACGCCACCAGCGGGCAGGTCATCGCCTCGCAGGATCCCAACGCCCGCATCGAACCGGCTTCGCTGACCAAGATCATGACGGCCTACCTGACCTTTGCCGCGCTCAAGGAAAAGAAGCTGGCCCTGAACCAGATGATCAACGTCTCGGTCAAGGCCTGGAAGGTCGACGCCAGCAGCTCCAAGATGTTCATCGACCCGGCCACGCCGGTTTCGGTGGACGACCTGCTGCACGGCCTGATGGTGCAGTCCGGTAACGACGCCGCAGTCGCCCTGGCCGAAGCGGTGGCCGGCGATGAAAGCGCCTTCGTGTTCCTGATGAACCGTGAAGCCCAGCGCATGGGCTTGAAAAACACGCGCTTCGCCAACCCGCACGGCTTGCCGCACCCCGACAACTTTTCGACCGCGTACGACCTGTCGGTCCTGGCCGCGCGCGTGATCGCCGACTATCCCGAGTTCTACAAGATCGACTCGGTCAAAAGCTTTACCTATAACAAGATCACCCAGCCCAACCGCAACCGCCTGCTGTGGCTCGACCCGACGGTGGACGGCATGAAGACCGGACACACCGAAGCGGCCGGTTTCTGCATGATCGCCTCGGCGCGCCGTCCCAACGGCAACAGCCAGCGCCGCCTGATTTCGGTCGTGCTCGGCACCAATTCGGACCAGGCGCGTACGCAGGAAAGCCAGAAGCTGCTCAACTGGGGCTTCCAGAACTTCGACACGGTCAAGCTGTATTCCAAGGGCCAGGCGATCCAGACGCCGGAAGTGTGGAAAGGATCGGCCAACGTGGTCAAGATCGGCTTCAACAACGACGTCCTGGTGACGGTACCGAAAGGTGTGGCGGCCAAGATGAAACCTGTGCTGGAGCGCAACGACCCGCTGGTCGCCCCGCTGCCGCTCAACAGCAAAGTCGGCACCCTGAAGATGATGGTCGATGGCAAGTCGATCATGGAACTGCCGGTGGTCGCGCTCGAAGAAGTGCCGCAAGCATCCATTTTCGGCCGCGCCTGGGACTCGATGCGCCTTTGGCTCAAGTAAGCAGCAAGGTTTCCCAACCGGGGTCTGAGCTCGGTGAGGAAATTTCAGGGCCTTATTGCTTAACCGGGGTCAGACCCCGGTTGCTTAACCGGGGTCTGACCCCGGTTGGGAAACACTGTAAGAAAAAGAAAGAAGCCGATGACCGCAGTCCTGCCCGCCGACCTGTTTTGCCCGCGCGTCCGTACCCGTGCCCATGGCCCCGACCTGTCGCGCATCGTGGCCGGGATGTGGCGCATGGGCGAGTGGGGCATGTCGGCCGGGCAGCGCGTCGCGTTCATCGAGCAGTGCATCGCACTTGGCGTGACCAGCTTCGACCATGCCGATATCTACGGCAACTATGGCGTCGAAGGCCTGTTCGGCGAAGCCCTGCGCCTGCAGCCTTCGCTGCGCGACCGTATCGAGCTGATCAGCAAATGCGGCATCAAGCTGGTCTCGCCGCAACGCCCACAACATACCATCCAGCATTACGACACCAGCGCCGCCCATATCGTCGCCTCGGTCGAGGAATCGCTGCGCCAGCTGCACACCGACCGCCTCGACCTGCTGCTGATCCACCGTCCTGATCCGCTCATGGAGTTCGACGAGATCGCGAGCGCCTTCGCGGGCCTGCGCCAGGCCGGCAAGGTGCTGCATTTCGGCGTGTCGAATTTTTCACGCCACCAGTTCGAGTCGCTCAACCGCCGCATCGAACTGGCCACCAACCAGGTTGAGTTCTCTCCCCTGCACACCACGCCGATGTTCGACCAGACCTTCGACGGCTTGCAAGACCTGGGCGTGGCGCCGATGATCTGGTCGCCGCTGGCCGGCGGACGCCTGTTCGCCAGCAGCGACGACAATGCCGATCACTTGCGCCTGGTGATCAAGGGCATCGCCGATGCGCTGAACCAGCCATTCGCGAGCGTGGTGTTTGCGTGGATCATGCAGTTGCCATGCCGCCCAGTGCCGCTGACCGGCACCGGCCGCATCGAGGCGATCGCGGTGGCCGTGGCCGGCACCCGCTTCACCCTCAGCCGCAGCGACTGGTTCACCATCCTGCGCGCCGCACGCGGCCACGAAGTAGCTTAGCCAGTGCCGGGAGCAGCGGGTATGTCGGACATGGTCGAGAGCACGGCCCTCAGCGCCTTGCAAAAGAAGGACTTGCTGCACCGCCTGGCGCGCATCGAAGGCCAGTTGCGCGGGGTGCAGAAGTTGATCGCGCAAGCTGCCACGCCGTCCGATTGCGATGCCGTGGCCCAGCAGATGGCGGCGGCACGCAAGGCGCTCGACCGCTCGTTCGTGCAACTGCTCACCAGCACCATGCAAACCCAGAGCGCCAACGCGCGCGACCTGGCCGAAGCGCAAGCCAGCGCCAGCAAGCTGGCGGCCATGCTCGACAAGTTCGCCTGAAGCCTTGCTAGTCTTCGTACACGGCCGGGGCCGGCACGCCGCGCCAGCCGAGTTGCCATGCGATATTGAGCAGCAGGGTAAAGCCGATGTACAACACGAAAAACAACACGAAGAAGCGCGTCTGCAGCCAGGCGAGCAAGGCCACGCCGACACCAATGACGGCGAACAGCAGCATGCTTTTCGGCTGCTTGGAGCTGGGGAAACGCACCGTTGACACCATCAGCGTGCCGACCCCGACCATCAGCAGCATCACCAGATAAGCTTGCATGGTAGTGGTCAGCGGCGCCGGCCAGGCCACCACGACCGCGGCCACGCAGGCGGCGCCGGCTGTGATCGGCATGCCGACGAAGTAGCGCGGATCGGTCCGTCCGACATTGACGTTGAAGCGTGCCAGCCGCAGCGCGCCGCAGGCGACGAACACGAAACAGGCCAGACCGCCGGCGCGCAGCAGGGTCGGATGGTCGGCGCCCAGTTGCACGAAACCGTAGCAATACAGCAGCATGGCCGGGGCGCAGCCGAAATTCATGACGTCGGCGATCGAGTCGAGCTGCATGCCGAATTCGGACGAGGTATTGGTGGCGCGCGCGACAAAACCATCGAGCGCGTCGAACACGCCGGCCAGCACCAGCAGGATGGCGGACATGCGGTAGTCGGCGGCCAGGCCGATGTGGGCATTGTCGACCGACATGACGATGCTGCCGAAACCGCACGCAATCGATAGCAGCGTGACAAAGCTCGGCAGGGCAAACTTGGCGCGCGCGAGGCGCTGCTGGCGTGTGGGTTTCAAGTGGTTTCGCAATCGCATCGAGGATAGTGTTGGTATTTTACAGCGTCAACCTGCATGCGCCAGATCAAACGACGGCAAACAAATCTCACCGATTTCTGAATTCCCCTAGAATCGATTCTCAGGAGATTTTTCCAGCCGGGGGAGAGCAGCATGAACAGATTGCATCGCTGGAGCACGCTGGCCGCCGGCCTGTCATGCGCGCTGGCCATGTCCGCCTGCGGCGGCGACGCCGGCCATCCCCCGGCGGCCCAGACCAACGCCTCGGCCGCGCTGGCCCAGGTGAAGGGCGCCCCCGTCGCCACCAATATGACCGCGCTCGATGGCTTGAACTGGATTAACTTCCGGCGCGCGCAGATCGGCATGCCCGTGCTGACACGCAACGCGAATCTGGAGCGCGCCGCCCAGGGCCACTCCGACTATCAGAAGAGCAATAACAAGGTGACGCACGACCAGACCGCTGGCGCCCCCGCCTTTACTGGCGCGCAACTGCTCGACCGCCTCACCGGCGCCGGCTATGTGTTCCTTCCCAGCGAGACAGCCTATGGCGAAGTGATCTCGGCCACGTCGAACGCGTCCGGCTTTTACATGGCAGAAGAATTGATCACGGCCATCTACCACCGCTTCGTGATGTTCGAGCCCAAGTTCAAGGAAATCGGCACCGGCTCGGCCACCACCGCCGCCGGCTACACCTATTTCACCAGTAACTTTGCGGCCAACAATGGCTTCGGTCCCGGCATGGGGCGCGGCAATATTGCTACCTGGCCGACCGATGGCCAGGCTGGCGTCGCGCCTAACTTTTTCAGCAACTACGAAGAACCGGACCCGGTCGAAAACCTCAATGAAGTCGGCTACCCGATCAGCGTGCACGCCGATCTCGACGCCACGCTGACGGTGGATAGTTTCACCGTGCGCCCGCGCGGCGGCGCGCTGCTCAACGTCAAGCTGCTCCAGCTCGGCGCGGACAGCCACACGCCCAAGTCGGCCGCCGCGATCATTCCGCTGACCGTGCTGGCGCCCAGGACGATCTATGACGTCAGCTTTTCCGGCAGCATCGACAGCCTGCCCATCACGAAAACCTGGTCGTTTACGAGTAAATAAGCCGGTCCGACTGGGGTTTGCCGAAACAATTCTGCTATCGTGTGATGCATTAGATAATGAACACACGCCATTTCATGCCATTGAAAGAGAAGCCGCCCGCCCTCGTGGAACTACGCGCCGACGCCGCCACACGCGCGGTGATCGATATGGCCGACGGCATCGACCGCATCATGGGAAACCGCGATTTGTATGCGCGCATGCTCTCGCGCTTTCGCAGCGATTACGCGCATGGGGCGGTGCCGATCGGCGCAGCGCTCGCGGCGGGCGATGCCATTCTGGCGCACCGCCTGGCGCATACCCTGAAAGGCGCAGCCGGCATGATCGGCGCGCACCGCCTGCACCAGCAGGCCTGTACCCTGGAACTGGCGATCCGCACCGATCCGCCGGCGCAGCAGGCGGCACTGAACGCGCTCATGGGCTCCTTCGACAAGGTCTTGCACCTGCTCGACCAGGTGGTGGCCGGCAGCGCGCCCGGCGGCTTCGCGCTGGAAATGCCGCAGCGTCCGCTGATGCAAGACCCGGTGCTGCTGGCGCGGCTGGTGGAATTGCTGATCGACGCCGATGGCGCGGCGGTCGACCTGCTGGGCGAGTCGGGCGCGAGCCTGCGCGTGATCCTGGGCGACGCCAGGCTGGCGCGGGTAACAAAGGCGGTGAATGACTTCGATTTCGAGGGCGCCCTGCGCGCGCTAAGGCAAACCGCGCTGTGATGGACGGCGGGCGGCGTGGCGCAGCCGCGTCAGCGGGTGTATTCGGCTTCTTCGTCGAACGAATCGGCGCAAGCCTTGCCGCAAAAGCGCTTGACGCTATCGAGCGGCTTTTCACAGTACCAGCACGAGCCCTTGGGCGGCAAGGCCTGGCGCGGCCGCACGGGCGCCGGCGCTGCGTCGGACGAGGCGTCCAGCCCCGCCGCCTTTTCCGGCAAACTTTCCTCTATCGTTCCCACGAGTCACCCCCAAAACGGCAGCACAGCGAATTCTCAGAGCAAGATTACTTTAGCGGAATACTTTGGACATGAGAATTCGCAAGTCCTGCGGCATTCGATGAAACGGTCACGATCCATCCCAAGTTTGCACGCAATATGCGGCAGCCGCAATCAAGGGAAAACACGCGTTCGTTGCGACACAACAACCACGGAGATACCCGACAGTGGGTAGATTCGCAGCGTTAAATCATAGCAGGATTGAAAATGCGCGGCGGCCGGGGGGCGACCAGGAAGGCGGCGACAATACCGGCGGCCTTACTTCGCCGGTTCGACCGTGACGATCAGGGAAGAGGCGCTCGTCTGTATGCGCGTCGGCACGAATTGCACGCCGGCATAGCGCAAATCTTCCGGACGGAAGTGATAGACCGCCACATCGGCGACGACTTTTTTCATCAGCACATTGGCCGCCGCGGCCAGGCTGCGCTGCGGTGCGTCGTCAATGCCATCGATGGCGAAGCGATCCACGCGCGGCTCGGCCATCAGCACGGCGTTGCGGGCCGCATCGATATACGGGCGGCCGGACATGGCCAGGCTGCCGCGCCAGGACTGGCGCGTGAAAGGCGAGCCCACCGCCGCCTCCAGGGAAACGCCGACGCGGCCGCTGGAGGCGGCGAGCGACAGTTGCGGGCGCTTGAGTTCGATATCGAAGATTTCCACTACCCGGTTGCTGATGGGGAAGCGCCGATCCATGCCTGCCTGCAGCTTGGTTAAGGGGAGTTCGATCTGGCCCGGGCCGATCACGCTGGCGCAGGAAGCCAGCAGGCTGCCGGCCAGCGCCAGCAGCGTGCATGTGCGGAGGAGCTTTTTCATGAGACGAAGGCTAGCATGATTCGATGGGCGCAGTGGCTGGCGTGATGCCACGCCGGGCTTGACGCCAGCCTCTACGCCAGTTGTGGAACCGGTTTTCGGACTGAATGCCTTTGCCTCTGCCGTTTTTGCCCCCCTCCTTCATACCGTCATTCCTGGCACTGCCAGAAATGACTTCCCGCGCAGCGTCCAGTTTCAAAGAAACTCCTCCAATTCTTTGGAACGAGGCAAGTGCAGAGGCTAATGTCGCTAACGTAAGCTCCGTCTTTTCTGCCAATGGCAGGAAAGACGGTTTTGAAGGTGGGAGCCACAAACCGCCGCCAGCGGCACGCAGCGCATCCGCCTATCCACCATCCCCAGCGCAAACTTGCGCGCGCGCCAGCAGCAGCGCCCGTTCGCGCAGATTATTGGTCAACTCCGCCGCCTGCTCGAACTCGGCACGCGCCTCGTCCATGCGCCCCAGGCGCGCCAGCAAATCGCCGCGCACGCTGGGCAGCAGGTGGTAGTTGCGCAGCGCATCGCAGGCGATCAGCGCGTCGACCAGTTCCAGCCCGGCCGCCGGCCCGTAGGCCATCCCCAGCACCACCGCGCGGTTCAGCTCCACCACGGGCGACGGCATCAGCTGCGCCAGCGCATCGTACAGCGCGGCGATACGCTGCCAGTCGGTCTGCTCCGCGGTCAATGCGCGCGCGTGGCAGGCGGCGATCGCGGCCTGCAGCGCGTACGGCCCGTAACCCTCGCCCAGCTGCCCGGCCCGCTCCAGCGCCGCCAGTCCGCGCCGGATCAGCAACTGGTCCCAGCGGCTGCGGTCCTGGTCGAGCAGCAGCACCGGCTCGCCTTGCGGCCCCAGCCGGGCGCGCGCACGCGAGGACTGGATTTCCATCAGCGCCACCAAACCATGCACTTCGGATTCGTGCGGCAACAGGCCGGCCAGGATGCGGCCGAGCCGCAGGGCTTCGTCGCACAGCTTGGGACGCATCCAGTCGCCGCCGGCGCTGGCGGAATAGCCTTCGTTGTAGATCAGGTAGATCACTTGCAGCACCGACGCCAGGCGCGCCACCAGTTGCTCGGTGCGCGGTACCTCGAACGGGACCTTGGCTTCGGCCAGGGTGCGCTTGGCGCGCACGATGCGCTGCGCCACGGTCGCCTCGGAGACGAGGAACGCATGGGCGATTTCATCAGTCGTCAGCCCGCCCAGCAGGCGCAGGGTGAGCGCCACGCGCGCCTCGGTCGACAATACCGGATGGCAGGCGATGAACATCAGGCGCAGCAGATCGTCGCCGATGTCGTCTTCCAAGGTAGCGTCGAGGTCGGGCGCGGCGTCCTGCAATAAGGTTTCGATTTCGTAGGTGAGCTCGGACTCCTTGTTACGCTGCAAGGTCGCATGGCGCAGGTGGTCGAGCGCGCGGTTCTTGGCCACCGTCATCAGCCAGGCGGCCGGATTGTCGGGAATGCCGGCCTCGGGCCAGCGTTCGAGCGCACTGACCAGGGCATCCTGCGCCAGTTCCTCGGCCAGGCCGACGTTGCGCAGCATGCGCGCCAGCGCCCCGATGATGCGGGCCGACTCGATACGCCAGACGCCCTCGATAACGCGCGCGGCCGCCCGTTTAGCGTCTGTCGCCCCGATTGCCTGTGTAGCCTCGGTAGCCCGCTTCGCCTCGGCCGCCCCGGTTGCCTGTTTAGCCCCGGTTGCCTGTTTAGCCTCGATAGCCTGTTTCGCCTCGGTCACCTGTTTAGCCTCAGCTGCCTGTTTAGCCTCGATAGCCTGTTTCGCCTCGGTCACCTGTTTCGCCTCCGTCGCCCCTTTCAGCGCCTGCGCCTGCGTTGCCTGCATCGTCTAGCGCAGGACCGGCGCGCCGCCCGCCAGCTGCGCGCGCATGCCGGCATCGAGCTGGCTGGCGCGCATGTGTTGCTCGGCGGCGCGCAACTCGGGGGTAAAGGCGCCGGCGGCGTCGCTCAGCTCGGCCAGTTGGCGGATTTCCACCTCGACCGGCGGGCCGACCGGATACGGATTGCGCGTAGCCCAGGCAATGGCATCCGGCAGCGAGGGAGCGCGAATCAGCCAGTAGCCGGCGATCATTTCCTTGATTTCGGTGAAGGGGCCATCGACCACGGTCAGCTTGCCGGACGCCATTCTTACCCGCACGCCCAAGGCGCTCGAGCGCAAGCCGTCTGCCCCGAGCAGCACGCCGGCACGCGCCTCGGCCGCATTGTGGGCATCGAGGGCGTCAAGCCGGGCGCGCGCGACCGGGGTTTCGTTTTCCAGATCGATGCTGGAACGCAGCAGGATGGCATAGCGCTGGCCGGGCGCATCGGGCTGGCCGGCAGCGTGGACGTCGGCGCAGCCACCGGGGCAGCCGCTCAGGCGCACCTCGACCTCGGCGGCGCCGGCCTCGCCGGACGGCCAGCGCGCAGCCCATTCCAGCGCCTCTTCTTTCGATGCGACATCGATCACGGCGAAGCCGGCGAGCACTGCCCGTGCCTCGGGAAACGGGCCATCGGCCCGGGTGACGCCGCCGCTGGCGATGCTCAGGCGTACCCCGCTGGCGCTGGGAAGCAGGTGCTCGCAGGCGCGCAGGATGCCGGCGTCGGCCATGGCGCCGGCGTAGCTTGCGAAGGCCGCGCGGCCGGCCGGCGACAGGGGCAGGCCGGCTTCGTGAGCCGGGTCGGATCGCAGCAAGAGCATGTAGCGCATGGTGTTCTCCAGGAAGGCAAGTGAACGGACAGTGGCTGCCAACTGCCGCCCCCGCGCCTGATGGGCGGGGACGGCATGGGTCTACAGTTGCGCGCGCAAGCGTTCTTCTTGCTCGCGCAGCTCCGGCGTGAATTCGGCGCCGAAATCTTCCGCCTCAAACACTTGCCGGATCTCGATCTCGGAATCACTTTCCATCGGATTCGGACAGCGTTTGACCCACTCGATCGCTTCTTCCTTCGACTTTACCTGAATCAGCCAGAAGCCCGCAACCAGCTCTTTGGTTTCGGCAAACGGGCCGTCGACCACGGTGCGCTTGTTGCCGGAAAACTGGACGCGCGCGCCACGCGAGCTCGGATGCAAGCCTTCGCCGGCGAGCATCACGCCGGCCTTGACCAGTTCTTCGTTGTATTTGCCCATCTCTGTCAGCAGCTTTTCGCTGGGCATTTTTCCAGCTTCGGACTCGGAACTGGCCTTCACGAGGATCATGAATCTCATGTCAGGTCTCCTGTTTTGCGCCGGGTTCGCCGCAGGCCTTGGCCGCGCCTTCCTGCATTTCTTCGGGGCTCATGTCGCGCACGTGATGGGCGATCGACCAGCTGTGGCCATACGGGTCCTTGACCACGCCATAACGGTCGCCCCAGAACATGTCGGACGGCGGCATGACGGCGGTGGCGCCGGCGTCGACGGCGCGCTGGAATGCCGCGTCGGCATCCTGCACGTACAGGTGCAGGGTGACGGGCGAACCTTTCAGGGTCAGGGGGCCGATGGAACCCCACTCCGGCGTTTCCTCGGCCAGCATGATGGTGGAATCGCCGATGCGGATCATTCCGTGGATCAACTTGCCATTGGGCGCCAGCATCTTGCTGGCATCGGTGGCGCCGAAGGCCTTGACGTAAAAATCGATGGCGGACACGGCGTCGGCGCACACGATGTGCGGGGTGACGGTATGCATGTCCTGGGGAATGCGTTGGACGGCTTGCGTGCTCATGAAGAATCTCCTTTGCGTGTCTAGGTTAGTCAGTCAATGGTTGATTAAGTTCCGTGCGCCAGGTGGATGGATCGGGATCGAGATCCGGACCGCTGACGTACACTTCCCACAGCCCAGGCGCTTTGCTCAGGCCCTGCGCCTCGATCCAGGCCATCAGCTGGCCCCAGGCGCCGGGCAGGGCGTCGTAGGGACCATGCAAAACGGCGCGCGCCACCCGCGCCGCCGGCAGTACGCCGGGCTGTACGCGCCCGGCTGGCGCGACCGGTGCGGACACCGGGACGCCGATTTCAAAGTCGAAACGGTCGGGCTGCATGCGGAAGTGGTGCGAATAGCAGCGTCCGGCCGGGCCGACGCCCTGGGCCGCGGTGGTGGCCAGCAATTCGGCCATGCCGGGGCCCATGGCGTGGACGATCTCGGCGCGTGGAATGTCGAAGCGGATGACGGCCGCCCGTACCGGGTCGGTGCGGGTGATATACGGCGTGTCGAGCATAGCGGTTCTCCTTGAAGAGTGGGTTGCTACTACGACGACGTTGCAGCCGTCGCGCAATCGACAGCATTGAACATTATTTTTTAGTTTATTTCCACGAGGCCGGATCGACCACGCCGATCGCGCGGAAGGCGGGCTTGCAAAACAGGTAGCCTTGCATCAGGTCGACGCCGGCATCGCGCAGGAAATCGCGCTCGCCCGGCGTTTCGATGCCTTCGGCCAGCACCGCGATCTCCAGGCTGGCGCACATGGCGACGATGGCGGACACGATGGCTTGCCTGGGCGGGCTGGTATCGATGTCACGCACCAGTTGCATGTCGATCTTGATGATGTCTGGCTGGAATTCGGACAGCAGGTTCAAGCCCGCATAGCCGGCCCCGAAGTCGTCGATGGCGGTGCGGAAACCGAAGCGGCGGTATTCCTCGAAGATATTGACGAGGTGCGGCCGGTCCATCACCTGTTCGCTTTCGGTGACCTCGAAGATAATCCGCTCGATGGGAAAACCATAGTCGCGCGCCGCGGCAAAGGTGCTGCGGATGCAGGCTTCGGGCCGGTACACGGCATTCGGCAGGAAGTTAATCGACAGCAGCTCGGCGATGCCCAGCCCGGCCGCGCCGCGAATCGCCCGCACCCGGCACGCCTGGTCGAACATGTAGCGGTTGGCGTCGTTGACCCTGGAAAGCACCGAATACGCCGATTCACCGTTCGGCCCGCGCACCAGCGCCTCGTGCGCGTAAATGGCGCGCTGGCGCAGGTGAATGATGGGCTGGTAGGCGTAGTCGAAGTCGAAATCGAGTTCGTCGTCATTCCGGCACTGCACGCACGCGGGAACCGGATTGACGTGGGCATCGTCGGCGGGGCAAATGGGGATCATCGGGCAGCCACTCCTGAAATTGCGGCGAAGGAGCCACTATATCAAATGAGCGGACTCATGCGCGCAACGTGCACGCTGTCCGGTGTGCTGCCCTGCCGTGCGGCCGGGATTATCGGGCCAGGATCGCCGCCGCCGTCTGTTTCAGGATGCCGACGCGCTTGGCGGTGCAGCGCACTTCCTGTTCATCGTAGGTTTCCTCAGCCAGCTTTTCGCACTCGACCGCACGCGCGATCACTTTGTGCACGGTGCCGCCGCGGCGCACCAGCAATTCACTGGTGTAGCTATTCATCCACGCCGCGTCGCCCAAACCCTCGACCGCGAGAATCTGGCTGGTCGGGGTGGTCATCACCATGTCTTTTTCGGCGCCGGCCGGGAGCGACTTGGTATAGCGCTCGATAATGAACATGGAGGGGCCTTGCTTGCCTGCCGAGGTCTTGAACACGCATGCTTCCGAAAACATGCCTTTGCTGGACTCCTTGCCTGCCACCGGCATGCCGATCATCGTTGCGATGGCATCGGAAGCCAAAATCTCGCAGATCGGCGCGGAAATCTCAGGCGCGGCCATGGCAGGCAAGGCTGCCAGTTGCACCAGCAACACAGCTGCCGCGCGAAAATACTTCTTCATACCCATTCCTTCAGTTGTCATCGTGTCGATCAGCTGAACATTATAGCAACATTAGTTTCACTGCTATAGCGATAAGCGATGCCTGCATCACGATACAACAGCGCCATCGCATGCCTGCTGCAACTGGCGGCGCGCCTCCATCAGGGCAAACCCGAGCAGGTTCGGACCTTGCCACTGGTTCGGGTCTTGCGAGCGCGGATCGTCCGCGGCAAGGCCGGTGCCCCAGATGCGGTCGACCGGACTGGCTTCCACCAGCACGTGCTCGCCGGTACCCATCAGGAAATCGCGCAGGGCCGGGTTTTGTCCGAATTTGGCGACGTTGGCGCGGCAGACGATATCGAAACGGTGCGCCAGCCAGTCGGCATCGACGAACCCGGCCACGCCGCGGCCGAGCGCCTTGGCGGCACCCGGGGTGGGCGCGGCCAGCACCTTGGCGCGGGTGGCTTCGTCGTTGAACAGGCGCGCCTTGGCCGCCATCATGAAGTGCTCGGCGGTGGCGTAACGGTCGCCGTCGAGCTTGAACGGGGCCGCGTACCACTGGCTGAAGCAGCTGCGCGTGAGCTTGCCATCCTTGGCGGGCGTGTGGCCCCAGAACTGCAGGAACGAAAACGATTCGCCGGCGTTGAAACGGCTGCGCAGTTCGTCGAGGGTACAGGGTAATGTCATGGCGGGAGCCTTTTGTGTAAGGGGATCATTGAAATTCACGACCCAGTTGCGGCCGGCAAGGCGTTCACCGCGCGTCGCAAGGTTTTAGGCAGGCAATAGACCAGCAAGATCGGCGGGAGGGCGACGATACACACGATTTTCCCCATCGGGGAAGGGCCGGTCCACAGAGCGCCGATCAGCATCGCCAGCACGCACAGGTACAGAAACCCCAGCACCGCCAAGGGACCGGACAGGTAAAACAAGAAGCCGCCGATGCACAGGAGCGTGACCAGGCCGATCTTGCCATCGTGCGCTTGCGGTGTCATGGCGTGCGTGAGCGTCGACGCCGATGGCGCGGTATCCATGGCCTATTTTCCTATGCAAAAGCGGCTGAAAATCACGCCCAGCAAATCGTCCGACGAAAACTGGCCGGTGATGCTCGACAGCTGGGCCTGCGCCAGCCGCAATTCCTCGGCGAACAGGTCGAGCGACTGGTCGTTTTGGGCGGCATGCTCGCCCGCCAGCGCCAGGTGCTTGTGCGCCGAACGCAAGGCGATCAGGTGCCGCTCGCGCGCCAGGAACAACGATTCGCCGGTCTGCTGCCAGCCGGCGATGCGCAACAGTTCCGCGCGCAGCAAGTCCATGCCCACGTGTTCATGCGCCGAGAGGTAGATATTGGTCGCTTCCTCGGTCGGGTTGACCGAGGGCTTGTGACCCGACAGGTCGATCTTGTTCCACACGCGCAGCACCGGCACGCCGGCCGGAAAGGCGGCGACGATGCCGTCGTCGGCCCGGGTCGGCCCCAGGTCGGCGTCGAGCAGGTGCAGGATGACGTCGGCCTTGGCCACTTCGCCCCAGGTGCGCTCGATGCCGATGCGCTCGACCACGTCGACCGCGTCGTCGATGGTGCGGATGCCGGCGGTGTCGATGATGTTGAGCGGAATGCCTTCGATCTGGATGGTTTCGCTGACCTTGTCGCGCGTGGTGCCGGCAATCGGCGTGACGATGGCCACGTCGGCTCCGGCCAGGGCATTAAGAAGTGAAGACTTACCCACGTTGGGCTGGCCGACCAGCACCACGTTGAGCCCTTCGCGCAGCAGCGCGCCCTGGGCCGCCTGCTGGAACACGCGCTCCAGGGAGGCCACGATCACGGCCAGCTGGCCGCGCGCGTCGGACTTTTCGAGGAAGTCGATCTCTTCTTCCGGGAAATCGAGGGTCGCTTCGACCAGCATGCGCAGGCCGATGGTTTGCTCGACCAGGGTATTGATGGTCTTGGAAAAGGCGCCGGAGAGCGACTGCGTGGCCGACTTGGCGGCGGCCTCGGTGGAAGCGTCGATCAGGTCGGCGACCGCTTCGGCCTGGGCCAGGTCGAGCTTGTCGTTAAGGTAGGCGCGGCGCGTGAATTCACCGGGCTCGGCCAGGCGCAGACCCGATTCCGCGCCCGCTTCGAGCACGCGCGCCAGCAGCATCTGCAGCACGATGGGGCCGCCGTGGCCCTGCAGTTCGAGCACGTCTTCGCCGGTGTACGAGCGCGGGCCCTTGAAATACAGGGCGATGCCCTGGTCGATCACGGCGCCGTCGGCCTGTTTGAAGGGAATATAGGTTGCGCGGCGCGGGCTCAGGGTGACATCCGGAAACAGCGCGGCCAGCAGCGGCGCCAGCGATTTGCCGGAGGCGCGCACCACGCCGATGCCGCCGCGGCCCGGTGCGGTGGCGATCGCGGCGATGGGGGAAGTATCAAGTTTCATAGTTGTGATTGTAATTTAATTGCCGCAACAGGCTGGCGGCATTCTGTTGCCGCGCGCGGGCAAAAAAAAGCCCGTGGGGAACACGGGCTTTTCGGGACACTGCAAGCAAACGCTTATTTCTTGGCTGCCGCGTCTTCAAATTTCTTGGTGATGACCCATTGCTGGCCGATCGACAAGATGTTGTTCACAACCCAGTACAGTACCAGGCCCGACGGGAAGAAGATGAACATGACCGAGAACGCCAGCGGCATGAACAGCATCATCTTCGCTTGCATCGGATCGGCTGGCGCCGGATTCAGCTTGGTCGTGATGAACATCGAGATCGCGTACAGCACCGGCAGGATGTAGTACGGGTCCGGCGCGGTCAGGTCGGTGATCCAGCCGATCCACGGGGCGCCGCGCATTTCGGCGGACGCCTGCAGCACCCAGTACAGGGCGATAAAGACCGGCATCTGGACCAGGATCGGCAGGCAGCCGCCCAGCGGATTGATCTTTTCGGTCTTGTACAGTTCCATCGTGGCCTGGTTCATCTTGGCCGGGTCGCCTTTGTACTTCTCGCGGATGGCTTGCATTTTCGGCGTGACCACCTTGATGCGCGCCATGCTCTTGTAACCGGCAGCCGACAACGGGAAGAACAGCAGCTTGATCAGGATGGTGAAGGCGATGATGGTCCAGCCCCAGTTGCCCAGGACGTTATGGATCTGGTCCATGACCCAGAAAATCGGCTGCGCGATGATGGTCAGGAAACCGTAATCCTTGACACGCTCCAGCCCCGGCGCGATGGCGGCCAGCTTGTTCTCGTCCTGCGGGCCGGAATACAGCCTGGCGTCGTTGGTGACGCTCTTGCCCGGTGCGATGGTGCCCAAAGGCATGATCGTACCGATGGCGTACAGGTTCGGGCCATCTTTCTTGGTGAAGATTTCACGCGGCATGTTTGCCGGCGGCAGGAAGGCCGAGACAAAATAGTGCTGCGAAATGGCAACCCAGCCGTCGTCAGCCTTGGTGGCGTGCTCGGCGTGGCCTTTTTTCTCGATGGTCTCGAACGTCAGCTTTTGATAGTGATCGGCCGGGGTGTACATGGTCGGGCCGGTGTAGCTGGAATTGAAGTAGGACTCGCCCTCCGGCTTGTTACCGTGGTGCAGCAACTGCAGGTACAGCGACGGGCTGACCGGAGTGGCCCCCACGTTGGCCACGTCGTGGCGCATGCCGATCAGGTAATCGCCGCGCTTGAAGGTGAAGGTCTTGGTCAGCTTGACGCCGCCCTGTTCGGCTTCGAGCACGAGCTGGATTTCGTTGGCACTGTCGAGCGCGCGCGGGCCGGACTTGGCGATGAAGCCCGTTTCCTTGGCCGGCAGGGTCAAGTCCTTGACATTGCTGAGCAGGCCGGTCTGGGCCAGGTACATGCCCTTGGACGTCACATCGAACAGGACCTGGTTCTTGGTCTTGTCGTTGGCATCCTTAAACTTGAGCAATTCAAGGCGCTTGATCACGCCACCGACGGTATCGATGTCGACTTTCATGACATCGGTGGTCATGGTGATCGTTTCGCCCTTGAAGGCGGGCTGCGCGGCGGTGCCAGGCACGCCGGCGGCGGCCGGCAGGCCAGCGGCCGGCGCCGTGTTGGCGACCGTGGCGACCTTCGCAGGCGGCGTGGCGGAAAACATGGACTGTTTGCCGTTCGATACCATCCAGTTGTTCCAAAGAACCACCAGCGATACGGAAAACACGATCCACAGGATAGTACGTTTATTGATTTCCATTGAGGTATTGGTCAGGAGTGGTTGCAGCCGCAAGCGGCTGTAGAAGAATTCTTCGGGTGCGCGGGCGGCACCGGATCGAATCCGCCATCATCCCACGGATGGCAGCGGCACAGGCGGCGCGCGGCCAGCAGGCTGCCGCGCGCCGCGCCGTGGGTGCGGATCGCTTCGATCGCATAATTGGAGCAGGTCGGGTAAAAACGGCAGCGCTGCCCCAGCATCGGGGATAACATCAGCTGATAGCCACGCAATAACCAGACCAGCAGGGTATTCATGGTGACGCTTTCGGCGCGGGCATCCCGTTGGCCGTCGCATCGCTCGCCGCATCGCGCGGCGCGCTTTGTGAGGCACCCTGTGACGCACTACGTGACGCACTATGTGACGCACTATGTGACGCCTGTGACGAAAACAGGCGCGCAATTTCAGCGCGCAGGATCGCCTTGAGCGCGGCGGTGGTGGCCGGGCCTTGCTTGGTATTGACCGGGCGCGCCAGGCGCACGATGCAATCGACGGGCGGCAGCGGCGCCATGCGGAACAGCTCGCGCGTCACGCGCTTGATCGTATTGCGGGTAACGGCCCGGGGCGCAAAGCGCTTGGCCACGACCACGCCGAGCCGCGCATGCGGCAAGTCGTTCGAGCGGGTGTAGAGCACGAAGTGGGCTGTCTTTTGGGCGGGGCGCAAACGAAAAACGGATGAAAATTCATCCGTTTTAACGATACGCCGAACGCGCGCGAAGTCGTGTGAACCTTCGCTAGTCATAGCCAACCGCGATCGGGCAGTAAGTGCCAGACTTATACAGCCAGGCGTTTGCGACCCTTGGCGCGGCGTGCATTGAGCACATCGCGACCGCCACGGGTAGCCATACGTGCACGGAAGCCGTGCGTACGCTTGCGACGAACGACGGAAGGTTGGTAAGTACGTTTCATGGTGGTCTCGCTTAAAGCAAAATAAAATGCAAAATCGGGTCTGACGTCCCGTCAGTTTTCGGCGCCAAGGACATTTCGCAGATGTTAAGCCAGCGACACGCCACAGCAAAAATACTCATATTTACCCGCTAAGCCACAGCTATAAGTCACAATAAACTGACTCATTTGCACGGAGTACGGGCGGGGAACCTTGGATTAGAACTCATTTCACTGGCCTTTGTCAAGGAAGGCTGTGGTTTGGGGCTGGGCGGGGGTGTTTTTGGCGGGGGAATGTGGGGTGGGAAGCACAGTGCAGCTTCCATCGCCCCGTCCCCCGCCGTCGCTCCCGTCCCCCGCCGCCGTTCCCGCCCCCCAGCGTCGTTCCCGCGCCAAGGCGGCACTCGGCGGGAACCCAAATTGCTTGCTTAGCCCGCGACTGCGGCACGAACTTGGGTTCCCGCCGAGTGCCGCCTGGGGGGGGAGCGCTTGCGATGCGGGACGCGGAACGTGCGCACACCGGGCAAGGCACCCGAACGACGTAAATTTACGACAACTTGCCTTTCTTCTATTTCCCCTCTGCCACGTCGCCCCCGCACCGAAAATAAGCGGCGTGCCTGTGGATAACTCTGGCCGTCGCGGGTAGAATAGCGTGTTACGTGTGGCGAACCGCTCGCAACGCATGCGCTAGCGAAGCATCATCGAACCGCCCCTCCACACCTTATTCAGACAGAAGATTCATGGAAAATTTTTGGCAGACCTGTTCCGCGCAGTTGGAACTGGAGCTGACGCCGCAACAATTCAGTGCGTGGATCAAACCGCTGGTTGCCCTCGATTACGAGGACGGCAAGTTGCGCATCGCAGCACCGAACCGCTTCAAGCTGGACTGGGTGAAGTCGCAGTTCGCCAACCGCATCACCGCCCTCGCCTCCCAATACTGGGAAGCGCCGACGGAAGTGCAGTTCGTGCTCGACCCGCGTAACGCGCTGCCGAAAAAACCGGTCGCGCCCCATCCGGCCCCGAACGACGGCCCCATGCCCGGCACCATCAACAATGGTCCCGGCAATGGCCCGGCGGACAACCCGGCTGCGCCGGAAATGTTCAACATCGGAAATTCGCCGCGCCGCGAACAGAGCCGCGTCAATACCGACCTGACCTTCGACAGCTTCGTCACCGGTAAGGCCAACCAGCTGGCGCGCGCCGCCGCGATCCAGGTGGCCAACAATCCGGGCGTGAGCTACAACCCGCTGTTCTTCTACGGCGGCGTGGGCTTGGGTAAGACGCACTTGATCCACGCGATCGGCAACCAGGTGATGGCCGACCAGCCGGGCGCCAAGATTCGCTACATCCACGCGGAACAGTATGTACGCGACGTCGTCACCGCCTACCAACGCAAGGGCTTCGACGACTTCAAGCATTACTACCACTCGCTGGACATGCTGCTGATCGATGATATTCAATTCTTCGGCGGCAAGAGCCGCACGCAGGAAGAATTTTTCTATGCCTTCGAGGCACTGATCGCCGCGAAGAAGCAAATCATCATCACCAGCGATACGTATCCAAAAGAAATCACCGGCATGGACGACCGCCTGATCTCGCGTTTCGATTCCGGCCTGACGGTGGCGATCGAGCCGCCGGAGCTGGAAATGCGCGTGGCGATCCTGCTGAAAAAAGCCCAGTCCGAGGGCGTGACGTTCTCCGACGACGTGGCCTTTTTTGTCGCCAAGCACCTGCGCTCGAACGTGCGCGAGCTCGAAGGCGCGCTGCGCAAGATCCTGGCGTACTCGCGCTTCCACGGCAAGGACATCACCATCGATGTGGTGAAAGAAGCGCTGAAGGATTTGCTGTCGGTACAGAACCGCCAGATCTCGGTGGAAAACATCCAGAAAACGGTGGCCGACTTCTTCAGCATCAAGGTGGCCGACATGTACTCCAAGCGCCGCCCCGCCAACATCGCGCGGCCGCGCCAGATCGCGATGTACCTGGCCAAGGAATTGACGCAGAAGAGCTTGCCGGAGATCGGCGAACTGTTCGGCGGGCGCGACCACACCACGGTGCTGCACGCGGTGCGCAAGATCGCACTCGACCGCACCAAGAATGCGGAGTGCAACCATGAGCTGCACGTCCTGGAACAGACTTTGAAGGGTTAAAGCCCGAATTAATGTGCGGACGGCAATTTCTGGCAAAATATAGCATTAGCAGCAAGGTTACCGTGGCCCTGTTGTTGCGTTGTCAGCCTCCAGGCAAGCCCGCTTGCCGGGGGCGGCCGGCGTAGCGGCACTGCGAACCGGGCCATACAGAATATTTCTGACAACTCTACCGAGGATTACTATGCAATTGGTCAAAACCACCCGAGATACCCTTCTCCGGCCACTGCAGATCGTGAGCGGTATTGTCGAGCGTCGGCACACTATGCCGATTCTGGCCAATATCCTCATCCGCAAGGACGGCGAAAACGTCTCATTCCTGTCGACCGACACCGAGGTCCAGATCACGACGCACGCCAGCATCGGCTCGGGTGCCGATGTAGCCGGTACCACCGTGGCCGCGCGCAAGCTGCTGGACATTTTGCGCGCCCTGCCCGAATCGGGCGACGTCACGATGACCTTGCTGAACAAGCGCCTGACGGTGCAGACCGGCAAATCGCGCTTCGCGCTGCAAACCCTGGCCGCGGAAGAGTTTCCGACCGTCTCGGTCGCGGACACCTACAACGCCACGGTCACCCTGCCGCAGAAAACGCTCAAGCACCTGTTCAACATGGTGCACTTTTCGATGGCGCAACAGGATATCCGTTACTACCTGAATGGCCTGCTGCTGGTGCTCGATGGCCGCAACGTGATCGCCGTGGCGACCGACGGCCACCGCCTGGCGTTTTGCCAAGTCGAGACCGAGCAGGAATTCACGCGCCAGGAAGTCATCATTCCGCGCAAGACGATCATTGAGCTGCAGCGTTTACTGGAAGAAAGCGACGAGACGGTCCAGCTGGACATTTCGACTTCGCAAGTCAAGCTGACGTTTGCCGACATCGAGCTGGTCTCGAAGCTGGTGGAAGGCAAGTTCCCGGATTACACGCGTGTGATTCCGAAGGGCTACAAGAACGACTTCACGATCGGCCGCGACGAGCTGCTGCGTTCCTTGCAACGCGCGGCGATCATGACCAGCGACAAGTTCAAGGGCGTACGCTGCATCATCAGCCCGGGCAGCATGAAGATCAGCTCGACCAATGCGGACCAGGAAGAAGCGGTCGAAGAACTGGAAATCGACTACGGCGGCGACAGCGTCGACATCGGTTTCAACGTGACCTATCTGCTGGACGTGTTGAATAATTTGAAGTGCGACCAGATCAACATCGCCCTGGGCGACTCGAATTCGTCGGCGCTGATTTCGATTCCGGACAACGCGGACTTCAAGTACGTTGTCATGCCGATGCGCATTTAAGCAGCAAGAATTACGGCAAGCCAAGCAGCACGCAGCACCCGGAAATTAGCACCGTCGTTCCCGCGCCAAGGCGGCACTCGGCGGGAACCCAAGTTTGCTCCGTAGTTACAGGCGGCTCGACGAAATTGGGTTCCCGCCGAGTGCCACCTTGGTGCGGGAACCACGAGTAATTAGCTTCCACATTTAGCACCCGATACATCGTTTTTTGAGAAAGCAGTCCATGTCCGAGAACACACCAGCAATCCCCGCCAAGATCGAAGAATACGGAGCCTCCTCAATCCAGATCCTCGAAGGTCTGGAAGCGGTGCGCAAGCGCCCCGGCATGTACATTGGCGACACCTCGGACGGCACCGGCCTGCACCACCTGGTGTTCGAAGTGCTGGACAACTCAATCGATGAATCGCTGGCGGGTCACTGCACCGAAATCCACGTCACGATCCACTCGGACAATTCGATATCGATCACCGACAACGGCCGCGGCGTACCGACCGGCCTCAAATTCGACGACAAGCACGAGCCAAAGCGCAGCGCCGCCGAAATCGTGATGACCGAACTGCACGCCGGCGGCAAGTTCGACCAGAACTCGTACAAAGTCTCTGGCGGTTTGCACGGCGTGGGCGTGTCCTGCGTAAACGGCCTGTCGAAACTGCTCAAGCTGACCATCCGCCGCGATGGCAAAGTCCATTACATGGAATTCGTGCGCGGCGTGCCGCAGAACCGCTTGATCGAAATGATCGACGGCGTTGCTGTGTCGCCGATCAAGGTCATCGGCGAAACCGACAAGCGCGGCACCGACGTCCACTTCTGGGCCGACGAAGAGATTTTCACGCACGTCGAATTCCACTACGAAATCCTGGCCAAGCGCATTCGCGAACTGTCGTTCCTGAATAACGGCGTCAATATCAAACTGACCGACCAGCGCACCGGCAAGGAAGAGATTTTCGCGTTCGAAGGCGGCACGCGCGGCTTCGTCGAGTACATCAACAAAGCCAAGACCGTCCTGCACCCGACCGTGTTCCAGGCCACCGGCGAGCGCCTGTCGGACCAGGGCACGAATATCAGCGTCGACGTCTCCATGCAATGGAACGACGCCTACAACGAACAGGTACTGTGCTTCACCAATAACATCCCGCAGCGCGACGGCGGCACCCACCTGACCGGCCTGCGCGCCGCGATGACGCGCGTGATCAACAAATATATCGACGAGCACGATTTCGCCAAGAAAGCCAAGGTTGAAATCAGCGGCGACGATATGCGCGAAGGCCTGACCTGCGTGCTGTCCGTCAAAGTGCCGGAGCCGAAATTTAGCTCGCAGACCAAGGACAAGCTGGTATCGAGCGAAGTGCGCGGCCCGGTCGAGGAAATCGTCGCCAAGACGCTGACCGACTACCTGATGGAAAAGCCGAACGACGCCAAGATCATCTGCGGCAAGATCGTGGAAGCGGCGCGCGCGCGTGAAGCGGCGCGCAAGGCGCGCGACCTGACCCGCCGCAAAGGCATCATGGATGGTTTGGGCCTGTCGGCCAAACTGGCCGATTGCCAGGAAAAAGACCCGGCGCTGTGCGAACTGTACATCGTCGAGGGTGATTCGGCAGGTGGCTCGGCAAAACAAGGGCGCGACCGTAAATTCCAGGCCATCTTGCCGCTGCGCGGCAAGGTGCTGAACGTGGAAAAGGCGCGCTTTGAAAAGATGCTGTCGTCGGAACAGATCACGACTTTGATCGCCACGCTCGGTACCTCGATCGGACCGGACGAATTCAACGTCGACAAGCTGCGTTATCACCGCATCATTATCATGACCGATGCGGACGTCGACGGCGCCCACATCCGCACCCTGCTGCTGACCCTGTTCTATCGCCAGATGCCGCAACTGGTGGAACGCGGCCATATCTATATCGCGCAGCCGCCGCTGTACAAGGTTAAATCCGGCCGCGACGAGCGTTATCTGAAGGATGACCTGGAAGAAGCGAGCTACATGATGACGGTGGCGTTAAATACCGCCGTGCTGACCCCGCGCGACGGCGGCGAACCGATTTCCGGCGAGCCGCTGGCCGAACTGGTACGCCAGTTCAACCTGGCGAATGCGATCATGATGCGCCTGACGCGCGTGATCGACCGCGCCGCGCTGACCGCCATCATGACCGGCGTGACGCTGGATCTGAATACGCTGGACAGCGCCGGGGTATCGGCCGCCGCGATGGAGAAGATGATCGACGACAAAGCCGTCAAGGTAAGCGTACGTTCGGACGACCTGAGCGAAAAACACGCGCTGCGCATCGAGCGTATGCACCACGGCAATATCCAGGTCAGCTCGATCGATGCCGATTTTGTGCAGGGTGCCGATTACTCGACCTTGGCGAATGCGGCGGCGACGTTCCAGGGTTTGATCGGCGAAGGCGCGTTTATCCGCCGCGGCGAAGGCGAGCGCATGAAGGAAACGGCGGTTGACGACTTCCACCACGCGATGCAATGGCTGCGCGACGAAGCCGAGCGCACGGTCAGCAAGCAGCGCTACAAAGGGCTGGGCGAGATGAATCCGGAACAGCTGTGGGAAACCACGATGGACCCGACCGTGCGTCGTTTGCTGAAGGTGCAGATTGATGATGCGATTGCAGCGGATCAGATTTTCACCACGCTGATGGGTGATGAAGTTGAACCACGCCGGAACTTTATCGAATCGAATGCGCTGCGTGCCGGAAATATCGACGCTTAAGCTTTGTCGGGATGTACGACGTCATCACATATGACGTAAATCTCAATAGTCGACAGATCGGCCACCCAGAACGGTGGCCTTCTTTTTCACGTGAATCCGCCTGTCAAAAGCAATTGACCTTTGCCAATTTGGTCCGGTCAGTTGAGATTAAACAAGGCAAATACAGGAAGCGCGCATGACGGGCAAGGTTATTCCCTTTAATCCCTTGGACAAAAAAAATCTTGGTGCGAGTGTTGCTGAGGCCTTGTTGACCAAGGAAGTGCATCCGCTGGGCGATGTACCGATGTTCGAGGGGGCCGGGATCTATGCAATTTATTACACCGGTGATTTTCAGGCCTATCAACAAATCTCACGTCTGAATCGGGAAGAGAACTTCCAACTCCCTATTTATGTTGGCAAAGCGATCCCCGCAGGCGCGCGGATGGGGGCTAACCTGGAGTTGGCGGCGGGAAGAGTATTGCAAAAGCGCCTCAAAGAACACGCTGAGAGCGTGAAAGCGGCTGAGAATCTGGATATCCAGGACTTTCAGTGCCGTTTCTTGGTGGTGGACGACATCTGGATCCCGCTTGGGGAGTCGCTGATCATCGCTAGGTTCACGCCAATTTGGAACTCAGCGATTGATGGCTTTGGTAATCACAATCCCGGTAAAGGCAGACTCGCCGGCAAGCGGTCACGTTGGGACGTGTTGCACCCCGGGCGTGGCTGGGCAACAAATCACGCGGAGCGCCTCGAGACCCCAGCGCAATTGGCCGAAAAGGCACAAACTCACCTGAACATTCTTCCACCGTGCCTGTCGGGACAATTCATCCAAGCCGAGGGCGAATAAAATGATAGCGCTTACCGCCGCTATGCCACCGCGAGCAGCGGCGGGGTGTGGCGCGCGGCGCGCAAATGACCGCATACGCTGCCAGCCATCACTGATGCCAATCGTACTGGAACCGCATTGCCAAGCTGACGCATCGTTTCACCCCAAGTTCCCTCGAAGATGAAGGTATCCGGGAAGGTCTGAATTCTGGCCGATTCGCGCACGGTAAAATAGCGAACCGAGCCATCCGGTCGTCGCAGCATGTTCTCGCCACCAGGCACACCATGATCACCCGCTTTCAGTGCCTTGGCAGGTTCATCGAGTGGACTGCCAGTATGGCCGGCATAGCTCCGAGCGCCAGGCTGGAAACGATGAGCCGCTACAAGCTCCATATCCGGCCGCCGTTCTGGATCCGGCAAATCCGCAATAGCATCTCTGACTGTCCGCCATGGCAGACGCACTTGAGCCGGGTCGAGCTCCAATAAACCCTGCAACTTACGCTCGATACCCTCTGGTCTAGCGGGACGATTACGTCGCGCAATACGGTGCCGGTCCCAATACATGCCGTCCGCGCTCCACTGATCAAGCAAGAGGGCATCTTGACTATGGCTGGCAAATGGAAATTCATACTGGTTGGGGACATCGGCCCGGAAACCCACGATGAAAATACGCATGCGCTTTTGCGGCACGCCATAGTTGGCGGCATTAACAAGTCGCCATTCGACACGGTATTCGCTACGAGCACGAGTGCCCTTGTGACGATCCAGTCTGGCAAGATGAAGCATCCACGGTTCGTCCCTACGAGCCTGAAAAGCTGGAAACTCAAGTTGCAACAAGATATACCGGAAGTAATCTGAGAACGCCGCCCGCTTCAAACCTTGCACATTCTCGAAAACGAACGCACTCGGCTGGGTTTCACGAACAGCACGGATGGCTTGCGGAAACATGTCCCTCGGGTCAAGAAACCCACCAGCCTTTCCACCCATTGAGAATGGCTGGCATGGTGGCCCGCCGGTGACCAGATCGATTCCTTGGAAGGCATCGTATTGGAACTGGCGGACGTCACCCTCGGTAACGTCCGGCCAATGAGAAACCGGCTCCACATTGGCGCTCTGGTTACGCCTGATTGTCTGACACGCATGGGAGTTCCACTCAACGACAGCTTGATGAGCAACGCCATGCTCCGAAAACCCCAGCGCCAAGCCTCCGGCACCTGCAAAAAGTTCGATTGATTGGAGCGGCATGATCGTATATTGTAGTTCTTTAATACAAATTATCCCAAAGCGGGTCCTGCTTGGAGCGTTCGACGGAAGCTTGGGGCTCCTGTTGACAGCAGAAAACAAAGCAGTATAAAGCAAGCATCGAGTGGGATGGGAAAGCAGGTGAGCGCATTATACTGTATGTCCATACAGTCGCCAACCGAATCAAGCGTGCGCTCCCTGTTCACTCGAAGAGATCATCAGCACTGTTCCACAGTATACTTGAGCCATCTCAAAAACGATTGTCGTGTTTACGCTAGCACGTGTTTCGCCCAGAACCCCGGCCAGCCATCCACGCCTGCCCCGGCAAACGAACGTGCTCAGGTTCTCAAGAACCCCGTCCCACTGACCATCGAGGAAGACAAGCGAACGGACGAATTGCGCATTGTCAGTCGTGAAAAAGCCACCAACTCGAATTTGGCGAACATCGTTGCCGGTATCGCGCAGGCGAAGCAAGGTATCACCCTCTACCCTCACAGCGGCGCGAGCACAAAATTTTATGGCGGCGCAATCTGACAAATCCATTGCTGGGCGATTTTCAAAAAGCGCTCGGCCAAAAGATAATCGACCTTCTGATGGACGACGGCAGCACCGCTGCTGCCTACAAAAATCCCATCACTCTCGCGCCTCTTGGCTGGCATCTGGTTTATCACGACCTGGGGACGCCGACAGTGCAGGAAGATGATTACGTACTGCGCTTCGCCGTTCATATTGGCAAGATTGCCGAAGGAAAGGAAGACAACTTCGTGCGCAGGGCGAACCGTCCTGGATGAAGCTGCCAGTACGTTTCCGAGCCGCGCGCATTGGCTACGTGGAAGTCGAATGACGACGCGGCCGTCGCGACCGAGCAAAAGCTGGCCGTCCAGGCATGCATCGATTCCGTGACGCCCTTGCTTACAGAATTTCTGGGCATCGATTACCACACGAAGGTGCGCACCGCCAAAATCAAGTGCAAGTCGAAATGGGTCGAGTGTAACGAGGCAGCAGAGAAGACGGGCGATCCGATGCCCGGCTATAAAGTATGCAGGGCAAACTTCAATCAGTGTGGTAACCGCGACATCGAGCCCTTGGTCGCGGGGACGCCCGTCGGCAAATGCAAAGTCACTTACGCCGCCTGCAAGAAAACGGTCATCGACAAAGCCCGTGCGCTCAATCCGGGGGCAACGCCGGAGAGGATTGTGTTCAATCCATGCTGGATAGAACACAACGCCTGCGTCGAAGCAACCAAGTAAGCCGCAAAGGGTCCCGGCTGGCAACCACCGCGCGCGCAAAAGCCTGCCCCGCCGCAAAAAGCCGAGCCCCGCGCCCGGCTTTTTGCCGCCAAGCCCCAGGGCAGCATCATCGAACTCCCCCATCAAATGATTTATACTGCCGCGCAGCATAAATTTAGGCCCTACACAGCATACAATCCCGGTTCCGGCCCTGCGGCACCTTTGCCCGGCCAACCCTATCAGTCCGACACACAGCCGGCATACTCAGGAGTAATTGATGATCGACTCGTCGCCGAATTCGAATCACCCGTCCCAGGACAACAACCAGCGCCCTTCTTTCCTGCGCCGTATTCCGATCGCCTTCGGCGCCTTCTTCGGCGTGCTGTCGGATGCCGACTTCGCCGGCCGGGTTGAGCGCGTGCGTCACGGCAGCATCCCCACGCCAACGCCCGCCCCAGCTCCGGCTCCAGTAGCCCCGGTCGCCGCCGCACCAGCGCCAGCACCCAAACCAGCGGCCCCCACACCAGACACCGCCCTGCAACTGCTATCCCTGTTCCAGCGCGATGCGCGCCTGATCGACTTCACCCAGGAAAACCTGAGCGGCTTCTCGGACGCCGACATCGGCGCCGCCGCGCGCGTGGTCCACGAAGGCTGCGCCAAAGTGCTGCGCGAACACTTCACCATCGTCCCCGTGCGCGACGAAGCCGAAGGCAGCCGCGTCACCCTGAACGAAGGTTTCGACGTCCGTGCGGTGCGCCTGACCGGCAACGTGGTCGGCAAAGCCCCGTTCAACGGCAGCATCAGCCATCGCGGCTGGCGCGCGGCCGAGGTCCGCCTGCCCACCCTGGCCGCCGGCCACGACGCCACCGTGCTGGCCCAAGCGGAGGTGGAACTGTGAGCAACGCCTACTTCTCGATCGGCATCGATCTCGGCACCACCCATTGCGCCCTGGCCTATGTGGACCTGACCGCCAGCGATGGCGAAAAAACCACCCACGGAGTCCTCGACATTCCCCAGCTGGTCGATGCCGGCGCGGTTGGCCAGGCGCACCTGCTGCCATCGTTCCTGTACATGCCGCACGCCGATGAATTGCCGCCAGGCGCGCTGAACCTGCCATGGACCAGCACCCAGGACTACGCCGTCGGCGAATTCGCCCGCGCGCGCGGCGCCCAGACGCCGATCCGCCTGGTGTCGAGCGCCAAGAGCTGGCTGTGCCATCCCGGCGTGGACCGCCGCGCCGCCATCCTGCCAAGCGACGCGCCGCCGGAAGTAACCAAGCTCTCGCCGCTGGAAGCGTCCACCCGTTACCTGGCACACCTGCGCAACGCATGGAACGCCGCCCATCCGGAAGCGCCGTTCGACGAGCAGGACATCACCGTCACCATTCCCGCCTCGTTCGACCCAGCCGCGCGCGAACTGACCGTGGAAGCGGCCAAGGCCGCCGGCTACGTCAACCTGACCCTGCTGGAAGAGCCGCAAGCGGCGCTCTACAACTGGATCCAGAACAGCGGCGGTCGCTGGCGCAAGGATGCCAAGCCGGGCGACATCATCCTCGTCATCGACGTGGGTGGCGGCACCAGCGACTTTTCGCTGGTCACCGTCCTCGAACGCGAGGGCAACCTGGAACTGCACCGCATCGCCGTGGGCGACCACATCCTGCTGGGCGGCGACAATATGGACCTGGCGCTGGCCCACCTGGTGGCGCGCAAGGTTGCCGCCACCGGCACCCAGCTGGACGCCTGGCAAATGCGCGCGCTGGCCTACGCCTGCCGCGCGGCCAAGGAAAACCTGCTCAGCGATGCGCAGCTGGCTACCCAGCCAATCGTCGTGCCGAGCCGCGGCTCCAAGCTCATCGGCGGTTCGATCCGCACCGAGCTGACCCAGGACGAAGTGCGCGCCACCATCCTCGAAGGCTTCTTCCCGCAGGTGGAAGCGGCGGCGCGTCCGGTCAGCCGTCCGCGCGGCGGTCTGGTCCAGCTGGGCTTGCCGTACGCGCAGGATGCCGGCGTCACCCGCCACCTGGCCGCCCTGCTGGGCCGCCAAACCAAGGCGACGGCCGAGCTGGAAGGCTTTGCCGGCAAGATCAGCGAGGGCGCCAGCTTCCTGCACCCGACCGCCGTGCTGTTCAATGGCGGCGTGTTCAAGTCGGACGTCCTGGCCGAACGCACCCTCACCACCCTCAACGACTGGCTGGCCGGCGAAGGCGCGGAACCTGCGCGCATGCTCACCGGCGCCGACCTCGACCTGGCCGTGGCGCGCGGCGCCGCCTACTACGGCTACGTTCGTCGCGGCAAAGGCATCCGCATCCGCGGCGGCACCGCGCGCGCCTACTATGTCGCCATCGAATCGTCGATGCCGGCCGTGCCCGGTTTCGAGCCGCCGATCCAGCTGCTGTGCGTGGCGCCATTCGGGATGGAAGAAGGCATCGAAGCGCAACTCAAGACCCAGCAGTTCGGCCTGGTGGTGGGGCACGCCATCACCCTGCGCTTCTTCGGCTCGTCGGTACGGCGCCAGGACCGCCTGGGCGACCTGCTCGACTTCTGGCATCCGGACGAGATGCAGGAAGTCGGCGAAATCCAGGCCACCCTGCCTGCCGAAGGCCGCCAGGCGGGCGACGTGGTCGCGGTGACCCTGGCCGCCGTCGCCACCGACACCGGCACCCTGGAACTGGTGGCGCAAGCCGTCCAGGGCGAGGAACGCTGGAAGGTGGAGTTCGACGTGCGCGGCAACAACTAGGGCACGTATGGCTCGCCAGTTCATCGTCGGCATCGACCTCGGTACCACCAATACCGTGGTGGCGTACGCGCCCATCGATGCGCAGGCGGACGGGCGCGCCGCCATCACCCTGTTCGAGATCGAGCAACTGGTGGCGCCGGGCCAGGTGGCTGCCTTGCCGCTGCTGCCATCGGTGCGCTACCACCCGCTTGATGACGAATTGGCGGCGGCCGCTATCCGGCTGCCGTGGCCGCAAGATCATGCGGAGGCGCAGCCGGTCGTCATCGGCCAACTCGCGCGCCGGCTCGGTGCGCAAGTGCCGGGCCGGATGGTGGCCAGCGCCAAAAGCTGGCTGTCGCATACCGCCGTCGACCGCCTGGCGGCGATCCTGCCGTGGGGCGCCGCGCCCGACGTGGCCAAGGTGTCGCCGGTGGCGGCCAGCGCCAGCTATCTGGCTTACCTGCGGTCGGCCTGGAACAGCAAGTTTCCCGCTACTCCCCTGGAACAGCAAGAACTGGTGCTGACGGTACCGGCGTCGTTCGACGAAGGCGCGCGCGCGCTGACCCTGAGCGCGGCGCGCCAGGCCGGACTGCATCAACTGCGCTTGCTGGAAGAGCCGCAGGCGGTCTTCTACGACTGGCTGTTCCGCCATCGCGGCGAGCTGGCCGATGAACTGGCGCACACGCGCATGGTGCTGGTGTGCGACGTCGGCGGCGGCACCACCGACCTGAGCCTCATCAAGGTCGACCTGCACGATGGCGAGCCGCAACTGACGCGCATCGGCGTGGGCAACCACGTGATGCTCGGCGGCGACAATATGGACCTGGCGCTGGCCCATGTGACCGAAGCGAAAATGGCGCAGATGGCGGGCACGGACCAGCCACGCGCGCATCTGACGGCCAGTGCCCTTTCCCAATTGATGGAACGCTGCCGCGCCGCCAAGGAGCAGTTGCTGGCGGCCGACGCGCCCGAGCAGGCGCAAGTGACCCTGCTCGGTTCCGGTTCGCGCATGATCGGCGGCATGCGCTCGGTGGCGCTGACGCGGGACGAAGTCGGCAGCATCATCGTCGATGGCTTTTTCCCGCTGGTGGCGGCTACCGATCACGTGCAGCAAGGCCGCGCCGGTATCGTCGAGTTCGGCTTGCCGTACGCGCGCGACCCGGCCGTTACCCGTCACATTGCCGATTTTTTGCAGCAGCACGCCAGTGCCCTGCAAGCGGCGCAGGAAGACGGCACGGCCATGCCCGATACCTTGCTGCTCAACGGCGGCGTGTTCCGTGCCGACGCACTGGTGGAGCGCTTGCAGGCAACCTTGGGCAACTGGCGTGGCGCACCCTTGCGCCTGCTGCACAACGACAATCCGGACGTGGCCGTGGCGCGTGGCGCGGTGGCCTATGCCCTGTCGCTGCAAGGCCAGGCGCCGCGCATCGATGCCGGCGCGGCGCGCAGTTATTTCCTGGTGCTCGACGAGGCCGGCGCAGGGCCGAAACGCGGCATCTGCATCTTGCCGCGCGGCAGCGAAACCGGACGTGAGATCCTGCTCAAGGACCGCACCTTCGCCCTGCGCCTCGGGCAGCCGGTACGCTTTCACGTGATGACGTCGAACGCCGACGGCGCCGATGCGCCGCCGGCGCCAGGCGAACTGGTCGACCTCGACGATCCGAAATACGTGCGCCTGCCGCCGATTGCCACCGTGCTGCACGCGGCCGACGGCAAACTCAAGCCGGCGGGCAGAAAACAGGAAACCGCCGTGCAACTGGCCACCGCGCTGACCGAGGTCGGCACCTTGGAAATGCACTGCGTCAATCTGACCGATCCCAGCCAGCGCTGGCTGCTGGAATTCGACCTGCGGCACGACAACCCGGCAGCCGGGAACGACAACGCCGACGGCGCACCATCGCCGCAACTGACGGCCGCCATCGACAAGATCGAGCGCATCTTCGGCAAGAGCGGGGAACAAGTGACGGCGAAGGAAGTCAAGCAGCTGCGTGCGCAACTGGAGCAACTGCTGGGCGAGCGCGAGCAATGGCACACGCCGCTGCTGCGCCAGCTGTTCGACGCCTTGTGGCAACGCGCGCGCGGACGGCGCCGCTCCGCCGAGCACGAACGGGTATGGCTGAACCTGACCGGCTACTGCCTGCGCCCGGGCTTCGGCTACGCGCTTGACGAATGGCGCCTGGAGCAGCTGTGGACCCTGTTCGAGGCCGGCGTACGCCATGCCGACGACAAGCAGGCGCGCGCCGAATGGTGGACCTTGTGGCGCAGGGTCGCTGGCGGGCTGGGCGCCACCGAGCAACTGCGCCTGCTCGATGATTTCGCGTTCAACCTGCAAACCAACAAGGACGGCGGCGACGCCAGCCCTACGGTGGTGGCCGGCAGCGACGAAGACATGCTGCGCCTGGGCGCCTCGCTCGAACGCATTCCGGTCGATTACAAGGCGGAAATCGGCGGATGGCTGCTGGAGCGTATCCAAACGGCACCTGCCACGCCGGGCAAGGATGCTACCGGTGCCAGCCGCTACCTGTGGGCGCTGGGGCGCATCGGCGCGCGCCAGCCTTTCCACGGCAGCACGCACGACGTGGTGCCGACCGAGGTGGTGGAAGGCTGGCTCGATGCCATCCTGGCGCTCGACTGGAAGCGGGTCGAGTCGGCCGCCTTTGCCGCCGTGCACCTGGCGCGCATGACCGACGACCGTTCGCGCGACCTGCCGTTGGCGCTGCGCGAACGGATCGTGCAGCGGCTGCTGGCGATCAACGCGCCGCCGGCAACTGTCACGATGGTGCAACAGGTGGTGCAACTGGACCAGGCGACCGAGCGCTGGATCTTGGGCGAATCGCTTCCGCCCGGGCTCAAGCTGATCGCCTGATGCGCCAGGCTTGACGCGTGGCGCATCGTTTGCCATGCTCGCATGCTCGCTCACTTGCCCTCTTCGCCGATGAACACACTGCCCGAAGCGCTGAACAGCCTCACAAACACCGAACTCAAGCAGTTGCTTGCCAATTTCTCTGACAGCAAAAAAGTCTTACGCAAGGACATGATGGTCGCGGCCCTCCTCGACGACATGTCGGAAACCGGCTTGCCGCGTGTCTGGGCGATGCTCGATCCCTGCCAGCAACTGGCTGTGTGCGAAGCGGCGTACGATGCCAACGGCCATTTCGATGCCACGCGTTTTGCCGCCAAATACGATCAATCCCCGCGCTTTTATCATCCGGCGCGATCCGGCTACGGCCATGGCCCAATGAACGTGCTGAACCTTTTCCTGTTCGAGCATGGCGGCACCTACCAGCTCCCTGCGCAGCTTCGCCTGCGCGTGGCCGCCTTGTGCCCGGCGCTGACGCCGAATGCGCTGGCAAGCCTGGCCGCTTTGCCGGAGCCGGGGCGGCAAGCGGGTGAAGATGACGATGAGATGCCGACCACGCAGCGCAATACCTCGCAAGATGCCCTGTACGAGGTCATCGCCATGCTGCGCATGGTCGATCAAAAGCTCATCACTGTCAGCGATAAAACCCGCATGCCCGGCACGGCTGCCTTGCGTGCGATAGAAGGCAAGCTGGCCAGCGCGGATTTTTATGACCCCATGGCCGCGTGCGACGCGTCGGACCAGCACATCGGCGCGATCAGACCAGTTGCGTGGCCGCTGCTTTTGCAGGCAAGTGGCTTGGCGGAACTGCATGGCAGTAAGCTCGGCTTGACCCCGACCGGTATCAAGGCCTTGCAAGCGCCGCCCGCCGACGTGCTGCGCGGCATTTGGAAGAAATGGCTGACCTCGACCATGTTCGATGAATTCAACCGCGTCGATGCGATCAAAGGCCAGAAGGCCAAGGGCCGCCTGACGCCGGTCGCGCCGCGGCGGGCGAGCATCGGCCAGTTCCTGCAGCGCTGCCCGACCGCGCGCTGGGTTGACGTCGATGAATTGGGTCGCTTCATGCGGGCCGAGGGCGCGCCGCTGGCCGTGGCCGCGGATGCGTGGTCGCTCTACCTGGAAGACCCCAATTACGGCGCGCTCGCTTATACCGACGACGAGTGGGATATCTTTGAACAGCGTTATCTGCTGTGCGTGCTGTTCGAATACTGTGCAACCTTGGGCATGGTCGACGTCGCCTATGCGTCGCCGCACAATGCGCGCACCCATTTTCAAGCCTTATGGGGCGGCGAGGGCATGAGCTTCCTGTCGCGTTACGACGGCCTGATGCATGTTCGCCTGACCGACCTGGGCGCGTATTGTCTCGGCCTTAGCCCGACCTACGTGCCACCCTCACGAGCCGCCTCGTGCGTTCTCTCGGTCAGCGCCAGCTTGCAGATCAGCGTGACGCAGGGCAGCCTGTCGGCCGAAGACGTACTGCTGCTGGAAAATTGGGCGAGCCGCGACAGCGCCGATCTGTGGCACCTGGACCGCGAAAAAACCGTCCTCGCGGTCGAGCGCGGCCAGGATACAGCGCAGTTGGAAGCCTTCTTGCAATCCCACGATAAGCAGCCCCTGCCGGTGCAAGTAGAAGGCTTTTTTCGCACCTGCAACAAGCAGGGCAAGGCGATGCGCGTGCTGGGCGCCAGCGTGCTGATCGAATGCGTCGATGCGGACACGGCCGACCTGATCGCCGGGCACAAGGACACGGCGCCCCTGTGCATGCGTGCGGGCAAGCAGCATCTGGTGGTGCAGGTCAAGCACGACGCGCGCTTTCGCAAGGCGGCACGCGCGCTCGGGTACGGCATACGGGAATAATCCCGGCATCCATTGCAGCCACGAAAAGTTTACATTTAAGAAATTGAACACCTGGTACACTGGCCGCGTTCCCTTATCGATCGCGCCCACCCGTCCAGATGCCTGTTTCTTCTTCGCCCGAGGCATCGACCAAGAGTGCGGACTGGACCGACGAGGAACTGTCCGCCGCCGGGCGCGCCTATGTGGCGATGCTGCGCAGCGAGCTGGCCGGCGAGCCTATCAACAAAGCGAAAGAAAACCGCCAGTTGCGCGAGACGGCATTGGCGGCGCGCACCGAGTCCGCCGTCGAATTTCGCATGCAAAATATTTCGTCGACCTTGTTCGACTTGCGCCTGCCTCACCTTATCGGCTACCGTCCCGCCAGGAACGTGGGCAGCAGCGTCAAGCTGCGCATCGAGCAGATGCTGGAAGCGAACGGCCTGGGTGCTGAAGGTCGCCGACGGCATCTGCGAAGGCTGCGACCTGCCGGCGCCGTTCACGGGCACCGATGGCTTTCCGTATCTGGAAGTGCACCACATCATGCCGCTCGCCAGCCATGGCTCGGACAAGCCCTCGAACACCGCCGCGCTGTGCCCGAATTGCCACCGGCGCTGCCATCTGTCCCTCGACCGCGACGAATTCCGGCTGGCGCTGTACGAAAAAATCGGCCGCCTCGTGCTGGAAGTCCCGGAACCGGTACTGCACGACACCGCCGTGTATATCGATGATGCGAGGGAAGCCTGATGCAATCCCGCAACATAAATACATGCAGCGCGACATCTTTTTTCATCTTGCGCTACAGTAACCACCCTTTGTCATTTTAGAAACATCCCACATGCACGCCGCCCGACTGCCCCTCCTCCTGACCACCCTCTTCATTTCCGCTGGCGCCGCCCAGGCGGGCGAGCTCGAACAGCAAATGGTGCGCTGCTCCGTGCTTGGCGACCCGAGCGCGCGACTCGGGTGCTTCGACGCGCTCACCAAGGCCGCCACGGCCGACACCGTCGCCGGCAATCCGGCTTCGGACCCGACCGTTGCCGCTGCCAAGAAGACTGATCCAGCCGGGGCGGCAACGCCGATTCCTGCCGTGGCATCGGCCACCCCGGCACCGCCGGAAACCCCGATTTCGCGTACCGAGCAATTGTGGGAGCTGACCAAGGCCTCGCGCCGCGGCGTGTTTTCCTTCCGTCCGCACCGCGAAAACTACCTGCTGGTGGCCAACTACAGCACCTCGTCGAACGATGCGCCCTACCGCGATTTCACCCCGGGCGGGCTGAAGACCAAGCGCGTCGAACTGACCTATCAGCTGAGCCTGAAAATGAAGGCCGCCGAGCAGGTCGCCGGTTTGCCGGTCGATATCTGGCTCGGCTATACGCAGCAGAGTTTCTGGCAGGCGTACAACCGCGCGGCATCGAGCCCCTTCCGCGAAACCAACTACCAGCCTGAAATCATGGCGGTCCTGCCGATTAACCAATCGTTCGCCGGAGTCAATCTGCGCTTTGTCAATTTCGGCCTGGTGCACCAGTCGAACGGACAAACCTCGACCCTGTCGCGCAGCTGGAACCGCTTGTACACCGAAGTCGGCATTGATCGCGGCAATTTTGCGATGAGCGCACGCATATGGCGCCGCCTGGATAATGCCAAATCGAACAACGATAACGCGGACATCACCGATTTCCTGGCGCGCGGCGACGTGCGTGCCAGCTATCGCAAGGATGGCTATGAATATTCGATCATGGCGCGCCGGAATATGTCGACCGACCATGGCGCGATCCAGGCGGCGATGTCGTATCCGCTCACGACCAACCTGAAAGGCTATGTCCAGCTGTTTTCCGGCTACGGACAAAGCCTGATCGACTATAACTATTCGCAGCGTTCGGTCGGCGCCGGCTTTACCGTCGATTTCTGATCCGCGTTCAAGCGATGGGATAAAAAAACGGCCTCGAAAGAGGCCGTTTTCATGTGTGCCGCGGCCGCCATGCGCATGGCGGCCGGGTGATACCGCTACTTACGCGGCGGCCGGCTTGCCCGACAGGCGCTGCAGGCGTTGCAGCGCGGTTTCGCCGCTGGTGTCGTTCTGCACCGACTTGCGGATCGCATCGATTTCCGCAGCCTGGTCGAGCGGCTTCTGGCCGATGTCGGCGACGATGCGCATGCCTTCGGCTTCGTTGCTCACTTCCTGGGCGCGGCGCGTCAAGGCGTTGAGCGCGCTCGAATTGCCTTTCATGCCGGTCAGGCCGGCGAGCTGGCTCTGGCGCTCGGCGCGCATCGATTGCAGATCCTTCTGCGCCTGGGCCGCTGCCAGCTGCTGCAGCGCTTTCTTGGCCTGGGCGTCGAAGTCGGCGAGCTGCTTGGACAGCGCATCGATGATCTTTTGCAGCTCGTCCATGTAAGCCTTGGCATCGGCTTCTTCCTGGATCTCTTGTGGCAGGCGGCTCTTGTTCGCTTCGAGTTCGTCGCAGAACATGGTCACGGTCGCTTCCGAAATCTTGCCGGCGGCGAGGCGTTCGGCCAGCGTTTCCGTGGCTTTTTCGTCGTTGGCGATCAGTTCACGCAGGCTGACCACATCCTTGTGTTCCTTCTCGAAGGAGGAGCGCGCCGATGCCAGCACTTGCGCGGTGGCGCGCAGGGTGTCGGCCAGACGGTCGCGGTCGGCCTCGGTCGCCGTTTCAGGGTCAAAATTGGCGATCGCTGACGATATACGGTCGCCCAGCACGCCGAAGTGCTTCGAAATCAAACGCGCCGTCAGTCCCCATCCACTTGCATTGCTCATCTTGAATCCCTTTCGTTGTTAAGTAAGACTGCCTGTACCGGACCGTTATTGGATAACGACCCGTTCTTGCTCCACCGGTAAGCCAATGACGAAATCGACATGGATACCGCGTTTTGAGTTATCGCCATTCACGCTGGAGATGATCTCCGTCGTGATCAGCAGATATTCGCTGCCGCCGCCCGGCAATTCGCGCACGTACGGCATGAAATACATTTCCTGCTTCAGACCCTGGGCTCCGGCGGCGTCGTCGATCCGGGTTTCGGTCCCCGTGAAGGGGGCCACGAACGTGGCGTTGCGCTCGCCCGCGTCGCGCACATAATCGAGACGGTCGCTGTCGCCGAACACGGTGGCCAGTTCATCTTCGCTCAGGCCCACGTCGTCGAGCTGCTCGCGCCACAGGGTGTAGGTCGGGTCGCCCAGGCCAAAGCCGGAGCGGCCGGTGTAGGCGTCCTGGTCTTCCTCCGTTTCCGGAATCACGCGCGCCAGCTGGGTGCAATACATGATTTCGGCGACCGCGCCCTTGTCATCGGCATACAGCTGCAAAAACTTTTCCTTGGCATCGTCGTCGCCCTTGGCCAGGTAATAGCGATACAGCCCGCCCGCCAGATTGAGCTTGATCTGCGATACCGCCTGGATCAGCGTGTCCGTATCGCGCGGCATGGCGATCAGCGAACCGTTGGCTTGCGCCCGGATCAGGGGCGACATTTGCAGCTTCAGCATGCCGCCGATGCGTGCGCCAAGCGGCAAACCGTCATCTTCGCGCCGGGCTTTGCCATCGGCGCCATGATTGCCGGCGATGCCGCGCATGTAATCGAATGCGTTCTTCCAGCCCATGTCAATTCCTGTCAAAAGTATAGTTTGCCGTGCTTGGCGCCTTGCCGCGCCTTAAAAATTTCCAGCCCAGATAAGCACCCCAGGCCAGCACCGACAGGATCACCAGCCAGACGAAGGTACGCAGCAGCGATTTACCGAGCGAGCTTTCCTGTGGTGCCTGGGCCGTAGCGACCGGGCCGGCGCTGCCCGGCGTGGTGCCAACCATCCCGCTATTGTTCGTATTGCCCTGATAACCGCTATTCGCATGCGAGTTGGACATCGACCGTCCCAGCAAGAAGCCGAGGATGGCATTGCCCATGCCGTTATTATTCTGCGGCACGATAATCGGTGCCGGCATCCCATTGCCGCCATATTGGCCATTCCGGTTGCCGTTGTACTGGCCACCACTGTTATTACCGTACTGCCCGCCGTTGCCCGATCCATATTGCCCGCCCGATGGCTGGGACGACGGCGCCGGCCTGATCTCGGGCGGCGCATTGGCCGCCTGCTCGGCCGCCCGGCGCGCTTCCAGCGTGCGCAAGGCATTGGCCTCGGCGCTACCCTTGTTCAGGCGCTGCGACAGCACCGAACCCGACTTCTGCAAGCCCGGCTGGGCGCCGCTGTCCTGCCGCGCAGGCGCGCTACCGAAGGAACCGAAGCCCCCGGACGCGCCCTTCTTGCCCGCATCGGCGCTGCTATCGGGCGAGCGCGGCGACCACATCGAACTCGACTTCTGCGGCGCCGGCGCGCTGTCCTGCGAGCGCTGCGACCACGACGACCCGGATTTCTGGGGCGGCGGCGCCGACGGCGACGAGGAAGAAGAGCGGCTGCCGAAGGAGCCGAACGACGAGTTCTTCGACGACGTTGACGAATTGCTACTTGATGGACTGGATTTTTGGGAGGAAAATCCACTCTTGTACGAACTTGAGCTCGACCGCGAGCTCGAACTGGATGCCGGTTTCGCGCCGGCCGTGACTGTGGCAGCGGCGGGTAGCAGCAGTGCCAGCAGCAACATGATCTGAGTTGACTTCATTTTTCTTTGGCCGGGTTGAAGGTTGAAAGAAGCATAACAGCACCAATACTGCCAATGCACCGGTAAAAATAGGCAAGATTCACCATGACTCGTAAATATCTGGACATGAACCAGCACGATGCGCTGTACAGCGTGGCGCGCCGCTATCCCGGAGGCCTGGACATGCTGGCCAAGGAGATTGGCATTTCCGCCAATGTTCTGCGCAATAAGCTCTCGCCCACCATTTCATCACATTACCCGTCGTTCGAGGAGGTTTCCATCATTGTCGAGCATTGCCACAAGGCTGGCGTGCAGGAAGCGCTGATGCCGCTGCATGCCTTGCTGAACCGGCACGGCATGGCGGCCTTCGTCGTGCCGCAGCCGGAACAGGTTGGCCGCGACGACCTGTCGCAGACGGTATGCCGGGTGATGAGCGAAGTCGGGGCCGTGGCCGAAGCCGTATCGAGCGCGCTGATGGATGGCGTTGTCACCAACGCCGAAGCGGACCTGATCGAGCGCGAATTTCATTCTGCGTTATCGGCCTTGGGCGAATGGCGCGCGCGCCTGCGCATGCGTACCGGCGCCAGCTGAGCGTGGCGCCGCTGCGCCATGGCGCGCGGCGCCAGCGCCTTATTGCGCCTGCGGCGGCGCCGCTTGCGCCGGCTTGAGCGAACGCAGGAACAGACCGAGTCCGCCGATCGCCAGCACCAGGATGGCAATGAGTTCGAAGGCCGTCATGGTGCGCAGGCTCATGCTGACCGAGGAAATCACGCCGAACACCAGCGCCGCGAACGAGCACAGGGTGATCAGCCAGCCAAGGTAGTTCTTCGAGTTGTAGAAAACCATACCGATCCCGATCATCAGCGGAATCAGCACCATGCCGCCGCTGACGCCAAATCCCGAACCGATGCCGAACAGGCGCGTGCTGAATCCAAAACTGGAACTGACCACGATCCCGTTAAGCAGTAAATAGAAGCCGCCGCACATCATGATCAGGCCGAGAAAAAACTGGCCCGTGCCGCCGCTGGTTCCACCTGCTCCGTTCATGTCCAAATCTCCGCTGTTCAAATAATGTCGACACTATAACAAAAAGTAATTCGGGTAAACATATCCGCTCCAGGGAAGGCGAAACAGGTAGTTGCCGGATGGCTTGTGTCTTTTCTTCGCTACACCAGCGCCGGCACCGGTTCGGTCACCACGACCTGGTTGCGGCCCTGGTGCTTGGCCTGGTACAGCGCCTCGTCGGCCGCGCGCAGCAGGGCGGCGGCATCGTCGCCGGCGCATGGCAGGCCGATCGCCACGCCGACGCTGACGCTCAACCGGCCGAGGTCGCTGTCGAGGTGTTCGATGTGGAGCGCCGCCACCGCGGCGGTCAGCACCTCGCCCATCGCCTGCAATTCGCCCGGGACCGGGTTATGCCAGACCACGGCGAATTCTTCGCCGCCATAGCGGGCGGTCAGGTCAAGCGGGCGGCGCGCCTGGCCAGCGATGACGTCGGCCACGGCTTTCAAGGCCGCGTCGCCACGGGCGTGGCCATAGCGGTCGTTATAGCGCTTGAAATAATCGATATCGATCATCGCAATGGCCACCGCTTGCCGGTCGCGCATGGCCTGGCGCCAGACGCGCTCCAGATGGATATTGAGCGTGCGGCGATTCGACAATCCGGTGAGGCCGTCGAGCGCCGCCAGTTCGTGCAGCAGGGTGTCGACCAGAAAAGTGGTGCGGATGCTGTGTTCCAGGAAATAGGCGCCGTACGCCCCCACGCCATTGGCCGCGCACATGAAAACGATCTGGTACAGGCGCGCCTGGGGATTGGTTTGCAGCGCGAATTCCATGACCACGAAGGCGCACAAGGTCACCATATTGGCGAACAGCGCGCGGCGCCATTCGAGGCAGGCGATCAGATACACAAAGAGCGCCACCAGCAGGATGCCTTCGTACGGGATCTGATAGCCGACATCGAGCGCACTGCCGATCACCGCGACCGTGCTCAGTCCCGTGACCAGGGCGGCGGTAAATACCGCCGTTCCGAGATACGGGCGCCACACAGCCCGGTAGCTGGCCAGCAGCACGATGATGAAGCTCGGGATAATCAAGGCCAGCCGGATGCTGACCGTGCGCACCGATACATAGGCGGGCAGCGTGGTGAGGTCGATGAGCACGAACATGATGAACAGGACAATGCTCACCCAGGCGGCGACGCGCACGCGCACCAGGTGCCCTTGTGTAAAAAACGCCTGGAACTGCCGTTCCAGCCCGTCCTCGAAACGCAGCCAGCGATAACCCTGTTCCAATGCGCGGCGATGCGGCGACATGCTGGCGTTATTCAGTAATTCTGGATCGATTTTCAGCATCGGCGGCGCGGGTGGATTGGTGGCGGCCACCCAATCATACGCGTGCAAGCTCATGCACAGCGCGTCGATTGCGCACGGACCCGGCACAAGGCACGCACGCGAGATGCAAGGCCGGCAATCCTGTCCGGGGCTATGATGGTGAATCGCCATTCACGCGGGAACCGAACACCATGAAAATCGCTGTTTTCAGCACCCAGGCTTACGACCGGCGTTTCCTGGACGAGGCGCTCGCCGCCCATCCGACGCGGCAGCAGATCGCCCTGGAGTATCAGGAAGCGGCGCTGGCCTTGCACACCGTGGCACTGGCGCAGGGCTGCGATGCGGTGTGCGCCTTCGTCAACGACCGGCTCGATGCACCCGTGCTGGAAGCGCTGCACCAGTGCGGCGTGCGCGCGGTGCTGATGCGCTGCGCGGGATTCAATAATGTCGACATCGAAGCAGCACACCGGCTGGGATTGTTTGTCGCGCGCGTGCCCGCCTATTCGCCGGAAGCGGTGGCCGAGCACACGCTGGCCCTGATCCTGACGCTGAACCGCAATACGCACAGGGCGTATGCGCGCGTACGCGAGGGGAATTTTGCGCTCGATGGGCTCCTGGGCAGCAATCTGCACGGAAAAACCGCAGGGATTGTCGGCACCGGCAAGATCGGGCTGGCGACGGCGCGCATTCTCAAGGGCTTCGGCTGCCGGGTGCTCGGACATGACCCGGCGCCGGCGCCTGAGTTTGCCGCGCTGGGGACCATGGTGGATCTACCGACCTTGCTGGCGGAATCGGACATCGTATCGCTGCACTGTCCGCTGGTGGACGCCACCCGGCACATGATCAACCGGCGCAGCCTGGCCGGAATGAAGCGCGGGGCGATGCTGGTCAATACCTCGCGCGGGGCGCTGATCGATACGCCGGCCGTGATCGAGGCGCTCAAATCGCGCCAGTTGGGGTTTCTGGCGATTGATGTGTACGAGCAGGAAAGCTCACTGTTTTTCCACGACCGCTCGGGCGATATCATCGAGGATGATGTGTTCCAGCGCCTGATGACGTTTCCGAACGTGCTGGTGACCGGGCACCAGGGGTTCTTTACCGTGGAGGCGATGAGGGAAATTGCGGAGGTGACGTTCGAGAACATCGATTGTTTCGTCAGTGGAAAGCATTGTGCTAACGAGATAGTCCTTTGATGCAGCGACCGTTTGATTCGCATTGAACACACTGGCGTTACCTGACGTTACCTCTCGCGTTTCAAGCGCACGCCCAACATGCCAAAATTGCTACCGTTTTTTGATTTTCCACCAATATAGATCGGGAATATCAGGTCGCCGTTTCGCGCAACCCAAGCATCGACGTTATGCGTCTTGCTGAGATCGACCAGCCGATACTCAACCGGCGCGATATCCGGCCAACTCATCTTGTTATTACGATCAACACCTTTCCATTTTACAATATCAACAATCATGAAACTGACCGTGTAATTTATTGGTCGATCCGTACACAAGTGCTCCCAATAATCTTTACAAAAATTTTTCCCAAGTGGCATGAGGAAGGTCATTTTTATTACTTCACCAATCGGCCCGTCAAAATCCATTTTTTCAGAATTGTAATTTCCTGGCATGAGCGACAGACCAGTCCATTCCATGCGAATTTTCTGGCCTATCGGAAGAGCACCGGCATGTGTAATCAGTTGACTTTCAATATTCGGCGGCACTTCTTTAAATTCATGAAAATCATATGAATCAACACGCCATGTACCCGCAAACTGAAGGGCAGGATTCTCAAATTTTCTCACGGCAGCCCTCGCATTTTTGGAATCAAATGGATAAGTTAAAATTACAAGCAACAGAAATTGAAGGATATATTTCACAATTTTTACTCTTTATTGTTTTCCACCTGCATGGATTTGTAAAGATAGCCACGTTCGCGTATATCTGGAATCAGGCTTCTTTTTCCTTGCCAAATAGCGTTTAACAATTCATTCTTCGGAGTCCCGTATTGATATGCATGCGATAGTAAAGCCGTTTGCTGCTCGGCAGTCAAATCCACGAAGTTCCTATATTTGGTATTTTTGATTCTATATTGATATAGCGATATAGTTTTTCCCAACGCTTCGTCCTGCGATATCTTGTCTAAAAAATTCGTCTACCGTGCGTTCAGAGTTAATGGATTTTTGCGCAAAAATCTGCAAGCGTCGCCACCAATAAGCTGGAAATAAGGCGTGATTTTTTCATGCAGAGCCAATAACTCCTCATCAGTAATTTGATGTGCTCCGCTATTTCCTTTTTTCATCATACGCAGAAACGCGTCCGGTGAAAACTGCCCTAAATCCACCCCGACTCCCACTGTTGTACCAGATTTATTGTCAGGCCTTCCGCCGTACCCTCCAGCGAGTCGAGGCACATCCGGCTCACGTATGTTTTGGTAAAATCGAATAACTGGCTTATCATTTTTTACATAAGCCCACCATGGAATGTAAGCAGCAGTGTGCTCACCACCTTCTAGTTCCAATAGTTTAGTAAAATCAATTTTAGTGCCATGGCGCTTGTTTATTTCATTTCCTATAGATTTTGGAAAGTCAATTTTTTTAGCACTCGTCATTTCAACGCATCCGGGATGACGGACGCGGCATGTTGCGTCGGGAACCCCTTGTAAATGCATAATTTTTTGCTCAATATTTTTTACTTTTTCCTTATAATTATCTTCTTTTTTACTTAATCCTTTTTTCTCTTTATTTAGCCGTTGTATTTCTTTTCTTGCCACTTCTTCGCTAGCTTTACATTCTTCCGCTTGCGCAATCAAATCACGCTCTCTCTGCAACTCTTCCTTGTCATAGTCCGGCAAATTTTCTTCCACTAGAGATACGTGCTTTAAAAGCGAGGAAGATTGTTTTTTCTTGCTCATCTTATGCGACTTCTTCCAAGTAAATTTCAATCCAATTTTGGGCGTAATCTACGTTCGCAGCCTTCGCGTGTATGAGGAAATACTTCATCATCGCGTCCATATTTTCCTTAGAACACATCAGCAGGTTTGCGCGCAAGATATCGAACCCCAAGATAGAAATCGAGCCAACGTCGCTCACCTTGTTTGCCTGGCAAACGAAATAGACTTCCCTTAAATCCGAAACCAATGCAGCCGCTGGATAATCCGTTGCGTGCGGATAATCACTCGTGTACCACGCCTCGGCCATCAATTTTGTCCACGCCCGACAATCCCTACGCATGGCCTTTTTTTCCTGATCCGCTGTGAACTCGATCATGCCCGACCTCTTCTCTATTGATGAATCCCGATATCGCGCACATCGAACTGCATCGCGCCCGGATCGAAAATACGACTGATCAACTTCGTCTTTTTTCCAGTCAGCGCAATAATCTTTCCGCTGCCGGCATCATCAAAATAGATCGTCCGGCACGCGCTTCCAAAAAAATCGCTCAGCTGATCGTTGCTGGCAAGCCGCACAAAGCGCGTGAATGCCCGCGCGTCGTAATAGCGGAAGTAGCAAACCACCCCTTCGCTATTGCGGACATAACTGTTTTTCTTGAGCTGCACCTTGAGACATCACGTTATACACAACTCCGAACTCCCTGTCGCCATGACGAGAAAACCCGTTAACATTCAAGGAGTTACAGCCGCCACTTGTAAACTGTAGCGAAATGGCGTTTACTCTTGCCTTTTGGACGACG
>NZ_WHJG01000045.1 GCF_011682175.1 Massilia frigida
TTGTCTTCATGGGACAAGCCGGTGAGATTGAGACGGGGAGGTTTTGGTGGCATGCCCAAATCATGCGCGATAGCAGCACAGTTTACAACTGTTTATTGCGGCCTGTACTCCGGCTGAACAGTTACAAGATATCATAGTTACTATAATTTTAACAAAACAAGTATGATGCCATTTCTCGCAATAAAATTGTCATTTTGATATAATGAATTATATAATTATTTTCCTCCCCGATGCAATCCACCCAAGTTAAGTGTCAAGTCTCGTCTGGTCATAAACGCGTTTAACAAATAACTCCGGCTTGTTTTGCTGCCATTCCTTGAGCGCTTGAATCGGCGTCTTCAGGCGGACTTTCGCGGCAACGCCGTCGGCGGTCCCGCGCCTGCGCTACTCGAATCGGTGCGCCTGCTACCCCACCTCGATATTGCCACCGACGAAGGGTGTGGCGGGATTCGGCAAGGCCTGTCGCACCACGGCATCCGCATCGCCAAGAGCGCCTCGGCAAACCGCGACATGGCGCTGCGCGCCACTACGCGTCATGGCGCTCGCCTCAGCACGACAATCGGGCGCCGCTTTTCGCGGGGACCCGGTTTCCAGCTGCCCACATTGTCCGCGCTACATCTTCAATCCAAGAACACCCACCAGCCGCTTGAGGTCGCCCTCCTCCCGGATGATTTCGGCGATCAGTTCCGGCAAAGGCATGCTGCCCCAATGTAGCGCGCGTCGAATAAGAAACGGAACGGGACTGTGTGGTTCCAGCTCCATCAAATAGCGTGCCAGCGCATCGAGCGTCACATACGCTTCAGCACGGTTGCGCCAGCCTGAGAGGGGCACGTCGGCGTCACTGTGCGCCGGCGCGGGCGCGGGCAGCGCACCAGTGTCGGGAAGCACGGTTTCAAGCACGGCTTGGTCGTCCATGGCGATCACTTTCTGTTCAGGATGCAATTGCACCAGCACGCGCCCGGCAGCTTCCAGCGTCGCTAGCAGGCGTGACATATTCGGCGCCTCATCCCCCAGCCGTTCATTGAGGAAGGCGTCTATCGCGGCCAACGTTGCGCCGCTTTGCGAGACGGCAGCCCGCGTCGCGTGCAGCTGCGCCTGCGACTGGGCGGCACAGCTCAGGATAGCGGCCCGCGTGAGCTGGGAGTCGGCGTCGGCGCGCGCCTCGCCACGCTGTTTCTCGTCCAGACCGGTCAGATCTTGCGCCGACATGCGTTCCCAGTCCGCCAACGTCAAGCAGGGTGGCTTGCACTGGGCCAGCGGCAGCAGCACCGCGTGGATGCGCACGTCGACGCTGAGCGATTCGTTGAGCCATTCCAACGGCGCCAGGCGCAGGTCGCAGTCGCCCTCCTCGTCGATCATTGGATGGATCGCATCCCAATAGCGGCGCAACAGCGCCTCGAGCATGCCCAGTCCCTGGCACAGTCCGGCGAAGCCGCGCTGGCGCATCCATGACTCAATCAGCCATACGGCAAACTGGAGATGTTTGGAGCGCGTGCAAAGCATCTCCACGCAAAGCGCATCGATCCGCACCCAGTCGGCCACCTTGAGCGGCCGCTCCCATTGCCTCATCGGCAGGCTGGGATCGTCCTCGTCGCGCAGCAGGCGGATTTCGGTAAAGACGGGATCGAAGCGCACTTGCGCGCCGCATGGTGCATCGGGCGTGAGCGGCGCAAGAATTTCAGCAACAATCCGCCGCTCTGCTTCGTTGACGAAAAAATCCGGTATCGCGTTCATTTGGCATTCGCTTCAAGTTGATTTGATGTCAGCGCGGCGCTGCTGGTCGGCGCCGCGTCCTGCCAGCCCGGCACATGCGACAGGAATACCGTGGGCCAGGCCAGCGGCGTGCGCTTGCCCGGCGCGCTCACGCCCAGGCGCAGGAACACACGTGTCCGCGCCGCCAGCGGCACCACGTCCGCCCCCGCGCCGCTGTGCAGCACGGGAAATTCAAAGCGCAGCAGCGGCCCGCGCTGGTCGCCGTCGGCCACCTCGCTATCGCGGTAAGCGCCGATGAAACTGAACAGCGCCCATGGGTCGTCAAAGCGGTAGTTCACGCTGCGCTCGGTCACTGACATGTTGACGTGCCCCGGTTCGGCCTGGGGCTGGCCAGTGCCGTCGCGCGCCAGGCGCAGCGACAGCAGCACCGGCATGCCGGGTTCCCAGCGCAGTGCCCGGGGCGGGTCGCCAAGGCGCAGCGTCCCCGCGCCGATCGCGAGGCGCCAGTCGATGATCTGGTTGGCGCCGGCATCGGCCACGCCTGCGGGCCGAAACTGCACCGTCACATCCAGCCCGCCCGCCTGCCCCGGTTCGACTGGATACAACGGCGCCAGGACCTCGCGCATGCGGCGCAGCTGCTCGCCTGCCGCGCGCACCGGGGCGCGGGCGCCTGCCACGCCTGGCTCGCGCTCGGCCAGCGCACTGGCCGCGCGCGCACGGTCGAACTGGTTCATCGCCGCCCCCACCGCGTCGCGGTCGGCTGGCGGCGCATCGCCGTTCGGACGCGCGTCGAACGGCGCGCGGCGCGCAAGGTCACGGTTGTACAAGCCGGCAAAGCGCTCCCATTCCTCCCGGTAGCGGCCGGCCGCCAGCTCGCGGCAGCGCGCCAGCAAGCCATTCTGCAGATTGAGCAAGCGTTCGGCAAATATATCGGCTCCACGCCGTTGCCCATCGCGTGAACTGAGCTTGGCGGTGCAGTTGCCAAGGTCGATATCGGCACTGCCGCTGACGATGAACTGCTCGAGCGCCATCAGCGAACTGGCCGGACTCTTGAGCCGGTGGCGGCGCACGTCCGCCACGATGGCTTGCCAACGTGTCACCAGCGGATTCCCGGGGGCGACACTGGCCAGCTGCGCCAGCACGCCTTCGGCCTGGCTGGCCGCTGTGTCGACAAACTCCTGCTGCTGGGCGACGTAGGCGGCAAGTACGGCGGCGTCGCCATTGCCAAAGGCGTCGAGCAGCACACCCTTTTCGCCGTTCCACGCCTGGAACGTGCGCTCGCGCGGCACGAACACCTCAGCCCCTGTGAAGATGTCGTCCAGACGCTGCAGGCGCGACAAGGCATCGGCCGCCAGCACCGCGTCCAGCTCCGCGCCGACATCGCCGGCCCCGATTTCCAGCAGCCAGGCACGCACCCGCAGCACGCTGGCGCGTTCGGCATCGCTGGCGCCACTGGGCAGTTCGACCGGGGCCACGCTGAGCGCCTGCATCAACAGCCGTTGCGCACTGGCGGCCAGCGCCAGGTCGGCCAAGGCGGCGCCAGCTTGCTGGAGCCTGGCCGGCAGCGCCATGACAGGACCGGCCTGGAAGCGCTTGCGCGCCTCGGCCAGCTGGATCGCCTGCTCCAGCAGCGCCTTGTTCCAGCTGACGGTGGCGCCGCGCGCCAGCGCCGGCAGCTGCGCCGGCCCGCCGGCGCTCATCCATGGTTGCGCCAAGAGCGCCGCCAGCGACGCCTGCAATGCCTGGCGCGGCGGCGAGAATGCCCATCCGCTGCCGGACCACACCAGGTTGTCGGCCGTGCCGTCGATGGCACTGGGCGCCGACAGCGCGGCATCCCTGGCCACGACAAAGCGTCCAAAGCCCTCGGCCGCGCGGCGCCGCGTTTCCTGTACGGCGGATTTTCCCAGCAGGGAATTGGCGCCGATCCGCTCGATCATGATCTCGTGCGCGGCGCCGAGGTTGACACTGCCCTGTATCATCCAGCCGCCCTTCCCCCCGGCCAGCTGATTCTGCTGAAGCTTGAGCGCGTCGCGCAGCGCGTGCCACGCCGGCAGCTGGCCAGCCAGCCCTGCGCCAGGCTGGGCGCCGTCGAGCAGCGCTGCGCTGCTGGCGGCCACCATGCGGTCCGAACGCAGCAAGTCGTTGTCATCGAACAGGCGCTGGTACAGCGCCGTGCTGGCCCGTCGCAGCGAACAGCGCGCCGCCGCCTGCATCGGTTCGAGCGCCAGCGACGGCTCGCGCTGTGCCACGGCCCGAAACAGCGCGGCCGTCCGTGCCGGCGCGCCATTGAGCTCGGCGCCAAGCAGGACCCGCACCACCAGCGCCAGATCGGCGCCCGACGCCGGCCCGGCATCGGCATGCTTTAGGCGCAGCATGGCGCCGATCACGCGATCGATTTCGTCCAGCCGCGCCAGGTATCCCAGGGTGGCGCCAAACTGCGGCAAGTCGTCGACATTGAGTGCGCTCACGGTTTGCGCGGCCGCCTGTTCGCTCCAGCCAGCGGGCAAGGTACATTCGGCGCCGCCGATCAGAGCGCCGGAGACCGGCTCGATCGCTACCCCCGTCAATTGGCCCAGCCGGCTGAACGCGGCGCGCCGCAATGGGCCGAAGGCGTTGTCGGCAAAGCCCTGCTCGAGCCGGCCAACCACGCGCTGGTGCAGGTCATCGAATAGCGGCCATGAACCGGGCATGAAGACGGAATTGAAACGCGCGCTCCCCAGTTGCTCGATATTTTGCAGCGCGTCGGTGGCGCGCTTCTGGCTGCGCTGGGCGTCGTCAATGCCGCTGCGCGCAGTTTGCAGGCTGCGCCGGGTATCGCTATTGAGCGCGTTCAGATAGCCCACCAGGTCGCCGCCCAGCAGGTGCAGGCGAACGGTGGAGACGACCAGTGCGGCGGCCCACAGCACCGGCACTGCCAGCACCACCCAGGACGCAACGCGGCGCGCGGCAGGGCGGCGCATGCGCTGCGAGGAGGACTGTACCAGCCCCGCTTCGGCGAAGACCTTGCGCTCGAAAATGTCGCGCATGAAGACCGGCATCGCGTCGTCCGTGGCCGCTAGCGCGGGCTCGCCCGGTCCCGGCGTGGCCAGGGACAGCGCGGCGCTTGGCGCGGCCGGCATCGCGGCAAGCAGTGCGGCCGCGTCGCCACTGTCGCCGGTCAGGTACATGCCACGCAACAGGAACGGTTCATGATAGGCGCTGGGCCGCATCAGCTCTTCGCAGAACAACTTGAGGCCAGCCCGCAGGCGTTCCAGTTCCCCGGGCAGCATGAGGTAGGCGCTGCTGTCCGCGCCGGGCGGTTCCAGTGCGCTCAATTCTGCGCAGTGATCGCTTGCCGCCCGCACCATGTCGTCCATGGCGCTGTCGGCCCACTGGGTGCGAAACGGCGCCACCAGTTCGTAGGGCGACGACCAGCCCAGCATCGATCTGCGCAGCGCCTCGGGCAAAGCGCTGCCAAAGTTGGCAAAGCCCGGCAGCGCTTCGCATTCGGACACCACCAGATAGATCGGAAAGCGCAGCGCCAGGCGATTTTGCGCCAGCCACAGGCGACGGTGAATCGCCTTGGCGCGCGCCGTCAGGTCGAGCAGGCCTTGCGGGTCGGTTTGCAGCAGGGCCGTGCACGGCACTGCCAGCACGATGCTGTCGAACGGACGCTGCGGCCGGTAGCTGCGGCACAGGCCCAGGAAATCGTCCCACACCCCATTACTCGACGCGCTGTCGGGATCGGGCGAACCGAGGTGGCCGGCCTGCAGTTGGACGATCACGCCGCTGTCGAAGAAATGCCAGTCGATGCCTTGCGCGGCCGCGCTCAAGGTACTGTCGGTGCTCAGTGCGCTGGGCAGGCCGGACTGCGCCAGCGGCAACGGGCCTTGCGCGCTGTCGTTGAGCAGCAATGTCCACGACAATTTGTAACGTTCGTGGCGCGCCGCCAGGTTCGATTCGATCAGTTCGACCGCGCTGCGAAAGGATTGGCGCAGCGACTCCGCGCCCAGCGTGCGCAGCTTGCGGTCGGCATGGGCGGCGCCGCCCTGGGCAGTCCCGCGCAAGGCCGCGTTGATGATCAGGCCAAGCAGTATCAGCACCAGCAGCGTCACCAGCAACAGCGTGGCGATGGCCAGGTTATCGGATAGAAACTTCAGCATGGCGCCACCCCGCCCGCAGCGGCTGGCGCAGCGGCCAGGGCAGCGCCCACGGCCTGGCGCACAGGCCAGGATTGCCAGAGCCAGGCGATCTCGGACAAGCCCAGCAACAGCAGCATGACTAGCGCCAGCGTCATGCCGCGCCGGCTCAACTTGGACAGGCGCCGCGCAGCGCCATGCGAGAGCGTGCTGGCATATGCTTGTTCGGCCACGACAGCGTCGCGTCCACCCAGGTCGGCCGCGCGCTGGTAAATGAACTCGAACAGCTCGCGCCGGTAGTCGGCAATCCGCCCCAGCGCGGCGCTGTCGCGATAGCGTCCCTGAAAACCGAGCGACAGCAAGGACAGGTACAGGCGGGCCACGCCGCGGCGTGCCGGTTCGCGCTCGCGCAGCAGCTGGTCGACGTCGGCGAACACCTGCTGGCCGGCGTGGGCCGTATTGAACAGCCTGGCCTCGATCAGCACATGGCGCCAATGTGCGCGGCCGGCCCAGTCGGTGTGCAGCAGCACTTCGTCGGCCAGCGCCGCTTTCAGGAAGCGCGCCTGCAGCTCTGCTTCCAGGCCGGCCTTGCCGCCGCGTCGCCCGGCCTCCAGCGTTTGCAGTTCGATCAGTTGCGCCAGTTGGCCGCTGAGCGCCTCGGCGCCGCTGCGCGCTTCGTTCTCGCCCAGCTTGGCCGCGGCCGCCGCGGCTTGGGTGAGCACTGCCGTAAAGTGGCGGAACTGGACCGACGCCAGGTCATCGCCGCCGTCCCGGCCCGGGTTGTCATGGAGTGTCATGGTGAGCCTTTGATGAACAGGACAAGTTCCTGCGGCCGATTGGCCGCCGGGCCTTCGTTGATATTGCTGATCTGGAGCGCCTGGTCGGCTACGATGAACTGGTCCGAGGCATCGACCCCGAACAAGGCATAACCGGCGCTGGCGCGCAGGCCCAGTTCCGGCGCCTCGTCGATCCGGGTGCGCGCGGCGCCGAGCATGCGGCGTTCGCACAGCGACGTCCAGATGGTGCGCGAGCCGATCACGGCGCCCTCCATCCACTGCCCCAGCTCGCGCTCAGCGTGGCCGCGCAGGCCCACCACCAGGCGCTTGCCGAGCCACTCGGCGCGCATCGGCAGCGTGAACGCCTGGCCGTCGAAGTCGAAGGTGCACGTCTTCCAGTCCTGGCTGACTTCATCGACCAGATCCTGCAAGGCCAGCAGTACGGCGTCGAACGCGGCGTAGCTGTCGGCGTGGCGGTACGGCGGCGGCGCCATCGGCACCGCGCCGGGGCGCAGCGCCGACAGCGGTCCCAACTGGGCGCACAGCGCCAGGTACAGCGGTTGCGGCTGCATTGCCGGCGCGCGCAGCACCGCTTCGAGCAATGGCAGGTGCAGCACCAGGCCAGTGAGCCGGTTTTGCTGCTCGAGCAGCGCCAACCGGTCTTCCAGGCGCGACGATGGCGCCATGTTCTGACGCGCCAGGAACAGCGCCTTGCTGCGCATGTGCGCCGCCAGCTCGCACGCGCGCCGGCACAGGCTGGAGTCGCCCGGCACTTCCAGCTGGGCAGGCCAGAACGGGCCGCGCCGCACGATTTCGTTTTCCTTGCGCAGATTCGCCAGGTGCAGTGCGACATAGGAGGCGCCGGGCGCCTTGCCTGCGATGAGCTGCAGATTGGCCGCCATGCGCGGCACCTCGCAAGCGAGCGCCTGCGATACCTCGTCGTCGACGCTGCCGCCTTCGAGACCGCGGAACATGGCGGGCTGCCCCGGCAGATTGAGCGCGCGCGCCGCGCCGAGCGCCAGATAGACCGCCAGATCGCCCAGCTCCATGCGCTGCGCATACGGCGCCAGGTCCAGTTCCAGCTCCTGGTCCTGGGCCCGTGCGGCATCGAAATGGACCGCCATGCCGTTCGGGAGGATCGCTTCGAGCGCCAGGATGCGCAGCGTGCCGGTGGTCAGGCGCGCCTCGTCCAGCACCAGCCGGCGCACCCCCCAGGCGGCCGGCTGGCCCGCCAGCGATTGCCACCCGACCAGCGCGTCCACGCGGGCGCTCTCCTGCTGGAACTGCTGTGGACTGAGCAGCATACCCTCGTGCCACTGGATACGGTCATACAGTTGTGCTTCGGCCATGACGATGCTTCCTCGGTTAGCGGGCACTGCCCGGCTTGATATCGCTGGCAATGAACTCTTGCGCGTTCAAATGCAGCACATAGCCCGGGTGATCGAGCAGCAGGCGCAGCCTGTGCTCGCCGGGGGTGGCGTAGTTGGCAAAGACCAGGGCGGCCCAGGCGCGCTGCTTGCCGAAGCGCTGGCCGTCGATGCGGATCTGCTGTCCCGGCGTGATTTCGATCGGCAGCACGCTGAGCGCGTCTGGGAAAGTGCGTTGCAGGTCGGCACGCGCGCCGAAGTACTTGGCCGCCGACATCGCCGCCAGGCTCTCGAGCATGGCCTTGTCCTTGACCAGCACGATGTCGACCGCCAGTGCACTGTCGGCATTGGCGTCGGCGGCGGCCGCCAGCGTGACGCTGGTCCAGCCGGGTTTGGCCGGCGCGGGCGCCAGTCCCACCAGCGCGCGCGCGCCAGCGACGGCGCCGCAAGCGGCCAGCGTTGCAACGGCGATCAGCACGGCAGCGCACCGGCACCATCTGTAAATGAGCTTGAATCGCATGGTTTCTCCAATGTGCGGCAGATCTTGCGGTGGTCCTGGTTTTACAATCCAGGCATGAGCATCTTGCGCAGGCCGAAGCCGACTCCAGCGCAAAAGAAGGCCAGCAAAGCGGCCGTGAGCAGACTGGCGCCCAGCCAGGCCTGGCGCCGCGTCAGCACCATCGGCCAGACAGGCGCCGGCTGGGCCGCATGCACCACTGCCGTTTGCAGCGGGCGCGCGGTCGACACCAGTGCCACCAGCACGGCGGCGCTCAGGTAGGTCACCAGGTTGCGCGGTCCGGCGCACAGCACCTCGACCGCGGCCAGCGCCGGCAGCAGCGCCTCCATCGGCAGGCCCAGCGACGCTTGCAGCACGCCCGACCACAGCACCGTCTTGACCCCGACCGTGCCGATCGAGCACAGCGCGCTCCAGCACGCCAGCAGCACCACCATGGCGCTCTCGGACAGCGTCAAAGGCCGCCCGTACAGATTGGCGATGAACACCGCCAGCACCGCAAAAAACAGCGCTTCGCCGCAGCGGACGAACACCGGCGCCACCGGCATCACCAGCTCCGACGCGCCGCGCCGCAAGCCGAGCCGCACGCTCAGCGCGGCGATAAATTCCGGCAGCGCCGCTGCGCCGGCCGGCGTGAACAGGCACACGGTGACGGGTTCGCGCAACGCCGTCATCACCGTCCACGGGTGCGCCTTGAGACGCCAGCAGATCAGCGCGCCGGCCACCAGGCTTGCCAGCAGCACCGCGGCCAGCCAGGTGGCAAGAAAGCCGATCAGCAGGCCGGTCGATCCGTCCCCCGCGCCCGCACTGGCCGCAGCGGCAAGCACAAAGGCGATCAGCGGCAGGCCGGCATTGATCGATCCGATGGCCGCTTCCAGCGCCCGGTACACCGCCTCCAGAATGATGCTCAGGTGATTGGTCACGTCCCGCCGCTGGGTCGCCACGGCCGCCCCGAACAGCAGCACGCCGATCAGCACCGAAGGCAGCGTGCCGGCCGCCAGCACCGCATACAGGTTGCGCGGCACGAATTGCGCGATCTGGGACCTTGCCACCAGTGGCGGCTCGGCGCCGTACAGGCTGATTGCCGCGTCGCCCGCACCCAGCGCCATGCGTCCCAGGGCCATCTGTTGCGGCAGCTCCAGGCCGGCGCCGGCCGCGCTGACACCAGCCAGCAGCACACCGCCGAGCGCGCACAGCGGCATCGCCAGCAGCGCCGGCACCGTCACCGCCAGCCAGCGCCGCCAGTGAGCGCCGGCGGCCGGCATGCGCTGTAGTCCGAAATACACGGCCAGCACGATGTACGGCAGCGCGAAGGCTTGCAGCAGCGCCAGGTAAATGCTGGACAAGGCGGCGAACAGCCCGGCGCCGCCCGGCCACAGCACGCCCACCCAGAGCCCCAGCAGCAATGTACTGAGCAACGCGGCCGGATGCCGTCTCACGTGCGTCAACAGGTTCATGCTCATCTCCTATAACTGAACCGGCCGCGCGCACACCAGCGACACCGCTGCGCAATCGACGATCACGGTCACCGCCGTACGTGCCATGGCGCAGATCGGATCGACCGCCATGAACAGGACGAAGGCTGCCTCGAACGGCAGCGCCAGGCCGGTGCACACGGCGCCCATCAGCGACACCGTCACCAGACCGGCCATGCCGGACGAGGCAAACCCCGCCAGCGCGGCCAGCACGACCAGCAAGACCAGGTCCGCCGGGCTCAGGGCGCGCCCGTACAGCGCCGCGATGAACAGTGAACCGCAAGCGAAGTAGGCGACCGGACCGGTACGCAGCAGTGCAACGCTGAGCGGCACCAGCAGTTCGACCCGGTTGCGCGCGAAACCGAGGCGCTCGACCATGGCCGCGACCATGGCCGGCATGCAGGCGGCGCTATTATTGGTCGCTACGCCCAGCGCAAAAGGTTCGCGCAGCGCCGCGACGACCGCGCCGATGGTGCCGCCCGCGCGATGGCGCACCAGGAACAGCGCCAGCACGATGACCAGCACGCTGACCGCCAAAAACCCGATCACGAAGCCGGCCATGGCGGCCAGCGGTCCGACACCGGTGCGCGCCACCTGGCCGGCCGTCATGCACACCAGGATCAGCGGCAACGGCAGATTGATCCAGCGGGTCAGTGTCTGGCAGGCGGCGTAGACGGTTTCAAGCGCGTCCTGCAGGCCGGTCGCGAGGCGGGTCGGGACCTGCCCGACCGCAAAGCCGAACAGCAGTGCGAACACCAGCGCCTTGAGCGTTTCGCCATTGGCCAGGGCGGCGAAGATGTTCGACGGGATCAGCATGCGCAGGATGTCCTGTCCGCTCGCGCCGGGCGGCAACGGTTCCGGTGTGAGCAGATACATCGGCATGTTGCCGTGTTCGATGTCGCCGCCGACGATCTGCCCCAGCGTGGCACGCAGGCCGTCGCTCATGCCCCCGCCCGGTTGAAACAGCAGCGTGGCGGCGGTCGCGACCAGCGCAGCGCCCAGGGCCAGCAGCGAAAATACCAGCACCACGCGCTGGACGATACGGGCCGCCCCACCCTCGCGGTACAGGTTTTGCAGGCCCATGATGACGGCCGACATCATGAACGGCAGCACCACCATGGTCAGCAGGTCCACGTACACCGCCCCGACCAGGGCGAGCGGGCCGGCCACGCCGGGCGCCGCCCAGCCGATGGCGGCCCCCAGCATGACGCATGCCAGCACCATCCATGGATTGATGGCCAGGGCCTGGAAGCGGCGCAGGGCGCGAATGATTCTGATCTGGTTCATGGCAACACCTTCAATGGAGGTACTACTTGATCAAGGTGAGCGCTCCGCTCACGCTGGGCTTGTCGGTACGGGATGCAATGACTTCGTTGACGAAGGCCAGCAAGGACGTGTCGCGTACGCCGGTCATCACGCTGAGCGCGGACTGGGCGTCGTTGAAGGTGACCGTGCGCAGCGTCAGCGCCAGGCCCGGGTCGCGCTGCAGCACGGCGCGCACCTCCAGCTCGTCGCGATAGGCGGCGGCGACCTGCCCGCGCCGCACGGCATCGACCACCGCCGGCCAGTTCGGAAACGAGACGATCGTGGCCTGCGGGAAGTGGCGCCTGCCATATTCTTCCCACGATGTATTGGCGATCACGCCGATGCGTCCCTTGAATGCGCGCACCACCTGGGCCACCGGCCGATCGCCAGACATCTCGGCCATCCGCAGCCGGTTGATCAGCATGGCGTGGCCCAGCATCAGGTAGGGCGTGGAGAACAGCACCATCTGGCTACGCTTGACTGTGCGGCCAAGGCGGCTGATGGCCAGGTCGGCGCGGCCGCTGCCGACCATTTCAACCACGCCGTCCACCGTTGCGCTGCTGCGGTCGAAGCGCACCGCCACCCCCAGCTCCTTGCCGATCATGCGCGCCAGGTCGACGTCGATCCCGCTCAGCACGCCGTTCTGTTGCACGAAAAACGGCGGACTGTCGGTCTTGAACATGGCCACCACCAGTTCGCCATGCTCGACGATGCGCGCGATATCCGGCGCCATCAGGCGGCCATCGGCCGTCACGATCAATGGCGATGCACCACTGGCCCGGACCTGGCATGGGGCCGGGGCGCTGGCGAGCAGGCCGGCCGACAGGACGGCGGCGTGCATCCAGGCCAGCGGCCGCAGACGCCTTAAGGTATCAGCGGCGCTCATGACGCGGCCTTCGGCGCCGGCGCGGCGCGTTCGAGCGGGACCGGAGCGGGCGGTTCGCCAGCCATGCGCACGCCCAGCTGGAAACCCAGCGAGAACAGCAGCACCAGCAGCGCCACGCCGGTGAACAGCCCCAGCGCCACCAGGCGTGGTGTAAAGTTGAATCGGTATTCCATCATTGGCCTCGCCAGACGAAGTTAAGGAACCGCCACGGTCATCTGACCGGGCACAGAGATTTCAATCACGCCGCCGGCCATGCACATCAGCTTGGACGCGTTATTCAGCGCCGGCATGCCGCCCAACAGGACTGTGGGCGAACCGGGAACCCACGGCGCCGTGGTCAGCGGAATGCAAGGCATGGGCACCAGCACCCCCAGCGCCGCCGCGGTCGCCGCCGCGACCAGGGGATTGGCCAGCGAGGTGCACATCCCGAACGGCATGACATTGACCATCGGCTTGTTGTCCATGATGCTGGCGTCCGGCATGGCAGTCATCACCTGGCTCAGCGGCAGTACGTTCAGCACGCCGGGCGCCAGGCCGAACGAGCATGTCAGCATCGCCCCGCTGCAAACTTGTTGTCCCATCATTCCCCCCTTAACAGTTGTTTGACACGATCGAGCAGCGCCGGCGCCGCCGCGGCGTTGCCGAGCCGCTTGCCGCGCCGGCTGAAGCGGCTTGGCTCAGCATCGGGCACGCCGTCGCGATACATCGTTTCTTCCATCAGCGCCCCGCCGGGCCAGTAGCGCCGCACCGGGCCATGCAGCACATTGGCGCGGTAGGTGCAGCGCTGGACCACGTCGCCGCGCGCGTCATGGTCGACCGATTCGCCATCGAGCAGGCCGGCGCGGTAATGGGCGCTGCGCACATGGCGGCCCTCGTGATAGAAGCGCGCTTCCCCTTCCAGCTTGCCGTCCGCCAGCGGCAGCTGCGCCGTCATGTGGCCGGCTTCGTCGAACGACAGCGACGGGCCGTTGGCGACGCCGCCGGCCATGCACTGGGCCGCCACCCTGCGCCCGTTGACGAAGGTCTCCATCAAACCGTCCGCGATTCCATGGCGATAGACGCTGCGCTGCACCAGCGCGCCGTCGGCGCCATACACCGCCATCGCGCCATGCAGCTTGCCGTGCTCGAAATGGGCCGTCATCGCGGGCAGGCCGGAAGGGCCGAACTCTTCGAGCCGGCCATGCAGCACGCTGCCGTCCATGACGCAGCGCAGCAGCAAGCGGCCGTTGTCGTCGTGTTCTTCGATCGTCGTGTTCATCTAGTTCACCTTGGTCATGGCGCCCTTGAGCGTCAGGCTGGCACCGGCTTCCACCGTTTGCGTGGCATCGGCCTTGCTATTGATGATGGGTGCCTTGCTCTCGATTTTCATGCCGGCGCTTTGCAGCAGCGCCTTGCCGGCCTTGCTGGTCAGGTCGGTGCCGGCATCGCAAGTGAGCGCGGTGCCCGCCTTGCTGGTCAACTCGGTTCCCGCCTTGTTGGTCAGCTCTTTACCGGCTTCGTTGGTCAGCGCCTCGCCCGCCTTGGCCAGCAGCGTTTTGGTCGCCTCCAGCGACAGTGCGTCCTCCGTGACCACCTTGATCGCTCCCTTGACCGTGATGGTCAGGCTGCCGTCGACGGTGAGCGCGTAGTCGCCCTTGACGGTGTGCGTAAACTTGGCCTCGTTGGCATGGGTTTCGTCGCCGGTCGCGGTCAGCGCGCGCGTGCCGGCCACTTTATGGATCTCGTTGCCCTTCTTGAGCTCGAGCGTGCGGTCGCCCTCTTCCAGGGTATGCATCTCGGCGCCCTTCCTGACCGTGGTGGTGAGCGCGTCTTCGATCTCGACCAGCATGTCCTTCTGCGCGTGCAGGTACAGCTGCTCGGCGTCCTTCTTGTCTTCGAAGCGCAGCTCATTGCCGGCGCTGCCCTGCTTGATTGATCGCGTGCGCAGGATCGACTGGGTCTGGTTGGCGGGCAGCGCGGCCGGCGTGACGTTATTGCCGTTGTAGACGCTGCCGGTGATCAGCGGCCGGTCCGGGTCGCCATTCAGGTAGCTGATCACCACCTCGTGACCGACGCGCGGCAGGAACAAGGCGCCGAAGCCCTTGCCGGCGGACGCCTGGGCTACCCGCACCCACGGCGCGCACTCATGCTCCCTGGCGCCCCGATCCCACGCAAAACGCACCTTGACGCGGCCGTACTGGTCGGTCCAGATTTCCTCGCCCTCGGGCCCGACCACCAGCGCTGTTTCGCAGCCTGCCGCATGTGGCCGCGCGGTGCGCATCGCGGGCCGGAACGGCAGCGCCGCCGGAAAGGCCTCGAAGGTATTCGCATAGCTGTCGGCGCGCGCAATGTGGCGCACGCGGCGCAGCACGAAGGCGGCGTTCAGGGTTGGCACGAAATGGCCCGACAGCGTGAATTTGGCGCCTGCGCTGAAGGCATGGCAATAGCTGTCGCCGTGCAGCAGGCGCGCTCCCGCCTGCCCCGCTTCCACCCTCAGCTGGGCCAGCGCCCTGGCGGCATCGACGCTCGGCTGGCCGCTGGCGAATTCATAGGTCGCGCCCTTGCCTGCCGCCGCCGAGAAGCTGCCTTCGAGCGAGGTGTCCGGCGTGCGGAACTCGTAGTCGCTCACGGTCGCCTTCTGGAGCGCAATGCAATGCTCATGGGCGAAGCGCGTCACCGTATCGACCGGCTTGCTCATCCCCGTGCCGGGCCAGAAGCGGATCGCCGACCCGCCGTCGCAGTCGGCAAACTGCGCCGGCGCATCGGCGAGGACCATGCGATGCCCACCGCTGCTGAAGGTAAAGAAGTAGCAAATGCCCGCCTGCTCCATCAGCCGCGAGATGAAGTCGAACGCGGATTCGTCATACTGCACGCAATAGTCACGCTTGGGATAGACGCCGCTTAACTTCGAATCGTACGAGACGCCGAACAGGGTCAGCACATCGCCCACGATGGCGTCGACACTCATGTTGGGGAACACCTTGCGGTCGCGCGACAGGGTCAGCAACCATAGCGCCGGCACGAGTTGCGCCTGGTAGACGGCAAAGTCCCGGTCCTGCCCGGTTTGGATGAAGCGCGCCACCATGCCGCTGAAGTGGCGCGTTGCAGCACCGGGAACGCTGACCGTCACGGTCATGGACTTGCCGACCACTGACTCCGCACTGAGCGAGGTACTGCCCGAGCGCATGTGCAGATCGAACTGGAACAGCTCGGACAAGCCTTCGCTGCCCTCCATGCTATCGAGCAGCAGGTCGTCCGGTCCCAGCGGCGAACTCAGTTGCAGCATGGCCCCGGTCTGGGTGAAGTTGGTTCTCATGCTCCCCCCCGCGCCATGCTGTCGCGAAAGCGGTACGCAAACTGGCCGTCATCGACGTGCATGTGGACCGCGCTGAACGCCGACGCGGTGGCCATGCGCTCCAGGACCTGGGCCGACAAGTGGGGCAGCACGGTCTGGGTCAGGATGAAGTCGATATTGCGCGCGCCACTATCGACCTCGGTGCAGCGCGCGGCAATGGCGGCGGTGACGCTGTCGTCCCAGCTGAAGCGCGCCCGGTGATTGGCGCAGAAGCGTCCGGCCAGCCTGGCCAGCTTCATGTCGACGATGACGCTGATGTCGGGGTAGTACGGCACCAGCACCACGCGCCCCAGAAATGCGGGGCTGAACTGGCGCAGCAGCGCCGGACGCAGTCGCTCAACCAGGGACGCCGGGTCGGGCAGCGACGCCCGGCAAGCGTCGGTGATGACGTCCTGCGCCGCGTTTGACGTCAGCAGGATCAGCGTGTTCTTGAAATCGATCGGCACGCCCTCGCCATCATCCATGGTGCCCTTGTCGAATACCTGGAAGAACAGTTCAAGCACGTCCGGGTGGGCTTTTTCCATCTCGTCGAGCAGCACCACGCTGTAGGGCCGGCGCCGCACGGCCTCGGTCAACACCCCGCCTTTGCCGTAGCCGACGTAGCCCGGCGGCGCGCCTTTCAGGCTGGAGATCGAGTGCGCCTCCTGGAACTCGGACATGTTGATGGTGATCAGATTGCGCTCGCCGCCGTAGAGCATGTCGGCCAGCACGCACGCGGTCTCGGTCTTGCCGACGCCGCTGGGGCCGACCAGCATGAATACGCCGACCGGCTTGCCCGGGTCGTCCAGCGCCGCGCGGAAGGTGCGCACGCGGCTGGCGATGGCGTCGAGCGCCTGGTCCTGCCCGACCACCCGTTCGCACAGACGCTCGTGCAGCTGCAGCACGGTGTGGATTTCATCGGCCAGCATTTTGCCGACCGGGATACCGGTCCAGCCCGAAATCACCTCCGCAACCGTGGCCGAATCCACGCACACCGGGACCAACGCTTCGCCGTCCTGGATCGTCTCCAGGCCCTTTTGCAGGCGTTGCAGCTGGGCGGCGTCGGCTTGCCGGTCGTCGCTGGCGCCGGTGTGCCCGGCGATGCGGCGGCGCAGGGCCAGGATCTCGTCCACTGCGCGCCGCTCACCGGCGAGCTTGTCGCGCAGCTGTGCGCGGCGTGCCTGCAGGCGGCCCAGCGCGGCATCGGCCTGGTCGGCCTGGGCGGGCTCGCCCTCGCCGCGCGCCATTTGCTGGCGCAGGATGCGCAACTCTTCCGCCGCCAGCATGATGTCGTGCTCGACCAACTCGAGCTGCGGCGGGGTGCCCGCCAACGCCAGCGCGACGCGCGCACAGGCGGTATCGAGCACACTGATCGCCTTGTCCGGCAGCTGGCGCCCGGTGATGTAGCGATGCGACAGGCGCACCGCGTCGCGCACGGCTTCATCGAGGATTTCCACCTGGTGGTGGCGGGTCAAGACGTCCACCATGCCGCGCAACATGCCGATGGCCGCTTCCGGCGTCGGCTCGTCCACCTTCACCACCTGGAAACGGCGCGCCAGTGCCGGATCGCGTTCCACATGCTTTTTGTATTCCGCCCAGGTGGTGGCGGCGATGGTACGCAGTTCGCCGCGTGCCAAAGCCGGCTTGAGCAGGTTGGCGGCATCGCCCTGCCCTTCGGCACCACCGGCGCCGATCAGCTGATGCGCTTCATCGATAAACAGGATGATCGGCGCGGCCGACGCGCGCACTTCGGCGATGACGGATTTGAGGCGGTGCTCGAACTCGCCGCGCACGCCGGCCCCGGCCTGCAGCAGCGCCAGGTCGAGCGAGCAGACCCGCACATTGGCCAGCAGCGGCGGCACGCTGCCCTCTGCCACGCGCAAGGCGAAGCCCTCGACCACGGCGGTCTTGCCGACGCCGGCCTCGCCGGTGAGGATGGGATTGTTCTGGCGGCGGCGCAGCAAGATGTCGATGATCTGGCGGATCTCGGCATTGCGCCCGCGCACCGGATCGATGCGTCCGGCGCGTGCCAGCGCGGTCATGTCCACGGTGTACTGGTCCAGCGCCGGCGATGCTCCGGCTGGCGCCGCAGGCGGGCCTGATGCGGGGCCGGCGTCTTCGATTGATGCGGCCAGCAGTTGCGCCAGGTCGGCTTTCAGGCGGTCGCGCGGAAGCTTGAGCAAGGCCGGGGCGGTCTCGATCAAGCCGCCGCGCAGGCTGTCAAGCTCCAGCAAGGCGAGCAGCACGGTGCCGGAACGGATCTGCTGCACGCCCAGCTGCATGGAGCCGATCAGCCAGGCTTCCTGGAACAACGCAGTGAAGTTGGGCGACATGGCCGGGGTGCGGCTGTTACCGCGCTTGAAGCCGTCAAGGCTGGCCTGCGTTTGGGTGCGCACCGCATCCATGTCGACGCGGAAGTGCGCGAGCATCAGCGTCAGGTCCGGCGCGCCCGTATCGATGAGGGCCAGCAGAAGGTGCTCCAGTTCGACATTGAAATGGGTCTGCTGGACGCACAGTTCGGCGGCGCGGCCCATCGCGCGCTTGCATTCCGGGTTCAGCTTGGCCATGAGCGTGCGGATATCAATTTGCATGGCCGTCAGCTCCAGTCGGTGTGGCTTGAGCGCGCAGGTCGAAGCGCGGTTGCTGATACGCTTGCGCGCTGCTGGCGGCGCTGCACAGCCATGCGCTTTGTCCCAGGCGCGGCGCCAGCGCCTGCGCGCAGCCAAGGCGCGTGGCCGGCTGTGCGGCCAGCGCTGGTTGCAGGCTCACGCTGATGTCCTGCTGCAGGTGACGGGCCACCAGCTTGCCAAGCAAGCCGTATAGGTCGCCAGATGGCAGCAGCGCGGCGAACTGCGCTGGCGCCAGCGGCGGTGTCGTGAGCGCCATCGCGGCCGCCTGGTCCCAGGCGCGCGCACCGAGACTGGCGCCCATGCCCAGCCGTTGTTTGCCAAGGCGGGCATGTTCGCGCGGCACAAGCCCATGCCAGCGGCCGACCATCTGTTCCCCAGCGAAGGCGGTGCCGATGCGGTCGCGCAGCAGTGCGAGCAACGTCGCCATGGAGCGCGGTGCGGCGCTTTGCAGGCCTGCGTGGCGCAACCAGGCTTGTTCACCGGCCGGACCTGGACTCCCCTGTGCACGGCCTGACTCCGACAGGGCATCGAGTGCCCGCACCAGCGGAGTGCTGTCCTGCGCCAGCGGGCGCAGGGACAAATGCTGCTTGCAGCGGCTGCGGTACCAGAAGCCGATCAGGCGTTGGTTGAAGATGTCGAGAAAATCGAGTCCCGCGTGATCGCGCTGGCGGCGCTGCTCCAGCAGCATTTCCGCGAACGGCGCAGCGATCGGACCATGGCCGCCCGCCAAAGTCAGCGCGGCGGTGCGCAGCATCAGGGGTGGTCCGGGCCGGGCGCTGTCGCCCAGGCTGGCAATGTCGCTCGCCGGGAAGGCAAAGTCGGTCTGCCCGGCCAGGCGCACGGCTTCGTCGATACCGTGTGCGGTGCCGACCGGCGCACGCGATGGTTCGCTCCGTTCGAGCAGGCTGATGGCCTGGAACAGGTTGAAGTCGTGCGGCGCGCGGCGCAGCTGTGAGATCAGATCAGGCATTGTCGCCCCACCATGGCTGGCCATTGCTTCCAAAGTTCGCCACGCCGCACAACAGAGAGGCGGACGAACGAGTTGGCGGTTGTGTAGAGCGCGAAAAAGCGTGCCAGCACCGCGGCCAGCACCAGCGGCGACGTTCCGGCAAAGGCATCGGAATCGAATTCGAGTTCAATGTCGGTACCGCGGCAGTGCCCGCGCCAGGTGTCGCTGCCGATGCGTGCCATGGCGCCGGTCGTGTGCAGGCGCTTGATGCCGCAGATCTGGACCTGGTCGCGCGCGCTGCCGCCGGCAAACAGCATCAGCATCCGTTGCAAGGTTGGTGCGGTGCCATGGACCAGCGAGTGGTGATTCAGGCGCATCAAGGACACCAGCGACCACAAGGCTTTGGTGGGGGCAACCGGGGCACGCTGGGCGCTTGGCTGGTACAGTGCGCGAATGACAGTGGAAGCGGCAATGCCGTCGCCGTAGAAGCGGCTGCCCGGTCCGATCTGGTCGGCCAACTGGCGGTTGGTGCAAAGCAGTTCAGCGTACATGACCTGCTCGGGCAAGGCGCTGCGCACGTTGCCGCTTTCGATGAAGCTGAGATAGGCGTCGGTGCCGTTAATACCCTTGCGCAGGCTGGTTTCGCGCCGCATGGTCCAGCTCAATGGCAGGCCCTCGCCTTCCATATCAGCCTCGGCGAAGGCATTTGGAATCTGCACGCTACGCTCACCGTGCGGATCGGACGCGGTCACCGAGACGATCGAGTGCACCTCCATGACGGCATCGCGGCGACGATCCGGCACGATCAGGTATTCGTAATGGCGGCGGTTGAAGGCGATCGGTTCGCTGGTGACGGGGAACAGGTTCACCGCTGGCACGCAGTTGAGCAGCACATTGTCGTGCGTTAGCAGCGACAGCACGGGCGCACTGTGGGTGAACACCAGACGCAGCGAGAAGCCGGTACCGCTGCCCAGGCGACCGCGCAAGCCAGTCAGTTTGAAGAACTGGAACTTGCGCGGGAATGCGAAGTACTCCTGCAACAGGCCGTAGGCGGGATGGGCATGTCCAGGCTTGCACAAAATCGCTTCGTGTTCGGCGAAACCGACTTCCGTCAGCTGGCGTGGCGCCAGGCGGTGCACGCCGTTGCTGCCTGCCAGCTCAACACTTTCCAGGGAACTGAGCAGCATTTCGTGCAGGGGCATGGTCGTCATCATGTCCCCTGCCAGGTGCAGGCACAAGCTGTCCAGTTCCAGCTCGGCGATATCCATGCCGGCGTCGGCCTGGATGTCCAGGCGCAGTGTGCGCGGGCCGTCCTGCGCGATGCAGGCCACGCGCAGCGGCCACAAGGTCGTGTCCCACGCTACCTGGAACCGGCACTGTTCGCCCGTTGCGGCGCTGGCCGACAGCATGGTCCCGCGCCGCACCGGCATGCCGACCGTGACCTTGCCTTCGGCAGGATCGAGTGCCATCTGCACGACCGTCATGGCGGGCACCGGCTGGGTCAGATGCGGGCACAGATTGTCAAGCAGGGCGCCGGCTGCGGCGGGAAGGTCGCGATCGAGGTCGCGGTGCAGGCGCGCAGCGACAAAGGCGACCGATTCGATCATATGTTCGGTGTGCGGGTCGGCTGACTCGGCGCCCGTGAGCACCAGCTGCCTGGCGACTTTCGGATAGCGCGCGGCAAAATCGGCCGACTGCGTGCGCAGATAGCTCAATTCGCGGCGGTAGTATTCGAGCAGGTCGTCCTGGGTGTTCATGGTCATCGTCCTCACGCAGCGGCAGACAGGTGCGCGGTTCCGTCATTGAGCACGACGTGAAAATACACGCGGCACAAGTGCCACCCGAGGGCGACGGCAGCGTCGATATTGATGCGCGCCGCCGTCGGGTGCTTGGCGTCCTGCGTGATGTGCACATGTACCTGCGACAGGCGCGGTTCGTACAGCTTGATGGCGCGCGTGACCACCAGCTCCCAGCGCGCCAGGTCCGCTTCCGATTGCGGGGACAGTCCCAGGGTATCGGGCAGGCCGTAGTGCAGCGCGGTTGGCGAGTCGCTCAAGAACTGCTCGATGGTCAGTCCATTGCGCACGTTGAACAGGCGGATCATGTCTTGCCGCAGCGAGTGTTGAAGGCTGTCTGAATCGGGCGTCTCGTCATCCGTTGCCAGTAGTTTTCCGCACAGGCGGTCGAACAGAGGCATCGGCGAGCTGGCTGGCATAGCGTTCATGGGATCACCTCGTCCAAGGTTGCTTAAGATGGAAAGACGGCGCTTCGTGAATCGGGTAGTTCGAAGTGAATGGTAGGCGGCGACTTCGGCGTAACACCAGTAACAAGTGCGTATCTGGTCGCTGTAGATCTGGACGCGAGGACATAGGCGTAGAAAAGGGGTTGTCCCGGAGCGACGACGGCCAATGAAGATCGGCATCTTCATTGGCCATCGCACTTCAGTTACGCGGAAAACTTAGTCTTCGTATCTCGGCGGCTTAATTCACCGCCAGCACCCATTGATACCAAGTGCTAGGGAAGGTGGATCCATTATCGTTCGGCTCATAGTTGTTAACAGTCTCGACGCCGCTGACATTGGAAGTGCTGAACTGCTGGAGGCCGTACCAGGGATCAAGGACGGTAATAGTGCCGACGCTGTTCTTGCCTACGACCACGACGTAGTGCAGGCCGCCTGCGCCAGTCCACTCGACGACGGCGATGCATGGCTTCTTTAAAGTAGCCGCCAACAAAAACTGGTTCGGATTCGTGCGATGAAGCGTAGCGTTGATTCGATAGCTCTCGAGGGCTTTGTCCATGCCCCAGGTACCCTGATTGACCCAATCGTGGCTATTATTGCTGACCACAACGCCACCGCCACCCAGACTGCCGTCGATGATTGCCCGCAACGCTTCCTCTCCCACACGCTCATTTTTCACCTGCTTGATCAGGATGCGCAGACAGGCGGGGCCGCATGAGCTTCCTTTTTGTTGCAATGAAATTTCAAAATGATTTCCTCCCAGCTTATCTTGGATCAATGCACCGGGGACATACATCTGCGCCGCCGGCACGGGCAACGCGCTCACGACAGACAACGGCGGCGGTAGCGGCACTGCGATTGGGACCGGTGGCGGCAAAGGTATGGCCAGAGCGGGGACGATGGGCGCCAAATAATGGTCGATCTGCTGGCGCAGTTCCGCGACGGTACCTCTGGCGTTACGCCCACCTGCGCCAGTCCATCCGTTAGGCTTACTGTCCACCCAAGCGGTGAGCGCCGACTTCAGCACACGCGCCCTGTCACCGGTCCTGCTTTGGTGAAAGTTCCTCAACGCGATGTCCACGGCTTTAAGTGCCCCGCTGCGCCCGAAAAACGTGAACATATTAGTTCCGGTAGCCCATTCCTGGCTTGTCATAACCATGCTGTCCTCGCAAATAGAATGCGACCCGGCGTCAGCCGCGGTACCTGCTGCTCTGCTAGTCGTCTCTGCCATCGTATTGGCCGACCGACACGTAACACAAGTAACAGCGTGATATCGCTCGACAACGAGTCATAGTGGTTGCGGCAGATGCAATGGTTGCGGATTCATGAAAGTCCAGATACCGGACAACACAAGGGTCACCAGCCTGCTGTAGGTAGTGCCATCGCCCAACACGTTGGCCTACCCGCTGAGGGAAACAGCAAACGCTTGGCTGGTCATTTCGTTCGGCATAGCACATAGGGTTGACGTGTTTCTTGTTCACGGCACCAAGGATGCGTGCGCCCAGGTCCGCGAGCGCTCAAGGTGCCGGCACACCGACACGAGCCGATCGCTTGATGGCCTAGCGTTTATCGGCCGCAGAAGCCACGCCAAGAGCATTCCGGCGCTCTAAACCGTGAAAGCCGTGCAGATCTCCAGATCGTTCGACTCGCTCTGCCTCCGCTATTGACCAAGTCATCTTCGGGCTGGCGAAGCTAAGATGAAGGGTCCTTCTGTTTTCACGGTCTGCGAAATGATCCTCAATGAACGGGGGAAAGGTGACTTTGCCATGATCTTCCCCTTTCCCAAGCGTGGCACGCCCTGACGGAGAGTTCGCCACCAGACTCGCCAACAAGCGCTTAAGTTGCTCCCGCCGCGGACTAAGTTCCTGCCGGAACCACGCGAAAGCCCCTAGACACCTAGTATATGTTGAGTAATTTGCGTCACTCTCAGCCTGACTTCGTGTTCGGTATCGGTATCACCAAGCGCAACCGCAAGAGGAAATAGCTGGCTATGTAGTTGCCGAACGAGCAGCCGCTTTAGTGAACCGCCCTTGTAGCTACCGCTGCCATTGAGGAAATCGTTTAGCACGCGCAACCGCTCACGATCGGTTCGGGCCGCAGTCACCCCGGCGCGAAGTCGCAGCGCACGCTCGTTTCCGGTGGACAGTCTGTGGCCGCCGAGGCGCCAAGGATTACAACCGTTGCCGATCGCAGAAACGCCGGCAGCAAAGTGCGCTTCATAGAGGGTCAACGCGGCGGTTGCAGCCTCGAGTAGCACGTTACTCAAATTGCCGCCGCGCCATACTTCGGAGCCGGCAACCGCACCCACTTCGCCGAGATAGTTGATGCCAAATCGGGTGCCTGTGCCGGTAACGACAATAATATTTTGCTTGGGGATTTTGAGATTAACAAGGTCGATCAAGCCGCTAGCAGCGGTCTCGATGCCGTCGTTTGCAACTGCTTTAGATGATTGAGAAGAGGCAAACACGACATGGATTTGCGCAGGCGCAACGCCGGAAACATTCAGCGCCGGTGCCGTCGGCAGATCGGCCTCGCGAATCATGCCAGTATGTGCATGACAAAGACTAACATTCAGCAAAACGCCATTGAGATCGGTATATACATAACATACTGCCGCGCAGCTTATTAGATTCATAATGTGTACCGCACCCGGCGCTCTGATTCGCAGGGAACCTTCCCGCCCATTTTGACGCACATCTTCAGCGCCAAATCCCATCGAATAGTGCCAACGAAAATTCATTGGCACCGAGGAAAATTCAACCACGCCTCCGACATGAGATATTTTTACAGTTTCAACTCTCGGCAAATCTCGATAAAACATGGCTTTTCCTTTGGAACTGTGAGGATCCTAGCGCGATCATTTCGCCATTGTCGAAATTGATGCGCACCAACACCAGAGTTGGACGTCAACCAGCGGTTTCCTTACGTGCAATAGATTAAAATAGTCCCATGGTCGATGCCATTGCGATGCAATTTCAGATATTTATATGCGACTGCGGCGGGAGGCGAGGGAATGAGCCGCGGCACCTTGTAGCATCGACCTTATTTGATCAAGCAGCCGAAAAACACTCTGTTCAACTTCCTTTTCTGTTTTATGAAGGATCTGATCGCGCACATGTGGATACGCAGCATTAAATAATTGGTTTGCAAGGTGCCATTTTAATGAATTGACTTTGCAACTCCCATCTCCCCCGAAAAACCGTCGAAATTCTTGCAAAGTTGCTTCAAAACCAAACGCACGGCTTAGTCTTCTATGTAGTTCGGTCGCTCGATTCTGGCCGGTGGATTTTTTACGTCCACCAAAGTTGAATAGAACCGTGTTAACCGAATTTATACCCACCCCAAACTGGCTTTCATAGCTGAATAATGCGGCATCAATCAGTGGAGAAATAACATTACCAATATTTCCAATAAGCCTTTTCCTAAATACTTCATTCATTGGTTCCGTTAACAGGCCCCACCGTCCACGCAGTACCATGCCTGGGAACGATACACGAAGGAAATGGTGTTCCAGACCTTTCGGGTGGATCTGCGCTGGGTCATTAAACACCCGCTTTCCAAAAAAAGCGACGCTCCAAGCTTGAAGCAGAGAAGCGACAAGCCCAGAACAGATATACGCAATTTTCTTGTTTTCTCCACGAATAAACTCCAAGACACGTTGATCGTGGTTGGAGTACCAGGAATCAGGAATTACGTTGGGAAGCGCCATGCTCACCATGTTTCCATACCCATATCGCTGCGTCTGCTGATTACGCGCTGGAATATGTGCAACTCTTGCGGCTTCAAAAATTCTGTTATTGATCTGCACACTTGCTGAGTATTTCCCAGAGTCAAGCGGCGGTGGCGATTCCGCCTGGAGTTGTGCGAGGCGGGTTGCGAAACCATCGCACAGGACGCGAATCAAGTCGCGCTGATAAGTAAAGTCTCGTCTCCACGTGTGCTCCGATGGAAATCCATACACCAAATATGCATTTTCCTGACCATTTTTAAAACTTTGCGCCTCACTTTTTAGTCTTATTCCATCGCCATCTGCTTCAAAAATTCTTCGAATATTATTAACTGTTCCGACCATGGCGGCATGTTCAGCAGAATCCGCCCCCAAGCAATCGAACGGGTGCATCCAAGCAGCTATCCGAATAGCATGTTCGGTTGCATCCAAGCCGTGTGAGGCCCCTTCGTGCATTTTCCAAACGTGTTTTATTAAAACATCGCCCGATTCCGGCACTACTTCGGACAGCGCCAGCCAGTCCTCTTTTCTCATTATGAATACCCCTTACTCGACGGAGCAAAAGAAGACGAAGAAGAGGAAGAGGAAGAGGAAGATGCGGCAACGGAAGAGGACGAAGATCTTCTTTTAAGAACGATGGTTATTCCTACTTCCTTGTACCCGCCCTTTATGATATTTTCGAGCGTAGTGATTTCACCTTCGCCTGGGTCCATTATCTCGCCAAAGTGCTGCATGACATAATGCAGGCCTCCTTCTTTATTAGCCAAAACCAACAACCTTCGTTCATCCCCGTTAAATTTCGGCGGCGATTCATCATGCACGTGCCCGCCATTTTCTAGCGTTGCTTCTTCTTCACCTTTAAATTTATTCACAATATTAACACGTGCGGATCCCGTTAAATATATGTCCATACTAAGATCTAAAAGCTTCGCAGCTATCGCCATATTGCTAGGAAGAGAATATGGCGATTCGTCGCTAGGTTCAGTGTCAGGCTGGCCGCTGGTGATCGAATATATTTTCGCCTCCACGTATTGCGTCAGCCTCAATTCTCCGGGCTCCTTCCAATATTTATTGGGGTTACTATCAACTTTTGGCAATAGCGTAACTTGTAACTCCATTGCGGCACACATCAATGCGGCGGCACCACAGGAATTTTTAAATGTTTGTTGATATGCAAGCATAATTTCCTCCGTTAACGGTCACCTGCCCGATACAGCCATTGGCCGCTTTTCAGTGTGGCGCTTCCCTGCACTTTCTTGCATGGTTCTGCACATTGCGTCTGTGCCAATCGCTGCGATACACACTCTAGTATCTCAACGATTGGAGGGAACCTGCGATTCATGCCGACAACGCTTGCTTCCGCGCCCGCTGCGTTCCGGCTATTCAGGTTGCGATCATCCGCAGATAACCGAACCGACCGGCGCCGAATCCTCAGGAATGGTCAATCTGACTTCATTGTTCCCAAATTCCAGTTCCACGTGCCCGTACCTTTTTTGGTCGAATCCGCATTCTGCTGCGCGAATACCGCGCCAATTTTTGTGAAGTTGAGCGAGAAGGAGTCACTGGGAATACCGCCGCCGCCCCCACAACTCATTTGCGAAACCATCGCATTCTCCATCGTGTAGGTCATGAAATTCATGTACACGCCATTTTCGACGCGGCCGATACTGAGGGTCGCAGGGCCGATCTTGCTGCCTTGCGTACACGCCTTGAACAATTCGGTAGTGCACAGGTCTGACGATTTTGAAAACGACATTTCCGACAGTACCGGCCGGCCCAAAGTGCGTTCGGTATTGGCCGCATCGCTCCCCATCGGCAGGTAGGCGTTATGGGAAAACGAATTGACGATGATCTTGTCGGCATAGCCGTCGATCGTGCAATTGCCTTTGTATTTGTCACCCAGGTCCAGAATAAGAACGTCTGACATTTTGTGCTCCATATAAAGAATGCGGGTGCTGTTACGGACAGCGCCGCGCTAATGAAAACGAGATGTGCGGGAAATATGCCCGCACGCCGATTACGCAGCTACAGCCGCAGGCAACTCCGCCACCAGGCGAATCGAAGTGGTCAACTCTTCCATCTGAAAGTGTGGCTTCAGAAAAACGACGGCCGAATAGGCGCCCGGCTTGCCTGCCACGTCGGTGACGTCAACCCGCCCTTCCGACAAAGGAAAGCGCGCCTTTTCCCCCTGCGACGCGTTCGCGCTCAGCAAAACATAGTCGGCCAGCCAGTTGTTCAGATAGGTTTCAACGCTCTGACGGCTCTGGAAGCTGCCAATCTTGTCGCGCATGATTACCTTGATGTAGTGCGCAAAGCGCGACGCAGCCAGCACGTACGGCAGGCGCGACGACAGCGCCGCGTTGGCATTGGCCGCATCCAGGTTGTACAGCTTGGGCTTGTTGACCGACTGCCCGCCGAAGAACGCCGCCATGTCAGACCCTTTGGAATTGACCACGGCGATAAAGCCCAGGTCATTCAACTCCTTCTCGCGCCGGTCGGTAATGAACACTTCGGTCGGGCACTTGAGCGCGATATCGCCCTCGTCGGTCTTGAACGTATGCGCCGTCATGCCGGTGATCTTGCCGCCGCCCTCGACGCCGCGAATGGCCGTGGTCCAGCTATGCTTGGCAAACGAATCGGTGATGCGCAGGCCCAGCTGGTAAGCCGAATTGGCCCACAGGTATTTGCTGTGGTCCTTGCCGTTGACGTCTTCCTCGAATGCGAACGATTCCACCGGAATGGTCTTGGCGCCATACGGCAAACGCGCGGCATAGCGCGGCAGCACCAGGGCAACGTAGCGCGAATCTTCCGACTCGCGAAAGCCGCGCCACGAGGTCAGTTCGGCGCTCTCGAAGATCTTCGACATATCGCGCGGCACGCCCAGCTCGGTGAACGAGGTCATGTCGAACAGCGATGGCGCGGCAGCGGCGATGAACGGCGCATGCGCGGCGGCGGCCACTTTGGACAGACGCTCGATCAGCGCCATGTCTTGCGGATGGCGTCCGAAGTAGTAGTCGCCAATGAACAGCGAATACGGGTGCCCGCCGAAGGTGCCGTACTCTTCCTCGTAGATCTTCTTGAACAGCGCGCTCATGTCATGATCGACCGCGCCTTCGAGGTCTTTCAGCAGCTCTTTTTTGGACACGTTCAACAGGCGCAGTTTCAGCTTGCTGCTCGTTTCGGTCCCGAACACCATATCCCGCAGGCCGCGCCACGACGCTTCCAGGGTCTGAAACCCTTCATGATGCATGATGGCATTGACCTGGTCGCTCAGGATTTTGTCGATCTGGGCCACGCGTTCATTGATCATCGTGACGATGCCCTTGTCAGGCGCCGCCTTCATGCCCTCGTCAAGCACCTGGGTTGCAAACTGCCCCAGGAGCTTGCGCGCATACATGTTCTGCGAAGGGTCGACCGCCATTTTGCCTTCCTGGACGATGCGATCCAACAGGCTCATTTCCACTACTGCGGCATTGCTGGCGCCGCTTTCTGCTGTTTGTGTGCTGGCCATCATTGAACTCACTTTCGGTGTTGGTATGAATCGGTGCCCGATCAGGACGCAAGCGCTTCGGCGCTGTCGGCCGTTGCCTCGGCGTCCGCAGCAGCGGCATCGTCGGTGCGCAAGGTTTTCAGCTCTTCGGTGTTTTGCACGATGTTTTCAAGCAGCGAATCGAGTTCGTCGTTGCCATCGAGCTTGCCGAGCAGGTCGCGCAATTGCTGGCGCACTTCCAGCAGTTTCGCCAGCCGCGGCACTTGACTGACGATCGCTTCGGGATGGAAGTGATCGAACTCGGTGAAGTTCAATTCAATCTTCAGGTTGCCCTCGCCCTTGTAGGTGTCGGGCACCGACAGATCCAGGCGCGGTGCGATCTTGGCCATCACTTCATTGAAGTTGTCGCGATCGATTTCCACCAGGCGGCGCGCCTTCAGCTTGAGCGGTGCCTCCAGCGGCTGGCCGGACAGATCGGCCAGCAGGCCAACCACCAGCGGCAGTTCCTTCTTCTCGACCGCGCCGCCGATTTCCACATCGTAGGTAATCTGAACGCGCGGGGGACGATTGCGTCCCACCCATTTTTGCAAGCTCTCTGACATCACATCCTCACTGGTTGTTGGACTTGTGGATCAGACGTTCAAGCAGGTCCGCCAAAGCGTTTCAACTGACCTGAAAGCACCGTCAACTCGTTTCGTCATTCGGGTAGTTCGGAGTCGATGGTAGAAGTCCGTTTGCACGTAACACAAGTAACAACACCAGGTCTCTCATCTACAACAATGCGTTCGACAGGGTCGGATCGTCGTGATACGATAATTCATTGCTGTTTGGCTAACTTTACAAAGGCACCATGTCTGGTCGGCCGTCCCCAGTTGCTAATCCGCACCAAACAAGGGCGCGGTTTCGCTTCGGAACCTGGCTGGTCGCCCCTGCTTCCAACACCATCGACAACGCGGACGAGACGCGCCAGATGGAGCCGCGTACGATGGATGTGCTGGTCGCGCTGTGCCACGCCAACGGTGCCATCCTCAGCACCGAAGAATTGCTGGAACAATGCTGGGGCAGCACGATCCACGGCGACAGTCCGGTCCACAAGAACATTGCCCAGCTGCGCCGCCTGTTGGGCGACAACGCCACTGCGCCGGTCTTCATCGAGACCATCCGCAAACGCGGCTACCGCACCGTGGCGGCAGTCGACTGGACGGTGGACGATGTCCAGGCGGCGCATTGGGAAAACGGTTCGCCCTTCCGTGGCCTGCTGCCGTTCGACGAAGCCCATGCCGGTGTCTTCTACGGCCGCGATAAAGCAACTCGCAAGTTGACGCAGGCAGCCCAGGCGCAGATCGACCATGGGCTGGCCCTGCTGCTGCTGCTCGGTCCCAGCGGCTCGGGCAAAACCTCGCTGGTGCAGGCCGGCCTGTTCCCGGCCATGGCGCGCGCGCAGGCCGGCAGCGGCCCTGCACTGCTGGCCAGCACCGCCTTCGACATCGCCGATCAAGGCGAACAGACGCTATTCACGGCGCTGGCCGGCGCCATGCTCGACCTGCACTGGGACGATACCTACAGTTTTCCTGACGAAAGCGCGATTGCGCTGGGCCAGCGGCTGGAACGTGATTGCACCAGCGTCATCAATCAACTGCACGCCGCGCTCGCGCCGCATCGCGCGGGCATCCGCTTCGCACTCTTTATCGACCGTTTCGAAGCGCTGTTCAACGCCAACCGCGTCACCGAAGCGGAACGCAGCGCGTTCCTGGCGGCGCTGGAACAATTGGCGCGCAGCGGTACTTGCCTGATCGTGATCGCTTGCCGCAACGATTTTTACCCGAACATCGCCACGCTGCCGCTGCTGATCGAAGTCAAGCCCTATGGCGGCCATGTCGATCTGGCGCCGCCCAGTTTCAGCGATATTGCCCAGATGATCCGCAAGCCGGCCGCCGCGGCCCAGCTGGTCTTCGGCGTCGATCCCGTCACCCACGCCAGCCTCGACGACATCTTGTGCGAAAGCGCCACCGCCAGTCCGGACGCCTTGCCCTTGCTGCAATACTGCTTGCACGAGCTGTACCGGCAGCGCACTCCCGACGGTGAACTGAGCTTCGCCGCCTTCCATGAACTGGGCGGGCTCGAAGGCGCGATTGGCCGGCGCGCCGAGCAGGTTGTCGTTGGGCTCAGCGACGAGCAGCGCGCCGAACTGCCGCACATCATGTCGCTGGTAACGGTGCTGGCAATCGACGAGGAGCTCGTCAGCAGCCAGCGCGCGCCCTGGTCGGCGCTGCGCAGCGAGCAGGCGCGCGCCACGGTGACGGCGCTGATTGAAGCACGCCTGTTCGTCAGCGACCTGGCCAGCGGGACGCGGGTGTTCGGGATTGCGCATGAAGCGATCCTGCGTCGCTGGCCGCGCATGGGCGAATGGATCGGTGCGCACCGCGATGCCTTGCGGGCGCGCGGCCGGCTGGCGCAGCAGCTTGCCCGCTGGAGCGCCGATGGGCGCCGCGCTGACCTGCTCATTCCGCGCGGCAAGCTGCTGGACGAGGCCAAGGCGCTGCGTGATGCCGGACTATGGTCGCTGGAACCCGACGAATGCGAGCTCATCCGCCTGTCCAAGCGGCGCGCGCGCCAGTTCGAATGGGCGCGCCTGTCCGCGCTGGGGCTGATCATCGTGCTTGCCGTGCTCAATTCCGCGCTCGCCCTGAGCGCACTGGCGGCCAAGCGCACTGCCGAAGCGCGCCGCACCAAAGTCGAAGGCTTGGTCGATTACATGCTGGGCGACTTTGCCGACAAGCTGCGTCCGCTGGGCAAACTTGAACTGCTCGAAGGCGTCAGCGGCAAGTCGCTCGAGTACTTGCGAAGTTCCCAACAAGATGAACTGAGTCCGGCAGCCTTGACCCTGCGTGCCAAGGCCTTGCAAGTGATCGGCGAGGTCAGCAGGGAGCAAGGCAACGCTGCGCAAACGATCGCTGCTTTCACCGAGGCCAATGCCATACTGCGGCGCCAGCACGAAGCCGATCCAACGAACACCCAGGTGCTCAAAAATCTCGGCGACAACAATTACTATATCGGCCAGATGCACAAGGATCACAACGACATGCCGGCCGCCGCGGCCGCATGGCAACAGTATCGGCTGCTTGCCGAACAGTTGCACATGCTCGAACCGGAGAATGTGGAATGGTGGATTGAACAGTCTTACGCCCACAATAACCTCGGTTCCCTGGCGCTGGCGCTTGGCAAGCCGGAGTCCGCTGAACCGGAGTTTGCCGCATCGCTCGCACTGAAACAGCGCGCACTGCAACGCGCGCCCGGCGACAAAATGCTGATCGCCGCGCTGGCCGACACCTATTCCTGGCAAGCGTTAGCCAGGCAATCCATGGGTGAGCTGGGGGCCGCGGAACAGCTGTATGAAGAGGAAATGAAACTGGTACAGCAAGTGCGCGGGCAATTTCCTAGCGAACCCATGTGGATTAATCGCTATGCCCGCGCTCTGCAGCATCGGGCGGTGCTCGCGCTCGCCCTGGGCAGGGATGATCGTGCGCTGGACGATCTGGCAACTGCTGCCGCGTTACTTGTCGACCTCGCACAAAACGACAAGAAAAACCGGGCGTGGCAGGTTGAACTGGCGAATGCCGAACAAGAGTATCTGATGGTCAAATTGCGCACCGAACCTGCGCAGCTCATCCTGCCGCAGCTGCAGCGCATTCACGCCAACCTGGTCGCAGAGAGCGCAATGAACCCGAAAAACGTCCGATGGATCAGCAACGAAACCGTCGCCCGCTCCCGCATTGCGACGGCGCTGCTCGAGATGGGCGATCTGGAACGGGCGAAAGGCGAGATTGAAACTGTCATTGCGCAGTTCCGTCTCTTACACAGGCGCACGCCGGCCGATTTGCAAATCCGCCTGTCGCTGGCGGAGTCGCTGTTGCTGTACGCAAAGATACAAAAGAGACGGAAAGACGACGCCAATTCAATCATTGCGTGCAAGGAAGCCTACGCCGTGATTCAACCCAGCACCACCTCAACCAGGGATTTTCTCATTCTCGATCCCTGGAGCCGCTCGACGCTTTGTCTGCAACAATCCGTGATCGATAATATTCCTTGGCAACGGCTTGCACAGATCGGGTATCGAGACTCTCTCTACCGTAAGTTAATCCCAAGATAGGAAAATTCTATGCAACATACAAAGCCAATATATTCCCAAGTCCCGGTGTTAGTTACCATTGTGGGCGTCGATGCGTGGGCGGAGGTCTACTACACCTATGACGATCCAGGCACGGGCAAACACCATGATAAGGCACCTACTTGCAAGATTAGCGCCGTTTCTCCGTTTCAAACGCTGTTCGCGTTGGACTACGCGACATCGCGTAACGGTTGGGTCGTCCACAGTCCTGCAGTACGGATCGCAACGCAATCAGAGATAGTTCAACCGCTAATCCCGTCGTTCCCGGACATCGAAGCTTCTCGCCTGGTACTGATTACTCACGATTTCACTAACCTGGAATATAAATTCGACGTTGTCTTCTACAATGAACTCACGAGGACGACGATATGGGATGATCCGCAGGAGGGCAATGTTCTCCAGCCCATCAAGCCGCGCGATGCTGGGACCAATCAGGCCTCATAGGCACGCCGGAAACATCCTCGCCCAGCATGTAATTCTGCAAATCAGTACAGATCGCCAACGCCAGCTTCTCCTGCAGCGCGATGCCCAGCTCACCGTGGCGGTCGCACTGCTGGATCCAGGCGATCTGCCCGGTATTGGCGTCGATCAGGCGGATCGTCGCACGCGCGTACCTGGGCTCGGTCCTGACGCGCACTTCCATTCGGTATTGCTCTGCCGAAGCATCCGATTCGCTGCCAAAGCGCTGGAACAGGCGCAAGGCAAGTTCTTCCTCCAGTCCGGAAATAAAGTTCCTTGTTCCACTTTCCGGGGTCGGGCTGCCTAGCGGCGTCAACGCCACCGATTTGATACTGATGGGACGCGCGCTCGCCGCCGATGTCAGCACGGGCACATAGGTTCCCAGAGGAATCACAATCTGCAAGCCGCTCACGTTGGCTGCGGTCGCGTAGTACTGCGCGAGACGGCCACGCAGCCTGCCCATCTGCACCCGCACCACGGGATCGAAGCTCGTATCGTAATCGCGCGCGTCACGGTGAAACACCTCGATACCGATCGCATATTCGCTGATCGATGCTTCCATGCCGCTCAATTTTCTCGTCATCAGGAACGACAGCATGGCGCGCATGCGCGGCGCTTTCACGAAGCTCGGACTGGACAGCACATGCTGCACAGCTTGCCAAGTGGCGTCGCTTTGCACGGCGGCGGCTGTCAATGTCGATGCGTTGCTGGTGTGCGTATTCATGGTCGATCCAGTCGGAAAAGGGATTCAGGAAGTGCACTGAGGTGTGCCTGAATTCACTCTAACCAGCCGCATCAATCTTGACCTTACGATTACCTTACGATTTCAAGCAGTTGATTTAAAAGGAATTATTTCCGATTTCAGAAGCGGACCGGAGCGCAGGCGCTGGGCCGCCAGTCCTGCGCGGGGATGCCCGGTCACGCTCCGCCGGGTTACGGGATGTTACTTCACACACCGGCCAGGCGCCGTCACCATCCCTGTATGGGCTGTCATCGAACGCCGCCGCTGGCAGGTGGCGCAAGCAGCAACACCCGGGGTAGCACGCGACGCAAGAGCCGATCCCGGCGCGCCGTGGCCCCCCGTCGGCTAGCCGGCGACAACCCATCCTTGTAGCAATCAACGTCCATTAGGAGAACAAGATGAAAACTGTTTCGGTATGGTTCAAAATACTGATTGTCGCGTTGGGCTTGCTATGGGGAAGTACGGCATTGGCCGTTGACTACCTCTCGGGAATCTGGAAGATCCCGGCCACAGGAGAACTCGGCGCCAGGCGCTACAACACCACGCGGCAGGCGTGCCAGGATGCGTGTTCCGCTAACCAGTCGTGTAGTGGCTTCTATGCTTTCACCGACTGGGATACATGTCAGCTCTATGGACCGGACGCCGACGTCGCCGCTCGCGTAGGACCTTGGTCGAATGTCCAGATGAACTGGAAGAAAGCCAGCCCGGACCCGCTTGCGGCCTATACATCCGGCTTTTTGCCCATCCCCAATAATGGCGCGCTGACGGATACTTTGTACGGCTATCAGCCGCAGCAATGTGCCAAGATGTGTAGCGGCAAGGCCGATTGCGTCGGTTTCCACACGATCACGACGTCCGACGTCTGCAGGCTATACGGCCTCGAGTCGACCTGGTCGAGCACCAATGGCCCGTGGTCGAACGCGAAGTTGTTCATGAAGAGCACCCAGCCAGCCATTCTGATGGTGGATGTCCATGTGATCGACAGTACGGGCGGCGGCAACGCCAGGTGGACCAGGGAGTACGCGCAGCAAGTGCTCGCCAAGGCGACCCAGGAAATGAACAATGGCGAAGTGGTGTTCAGCCTTGGCACCTTGGATCACATCGTCGACGACCAACTCTTCAATGGCCGTGCGCTGGACCCGATCTTTGTCAAGTTCGACAACAGCGGCCGTCCAGGCCGGATCAACATCTACGTCGCGGCGCCCATGAGCAATTACGGAGGGGGCGTGGCGTGGGTAACGGTCACCTTGTCGCCCTACGCAGTCATTTCTTCGCGTTACGATTCCTTCAATTCCTATGACGTGGAGGATACCGCCAGGATTTTCCTCCACGAGTTAGGGCACAACCAGGGATTTGCGCACAACGGCAGCTTTTACAGCTATCCCTACGCCACCGACTGGTACTGGAGCAGCAGCCCCCTTGCCAGGCAGGTGTTCGCACGCCTGGCCGGCTGGTCCAAGCTGCGCCAAAAGGGCTTCGACCCTAACCTCAAGAACAACAACTATAGCTGCGCCGTCAATTCCCCGCTCCCCGATCGGGGCACTTTCCCGGCACCAAACGTTCCAGCTGCAACGTCGCAGGAATGTGCGGCGCGCTGTAGCCAATCGAGCAGTTGCGTGGCCTTCCATTCGTTCACCACGTACCCATCGTGCGTGCTCTTCGACGCGACCAGCATTGGCAACGCTACCCAGCCAGGCAACTCGGCCACGGAGATGTGCTGGAAAACGGCCGGCAAGAAATAGCGCATCCGCGCCGACCTTGAACAGCTCTGCAAGAAAGGCGTCAGCAGCAAGTGCCAACAGCAGTTCGCCTATCCAGGCAATCACGACCGGTAGTGCGAGCTGAACCCGCATAGCGTTCCCAAACGCCGAGGCCAAGTTGGGCAATCCGACTTGGCCTCATCTTTTGCGCGTACAAGACGCAGCAACGCTCGCGTGAGCTTTTCATTCAGTAGCGTATCGCTGAATTGAGCACACATAGTGAAAAAGCCCTGTAAAAACAGGGCCTTGTTTGTAGCTAACGATGATTAGAGTAAATTTCCTACAAGAAACTCACTCCCACTCAATCGTCGCTGGTGGCTTCCCGGAAATATCGTAAACCACGCGATTAATCCCGCGCACTTCATTGATGATGCGGTTCGACACCTTGCCCAGCAAGCTGTGCGGCAAGTGCGCCCACTGCGCCGTCATGAAGTCCAGCGTTTGCACCGCGCGCAGCGCCACCACGTATTCATAGGTGCGGCCATCGCCCATCACGCCCACCGATTTAACCGGCAGGAACACGGCAAACGCCTGGCTGGTCGCCTCGTACCAATTCTTCGGCGCGGCGCCGGCATCGATGCTTTCCAGCGCCGGCAAGTCGCACGGCGTGTTGCGCAATTCTTCGATGAAGATCGCGTCGGCCCGGCGCAGCAGGTCGGCAAAGTCCTTCTTCACTTCGCCGAGAATGCGCACGCCCAGGCCCGGACCCGGGAACGGATGGCGGTACACCATATCGTGCGGCAAGCCCAATGCCACGCCGAGCCTGCGCACTTCATCCTTGAACAGTTCGCGCAGCGGTTCGAGCAGTTTCAGGTTCAAGGTTTCCGGCAAGCCGCCCACGTTGTGGTGGCTCTTGATGGTCTGCCCTTTCTTGCCCTTGCCGGCGCTTTCGATCACGTCCGGATAGATGGTGCCCTGGGCCAGCCACTTGGCGTTCTTCAGCTTGCCCGCTTCGACCTGGAACACTTCGACGAACTCGCGCCCGATGATCTTGCGCTTGGCTTCCGGATCGGCCACGCCGGCCAGGTGGCCCAAGAACTGGTCTTCGGCATCGATGCGCAGCACTTTCACGCCCAGGTTCTTGGCGAACATGTCCATTACCATCTTGCCTTCGTCCAGGCGCAACAGGCCATGGTCGACGAATACGCAGGTGAGCTGGTCGCCGATGGCGCGGTGGATCAGCGCCGCCGCCACGCTCGAATCGACCCCGCCCGACAGGCCGAGGATGACGTCGTCGGTGCCGACCTGTTCGCGGATCTTGGCGACCGCTTCGCTGATGTAGTCGGGCATGTTCCACTCCGACTTGCAGCCGCAGATTTCATGCACGAAACGGCCCAGCATGGCCTTGCCCTGCGCCGTATGCGTCACTTCCGGATGGAACTGTACACCGTAGAAACGGCGTTCCTCGTCGGCCATGGCGGCCACCGGGCAGCTTGGCGTATCGCCCATCAGCTTGAAGCCTGGCGGCATGTCGAGCACCTTGTCGCCGTGGCTCATCCAGACCTTGAGCATGCCGTGGCCTTCGTCGGTGACGAAGTCGTTGATGCCGTTAAGCAGCGTGGTGTGGCTACGCGCGCGCACTTCGGCGTAACCGAATTCGCGCACCAGGCCGTTTTCGACCTTGCCGCCCAGCTGGGCCGCCATGGTTTGCATGCCGTAGCAGATGCCCAGCACGGGCACGCCCAGCTCGAACACGGCCTGCGGCGCATGCGGGGCGTCGCCTTCCAGGGTGGAGCTGTGGCTGCCCGACAGGATCACGCCGGCGGCGCCATAGGTGCGCACGAATTCGTCGCTGACGTCATACGGGAATACTTCGGAAAACACGCCTGCATCGCGCACGCGGCGGGCGATCAGCTGGGTGACTTGGGAACCGAAATCGAGGATGAGGATTTTAGAGTGCATGAAAGGCCAGGAGAAATTGCAAAATCGGTGCCGTTGGGCGGCGCTCGCGGGCAACGGGGCCCACGCTAAGAACAACGCGGCGATCTGGTCGCCGCGTTGTGTGTGCCATTATTCGCCGGAACGGTAGTTCGGCGCTTCTTTGGTGATCTGCACGTCGTGCACGTGCGATTCGCGCATGCCGGCCGAGGTGATCTCGACAAACTCCGCTTTTTCGCGCAGCTCGTCGATGGACGCGCAACCGCAGTAACCCATCGACTGGCGCACGCCGCCGACCAGCTGGTAAATGATCGCCAGCACGCTGCCCTTGTAGGCAACGCGGCCTTCGATGCCTTCCGGTACGAACTTGTCGGCCTTGGCCGCCGCGTCCTGGAAGTAGCGGTCGGCCGAGCCGTCCGCCATCGCGCCCAGCGAACCCATGCCGCGGTAGGACTTGTACGAGCGGCCCTGGTACAGGATCACTTCGCCCGGCGCTTCTTCGGTGCCGGCGAACATGGAACCCATCATGACGGTCGATGCGCCTGCCGCCAGTGCCTTGGAAATGTCGCCCGAGAAGCGGATGCCGCCGTCGGCGATGCAAGGCACGCCGGTGCCGGCCAGCGCTTCGGCCACGTTGGAAATCGCGGTAATTTGCGGCACGCCCACGCCGGCAACGATACGGGTGGTGCAGATCGAGCCAGGGCCGATGCCGACCTTGACCGCATCGGCGCCGTGTTCGACCAGCGCCAGCGCAGCAGCCGCCGTGGCGATGTTGCCGCCGATGACGTCCACGTGCGGGAAGCGCACCTTGATCCACTTGACGCGGTCCAGGATGCCCTGCGAGTGGCCGTGGGCGGTATCGACCACCAGCACGTCCACGCCAGCGGCGACCAGCAGCTCGATGCGCTCTTCGTCGCGCTGGCTGACGCCAACGGCGGCGCCGACCAGCAGCTTGCCCTGCGCATCTTTCGAGGCGAACGGGTGCTCGTGCGACTTCTGGATATCCTTGACGGTGATCAAGCCGCGCAATTCGAATTCGTCGTTGACGACCAGCACACGCTCAAGGCGGTGCTTGTTCATCAGGCGCTTGGCTTCGGCGGTGTCGGCGTCTTCCTTGACGTACACCAGCTTGTCGCGCGGGGTCATCTTGTCACGCGCCTCGGCGTCGAGCTCTTCTTCAAAACGCAAGTCGCGGTTGGTGATGATGCCGACCACGGTCTTGCCTTCCACTACAGGGAAGCCGCTGATGCCGTACTGTTCGGTCAGGGCGATCACATCGCGGATCTTCATGCTTGGCGGAATCGTGATCGGGTCGCGCAGCACGCCGGCCTCGAAACGTTTTACGCGCGCTACTTCGCGGGCCTGGTCCTTGGGCGACAGATTCTTGTGGATGATGCCGATGCCGCCTTCCTGCGCCATGGCAATGGCAAGGCGCGCTTCCGTGACTGTATCCATCGCTGCGGACAGCAAGGGAATATTCAGGGCAATATTACGGGTCAGGCGAGTCTTGAGGGAAGTGTCGGCTGGCAGGACATTCGAGTAAGCCGGGACGAGCAGCACATCATCGAACGTGAGTGCTTTTTGAAGTAGACGCATAGCATTTTCCTATTGGCGCAAAAGTGAATTATACAGAAGTTCCTGTGCGCCGTCTCATCAAGCCCTCAAAATGCCCCAAAACCCGTCAAGTTCGTTGACACGGCGGACAAATCATGGCGAAATCGGGGATTGATTACTAACGGAAAGATTTACATGGTCAACCTTATCGGAAAACGAACATTGCAGCTGCTGGCCGGAGGCGCGCTGATGCTGTTCGCCTCCGTGGCTTCCGCGCAATACGTGTGGGTCGACGCGAATGGCACCAAGCAATTCTCGGATCGCCCGCCGCCGCCTGGCGTGCCGGCCAAGAACATCATCAAGGCGCCGCCTGCCGCTGCGGTCACGCCGAAGTCGGACGACGCGCCAGCGCCCTCGTCCAAGCCGATGAGCGCCGACGACAAGGTGCCGCCTAGCCTTGCCGACCGTGAAGCCGACTACCGCAAGCGCGCCAAGGCCAAGGAAGACGAGCAAAAGAAAGCTGGCGAAGACGCCACCAGGAAGGCCGGCAATAAAGTCGCCTGCGAAACCGCCCGCAGCTACAAGCGCACCCTGGAACAAGGCATGCGCGTGAGTTCGACGGACAAGAACGGCGAACGCACGTTCATTGATGACAAGCAGCGCACGGCGGAAACCGCGCGCGCCAACAAGGCGATCAGCGATACCTGCAAGTAAGCAAATCGGGGCTCAGCCTGGCTGAGCCTTCTTCTCAGCCCGCTTGCGGCGCGACTCTTTCGGGTCGGCCACCAGCGGGCGGTAGATTTCGATGCGGTCGCGCTGCCGCAAGACGGTCTCCAGTGGCTTCTTCTTGCCATACAGGCCGACCGGCTGGAGCGCCAGATCGATTCCCGGAATGTCTGCGAGCACGCCGCTCAGGCGGATCGCCTGCTCGATCGTGCAGCCCTGCTCCACCGTCAACTCGCGCAGGTACGCGCTGGCCGGCGTGGCGTAGCACACCTGGACCGTGATTTTCTCCGCCGCTGGTTCAGCCATAGACCGTCTCGGCGCGCTTGCAGAACGAGTCGACCATGCTGTTGGCAATCACGCCGAACACGGGCCCGATCAATTGTTCGAGTATCATGCTGGAAAATTCGTAGTGCAGGTCGAATTCGACCTTGCAGGCATCGGCCCGCAGCGCCTTGAAGGTCCAGGTGCCATCCATGCATTTGAACGGGCCGTCGACCAGCTTCATTTTCATCTGGGTCGGCCGCGTGTTGATGTTGCGGGTTGTGAAGCTTTGCTTCACGCCATGGAAGTGAATTGCCAGGCAAGCGACCAGCGTGTCGTCGGTCCGCTCAATGAGCTTCACGCCGCCGCACCAGGGCAGGAATTTGGGATAATCTTCCACTTTGGCCACAAGGTCGAACATTTGTTCGGCGCTGTAAGCCAAAAATACTGTTTTGTGTACTACTGCCATTAATCAACCGTTTGCTATGATGTTGGGTATGTTGCATCAGTAGTTTAACCGAACCGCGCACTTTAGCCATTTCATGAGTATTGTTGACAATAAAAAAGCATTCCACGACTACTTCATCGAGGACCGATACGAAGCCGGTATCGTGCTCGAAGGATGGGAAGTCAAGGCGATTCGCGATTCGCGCGTCCAGATCAAGGAGGCGTACGTGGTCGTGCGCGGGGACGAGCTGTTCCTGTTCGGCGCGCACATCAGCGCGCTGTCGACCGCCTCCTCATTCACCCACCCGGAAGCGGTACGCACGCGCAAGCTGCTGCTGCACCGCGCCGAAGTCGACAAGCTGATCGGCAAGGTCGAGCGCTCGGGCTACACGCTGGTGCCGATCAACCTGCACTTCAAGGGTGGACGGGTGAAGTGCGAGATCGGACTGGCCAAGGGCAAGAAGCAGCACGACAAGCGCGCCACCGAGAAAGAACGCGACGGCAAGCGGGAAGTTGCCGCGGCGATGAAGACGCACAGCCGATAAGTCCGTCTACACCCGCTGCCCTCAAAACCGTCGTTCCCGCCTGCGCCGGAACGACGGTTTTGGCTTTAATTCGCAGGCTTCACGCCACCTGCACCGCAGGCCGCGCCACCATCAGGCTCAGGCGCCAGCACAGGAAGCTCAGGACCAGCGAGCCACCCACTCCGCACGCCAGTTTCAGCGCGCTGTCGAACAACAGCGGCGCCAGCATGCCCGACACCAGCGCAAACGCGGTCATCTGAATAAACGACATCATCGACGAGGCCAGCCCGCGATTATCTGGAAACAGCGACAAGGCGCCAACCTGAAGCGCCGGCATCGCCACCGCCAGACCGAACGTGTACACCGCCAGCGGCAGCACCGCCCACGGCACCGCCGCCACGAACATGACGTTGTAGGCAATGCTGATCACGCTGCCCGCCGCCATGATGCCGAATCCCAGCCACATCATCTTCGCCGGTGCGATCCGCGCCGCCGCCTTGCCGCCCCAGGCCGACCCGACCACCATGCCGCCGATCATGGGAATGAACAGCCACGCAAACGCGGTCTCCGGCAGGTGCAGGATATCCATGATGAAATTGGCGGCCGAGCCGATGTACAGCGACAAGCCGCTGAACGCCAGGCCGACAGCCAGCGACAGCAGCAGAAACTGCGGATCGCGCAGCACCTTGATATAGTTTTTCGCAATTGCGATGCCGTGAAAAGCGTGGCGCTGCGCCTTGGGCAAGCTCTCCGGCAAGCCGCGATACACGAGCAGGATCATCAGCGCGCCGAACGCGGCCAGGAACACAAACGTCGAACGCCAGCCGAAATGCACGTGCAGATAACCGCCCAGCACCGGCGCGATGGCCGGGGCCAGCCCGAACACCATCATGATGTGCGACATGATGCGCTGGGCGTGCGCCTGGTCGTGCGAGAAGCGGTCCTGCACGATCGCCTGCCCGATCACCGAGCCGGCACCCGCCGCCAGGCCCTGGAACGCGCGGCAAGCGAGCAGCACGCCGAAGCTGGGCGCGAACACGGCCCCGAGCGAAGCCAGGGTGTACACCGCTAGCGCGACCAGGATCACCGGGCGCCGTCCGAACGAATCGGACAGCGTGCCGTAGAACAGCATCATGAAGGCGAAAGTAAACAGGAACACGCTGAGCGTTTGCTGCACCGCCAGCGGCCCGACCGCAAACTCGCGTCCGATCGCCGGGATGGATGGCAGATAGGTGTCGATCGCGAGCGCGCCGACCATCCCGAGACAAGCCAAAATTACTGTTAACATTCGCTGCATGCCAGACGTGCCTTATTCAAAAACGGCACCGCGACAGTGCGGGCAACCGAGCCCGCAATTTTACCGGCATTTTGGAAACGTCACCGACGACGCCGCGAATGTCCCGCCAGCCTATTTGCCGCCTGCCAGGCGCGCTTCGATGCGCTCGGCCGGGATATAGCCGGGGGTCTTGGTATTGGACTGGAACAGGATCGCCGGCGTGCCGTTCAGGCGCAGCTTCTGGTACAGCGCGACGTTGCGTTCGAGCGGCGTGGCGCACTCGGCCACCGGCGGCAGCGCGCTGTTGTCGGTCATGTGCGACAGCCAGGTCTTGGCCGGATCGGGCGAGCACATGATCGCCGTCGATTTGGCGGCCGAATCGCCAGCCATGACCGGCACCAGGAAGGTATAGACGGTGAGATTGTCCACTTTCGCCAGCTCGCCGATGAGCTTGCGGCAATAGCCGCAATTCGGATCCTCGAAGGTGGCGATCACGCGCGAGCCATCGCCGCGCACGGTCTTGATCGCGTCTTTCAGCGGCAAATCGGCAAACACGAACTTGCCCAGTTCATTGTTGCGCTGTTCGGTCAGGTTTTCCTGGGTGCGGGTATCGATCGCCAGCACGTCGAACAGCACGAAGGACCCGGTCTTGTCGGTATAGACCAGGCCGCGCGGCGTGACCACTTCCAGCAGGCCGCCGAATTTGCTTGGGGAAATTTTCTCGATCGGCACAGTGCCCAGCAAGGGGGCGATGGCCTTCTCGACATCGGCGTACGGCTTGGCGGGCGTGGCCGCATGGACGGAACCGCCCAGGGCCAGGGCAAGCAAAGCGGCCGGCAAGCTTAGTTTGAGTAACATGGTGCTCCAGACATCAGGTGGCGAATTAGTGGAAAAAGCGCATCGCGCCACGCCGGCCGAAGGCAGCGTTGCGGCGATGCGCCAGCGATTGACAGTAGCTTAGGGCACCGACGTGCTCTTGGCAACCGCTTGCTCCCACATGCGGATATAACTCTCGGCCGAATTCATCAGCGGTGCCAGGTCCGGCTGGCGCAAGCCCTGGGTGCGCAGGTCCGCGAGGAAGTCGGGCAGCATGCCGATATGGGCCAGGCCGTCGCCGTTGATATCGAGCGTGCGCTCGCCGATTTTGCTGCGGCCCATGACGGACGGGCTACCCTTGACCGCAATGCTCAGCGGGTACTGGGTCGGATTGACCTGCGCGCCGCCCACATCCTTCTGGAAGAAGCAGCCTTCGCTGCCGAAGCGCGGCGCCGGCTCGCCGGCAAAGCCGTTGAAATCGGTGCTGAAACCGATCCGGCCATTCGGCCCTGCCAGCGACAGCAGGTGCAGATAGGTCTGGGCGAAGGTCTGCGACGTGCCGCCGCAATCGTGCGCCACCACCGGCAGGCCGGCGCGATGCGCGGTCGGCGTGGCGTCGCGGTGGCCTTGCGCGGTAATCAGGGACACCATGCCGCCGCCAGCGAGGATGCGCTTGACTTCATCGTCCTTGAGGTTACCCTCGTGACGCCGCTCGCCGCCTGTCGTGGAGGCGTCAACCAGCCCGACGTGGCCGCTGATGACCGGGTATCCCTGCTGCTCGGTCATCGTCATCGTCTCGCGGAAGGTCAGGCGGTCCATGTGGTCGACATCGATCAGCATCCCGCGCTTCATCATGCCGCGAATGAGGGCCTTGCCCGACGGCTTGAGTGCGATATCGCCGCAGCTTTGCGAATAGCCCTCGCCCGAGCAATCGCGCGATGCGCTTTCCCAGGTGCCCATGTTATACAGCGCGGCGCCGCCGGCTCAATTCCACGTGCGCGGTCGACTTGATGAACGACCTGACGGGCGCGGCGACGTTGCTGTCGTTGGCCGGGCTGCAGGTGCTGTCGAACACTTCAAATTCGCCGGCATCCGGTGCCGTGCAGCGGTGCGGCCGCTTGAAGGCGATCTCGCCCGACGGGCCGTGGAAGGTGGCGCCGGTCTCCGTGCACGCTTTGGCGAAGGTCACGCCGACGTCGGCCAGGTTATCGATATTAAGCTTGGCGGTGAAGATGCGGCGGCCGGAATCGGAGCAGCGGCCCTTGGTCACATTGGTCCACTTGGGCGCGCAGCTGCTGTCGTTGACATTGAATTCGCCCCACTCGCCGGTGACCTCTTTCACGCAGCGATCAGGCTTGCTGAACGCCTGGCCGGCGATATGGCGCTGGTGTGCTGGCACGAGTAGTCCCAGTCGGTGTGGGTATTTTCCAGGCGCGCCGTGTACAGGCGCTTGCCGTTGGCACTGCACTGCTTCTTTTCGGGCAGGCCGAAGGTCGACTGGCAGGAGCCGTCCATCGAATCCCATTCACCCCATTCGCCGGTACCCTTGTTCAGGCAACGGTCGGGAAAGCGCGGCTGCTCCCAGCCGGCGATGTTGGCCACCTTGGCGCTGCGGCAGGCGGTTTCCCAGCTCATGCCCGGCGGGACAAAGTTGACCCGCGCCGAATACACGCGCGCGCCGAATTTGGTGTCGGAGCAGACGCCCTTCTCGACCGGGAAAAACGATGGCGCGCAGCTGCTGTCGGGCACATTCCATTCGCCCCACCAGCCGTTCAGCGCGTAACAGACGCAACGGTTCGGCAAAACGGTCAGGGAGCTGCCGCCGACCTTCACGCCGACCACGCTCTTGCACACCTGGTCGAGCGTCATGTTGCCGGTGTCGCCCTTGATCTTGGCCGACCACTGGCGCGTGCCGTTGGCCTGGCAACTGTCCTTGGCGTAGGCATCCCACGTCGGCGCGGCCAGCGCGCTGGCCGATCCAAGCAGCAGGACGGACAGCAACGGGAGTGTAGTTAAACGCTTCATCTCGAATTTTTCATCTTCTGCTTGTAAGTGGAGAATGGAGGATGCGGTTGACATCAGCCGCCGTCAGGCGCCGCCAACCGCAACGCCGTCGCCCCCGCGCAGGGGGGGGCGACGGGCCGTATGTCCCTAGATGGCCATGCGTTCAGCCGCGCGGTCGAGCAGGCGCACCACCAGTGCGATCGAGTGCGGCACCATCTTTTTGGCGACGCCACGGCGCACCGCATGGTCGCTCGACGACAGCACCGCGCCGCCGTACTTGTACGAGTAGGTGCCGCCCTGGGTCAGCATGGCGCGGATGTCGGTGGCGTTGACAGCCAGCGGCGTGAAGTCCGCCAGCGCGGCCAGCACCAGCACCGGGTCGTTCAGCTTTTCACTGCTGTAGTAGTCGGTGACCCAGTTTTCCCAGCCCGAGTGGTTGTTGGCCAAGGTGCCGAAGGTGTGGTGCGGCTGCAGCAGGTCGGTGGTGTGCAGCACGAAGCCGAGCGTCTGGGCCGACGGCGCCGCCAGGAAGCGGCTGAAGAAATACTGACCCAGGTTGTCGATCGGCTGGAACGGGAACGCCTGGTAATCCTCGTACATGGCGCGCGTCGAGTAGCTGCCCTGGCGGTAGCGCGCCTCGGTGATGCCGTAGCTGTTGTACTTGGACGAATAGCCGAACCAGCCACCCAGGTTGCCGGGACCGTCGTCGAGGTAGTCGTTGACCAGCCAGGCCGCCGCCAGCGTATCGATATCGCCGGCATTGTTCATCTTCTGGTAGTTGTAGCCGCCGAAGTCGTTGCCGTGCACGTCGGCGCCCTGGGTGTGGCTCTGGAAGTGCCAGAACGAGGTGTAGCGCGCCAGGTCCGAACCCGCGCCCCAGGCCGGCGAGGTCTGGCAGTTGCCGGTGGTGGCGCCGCACAGATAGGTATCCTCGAAGTAGTCGACGTCGTGCGCGCCCTGTCCGATGACGGCGGCGAATTGGTCCATCGTGTAGCCAGCCTTGTTGACGCCGGCGAGCAGCTTGGCGTACTTGGTCTGGTTCGGGTGCGTTTTCATGAACTGCACCGCGTCGAGCACGATCTGGCGGTGGGTTTCGGTGTTCCACGCCTTGGCGGGGAGGCAGGCGGCCATGGCGAACGCCAGTGGTACCAGCTTGATTGCTGCTTTCATGCGGAGGTTTCCTTCGGTGGTGGTGAGTAGGGTTTATTGGGTTTGTTTGCGCGCAATTGCGGGCGTAGCGGCAACTGCGCGCAAGCCGGCGCGCAGCGCTTCGCGCTCGTCGATCACCAGGCCGCGCTGCTGGCGGTGCAGCAGGCCGACCCGGCTCTGGTCGAGCAGGCTGAGGTCGCGCAGCTCGTACGGTCCGCGCACGCCGGCCAGCAAGGCCGCGTCGTACGCCAGCTCGATGTTGCCGGCGCCCGGCTCAAGCCAGGCCGCCGAATGGGCCACCGCCACCGGCGCCATGGCGCCGTTGACCATGCCGTACAGGAGCGCGCGCACTTCATAGCGCCCGCCCGCGCCGACTTCCACGCCGAAGCGCGCGACCAGTTTGTCGGTCTGGTCGATCAGGTTGACGTTGCCGTCGAAACGGGCTTGCGGCATGGCGACCGCCACGCCCACGCGCAGCGAACGTTTGACGGTGGCGTTGCCGCTGCCCGCTTCCGCCGCCGCCCTCACCTCCCACAGGCCCGGCGCCGGGTTTTCGTCGGCGTCGAGCAGGTGACGCGCTGTGAGCATGCCGTCGCGGCCGCGCTTGAACTCCAGCGGAAAAGTGCGTCCGGCGGGCGAGACCAGCACGGCGGCCATCTTGTCGAGGGTGCGGCGTTGTGCCGCGCCGCGCAGCGCGGACGGTTCCAGGGCATCGGCATGGATCACCAGTTCCTGGCCATGGAGGTAATGAACCGCATCGGTGCGCAGGGTCAGCGCGACCGTGCTTGCCGGCTCGACGACATTGACCAGGTAGCGCGCACCCGCATCGGCGGCGGGTGCATCGGCGCGCAGCGTGAAGCTGCCCGCGCCCAGCGATGGATGCAGGCGGAACGCCGAGGTGCCTTGGGCGAAGCCATGGCCGGCCTTGGCCAGGCGGTCGGCGTCGACCAGCATGTCCATGCCGGTACCGTTATTAAAATCCTTGCCCTGGGCGGTGCGCACGCGGATGGCACGCGGGTCGATTGCCTTGACGCCGCGCGCGCTGGCCGCGCCGGTCGGATGGACCCGCACCACGGCCTGCGGCGCGCTGGTGCGGATCGCCACGCCGGCGGCCAGTTCGGCGGCGCTTACTTCGGTGTAGTACTCGCGGCTTTCGCCGACAAACGGCGCCGGTTTGGCCAGCGGCTGCGCGCCGGCGGCCCAGCTGACGGCGACCGCGTCGCGCCGGCCTTCGGGCGCGGCGATGGCAGTGGCCATGCTCAAGCGGCTGGACCGGGCCAGCGCGGCAGGTGCGGCAAGGTCGCCCGCCTGGGCCGGCAGCAGCTCCAGGCGGCTGGCGGCAACGGCGCTGCCGCACAGGGTGCCCAGCAAGACGGGCAGGAGGAAGGACAGTTGGTGTTTGGTAGGCATGTTGGTAGTCCCGGTTACAGATCGTTGCGCAGGAGAGCGTCGAGGCCGAAGCAAGGACGGCGGCTCTGGTTGTGCGACAGGGTTTCGCCGCCCAGCCTGGCCTTGTCCTGGAACCAGGTGCTGCCCGCGCCGGCCTGGCTGGCGCACGACAGGAAGCCGTCCGAGCAGGCCGGCAGCCAGGCCTGGGTGATTTCCAGCCCCAGCTGGGTGGGATAGCCGCCGCAATAGCTGGCGCTGTCGAAGACCATGGTCTTGACGTCGGTGCCGACCACCGCATAGAAGTTCTTGGGCAGCGCCGGGCGCCCTGCCGTGCCGTACATCCAGGTGGCGTTGTAGTTCGCCATCCAGCTGACCTGCTGCATGCGCACCGCGTCCGACTGCTGGCCCAGCAGCCAGCCGAGCGAGGATTCGAAGACGTTGCCGCTGATGGTGGCGTCGGCCAGCGGAGTACCCAGCGACGATGGCGCCAGCGCGTTGACCCAGCGGATGGTCGTGATGATGCCGGGGAAGCGGCTGTCCTGGGTTGGGTTCGACATCAGCCAGCGCATCATGTTGCCGCCGTGGGAATGGGTTTCGACCACCAGGTCGGTGATGTTGTTGGCGGCGATGAAGGCGCTCAGCTGCTTGCCGAGACAACCGCTCGCTTCCGGTGCCCACGCGTACTTCGAGAAGTCGCAGGCCACGACCACGTACAGTGCGGGATTGGGCAAGCCCTTGCGGACCGCGTCGATCATCTCGCGGGTCCAGTATTCGTTGGTGGCGTCGGGGTGGTTGCCGGTGCCATGTACAAATGCCACGCCGGTGTTGCCGGCGCTCGCCGCCACGGGAAAAGCGGCCGCCAGCGCCAGTGCACAAAGGCGCGCGCGCCATCGCTCGTTCAGAACCATGTTGTTGTCTCCCTGTTTTGATCGTAAGTCAGGCCCGGCCGGGCCATGGGTGGCCGGCCTCCGGTTACGCAGGGAAGGACAAGGTGACTCATCCGTCCGCGCATCGGGGACTGCTACGATGCATCAGACGGAGTTACCGATTGAATACGGATAGATGATGCCGGCTCAAATGTATTAAAACTACAACAGCATTGGGCGACGGGAAAGCGGGAAAGGAGGCGGACGGGGTGTTACTCAGGGCATCTTCATGCCGAAGCGTTCCAGGCGCGGCATCCAGTTACCGTCGATATCGGCCGACGCCAGGATGCGCTCGGCGCGCCCGATCAGCAGATGGCGCGGCACCATGCCCACCATGCGCGAGTCGGCGCTGCGGTCGCGGTTATCGCCCAGCATCATGAACTGGTCCCTGGGCACGGTCACCGGCCCGAAGTTGCGCAACGCCATCAGTTGCGGGATGACCTGGATGCGGCGGCGGTGGCCGTCGAAGGTTTCGTCGATGCGCTGGGCGGCGACAGGGGCGGCGTGGGCAAGCGGCTCCATGGCCGTGCCGGCGGCCGCGTAACTGGCGCCCTGGCCGTTGATAATCAGCTGTTCGTCGCGCATTTCGACGATGTCGCCGGGCAGTGCCACCAGCCGCTTGATCAGGCGGGTGCCGTCCGTGGGCGACGAAAACGTCACCACATCGCCGCGCCGGGGCTCGCCCACGCGTGCCAGCACCACATCGGTCAGCGGAATCTTGACGTTGTACGCGAGCCGGTTGACGAAGACCACATCGCCTTCCAGCAGGCTGGGCCGCATCGACCCCGACGGAATCGGGTTCCAGTCCGCGATGGCGGTGCGGAAGACACCGAATAACAACAGAAACAGCAGCCAGCCTTTGTTCTCGCGCATCAGGTTTTTCATATCACCCTCCTCTGTAAGTGGTGAACAAAGTTATACGCCGACGATCTTTAGCGATGCTTAACGCCGGGCCCCGCTTGGTTGCGTGAACAATGTTGCTTGCCAAAAAGTTGTATTACTGCCAAAATCCACGCGACGCTTTTCGCGCCCGGGCCACGCCCTACACCTCATAAGAACATCCTCATCAGCATGAATACACGTCCGCTTTACCTCGCGCTCATCCTTGCCGGCCTCAGCGCCACGGCCCATGCGGGCCTGAACAAATGCAAGGGTGCGAATGGCCATTACACCTTCCAGAACGCACCGTGCGACCTGCCCAACGCGCGCCCGCACAAGATGCCGACCCTGGCCGAACGCAACGCGCAGAGCAGGCTGGAACGCAAGCAGGAGCAACAAAAGGAGAAATACGCGGATGACCGCCCGGGCGCCAATTGGGACCCGGCCCGTAAGCCCGGAGCCCCGCTGCCGCCGCTGACGCAGGCCGCGCCGCCGAGCGCGCCGGTAGTCGCGGCCAAATCCGCACCCGTACCGAAAGCCGCGCCTGGCGCGCCGGCCAAAAGCGAGAATCAGCAAAAGCTCGCTGCGGAGAAAATCGACGCCGAGAATGCGAAGATTCGGGCGAGCAACAAGGCGATTGAATGCACCAACGCGCGCCAGCAATTGACGCTGGTCCGCCGCGATGGGCGCGTCGTCCAGATCGACAAAAAGGGGGAGCGTCAGTATTTGGCGGACGAGAATCGCAATGCAGCCATTGCCGATGCCGAGCGCAGCGTCGCCCGCGCTTGCGGATAAAATCATCCTGGAGCGCTGAACCTGGTTCTTGCCTGCTGCACGACAGGTGTCGGCATTAACTACCCCAGGCAAACCAAGGTCATCGCTGTAAGGTTGATCAGCATGTGGGGCACGCATGCCGCCACGTACGCTTTACGGAGTGATTGGCTGCTCCAGTAAACATAAGCGTACGAGTATGCAAAAAAGGAACAGACGGTCCCAAAAAACCACGATACGGCAACTAGGCCATGTGCGCCTCCGAAAATCATTGCGGATATGCCGGCGATAAGAAATGGTCGATGGAAATATTTGGAAAGAACCTGGATAGTCAGTCCGACCAGAAGTGTCTCAAAGAGTGGCGCAAAAAAAATGGCACCAAAAAATTCGGAGAATGTCGCCGAACGAGATGGTGGATCAAGCATGACGATGCCCAACTGCAGGGCGATTGAATCAGCTGCGACCGATAAGCAAAAAGAAAGAACCAGTGCTGTCGCATAGCTCAGCAAGCAGGTCTGCCATAGGCCGCAGGTCCTGAACTCTGGGGTTATGGAAATGGACGGCATGGTTACCTTTGAGTAAGTGACGTGACGTATCGTCGCATTTAGAGCGTGCGAATGCCATACGGCATTTCCATAAACCAATTCCACCTTTGATCGCCATCAGTAACTATTCAGCCGCTACGCAGTTGGCCTGATCGGATCGCCAGCAAATGCACGGCGCAGCACTTCCAGCATGCTGTGCCCTTGTTTGCGTAGGGTGTCGAGGCAGGAGCGGATGGTGCAGAAGTT
>NZ_WHJG01000046.1 GCF_011682175.1 Massilia frigida
CACCAAGCTGTACAAGTTATGCCTGATGACCATAGTAAATCGGTACCACCCCTTCCCATCCCGAACAGGACCGTGAAACGATTTTACGCCGATGATAGTGCTGCAACCAGTGTGAAAGTAGGTTATCATCAGGCTAGTTATAAGAGAAAGACCCCGGTAAGCCTAAGCGCGCTCAAGATCGCGCTTAGTGCAAACCGGGGTTTTTTTTCGTCCGCAAACACGCATTTGCGCGAAACCGGGTATTCACCTTCCTCCTTAACAGCTCGCATCAGGCCGTATCCGCTCGCTTCTGGCGCGTCAATCACTTCAACATGTGCTACGAACGTTAAACTTTTGATGAAAGTGAAATTTTCAGCGCGCATGTTTCGGCTTCCGCGCAAATGGATAAAACAGAAGGAAAAAAATGAGCGTTACACTTTCAATCGGAAATCCGATAAGTGAGTACGAAAAATGTTACGACCTTGCCGTTTCAACGGAGTCGGGGTTTCACTCCGTGATTGCGTGATTGAGCCTATCGCGGAAAAATACGGGTTAACGCTTATAGATTGGGGAACTTTTTCTGAGGTCACGAAAGAGAATTTGACCCTGTTTCTTGAAGAGGTAAATCTCATCCGTGATGCTATTTTGGTGTTGAGGGATGAGTCAATGGAGACCAAAATTCACTATCTGGGCCGGCTTGGCGAGTTGGCAAGTGAGTCGGAGCGTCTAATAAAAGAACGACCGGATATGAGGCTTATGATTGGGTGAATAAATACAGGCTAATTTGAGGCTGTATCTCGTTGTTAGTGGAAATGGACGTCCAGCGCAGTAAGAGGGGATTCCACTGCCGCAGCGGGTTGTATGAGATTTGGCGGCGGATTTTGCATGTATTTAGCCTGATCACTCTTCTGGAAACGATGTCAGGACTGACTTTCAGACACGGCATTTTCCGCAGAACGGTTACACGACCGGCGCTTCCACCGGCAGTGTTCATGCATTCGCAATCCGCGCGAGTGTTTCCGCAGAGGATACGGCAACCCAGCATCATGCGCGCCGGCGGGTCGGGTTAGAAGCCCTCGACCGCGCTGGTGGTATGGAAAACGCGCGGCGGTGCGCTGAAAAAGCCACCCACCAGCCGGCGCCATTCCAGGAAATCCTCGCTCTCCCGAAAATGCACCATGTGATCCTCGATGGTTTCCCATTCGACGAACAGCATGTAGCTGCCCGGTTCTTCGACCGAACGCTCCATGCGCATGCCATGACATCCTTTGGCGCGCTTGAACAGCGGTATGGCCTGCTGCACGCCTGCTTCAAACAGCTGCTCCGTTCCCGCAGCGACCTTCAGTTCCGCGACTTCCCTGAACATGTTTTCTCCTGTTGATACCGACGCTTGCCGGCGTGCCGATATTGTAGCCAGTCGCACGCATTTCTGCCGGCTGCGTTAAGATCGACCATCGGAGGAACAATGACACAGCAGATCGATTACGCAGACCAGGAAGCATGGCTCAAGGCCTGGCGCTTTGCCGCCGAAGCCCACGCCCAGCAAAAATTCCCGGGCACCGACATGCCCTATCTGGTCCATCTGGGAATGGTGGGCATGGAGCTTCTCGGCGCCCATGCGCAGGACCCGATCGACGGCATCGGCATTGCCATGCAATGCGCCATCCTGCACGACGCGATGGAGGATCAGGATGTCTCGCACGGCACGCTGGTCGCTGAATTCGGGCTGGCCGTGGCCGACGGCGTGGCCGCCTTGTCGAAGTCGCCCAGCCTCCCGAAGGCGGAAGCCATGGCCGACAGCTTGAAAAGAATCCTGCTGCAGCCAAAGGCCATATGGTGCGTCAAGCTGGCCGACCGTATCAGCAACCTGGAAGCGCCACCGCATTACTGGTCGCAGGAAAAAATCACTGCCTACGGCGAGGAGGGCAACGTCATCCTCGCCGCGCTAGGCGCGGCCAATGGCTACCTGGCGCGCCGCCTCGCCGCCAAGATCGCCGCCTATCCTTCCTGAGCGCCGCGTTTCAGGTTTTCGGCCAGCATATTGCAGAACAGCGCACCCTGTTCGATGGCGTCATCGAGCGCCACATGCGAATGGGGCAGGGGATCGAACCAGTGCTTGGGCATATTGCGCTTGGTGCTGTCGCGGTAACCGCGCTTCATCACGGCCATCGCGTACGATTTGATATCGAGCGCGGAATGGCTGAACGGGCTCTCCCCGGTAAAGCGGATCAGGTACCAGTACACGAACAGGAAATCGAAGCCGGCCGGGTAAGCCACGAACACCGGCTTGCCCGGCAGCGCCTTGACCCATGCCAGATAGCGCTGCATGGCCGCCAGTGGCGTTTCCAGGTCCGCGCGGCAGGCTGCCCACGCCTCGGGCTGGGTCAGCCACCACGCGGCGGTGGCAGGATGCGCGGCGGCGTCGGGCAGGCATTCCAGGTTCGCGCTGAAGGTCGCGACGCATGTCTTGTCGGCCAAGTAGGCTGCCGATCCGATGCTGAGCATCGAATGCGGTCCGGGAATCGGGCCGTCGGTTTCGACGTCGGTACTGATGTAGATTTCTTGCTTCATGTTTCCTCAAACCGGGTTACGGGTCACTCATGGCGGCGGCGCTTTCGCGGGATCGAACGCGATCGACGACAGGCAGTCCGGATTGCGCTCGGCGAAACCAAACGACAGCGTACCCCATGAGCGCTGGCTTGTGTGCGAGGTCGTCTCGTGGAAGGAGCGGCCGCGCGGATAGCCGGTAAGGCGCAGCGTGCCGTACTGGCGGCGCACGTCGGCAAGGGAGACGCAGCTGCCGCCGATGTCGAGCACCATGAACCCCGGATGGCTGCCTTCGCGCGCGATGCGCAGGTCGACATTGGCGATCACCACGCCGCCGGCGAGCGGCACGGGGGTGCTTTCGTAGAGATAAAACAGCTCGTTGCCGCCCCTGCCGGTCGCGCGCAGGGTGGCACCGAGTACGCGCTCCACGTGCGCCCTGGCGAATGGCACGCGTACGGCCAGCGCCACGACGGCTTCCCATAAGGTCAACTGCGGTGCTGCGATAACGGCCGCCCTGGCTGCTGCCGGCGCTGCCGGCGCGGCGGCCGCGAACAACGCGATCAGGCCGGCGCGGATGCGCCGCATGCCGATGCCGGCGCGGCGCGCATGCGGGTCAAGGCAGCGTGATGGTCAGGTTGGCGGCGCGCGGCGCCAGCTTGACCACATCGTTATAGCCGGCCATGCGTTCCTCGGTGGTCTTGCCGAGCGAAGCGCGCAGGCCGATATAGCCGAGGATGCAGATCAATCCGAACACCGAGCACAGAACCCACAGCGGAAGGTCGCTGCGCAGCTTGTGCACGATCTGGTCGGGCCGGTCGGCGTGCGGCGCGAAGCCCCCGCGCTTGCCCTTCATGTTGGCGATTTCATCGCCCAGGCGCGCGGTCAGGTAGTTCAGCTTTTCCGAACCTTCCAGGATATAGCGGCCCTGGAAGCCCAGCAGCAGGCACATATGGAACACTTCCAGCGCCTGCAAGTGCGTGCTGCCGCGCGTGCGCAGCGATTCGAGGCGGTGATAGAAATTCTCGCCGGCCAGCTGGTCGCCGAACAGCACCAGTTGCAGCGGGCGCCGTTCCCACTCGTCGCGGATCGAGAAGGTCGAGCGCAGGATGATTTCATCGACGGCCGCGCAGAAGGCATACTTGGCGGCGTCGATATCGTCGGCCGAGGCGCCCTGTTTCTTGGCGCCGCGCGTGAACTCTTCGAGAAACTGCGTGGTCTTGTGCTGGAAGTCGGCATTGTCTTGCGGGCCGTTGCCGTTCTTGAGCATGAACAGCGCGTAAAAACCGTCGTACATCAGGTCCAGCAGCGTTTGCGGGGTGGCTCCCGCAGCGGCGGCGGCAACCGGGCCGCCGGCCATCAGCGAGGGTGCAGTGGTAGTCATGTGGGTAAGTCCTTGGGTCAGGAGGTGACGGCGATCAGTTCCAGGGTCAGCTCGCGCAAGCCTTCAGGAACATAGATGGAAATCGATTGCGCCTGCATCATCCGTTCGTACATCTGGCCCTTGGCCTCGATCGTGAAGTAGATGGTGTCGGGGCGTACCGGCACGGCTGGCGGCACCTGCGGCGCGTGCTGCAGGCGCACGCCCGGCATGGCCGAGAGCACGAATTTTTCAACGTCGTCCGGCGCGCCGATCTTGAAGCGCAGCGGCACCACGTCCACCAGTTCGATGGCCGGCAAATTGGCCGACACGGCCAGGTAAAACGCGGTCTTGTCGTCGATCTTGCCCGACTCCAGCGAGCCCAGATAGTAGGAGGGCTTGATTAGATCGAGCGCAATGGCGAAGTACTTTGACGAGATTACAGTGTCCAGCAGGTCGCGGATGATCGTGTTCAATTTCGCGAACGCGGGCCCCGGATCGGCGTGCTGGTAGGGCGGCAGGTCGGCCAGGGTCCAGCTCCTGGAAAACGTCATCAGCGCCCCCGCCACGCCCAGCAGCGCTTCGTACAGGCGCTCCGGATGCAGGCCCGGATGGTGGAAGTAGTGCGTCAGCGAGGCATACGCGGTGCTGGCCGTGTGCAGCAGCCAGAACGAGGACATGTCGCCGGAACGGAATTCGATCACGTTCTTGCTCGGCTCGCGGTGGTGGCCGTACAGCGCGCTCACTTTCGCTTGCAGCGCATCGATCAGGCGGCGCAATTGCAGGAACAGGATCGGGGCGCTGCGCACCGACATGCTCGGCGGCACGAACGCCGGGTCCATCTCGAAGCCGCCGGTGGCCACGCGGCGCAGGCGCAGCAGCGGGAAGTGGGTGTAAGAATCGCGCGGCTCGAATTCGGAAATCAGGCGCACGCTCTTTTTCAGGTAGGTCAGCTGGGCTTGCGCGGCTTGGGTGTACAGGTCGGGCGTGTCCGCATTGGCCTGCACGAAGCGGGCCGCGTTGGCGGTCTGGCCGAGCGGCGCGAAGTTGCCGCCGAACGGCTTAAAGGCGGGCAGGGCGGCGTAAAAGGTGACGGTCTGCTGCGACTGCAGCAGCTGGCTCAGGTCCACCGTCTCGGGCAGGGCGTCGGCGCCTGGCGCGTCGACCAGTTCGCCGTCCTGGAAGCGCAGCGACAGTTCCAGCACGCGCAGCGCATTGTTGGCCAGCGCGTCGCGGTCGACCTGCAACTGGTTCACTCCCCACGCGTAGGGATGGACTGCCTTCACGCTTTCGTGCAGGCGGTGCTCGTGGTACTGATCCTGCTGCTGGAAGTGCTGGGGCCGGAGGAATAATCCTTCGCCCCAGAGGACTTTGCTAGACATGCTGTGGGCACCTTTGAAAAATTTTGTATTTATTTAAAAAACTAATTAGCGGAACAATAACATTTATGAGAAGATTTGTCTTCGACCTGATGAAACGTGCGCGCCTACTACAAAGTGAGAATGTGTGATTTTCAATTGAGCGATGTAAAATTTCAATCTCTGCTAACGTTGCCCGTGTAATAAGTGTTACAATATACACATTATTTTTTCGACAATGCTTTCAAGGATACCGCATGACCTCTTTTTCCGATCTGAAGCACCTGTTCGGCGTCATTGCCTGTGCCGCGGCCCTCTCTGCCTGTGGTACCACGGCGGTGGCGCCGAAGGGCCCGGCGCCGCTGGCCGATCTGCTCAACCAGGCGACCCAGGCCGCCGGTTCCGGCCAGAAGGAACAGGCCGTCTCCATGTGGAAGCAGGCCGCTGCCGCCTATCCGGCCGACAAGGCGCCGTGGGCCAGCATCGCCCAGACCCGCTACGACGCCGGCCAGTACGGCGAAGCGATCGTCAGCGCCCAGGAGGTGTTGTTGCGTGATCCCAACGACAAGGCGGCCAACAGCATCATCGCCATCGCCGGCCTGCGCCTGTCGACCCGCGCCCTGGGCGACCTGAACCGCCAGAACGGCATGACCCCGGCACTGCGCACCGAGTCCCAGGACCTGGCCAAGCTGTTGCGCGAAAACCTGGGTGAGAACCCGGTGGCGAGCACGGCGCGCCGCACCGAACCGGTCAAGCGCCGTGACAAGGCCGAGAAGACGTCCAAGACCGACAAGGACGATGGCAACAAATCCGACCCATTCGACTTGCTCAAGTAAGCCGGCGATTTACGCTCCAACCATGTAGAAGGAACTACCATGTCCAAGAAAGAAAGTGTCCAAAAGCGTCTGCAAAAAGTGCGTCCACCGCGCGTGCAGATGACCTATGACGTCGAAATCGGCGATGCGATCGAAAGCAAGGAGCTGCCGTTCGTGATGGGCGTCGTGGGCGATTTCGGCGGCAGTTCCGAAGTCGAGAAGAAGCGCCTGAAAGACCGCAATTTCGTCGGCATCGACCGCGACAATTTCGATGAAGTCATGAAGGGCGTCGAGCCGCGCGCCGCTTACCGCGTCAACAATACCCTGACCGGCGAGGGCGGCAAGTTCGCCGTCGACCTCAAGTTCAAGTCGATGGAAGATTTCCGTCCCGAGGCGGTGGTCCAGCAAGTCGAGCCGCTGCGCAAGCTGCTCGAAGCGCGTACCAAGCTGGCCGACCTGCGCAACAAGCTGGCCGGCAACGACAAACTCGAAGACATCCTCAACGATGTGCTCAGCAACACCGAGAAATTGGCCGAACTCGGCCAGCAAGCCAACGCCAAGAAAGACTGATCATGTCCGCTCAACTGACCCCTGCCTCCGGCGCCGCCGCGACGACCCATGAAACGGCCTTGCTCGACCAGATCGTCGAACAGAGCAAGGTGGCCAAATCGAGCGTCGAGCACGCCCGCGCCAAGGACTTGATTTCGGAACTGGTGCACCAGGTGATGGATGGCACGGTGATCGTGTCGGACAACCTGTCGGCCACCATCGATGCCCGCGTCGCCGAACTGGACCGCATGATTTCGGACCAGCTCTCGGCCGTGATGCACGCGCCCGAATTCCAGAAGCTCGAAAGCAGCTGGACCGGCCTGAACTACCTGGTGAAAAACACCTCGACCGGCACCAACCTCAAGATCAAGATGCTCAACGCCACCAAGCGCGAGCTGGTCAAGGACTTCCAGAGCGCGCTCGAGTTCGACCAGAGCACGATGTTCAAGAAGGTCTACGAGGAAGAATTCGGTACCTTCGGGGGCGCTCCGTTCGGTTCGCTCCTGGGCGACTTCGAAATCACCCGCCAGCCGGAAGACATGTATTTCGTCGAGCAGATGTCGCACATCGCCGCCGCCGCCCACGCGCCCTTCATCACCTCGGCCTCGCCCGAGCTGTTCGGCCTGGAAAGCTACAGCGAACTGGGCAAACCGCGCGACCTGGCCAAGATCTTCGACACGGTCGAATACGCCAAATGGAAATCGTTCCGCGAATCCGAAGATTCGCGCTACGTCGGCATCACCCTGCCGCGCTTCCTGGGGCGCCTGCCATTCCACCCGGCCGATGGCGCCACCACCGAAGGCTTTAACTTCGTGGAAGACGTGGACGGCACCGACCACCACAAATACCTGTGGTGCAACGCGGCCTACGCCTTCGCGACCAAGCTGACCGGCGCCTTCGACGACTTCGGCTGGTGCGCGGCGATCCGCGGCGTGGAAGGCGGCGGCCTGGTCGAAGACTTGCCGACCCACACCTTCAAGACCGATGAAGGCGAAGTCGCGCTCAAGTGCCCTGCCGAAATCGCGATCACCGACCGCCGCGAGAAAGAGCTGTCCGACCTGGGCTTCATCTCGCTGGTGCACTGCAAGAATACCGACTACGCGGCCTTCTTCGGCGCCCAGTCGGCCCAGAAAGCCAAGAAGTACAACACCGATTCGGCCAACGCCAACGCGGTCCTGTCGGCCCAGCTGCAATACATCTTCGCCGTCTCGCGGATTGCCCACTACATGAAGGCCATGATGCGCGACAAGATCGGCAGCTTTGCCGCCGCGTCGAACGTCGAAGACCACCTGAACCGCTGGCTGACCCAATATGTGCTGCTCGACGATAACGCAAGCCAGGAACAGAAAGCCCAGTTCCCGCTGCGCGAAGCGTCGGTGCAAGTATCGGAAGTGCCGGGCCGTCCGGGCGTGTACCGCGCCGTGTCGTTCCTGCGTCCGCACTTCCAGCTCGACGAGCTTTCCGTTTCACTCCGTCTGGTCGCGGAGCTACCACCATCGACCAAATCGTAGCACCCCGTAGTACCTATAAACCACTGAAAGGAACACAATGGCAATCGACGTCTACCTCCAAATCGACGGCATCAAAGGCGAGTCGACCGACTCCGCCCACAAAGACTGGATCGAATGCCAGTCCGTCAGCTGGGAAGTGCTGCAGCCTAAATCGGCTACCGCATCGACCGGCGGCGGCCATACCGCCGAGCGTACCGAGCACCGCGATATCGTTATCGCCAAACTGGCCGACCTGGCAACCCCTCTGCTGCTGCAGAACTGCTCGTCGGGCAAAACCCTGGCCAAGGCAAAGCTGGAATTCCTGCGCGCCGACGGTCAGGGCGAGCGTATCAAGTACTTCGAAATCGAACTGGAAAACGTGCTGATCTCCAGCGTGGCTCCAGCCGTTTCGGCAGGCGACATCCTGACCGAAAACCTGTCGCTCAAGTACTCGAAAGTCAAATGGAAATACACGCAGCAGAAAGTCGGCGGCGGTTCGGGCGGTAACACTTCCGGCGGCTGGGATCTGGCGACCAACAAAACCGCGTAACAGCAGTAACGCATCGGGGTACCAATGAAGGGTTTTACGCCAGGTTTGTTTGACCGGTTGATGGATGTGCCGGTCAATGGCTCCTCCAGCGGCACAGTCACCCGGATGTCGGTCGAGGATTTGAAGGACTCGGTCGCACGCGATCTCGAGGCGCTGCTCAACACGCGCACCGTGATACCGGAAGACTTGCTGAAACGGTACCCCGAATGCGGTCGCTCGATCGTGACGTTCGGCCTGAATGATTTTGCAGGCCGGTCGCTGTCGAGCACCGACGACCGGGCCTTTATCTGCCTGTGTCTCGAAAAAGCCATCGCACGCCACGAGCCGCGCCTGCGCAACGTCAAGGCGTCGCTGGAAATCCGCGAAGATTCGGTCAACCGTCTCAATTTCGCCATCACGGCGCTACTGGTCGTGAGCAGTTCCCAGGAGCCCGTCAATTTCGACGCCGTCTTGCAGCCATCGAGCCTGCATTACACCATCAGCAAAGCGCGCCGCCTTGCATCCGGGGGAGCCTGAGTTTGGAAGATCTGTTACCGTATTACGAACGCGAACTGGGATTCTTGCGCCGCTATTCGCGCGAATTTTCAGAGCGCTATCCCAAGATCGCCGGGCGTCTGCTGATCGCCGGCGAGGTGTGCGAAGACCCGCACATCGAACGCATGATCGAATCGTTTGCGCTGCTCAATTCGCGCATCGCCAAGCGGCTCGACGACGACTATCCCGAATTTACCGAAGCACTGTTCGAAGTGCTGTACCCGCACTACCTGCGCCCGTTTCCTTCGTGTTCGATCGCGCACATGGACTTTGCGGGCGTGGCGGCGCAGCTGACGGCCGCCACCGCGATCCCGCGCGGCACCCAGCTGACCACGCGCCCGGTGCGCGGCGCTTCCTGCACCTTCCGCACCGCCTATCCGGTGACGGTGGCGCCGCTGGCGCTCTCCGCCGCCTCGTTCGCGCCGATCATCGACACGCCCGAAGCGATCCGGCCCCCGGTCGGCGCCACCTCCAGCGTGAGCCTGACCATCAGCAGCCTGTCGGACCAGGTGTCGCTGGCCCAACTCGGCCTGGCCAAACTGCGCGTGTTCATCGACGGCGAGCCCTCGTTCTGCGCGGCGCTGCGCGATGCGCTGTTCATGCGCACCGTGGCCGCCTACGCCGAAGGCGATAGCAGCGGGCGCTGGATGGCGCTGCCGGCCATCCCGGTGCACGCGGCCGGCTTCGACGAAGACGAATCGCTGATCGACTTCGCGGCGCGCTCGCACACGGCGTACCGCCTGCTGACCGAGTATTTCTGCTTCCCCGAAAAATTCAATTTCTTCGATATCGACCTGGCCGCGCTGACGGCGGTGCTGCCGATGGGCTGCCGCACGATCACCCTGCACCTGGCGCTGTCGGGCATGCGCACCGACTCGAACGCGGCGCGCATGCTCGGCACGCTCTCCACCAACAACGTGCTGCTCGGCTGCACCCCGGTGGTGAACCTTTTCCGCCAGCGCGGCGAGCCGATTCGCCTGACCCACACCACCGCCAGCTACCCGGTGCTGGCCGATGCGCGCCGCGCCTTCGCCTACGAAGTGCAGTCGATCGATTCGGTGAAACTGGTGCGCCAGACGCCGCAGGGCGAATCGATCGTCGACTTCCGCCCGTTCTACTCGCTCAAGCACGGGCAGATGCCGGAAAAGAAGGGCCATTACTGGGTCATGCGGCGCGACGAAACCATCGCCGACAAGAGCCCCGGCTTCGAGACCGAGATTTCGATCGTCGACATCGACTTCGACCCGGCCGAAGTCGAAACCGACACCCTCAGCCTGGAGCTGACCTGTACCAACCGCGACTTGCCGGCCTCCTTGACCTATGGTTTGCGCGGCGGCGACCTGTTCCTGGAAGGCGGCTCCACCGTGCGCCAGATCAGCTTCCTGCGCAAGCCGACGGCCTCGCAGCGCTTCGAGCGTGGCCGCGGCGCCCACTGGCGCCTGATCTCGCACCTGTCGCTGAACCACCTGTCGCTGGCCGAAGGCGGCCTCGATGCCTTCCGCGAAATGCTCACCTTGTACGACTTGCCGCGCTCGCCGTCGACCCAGCGCCAGATCGGCGGCATCGCGGAGGTGGCCTACAAGGCGGCCAACACCTGGCTGCCGGGGAACCCGTTTGCCTGCCTGGTGCGCGGCATGGAAGTGCGCCTGACGATCGACGAGGAAGCCTTCGTCGGCAGCGGCATCCACGCCTTCGCCCACATCATCGACCGCTTCCTCGGCCTGTACGTGCACGCCAACAGCTTCACCCAACTGGTGATCGTATCGAATAAAAATGGAGAAGAGCTATTGAGATGCTTGCCACGAAGCGGCGATTTGAGCCTGCTGTAATCGAACGTCTGTTCGAGGAACCGTACCGCTTCCAGTTCTTCCAGGCGGTGCGGATGCTCGAGCTATGGCTCAAGCGCCACGGTTCGCCGCAGCAGGGCGCGATCGCCAACTTCCTGCGCTTCCAGAATTCGACCTCGCTCGCTTTTCCGCCCAGCCAGCTCGAAAACATCGAGACGGTGCCGCGCGACGTGCCGCGCCAGGCCAGGTCGCTGGGCGAGGCCCTGCAATCGAATACGCTCAAGTACATCCGCATCACGCCGGCCTTCATGGGCCTCTTGGGCGGGAACGGCGCGCTGCCGGCCCATTACACCGACCGCATCTCGGCCCACATCATCTACAACAAGGATGAAGGCCCGCGTGCGTTTCTCGACACCTTCTCGAACCGTTCGCTGGCGCTGTTCTTCGAAGCCTGGCGCAAGTACCGGCTCGAACTCAAATATGCGATCGACGGCAAGGACAGCTTCCTGCCGCTGCTGCTGTCGCTGGCCGGGGTGGGCAACGAGTCGCTGCGCCACCGCCTCAAGGACGAAGTCGGCGGCGGCGTGCTCGATGAATCGATCGGCTACTTCGCCTCGGCCATGCGCCACCGGCCGCCGTCGGCGGTGCAGATGTCGCGCGTGCTGTCGGAGTATTTCAACCAGCGTATCCGCGCCGAGCAGTTCATCGGCTGCTGGTACGCGGTGCCGGCCAGCCAGCAGACCATGCTGGGCGCGGCCAATTCGATGCTGGGCGGCGGCGCCATGGCCGGCGAGCGCGTATGGCAGCGCGACCTGCGCCTGCGCCTAGTGGTCGGCCCGCTCGACCACGACAGCTTCAACTCCTTCCTGCCGGGCGGGCTGGCGGCGCGCGCGCTCAAGAGCATGATCACCATGTTTACCGGCGTGACGCTCGAATACGAAGTGCAGCTGGTGCTGCGCGGATCCGACGTGCATGGCATGTGCATGGACGAACCGCGCACCGGCGGGCGCCTGGGCTGGGACAGTTTTCTGGTGACCGGCTCGCGTCAGGAAGACCGAAGCGACGTCCGGTACGATATCCACGCGCTGTGATTGACAACACGACACAACAAAAAAAGGAACCTGCATGAGCATCAACCTGAAAACGCTGATCGGCAAACTCAATGAGACCAGCCGCACCGCCGCCACCCGCGCGGCCAGCATTTGCGTGTCACTGGGCCAGTACGAAGTCGACATCGAGCACCTGTTCCTGGCCCTGCTGGAGCAGCCCAAGAGCGACTTTGCGCTGATCGCGCGCCAGTGCGGCATCAGTGCCGGCATGCTCGAAGCGGACTTGCAGGCCGAAGTGGGCCGCCTCAAGACCGGCAATTCGCGCACGCCGGTGTTTTCGGTGCGCTTGCCCAAGCTGTTCGAAAACGCCTGGCTGATCGCCTCGCTCGACATTCAAGCCGGACGCACGGCCGAAATCCGCAGCGGCCATTTGCTGCAAGCCTTGCTGACCGATCCGGAACTGGCGCAGCTGGCCTTCCGCGGCTCCAAATTGTTCGGCAAGTTCGACGTCGAGCAGATCAAGCATAACCTCGACAAACTTGCTGCCGGTTCGCAGGAAGCCGTAGCGACGCAAGCGGTCGGCAGCGCCGACGATGGCGAGGGCAATGATCCGGTCGGCGACATGGCCGCCAAGGCCGCGTCCAGGACGCCGTCGCTCGACCAGTTCACCACCAACCTGACCGAGCGCGCGCGCGCCGGCAAGGTCGACCCGGTGATCGGGCGCGATACTGAAATCCGCCAGGCCATCGACATCCTGATGCGGCGCCGCCAGAACAACCCGATCCTGACCGGCGAAGCGGGCGTCGGCAAGACCGCCGTGGTCGAAGGCCTAGCGCTGCGCATCGCCAGCAACGACGTGCCCGACGTGCTCAAGGGCGTCGAGATCCACACGCTCGACATTGGCCTGCTGCAAGCCGGCGCCAGCGTCAAGGGCGAGTTCGAGAACCGCCTGAAAAACGTGATCGACGAAGTCAAAAAAAGCCCGCACGCGATCATCCTCTTCATCGACGAAGCGCACACCATGATCGGCGCGGGCGGCACCGCCGGCCAGAACGACGCGGCCAACTTGCTCAAGCCGGCGCTGGCGCGCGGCGAACTGCGCACCATCGCCGCCACCACCTGGAGCGAGTACAAGAAGTACTTCGAGAAGGATGCCGCCCTGGCGCGCCGCTTCCAGGTGATCAAGGTCGAGGAGCCGAGCGAAGAACTGGCCTGCGCCATGTTGCGCGGCATGGCGCCGCTGATGGAAAAGCACTTCGGCGTGCGTGTCTACGACGAAGCGATCACCGAGGCGGTGCGCCTGTCGCACCGCTACATCATGGGCCGCCAGCTGCCGGACAAGGCCATCAGCGTGCTCGATACGGCGTGCGCCAAGGTCGCCCTGGGCCAGAACGCCACCCCGGCGCTGATCGAAAACCTGGCGCGCAAGCTGGAACGGATCGACATCGAAGCCGGTGCGCTGACGCGCGAACAGAGTTCGGGCGGCTCGCACGCGGCGCGCCTGAAGGAACTGGGCGAGCAGCGCAAGGCGGCCGCCGAGCAGCACGCGCTGCTGGCGGCGCGCTGGGAGCAGGAAAAGCAGCTGTCCGAAAAAATCATGGATGGCCGCCGCAGCCTGGAAGACGCCGAACAGAAAGACGCCAGCAAGGGCAAGGATATCCAGGCCATGGTGGCCGAACTGCGCACCCTGCAGGGCGAAACGCCGATGGTGCCGGTGCAGGTGGACGGCCACGTGGTGGCGGAGATTGTCGCCGGCTGGACCGGCATCCCGCTCGGCAAAATGGTCAAGGATGAAATCAAGACGGTCCTGAAACTGAAGGACTTGCTGGAAGAGCGCGTGCTGGGCCAGTCGTATGCGATCGAAGCGGTGGCGCAGCGCGTGCGCACCTCGCGCGCCAACCTGGACGACCCGAACAAGCCGAAAGGGGTGTTCCTGTTCGTCGGCCCGTCCGGCATCGGCAAGACCGAAACCGCACTGGCGCTGGCCGATGTGCTGTACGGCGGCGAGCGCAAGATGATCACGATTAACATGAGCGAATACCAGGAAGCGCACAGCGTCTCGGGCCTGAAAGGCTCGCCGCCCGGCTACGTGGGTTACGGCGAAGGCGGGGTGCTGACCGAAGCGGTACGCCGCAATCCGTACAGTGTGGTGCTGCTCGATGAAGTCGAGAAGGCCCACCCGGACGTGATGGAGCTGTTCTTCCAGGTCTTCGACAAGGGCGTGATGGACGACGCCGAAGGGCGCGAGATCGACTTCAAGAACACCATCATCATCCTGACCTCGAACGTGGCGTCGAGCGCGATGATGCAGGCGTGCCTGAACAAGACGCCGGAAGAGATGCCGACCCCGGACATGCTGGAAGAGATGATCCGTCCGCACCTGATGAAGCAGTTCAAGCCCGCCTTTCTGGGCCGCCTGAAGGTGATTCCCTACTACCCGCTGGGCGACGACGCGCTGGTCAAGATCATCGAACTGAAGATGCGCAAGATCGCCCAGCGCATCGCCACCAACCACAAGGCCGAGTTTTCGTACGACGAAGCGCTGGTCGAAGCGGTGCTGGCACGCTGCACCGAAGTCGATTCGGGCGCGCGCAATGTCGACAATATCCTCAACGGCACGGTGCTGCCCGAAATCGCCGAATCGGTGCTGGCCAAGATGGCCGAAGGCGCCGCCATCGCCAAGATCAAGGTCAGCGCCGACAAGAAGGGGCAGTTCAAGTACACCATCAAGTAAGCGCCGTGTGCGGCACGCAAACCTTTATTTTTTGATATTGCAATATAATTAAGTGCGGCAGGCCCCGATGGGCCTGTCGCGTCCCGTCACGCGGTGCTGCGAGCACCGCGTTCATCGAGAATACCTGAGGAGGAAGTGGGAATGGCAACGAGAACATGGACGTGTGGCAAGGACGGACCGAAGACGGTAGCGGAATTGCGCAAGAAAATGGTGGCGCTGGTGAAGAACAAGACCAGTTCGCAACTGATCGACTCCAAATTTACACGCGATCACATCTACGCCGGGCACAGCGGCGACGTCCTGAAGCTGGCGCAGATGCTGGCAAAGCAGCGCGACCTGCCCTTGAGCACCTTGCTGATCACGTCGATGCAAGCCACGGCCAAGGCTGAAGTACTGAACTGGATCGCGCACATTCCCGATGCGATGCTGACCTATCAGCGTGGTGTGTGGACGGTCAATACCCAAGGCAGCACCGTTCCGGCGGTCTGCAGCTACAAGTGGGTGACGGTCAATCTGGACGAGTTGAAGAGGATGATGATCAAGCAACCCGGCGACATCGTCAAGAAGAGCCGCGAGTGGATGAAGGAGTCGCAAAAGTCGCCGGCCATCGCTTGCCAGTTCTCCGGCGACGGCACCCCGGTCATCTATCACCTCGACTATTAAGCTGCGGCGTGCGCGCCCCGGCCCTTATCCGGGCCGGGGCGGCGCGCGCATCAATCGTCCTGCGGCGGTTTCACGCCCAGCAGTTCTTCGATGTGGGCCATGGCGCCCGAATCCTTGACCACGGAACGCAGCCAGACATGCAGGTCGGTGTTGGCGGCGTCGGCCGCCTTGTCGGCGAAATACGAGGCCGGGCTGTGCGGTTCGGTGCGGCGGAAGAATTCAGCCACGTTGCGCAACTGGGTCACGGCTTGCTCGCGGGTGCGGATCACGCCCGGCGGGCCGGCCGGCTGGGGTGCGCTTGGCGGACCCTGGTCGTTTTCCGGCTCGGCGTAATAAAAATCCCCTGGCGCGGCCACCGCCTCGGCCGGCGCGGCGCTCGGCGCCGGCATCAGGGTCACCATGTCCTGCACCGCTTCGCGCGCGTTCGAGAAGCCCGGGCTGTCGTGCCCCAGGCGCGCATCGGCCGCCTGTTCGAACTGGCGCAGCGCATCCAGGCAGTATTGGGCGTCGGCGGTGAAGGTTTCGCGGAACTTGGCCGAGTTGGCGCTGCGCGCCTTTTCCAGGTCGGGCAGCTTCAGCCCGGCCGGCGCGCCCGCATTGTTGTAGCTGCCGCCGCCGCTGGCGTTGGCCAGCTTGCGCGCCACTTCAAAATCGACCAGCGTATAGCCGCGCGTGCCTTCGGTGATGCGCATTTCGCGCAGCAGGGCAGGGGTGCGGCCCAGGATCCAGGACAGGTTGCCGATGCGCTGATCGTGGTCGTCGTCTTCGGCTTCCGGAAACAGGCCGCGGTCCCAATACTGCTCGATCAGGCCGGCCAGCACGCGGAAGCTCTCGCCCAGGCCGCGCAGCTGGTGCTTCTTGGCGGCCGCCTCGGCCAGCCACACGCCCAGGCGCAAGTCCTTGCTCTTTTTTTCGAGCAGGATGGCGCAGCGGGTCACCACGAAATCCCAGTCGGCTTCCTTGATGTCGGTGACCCACTCGCCCTGGTCGAGCGAGGGGTCGTCGAATTTGCGCGCCAGCGTGATGGCGTCGAGTTCAGGCGAAAAGGCCAGGTCCTCGCCGGCCGGCTGGTCGTCGCTGATCGGGGTTAAGAGCGGTTCTGCTGCAAACATGGTGTCCTCGTAGTGGGGAGGCGCTTATTGCGCCATCCGGAATTCGATGCGGCGGTTGCGCGCGCGTCCGTCCGCGCTGTCGTTGCTGGCGACCGGGCGGTCGGCGCCCTGGCCGGAAGCGCTGAGCAGTTCAGCCTTGATGCCGGAGCTGGTCAGGTACGTCTTGACCGCTTCGGCGCGCGCCTGGCTCAGGTTCTGGTTGGTGGCCTTGTTGCCCTGGCTATCGGTGTGGCCGATGATGTCGACCTTGCGGTCCTTGAGCTTCATCATGGCCGCCGCCATTTCGTCGAGAATCGCGCGTCCGGTGGGGGTCAGGGTGGCTTTGCCGCTTTCGAATTCGACGATGCGGTTGGCCAGGGTGGTATCGAGCACGCTCTGGTCGGCGGCCGAGACGCGCAGGCTGTTGTTGACCGTGTAGGTCGGGTTCAGGCTGGCCGTGACGTTGCCGGCGATTTTCTGGCGCGTCGCTTCGCTGGCCACTTCGCCCTTGATGCTGACGGTGCTGCCATCGATTTTCAGCTGCCCGCGCGAGATCGACTTGAGGTCCGGCGTGATCAGTTTTTGCACGTAGCCGTTCCAGTTGGCCGGCGTGGCGACCTGGCCGACGGTGATCTGGTCGACTACCAGGTCGGCGCCGTACACCTCGCGCAGGCGCGCCAGCACGGCGGCCTTGCTCGCTTCATCGGGCACGGTGCCGGAGACCAGCACCTGGCCCGGCTGGGGGGCGGCGGTTTGTGCGCCGGCATTGACTGCGCCGGCAAGCAGGATTAACAGGGCGACAAGGTGGCGCATGATCAGCTTCCGATAAACGCCGCGCGCAACGATTCCAGCGCGGATTTGAGTGACAAATTGGCTTGCGCCAGATAGGTGGACAGTTTCTGGACCGCGTAGTCCGTGTCGGTCTGGGCGTCGACCCAGTCGAGCTGGTCGAACGTGATGTGGCGCTCCTGCGCCGCACCGGGGTCCATGATCGCCTGCAGCGTTTGCGGGGAGGCGCCGGAAAAACCCACCACCAGCGCCGGACGGGCGTTGATGCGGGCCACGAACAGGGCCAGCTCGAAATCGGCACGCGCCAGGAACGGGGTAATCAGGTGCATCCAGAACGCCGCCACCAGGTTGCGGTAGATCGGGTCGACCGGCAGCGGCAGCACCAGGCTCTTTTCGAGACGGCTGGAACTGCTGGCCATCACCGGCTGCATCAGCATGCCGAGCGCCAGCAGCACCTGGCGCGCCGAGCAGGCGTAGCCGGCCTGGCTCAAGAGGCCATCGAGCGCGCCCACGGTCTGCATGTCGAGGAAGTCCTCGAACGCCGCTTCATAGGCCGCCACGCGCAGGTCGACGTCGATGGTGTGGCTGGCGGCCGCCTGCAGCGGGGCGGCGGCATCGGCCGCGCCGATCACGCCGGCGCTGAGCGTCTCGAGCCGGTTCCACAGGCGCGAGAGCACCAGCGGCGCGTCCGCCACGAAGGTGGCCGGGTCGGCCACTTCCATCGCGCTCATCATCAGGAACGGGAAGCGCCGGTTCGACTGGTCGCTGCTGGCCACGATATGGCCGGCGATGGCATTCCTGCGGCGCGGGCCGATGAAGGCGAAGTGCAGCGGCGTGACCGCGTCATAGTTCAGTTTCCAGCGCGCGTCGGCACTCATCAGGTCCATGGCCTGGGCCAGCCAGTCGTCCAGCACCTTGATCAGGGCCGGGTTGTCGCTGCCCTTGACGAAGTCGCCCCGGCTGGGGATCTTGCCGAAATAGCCGACCGGGATCGGCGTGACGGCGCGGTTCATGGACGTGCTCCCGCGCCTGGCGCCGGTGCGGCCGCTGCCGCAGGCGCAGGTGCCGCCGCAGGGGCGGGCGCCGGCACGGCCGCTGGCACGGTCGAACTGATGATCGTGTCGGGCAGGCGCATGCGCTTGAAGCCGCTGCCCGCTTGCGGGGCCGACGCCGCCGCCGGCTTGGCGCCGGCTGGAATGATCTTCAGGTTGGAGGTGACCTTGACGCCGGCATTTTCCCAGCTCAGCTCGAATACGCCGCCATCCTTGCGCTTGCGCTGGGCCGATTCGACCATCTTGCGCAGGCCGAAGTGGCCCGGTTCGTTGAGCAGCACCACCGTCTGGCCTTGCGGCGTGATGGCGGTGATGCGCGAGCCCGGCGTACCCTGCGGGTTCGGCCAGACCATGTGCACCCACGGCTGCGGCTGGCCTTTCCAGCGCAGCGACTGGCCATCGATCTCGATGGTGAACTCGGTGGCGCCGGTCGCGCCCAGCGCTTGCAGGTCGAACTGGGTCTGGGCTTCGCCGCTCGGGCTGCTGGCTGCGGCGGCGGCTACGCCGCCGGCCGACAGCGGCGCGATCCAGCCGGGGAAGCTCGACACCGCCGACGGCGACAGGCCGATGCCCATATTGGCCCAGGTGCGGGCCGCCACCACGTCACCGCGGCGCACCACCAGCGGGCCGATGGTGGTGTCGAAGAACTTGGCGATCGCGCCCGACGGCCCGAACACCTGGGCGATTTCATCGTTGGTCGCTTCCGAGCGCGAGTCGGCCGCGAACGGATACTTGGTGGCCAGGTTCTGGCGGAACGGTTGCAGCACCTGCGCCGCCCAGACCTTGTCGATTTCGGCCTCGGTCGGACGCACGATCACCGAGAAGGTCTGCATCAGCGGACGCACCAGGATCGGACGGATGGCTTGCTTCTGGATGTCGCTCATCCCGGTCAGCATCTGTTCATCGACATACTTGAGCGCTTCGGCCAGTTCGGAACCGCTGCCATCCAAGGTTTGCTGCATCAGCTGCTTGGCGCCCGGACCCGGGTCGCCCTGGTTCTTGATGGTGTTGAAGCGGCTGCGCAGTTTCGACAGGTGCTCCATGTAGCCGCGCATGAGCGAGGCATCCTTGTCCTTGGCGACCACCAGGCGCGCCACGCCGGAAAATTCGCGGCCGACCGGGCCCAGCGGCAGCGGCGCGACACTGCTGCCGGTCTGGGTTGGCGGCAGGTCGACGGTGACGTGCGACGGTTTGCGGCGCAGGATCACTTCGCGGAACCAGCCCATCATGTCGCGCTTGGCGCTGGCCATGCCCTTGTCCACCAGGGACGGGTTGTCCCACGAGGTTTGTTCGTAGACGGTGGTGATCAGCTTCTGGATGGGCGAGGTTTGCGGGTCGCCCAGGCGGTTCATGGCCGCCGCCGCCGCTTCGAAGCCATTCAGGTCGCGGATGGTCACGCCCTGCACGAACTTTTGCCATTCCCTGGCGTAGTCGTTCTTGTACATCTCGACCAGCGCCTTCTGGATCTGTTCCGGGCTGCCTTCGAGCGTCAGGTCGTCCTTGGAGGCGGTCTTGAGCACCCAGTCGGCGCTTTGCAGTTCCTTGTTGGCGGCATCCTTGAAGGCGCCCTGCACGAAGCCTTCCCAGGCTTCGCGCGTGAAGCTGCCCGGCACGGCGTAGCTGCCCAGCACCAGTTCCTTGTCCTGGTCGCCGACGATGCGGCCCACCGTCATCGACGGGAAGCGGGTGGCGGCGCGCGCCTTGACGTCGGCGTACACGCGTTCGCGCGCCGGCATGCCGCGCACCACCAGGCGCAGGGTGTCGCGGGTCTGGTCGACCAGGGCCAGCTTGCTGTCGATCTGCGGCCAGGACACGTCTTCCACCTGCGCCAGGTAGAACGAGATGGTGCGCTCGGCGCTGCGGATCATTTGTTCGCGCGGCATGGCGCCCCGGTTGGCGTCGAGCCAGACGCGCCAGAAGCGGGTCAGCTGGTCGTTCAGGTGGCCGCCCTCGAAGCGCGCCTTGTCGCCCAGCATCAGGTAGGTTTTCAGGGCGTTGTAGGCGTCTTCGGTGCTCGTTGGCGAGGCATCCTTGAACTGGGTGGCGGCCGGCGCGGCGGGTGCGGCTGCGGCTGCCACGGCGGGCGCGGCGGTGCCGGCCGGTGCGTCGGCGGCGGCCGGCTTGACGCCGCCCTGCAGCGCGCTGGCATTGCTGTTGACTTCGGTAAGGAAGGTTTCCAGCGAACCGGCCACCGGTTTCAACATGATTTCGCGCACGCCGTTGAAGTATTCCTCGCGCAGCTTGCGTTCGAGCAGTTCGCCCTGGTACAGGCCCAGCGAGAGCGAGAGCGGGCGGCTGTCGCGGTATTTTTCCAGCTGTTCGATGCGGTCCTGCAAGATTTGCAGCGCTTCAAAGCGCGATTGCAGGTCGATCTTGTTGGTCTGGATCTTCACCACCTGGTCGAGGTCGGCCTGGACGTTTTCGACCAGCTTGCGGTTGCTCATGTACGACCAGCTCCAGCCGCCCAGGGTCAGGCCGACCATGGCGGTGGCCAGGAAGAAGGCGGCGTAGCGCATGCGCGTCTTGCTCGGGCTGGCGTACTGCGCGACCAGGTCCTTGTCGGCGAAAATCACGTTGCGGAACAGGTTGAGCAGGAAGAAACCGCTCTGGTTCTGGGTTTCGGCGTGGTGCTGCGGCTGCAGCTTGATGTCGAAGCGCTGCGCCACTTTCTGCGACGAGGCCGAGATCGATTCGCCTTCCTGCAGCGCGCTGGTGAAGTAAAAGCCGCGGAACACCGGCTTGAACTGGAACGGGTTTTCCTCGAACAGGGTGGCGATGAAGGTGCGCAGCGGCGCCTTGATGGTCGAAAATTCGAGCGGGAAGGTGAAAATGCCCGGCGGCATGCGCTCGCGCCATTGCAGCGCCATATTGGCCGCGCTCATGTCTTTCAGGCCGTCGTACAGCTCGTCGAAGCGGGCGTCGAACTGGGTCAGCACCTGTTCGCTGCCGGCCGCATGGCTGTAGGGCAGGGTGGCGCCCCAGACACGGTCGCGTTCGGCGCGTTCGGTGTCCTGGAAGAATTCGTTAAAGCCGGCGATCAGGTCGGCCTTGGTAAACACCACGTACACCGGCGCATGCACTTCCAGGCGCTCGGTCAGTTCCTGCACGCGCTGGCGCAGGTTTTTGGCCAGGTTGATGGCGAACTCGGGACGGTTGCCGGTCAGTTCGGCCACGCTGACGGCGATGATGATGCCGTTGATCGGCGCCTTCTTGCGGTATTTTTTCAGCAGCGACAGGAAACCGAACCACTCGGTGCGGTCTTCGTCGACCACCGAATAGCGCCCGGCGGTGTCGAGCAGGATGCCGTCGGTGGTGAAGAACCAGTCGCAATTGCGGGTGCCGCCCACGCCCTGGACGATCTTGCTGTCGGCAAAAGGAAACTGCAGGCCGGAGCTGGCGATCGCCGTGCTCTTGCCGGCCGCCGGATTGCCGATGATCATGTACCACGGCAATTCGTACAGGGCCGCGTCACCGGACAACTGGCCCAGCTTGGAGCCCTTGATGGTGGCGATCGCATCGAGCATGCGTTTCTTGATGGTTTCGTGTTCCTGGCGCTGGGCGGGGTCGGCACGCACCGGCGTGTGGTTGACCTGCTGTTCCAGCATCTCGCCGAGATTGCTGGCGGCGCGCTGGCGCTTGTGGCGGCGCCATAGCCAGACCAGCAAGCCGAAGAACAGCGCCACCCCGAGCACGGCGAACGCGTACTCGGCCGGGAGGTCCAGCACTGCCGCCCCGATCAGCAAGACGGCGGCAAACGCCAGCCACCCGACGACGATCAGGGTGCGACGGCTTGTCAGAAACTGCCAGATTGATTGCATCATTATCAGAAACTCAGTTTATAAAAACATTTACAACAGGACCGTCGCTGGCCGGATCAGGGCGCAGCGACGGAAGGGGTCTTCCTTGTTCAGGCAAAGCACGGGGGACATGCAGGTTCGCTGCCGCTGACCGCGCCTGGTGCCGCTTAGCGGCGCTTCATCACACCGGCCAGGCGCAGCTCGGTATGTCCGAAGTCCATCATTTTCCAGCGTCCGCCCCAGGTCAGCCCCAGCGATTCGGCAACTTCACCGTACAGCTCGTAACCGCGCATGGCCCAGGGATCTTTTTCCGAAATTACAATTTTACCGTTACGTATGAAAGCGCAGTCGGCCGCCAGTCCGTACTGGTGCCAGCTCTGGAACGCCGCCGCATTGGTCACCGACGAGCCCATCGCGGCCAGCTTGTTCTGGCGTTCCGGACTGCGATAGCCTTCCAGGATAGCCATATCGTAACCATGCCGTTCTTTCATTATTTTAAACGCTTGCAGCAAGCGCTGGGTGTACGCCGGATTCATCAGTGACCAATCGCGGCTGGCCGAGACGATCATCGGGCGTTCCTGCTCGACTTCGACGGTGGCGAACAGCATCGGCGGCAGGGGCGCGGGCGGCACCAGGTTCTCGCCTTCGAGCAGGCCGGCGACCTGGGTATCCATTTCGCGGGTCGACTCCTCGAAGCCGCCAAGCACCGTGCCGCCGCTGAACAGGGCCACCAGCGGCGGCACCGACACCAGCACCAGCCCGCCGATCACGAGCAGGTAATGGCGGCGAAAAAACTGGCTGGCGTCGCGTGCCGATGTGCTGCCGGTTTGTCGTATCGCCGCAACACTTTGTCCCCTGACGCGTGCCGCCTGTCCGAACCAGCCTCGCAGGCGCAGGCCGGCGCGCGCCAGCATGCTCAGCACAAACGCGCGGCCGGCCGGAAACAGCACCAGAAAACTGATTACGCACGCCAGCAAAAAGTACAGGGCTACTGCAAGAAACAGCACGGAGACCTCATCAAGACATTCAAAACGAAAAGTGCGATACTGACATAAAGGATTGCTTGGAAGTATATCTTACTGTTATAGCAATCCGACAGGTGATTCCACACTCTTTTGTGAGGGGTTCCTGACGGTTGACATGGTAAAAAAGCTTCACGTTTTTTTTGAATAGCGTAAAGTTATGTAGAAATCAACAAGGAGCACCCTTTGCAACATGACGATCAGTCGCCGCCAGCCTACAGGCGGCCCAGTTTACTTTCTACCGAGCAACAACAAGAGGCGGCGCGCGCGAGCGCCGACGCACGCCAGTCGACCCAAGCGGCCGACAAGTCCCCCCTCGATGCGGGCAAGGCCAAACGCGGCAAGGCCGCCTGGCTGGCCGGCGGCGCCGTGCTGGTGGCCGCGTGCGCCGGCGCCGCGGTGTGGCTGGCGCTGGACGCCGACACCATGCCTGCCGTGGTCGCGTCCGGCCCGGCCGCACCGGTGCTGGCCGATCCGGTGACGCCGGCGCCGGTGGCCAAGCCGGCCGAGGCCGACGTAGCGGCCGCCACCACCAAGCCGGCCGGGGCCGACGCATCGGCAGCCAGCACCAAGCCGGCCGAGGCGGACGTATCGGCGGCCGCCATCCTGGAGCAGGGCGCCCCCGCGCCGGCCGCCGCCGCGAACGATCCCTCGCTCAAGGACATGCTCAACGCGCCGGCCGCGCCCAAGCCCAAATCACCCGGGGAAGAATTGAGCAAGCTGCTTGCCAGCTCGCCGGCCGCACCTAAAAAGGCTGCCGCGAAGGCGGCCGACACACCGGCCAAAGCGGCGCAGCTGGCCAAAGCGGGCGACAAAAAGCCGGCGCCGCCGCTCAAGGGCGCGCCCAAGGCGGCCGCCAAGCCGACCGACGACGCCAGCCTGCTGGCGGCCCTGGAGGCCCACTCGAAGGAGCAGCAGGGCGAGCAGCGCCCGGCCGCGAATGCCGCCGCGCCCACCTCGCTCAAGCAATGCAAGCAGCTCAATGCGGCCCAGGCCGAGCAATGCCTGTTGCGCCTGTGCGCAGGCAGCGCCAAGGACGATCCGCAGTGCAAGTCGCGGCGCGTTCCCAACCCGGCCGCCGACTGAGCGTGCGCTGCGCCCTGGACGGTAGCCAAACGGGACTGGGTGCAACAAACCTCGTCGGCGGCATGATTTTCCTTCACAATAACGGCTTCACCTTTTGCAGGAGCATCACATGCTGAACAAGATCGTTTCCCGCCGCACGCTGCTGGCAGGCGCCGCCCTGTGGCTGCTGGGAACATCCGCCGCGATGGCACAGACCGACAAGGTGCTCGATGTCGTGGTCTTCAATTATTCCAGCCGCGCCCTGCTCGACGTGACCGTCGGCGGGGTGCGCGTGGGCGGCGCCGGACCCTATCCGTTCAGCGGGCGCCGCGGCAAGATCGGCGCGCGCTTTTCCAACGGCCCGCAAACCGTCACCTGGCGTGTCGGCGTGGCCGAGGGCGAGGAAAAGGGCGAGGTCGTGCGTTCGTCCAACACCCCCACCATGGGCGAGATTCCATCGGATGCGCGCTATGTGTCGGTGCACATCTATCCGGACGCCGCGGTCGAGTTCATGTTCTCGCGCCGGGTGCCGGTGCTGAGCAAGCGCGGCGAAGCGATCGACGCCGATTACCGCCGCCGCAAGGCTGCCCAGCAATCGGAATCATGAGCATGAGCGCCATCGTCAGCGGCCACACCCAGGGCCTGGGTGCGGCGCTGGCGGCCGAACTGATGATGCGCGGGATTGCCGTGCTGGGACTGGCGCGCGGCACGGCGCCGCAGCTGGCGGCGCGCTTCGGTCCGCTGCTGCGCGAGCACCAGGCCGACCTGTCCGACAGCGCGGCGCTGGCCGCCTGGCTGGCCACGCCCGCCTTGCGCGACTTTGTCGGCGCCAGCACCCAGGTTTTGTTGATCAATAACGCCGGCACGGTAGAGCCGGTCGGCGCGCTGCATGACCAGGACCCGCTGGCGGTGGCGCAAGCGGTGGCGCTGAACGTGGCCGCGCCGATGATGCTGGCCGCCGCCGTGGCGACAGCCGCCCGCCAGGCTGACTGCCGCATCCTGCACGTGTCGAGCGGCGCCGCGTGCAATGCCTACACCGGCTGGAGCGTGTACGGAGGCACCAAGGCCGCGCTCGACCAGCATGCGCGCGCCGTGGCGCTCGACTATCCGCTGGCGCCGCAGGCAGGCGATGGCGCCGCCGGCGTGCGCATCTGCAGCCTGGCGCCCGGCGTCATCGATACCGCCATGCAGGCGCGCATCCGGGCCACGCCCGAGAGCCGCTTTCCCCAACGCGAGCGCTTCCTGGCCTTGCAGCGCGATGGCGCCCTCAGCTCGCCCGAGCAGTGTGCGGCCGGCGTGGTCGATTACTTGCTGGCGACAGGGTTCGGCCGCGACGCGGTGGACGACCTGCGCGCCACCGGCCGCCGGTAGACCAGGCGCAAACCGGCCTTCCGGCGACGAGCCGGACTGAAACACGGTCGCCTGTGGTGTCCTTTATCGCCTATCGCGATGGTGGCGTAACGCGCTGGCATATCTCATCCAGAACCTGCACCCGACCCAAACCTCGTTCCCGCGCGGCACCGCAGCCGCCGCATGAATTGCCTGCTCGCTATCAAGTAAATGTTTCTGTACCAGATTAACGGGTAGAAAAAATATACTGACACGGGCATTTAATCAATATGTGAAACCCGAACCATCGATGATGTGTGCGGGTGAGCGCATGTATCAATCCTCGCCTGCACGTGCGGAGATACAGTATTGCTGATCGCCGAGGACGCTCATTGGCGTATCCGAAATAGGTGACGCTGTGCACTTTAACTCGCTGCGGAGGGATGAATCATGTGTGCTTGCAATAATAGGGAATGCAACAGTCCGCTGATCTCGGGATCAATAAAGAAAATCGCTACAAGATATGCCGGCATACTGGCCGCGCTAGTTGCCGGTATTTATCAACAAAATGTTATGGCGCAAAATTTCCCATCATCCAACGATAAAATTCCCGCCGGCTGGACAGGTCCCGTATTTAAGCTCAGCCAGGATTATCCAGCGACGCTCCCGCAAGACCCGCTTCCCTGGCAAGCTATCGATCCCACGCGGGAGCCGGAGCGGTACGCCCGGACGGTGTACAACTACGTTTTAGAAGGCAATATTCAGGCGGACTGGGATGTGCGGAACAACAAGGTCCGCAGGTGGTATCACGCGCCCTGGATGCACTATGGAGATACCGGCCGGGAATTTATTCGCGGACTGACAAGGGAAAGGACCAGCCCGGCCCCTGGCTCAGCCGGAAAGGGTGAGCTGGGTCCGGCCCAGACCAGGTGTTTTCAGAATTGGGCCGTCGGATTCTATAATCCCCCCGGCGGATATCAGGTCGGCAAAGTCTGGGCAAAACCTGACAATCCGGATGCGGTATTGTCTCAATTCCCCAATGGTACTGTGATTGCCAAGTTACTATTTACAACAGCGCCGGATGACGAGCTTCCCTATCTCAAGAATGCTGTCGAATGGCAGGCAAACGTGCACGTATTTTCTGGTGTCACCTGTCCCAGCGGCGCGCTGGTGCGCCGGCCGCAAACCGTGCGGCTGCTGCAAGTCGATATCGCCATCAAGGATGCGCGCGCAGCCGAGACAGGATGGGTATTTGCCACCCTCTCGTACAACGGCAATGCTGCCGGTGCCACGCCATGGGAAAGAATGCAATTGGTGGGCGTAATGTGGGGTAACGATATTGCCAAAAACCAGCAATGGATCAACAAGATGAATGGCACGCCGCAGCATCTGGGCGCCGGCGGAAGGCTCAACGGCCCGGTGGACAATCCGCGCTCTTCCTGCATTTCTTGCCATGCGACGGCGCAAACCCCATCGCGTTCGCCCATGATCGCCCCCTCGCAAGCCGACGCGCCGCGCTGGTTTGCCAATTATCCGGGGAACCGGGCATTCGATGCGGGGGCCACCGCCACCGACTATTCCCTGCAAATCGCCATGGGAATCCAAAACCTGAACCGCTCGAAAACGCCGGTGCGCAGCACCAGCAGCAAGGACCCCGGGCCAGCCCTGATCCCGGCGGAAGACATCAAGCTCATGAACCGTGCATTCGATTCCGGCAGGGATATACCGCTGCCGATCATCATTAACAAGGCCCTGGAATATCCCGTCGGCCGTTGATCGATGGCGTGCATGCGCCAGCGGGCGGCCTGCGCGGGTCGAGCACGTCGCCGACCTTGCGCTTGAGCAGGGGATGGCGCAGGCCGGCGGGAGAGGGCGGGAGAGGGCGGCGTCGGGAGAGCGCAGCGTCGGGAGAGCGCAGCGTCGGGAGAGCGCAGCTCGGGTGCTGCCCGCTCCCCGCCTTGGCAGCCTGTTTCCGGGCGCGCCGCGCTTCCCCGGCTGTTGCTTTTTTAACTCCGTACAAAGTATCGTTGACATTGAAAAACATTGAGTGATATATTTTGCTCATCGATTGGGAGCGTTTCCAATTAGCGCGGAAGTGCCGGAACAGCCGATCATGCAGGTGTTGCCGAGGCGGCAGCAGGGTGTTGTGGAGTGAAGACGCGGCGCCGTCCCGGCTGCGGGCTAGCAACGATAATCATAAAAATCAATGAGGAGACGCAATGTTGTATCCGAAGACAAGAAGGACCCTGGTCAGCCTGGCCGTCGCCAGCGCGTGCGGGCTGATCGGCATGTCCGCCCATGCCCAGGCACCCGCACCGGCCAGCGAAAGCGATAAAGAAGTCATTCCCGAAGTCAGGGTCACCGCCACCCGCTACTCGACCTCGCTGCTGAAAACCCCGCTGGCGGTCACCGCCTACAGCCAGGATAACCTGAACCGCATGGGCATCACCAGCGCCAAGGACCTGGCCAACGAAATTCCCAACGTCACCTTCCAGGCCACCGGCGACTCGGCGGTGCAGATCACCATCCGCGGCATCACTTCCTCGAACACCACTGAAATCGGCGACCCCGCCGTCGGCTTTCACATCGACGGCCTGTACTCGCCGCGTCCGCAGGGCGCCCAGGCGCTCATGTTCGACGTCGACCAGGTCGAAGTGCTGCGCGGCCCGCAGGGTACCCTGTTCGGGCGCAACTCGACCGGCGGCAGCGTCAACGTCATTTCCGCCAAGCCCGACTTCTCCGGCACCTACGGCAAGGCCGAAGTCGATATCGGCAACTACCGCAAGAAACAGGTCAACCTGATCCAGAACATCGCCGTCAACGACAAGCTGGCGCTGCGCGGCTCGTTTACCAAGGTCACCCGCAACGGCTGGGCCAACCAGATGTCGGACACGCGCGAAGCGAACGTGCCATCCAAGGGCTGGATTCCGGATGGCATTGCCGACGTCGACCAGCGCTACAACCACCCAGTCGGCGCCAAGGATTTCTACACCAACCAGGACGAGTACGCGGCGCGCCTGGCGGCCAAGTTCAAGATCACCCCCGACCTGACCCTGAACGCCGCCTACGAGCTGTTCCAGGACAATGGCGCCGGCAACACCAGCTTTCGCGACTGCGACCAGGCTGCGGGCACGCGCTACGCCTGCAGCGGCGGCCAGTGGGACCTCTTGATCAACGTGCCCGGCAAGACCGACATGACGATCAAGTCCCTGCGCGCCGGCCTGAGCTGGAACGTCAACCAGAACACCAGCATCGACTACAGCTTCATGCTGGCCAACCAGCAGCGTTCCCAGCTGTACGATGCGGACAAGGGCTTGACGGCCGCGCTGCCGTTCCAGGTGACGGCCGACTACCCGAACCGTCCGGACGCGGCCAACTGGAGCACCTGGCCGCTGGACGACCGCTACCAGGCCACCTGGGACTCGACATACAAGTCCTCGGTGCAGGAACTCCAGCTCAAGCAGCAGTTCGACACCCTGCAATACGTGGCCGGCCTGTTCTGGATGCACGAGAAAAACCAGATCAACTACGAAGTCGTCGATTTCTTCCGCAAGCCGCACGGCATCGCGTCCGGCGCGTTTTACTCGCAGCCGGACCGCCAGGTCGACGCCAAGGCCGTGTTCGCGCAAGCCGACTGGAAATTCATCCCGACCTGGACCGCCACCGCCGGCGCGCGCTATAGCGTCGACTCCAAGGAAGACAAGAATGGCTTGAACCTGGGCGGCTGGGCCGGCGAGACGGCGTTCTACCGCGGCCAGTACAACGGTGGCACCCCGAACACGCCCGGCTACCGCTTCCCGCAGTCGACCGACCTGAAACCGGGCATGGGCGGCAGCGTCGAGGCGTATTCCGGCTATGGCCGGCCATCGCCGAACGACCACAAGGATGAATGGAAGAAAGTCACCTGGCGCCTCGGCCTGCAAAAACAGGTCACCGACAACCAGATGGCGTACACCGCGCTGTCGACCGGCTACAAGGCGGGCGGCTTCGGCGACAAGGTTGACAGTTGCGGCGGCCACACCTGCGTCGATGGCAAGAAGGGCGTGGAAACCTTCCTGCCGTACCGGCCGGAACTGGTCACCAATCTGGAATTGGGCTACAAGGGCAAGTTCCTGGAAAACCGCCTGAGCGTGTCGGCCGTCGCCTTCATGATGCGCTACAAGGACCAGCAGCTGACCAACACCTATTTCGTCTCGAAATACCGGCCCGACGATGGCAAGCCGTGCGCCAGCGACCAGCCCAAGTGCGACGTGTACGAAACCTGGCGCACCATTAACGTCGGCAACACCCGCATCTCGGGGATCGAAGTCGAGTGGGATTACAAGCCCTGGAAGGGCGCCAAGGTCGGCGGCGCGTTCTCGAACCTGAACACCTCGATCCGCGATTACGGCGCCTACAGCGACGACTATCTGTGCGACGAGCGCGCCGAGTTCAAGCAGGAACGCTGCCCGCTGCCCTACGCCGGTGCCGGTGCCGACAACGGCAAGCGCCTGTACGACGTGACCAACAACCGCCTGCCGAACGCGCCGAAGTACACCTTCATGCTGCACGCTTCGCAAGCGTTCGTGCTCGACGGCGGCTACAAGCTGACCCCGTACTTCAAGGTCAACTGGCGCGACAAGGTCTACTTCGACGTGCGCAACGACGAGTTCGAGCACATCGGCCGCTTCCAGAAAGCCAACCTGACCGGCGACGCCTCGTTCCGGGTCGACGCGCCGAACGGCAACTGGCATGCGGAACTGTATGTGCGCAATGTGTCGGACAAGCGCGTGAAAACATCCGGCAACAGCGGTATGGGCGGGCAGATGATCGCCAGCTATATCGAGCCGCGCATGTTCGGCGTGCGCGCCGGATTTAATTACTGATGAGCGACTGACATCCACCGTTTGGCGAGCCCCGCGTGCCGTAAGGCGCGCGGTGGACCGGTGTGACCTGTTCCCCAGGCCACGCCGGTTTTTTTTGCTTGTGTAGGCACGTCGTCGCACCTTTAGTCACACCTTTAGTTACAGCATCGACCGGAGAACCAGATGACAGACCAGCGCATCAAGCAGATCGTGATCGTCGGTGGCGGCACCGCCGGCTGGATGAGCGCCGCCGCGCTCTCGCAGCTGCTGCCCGTGGGCCACCACTACCGCCTGATCGAATCCGACCAGATTTCCACCATCGGGGTGGGCGAGGCGACCATCCCCAGCATCCGCAATTTCAACCTGCACCTGGGCATCGATGAGAACGATTTCATCCGCGCCACCCAGGGTAGCTTCAAGCTCGGCATCGAATTTATCGACTGGGGCCAGAAAGGCAGCAATTACATCCACGGTTTCGGCTCGGTCGGACGCGACCTGCCGACCGCCAATTTCTTCCACTACTGGCTGAAAATGCACCAGGCCGGGCAGGCCGACAGCCTGGAACCGTACTCGATCAACACCATGGCCGCGCGCCTGGGCAAGTTCAGCCGGGGCCGTCCGGACTTGCCCAATTCGCCGCTGGCGGACCTGTCCTACGCCTTCCATTTCGACGCCGGCCTGTACGCGCGCTACCTGCGCAGCTACAGCGAGGCGCGCGGCGTGCAGCGCACCGAGGGGCGCATCGTCGAGACCGTGCTGCATCCGGACGGATCGATCGCCGCACTGCTGATGGAAAACGGCGAACGCATCGGCGGCGACTTTTTCATCGATTGCTCCGGCATGGTGGGCTTGCTGATCGAGCAAGCCTTGCATACCGGCTACGAGGACTGGAGCCACTGGCTGCCGTGCGACCGCGCCATTGCCGTGCCCTGCGAGTCGCACGGTCCGATGGCGGCGCTGACGCGCTCGACCGCGCACACGGCAGGCTGGCAGTGGCGCATCCCCTTGCAGCACCGCACCGGCAACGGCCACGTCTTTTCGAGCAAGTTCATGAGCGCCGACGAAGCCCAGGCCATCCTCATGAACAATCTCGACGGCCAGCCGCTGGCCGAACCGCGCCTGCTCAAGTTCACCACCGGCAAGCGCAAGCGCGCCTGGAACAAGAACTGCGTGGCGATCGGCTTGTCGGGTGGGTTCATGGAACCGCTGGAGTCGACCAGCATCCACATGGTCAAGACGGCGCTGATGCGCCTGATCAGCTTTTTCCCCGACCGTGGCTTCGACCAGGTCGACATCGATACCTTCAACCGCCTGTGCGACAAGGAATACGAGCAGATCCGCGACTTCCTGATCCTGCACTATAAAGTGAGCACGCGCGACGATTCGGCCTTCTGGCGCTATTGCCGCGACATGGAGGTGCCGGCCGGCCTGCGGCGCAAGCTCGACCTGTACGCCAGCCACGGGCGCATCCTGCGCGAGAACGAGGAGCTGTTTCCCGAGGATAGCTGGCTACAGGTGATGCACGGGCAGGGCTTGCGCGCGCGCGGCTACAACCCGGTGGTCGACCAGCGTGCCCCGCAGGAGATCGCCGACTTCCTGCAGGGCACCCAGGCGGTGATCCGCAAGTGCGTCGATGCCATGGGCAGCCACGAGCAATTCATCAAGGCCAACTGCCAGGCGGCGCCGTTGCGGCGCGCGGCCTGACGAGGGACGAAAAAAAACCGGCACGCAGCCGGTTTTTTTGTGGAACCGACTGCTTAGAACGAGAAACGCATGCCAGTCGACAGAACCGTGGCTTTCAGCGAACCATTATTGCCTTTTGCGACGGTGCCGTAGTTTTCGTATTCGACAAACGCGGCGATGGTCTTGGTCACAGCGAAGGTTGCGCCAACGCCCAGCAGCGCATCGGTCTTTTTCTGCTTGTCGTCACCATCGCCAACCACCAGCTGCATGGTGCGGTTCTTGGCGATACCGAGTTTGCCGGTCAGCGCCCACTTCTCGCCCAGCGGCAGGGTGACGGTGCCGGCGGCGTAGAACGAACGCGCACGCGAACCGCTGAGCTTGCCGCCGGTTTCGGCCTTGCCGAAGTGGGTGAAGCCGGCTTCGACGCCGAAGTTCTTGTCGAAATTGAAACCGGTGAACAGTTTGACGCCAGCGGCGGTATCCTTGTAGGTACCTGTTTTGATGCTAAGAACTTGCTCTGCAGCACCGACGCCGGCACCGACGTAGGTGCTTTCGGCATGCGCTGCCATAGGAGCGGCGGCAGCGGCCAACATAGCAATAGCGAGTGTGTTTTTCACGTGAAATCCTGTAAATGGTTTGTAAAAATATGTCGCCAAATGTCGTCATTCGGCAAAATCTGCCGAAATTATATATCGACCAACCTTACGCTGATGCTTTTGAGTATCGGTTTGGCGGCAAATTTGGCTGGGATTTGCTGTAAAACAACGCCGCACCTGAACCGTAAGCACACGCAAGTGGGCTCAGGCGCTGCGCTTGCGGAAGCGAAAGAAGCCATTCATGGTCAGCCTGCCGCGCTCGGGGTCGGGGTGGAGCAGGGCGGGCGCCTCGATCTGGGCGGCGTGGAAAATCTCGCCATCGTAGAAAATTGCCCGGTTGAAACGCGCGGGAATGGTGCAGATTTGCTCGAAGTGGGCGTTCGAGGCGGTCAGGTAAGCGGAACCGTCCGTGTCCCGTGGCTTGCCGGCGTGGGCCTCGCGCAGCAGGCGCGCGGTGTGTTCGGGCCCCTGGGTGGAGCGATAAAAGCTGGTGCCGCCCATGCGCGCATCCTCGAACAGGTACACCACGGCCGCCGCCGCGCCCACGCCCGGCGCCAGGTCGGCGCAGTCGCGGTGGCACAGGCGCTGCAAGGGATGGAGGGCGGCCGCGGGCAGGGTGGCCAGCGCCAGGCGCGCGGCCACGCTGATGGTGCGCTGGGCGCCCAGCGCGCGCCGCACGTGCTGGATGAAGAAGTCGTCGAGCCGAAACGCCATCTCCTGGCCCAGGTCCAGTTCCGGACCGGGATAGTAATTGGCCGGATCGACGGCAAAGCGCTCCTGCGCGGCGACGGCGTGCGCGACCATGGCGCGCGGATCGAGCAGGACATCGTCGATGACGACGCACGGCGCCTGCCCGGCGATGGCAATATAGCGGACTTGCGGACGCGGATTGAACACGGCGGCTCCATGCGACGAGGAATGAAAATAAGAGGATGAAAACGATATCACGGGACGCCGCGATCGCCTTGCGCGTTGACACTGAAATTCGTTGAATGATATAGTCAATCGACAAGATTGGAAAGCCTTCCAATCCAAGGCGGACGCAGACCCGCTTTCACAGGAGACCATGTTGAAACAACGAATTCTGGCCGCCGCGCTGGCGCTGGCAAGCGCCGGCGCCGCCTTTGGCGCCGACCCCAAACCGGAAGTGATCCACTGGTGGACTTCCAGCAGCGAAGCGGCCGCGGTGCGCACCATCGCCGACGCCTACCGCGCCGCCGGCGGCGTCTGGACCGATACCGCGATCGCCGGCGCCGACCAGGCGCGCGCGGTGGCGATCAACCGCATCGTGGGCGGCAATGCGCCGATGGCGGCCCAGTTCAACACAACCAAGCAGTTCACCGACCTGGTGGAGCAGGGCATGCTCAATAACGTCGACGACGTCGCCCTCAAGGAAGGCTGGGACAAATTCCTGCCCGAGCCGGTCTTGAGCGTCATCCGCGTCAAGGGCCATTACTACGCGGTCCCGGTCAACATCCACATGCAGGCATGGATCTGGTATTCCAAGGCGGCCTTCCAGAAGGCTGGCATTGCGAAAGAGCCGGCCAGCGTCGACGAACTGTTCGCCGCGCTCGACAAGCTCAAGGCGGCCGGACTGATTCCGCTCGCCCACGGCGGCCAGCCATGGCAGGAAAACATCCTGTTCCTGTCGATGCTGGCCCACATGGGCGGTACCGACCTGTATCTGAAGGTGCTGCGCGAGCGCGACCCGGCGGCCATCAATTCCGAGGCCTTCCGCCGCGTCCTGCTCAATTTCAAGCGCCTGCAATCGTACGTGGACGCCGGCGCGCCGGGGCGCAACTGGAACGACGCCACCGCGCTGGTCATCTCCGGCAAGGCCGGCATCCAGGTGATGGGCGACTGGGCCAAGGGCGAATTCGGCGCGGCGCGCCAGAGCGCCGGCAAGGAATACGGCTGCATCGCCGGCTTCGGCCCGCGCTCGCCCTATCTGATCCAGGGCGACGCCTTCGTCTTCCCCAAGACCGCCAATGCGCAGCAAGTCAAGTACCAGAAGCTGCTGGCCAGCGTGATCGTCGCGCCGCGCACCCAGGTCGACTTCAACAAGCTCAAAGGCTCGATTCCGATCCGGGGCGACGTCGATGCGTCGGCCATGGACCCGTGCGCGAAGGCCGGCATGGCGATCATGAAGGACCGCACGCGCCACGTCGGCATCGGCGAGGTGTATCTCACGCCCGACCAGAATGGCGCGATGCAGGATGTACTGACATCGTTCTGGAATACCAAGATGCCGGCCGAGAAGGCGCAAAAACTGATCGCCGCCGCCCTCAGGAACGAGCAGTGACCGGCTTGGGGCGGCGCGCGCTTGTGAGAGGGCGCCAGAATGCAGTATGCTGCGATTTTTGCAGTCCCCCTTTTTGAACGGAAGATGCGCGCGTGGCAACTCTCAAAGACGTAGCACTGCGGGCCGGCGTCGGCCTCGGAACGGCATCGCGTGTGGTCAGCGGCAAGGGCGCGGTGTCGCCCAAGACGCTGGCGCGGGTACAGAAGGCGATCGAGGAACTCGAATTCCATCCCTCGTACGCGGCCCGCTCGCTGATGCTGGGCAGCTCGCAGATGATCGGCGTGTACATTCCCTACCTGAGCGGCACCTTCTACACGCCGATTCTCAAGCTGATTTACTCGGAATTGCGGGCGGCGGGGCTGAACATGGTGGTCGGTTTCGGCATCGGCAGCGATGACGAGCGCACCCAGGCCGTGCAGGGGATCGATTTTCTCAAGGAGCGCGGCTGCGACGGCGTGCTGGTGATGAGTAACGTGCTGCGCGACGAAGACATCGAGGCGCTCGGGCCGCGCAAGTCGCGCCTGGTGCTGCTCAATCACAGCCTGCCCTCGATCGCCGCCCAGAGCTTCACCATCGACCATCTGTACGGCGGGCGCCTGGCGGCGCAGGCGCTGCTGCGCGAGGGGCACCGCGATATCGCCGTCATCGCCGGGCCGCGCGGCGCGCCCGACAACGTCGAGCGCATCGATGGCTTTTTGAGCGAGCTGGCGCAGGCCGGCATCGATATCGGCGGCATGTGGGTGGCCGAAAGCGATTTCGCGCCGCAGGGCGGCTGGGAAGCGGCAAAGGAACTGGCTGAATCGGGCTATCCGTTTACCGCCGTGTTTTGTGCCAATGACGATATGGCGGTGGGGGCGCTGTCGTATTTCCAGCAGGCCGGCGTGGCGGTGCCGGAGCAGGTGTCGGTGCTCGGCTACGACGACACCAACAGCGCCGAATACACGGCGCCGCGCCTGACCACGGTGCACATGCCGTGGACCGAGATGACCTTGAATGGCTTGAACTGCCTGCTCAATCGCTGCTATGGGATGGAGCGGCCGGTCACGCACGCGTATCCGGTGACGATCGCGATGCGGGCGTCGCTGGGGAAGGCGAAGGACATTTAGCGCTGTAGGCCGGGAGCGCCGCGGGTAGCCTTGCACCCGCTGAACCGTCGTTCCCGCGCAGGCGGCAACGACGGCTCAGCGGTCAGTGCCCACTGCTCGAAACAGCTTGTTTCAACCATCAAATAAAACCCCATCGCCCTTGCCGGCGCTTTTTTTTGTGGTAAAGTGGAAGCGATTCCAATTTTTCATCGAGCAACTTTAACACTGACCGATCTCCCTATGACCAACCAGAAAAACGACCCGCACCAGCCCCTCGCACGCGCCAGTTTCGGCGACGACTTCCTGTGGGGCTGTTCGACCTCGGCCTTCCAGATCGAAGGGGCGGGCAGCGCCGACGCTCGGGTGGCGTCGATCTGGGATACCTTCTGCGCCACCCCCGGCAAGATCCGCGACGGTTCCAACGGCGCCGTGGCCTGCGACCATTACCACCGCTGGCCGGAAGACTTCGACATCGGCCAGTCGCTCGGCCTGAACGCCTACCGCTTCTCGATCGCGTGGCCGCGCATCGCCGGCGGTCCCGGGGCCGCCCCCAATGGCGCGGGTCTCGACTTCTACGAGCGCCTGGTCGACGGCATGCTCGAACGCGGCCTGCAACCGTGGGCCACCCTGTACCACTGGGACTTGCCGCAATACCTGCAGGACCAGGGCGGCTGGGCCAGGCGCGACACCGTGGCCGCCTTTGTCGACTATGCGGACGTGGTCACGCGCCGCCTGGGCGACCGCGTGCGCCACTGGATCACCCACAACGAACCATGGTGCACCGCCATGCACGGCAATCTCGATGGCATGCACGCACCCGGCCTGCGCGACGCGCCGACCGCGCTGCAGGTATGCCACCACGTACTGCTCTCGCACGGCCTGGCCACCCCGGTGATCCGTGCCAATGTGCCGGATGCGCAGGTCGGCATCGCGCTCAGCCTGCACCCGATCCGCGCCGCCTCCGCCAGCGCAGCGGACCAGCAAGCCTTGCTGCGCCACGACGGTTTCCGCAACCGCTGGTTCCTCGACCCGCTGTACGGGCGCGGCTACCCGCAAGAGACGCTGGCGCTGCTGGGCGAGGCGGCGCCGCTGGTGCTGGAGGGCGACATGCAAGCCATCGCGGCGCCGACCGATTTCGTCGGCCTGAACTACTATTTCCCCGAGATCGTGCGCGACGCGCCCGCCGCCGGCTTCCTGCGCACCGAGGTGGTCTTGCCGCAAGACCGCGAGCGCACCGATTTCGGCTGGGAAGTCGCGCCCGATGGCCTGACCGAGCTGTTGCTGCGCATCGCCCGCGAATACCGGCCGGCCGAGGTGTACGTCACCGAAAACGGTTCCTCCTACGACGACCTGGTGCAGGCGGACGGCAGCGTCGACGACGAGGCGCGCCGCCACTACCTGGTGCGCCACCTGGCCGCCCTGCGCGCCGCCCAGGAGCAGGGCGTGCCGGTGAAGGGCTATTTCGCCTGGAGCTTGCTGGATAACTTCGAATGGTCGGAAGGCTACCTGCGCCGCTTCGGCATTGTCCACGTCGACTTCGGGACCCAGGCGCGCACCCTGAAAAGCAGCGGACGCTGGTACCGCGAGTTCCTGCACGGACGCAACGAACGCTGAGCATGCCTGAGTGCATGGTTTTTCGTGCAGTAGGCCGACACGAAAATGCGGCGGCGTCCTACGCGCGCGGGCGGCGGGCATCGTTAAGATAAGGGCACGACTTGTCAGGAGAAACCGTCATGTTTTCTTTGAATAAATTGAGCCCTTCCGTGACCGACATGATCCGCTTCGATCACTCGCACGTGCTGGTCAGCTTCCACCAGTACACTAGCGCCGCGCGCGCGGGCGTCAAGAAGGCGCTGGCCGAAACCATTTGCGACGCGCTGGAAATTCATGCGACACTGGAAGAGGAAGTGTTCTATCCGGTGCTGCGCCGCCTGGATGGGGCCGAGCCGGTGATCCAGAAGAGCGAGCCGGAACATGATGAGATGCGCCGCCTGATCGCGGAGCTGCGCGCCACCGGCCCGACCGACCGGCGCCACGACCAGCTGCTGCACGAACTGATGCGCAACGTGATGCACCACGTGGCCGATGAAGAAACGGTGCTGCTGCCCGAAGCCGAGCGCATGCTGGACAAGGACCGCTTGAACGAGCTGGGCGCGCAAATGACGCGGCGCCGGCTCGAATTGCTCAAGCCTAAAGTCGGCAAGATCGCCGCCAACACGGCGCTGGGGTTTTCCGGCAGCACCACGGCGCTCGTGGTCGGACTGGCCAGTGCGCTGGTCGCGGCGCGATTTGTAGCGAAAAAGGCGACGGCCTGAGGGAATGGTCCCGGCGTCGTCGTCAACCGGGGAACGCATGACGCCATTTGCCAACGCTGCCGTGCAGCGCACGTTCGACACCTATCCCGTCCCGGTGCGGGGCAAGCTGATGGCGTTGCGCGAACTGATCTTTGCGACGGCGGCCTCGACCGGCGGCGTCGGCCCGCTCGAAGAAACGCTCAAATGGGGCGAGCCGGCCTATCTCACCAGCCAGAGCAAGAGCGGCAGCACCATCCGCATCGCCTGGAAAAAAGCGGCGCCGTCGCGCTACGCCATGTACTTCAACTGCCAGACGACCCTGGTCGACACCTTCCGCAGCCTGTTTCCGCACGACTTTGTGTTTGAGGGCAAGCGCGCGCTGGTGTTCGACACAGCGGCCAGCGTGCCGGCCGATGCGCTGGCGTTCTGCATCGCCAGCGCGCTCACCTATCACCGCGCTTAGGCGCTCACGGCAGCAGCCGGTGCTTGCGCACGATGGCGCCGATCTGTTCGCGGTCGCGGGCCACGATCTGGTACAGTTTTTTGTAATGATCATTGCTCCAGTAAGCGAGCAGGCGGTCGTGTTCCGCCTTTCCCAGCACCCGTTCCACGCCGTCGAGCTCCAGGTAAATTACCAGCAAATGCTCCTGCGACGCGGCCAGGCTGTCGGCGCCGTCGGGATAGCCGACCGGCAGCGCAGGGTAGCGCTGCCTGATTTCCCGCAGCGCCTGGCGGGCCTGGCTGCGATGCCTGGATAGCTGCCAGTGCATCTGTTCGTGGATGAAGGTCGAGACCAGCGCGCCATCATCGTCGTAGTGGCGGGCGTGCAGGGTGAGTACCGGATGGCTGTGTGGAATCGTTTTTTCATCGATGATGATCCGCCCGGTGTGGATCCACGGGCGCAAATCGTAGGTGGCCGTGAGGCGGTCGAGCTGTGCCTTCGCGTCCTGCTCGTGTGCGCTGCCATGTTTGAGGGAAATATTCAGCCCGGCGGCGGCGGGCAGGGCCAGCGCGGCGACGCTCAGGAAGGCGAGAAGGCTGCGTACGGATGAAGTCGGCATAATGCTCCGCAAAAGTGGCTCCGGCCGCGTACCGGCAGGAAGACGCGCGACGGCGCGCCCTCGCATCCTGCCATACGCTTGTAAATTTGCAAAGCTTTTCTGCCGCTAGAACGCTTCCCGGGGATCGTCGCCAGCGCAGGCTGGCGCGGTCTGCCGGGCCGGGGCGCGCCGCACCGCCGGCAGCGCCTTGCGCGGCGGCGCCGGACGCACCGGTGGCGGCGGGGCCGGGCTGCGCACAACCGGGGCGGGTGATGCCGGCCTGGTCCACCAGGCGCGTGCCCAGCTCGACTTTTTCCACCGGGGTATTGATCAAGACCTTGAATTCCATGGCCGCGCCGGCCGGGCGCTGGGCCAGCTTGCGCACCGCGGACGCCACCGCCGCCGCAGGACCCGCGTGGCTCGCTTTGTCCGAGCTCATCTTGTGCGTCGTATATAATCGGATATAGCGCGATGTACGGCGCCCTTGATTCCCCGACCGGAGTTCTTGCATGAAACGATTAGCCAGCGCATGGCTCGCTTTGATGGTGACAGGCATGGTCCGCGCCGGGGACGTGCACGTGGCCGTGGCCGCCAATTTCAGCGCCCCGATGAAAGAGATCGGCGCCCGCTTCGAGCGTGAAACCGGGCACAAGGTGCTCGCCACCGCCGGCGCGACCGGCAAGTTCTACGCCCAGATCAAGAATGGCGCGCCGTTCGAGGTACTGCTCGCGGCCGATGACGAGACCCCGGCACGGCTGGGCAAGGAGGGCAGCGCGGTGGCCGATACCCGCTTCACCTATGCCATCGGCAAACTGGTGCTGTGGAGTGCGCAAGCCGGCCTGGTCGACCCGCAGGGACAGGTGCTCACCCAAGGCCGCTTCGCCCATCTGGCCATCGCCAACCCCACGTTGGCGCCGTACGGCGCGGCCGCGATGCAAACCCTGGACAAGCTCGGCTTGCGCGAACGCCTGGCGCCGCGCCTGGTGCAGGGCGACAGCATTGCCCAGGCCCATCAATTCCTCGTCTCCGGCGCCGCCACGCTCGGCTTTGTCGCCATGTCGCAAGTATTTAGCGGCGGCAAACTGCAGTCCGGCTCGGCCTGGGTTGTGCCGGCCGACATGTACGCGCCGCTGCGGCAAGATGCGGTGCTGCTGGAGCGGGGCAAGGGCAAGCCGGCCGCGCTCGCCTTCCTGCGCTATCTCAAGAGCGCACCGGCGCGCGAAGTGATCCGTTCTTATGGCTACGCGCTGTAGCGCCGCATGCTGAGCGCGGACGACTGGGGCGCGGTCTGGCTGACCCTGAAACTGGCCAGCACCGTGACCGTGCTGCTGCTGTTGCTGGGCACGCCAGTCGCCTGGTGGCTGGCGCGCACGCACTCGCGTGCCAGGAGCGTGATTGGCGCCATCGTTGCGCTGCCGCTGGTGCTGCCGCCGTCCGTGCTTGGCTTTTATCTGCTGGTCGCGATGGGGCCGAACGGCCCGCTCGGGCAACTGACCCAATGGCTCGGCCTGGGCTTGCTGCCGTTCACCTTTCCCGGACTCGTGATCGGCTCCCTGCTGTACTCGATGCCTTTCGTCATCCAGCCGCTGCAAAACGCCTTCGAAGCGATCGGTCCGCGTCCGCTGGAAGTGGCCGCCACCTTGCGCGCCAGCCCGCTCGACACCTTTTTTTCGGTGGTGCTGCCGCTGGCCCGGCCCGGCTTCATCACCGCCGCCACGCTCGGTTTCGCGCACACGGTCGGCGAATTCGGCGTCGTCATGATGATCGGCGGGAACATCCCACAGCAAACGCGGGTGGTATCGGTGCAAATTTACGGTCATGTGGAAGCGATTGCATATGCGCAGGCGCACTGGTTGTCCGGCGGCATGCTGGTGATCAGCTTTATCGCCTTGCTCTTGCTGTACCGCTTCAATCCATCGAGGAGGGCGCTGTGACGGCCGCCGCGGCGATCCGGATGCGCTTCGACATCCGCCGCAGCGGTTTCGCCATGCAGGTCCAGCTCGTGCTGCCGGGGCGTGGCGTGAGCGCGCTGTTCGGGCATTCCGGCTCCGGCAAGACCACCTTGCTGCGCGCGATTGCCGGGCTGGAGCGGCATGCGGGCGGCTACCTCGACGTCAACGGCCAGCTGTGGCAGGATGACGCGGCCGGCGTGTTCGTGCCCACGCACCAGCGCGCCATCGGCTACGTATTCCAGGAAGCGAGCTTGTTCGCCCATTTGTCGGTCCAGGGCAATCTTGATTTTGCCCGCCAGCGCGCGCGCGCCGCCGGCGGCGACCAAGTGATGGCGCACGCGGTGGCGCTGCTGGGCATCGGCCATTTGCTGGGGCGGCGTCCGGATGGCCTGTCCGGCGGCGAGCGCCAGCGCGTGGCGATCGCGCGCGCCATGCTCAGCGCCCCGCAACTGCTGCTGATGGATGAACCGCTGGCCTCGCTCGATGGGCGGCGCAAGGAGGAAGTGCTGCCCTACCTGGAGCGGGTGCAGGCCGAGCTGGCCATCCCCATGCTGTACGTGAGCCACTCGACCCGGGAAGTGGCGCGCCTGGCCGAGCACATCGTGCTGCTCGACGGCGGCCGGGTGGTCGCCAGCGGACCGGCCGCCGACACCCTGGTGCGGCCCGAGGTCGCGCGCGCCATGCTGGACGAGGCCGGAGCGCTGGTCGATGCCGTGGTCGAGACGGTTGACGCCGCCTACGGCCTGCTATGCCTGACAGCGGCGGGCGGCGCCATGCTCATCGCCCACGCCGCGCTGGCGCCCGGCACGCGGCTGCGGCTGCGGGTGTTGGCGCGCGACGTCAGCCTGACGCTGCAGGCGCAGGCGGGCAGTTCGATCCTCAACCAGCTGCGCGCGACGGTCGCCGAAATGACTCCAGGCAACGATCCAGCCCATGTTGTGGTGCGGCTCGACGCGGGCGGTACGCCACTGCTGGCGCGCATCACGCGGCGCTCGCGCGACCAGTTGGGGCTGGAAGTGGGCATGCCGGTGTGGGCCCAGGTCAAGGCGGTCGCGCTGCTGTCGGGCGCTTGAGGCATGAAGAACGACAAGAGCAGCGACAAGAACGGCGACAAGGCGGGGCGGGTGGAGGCGGGCATCGACGTCAAGCTGCGTCTGTCGCGTGGCGGCGAGATCGCCATGGGGCCGGGCAAGGCCGACCTGCTCGACGCGATCATGCGGACTGGCTCGATCAGTGCGGCGGCGCGGGCGATGGGCATGTCGTACCGGCGCGCGTGGCTGCTGGTGGACGTCATGAACCGCAGTTTTGGTGCAGCGCTGGTGCGCAGCGCGGCCGGCGGCAGCCAGGGCGGCGGCGCCAGCGTGACCGAGACCGGCATGCAAGTGCTGGCCCACTACCGCGCCATGCAAGCGGCCGCCAGCGCCGCCGCCGCCCCGCACGCCACCGCCCTCAGCAAACTCCTGCGCCCCAACGACTAATCCCACAACCGGGGTCTGACCTCTAATCCCACAACCGGGGTCTGACCTCTGATTAGAAATATTTCGAGCCAGACGTCTGACTCCGCTTGCGCCGCCACATGTCAGCTGGCAATTCACGCAGGCTCCCCCTATGGTGCCGGCGCTTCTTGTACCGTCCATCCACGTTGATGAAGTCACATTGTTGCGTGATTGCACGCAATTCCGCCCTTACATGCATAAATGTTTCGAATCAGAGGTCAGACCCCGGTTGTGCGGTGGTGCACGGTGGGTGGCTTCGGGACCACGTTTCGGCCGCAGACGCGATATAGTTGGCATTCATAGAATAAACAATACGACCGGTACCAATGACAGCATCTTTAACTCAGCAATTGCCTCCTTCCACCAGCGATGACCAGGATGACGATGCCCTCATCGCCGAACTGGGCTTCGATCATCAACAGGTGCGCCTGGTGAAGATGGAAGGCCGGGTGTTCCTGCAATTTTCCGGCGAGGTCGATGAAGGCGGCTTGAACGTGCCTTACCACCTGGTCCCGGCCCAGGGCGTGCTGGCCAAACCCGGCAAGTGGCGCAAGATGGACCAGGATGCCAGGCGCACCCTGCTGCGCGAGCGGGTCACCCCACGCGCCATCGATGAGCTGCACCAGAGCGTGCGCGTGTTCGTGCGCGATACCTCCGGCGAGTGCGAGGACCATAATCTCGATGCGGCCACCTTCCTCGGCCCGCTGTTCGAGGTCGATACCCCGGAGCCGGCCAGCTATCTGTTCGAGCGCATCGGGCAGCGCGTCGCCCACGCCGTCGAGCGCGCCCAGGAGGAGCGCCACGCCGAGCGTACCCGCGCCAGCATCAACCTGGCCGAGTATCCCGATTCCTTCGAGGTGGCGCGCCGCCTGCCGCGCAAGTTCATCGCCTTGCTCGGCCCGACCAATTCCGGCAAGACCCACCGCGCGATGGAAGCGCTGGCCAAGGCCAAAAGCGGGGTGTACCTGGCGCCGCTGCGCCTCTTGGCGCTGGAAAACTTCGAGCGCCTGCAAAGCGCGCGCCCGCACGGCAAGCCGCTGGCGGTCAGCCTGGTCACGGGCGAGGAGCGCCGCATCGCGGACGATGCCACCCACGTGGCCAGCACGGTCGAAATGCTCGATACCCGCACGCCGGTGGAGGTTGCCGTCATCGATGAAATCCAGATGCTGGCCGACCGCGACCGCGGCGCGGCCTGGACCGCGGCGGTGTGCGGCGCGCCAGCCTCGGTGGTCTACCTGGTCGGCGCACCGGAAGCGCGGCGCGCGATCGAAGCCCTGGCCGAACGCCTCGAATGCCCGCTGGAAGTACACCTGCTCAAGCGCATGGCGCCGCTGTCGATGGAGCCCAGCGCCGTGCGCAAGTTGCGCAACCTTAAACGCGGCGACGCGGTGATCTGCTTTTCGCGGCGCGAGGTGCTGATGTGGCGCGACATGATCACGGAAATGGGCTTGTCGGTAGCCACCGTGTACGGCAACCTGGCGCCCGAGGTGCGGCGCGCCCAGGCCGAGCGCTTCCGCGAGGGCAAGGCCGATATCGTGGTCGGCACCGATGCGCTGGCGATGGGCTTGAACATGCCGATCGAACGCATCGTGATGACCACCTCTGTCAAGTACAACGGTGTGGAAGAAGAGGAAATTTCTGCGTCGCTGGCGCGCCAGATCGCCGGCCGCGCCGGCCGCTACGGCGTGCACGAGGAGGGCAAGGTGGCCGGCTACGATGACGACACGCACGAGGTCATGCGCGCGCTGCTCAAGGAAAAGCTGGCGCCGCTCAACGCCACCGGCTTTTCGGTCGCGCCCTCGGTCGAGCATCTGCACCGCATCGCGGCGGTGACCGGCGAAACCTCGCTGGTGCGCCTGCTCAGGCGCTTCGTCCACAATATCGATGTGCCGGATGGTTTTTTCTATCCGCGCATTACCGAGGAGCAGTCCGAGCGCGCCGTCTGGCTCGATACCTTGCCGCTGTCGGTGGCCGAGAAATTCATGCTCTCGCTGGTGCCGGTGTCGACCAAGGTGCCGTCGCTGCAGCGCGCGTGGGAACTGTGGGCGCAGTCGCTGTCGAAGAAGAAAATCTGCAAGCTGCACGAGGACAGCGGCCAGCAAGCCTGGCAAAACCTGCAAGAGGTGGAAGATAGTTGCCGCCTGTATTCGGCGTATGCCTGGCTGGCTTACCGCGCCCCGGACTTCTTTCCCAGCGTTGCGCTGGCGCAGGAATTGGCGCGCAGCGCCTCGGAGCGGGTCGATGCGATCTTGCAATCGCAAAACGCGGCGGCCCGCAAGCGGCATGACAAAAAGTTCCGTTAGCAACAGATCAATATTTTTATTGAGCAAAGATTATCGGAATAGGGTATCGTTGCGTTATTGACACTTTTTCATATGGGAAACTTTGCCATGTTGTTAGGCTTTCCAGTATGTAACGACCCTCATGCTGCTTTTATTTCAACGCCTGTTCGGCAAGCGCGATCTGCTGATCCCGTATGTCGACTTCACCACCATTCCACCGAACCCGCATGCCAGCCCATTACTGTCGCGGATTTACCGCCTGCGCTACCAGGTGTATTGCCTGGAATGCCGTTTCCTCGATGCCGCCGCCTATCCGGACGGCATCGAATCGGATACCTGGGATGCCGATTCGGCCCATGTGGCCGCCAATTCGCTCGATGGGGACCTGATCGGCACCGTCCGGCTGGTACGCCCGCAGCCGGGCCAGGCGTTTCCGTTTGAAGCCCAATGCCCGGTGTACGAGGACGTGGTGCTGCCGCCGCGCGGGGAATCGGCCGAAGTGTCGCGTCTGATCGTGGAAAAAGCCTTCCGCCGCCGCAGTGGCGATGCGATGGAGGGCGTGTCGTCCGATGTCGTGAAGAACCGCCACAGCAGCGGGCGGCGCCGCTTTTCGCGGGGCAAGAGCGATCGCCGCAACAGTCCCTTGCTGCTGCTGGGAATGTACCGTGCGATGTACCGCTACAGCGTCGCCAACGGCATCCGCTACTGGTATGCCGCCATGGAGAGTTCGCTGGCGCGCTCGCTCGACCGGATGGGCATGCCGCTGTTGCCGATCGGCCCGGAGGGCGACTATTACGGGCCGGTCACGGTGCACATGGTCGACCTGCGCGACCTGGAGCAGCGCGTCGGCGCGGAAAATCCTTTCTTGCTGGCCTGGTTCAAGGGCGAGCCGATTCCGTTCCGGATGATGGCCAAAACCGTCGCCGGCGCCGCCTTGCGCGGCTTCCAGCCGCGCAAGTTAAGCCTCAAATGAGACAGTGCCCGGCTACTTGCTGATGTCGATCAGCTTGGTGACGTGGTTGCGGAAGCTGTGCACCACCATCCGCGGCGAGGCCGGCACGTCCATCCCGGCCAGCATGTCGTGCATCATCGACACGGCCAGGGCGGCCACGGTGAAGCTGCCGACCGCGATCTGCGAGGCCGGGCAGGGGCGGCCGTCTTCCATCACCGTCAGCGCCTTGCCCACCTGTTCCACGACTTGCGGGTCGAGGTGGGCGCCGATGCGGCCGATGATCTTGCCGAACACCGCCGCATAGCTGGCGTCGCCTTCGCCCTGGGCGCTTTGCACATCGTGCGCGATGATGGCCGGCAGCGAGTCCGGCGAGCCTGGCGGGAAGTACAGTACGCCGGCGCCAAAGCCGATCGACAGCGCCGTAAACACGGGCTTGGCACGCGCTTGCGCCGTGCTGTGCAGGCTGAGAATGGCTTCCAGGTCGAGAAAATCGATGGTGTCGAACACAATGTCGGCCTGGTCCACCAGGTCGAGCACATTGTGCTGGTCGAGATTGGCATGCACGGCGTCGACCCGGGCTTGCGGATTGATGCGCAGGATCTGCTTTTTCAAGGCCAGAACCTTGGCCACGCCGATATCGTCAACGTCGTAGAACTGGCGGTTCAGGTTATGCGCGTCGACCGTATCGCCGTCCACCAGCACGAAGGAGCAAAAACCCATGCGCGCGGCGGCGATGGCGGTGGAGGCGCCCAGCCCGCAACCGGCGATCAGCAGGCGGCTGCTGCGGATTTTTTCCTGGGTATCGCTGCCGACATAGCCAGCGTTGCGCGTTACAAATGTTTCGTAATCAAAGCCGACCGTCATGCTTACCTCGCTATGGGAATGGATTCGCAAGCATGGTAGTGCATCCTGACATGATTGTCATGTTCGCAATGATGGTGTAATGAACATCGTCTGCACGCGGCAGACGATGTTCAGGTCGAGTCCAGCGCCACCGCCACCGGGCGGGGCGCGGTCGACTGGCGCGGCCGCATCAGGCGGCTCCGCGTGCGAGTCGCTTAGTTGGAGCCGCGGCTGCCGGAACCGGAGCCGGAGCCCGATTTGGCGCCGCCCGATTTGCCGCCCGAGGACGAATCGTCGTCCGAGGAGCCGCTTTGCTTGTTGCCGCCGCGCGAGGTGCCGCTATCGGAATCGCTCTTGTTGCTGGCCGACGACCCACGCGAAGAACCGCTATCGGCATCGCTCTTGTTGCTGGCCGACGAGCCGCGCGACGAGCCGCTGTCCGAGTCGCTTTGCTTGTTGCCGCCGCCGCTATGGCTCAGCTTGCCTGCTTCGCGGGCTTCCTCGGACGTGAACTCATGGGCATTGCCGGAAGCATGGGCTGCGCGGCCGCCTTCGGCAGCGATTTCGCGCTGCTGCTCAGGATCCATCGAGGCAAAGCCACGGTTGCTGGTGTCGCTCTGGTTGTTGCCCTGGCCGCCCTTGCTGCCGCTTTGCGAGCCGCTGTCCGACTGGTTGTTACCTTTGCTGCTACCTTGATCGTTGCCGCCTTGCTTGTTGTTCGATGCCATGGTGATTTCTCCTAATGTTTTAATAAAGGAACTGCAAGAACTACCTTGTTTCCGCCGCCGGACTGGTGTGTTCGTCAGCGAGTAGAGACATCTTAGGTCAGCCTCCCTAGCCTTGGAGTAGGAGCACTCGCAACTGTCGTGTAGGACAAAAGTAAGCAGAGCCCGCCAGATTGGGCTGACCAAATTTGTCGTCGGAAAGCCCTCTGTACTCATGCAAACTTTGCCGCGAGCGCAGCGTGGCCGGTTCCACGTCAAGCTTCGTTTCCCTATAGCTTTTTATATTTACGTTGACGCCGCAAGGCGAAGTCAATACCATCGGTAGCACGGTGTGGGAACGTTTCCATGCCGAGTGATCCATCCTTTGTCTTTCCCCGGCAGCGCGGCATGGAACCGGGCCGCTTCTTATAACAACAGGAGACTTTCCATGGAATCTACCCTTCACAGGGACGTGAGAATGGCTTTACCGACACTGGCTGGCGCCCTAGCTGGTGCCTTGTTCAGTGCGGCGTGCGCTGCCCAGACAGCCTTGCCCGGCAAGCTCGAAGCGGAGAGCTACGCATCGATGCAGGGCGTGGCGACCGAGGCGACGTCGGACGCGGGCGGCGGCACCAACGTGGGCTGGATCGAGACCAACGACTGGATGAATTATTCCGTCAATCCGGCCACCAGCGGCTGGTACACGGTGCAGTACCGGGTGGCCTCGGCCGGCAGCAGCGGCCGGCTGGTACTCAGCCAGAACGCGAAGGACATCAGCGACACGGTGGGCGTGCCCAACACCGGCGGCTGGCAGACCTGGTCCACCATCAGTTCGCGCGTGTTCCTCAATGCCGGACCGCAGAACCTGGCCGTGTTCGCCAAGGGTGGTGGATTCAACCTGAACTGGATCAACTTCACTGCCGAGCACCCCTCCGTGGGCTTGCCGGCGATCCGCCAGAACGGACGCTACTGGGTCGACAGCAGCGGCAAGCGCGTCAACCTGCGCGGCGTGAACCTGGGTAACTGGCTGCAGATGGAATTCTGGATGCTCAACGACAGGATGGTCACCAACAGCGGGCCGGTCAACGACCAGTGCACGCTCGAAGGCACCCTGGCGGGCCGTTTCGGCAACCTTGAGAAGGAACGCCTGATGGACGCGTTCCGCGACAGCTGGATCACCACCCGCGACTTCGACCTGATGAAGGGCATGGGCATGAACGTGATCCGCGTGCCATTCTACTTCGGCGTGGTGGAGAACGAATACAGCCCCTACAACCTGCGCCCGAACGCCTGGAAGTATCTGGACTTCGCCATCAACGAAGCGGAAAAACGCGGCATGTATGTGATCCTCGACCTGCACGGCACTGTCGGCGGCCAGGCTGGGGAGAAGGAGCAGCACGATGGCTGCGTCGGCCCGGCGCAGCTATGGTCGAACGCCGGCTACCGCGACCGCACCAAGTGGCTGTGGGACAAGATCGCCGAGCGCTACAGGGGCCGCAATGCCGTGGCCGCGTACGACTTGCTGAACGAGCCGTGGGGAACGGATGCGGCCACCCTGGCCAATTACGCCTACGAACTGTTCAACGTGGTGCGGGCAAAAGACCCGCATCACATGATCCTGCTGCCCGGTCACAACAGCGGTATCGATGCCTATGGCAATCCGAACACGCGCGGCCTCAGCAATGTTGCGCTCGGCATGCATTTTTATCCTGGCTTGTGGGGCTGGAACGACGCGCCGGGCGCCGCCAACCAGGCCAATGTGCACGCCGCCTGGCTGCACTGCAATCTCAACGGCACGGGTGAGAGTTGCGACTGGAATGCCAAGCTGACCGGGCTGAACACGCCATTCCTGATTGGCGAATTCCAGCCCTGGACCATGCTGGGCAGCTACGGCGGACAAGTCACCCGCAGGACGTACGATGCCTACAATATGTACGGCTGGGCGGCGACCAACTGGGCCTACAAGACCGTGTCCACTGGCGGCTCGAATGGCGATACCAGTTGGTGGGGTTGGGGCATGGTGACCAACAGCAGCAATGGCGGCGGGCTGGGAAGCCTGAACGTCAGCACCGCATCGGCCGGCCAGATCGAAAACTACTTTCGCGGTTTTGCCACGCAGCCGCTGGTACGCAATGAAAGCATCGCGTACTGGATGAACTGGAAACCGGTGGTGGGTGAGCGCATCGAAGCGGAAATGTTCACCACGCACAGCGGCATGCGCATGGAAACGACGAGCGATACGGGCGGCGGATTCAATGTGAGCAATATCGATAACAACGACTGGATGAGCTATCCGGTCAATGTGCCCAGGGCTGGGTGGTACAAGCTGCAATTCCGGCTTGCCAGCATCTATAACGGTGGGCAATTTGTGTTGAGCAAGAACGCCAGCGACCTGGCGACGCTGACCGTGCCCAACACGGGTGGATGGCAGAACTGGCAGACGGTGACGGGGAGGGTGTATCTGGAAGCGGGGCAGCAGGACCTGACCATTTTCGCGCGCGTAGGCGGGTGGAACATGAACTGGTGGCAGCTGAACGCGGAGTAGGGTGGGGCGCGGGCCCCGCCCCCCCGGCGGCCCGCGGGGGGTGGGCCCCCCCCCCCCCCCCGGGGGCGGCCGGGGGGGGACCCCCCGGGCGGCGGGGCCCCCCCCCCCGGGCGGGGGGGGGGGGGGCCCCCCGGGG